>JAFEFC010000009.1 GCA_018240785.1 Pseudomonadota bacterium | reverse complement strand
GCCGACGCGAATACTACTTTGGTGCTATTTCAAATCAAGATCTTGTAACTGGACGTTACCCTTTCACGATCCGACGTTCATGTCTACGGCCCGACCGCCGGTTTCTTTAGCACACCGTGAGAAATACCCACCTTCAGTGCAGAAACCGAGCTGGCAGCCACTCACACCAGCGAGCGCCCCTGCACGATCATCAGCGCATCCTTCTCGGAGATGCGGACAGTGGCGCTCATGATCACATGGGTGACGAGCCACTCCTGCAGGCGCTCGGCGTTTTCGGGCGACAGGCCGGCGAAGCGGCAGCCGGAGGCTGGGCCGGAAGGGCCTGGCACCTGGTTGACGACGATCGCAGTGCAGTGGATTTCGTCGGGCACGCCTTCGCGTTGCAGCACGACGGCGAACTCGCCCTGCGGCGCTGGCGCCAACTGCGCGGAGAAGCCCTCCAGCGACAGGTCGTTGAGCGCGATGCGCTCGCCGCCCATCGTCAGCCAGAAGCAGGACCGGCCATGGCGGCGCGCGATGAAACGCTGGCGCACACGACGGTCCGCGTTGGCCGGTTCGGCGGTGGCCTCGCCGCCGCCGGTGTTGGTTTCGTCACTCATGAATGCTCCCTGTCCCCGTTCGCGCCGTCGCCGCGGCGCTGATCAAGCGTGCCGCCTTATTTTGCGCGTTCCCGGCGTGCGCGGGCGATCAGCTCGTCGGCCTTCTTCAGCGCCGCCTCGTGGCTGCCGGCCATCGACGCCGAAGTCAGGAACTTGCCATCGATCGCCAGCGTCGGCACGCCCTGGATCTTCATGTCGCGCGCGCGCTGGTCGGCACGTTGCAGCATGGAATTGACGCCGAAGGACTTATAGGCGTCCATGAACTTCTTCGGGTCGGCCACCTTGCCCTGGATCCACTCGCTGACGCCGGCCTCGGTGTGCAGCGGACGCTTCTCGTCCTGCACCGCGGCAAACACCTTGCTGTGCAGGGCATGCAGGTCGCCACTGACCTCGGCGGCGTAATACAGCCGCGCCAGCCCGGCGAGCTGCTGGTTGTTCCAGATCGCCGGGATGCGGCGGAAGGCGACATCCTGCGGCAGCTTCTTCAGCCAGGACTCGAGCAGCGGATCGAAGTTGCGGCAATGCGGGCAGCCGTAATGGAAGAACTCCACCACCTCGATCTTCGACGGGTCGTCCGTCGCCTGCGGCGGATTCAGCACCTGGAAGGTTTCCTCCGCGGCCCACGCGCCGGCGACGGGCGAAGCGAGGGCGGCAAGCGCGGCGAGCTGTTTCAGGGCGTCACGACGATTCATGCGGTACTCCTTGGATGTTGGGAACTGCGAGGAAACGGCCGTCAGACGGGCTTCATGCGACAGACGTTCCCGCGCCGCGGGTAAGGAATCATTGCGCGGTTCCAGCGCGGCTCACCGTCGCGTTGAAGCCGGCCTCGGCCAGCCGCGCGCGTGCCGGATTCATCTCCTCCGGGCTGGAGAACGGCCCGATGCGCACACGATGCACCGTGCGCCCGTCGGCAAGCTGCACCCGCTGTCCGCTCGCCTCGATGCCGGCCAGCGCGAGGCGCGCCTTCAGGTTGTCGGCTTCGGCAGGATTCTCGAACGAGCCGATCTGCAAGTAGAGACGCTCGACCGGCTTGGGCGGAGCTTCCTTCACCGGAACCGGCGCCTTGTCGGCCGCCTGCTTGTCGACCTGCGGCTTCTCGGCGGTCTTTTCCGGCGCCCTCTCGACCGGCGCGGGACGCGGCGCGGCTGCCTGCGTGCTGTCCCCCTGGGGCAGGATCTTGTAGAACTCGAAGTCCTGTTTCACTACCGGCCGGTCACCGGGTTTGCCGGGCAGGGCAGCCGGCGGCTGGTCCGCCGTCGACGGGCGCGGCGCGGCGCTGGGCACCGACTGGAAGGGATTCGAGCGGGTGAAGTACCAGGCCGCACCGGCGGCGATCAGCGCACCGAAGATCAGGCCGATGAAGATACCCATCAGGGTGCCGCCGCCGCTGCGCGCGGGCGGACGGGCGGGCTTGCGGACAGGCTTGCGATCACGACTCACGGGACTCTCCGCTGCTCACATCGATTCGGGCGCAGACACGCCGAGCATCGCCAGGCCGGTGACGAGCACCTGGCGCACCGCGGCGGCCAGCGCCAGGCGGGCGAGCTTGACTGCCTCGTCCTCGACCAGCATGCGCTCGGCGTTGTACCAGCTATGGAAGTCAGCGGCGAGGTCCTTCAGATAGAAGGCGATCTGGTGCGGCGCGTAGTCGGCGGCGGCGTTCTGCACCAGCTCGGGGAAAGTCCCAAGGCGGGCGCACAGCGCCAGCTCGCGCTCGTTCTGCAGCAGGCCGAGGTCGGCCGCCGCGAGTTCGGCCGCCTCGCCGCCCCACTGGTTGAGCACCGAGCACACGCGGGCATGCGCGTACTGCACGTAGTACACCGGGTTCTCATTGCTCTGGCTCTTGGCGAGATCGAGGTCGAAATCCAGGTGCTGGTCGGACTTGCGCAGCACGTAGAAGAAGCGGCAGGCGTCGTTGCCGACTTCCTTGCGCAGCTCGCGCAGGGTGACGAATTCGCCCGAGCGGGTGGACATCGAGGTCTTCTGTCCGTCGCGGTACAGCACCGCGAACTGCACCAGCGCCACTTCCAGCTTTGCCGGGTCGAGCCCCAGGGCGGCGATCGCGCCTTTCACCCGCGGGATGTAGCCGTGGTGGTCGGCGCCCCAGATGTCGATGATGCGGTCGAAGCCGCGCTCATACTTGTTGAGGTGGTAGGCGATGTCGGAGGCGAAATAGGTGTACAGGCCGTTCTCGCGCTGCACGACGCGGTCCTTCTCGTCGCCGAAGGCGGTGGAGCGGAACCACTTGGCGCCGTCCTGCAGGTAGAGGTGGCCCTGCTTCTCGAGCTGCGTCACCGCGCGCTCGACCAGGCCGGTGTCGAACAGGCTCTGTTCGGAGAACCATTTGTCGAAGCGCACGCCGAATTCGCCGAGGTCGTCGCGGCCGTCGCCGAGCTGTTCGTTGAGCGCGAAACCATGCACCCAGCCGTAGTCGTCGCCGAGCAGCTTCTTGGCATTGGCGATCAGCGCGTCGAGGTGTTCCTCGCGCTGCTGCTTGGCCTCGTCGTCCTTGCGCTCGGCCGGCGGCAGGCCGGGCGTGCCGGCGAGGATCTGATCCGCAGTGACCCTGGCGAAACGGTCCTCGTGGGCGTCGCGCATGTCGCGGCCCATGTCGATGACGTAGTCGCCCTGGTAGGCGTTGGGCGGAAAGGGAATCTCGATGCCGAAGAAGGCGAGGTAGCGCAACCAGGTCGACAGCGCCAGAATGTCCATCTGCCGACCGGCGTCGTTCACATAGTATTCGCGCGTCACGTCATAGCCGGCGAAGGCGAGCACGTCCGACAGCGACGCGCCGTAGGCGGCGCCGCGGCCGTGGCCGACGTGCAGCGGGCCGGTCGGGTTGGCGGACACGAACTCCACCTGCACCTTGACGCCCTTGGCGGCGCCGCGGCCGTAGTCGGCGCCCCGCGCCAGCACCTCGCGCACCACCGCCGTCTTGGCGTCGGCGGCGAGCGTGAAGTTGATGAAGCCGGCGCCCGCGACCTCAGTCTTCGCAATCAGCTTCGAGGGCGGCAGCTCGGCCAGCAGCAGACCGGCGAGTTCGCGCGGATTGCGCTTCAGCGGCTTGGCCAGTTGCAGCGCCAGGTTGGTGGCGAAGTCACCGTGGCTCGCCTGTTTCGGGCGCTCCAGCAGGATGGCGGTGTCGGCGTGATCCGGCGCCACGCTCTTCAGCGCAGCCTTCAGCAGATCGGTCAGCAATACTTTGGGGTCGGCGCTCATGGCACTCGGCAGGGAAACTAAACGCGCGATTATAGCGGATAGGCTGCCAGCCTCCTCTTTGCCCACGCGCGGCTTTCCGGCTAAAGTCCGCGCTTTCCTGCAGCCGAATGCCTTCCGCCGTGCGCCTCCTCCGCCTCGCCAAGATCGTCTCCGTCGGCCTGCGCTTCGGTCTCGACCGCATGATCCTCGACGCCGATTCCAGCGGCCGGCTGGCGCGCGTGTGGCATGCGGTGTTCTTCTGGCGCAGCTTCTCGGAGCCGCGTGGTGTGCGCCTGCGCCGTGCGCTGGAGTCGCTGGGCCCGATCTTCGTCAAGTTCGGCCAGATGCTGTCGACGCGGCGCGACCTGCTGCCGCCCGACCTCGCCGACGAGCTTGCGCTGCTGCAGGATCGCGTGCCGCCCTTCCCCACCGAGCAGGCGCTCGCCCTGCTGCAGAACTTCTACGGCAAGCCGGTCGACGCGGTGTTCAACAACTTCGAGCGCACGCCGGTCGCGTCCGCCTCGGTGGCGCAGGTGCATTTCGCCGAACTGCCCGACGGCACCGAAGTGGCGGTGAAGGTGCTGCGCCCCGGCATCGAGCGCGTCATCGAGCACGACCTCGCGCTGCTGGAAGTCGCCGCCGCGGTGCTGGAGAAGATCTGGCCGGAAGGCCGCCGCCTGAAGCCGCGCGAAGTGGTGGCCGAATTCAGCAAGTATCTGCACGACGAACTCGACCTGATGCGCGAGGCGTCGAACTGCTCGCAGTTGCGGCGCAACTTCACCGACTCGCCGCTGCTGATCGTCCCGGAGGTGTACTGGGACTGGTGCGGCAGCAAGGTCATGGTGATGGAGCGCATGTACGGCGTGCCGATCTCGCAGACCGCCGTGCTGCGCGCGCAGGGCACCGACCTCGCGGCACTGTCGCGCGCCGGGGTGGAGATCTTCTTCACCCAGGTGTTCCGCGACGGCTTCTTCCATGCCGACATGCACCCGGGCAACATCTTCGTGCATGGCGACGGGCGCTACATCGCGCTCGACTTCGGCATCATGGGCACGCTCAACGAGGTGGACAAGAACTACCTCGCGCAGAACTTCCTCGCCTTCTTCAAGCGCGACTACAAGCGCGTGGCGATGGCGCACATCGAGGCTGGCTGGGTGCCGCCGCATACTCGCGTGGACGAATTCGAGGCGGCGATCCGCACCGTGTGCGAGCCGATCTTCGACCGTCCACTGAAGGAGATCTCCTTCGGCAAGACGCTGCTGCGCCTGTTCCAGACCGCGCGCCGCTTCGAGATGGAAGTGCAGCCGCAGTTGGTGCTGCTGCAGAAGACGCTGCTCAACATCGAGGGCCTGGGCCGCCAGTTGGACCCCGACCTCGACCTGTGGAAGACCGCCAAGCCTTTCCTCGAGCGCTGGATGGACGAGCGCATGGGCTGGCGTGCGCTGGTGCGCAGCGTGCGCGAGGAGGCGCCGAACTGGGCCGGCACGCTGCCGCAGTTGCCGCGGCTGACGCATCAGGCGCTGATCGAGGCCACCCGGCATCGCGCCGAACAGAAGGACCGGATGGCCGAGCTGGCGACCCTGCAGCGGCGCCAGGGCTGGCTGCTGCTGCTGGTGGGGCTGCTCGCCGCCAGCGTGCTGGCGCTCGAGGTGCACCGTCTGATGGGCTGAGCCCGCCCGGCCGACGCGCTCAATCCGTCATGTAGCGGGCCAGCAGGGTCGCCATCGGCTTGGCCGAGCTGGACAGCGGGATGCCACGCAGGCGCAGCAGGCCGAGCGGCATCGGCGGCGGAAAGGGTTCGACCTCGATGCACTGGATGCCGTGGCCGACGAGTTCGTCGCGGAACAGCGCCGCCGGGCCGAGGCCGATATAGTCGGTGCGCTGCATCAGCTCCAGCATCAGCATCGATGACGCACAGCGGATCAGGCGCGCCGGCCGCTCCAGACCCTGCTGCTCCATCCACTCTTCCAGCGCGTTCCCCAGGCTGCCCTGGCTGAGGTTCATGATCCACTTCGCCTTGGCCAGCTCCGCCCAGGTGGTGCGGGTGCCGAGCGGATGCCCGATGCGCCCGGCGAGCGTGATCTCCACACTGCCGATACGCTCGAACGCGACTTCATAGGGAAGGTTGTCAGGATTGGCCACCGCGATGGCTAAATCCAGCCGGCCTTCGACCAGGTCCGGCAGGATCTGCGTGAGCAGGCCTTCGGTCAGTTGCACTTCGGCATCGGGGCGCAGGCGCTCGTATTCGCGCAGCACGCGCGGCAGCACGCGCGCGCCCACCATCGGCGTCACGGCGAGGACGACGCGCGAACGGGCACTGCCGCTCAGCAGCCTCACCTCCTCCGCGCCCTTGTCCAGGATGGACAGGGCCAGCCGCGCATGCGTCAGCAGGGCGGCGCCGGCAGGGGTGAATTCGATGCCCTTGTAGCTGCGCGTCAGCAGCTCGGCGCCAATGTCTTCCTCCAGCTCGTGCAGGGCCTTGGTCAGGGCGCTCTGGCTCAGGTTCATCGCTCGCGCCGCGGCGCGGATCGATCCGCACTCGGCAACCCGCAGCAGCGCCCTCAACTGATGGTCTTTCATCGCGGCAGCCCAACAATGCGCGGAGCACCATGCCCCGCCACGATAGCCTCATTCGGCGTGGATTCACGCCGCCGGACGCATGCACGCGCAGCGCCGATCGGCAGTGTGCCCAGTTCAGTGCGCGACGCCAAGCATACCCACATCGCAACAGGGGGCTTGTGATTCCGATTGGTTGTCACCCCCGTCAATGCGGCGTCTTTTGGATTTCACCCGAAAGCATAGGATGCGCCCCGTAGCCCCCATTCAACCGGTTTTCTTCAGGAGATAACCATGAGCACAACCGCCGTTCAGGCCCCGGCATACCAGGGCACGGACAAGCTGCTCTACGGCATCATCATGGGCGTCATCGCCTTCTGGATGTTTGCCCAGACCACGCTCAACATCGCCCCTGACATGCAGCGCGAGCTCGGTCTGGATTCGAGCATGATGAACATCGCCGTGGCGATCACGGCGCTGTTCTCGGGCATCTTCATCGTCGTCGTCGGCGGCCTCGCCGACCGCGTCGGCCGCGTCAAGGTCGTCAATATCGGCTTCTTCCTCAACATGGCCGGCTCGCTGCTGATCGGCCTCGCACCGACCGGCGACCTGGCCGCCGCCTTCCTGCTGGTCGGGCGTGCGCTGCAGGGCCTGTCGGCGGCGTGCATCATGCCGGCCAGCCTCGCCCTGGTGAAGACCTACTGGGACGGGCCGGCACGCCAGCGCGCGGTCAGCCTGTGGTCCATCGGTTCGTGGGGTGGTTCGGGCGTGTGCTCGCTGTTCGGCGGCCTGGTGACGGCGAACTTCGGCTGGCGCTACATCTTCTTCGCCTCCATCGTCGTGTCGGTGATCGGCCTGCTGATGATCAAGGGCACGCCCGAGAGCAAGGTCGAGTCGAAAGGTGACTACAAGTTCGACTTCGCCGGCGTGGTGACCTTCATGATCGCCATGGTCGCGCTGCAGATCGTCGTCACCCAGGGCAACAAGCTGGGCTGGACGAGCCCGCTGATCCTCAGCCTGATCGCGGTCACCGTCGTCTTCGGCTCGCTGTTCTTCCGCATCGAAAGCACGGCTGCGCAGGGCTTCGTCGATTTCAAGCTGTTCCGCAACTCGACCTACACTGGCGCCACGATCTCCAACTTCCTGCTCAACGGCGTCGCCGGCACCCTGCTGGTCTCGCTGCAACTCGTGCAACTCGGCGGCAACATGACGGCCCAGGATGCCGGTGCGCTGACCCTCGGCTATGCGGTCGCGATCATCGCCTTCATCCGCGTCGGCGAGAAGCTGCTGCAGCGCTTCGGTGCCCGCAAGCCGATGATCTGGGGCTGTCTGATCACCGGCCTGGCCATCCTGCTGCTGTCGCCCGCCAACCTGCTGCTCGCCGACTACAAGATCCTGGCGATGATCGGCTACACCCTGTTCGGCGTCGGCCTCGCCTTCTACGCCACCCCCTCCACCGACGCGGCCCTGTCCAGCCTCCCCGCGTCCCAGGCCGGCTCCGGCGCCGGGATCTACAAGATGGCCTCCTCACTCGGTGCTGCCTTCGGTGTGGCGATCTCGGCGGCGATCTTCACCGCCCTCAGTGCCAACCCGGAAAGCGTCTCCTGGGTGGAAGGCGTGATCACCTTCGTCGGCCGCCAGGACAACCTGGCAGTGCGCGAGGCCGCGATCATCGCGCTGATGTTCAACGTCTTCATGGTGGTCGTGGCGATCATGTCGATCATGCTGACGGTGCCGAAGGCGGGCGCGAAGAAGGCCTCGTAAGACCGCCGGCCACAGACTCGACGCCCGGCCCGCACTCACGTCGCCACCGCCAGGGGCCCCTCCTTGGCGGGACGCAGCAGACGAGCCCGGCGTAACGCACCCCGATTTCAGATTCCAGAGGACTCAAGATCATGAACACCCTGCTCACCGCACTGACTGAAGACCAGCCGAAAATCGAAGCGTGGCGGCATCACATGCACCGCCACCCGGAAATCGCCTTCGACGAACACAACACGGCCAGCTACATCGCCGGACTGCTGCGCGGCTGGGGCTACGAAGTCACCGAAGGCGTCGGCAAGACCGGCGTGGTGGCGACGCTGCGCGCCGGCGACGGCCCCAAGGCGATCGGCCTGCGCGCCGACACCGATGCGCTGGCCGTCCAGGAGGTCAACGACACCGACCACAGGAGCACGATCGAAGGCAAGTCGCACACCTGCGGCCACGACGGCCACAGCGCGATGCTGCTGGGCGCCGCGCAGTACCTGGCGCGCACCCGCAACTTCAACGGCACGGTGCACCTGATCTTCCAGCCCGCCGAGGAGATCATGGGCGGCGCGCCGGCGATGATCCGCGACGGCCTCTTCGAGCGCTTTCCGATGGATGCGGTGTTCGGCATGCACAACATGCCGACGCTGGAACGCGGCAAGCTGTACTTCACCGGCGGCCCGATCATGGCCGCAGTGGATAACTGGGAAATCGTGCTGACCGGCAAGGGCAGCCACGGCTCGATGCCCGAGAAGAGCATCGACCCGGTGGTGGCCGGTGCCTCGCTGGTGATGGCGCTGCAGACCATCGTGTCGCGCAACGTCGCGGCCAAGGATTCCGCGGTGGTGTCGGTCGGCGCCTTCCTCGCCGGCGACGCGGGCAACGTCATCCCGCAGACCGCGACCCTGCGCCTGAGCATCCGCAGCAGCGCGCCCGAAACCCGCAAGCTGGTGCTCGACAAGGTGCGCGCGATCACCGCGGCGCAGGCGATGTCGTTCGGCGTGACCCACGAGATCCGCGAGGGCGCGCCCGGTGCGGTGCTGGTCAACGACCCGCAGCAGACCGCCGAAGCCGCCGACGTCGCGCGTGCCCTGCTCGGCGAAGACCAGGTGGTGATGCCAGGCCCCACCTTCATGGGCAGCGAGGACTTCGCCTACTATGCGCAGCACAAGCCCGGAACCTACTGCTTCATCGGCAATGGCGACACCCCGATGGTGCATCATCCGGAGTACGATTTCGACGACCGCAACCTGCCCGTCGGCGCCGCCTACTGGGTCGCCGTGACCGAGCACTTCCTCAGATAAGCATCACCCTTCGTTCATCTGTCGCGGCACGCTCCGGAATGGAGGGTGCCGCGCAGGCATTCCAGCGAGGCATCGCAGGCGCCGATGCCGATTGCGATGCCGGTTTTCCACCGATCAATCGACTGCAGCCCCCTCCAGCACAGTGCAAATCAAACTCTCCGCCCTGTTCATCGCCATCGAAGTTGGCGGTACCCTGGCCTTCGCGATGTCCGGCCTGCTCGAAGCCACCCGCAAGCGCATGGACATCGTCGGCGTATTCTCAGTCGCGTTCGTCAGCGCCTTCGGCGGCGGCACCGTGCGCGACGTGCTGCTCGACCGCCGGCCGCTGTTCTGGATCCAGCATGAACTCTATCTGTGGCTCGTGCTGCTGCTGGTGCTGTCGGCGCCACTGTGGCTGATGACGCTGCGCCACAAGCTGGGCAGTTGGCTGATGGAACTGGCCGATGCCTTCGGCATGGGTCTGTTCGCAATTTCCGGCACCTCGATCGCCACTGCCGCCGACATGCCGCCGCTCGTCGCCATCCTGATGGGGGCGATCACGGCCGTCGTCGGCGGTGTGTCGCGCGACGTGCTGTGCAACGAGATCCCGAAGGTGTATCGCGACCATCAGCCCTACACGCTGTGTGCGCTGGCCGGCTGCGGCGCCTTTCTCGCCATGCACTCGCTGGGCATGAGCCCGGAGAGCGCCAGCCTCATCGGCATCGCCACCGCGACGGGGTCGCGCCTGCTGTCCGTAGCGCTCGACCTGCGTCTGCCGTCCTGGCTGTCGGCGTCGAAGTGAAGCGCTGACCGCTCGCGCCACGCAACGCAGTTGCGGCCACGCCTTCGGCCAGCCGCTGCAGGACACGCGACGGGCGCACGAAGGCCGGCGAAATTTCCTGCGCATTGAACAGCTTGGGCGTGCCGGAAAGCTTTCGCAGCGCCGCGCGATGCGGCAATATTCGGCCCTTGCGGCTGTGCAACAAATCAGCCATGAAACCGGTGGGCGGCAAAAGAGGCCGCCCTCTTTTTGCCCTGCGCCTGCCCGAGGACTGCCCGCGCCATGCTGATCGGCTTCGTCATCGCCTATCTCCTCGTTTCCATCGGCGTCGGCCTGTACGCGGCCACGCGGGTGAAGAACTCCACCGACTACGTCGCTGCCGGCCGCCACCTGCCGCTGTACATCGTCACCGCGACGGTGTTCGCCACCTGGTTCGGCTCCGAGACCGTGCTCGGCATCTCGGCCACCTTCATCGACAAGGGGCTGCGCGGGCTGTGGTCCGACCCGTTCGGCGCCTCGCTGTGCCTGATCCTGGTCGGCCTGTTCTTCGCCCGCCCGCTGTACCGCATGAACCTGCTGACGCTGGGCGACTACTACCGCATCCGCTACGGCCGCACGGTCGAGGTGCTGTGCTCGATCGCCATCGTGATCTCCTACCTCGGCTGGGTGTCGGCGCAGATCACCGCGCTGGGGCTGGTGTTCAACATCCTGTCCGACGGCGCCATCTCGAACAACGCCGGCATGCTGATCGGCGCCGGCATCGTGCTGGTGTATACGCTGTTTGGCGGCATGTGGTCGGTGGCGCTGACCGACTTCATGCAGATGACGATCATCATCATCGGCCTCTTCTACATCGCCTGGCTGATCGGCGACATGGCCGGCGGCGTGGGCACGGTGGTGAATCACGCAAACGCTGCCGGCAAGCTCAACTTCCTGCCCGCGCTCGACGCGAAGGACATCGTCGCCTTCCTGGCCGGCATCCTGACCATGGGCTTCGGCTCGATTCCGCAGCAGGACGTGTTCCAGCGCGTGAACTCGGCGCGCAACGAGCGCACCGCCGTCACCGGCACGCTGCTGGGCGGCTCGGGCTATTTCCTGTTCGCCTTCGTGCCGCTGTTCATCGCCTATTCGGCCACGCTGATCGACCCGGAGCTCGTCGCGAAGTACCAGCAGAGCGACAGCCAGCAGATCCTGCCGCAGCTGATCCTGCAGCACACCCCACTGTTCGCGCAGGTGATGTTCTTCGGCGCGCTGCTGTCGGCGATCATGAGCACCGCCTCGGGCACGCTGCTGGCGCCATCGGTGACGTTTTCGGAGAACATCCTGCGCAGCACCTTCCGCCGCATGAGCGACCACCAGTTCCTGTGGCTGACGCGCTTCGTGGTAGTCGGCTTCTCGCTGCTGGTGACCTGGTACGCCACCCACACCGACGAAAGCATCCATGGCATGGTGGAGAACGCCTACAAGGTGACGCTCGCCACCGCCTTCGTGCCGCTCGCCTTCGGGCTGTACTGGAAGCGCGCCACCACCCAGGGCGCGCTGGCGTCCATCTTCGTCGGCCTGGTGGCGTGGGTGGTACTCGAGATCCTGGCGCCCGAGGCGGACGTGCCGCCGCACTTCGCCGGCATGGTGGCGGGGGTCGCGGCGATGGTGCTGGGCTCGCTGCTGCCGCAGAAGCTCGCCCGCCCGAGCCACGGCCACACCGCCCACCTGCAGATCCAGCCGGAGCACCCGGGGCACTGAGGCGCATCGCGGCAGGCGGTTGGCTTTGACACCTGTCAAAGCGCCCGCCGCGCCGCCTGACTATCCTTGCCGTTTGCTCAGCACGCGGCGGGAAGCCATGCACCGGATCGAACTCGTCTGCCCCGCGGGTAGCCTGCCCGCCCTCAAGACTGCCGTGGACCACGGCGCCGACTGCGTCTATCTCGGTTTCAAGGACGCGACCAACGCGCGCAATTTCAGCGGCCTCAACTTCGACCCCGCGCAGGTGCGCGAAGGCATCGCCTACGCCCATGCGCGCGGGCGCAAGGTGCTGCTGGCGCTCAACACCTATCCGCAGGCCGCGAACTGGCCGTCGTGGACGGCGGCCATCGACCGCGCCGCAGAATACGGCGTCGATGCGGTGATCCTCGCCGACCCCGGGCTGATGGCCTACGCGGCGAAGAACCATCCGCAACTGCGCCTGCATCTGTCGGTGCAGGGCTCGGCCACCAGCTACGAGGCGATCAACTTCTACCGCGAGCGCTTCGGCATCCAGCGCGCGGTGCTGCCGCGAGTGCTGTCGATGGCGCAGGTCGAGCAGGTCATCGCCAACACGCCGGTGGAGATCGAAGTGTTCGGCTTCGGCGGCCTGTGCGTGATGGTCGAGGGGCGCTGTGCGCTGTCGGCCTACGCCACCGGCGAATCGCCCAATTGCAACGGCGCCTGCTCGCCGGGCAAGCATGTGCGCTGGGAAGACACGCCGCGCGGCATGGAGACGCGCCTCAACGGCATCCTGATCGACCGCTTCGCCGACGGCGAGCGCGCCGGCTATCCGACCTTGTGCAAGGGCCGCTTCGAGGTCAACGACGAGACCTACTACGCGCTGGAAGAGCCCACCAGCCTCAACACGCTGGAGCTGCTGCCCGAGCTGGCGCGCATCGGCATCCGCGCGATCAAGATCGAAGGCCGCCAGCGCAGCCCCGCCTATGTCGCCCAGGTGACCCGGGTGTGGCGCGCTGCGCTCGACAGGCTGCAGGCCGCGCCCGATGCCTTCCAGGTGACGCCGGGCTGGATGGCCGAGCTGAACAAGGTTTCGGAAGGCCAGAGCCACACGCTGGGCGCCTACTACCGGCCGTGGAAATGAACGCCCGCCGGCCGCGCCCCTTCAATTCCCTTTGAGAGCTTCCGCATGAAACTCGCCCTCGGCCCCCTGCTTTACTACTGGCCGCGCCAGAGCGTGCTCGACTTCTACGCCGACATCGCCGACAGCCCCATCGACAGCGTGTATCTGGGCGAAACCGTGTGTTCGCGCCGCCACGAGCTGCGACTGGAAGACTGGCTCGAAGTCGGCAAGGTGCTCGCCGCCGCTGGCAAGGAAGTGGTGATGAGCAGCCAGGGCCTGGTGGAATCGGAATCCGATCTCAAGACGCTGCGCCGCATCGTGCGCCAGTGCGCCGACGGCGAGCCCGGGTTCCGCGTCGAGGCCAACGACATGGGTGCGGTGCGCCTGCTCGGCGAGGCCGGCGTGCGCGGCTGGGTGGCGGGACCGACGCTGAACATCTTCAACCCGACGACGCTGCAACTGATGATCAACGCCGGCGCGACGCGCTGGGCGGTGGCACCCGAGATCTCCGGCGCTGCGCTGGCGGAGGTGCGCGCCGCGCTCGCCGCGCCGATCGAGACCGAAGTGTTCGCCTACGGCCGGCTGCCGCTGGCGCACTCGGCGCGCTGCTTCACTGCGCGCCACTTCAACCTGCAGAAGGACACCTGCGAGTTTCGCTGCCTCGCCATCAACGACGGCATCACGCTGCGCACGCGCGAAGGCGAGCCCTTCCTGACGCTGAACGGCGTGCAGACCCAGTCGGCGCGGGTGCACAACCTGCTCGGCGACCTCGCCAGCGTGCAGGGCAAGGCCGAGCTGCTGCGCATCAGCCCGCAAGGCACGCACACGCGCGACATCGTCGAGCTGTTCCGCGCCACGCTCGCCGGTGCTCGCAGCCCGGCCGAAGCGCTGGACGACTGTCGCCCGATGATGGTTGAAGCGCCGTGCAACGGCTTCTGGCACGGCCGCGCCGGCGTGGAGCAATACGTCGCCGCCTGATGGAATGGAGAACGAACATGCCTGCCCTGCCCGCCTTGCCCCGCCTGCCTGCCTTGTCCGACCTGCTGCCCGGCAGCCTGCGCAAGCGCGTTGCCGAACGCCTGCAGAACGCCCGCATTCCCGCGTTCACCGTGCCGCGTCCGGTCGCCAGCGTGGTCGCCCGCCTGCCGCAGCAGCCGCCCACCCATGCGCTGACGCTGGCGCTCAACCTCGCGCTGGACCGCATCCTGCCGCGCGACACGCTGTCGCCGCTCACCGGCCACCACCTGCAGATGCGCGTGCTGGACGCCGGCCTGACGCTGGACTTCACCCTCACCGACAATGGCTTCCGCCGCGTCAAGCCGGTCGCCGGCGTGCGCCCGGACCTGATCATCTCGGCCACCACGCGCGACTACCTGGCGCTGGCGCTGCGCGAGGAAGATCCCGACACCCTGTTCTTCAGCCGCCGCCTGCGCATGGAAGGCGACACCGACCTGGGGCTGCTGGTGAAGAACACGCTGGACGCGGTCGACTGGGATGCGCTGAAGGCGAAACTGATCGGCCGGCGCGGGGACTGAATCGCAGGCCGGCCCGCAGTTCAAGGGCAGCGGGCCTGACCGCGATCGCGGGCGTCGAGCGGGACTCTGCGGTAAGCTTTCGGCCCCACACGCTCGTGACTGCCTGCCATGCCTTCCGAATTCGACCTGATCCGGCGCCACTTCGACCGCGCGGCGACGCACTGCGACCTCGCCGTCGGTGACGATGCCGCCCTGATGCGGCCGCGCGCCGGCATGCAACTGGCGGTGTCCACCGACATGCTGGTCGCCGGCACGCACTTCTTCGCCGACGCCGATCCTGCCCTGCTCGGCTGGAAGACGCTCGCCGTCAATGTGTCGGACATCGCGGCGATGGGTGCCGAACCGCGCTGGGCGCTGCTGGCGATCGCGCTGCCGGCGGCCGACGAGACCTGGATCGCCGCCTTTGCCGGCGGCCTGTTCGATTGCGCGCAGACCTACGGCGTCGATCTCGTCGGCGGCGACACCACGCGCGGGCCGCTCAACATGACGGTGACCATCATCGGCGAAGTGCCGGCCGGGCAGGCGATCACCCGCGGTGGTGGCCGGGCAGGCGACGATCTGTGGGTGTCGGGCCAACCCGGACGGGCTTCGCTGGGGCTGGCCGCGCTGCGCGGCGAGGCGAGCCTGAACGACGACGCCCGCCGTCTCTGCCTCGACGCCCTGCACCGGCCGCAACCCCGCGTCGCGCTCGGCCTCGCGCTGCGCGGCGTCGCGAGCGCGATGCTGGACGTTTCCGACGGGCTGCTCGGCGACCTCGGCCACATCCTCGAGCGCTCGCGCGTCGGCGCCATCGTCGACATCGCCGCGCTGCCCCTCGCCCCCTTGCTCGCCACCGGCGCCGACGCCATCCTGGCGCGGCGCTGCCTGCTGTCGGGCGGCGACGACTACGAGCTGCTGTTCTCTGCGCCGCCTGCGCAACGTGAAGTGATCCAGGAGATGGGGCGCCGCCTCGCCCTGCCGCTGCACCGCATCGGCTGCCTCACCGACGACACAGGCATGCTGCTGCGCGAATCGGATGGCACCCTTCACCCGGGCGCCGCCGCCGGCTACGATCACTTCGGCTGAGCGCAGCGCTCACCCCAACGTCCGCCCCGATCCTGCCCATGCGCCCCACTTCCCGCTTCATGCTGAGCCATCCGGCTCATTTCATCTCGCTCGGTTTCGGCTCCGGCCTGTCGCCGTGGGCGCCCGGCACCATGGGCACGCTGCTGGCATGGCTGCTGTATCCGCTGATCCGCACGCCGCTGTCGGAATTCGTGTTCCTGGCCCTGCTCGCCAGCCTGTTCGCCGCCGGCATCCTCGCAGCCGACCGCACCGGCCGCGCGCTCGGCGTGCCGGACCACGGCGGCATCGTGTGGGACGAGATGGTCGCGACCTGGCTGGTGCTGGTGTTCGCCCCCAAGACGCTGCTGTGGCAGGGCATTGCGGTGGCGCTGTTCCGCTTCTTCGACATCGTCAAGCCGCCGCCGGTGCGCTGGGCCGACCGCAGCTTCAAGGGCGGCTTCGGCGTGATGTTCGACGACCTCGTCGCCGCCGGCTACACGCTGCTCGCGCTCGCCGTCCTCGTGTCGATCTTCCGCTGATGATGACGCCCACACTCGACACCTTGTCGGTCGCGCTCGGCGAGGCGCTGGCCGCGCGCGGCTGGATGCTCGCCACCGCAGAGTCCTGCACCGGCGGCTGGATCGCCGAGGCGGTGACGGCGACGGCCGGCAGTTCCGGCTGGTTCGACCGCGGCTTCGTCACCTACTCGAACGAGGCCAAGATCGAGATGCTGGGCGTGTCTCCCGCAACCCTCGCGCAACATGGCGCGGTCAGCGAGCCGACGGTGTGCGAGATGGCGTCCGGCGCCCTCGAGCGCAGCCGCGCCGAGGTATCGGTGGCGGTCTCGGGCGTCGCCGGTCCGGCCGGCGGCAGCGCGCAGAAGCCGGTGGGCATGGTGTGCCTCGCCTGGGCGCGGCGCGGGCTGCCGCCGCGGGCGGTGACGATGCAGTTTGACGGCGACCGCGAGGCCGTGCGCCGCCAGACGGTGGAGCATGCGCTGCACGAGCTGATCGGGCTTGCGCGCTGAGGGCCGCGTCGCCGCTCGTCGCGCGGGATTGCTGTAAGAATTCACAGGTCTTACACTGCGCGCATCAGGGATCGGTGACAGCAGCCCTGCAATCTCTGTGCCATAATCCGGACATCACTCAGGAACCACTCTCATGGACGACAACAAGGCCAAGGCCCTCGCCGCCGCGCTCTCGCAGATCGAAAAGCAGTTCGGCAAAGGCTCGATCATGCGCATGGGCGACGGCAACGTCGAACGCGACATCCAGACGGTTTCCACCGGGTCACTGGGCCTGGACATCGCGCTCGGCCTCGGCGGCCTGCCGCGCGGCCGCGTGATCGAGATCTACGGCCCGGAATCGTCCGGCAAGACCACGCTGACGCTGCAGGTCATCGCCGAGATGCAGAAGCTCGGCGGCACCGCGGCGTTCATCGACGCCGAGCACGCGCTCGACGTCGGCTATGCGGAAAAGCTCGGCGTCAATATCGAAGATCTGCTCATCTCCCAGCCCGACACCGGCGAACAGGCGCTCGAGATCGCCGACATGCTGGTGCGCTCGGGCGGCGTGGACATCGTGGTGGTCGACTCGGTGGCCGCGCTCACGCCCAAGGCCGAAATCGAGGGCGAGATGGGCGACCAGTTGCCCGGCCTGCAGGCCCGCCTGATGTCGCAGGCGCTGCGCAAGCTGACCGCCAACATCAAGCGCACCAACACGCTGGTGATCTTCATCAACCAGATCCGCATGAAGATCGGCGTGATGTTCGGCAGCCCGGAAACCACCACCGGCGGCAACGCGCTCAAGTTCTACGCGTCGGTGCGCATGGACATCCGCCGCACCGGCACGATCAAGAAGGGCGACGAGGTCATCGGCTCGGAGACCCGCGTCAAGGTCGTCAAGAACAAGGTGTCGCCGCCGTTCAAGGAAGCGCACTTCGACATCCTGTACGGCGAGGGCATCTCGCGCGAAGGCGAGATCATCGACCTCGGCGTCGAGCACAAGATCGTCGACAAGTCCGGCGCCTGGTATGCCTACAACGGCGACAAGATCGGCCAGGGCAAGGACAACTCGCGCGAATTCCTGCGTGCCAACCCGGTGCTGGCGCGCGAGATCGAGAACAAGGTGCGCGTCGCGGTCGGACTGCCCGAAATGCCGCCGGTCGCCACCCAGGCGCCAGCGGCTTCGGCCGCCGCCTGAAGCCTGCATCTGCCGAGGCCGGCATGAGCGACACCAGGCTGCGCGAACGCGCGCTGCGCTACCTGGCGCAACGTGATCACTCGCGCGCCGAGCTGGCGCGCAAGCTGGCGGGCCACGGCAGTGACGCGGAGATCGCGGACATCATCGACCGCATGGGCGAGCTCGGGCTGCAGTCAGACAGGCGCTTCGCCGAAGCCTGGGTGCGCACCAAGGCCGGCCGCTTCGGCGCTGCGCGCCTACGCAGCGAACTGGCGCGACGTGGCGTGGAACGCGAACTGGTCGACGAAGCGCTCTCTGGCGAGTGCGTAGAATCGGAACTCGAACGTGCGCGCCTGGTGTGGCGTGCAAAGTTCGGCGCGTCGCCGGCAGACCCACGCGAGTGGGCCCGTCAGGCCCGCTTCCTGCAAACCCGCGGCTTTGCGACCGACGTGATCCGCAAGCTGCTGAAAGAGCAACCCGATGAGTCTGCTTAAGGTCACCGGCCTGCAAAAGCGCTACAAGGCGCGCACCGTGGTGCACGACGTCGGCTTCCAGGTGGACGCCGGCGAGGTCGTCGGCCTGCTCGGCCCCAACGGCGCCGGCAAGACCACCTGTTTCTACATGATCGTCGGCCTGGTGCGCGCCGACGGCGGCGAGATCCTGCTCGACGACAGCGTCCTGACCCATCGCCCGATCCACGCCCGGGCGCGGCTGGGCCTGTCCTACCTGCCGCAGGAAATGAGCGTGTTCCGCAAGCTCACCGTGGCCGAGAACATCCGCGCCGTGCTGGAACTGCAGGGCCTGACGCGCGACAAGATCGAGGAGCGGCTCGACGAACTGCTCGAGGAACTCGGCATCGCCCACCTGCGCGACAACACCGCGGTCTCGCTGTCGGGCGGCGAACGGCGACGCTGCGAGATCGCGCGCGCGCTGGCGACCAGCCCGCGGCTGATCCTGCTCGACGAGCCCTTCGCCGGCGTGGACCCGATCGCGGTACTCGACATCCAGAAGATCATCCGCTTCCTCAAGGAGCGCGGCATCGGCGTGCTGATCACCGACCACAACGTGCGCGAGACGCTGGGCATCTGCGATCGCGCCTACATCATCAGCGAGGGCCGTGTGCTGGCCAGCGGCCGGCCGGCCGAGATCATCGAGAACGAACAGGTTCGCCAAGTCTATCTGGGCGAGCATTTCCGCCTCTGAAGCCTGCTCGCCCATGAAACCCAGCCTCCAGCTCAAGCTCTCCCAGCACCTGACGCTCACGCCTCAGTTGCAGCAGTCGATCAAGCTGCTGCAGTTGTCGACGCTGGAGCTGAACCAGGAGATCGAGCGCTTCCTGCTCGAGAATCCCATGCTCGAGCGCGAGGACGGCGACGGCAGCGACTTTGCGCCCGCCGCCCTCCCGGCCGGCAGCACCACCGGCACCAGCGAGCGCAGCAGCGAGACAACCGACAGCCCTGAAAGTGGCGACACCCGCACCGAGGGCGACGCCGCCCCCGGCCTCGACGAGGGCATGGACTGGTCGAGCGTGGGCAGCGGCAGCTCGTCGAGCCGCGACGATGACGACGATGTCGACTACCAGGAATTCCAGGCCGCGGGCATCTCGCTGCGCGACCACCTGGACCTGCAGGTCGCGCTATCGCCGCTGAGCGATCGCGATCGTGCGCTGGTGCGCTTCGTCATCGAGGCGCTCGACGACGACGGCTACCTGCACCAGACGCTCGAGGAGCTCCTCGAACTGCTGCCGCCGGAACTCGAGGTGGACCTGGACGAACTCGCCATTGCCCTGCGGCACGTACAGAACCTCGAGCCCGCCGGCATCGGCGCACGCACGCCGCAGGAATGCCTGTCGCTGCAGTTGCGCGCGCTGCCGCCGTCGCCCGATCGCAGGCTGGCGCTGGAGATCGTCGACAAGCACCTCGAGCTGCTCGCCGAACGCAACTTCGCCAAGCTCAAGCGCCTGACCGGCTGCGATGACGATGCGCTGCGCGCTGCGCAGGCCCTGATCAGCCGGCTCGACCCCCATCCCGGTTCGCAGCATTCGACCGAGGAGACGCGCTATGTGCTGCCCGACGTGGTGGTGCGCAAGGTACGCAACCGGTGGACGGTGTCGCTCAACCCGGAGGCCATGCCGCGCCTGCGCATCAACCAGCTCTACGCCAGCATCCTGCAGCAGCACCGCGGCCAGGGCGGAGGCCTCACCGGCCAGTTGCAGGAAGCGCGCTGGCTCATCAAGAACGTGCAGCAGCGCTTCGATACCATCCTGCGGGTGTCACAGGCCATCGTTGACCAGCAGCGACAGTTCTTCGATCATGGGGACGTGGCAATGCGGCCACTCACCCTCCGGGAGATCGCAGACCAGCTCGAGCTGCACGAATCCACCGTTTCGCGCGTGACCACGCAGAAGTACATGGCGACACCGCGCGGTGTGTTCGAACTCAAGTATTTCTTCGGCAGTCACGTCTCCACCGACACCGGCGGAGCGGCATCCTCGACGGCGATTCGCGCGCTGATTCGCCAGTTGGTCGATGCCGAAGACCGGAAGAAACCCATGTCTGACGCGAAGATTGCCGAACTATTGGGCCAGCAGGGTATCGTGGTCGCAAGGCGAACCATCGCCAAGTATCGCGAATCCCTCAATATCCCGCCGGTCAGTCTGCGCAAAACGCTTTGACAACAAGAGGAGTTGCCATGAATCTCAACATCACCGGACGTCACATCGAAGTCACCCCGGCCATTCGCGACTACGTGTCCTCCAAGCTGGACCGCGTTGTCCGTCACTTCGACAACGTCACCAGCGTGAGCGTGATCCTGTCGATCGAGAAACTGAAGCAGAAGGCTGAAGTCACCGTGCATGTGCGCGGCAAGGACATCTTCGTCGAGAGCGAGGACAACGACCTTTACGCGGCGATCGACGCCATGGCCGACAAGCTCGACCGCCAGGTCCAGAAATACAAGCAGAAGCAAAACGACCACCATCACGACTCGTTGAAGCATCAGATCCCCGAGGCCTGAGGCCCGGCGCTTCCGTCCTCCTTCCGGGGTGAGCGTATAATCGGCGCGTGCTTCGCACGCGCCCTCGCCCCGAACCGCTACCTCCCCTGCGCGGCCCCCGTTCATGCAGAACGGTGCGCGCCCCCCGACATGAGCCTCATTTCCCGACTACTGCCACTTTCCAACGTGGTCGCCGATCTCGACGCGAGCAGCAAGAAGCGCGTTTTCGAGCAGGCGGGACTTCTGTTCGAGAACAATCAGGGTATTGCCCGCAGCACGGTGTTCGACAGCCTGTTCGCACGCGAACGGCTCGGCTCAACCGGCCTGGGCCAGGGCGTTGCGATCCCGCACGGCCGCATCAAGGGCCTGAAGGAAGCTGCCGGTGCCTTCCTCAGACTTTCCTCGCCGGTCCAGTTCGACGCGCCGGACGGGAAACCCGTCAGGCTCATCTTCGTGCTGCTGGTGCCGGAACAGGCCAACGAGACGCACCTGCAGTTGTTGTCCGAACTTGCGCAGATGTTCAGCGACCGCAGCTTCCGCGAGAGCCTGACGGACGCGCCGGACGCAGCCGCACTCCACGAGCTGTTCGCCAACTGGGGCTCCGATGCGCCGGATCAGCGTAGCGCAACTGTTTGACGCCCAGCGCGACAGACTTCAGCTCAAGCATGTCAGTGGGAGGCTCGACGCGCAGCTTGCCGTCAGCGACGAGGCGATCTGGGGAGCCGACCTCGTCGGCCACCTGAACCTGATCCATCCCACCCGCCTGCAGATCCTCGGCACCGCGGAACTGGCCTGGGCACGCCGCCAGCCGGACGACAAGGTCACCCATCACCTCACCGAGATCCTGTCGGCGCGACCGCCGGCGATCATCGTCGCCGACGGCTGCGAACCGCCACCCTCGGTGCTCGCCGCCTGCCAGTCGCGGGACGTGGCCCTGCTCACGACACCGCAGGCGTCGGCCAGCGTCATCGATCATCTGCGGCTCTTCCTGTCGCGCAAGCTCGCCGAGCGGATCTCGCTGCACGGCGTGTTCATGGACGTGCTCGGCGTCGGCGTGCTCATCACCGGCGATTCCGGGGCCGGCAAATCCGAGCTCGCGCTCGAGCTGATCTCGCGCGGTCACGGCCTCGTGGCCGACGACGTGGTGGAGTTCGCCCGCATCGGACCGAACGTGCTGGAAGGCCGCTGCCCGGAGATGCTGCAGGATTTCATCGAGGTCCGCGGCCTCGGCATCCTCAACATCCGCACCGTGTTCGGCGAGACGGCCTGCCGGCGCAAGATGCGCTTGCGCCTCGTCGCCCACCTCGAGCGGCGCCAGCCGGGCACCAACGACCCGCTGCGCTTGCCGATGCAGCAAGAGCGCCAGAGCATCCTCGGGGTGCCGGTGCAGCGCGTCGTGCTGCCGGTGGCCGCGGGACGCAACCTCGCGGTGCTGCTCGAGACCGCGGTGCGCGCCGCCATCCTGCAGTTGCGTGGCATCGACTCGACCCAGGATTTCATCGAGCGCCAGACGCGCGCGCTCGAACACGGCGCCGATCGCGGCGACGGCGACGTCGGCGACTGATCGCGGCCTTGCCGCAGTGCGGGATCGGCTGATACCCTCGGAGTCTTTACTGCAGAGCAGCAGCCGCCATGACCGCCACACCGGACTACCTGGAACGCATCCTCAACGCCCAGGTGTATGACGTGGCCGAGGAAACCCCCCTCGACCTCGCAGCGAACCTTTCCGCCCGCATCCACAACCGCCTCTACCTGAAGCGGGAAGACATGCAGCCGGTGTTCAGCTTCAAGATCCGCGGCGCGTACAACAAGATGGTGAAGATGTCGCCGCAGGCCCTCAAGCGCGGCGTGATCTGCGCCTCGGCCGGCAACCACGCGCAGGGCGTGGCGCTGTCGGCGCAGAAGCTGGGCGTGCGCGCGGTGATCGTGATGCCGAGCACCACACCGCAGATCAAGATCGACGCAGTGGCGGCGCGCGGCGGCGAGGTGGTGCTGGCGGGCGAGTCCTACTCCGATGCCTATGCCCATGCGCTGGAACTCGAGAAGGCCGAGAAGCTGACCTTCGTCCACCCCTTCGACGATGCGGACGTCATCGCCGGCCAGGGCACCATCGGCATGGAGATCCTGCGCGACCATCCCCAGCCCATCCACGCAGTGTTCTGCTGCGTCGGCGGCGGCGGGCTGATCGCCGGCGTCGCGGCCTACATCAAGCGCCTGCGCCCGGAGACCAAGATCATCGGCGTCGAGGCCGTCGATGCCGACGCCATGACGCGCTCGCTGGCAGCCGGCAAGCGCATCACGCTGGACCAGGTCGGCATCTTCGCCGACGGTGCCGCGGTGAAGGAAGTCGGCGCCGAGACCTTCCGCCTGTGCCAGCAGTATGTGGACGAGATGATCGTGGTCGACAACGACGCAATCTGCGCGGCGATCAAGGACGTGTTCGAGGACACGCGCTCCATCGTCGAGCCGGCCGGTGCGCTCGCCGTGGCCGGCGCCAAGGAATACGCCAAGCGCCACAAGCTGCGCGACAAGCACCTGGTGGCCATCGCCTCCGGCGCCAACATGAACTTCGACCGCCTGCGCTTCGTCGCCGAGCGCGCCGAATTGGGCGAACAGCGCGAAGCCGTGCTGGCCGTCACCATCCCGGAAAAACCCGGCTCGTTCCGCAAGTTCATCGGCGTGCTCGGCAACCGCAACATCACCGAGTTCAACTACCGCTACGCGGACCCGCAGCAGGCGCACATCTTCGTCGGCGTCACGGTGCACAACCGCAACGAGGCCACCAAGCTGGTCGACATGCTCGGACGCCACGAGCTGCCGGCGATCGACCTCACCGACGACGAGGTCGCCAAATCCCATGTGCGCTACATGGTCGGTGGCCACGCGCCGCAGGTCGAACACGAACAGGTCTACCGCTTCGTGTTCCCTGAGCGTCCGGGCGCGCTGATGCACTTCCTGACGCGGCTGCGCTCCGACTGGAATATCTCGATGTTCCACTACCGCAACCATGGCTCGGATTTCGGCCGCGTGCTCGTCGGCATGCAGGTGCCGCCCCAGGACAAGGCCGCCTTCGACGATTTCCTGAAACGGCTCGGCTACGACTACGTCGCGGAAACCGACAACCCGGCCTACCGGCTGTTCCTCGGCTGATCCGCCGGCGGTTGGCGCGGCTGCGGCCGCGCCGCACCCGCCTCGGTGACGATCCAGTCCATGGCGATGTCGTGCGACTGGGGGAGCACCGACGCCACGCGCCCCAGCTCGAAGCCCACCCCGACGGCGAGCGGCTGCATGCGCGCCAGCGTGCGATCGAAGTAACCACCGCCGTAACCGAGGCGAAACCCCTCCCGGTCGAAGGCGTTGAGCGGCACCAGCACCACGTCGGGCACGACGAATTCGCCCGCGACCGGATGCGGGATGCCGTGGCGATCGGGCTTCATCGCGCAGTCCGGCGTCCACGGGCGGAACGCCATGGACTGCCCCTTGTCGATCACCACCGGCAAGGCAGCGATGCGCGCACCGCCTTGTGCCAGCCAGCGGGTGACGCAAGCGCGCAGGTCGGGCTCGGCGCGATAGGGCCAGCAGAAGCCGAGCACTGCCGGCGCCAGCCGGACGAGCAGGCCGTCGAGGTGGCCGACGAGGCGCTCGTTGAGGTCCGCGCGCGCTTCGCCGCTCAGCGCCTGGCGCGCCTTCAGGGCCTGGTCGCGCATCGCGCGGCGCGCTGCGTCGACGTTGGCGCAGGCATCGACATCGGCATCGGACGTCGGGGAGGGAAATGTCATGGCTGCTGTGGTATGTTTTGTTGCTGTTCGCGAGGATGTTAAGGCATGAAGAAGAGGCTGTGGGCAGCGGTCGTGGCGGCGGGGCTGCTGCTGTCGGGCGGTGCCATCGGACAGGTCGGCGATGCGCGCATCCTGGCTGCGCGCGACGCGCTGCGCAGCGGCGACCGCAACGCGCTCGAGCGTCTCGCTGCCGAACAGGACGGGCACGTGCTCGACCCGTACGTGCGCTACTGGCTGCTGACCAACAAGCTGGCACGCCCGGAATCTCCTCCCGCCGCCGAACTCGCCGAGTTCCTCGTCACCGAGGCGGGCAGCCAGCTCGCCGAGCGCCTGCGCGGCGACTGGCTGCGCCGGCTGGCCAAGGACGGCGACTGGACCGGCTTCATGCAAGTCTATCCCGACCTGCAGGTGCCAGACACCGAGTTGCGCTGCCACGCCCGCACCGCCCGGTTGATGACCGGCGATCGCAGCGTGCTGAACGAAGTCGCGGCGCAATGGGCGGAGCTCATCGACAGCCCGGCCGCCTGCGAGCCGACCTTGCGCGCCGCGGTGGAACTCGGGATGGTGGGTGAGGACGACGTCTGGTGGCGCGTCCGCCGGCAGGTCGAGGGGCGCACGCCAGCGACGGCCCGCACCACGCTGACCTGGCTGCCCTCGGGCATGCCGGCCATGGGTGAATTCGATCAGGCGGTGCGCTCACCCGCGCCGTACCTCGACCGCCTGCCGGCCAACTTCGCGGTGACGCGGGCGGGGCGCGAACTTGCCCTCGCAGCGCTGGCGCGCATGGCACGCGACGACGCGCGCGGCGCCTATGTGCGTTTGCTGCGCATTCAGGATCGCCTCGAGCCTGGCGACCGCGCCTACGCCTTCGCCGTACTCGGCTGGCAGGCCGCGCTGGACCTGCTGCCGGAAGCGAACGAATGGTTCCGCGCCGCCGGCAACGTGCCGATGAGCGCGCAACAACGCGCCTGGCGGGTGCGCAGTGCACTGCGCGCGCTCGACTGGCCCACGGTGCGCACCGCTATCGAGGCGATGCCCGCCACCGAGCGCGATCTGCCGGAATGGACCTACTGGCTGGGGCGTGCGCTGGCCGCCACGCGCAAGCGCACGGAAGCCGAAGCGCTGTATGCGCGCATCGCGGGCGAGCCGAGCTTCTACGGCATCCTCGCCGCGGAGGAACTCGGCCGCGCGTTCGCACCGCCGCCGACCGGCGACGCCGCCAGTGCGGAACACGTGCGCCAGGCAGAAAGCGATCCGGGGCTCGCACGCGCACTGGCCCTGTTCCGCCTCGACATGCGCACCGAAGGCGTGCGCGAGTGGAACTGGGCGCTGCGCGGCCGCGACGACGGCTTCGCCGCGGCCGCGGCGCGCATCGCGCTGAAATACGATATCTACGATCGCGCCATCAACACCGCCGAGCGTTCCAGCCCCAACGCCAATTTCGAGCTGCGTTACCTCACGCCCTACCGCGGCATCATCGAGCCGCAGGTACGCAACCAGGGCCTGGACATGAGCTGGGTGTATGGCCTGATGCGACAGGAGAGCCGCTTCGTGATCCCCGCGCGCTCCAGCGTCGGGGCGCAGGGCCTGATGCAGGTGATGCCGGCCACCGGCAAGTGGGTCGCGAACAAGATCGGCCTGCGCGACTACCACGCGGGGCGGCTGGGCGATCCCGCGACCAACGTGCTGCTGGGCACCAGCTACATGCGCCTGATTCTCGAAGGCCTGGACAACCACCCGGTGCTCGCCAGCGCCGGCTACAACGCCGGCCCCGGCCGCGCGCGCCGCTGGCGGGACGACAAGCCGCTGGAAGGCGCCATCTACGCCGAGACGATCCCCTTCGACGAAACCCGCGACTACGTGCGCAAGGTCATGACCAACACCGTCATCTACGCCGCCATGCTGGAGAAGCGGCCGCAATCGCTGAAGGCCCGCCTCGGCACCATCGCGCCGCGCACCCTCGAGGGCGTGGCCACATCCAACGACAGGGACCTGCAATGAAACCCAAGCGTGTCGTACTCATCGGCGGCTCCGGCTTCGTCGGCAGCGCCATCGCCAACCGGTTGTGCGAAGAAGGAGTCAATGTCCTTATCCCCACGCGGCGGCGCAGCCGCGCCGGCCATCTGCTGCTGCTGCCGAACGCCCAGGTGGTCGAGGCCGACGTGCATGATCCCGCCGCGCTCGAGCGCCTGTTCACCGGCGCCGACGCGGTGGTGAGCCTGGTGGGCATCCTGCATTCGCGCTCAGGCGACCCCTACGGCCCGGATTTCGCGCGCGCGCACGTCGAGCTGCCGAAGAAGATCGTCGCCGCCTGCCGTGCCGCCGGCGTCAGCCGGCTGGTGCATATCAGCGCACTGGGCGCCGACGTCAACGGGCCATCGGAGTACCAGCGTTCGAAGGCGGCCGGCGAAGCGGCGATCCGCTCGACCGGCGCCGACCTGGCGTGGACCATCCTGCGTCCGTCGGTGATCTTCGGCCGCGGCGACAGCTTCCTCAACCTCTTCGCCGATCTCGCGCGCAGCGTCCCGGTGCTGCCGCTGGCTGGCGCCGGCGCCCGCTTCCAGCCGGTCTACGTGGAGGACGTGGCCGAGGTGGTGTGGCGCAGCCTGCAGGACCCCGGCGCCGCCGGCCAGATCTTCGAGCTCGCCGGGCCCACCGTGTACACGCTGCGCCAGTTGGTGGAATACGTCTCGGCGCAGGTCGGCTGCCCGCGGCCGGTCATCCCCTTGCCGGAATCGCTGGCAATGGTTCAAGCCACGCTGATGGAGTTCGCGCCGCAACCGCTGATGAGCCGCGACAACGTGCGCTCGATGCGCGCCGACAACATCGCCAGCGGCGTGCCGCTGCCCTTCGGCCTGCACCCGACGCCGCTGGAAGCGGTCGTGCCCACCTGGCTGGGGACGAAATCCAGCCGCGCACGCTACTATCCCTTCAGGCGGCATGCGCGCCGCTGAGCGCATGCCGCCACCGCCCCAATCGACACGGAGCCCGCGATGAAGCTGATCATCGGCAACAAGAACTACTCTTCCTGGTCGCTGCGCGCGTGGATCGCCGCCCGCGCCGGCGGCTTCACCTTCGAAGAGATCCGCATCCCCCTGTTCATCCCCGGCAGCCGCGAGCGCATCCTGTCGCACTCGCCCTCGGGCAAGGTGCCCTGCCTCATCGACCATGGGCTGGCGGTGTGGGACTCGCTGGCGATCGGCGAATACCTCGCCGAGAAGGCGCCGCAACTGTTGCCCGCCGATGTCGCGGCGCGGGCGACGGCGCGTGCGGTGACGGCCGAGATGCACTCCGGCTTCCAGAACCTGCGCGGCCGCATGACGATGAACATCCGCAAGGATTACACCGGCCACGGACACACGCCCGAAGTGGATGCCGACATCGCGCGCGTGGTGGCGATCTGGAACGACTGCCGCAAGCGCTTCGGCGGCGCCGGACCTCATCTCTTCGGCAGCTTCACGCTGGCAGACGCGGCCTTCGCGCCGGTGTGCTTCCGCTTCAAGACCTACGGCGTGAAGCCCGACGGCGCGGCGGGCGAATACCTGGCGACGATGCTCGCGAATCCGTGGATGAAGGAATGGGAAGCGGCCGCGCTGGCGGAAACCGAGTCCATACCGTCCGAGGATCTCTACGGCTGATGCGGGCCTACATCGTCGGCGGCGCCGTCCGCGACGCGCTGCTCGGACTGCCGGTCAAGGACCGCGACTGGGTCGTGGTAGGCAGCTCGCCCGAGGACATGCTGGCGCAGGGGTTTCGCCCGGTGGGCAAGGATTTTCCGGTGTTCCTGCATCCGGCCACCGGCGAGGAATACGCGCTGGCGCGCACCGAGCGCAAGAGCGGCAACGGCTACACCGGCTTCGTCTGCTACGCGGCGCCGGAGGTCACGCTGGAGGAAGACCTTGCGCGCCGCGACCTGACGATCAACGCCATCGCGCGCGATCAGGACGGCACGCTGATCGACCCGTACGGTGGCGTCGCCGACCTGCAGGCGCGGGTATTCCGCCACGTGTCGCCGGCCTTTGCCGAGGATCCGCTGCGCATCCTGCGCGTGGCGCGCTTCGCCGCCCGTTTCACCGACTTCCATATCGCGCCCGAGACGCTGGCGCTGATGCGCCACATGGTGGCGCTAGGCGAAGTCGATCACCTCGTCGCCGAACGCGTGTGGCAGGAGTTCGCGCGCGGGCTGATGGAGTCGCACCCGTCGCGCATGATCCGGGCGCTGCGCGAATGCGGCGCACTCGCCCACATCCTGCCCGAGCTGGAGCGGCTCTTCGGCGTGCCGCAGCCGGCGCGGCATCACCCCGAGATCGACAGCGGCGAGCACGTGCTGATGGTCATCGACCGGGCCGCGTCCATGAGCCTGCCGCTGGCTGCGCGCTGGGCCTGCCTGCTGCACGACCTGGGCAAGGCCGACACGCCGGCCGACATCCTGCCTCACCACTACGGCCACGAGGCGAAGAGCGCCGAACACGCGCGCGAGGTGTCCGAACGCTTGCGCGCCCCCACCGATTGCCGCGACCTCGCAGTGATGCTCGCGCGCGAGCACGGCATCCTGGGACAGGCCGACATCCTGCGCCCCGAGACCATGGTGAAGGTGCTCGAACGCTGCGACGCGCTGCGCCGGCCAGAGCGCTTCCTGCTGATGCTGGAGGCGGCCACCGCCGACCATCTCGGCCGCGGCGGCCAGGACGGCAGCCGGCGCGACTGGCATCCGTCGCTGCGCTGGCGCGCCGCGGTGGGCGCGATCCGCGCGGTGGATGCGGGCGCGATCGCACGCGCCTGCGCCGACAAGTCGCAGATTCCCGCGGCGGTCCATGCGGCGCGGGTCGCCGCAGTGCGCGCACTCGCGCGCCCACAGCAGGAAGCGGCTGATGCGCCAGGCCGTGATGGAATCGGCTGACGCGCGCCTCAGATCGACCGCAAAATGATCCAGGCGATCAGGGACAGCAACACCGTGGTGGCGAAGGGGAAATGATATGCTCGCCCGCGGTAGCGAAAGGCGAAGTCGCCCGGCAGCCGGCCCAATCCCAGGCGCTGCGACACGCCGGGCCGCATGAGGCCGGCCACCAGCACCATCAGGACGATGACGAGCAGCCACTTGAGCATGGTCCAACCCTTCGCAAAGCGCCGATTAGAGACGCAAAGCGGGGCAACGGCAAGCCCGGTCCTCAATCCCAAGGAAAACGCATCAAGATGATCACCCTCCAGAACTGGGGCAGCCCGCACGCGTGCGGGCAGGAGAGCCATCGATGAACCGCAGCCGCTTCGGCGAACTCGAGGTGCTGTGCCACGCACCGGCATGCCGCACGCACGACCATCCCATCCTCTTCATCCACGGGGCCTACGTGTCGGCCTGGTGCTGGGCGGAGCATTTCCTGCCCTGGTTCGCGGCGCGCGGCTGGGAGGCTTATGCGCTGTCGCTGTCGGGGCACGGTGGAAGCAGGCGGCGCGACCATCTCGATTCCTACTCGCTGGACGATTACGTGCGCGACGTCGCCGAAGTGGCCGCGCGCCTCTCGGCCCCGCCGATCCTCGTCGGTCATTCGATGGGCGGCATCGTGGTGCAGAAATACCTGGAACAGCACGACGCACCGGCCACCGTGCTGATGTCGTCGGTGCCGCCGCAGGGGCTGATGGGCTCGGCGGTGGGCCTGATGTTCAAGAAGCCGGGGCTGCTGGCGGACCTCAACAACATCATGAACGGCACCGACGTGGACATCCGCAGCCTGCAGGACGCGCTGTTCCATCAGCCCGTCGATCCCGTCGCGCTGCGCCGCTACTATCGCCTGTGCCAGCCCGAATCGCACCGCGCGCTGTGGGACATGACGCTGTTCAACCTGCCGCAGCCTGCGCGCATGCACCGCCCGCCGATGCTGATCCTGGGTGCGCAACATGACCACCTCATCCCGCCCGACCAGGTTCACATGACCGCGGCCACCTACGGCAGGCAGGCAGAAATCCTCGACGGCATGGGCCATGGCATGATGCTGGAGCAGAGCTGGGAGACAGCGGCCGTACGCATCGCGAGCTGGCTCGACGAGCGCGACCTCTGAGGGACGCGATGGCGCCTGCACGGTCGGGGAAAACCCGAATTCGTGCGTTTTCCCCTGGCCAGTGGCGACCACGTTCTCCATTATTGAAGCACGGGCGCACCAGGATCGTGCCGGAAACGCTGACGGTCGCTTGAGCCTGCGCCCCGATCGCGCCGCTGCAGGCGCAATGCAGCGGCGCGATCGAAGGGCGCCGGTCATGCCGGCGATGGTCGCGAAGTCCCCAGGGTGATCGCCATGAACATGAGCCCCGACACTGAAATCGCCAGCCACGACGACGAGCGCTATGACGATGAGGTGCTCAACGCCGGCTGGCTGCCGCCCGGCCTGATCCCACATCTCGAGGAACTCGTCGCGCCAGTGCATCCACCGCGCAAGCCGCCGCCGGAAGACGTCGACGCCTTCCTGCAGGCGATCTACCGCAACCAGGAATGAGCGCGCGCTACAGCGCGTGCAGCCGGTCGCCGCGCAGGAAGCCGAGCAGCGGACCGGACAGGCCACGGCTCACCGCCAGCACCTTGAACAATTCGCCCATCTCCTGCGGCGTGGTCAGCCGCTGCACCGCGCGTGCGGCGCGGATATAGTCGGCACTCTCGCGCGCGCCCCGCCGTTCCAGGCATTCGAGCACTCCGCAATTGAACAGGAACTGCGCCTGGCTGGTGTAGCCCTGCACGTCCAGGCCGGCATCGAAGGCCGCTTCGGCCACCGCGGTGAAATCGACGAAGGCGGTGATGTCGTTGAGCCCCGGCCACAGGAAGGGGTCGCCGTGCGCGTGGTGGCGGTAGTAGCACAGCAGCGTGCCGCTCGAGCGCGACGGCAGGTAGTACTCGGCGCGCGGATAGCCATAGTCGATCAGCAGCAGCGCGCCCCGCTGCAGCCGCGCTGCCCAGGCCGCCACCCAGGCGCGCCCGGCCAGGTTGATCTCGGTGACGTATTCGCCCCGCTGCGCCTGCGGCAAGTCGAGCGCGCGCGCCGCGTCCGCCACCGCACCTGAGGCCTGCGTGTCGGCCCAGCGCAGGGCCTTGTTGCCCGCCTCATCGGCAGCGAACACCACGCCACGCTCGAACAGCCCCTCGGCACGGGAAACCACCAGATGCACCGGCATCACGTCGAGCACCTCGTTGGCCACCACCACGCCTGAGAAGGTGTCGGGCAAGGCGTCCAGCCAGCGCACCCGCGAAGCGAGCTGCGGCACCTTCTGCGCCAGGGTGTCGAACTGGCGCTCGCGCAGTTCCCCTGACAGCTCGAGAATGTCGTAGCGTTCCGGCAGCGCACCGCGCCGCTCCAGTTCCAGCAGCAGGTCGGCGGCGAGCAGCCCGGTGCCGGCGCCGACCTCGATGATCTGCAGCGCGCTGGCGCGCATGACCTGCTCGACCTGGTTCGCCAGCGCCTGGCCGAACAGCGGCGTGAGCTCCGGCGCGGTGATGAAATCCCCGCCCGGACCGAACTTGCGCGCGCCGCCGCTGTAGTAGCCGAGGCCGGGCGCATACAGCGCAAGCTCCATGTAGCGCGAGAACGGAATCCAGCCCCCTGCCCTGTCGATCTCCGCCGCGATGTGTTCGAACAGGCGGGCGCTCTGTTCGAGCGCATCGGGAGACGGCGTGGGCAGCGAGGACATGAGTGCAAGGCGGCGGATTGGGCTAGGCGGCATTGTACCGGCGCCGGGCATGCGCACGCGCGAATGCGATGACCGCGAATCCGTCGGCCGCGGCGATCGCGGGCGCGACGGAACCCGCACCTATAATCCGGCTCTCATGCCCAGCGTCGCGGACTTCGCATGCCGTGGCGCGCGCTGCAACCCTGAACTCCACCGAAGACCCCTGCCTTGCATCCCGACATGAAAGATCCGGTACAAGCCCCCGTCGTCCTCGTCACCGGCGGCGCGCGCCGCGTCGGCGCAGAAATCGTGCGCACGCTGCACGAGGCTGGCGCCCGCATCGCGCTGCACTACCGGCAGAGCGCCACCGCGGCCGAGCGGCTGGCCGCCGAACTCGACATCGCACGCCCTGGCTCGGCCTTCACCGTGGGCGGCGATCTCGCCGTCGACGGCGTGCCGGAGCGTGTCGCGCAGGCGGTGCTGGCGCGTTGCGGTCGTGTCGACGGCCTCGTCAACAACGCCTCCAGCTTCTTCCCCACCGAAGTCGGCCGCATCGATCGCGCCGCCTGGGACGATCTCATCGGCTCCAACCTGAAGGGACCGCTGTTCCTGAGCCAGGCCCTGGCGCCGGCGCTGCGCGAAACGCGGGGCGCCATCGTCAACATCGTCGACATCCATGCCGAGCAGCCGCTGCGACACTACCTGCTGTATTCGGTCGCCAAGTCGGGTTTGGCCGGCCTGACGCGCGCGCTGGCGCTGGAGCTGGCGCCCGAGGTGCGGGTGAATGGCGTGTCTCCGGGACCGATCGACTGGCCCGAGGACGGGCAGTTTCCGCCCGAGGAGCGCGCGCGCATCGTCGCCCACACCCTGCTGCAGCGCACCGGAAGCCCGACCGACATCGCCCGCACGGTGCGCTTCCTGCTGCTGGATGCCCCCTACATTACCGGCCAGATCCTCGCGGTGGACGGTGGACGCAGCATCCACCTGTGAGGCGGTTGGGCACGGTAAATGTATAATTCCGCAACATTTTCCAGCTCGAGCCCGTACGTGACCGCCGCCCTCGCCCCTGCCCAGTCCGCCGACATCGCCGCCGGCAACCGCCACTCCAACACCTTCCTGCGCCTGAAGAAGAAGCTCGAGCGCAGCGTGGGTGAGGCGATCGCCGACTACAACATGATCGGCGATGGCGACACCGTGCTGGTGTGCGTATCGGGCGGCAAGGATTCCTACACGCTGCTGTCCATCCTGCTGGCGCTGCGTGAGCGCGCACCGGTGGACTTCCGCATCGTGGCGATGAACCTCGACCAGAAGCAGCCCGGCTTCCCCGATCACATCCTGCCGCAGTACTTCGAGTCGATCGGCGTCGAGTACCGCATCGTCACCGAGGACACGTACTCCATCGTCAAGGACAAGATTCCCGAGGGCAAGACGACCTGCTCGCTGTGCTCGCGCCTGCGCCGCGGCATCATCTACCGCACCGCGAAGGAGATCGGCGCCACCCGCATCGCGCTCGGCCACCACCGCGACGACATCCTCGAGACCCTGTTCCTGAACATGTTCTTCGGCGGCAAGATCAAGGCCATGCCGCCCAAGCTGGTGAGCGACGACGGCGAGAACGTCGTGATCCGGCCGCTGGTCTACTGTGCCGAGAACGACATCGCCCGCTTCGCACGCGCGATGGACTACCCGATCATCCCCTGCAACCTGTGCGGCTCGCAGGAGAACGCGCAGCGCAAGCAGATCAAGGCAATGCTGCAGGGCTGGGCACGCGACTATCCTGGCCGCATCGAATCGCTGGCGACCTCGCTGAGGAACGTCGTCCCCTCCCACCTCGCAGACGCGAAACTGTTCGATTTCGTCGGCCTGACGCGGCAGACGCGGGTGGAGGAAGGTGATACCGCGTTCGATCCGCCCGAGTTCCCACGCCCGGCGGGCGAAGCGGTGCGCTTCTTCGGGCTGCATCCGAGCGACGACTGAAGCGCGCGGCGGGCCCTTGCATCGGCGGGGGCGTTTCATCATCATTCCCCGGTTTCCCGAGGCTTTTCACGCCAACCGACGCCCTCCCGATGTCCGAGCGCAAGAATCTGTGTGTCCTCGCCGCGACGCTTCCCAGCGATGCGCGCCTCGCTGCGCGCCTGGGTGCGGACGAGGCCGCGCACGCGCTGGATCGCTGCATGCGGCGCATCGAGCGATCCATCGACAGCCATGGCGGCACCGTCATCGACAGTCGAGCCGATTCCGTCCTCGCCGGCTTCGAGCGCTGCGACAGCGGCATCCTGGCCGCCGGCGAGATCCTGGACCGGGTGCGCAGCCTGCCGCCCCTGAGCGGCACGCGGCAGACGGTCTGCATCGGCCTGCACTACGGCATGGTGGAATCCGATCCCACCCAGGGCGACGGCCCCGCGCTGGCGCAGCGGCTGGCCAAGCTCGCGCGGCACGAACAGGCCCTGGTCAGCGGCCCGGCGGTGCTGCTGCTCACGCCTGCCGCACGGCACGCGGCAAACCCGCAGGAGATCCGCAGCGCCGAGATCGATGCCTTGGGCGTACCCGTCCATGCGGTGGGGCAGCGCGCGGGCATGGTCACCTCGCTGCCACCAACCGTCCGACTGTCGCAGCGCCTGCGGCTGCGGCACCAGCAGGACGTGATCTTCGTCGAGGAGCAGCGTCCGGTGCTGCTGATCGGGCGAGAGCTGGGCAACGACGTGGTGATCATGGATCCGCGGGCCTCGCGCCAGCACGCCCGCATCGAACGTCGCCGGGACGGCTTCATCCTCGTCGATGAAAGCTCCAACGGCACCTACATTTCGGTCGACGGTGCGCGCGAGACCTGCGTCAAGCACGGAGAGATTCCGCTGCGTGGCCCCGGCCGCATCGGCTGCGGCTTTTCGGCAAGCGAGATCGAGCGCGACCTGGTGTTCTTCGACATCGTCTGAAGCGCCTTCAGCCGGGCGAGGGGCCGCCTGGCGCGGCGCGTTCAAAGCCCCCCCTTTTCCGGCGCCATTCCGTCAGGGGCAGCCGGCGCTGCCCCCATGACGCTACCTCACGCGCTCATGCATTCCTCCATGAAGGTCTTGCGCTTTGCCCCGCGCAGCGTCTGCTCGGTGGCGGCCTGGTTGCAGGCCTTGCGCTTGGCGGTGTCGGCGCGCTTGGCCGGGGCTTGAGCCGTGGCCTGTGCCTCGGCCGCGGGCGCCGAGGCCTTGCGCTCGGCGGCCACCGGCGCCGCTTCCGCACCGGCCTCCTGCGCATGCTTGCCCTTCAGGCAGGTGCTCATGAACGCCTTGCGCGCATCACCCTTGAGCGTCTGCTCTCGCGCTTCCTGGCTGCAACGCTTCATCCTTTCCTGCTGCGCGCCAGCGAGGGCGTCGGCAGGGGCGAGCGCCAGCAGGGCGCAGGATGCGGCAACCGCGGACAGAACCTTCTTCATCATTTCGGTCTCCATTGATGTGGATGTCGTCCAGAGGGACGCCACGATTCTGCATTCGTCATATTTTCATGTCAAAGAAATAATCCAGACCGCGGCCGGCCCCATGCTCATCGGCGCCCTTGGGCGCACGGTACGCGCCTGCCGACCGACGGGCGGCAGGCGGACTGGCGCGGATCTCCCCTACTCCGCGCAAGGTCTTGATTTCCGCGCATGGTGCACTGCGTTTGCTAGAATCCTAAATTCCCAAGCCGTCGTTTCAGCTACCCCATGACGCAACGCCTGCGAGAAATCCCCTACAACTACACCTCGTTCTCCGACCGCGAAGTCGTGATCCGCCTGCTCGGCGCCGAAGCCTGGTCGGTGCTCGACGAACTGCGTGGCGAGCGCATCACCGGGCGGTCGGCGCGCATGCTGTACGAGGTGCTGGGCGACATCTGGGTGGTGCGCCGCAACCCCTACCTCGAAGACGACCTGCTCGACAGCCGCGAGCGCCGCGAGGCCCTGATCGGTGCCCTGAACCACCGCCTCAACGCGATCGAATCACGCCGTCAGGGCAACGACCGCGTGGCGATGCTGATCGCCCGCGCGCGCGAGGCCATCGGCGAGTTCGAGCGCTGGTTCGATGCCACTGCGCGCCGCCGCAAGGCCGCGCTGAAGGCGCTGGCACGCCACACGCGGCGCGACAACATCTGCTTCGACGGCCATGCGCGCGTGTCGCATGTCACCGACGCCACCGACTGGCGCGTGGAATACCCCTTCGTCGTGCTCTACCCCGACACCGAGGAAGAGATGGCCCCGCTCGTGCGCGAATGCATCGCGCTCGGGCTCACCATCATCCCGCGCGGCGGCGGCACCGGCTACACCGGCGGCGCCATCCCGCTCGACGCGAGCTCGGTGGTGATCAACACCGAGAAGCTGCTGGCGATGAGCGCGGTGGAAGAGATCGTGTTGCCGGGCACGGATGGGCCGATGGCCCAGCCCTACGCCACCATCCGCACCGGCGCCGGCGTCGTCACCGAGCGCGTGGCGGAAGCCGCGTCTGCGGCGGGCCGCGTGTTCGCGGTGGATCCGACCTCGGCCAGCGCGTCGTGCATCGGCGGCAACATCGCGATGAACGCCGGCGGCAAGAAGGCGGTGCTGTGGGGCACCGCGCTGGACAACCTGGCGTGGTGGAAGATGGTCACGCCGGACGGCAACTGGCTGGAAGTCGAGCGCCTCGACCACAACTTCGGCAAGATCCACGAGCAGGAAACCGTCCGCTTCCGCCTGCGCCGCTTCGACGGCCTCAGCTACAAACCGCTCGGCGAGGAGATCCTCGCCATACCCGGCGCGAGCTGCCGCAAAGTCGGCCTGGGCAAGGACGTCACCGACAAGTTCCTCGGCGGCGTGCCCGGCGTGCAGAAGGAAGGCACCGACGGCCTCATCGTCGCGGCGCGCTGGGTGCTGCACAAGATGCCGCCTCACACCCGCACCGTGTGCCTGGAGTTCTTCGGCCAGGTGCGCGAGGCGGTGCCGGCCATCGTCGAGATCACCGACTGGTTCAAGCCGGGCGGTGCCGGCAACGCCGCCGGCGTGCTGCTCGCCGGCCTGGAACATCTCGACGAGCGCTACGTGAAGGCGGTGGGTTACGCCACCAAGGCCAAGCGCCATGGCCGTCCCAAGATGGTGCTGATCGGCGACATCGTCGGCCACGACGAGAACGCGGTGATGGCCGCTGCCTCGGAAGTCGTGCGCATGACGAACGCACGCGGCGCCGAAGGCTTCATCGCCGTCGGCGCCGAGCAGCGCAAGCGCTTCTGGCTCGAGCGCAGCAAGACGGCGGCGATCTCGCGCCATACCAACGCGTTCAAGATCAACGAGGACGTGGTCATCCCGCTGCCGCGCATGGGCGAGTACTGCGATGGCATCGAGCGCATCAACATCGAGCTGTCGACCCGCAACAAGATCGACCTGTGCGACGCGCTCACCGATTTCCTTCAGGGCGATCTGCCGCTCGACGCCGGCGATGCCGATGTCGCCAAGGAAGAGCTGATCGGCGACCACCGCCAGGCGGCGCTGGAGCAGATCGCCGCGGTGCGTGCGCGCTGGCAGTGGCTGCTCGACAACCTCGACCTGCCGCTGGCCGAAGCCGAGCCGCAGTTCGCCCAATACGGCATCGAGGCCGGCCCGCTGACCAACCGTGCCGACAACCCGCGCCTGTTCCACCGCCTTCAGGATTACTCGATCCGCGTGTCGTGGAAGAAGGAGCTGCGCCCGCTGCTCAAGAACAGCTTCGACGGCGCGGTGTTCGCGCCGGTGCTGGCGCGCATCCAGGACATCCACCGCGCGCTGCTGCGCGGCCGCGTCTTCGTCGCGCTGCACATGCACGCCGGCGACGGCAACGTGCACACCAACCTGCCGGTGAACTCCGACCACTACGAGATGCTGCAGACCGCCAACCGCGCGGTCGACCGCATCATGGCGCTGGCGCGCAGCCTGGATGGCGTGATCTCCGGCGAGCACGGCATCGGCATCACCAAGCTCGACTATCTCAGCGACGACGAGATGGCCAGCTTCTGGGCCTACAAGAAGAAGGTGGACCCGGAAGGCCGCTTCAACCGCGGCAAGCTGATGAAGGGCGGCAACCTGAACAACGCCTACACCCCCAGCTTCAACCTGATGGGCCACGAGTCGCTCATCATGGAGCAGACCGACGTCGGCGACATCGCGCACGACATCAAGGACTGCCTGCGCTGCGGCAAGTGCAAGCCGGTGTGCTCCACCCACGTACCGCGCGCCAACCTGCTGTACAGCCCGCGCAACAAGATCCTCAGCACCTCGCTGCTGATCGAGGCCTTCCTGTACGAGGAGCAGACCCGCCGCGGCGTGTCGCTGGCGCACTGGGCCGAGTTCGAGGACGTGGCCGACCACTGCACGGTGTGCCACAAGTGCGAGAAGCCCTGCCCGGTGGACATCGACTTCGGCGACGTGTCGATCAAGATGCGCAACCTGCTGCGCAAGCAGGGCAAGAAGTCGTTCAATCCCGGCAAGGCAGCGGCGATGGCCTTCCTGACGATCAAGGATCCGGCCACGATCAAGCTGATCCGCACCGGCATGATCGAATGGGGCTACAAGGCACAACGCTTCGCCCACGACATCGGCAAGAAGCTCGGCCTTATTCAGCATCAGGTGAAGGCACCGCCCGCCACGCTGGGCAAGGCGCCGCTCATTTCGCCAACGACTAGGGCGCAGGTGATCCACTTCATCAACAAGCCGATGCCCGGCAACCTGCCAAAGAAGACCAGCCGCGCGCTGCTCGACATCGAGGACGACAAGGTCATCCCGGTGATCCGCGACCCGCAGAAGGCCAACGGCGAGTCCGAGGCGGTCTTCTACTTCCCCGGCTGCGGCTCCGAGCGCCTGTTCAGCCAGGTGGGCCTGGCCACCCAGGCCATGCTTTACCACGTCGGCGCGCAGACGGTGCTGCCGCCGGGCTACCTGTGCTGCGGCTATCCGCAGACCGCCGCCGGCGAGGAAGACAAGGGCCAGAAGATCACCACCGACAACCGCGTGCTGTTCCACCGCGTCGCCAACACGCTGAACTACCTCGACATCAAGACGGTGATCGTGTCCTGCGGCACCTGCATGGACCAGCTGCAGAAGTACGAATTCGAGAAGATCTTCCCCGGCTGCCGCCTGCTCGACATCCACGAGTACCTGATGGAAAAGGGCGTGAAGCTCGACGGCGTGCAGGGCGTGAAATACATGTACCACGAGCCCTGCCACACGCCGATGAAGCAGTACCAGGGCATCAAGGTGGCCAACGAGCTGATGGGCACGCGCGTCGATCTCTCGGACCGCTGCTGCGGCGAATCGGGCACGTTGGCCGTGGCACGCCCGGACATCTCCACCCAGGTGCGCTTCCGCAAGCAGGAAGAGATCGAGAAAGGCGCCGCCGCGCTGCGCGAGGGTGACGCCAGCGTGAAGGTGAAGATGCTGACCTCCTGCCCGAGCTGCCTGCAGGGCATGCACCGCTACGCCAACGACGCCGGCGGCATCGAGCCGGATTACATCGTCGTCGAACTGGCCAGGCACCTGCTGGGCGAGAACTGGCTGCCGGAGTATGTAAGCAAGGCGAACAGCGGCGGCATCGAGCGCGTGCTGCTGTAATACCCAGAGTGGGCATGCCGCCTTTGATGACGGCATGCCCATTTACCATACTTGGCATAGCGGGTTGATTCAGCATTTCCCTTCAACAAGGATGCGTTCCCATTGTCCCTATGCCAACCCATGTCGAATCCGCCCTGCAGCGCTGGTTCGAACAGGATGTTTCGCCCCTCGAGCAAGATGCACTGATCCACCTTCAGCCCGCCCTGCCCCGCGGGAGCGTGGATGAATGTGACGTTCTGTTCGCCGACCGCACTGCCGCGGCTGACTACGAAGGTGCCGCGGCCGCTGTGGTGGCGGCGATATCCGCCATCTGGTCGGAAGGGCGGAACTTCGCCGCCTTTGCCGCATGGGTCGCACGCGCCGACACGCTGCTCCGGGTGACGCCCGGCCCGCATCCCGTGGCGCGAGCGGCGCTCACCCAGCACCGGCTGATCGCCGGTCTGCTGTCCGACACGCCGCTCGACACCCTGATCGATGATCTACCAACGCTGCGCAAGGCGACCGACGAAAGTCGATCGGCAGCATTGCGCGTGCTGGGCGCCGCCATCGAGGGCTGGCTGCACGTACTCAGCGGAGACCTGCATCGCGCGGAAGAGTGTTTGCGTGATGCCTATCCGCTCGCCTCGGGCAGTCCCCGAACGTCGGTCCCGCGCCTGTACCTGGCCAACTGCGCCGCCATCATCGATGCCGTCGGCGGGACATCGACCGGCGCGCGCGCCTTGCTCGAGCAAATTCTCGACGGTGCGCAGTGCGCCGCCATTCCCAGCGGCCCCGCCCACTTCGCTCGTGCCAACCGGCTGCTGCTTCTCGCGCGCAGCGCAAGCGATCGCGAGATTGAGGACGCTGCGGAGCAACTGCGATACCTCGTCATTCCCGACGGCAACCGCCATGTGCGTAGCTACATGCACTTCGCGCTCGGGGTCGCTGCGCTGATGCGCGGCAAAGCCGCCGAAGCACTCGGCCACGCACGAATTGCCGGCGAGCTCGGCGAATGGTGCAGATCGATGGTCGCCCAGGCGCTACCCGCACTGCTGGAAGCGCAGGCACTCGCCGATCTCCGCCAGGAGGGCGCGGCACTCCGGTGCATCGAGTTGTGGCTGCCGCGCTGGCAGGCAGCGGGTTACCGACTCATCCGCGCTGCGGCGCTGCTCGAATGCGCCAACCTTGACCGTCGGGCAGGCCGTGTCGCGCTCGCAAGAACCAGAATTGCCGAGGCACGGTCGGCGTTGCCGCCTGGCGCGCCCTTGCCGGACTACCACCGACCCCACGGATTCGCTGCAGACCTCGCGGCAAGCCTGCTTCCCATCGTCGTCACCTCGCCAACACAGCCCGACGCACCGCCAGTGCGCATCCGAACCTTTGGCAACCTTCTCGTGGAGATCGGCGACATAGTCATCTACGACCGCAACTGGCGCGGCAATCGCACCAAGACGCTGCTGAAGGCCCTGATCGTGCTGGGCGGGCATAAGGTGTCGGTGCAGCGCCTGTGCGACCTGCTGTGGCCGGACGCAGAAGGCGACCATGCAGGGCAGAACCTGAAGGTCGCGCTGTCCCGGCTACGCCATCTCGGCGTTGCGGACAAGGAAACACCGCTACCGTGGATCGTCACACAGCACGGCCACATCTCGCTTGTATCGGGCTTGTGCGAGGTCGATTGCACGATGTTTGCCCTTCAACTCAACAACGCGGAGTCTGCTCCACCCGACACACTCGCCCGCGCACTGGATCTTTACCAGGCGGACTTCCTGTCGAATGACGATAGCGAGCACTGGATCGTCAATCACCGTGAGACGCTTCGCCGCCTTTACGTCAGGGGCTCCCAACACCTCGCTCGCCATTGCCTGCTGCACGGTGCCGGTGACCCGTCGGCCGAACGCCACCTCGAGCGCGCCCTCGATGTCGCCCCTCATGACCTGCAGAGCTACGAGCTGCTGATGCGCCTCCACCTCGTCGCCGGTGCCCGCCACCGTGCCGAAGAGACCTGCGCCCGCGCCGAGGCCGCAGCACGTTCGCTACCGCACGCCGTGCCTGCGCGTGCGCTCCAGTCGCTGCGTGCATTGCTGGCTGCCTCCTAGCGGCGGCTTCTGCGCCCCGCCGCGACGATCAACCTGACGCCCGGACAAGCGGCGCCCCCACCCATTCGTGCTACCCAATCGAGGTATGCATCGAAGTGTAACCGAGCTGTTACTACTCTCCCGTTAGCGTGCAGGTGAGTATTCGTGGTCGGGTACGCGACCCGCGACAGGGCACCGATGCCCTATCCGGCGTCTCTGGAATAGGAAGGCTCAAGCCTCCTTTCCAAAAAGCGCATCCGGCCGCCCATTTCGGATGAATCAGGGTATTCATGCATCAGGGAGACTTCAAATGACCGCGCTGATTGTGATCGATCAAGGCATCGAGGGGTACCAAAGCCTGGTTCCTGAACTGCAGAAATCTTCCCCATATCTGCTCATCCTCGACCAGACCTATGACGGACTGACGCAAATCTACGCTGAGCTTTGGCGGCTGAATTACAACAACGGGGATTACAACGGCCCTCTTTTCGACTCGATTCACATTTTCTCGAACGGCTCACCCGGCTCGATCACGCTGGGCAGCACGCTGCTAGACAGTGGCAACATTGCAGCTCACTCCTTTGAGCTTCACTGGATCGGCGTATATCTCACCGGCAGTCGAGACATCCTCCTGTACGGCTCGAACGTCGCGCAAGGCGATTCTGGTCAGCCATTCATCGATCTGCTGTCTTCCTACACTTCCGGCGCCGACGTGGCCGCTTCCACGGACCTGACCGGTTCGGCGGGCCTCGGTGGCGACTGGCAGCTCGAAGCAAGCTCGTTCAATGCGAGCATCGAGACCGCGCCCCTTGCCCCAACGACCTATTCCAGCCTGCTCGGCGGAACGCCCACCACGCCCGACGGCGGGCCTGAAGTGCTCCCGGCGATGCCGACAACCCATCTCGCCGGCGTCGGATACCTGTTCAGCTACTCGATCCCCGAAGGCACGTTCGACAGCCTGTTCCCCGGGGGATCGACAGCCGGTCCGGTGACATACACCGCCACTTTGGCGGACGGCTCTTCTCTGCCGGACTGGCTGAGCTTCAACAACGGCACTTTCAGCGGAACCCCCACCGCGGCGAACGAAACGGGAACCCCGCTCGAAATCCTGATCACCGCCTCGGACGGTTCCAATACCACCTCGCCGCGGCCGATCACGCTCGAGGTCGTCACCGCCGTCGGCTCGTCATGGAGCGACAACATCACCGGCAGCATCGGCGATGACAAGATTCTCGGTCTCGGCGGCTACGACACCATCCAGGGCTTCGCCGGAAACGACGTGATCTACGGCGATGGTGACGGCAACTCGGGGGGCTGGTCCTCCGACACCATCTACGGCGGTGACGGCGATGACGTGATCTACGGGAGCAACGCCGGGTACGGCTATCTGGCTGGCGACGCTGGCAACGACACCATCTATGCCGGCGCGAACAGCCCCGAGAACAACATCGATGGCGGGACCGGCGACGACTACCTCGTCGGCGGAGTCGGCCGGGACAGGATTTACGGCGGAGTTGGAAGCGACACATTGTTCGGCGGTGACGGCAACGATGAGCTCGTGGAGCAGGACTGGGACGATGCAGGCACGAATTTGATCTATGCCGGCAAGGGTGACGACAGCATTCGCTACCAGGGGAGCGGCAGCGCCACCGTGGCTGGAGGCGAGGGCCGGGACACCTACTGGCTCCAATCTTGGCTGCGGGGCGATTTGATCATCGTCGATTTCAAGGTCGGGCCAGACGGCGACATCCTCCAGATCGGGGACGCGCTTTCCAGCCTTCACTACTACGGCTACGACCCCGCGTCGAACCCCTTTGCCACCGGCTATCTGCGCCTGACAGCCGACGGGCTCGACACGCTGCTGCAGATGAATCCTTACGGGGACGCATACTCCTGGCAAACGCTCGTGCGCCTTCAGAACGTGGCCAGTACCGCCTTGACCCAGGAGAACTTCGGACCGCAAGTCAACCCGACGGGCGGCGAGACCATTGCCGTCAATTACGTGTGCACCTCCGCAGACGAGACGGTTTTCGGCAGCATCGTCGCCGACACGATCGATGGCGGTGGCGGCAATTACGATCAGTTGTACGGCTATGGCGGCGACGACACCATCGTTGTCAATGGCAGCGACCCCTACAACACCTGGAGCCAGGCCACCGTCTATGGCGGGACAGGCAACGACCACCTGTCTGCCGGCTATGCCATTGGCTACGCATCGCTCAACGGCGAGGAGGGGAACGACACCATCACCGGCGGCGCAGGCCAGGACCGGATCGATGGAGGACCGGGCTCAGACACAATTCATGCAGGTGATGGAAACGACTCGATTTCCGACGATGGCGATGTTGCGGGCGATACGACACAGATTTCTGCCGAGGGTGGCGACGACACTGTCAGCTATTACAGCTATGGCGGTAGCACAGCGCAGATCGACGGCGGCGCGGGCAACGACACCTTCTACGTCTCCAACTATGCCTATGGCAACACTTCCGCCACCTCGGTCACCATCACCGGCGGCGAGGGCAGCGACGTATATCGACTGAACCCCTACAACACCGGAGCCCTGACGCTCGTATCCACCGACTTCGCGGCCGGTAATGGGGGTGATGTCCTTTACATCAACGACCTCCTCAGCGCCAGTAACTGGCAGGAGGGACAAGGCAATCCATTCGCGCCTGGAGCCTACAACTACCTGAAATTGGCCGCGGCCGACCCCACCAATCTGTTCAGCGGCGGAACCGCCTTGCAATGGGATCGCGACGGCGCCGGTACGACCTATGGCTGGCAGACCGTCATCCAGCTTTCGAACGTCCAATGGAACTTCGGCAGCCATGGCCTGACGTTGGACAACTTTGTGCCCAAGGCGGCGCCGGATGGTAGCTCCACGGGTGTGGACCTGACCGGCACGACCGGGACCGATGCACTCCACGGCAGCGTGGTGAACGACGTCATCGACGGCGCGGGGGGCGGTTACTCCGACCAGATCTATGGCTATGGGGGCAATGACACACTCTATGCCGATCGTTACGGCGCCAGTTCCATCGCCTACAATTATGCGTTCCTCTACGGCGGCACGGGCAATGACACCCTGTGGGGCAATCAGTCGAGCACCGCGGGCTATTCTTATCTCCAGGGCGAAGCAGGCAATGACATCCTGATCAGCTTTGATCGCGGCGACTACCTGTATGGCGGGGCCGGCAGCGACGCAATCTATGGCGGCGGCGGGAATGATTACATTTCCAGCTCAGGAGGCTCGACCGCGGACCATGATGTGATCGACGCCGGCGCGGGAAACGACACCCTATATTTTTTTGATGAAAGCACGGCCACAGTGACTGGTGGCACCGGGGACGACACGTACTACCTTTACGGCAACTACGGCAAGGTGATCATCAACGATTTCGAGCCGTACCGCGCCGCCAGCGGCACGACACCTGCCTCGGGCGACGTGCTGTACATACAGAACCTGCTTGGCTCGAGCCCCAATTACACGAGCGGAGCCAACCCCTTCACGACGGGGCACCTCGCCTGGGTATCGGGCCCGGGCTACATCGAGCTGCAATGGGACGCTGACGGCAACCAAGGCAACGTCGGCAACGTGATCACGAAGGTCCGGCTCAACGGCACGCTGGAAAGCGATCTCAAGCCGGGGAACTACGCGCCCTCGATCGACGGAATCACCATCCGCAGCATCACGGTGACCGACGGTTATGTCAGCGGCGCGGATATCTACTTCGACAGCGACGGCGACGGCATTGCCGACCCGAACGAGTTCAGCGGCGGCGAAACCGACGCCAATGGCGTGTTCCATTTCACCAATACGGCGACCGAAGCGATCATCGCTGTCGGCGGCACGAACGTCGACACCGGCCTGCCCAACCTATTGACGTTGAAGGCGCCGAACAGCGCCTCGACCGTCAACCCGCTGACCACGCTGGTCCAGACCTATCTGGAGACCCAGCCCGGCGCGACGCTGCAGCAGGCAAGCGCCGCCGTCAGCAACGCGCTGGGCATCCCGGCCGGCATCGACCTGCTGACTTACGATCCGCTCGCCCACGGTGCCGACCCGACGGCCCTCGAAGTACAGACCATCGCGGTGCAAGTGGCGGCGATGGCGGTACTGTCCGGCAATCCTGGCGCGGCGCTGGCGGCCCTGACCGAAGCGATCGCCAATCCACCACAAGGGACCCCGCTGAACCTGGCCAACCCGGCGCATCTGGGCCTGATCTTCGCCGGCAGCGAATCGCAGGACACCATTGACCACATTGTCCAGGTCAATGTGGCATTGGAGGGCGCAACAGACTTCGCCAACCTGGCTGAGGTTCAATTGGCGAACCTTTCGAGCGCCCCGAACGATGCACCGGTGTGGGACGGAACGTCCGCCCCGCTCGCAGGCCTCGAAGGCCAGGAGGTGACAATCTATGCGACGGACTTGCTGACCGGCTGGAGCGATCCGAACGGCAACTTCCTCAGCGTGGTCAATCTGACGGTCGCCAACGGTGCCCTGCAGGACAACAACGACGGCACCTGGTTCTTTACGCCGGCAGCAGGCTTCAGTGGCCCTGTCGAATTGAGCTATCTGGTCAGTGATGGCGTGTTGAGCACTGCGGCCACAACGAGCCTGTCGATTTCCGGCGTCAATGACGCGCCGCTGATCTCGATGACGGGCGCCGGCTCGACCGACGAGGGGGCGCCTTACAGCCTCGTGCTCTCCGCCATCGACCCCGAAGCGGCCAACGATACGCTGAGCTACAGCATCGACTGGGGGGATGGGAGCGATCCCCAAACCCTGAGTGCCACCGATTTGGCGCAGCTGGGCGGCCAGGTGACTCACGTCTTTGCCGACGACGCCGATGGCATCCTCAACGCGACCGAGAAGACCATCAGCGTCACGGTTACCGACGCCGAGGGCGCCAGCGCGACTGCGAGCAAGGTCGTGGTCGTCAACAACGTGGCACCGACGATCGCGCTTGAAGGGTTGAATAGCGTAGACGAGGACACGAGCTACAGCTTGACGCTGGCAGCGGTGACCGACCCCGGCCTCGATACGGTTCAGGGCTATGTCGTGGATTGGGGCGACGGAACGGATCCGGAGGTCTACACGACGGCAGGCGGCGTGGCGCACGTTTTCGCCAATCCGGGTGACTACATCATCTCGGTCGGACTCGGCGACGAGGATGGTTACCATCAGAACGCGGGCAGCAAATCGATCCGCGTCACCCTTGCGAACGACAATGCACCGCCCGTCGTGGCAAACGAGACCTACGCGGTGCACGCCGGTACCACACTTAATGTTGCGACGCTCGCTGGGCTGCTCGCCAACGACACCGACGCGGACGGCGATCCGCTTCAGGTTCTGAACTTCGAAACACCGGCCAACGGCAGTCTTAATGTCGGCACCGACGGCTCCTTCACCTACACCCCGAAAGCGGGCTTCGCCGGCGCCGAGTTGCTGAGCTACACGGTCTCCGACGGCACCGCGCAGGTCGCTGGCGAATTCACCATCAACGTCGAGAACGCCGCGCCCATCATCGCAAATGAGAGCTATAAGACGGACGCCGGTACCACGCTGAATGTCGCTGCGCTCGCGGGGCTGCTCGCCAACGACACGGACGCTGACGGTGATCAGTTGCAGGTCCTGGGCTTCGAAGATGCAGCAAACGGCACTCTTAGCTTGGCCTCCAATGGCTCCTTCACCTACACGCCGAATGCGGGCTTCACTGGCTCCGAGGTGCTGAGCTACACGGTGTCCGACGGCACCACAGAGGTCGGCGGCGAATTCACCATCAACGTCGAGCAAACCACGGAAACCATCCGCATCGGCGATGCCCCTACGCGAGTCACCACTGTGTCGCAGTTTGCGACGGCATGGAGCGATCCGTTGGTGAGCGGAATCGTGCACACGGCCGATGCGTCGAGCGCCTCCCCCATCTGGTCGGCGGTGCAGTTTGGCGTGCTCAACGTCGGCACGCTGGCAGGCGGGGACATCTACAACGGCGATCTTGGTGTGAGTGGTCAGACTGCGCTCACGAGCGCTGTCAAGCAGGAGATCGATGGCACGGAAGGCCTGCGCTTCAACCTCGGCGCAGAAGCAACCGGAGTAACGGTGGATCTGTCGCGCCTCTATGCAAGCGACGATGGGACGCTGTATTTCGAGGCAGGCCGTCTGCGCCTGCTCGATGCGAATGGCAACGTCGTTGGGGAATCGACCTTTGTCGCGGATTCTACGACCGGCAACAAGACGCTCTCTCTCACGAGTGATGCAGGCTTTGTTGCTGTCGAGCTCAGCGCAGGCCTCTACAAAGGCGATGTTTTCAGCTATGGCGGCTACGCGAGTGCCGAAGGAGGTTTTGCATCCGACCGTTTCACCGACGGACTCGGCAAACAGCATGGCAGCGACTTCATGGTGGATTGGGTCGAGTTCGAATTCCCGACGCCACTGGAGTTGGTCGGAGTTGCGGCACAACCCGTAATCTGAACAGTGTCGACAGTTCTTACAGTGAGGCAGTCGATGTTGCGCAAGCCCTTGAATAACCTTGCGTCAAACAACGGCTCGAATCTTGCGTCACTCCCATTGACTGCCTTATCCATCAGGGGATCTGAAATGCATGCAACTCAGTCAATCCGTCGTCGCATCGCGACCGGCCTTCTCTCCGCTGGTGTGGCACTCGCGACAAGCTATGCCGGAGCAAACGGTCTCGATTCCGTATTGCTCGAACAAGGATTCACATCCGGAAACAACAGCTTCCTCGTTTCAATAAGTGGTGGGCTGGAGAGTGCGGAATCCTTCTCCCTGGGAAGCAATTCGGTCGTGACATCGATTTCCTGGTGGTCGACGGCCGAATCAACCTCCGGCTGGAATGTCAGCCTTGCCGATTCGCTCGGGGGGCTTGTCCAAGGGTCGAGCATCCTCTCGGGTAGCCTCAACCGAGGGAGCAGCGACGGTCAAGATAGCAGCGGCAGCGATGTATTCCGGTTCGACCTGGTCCTATCGGCTGGTCGCGACCTGAATGCCGGCGAGCACTTTCTCTTCATCTGGAACGATGATCCGGATCTCGCCTGGTCCTGGGCCGCCGGCGCCGCAGGGGATGGCCACAGCTTCCTGGCGGAGTATGACCAGAACCTTAATCGCACCTGGGTGTCCGATGCAGGCAACGACCTCTCAAGCGACCTCGCCATCCAGATTCGGGGCCGGGAACAACAGTCGGTCCCTGAACCTGGAACGCTGGCCTTGATCGGGCTGGCTGGCCTGGGCCTTGCATCGGTCATGCGCCGCCGTTCACCCGACAAGACCTGAGCGGCACGGACGTCCACCTTCGGGGGCGGCCCCGTGCCCACTCTTTCCTTGTACTGCCGGATCAGCGACGAACGCTGAAGTAGCGCGCGGAGTTCGATCGCGCGCCACTACCCGGCGAAGAGCTCCGAAAGCTTGACGCATAACCCCGGCAACGCCGCCGGCTCGACGACGTCGGACGCGGCCGCCACGCAACTGCGGCGGTAGCCTTGCGGGGTCGGATCGCGATACTGGGTGAGGAGGTCTTGTTGAAGGTCGATCAGCCAGACCTCGGGGATGTCGTGCCGCGCATACAGCGCCAGCTTGACGTCACGGTCATATTTCAGCGTGGAATCGGCCACCTCGATGATCAGCAGCACGTCGTTGGGCCCGGGGTGCGCCGTCGAGTAATTGCCTGGCCTGATCAAGGCGATGTCGGGCAGGGGCTCGGACCATGTCGATAGCCGAACCGGGCCCTGACAACGCAACATGAACGGCAGCATACATTGCGCGCGTGCCGCATAGATCAGCTCGACCAGTCGATCCACCTGGTAGGCGTGCCTACTGCCGATCGGTGCCATATCGATGAGTTCTCCCTCGATCAGTTCCATCCGATCGCGCTCACGGATGAGGCCCGTTTCCGCCATCCGGTAAAAGTCCGCCACCGACCAGCGATGCAGGGTCGGAACCTGCGCGGGGTCGGTCGGCGTATCGCGTACCGCGTTGATCTGCATGGTCGCCTGCCTGTGTTGCGGATTGGATGCACGAAGTATAGCGCCCGTCCTTGGCGACTGCCCCGGCAGTGCCGCCTCAATCCTCCGCCGGCTCCGGCGGATGCATGCGCCGCCACAGCTCCGGCAGCGCGTCGGCGGCGCGCATGCGCAGGTGGTGGGTGACGATGTGGCTGACGTCGGTCACCCCGGGATTGATCTCGATGGTGGGGACGCCGGTGCGCCGCGCCCACACGACCGGGCCGGCGATGTAGGGGAAGACGCTGGTGGTGCCGATGGACACGACGACGTCCAGACCGTTGGCGAGGATGCCTTCGAGGCGCTCGATGCCACGCGCGGGCAGTTCCTCGCCGAACAGGACCACATTGGGACGCATGACGCCGCCGCAGGCCGGGCACAGCGGCGGGATCTGCATGCCGGCGAAGTCGGGGATGCTGCGCGAATGCGGGCATTCGGTGCAGCGCAGGCGGTGCAGACTGCCGTGGATCTCGATCAGGTTGCGCGAGCCGGCGAGGTGGTGAAGGCTGTCCACGTTCTGCGTCAGCACCCAGGTGCCGGGCTTTTCGCGCTCCAGCGCGGCGATGATGTCGTGCGCGATGTTGGGCCGCGCGCCACGGCAGTTCCCCTCGATCTCGGCCAGGTATTTCCAGGTGACCTCGGGATGCGCTTGCATCATCTGGCCGGACAGCGCCTGCTCGATCGTCAGGCCTTCGTCGGTGAGACGCTCATGGTAGAGGCCGCCGATGCCGCGGTAGGTCGGCAGGCCGGAGTCCGCCGAGATGCCGGCGCCGGTGATGAACAGGATGCGCCGCGCATCGGCCAGCAGCGCCGCCGCGGCGCGCAGTTGCGCCTCGTCCCTCATGCGCGCGCGACCTCGACCAGGCAGTCGTAGAAGATCGGCCCGCCGCCCATGTCGGTCGGCGCGGACGACGTCACCGCGTTGGCGTTGTTGCCGTCGCCGGAGAACTTCTGCCACCACACCGAAGGGCTCACCACCACGCCACGACGCACGTCGCCGGTGACTTCCGCCCGCGCATGGAACTCGCCGCGGTCGTTGTGGATGCGCAGCCGCGCGCCGTCGGCGATGCCGCGCGCCGCCGCATCATCCGGATGGATCTGCAACTTCGGCCCTCCTTCCGCGTCGCGAAAGCGCGGCAGGTTGGCGAAGCTGGTGTTGAGGAAGTTGCGCGCCGGCGGCGTGATCAGCGCCAGCGGGTAACGCGCCGCCAGCGCCGGGTTGCTGACCGGTGACTCGGCGGGCGGATGCCAGGCCGGCAACGGATCCTGTCCCATTGCGGCAAGCAGGCTGGAATGAAATTCGCACTTGCCCGAGGGCGTCGGGAAATTGCCTTCGGCGAAGGGCGCGAAGTGCCGCGGCAGGTTGAGCCGCCCCCAGCCACGCTGCGCCAGCGCCGCCGGCGTCACGCCGAGAGCGCGGCGATCGCCCAGGCGGAAGGCCGCCGCGGCGAGTTGCTCGTCCGACTCGGACAAGGCCGGCTCGGTGAACCCCATGCGCGCGGCGAGTAGGCGGAAGACTTCGGTGTTCGGCTTGGCTTCGCCGAGCGGGGCGATCGCCCGAAAGTTGGCGACCGCGTACAGATGACCGTAGGTGCCATGCACGTCGCGGTGCTCGAGCTGGCTGGTGGCCGGCAGCAGGATGTCGGCGTAATCCGCGGTGTCGGTCTGGAACAGCTCGTGCACCACGCAGAACAGATCCTCACGCGCGAAGCCTGCCTTCACCCGGTTGCTGTCGGGCGCCACCGCGACCGGGTTGGAGTTGTAGACGTAGAGCGCGCGGATCGGCGGATCCTTTGCCTCGAGCAGTGCGTCGCCGATGAAGGCCATGTTGATGGTGCGCGGCGAACGGCCTTCCTGCCGCGGATACAGGTCGGGGCGCTGCAGCGCCTTGTGGTCGATGGGGAAATTGCCCGAGGTCGATAGCAGCGCACCGCCTGCCGGGTGGCGCCAGGCGCCGGTCAGCGCCGGCAGGCAGGCGATGTTGCGCACCGCCATGCCACCGCCGGCGCAGCGGTTGAGACCGTAGTTGAGCCGGATCAGCGAGGGCCTGGCCGCACCGCGGCATTCACCATATTCGCGCGCCAGGTCGCGGATGACGTCGGCCGGCAGGCCGGTCAGCGCTGCGGCCCATTCCGGCGTGCAGCCGCGCACCCGCTCGGCGAGCTGGGAGAACCCGGTCGTGTAGCGGGCAATGTAGTCGTGATCGAGCAGGTCGTCGGCAATCAACACCTGCATCATCGCCAATGCGAGCGCACCGTCCGTTCCCGGCCACGGCGCCAGATGCACGTCGCACTTCGCCGCGGTTTCCGAGCGGCGCGGATCGATGCACACCAGCTTCGCTCCGCGCCGCTTCGCTTCCTGCAGGTAACGCCAGCCGTGCAGGTTCGACACCACCGGGTTGCCGCCCCAGATCAGGATCAGCTTCGCATCGATCACTGCCTCGGGGTCGGTACCGATGGACGCGCCCATCGTCGCTTTCCAGCCCAGCGCGCCGGCCGAGGCGCAGATCGTGCGGTCGAGGAGCGATGCGCCCAGGCGATGGAAGAAGCGCCGGTCCAGGCTCTCGCCTTGCACCAGGCCCATGGTGCCGGCATAGCTGTAGGGCAGGATGGCGCGCGGATCATCGGCGGCAATGTCGCGGAACCTGGCGGCAATGGTGTCGAGCGCCTCGTCCCACGAGATGCGCTCGAAGCGCCCCTCGCCCTTGCGGCCGACACGTTTCATCGGATGCAGCAGGCGCTGGTCGGAATACACGCGATCGAGATAGTGCGCGACCTTGGTGCACAGCGCGCCGTTGGTGAAGGGCATGTCGGCCGCGCCGCGGATCCTCACCGCGCGGCCGTCGGCCACGGTGACTTCCATCGCGCAGGTGTCGGGACAGTCGTGCGGGCAGGCGGCGCGGACCACGCCTTGCGATGCAATGCTCATCGATCGATTCCGCAAATGGGCTCTGGATGGATGCCGCAGCGGGCGGCAACCGGCGCTGTAGTGGCCGATCAGCGCCGCATCGGCTGTGGCGTCGCCGAGCGCGGCGACGGCTGGGTCAATTCCACATAGCGGCGCCGATCCTCCTCGAAGCGGCTTCGCACCGCCTCGCGCTCGCGCTGCTTGACGTCGATGACCGTGCGCTGCGCGACGATCTCGCTGTCGAGGCTGCGGATGTCCTCGGCGATGTCCTGCCGCCCCTGGCGCGAGTCGCTCAGCGAGGACTCGCGGATCAGCTCACGCTGGCGTTGAATGAGATCGGCTTCGCGCTGGCGCAGGGTTTCGATGGAGTGGTCGAGCTCGGCGAGCGCCCGGCCGCGCCGCGCGTCCAGATCGTCCAGGCTGCGATAGGTCTCGAGCAGGGCGCGGTCGATGCGCTGCTGCTTGAGCGCCTCGGCGTCGGCCAGCCGCCGACGGCGCAATTCATCCTCGCGCCGCGCGACTTCGTCTGCCGAGAGCGGCGCCTGCACTTCGCGCCGGATCGTGCCCTGCGGGCTGAGCTCGCGGTACCCGCGGCCATAGCAGGCCGGCGGCAGCACGTCGCCACAGATCGGCTGACCGCCCACTTCGCAGCAGTAGATGCTCTTCGCCGTCACCTGCGCGGCGGCCGGCAGGGCCCAGCCAAGCGGCAGGATGAGGCCTGCGGCAAGCGCGAAGTCAGCGAGTCGACGCGATCCCATAGGTTTCCCGATAGGCCTTCACTGCGTCGAGGTTGGCGGCGAGCTCCGGGCTGTCGGCCAGGAAGGAGATCAGGTCCTCGAGCGTTGCGACGGCGATGACTGGAATGCCGAAGGTTTCTGCCACTTCCTGCACCGCCGACAGCGTCCCCTTGCCGCGCTCCATGCGATCCAGCGCGATCACCACGCCTGCCGGGGTGGCGCCCGCGGCGCGGATGATGTCGACCGATTCGCGCACCGAGGTGCCCGCAGAGATGACGTCGTCGAGGATCAGCACGCGGCCAGCCAGCGGCGCGCCGATCAGGGTGCCGCCCTCGCCATGGTCCTTCGCTTCCTTGCGGTTGAAGGCGAACGGCAGGTTCACGCCGTCCTCCGCCAGGCGGATGGCGGTGCCCGCCACCAGCGGAATGCCCTTGTACGCCGGCCCGAACAGCATGTCGCAGGCCACGCCGGACGCGCGGATGGAGCGCGCGTAGAAACCGCACAGCTCGCGGAACGACTCGCCGTCGTCGAACAGGCCCGCATTGAAGAAATAAGGCGAATTGCGCCCGGCCTTGGTGACGAAGGCACCGAAGCGGAGGACGCCCTTGCGACAGGCGAGTGCGATGAAATCCCGGCTAAAATCCACGATTCAGGCTGCAGTGCAGCAAAGAATTGGAAACCCGTCCATGTTACGCATCATCTCCCTCAACCTCAACGGCATCCGCTCCGCCACTACCAAGGGATTCCTCGACTGGCTGCCGGCGCAGGACGCGGACCTCGTCTGCGTGCAGGAACTCAAGGCCCAGGCAGGCGACATGAGCGAGGCGATGCGCACGCCGGCCGGCTACGAAGGCTGGTTCCATCACGCCGAGAAGAAAGGCTACAGCGGCGTCGGGATCTACAGCCGGCACACACCCGACCGGGTGGTCGAAGGCCTCGGGATCGCCGACATCGACGCCGAGGGCCGCTACCTGCAGCTCGACTTCGGCCCGCTGTCAGTGGTGTCGCTGTACCTGCCGTCGGGCTCCAGCTCGGAAGAGCGGCAGCAGATCAAGTTCGGCTTCATGGCACGCTTCGCGCCGCACCTCGCGGAGCTGCGCGCCAGCGGGCGCGAAGTGGTGGTCTGCGGCGACTGGAACATCGCCCACCGCGAGATCGACCTAAAGAACTGGAAGAGCAACCAGAAGAACTCCGGCTTCCTGCCCGAGGAGCGCGCCTGGCTGTCGGGGCTGTTCGATGACCAGGGCTGGGTGGACGTGTATCGCCAGCTTTACCCCGACGCGAGCGGCGACGGCTACACCTGGTGGTCCAACCGCGGCCAGGCGTGGGCGAAGAACGTCGGCTGGCGCATCGACTACCACCTGGCGACGCCCGGCATCGGCAACAGTGCGAAGACCGCCAGCGTCTACAAGGAGCAGCGTTTCAGCGACCACGCGCCGCTGACAGTCGATTACGACTGGTCGCTGACCTGACGGCCGGCCGCCTTGGCAGTGCCCGGCCGACACGCACTCAGCTCGGCCCCAGCCCGACCGGCGCGGGGGCGATGTTGACGATCTTCGAGAACAGCTTCTGGTATTGCCCCGCCTCGCCCTGCCACGGGTTCTTGTTGGACAGGAAGGCCGCGTCGATCGCCGCCCAGTCCTCGTCGGTGAGGTGCTTTTCGGCGAGCGGGAAGACCTCGTGCTCCTCCCGGTTCATGTGCTTCCACTCGGCCTCGACGTATTCGTCCACCGCCGCCTTGAAGCCCGCAAAGCCTGCCTGGCCAGCCTGCTCGTACTGCTGCATGGCTGCCTCCATGGCACGCATGCGCGCGTCGCCGATGCGGTGCTCGGCTTCGAGCGCCTCGATCGCCGGCAGGGCCTCGGCGCAGCGGGTGCGCAGCCGCGCGAACAGGTATTGGTCTTCCTTCGGGTGATGCACCCGCTCCGGCACCTTGTCGATGTATTCGACCATGTCGCGGAACAGCGCGAAGTCGGGCTTGAGCCGGCCCGCCTCGATGCCGACTACGATCTGGCGCAGGCCGTGCATCATCGCCGCGATCGCGCGGTGTTCGTCGTGAATGATGGACAGTGACTTCTTCATGCCGATTCTCCTCAGTGCCCCACGCCAAGATGCTTCTGGATCAGGTCGGGGTTGGCGCGGATCTCGTCGCTGGTGCCGTCGAACACCACCTCGCCCTTCACCAGGATCATCGCGCGGTCGCAGATGCTGGTGACCGCGGTGTGGTTCTTGTCGACGATCACCGTGGCGATGCCGGTCTTGCGGATCTCCTTGACGATGCGCCAGATCTCCATCGCGATCAGCGGCGCCAGGCCTTCGGTGGCCTCGTCCAGGATCAGCAGGTCGGGATTGGTCATCAGCGCGCGGCCGATGGTGAGCATCTGCTGCTCTCCCCCCGACAACTGCCAGCCGCCATTGTTGATGCGCTCACCCAGCCGCGGGAAGGTCTCCATCACACGGTCGAAGGTCCAGTTGCGCTGGCCATCGACGCCGACACGCGCCGACATCAGCAGGTTCTCGCGCACCGTCAGGCTCTTGAAGATGCCGCGCCCTTCCGGCACGTAGGCGATGCCCTGCTGCGCGGTGCGATAGGTGGGTGCGCGCGTGTAGTCGTCGCCGCGCACCAGCACGCGCCCGTGCCGGGGGCGCACGAGGCCGAGCATGCTCTTGATGAGCGTGGACTTGCCCATGCCATTGCGCCCCATCAGGGCGATGCCCTCGCCCTGGCGGATATGGAAGTCGATGCCGTGCAGGATGTGGCTGGCGCCGTAGTAGGTATGCAGCTCCTTGCCTTCGAGCAGCATGTTAGACATGGAAGCTCTCCTCCGTTCCCAGGTAGGCCTGCTGCACCGCCACGCTCGCCCGGATCTGGGCGGGCGGGCCGGATTCCAGCATCTGGCCATTGACCATCACCGTGATCACGTCGGCGACCGCAAACACCGCGTCCATGTCGTGCTCGACGAGCAGGATGCCGCGCGTGGCGCGCAGCTTCTTCAGCAGCTCCACCATCTTCGCCGACTCGTCCGAGCCCATGCCGGCGAGCGGCTCGTCGAGCAGCAGCACCTGCGCATCGGTCGCGAGCACCATGGCGATCTCGAGCTGGCGCTGCTCGCCGTGGCTCAGCACGCCCGACACCCAGTCCGCGCGCTTGCCCAGGCCGGCTTCCTCGATGCAGGCATGGGCCTTGTCCAGCGCCCACTTCTGCTCCATCGCCTTGCTGAAGATGCGCCACGGTTGCTGGTTGCGCGACTGCGCCGCAAGGCGGACGTTCTCCAGCACGGTGAATTGAGGAAAGATGTTGGTGCGCTGGTAGCTGCGGCCGATGCCCACCCGCGAACGCTGTGCCGCAGACAGGCCGGTGATGTCGCGGCCCATGAAGGTGATCGTGCCTTCGCTCGGCGGCAGGTCGCCCGACAGCATGTTGATGCAGGTCGACTTGCCGGCGCCGTTGGGCCCGAGCAGCACGTGGATCACGCCGCGCGCGACGGTGACGCTGATGTCCTGGTTGGCGACCAGGCCGCCGAAGCGGCGCGTGAGCTTCCTCGCCTCGAGCAGCACTTCGTTGGTCTTCGCTGCGCTCATTTTGCCTCTCCTCCCTGCAGCGCGCGGCGGATGCGTCCCGGCAGGCTCGACAGGCCGCCCGGCAGGAACAGCACCAGCGCCACGATGACGCCGCCCATCAGCAGTTGCCAGTGCTCCGTCCAGCTCTCGAACACGCCGCGCATGCCCTCGAAGGCGAAGGCACCGACGACCGCGCCCACCAGGTTGCCCATGCCGCCCAGGATCACCATCAGCAGCACGTTGCCCGACTCGTGCCAGGACAGCAGCTCGGGCGTCACGAAGCCGAACAGCACCGCGTACAGGAAGCCCGCCACGCCGCCCAGCGCACCGGCCAGCGTGAACGCGCCCAGCTTGTAGCGATAGGTCAGATAGCCCATCGACTGCATGCGGTGCTCGTTGCTCTTGATGCCGACGAGCACCCGGCCGAAGGGCGATTGCAGCACCCGGCGCAGTAACAGATAGACCAGCACCATGAGCGCGAGGATGAAGTAGTACTGGTGGGTGCCGTTGCCCAGGTCGAACGGCTCCCAGCCGCCGATCGCCGCCGACGGCTTCACGTTCAGGTAGATGCCGTCGGAGCCGCCGCCCACCGGCGTGTCGTGGAACACGAAGTACGCCATCTGGGCGAAGGCGAGCGTCACCATGATGAAGTAGATGCCCTTCGTCCTCAGCACGAAGAGCCCGATCACGAAGGCCGCCAGCGCCGACAGGCCGACCGCCCCCGGCAGCAGCAGCCAGAGGTTGCCGGCGTCGTACTTCGGGCTCAGCAGCGCCGCCGCGTAGGCGGCGATGCCGAAGTAGGCTGCATGGCCGAAGCTGACCAGGCCGGTGAAACCCACCAGAAGGTCCAGGCTCATGGCGAAGATCGCCATCACCAGCATCTTGGAGATCAGCTCGACGTAGAAGGATTCGCCGCTCAGCGGCACGCAGGCCAGGACGGCCAGCGCCACCAGCTTGAAGATCAGGGAAGCTTGCGCGTTCATCGTCTCAGCCCTTCTTCAGGATGCCTTCGGGACGCCACAGCAGCACCACCGCCATCACCAGGTACACGATCATTCCCGAGATCTCCGGCAGCAGCACCTTGCCGAAAGTGTCGGCAAAACCGACGATGAGCGCGGCGACCAGCGCGCCCCACACCGAGCCGATGCCGCCGATGACGACGATCACGAAGGAGATGATCAGCACCTGGCTGCCCATGTTCGGGAACACCGATGACATCGGCGCGGCCAGCATGCCGGCAAGCGCGGCGAGCGCGACGCCAAGCGCGAACACAACGCGGTAGATCATGTTGATGTTGATGCCCAGCGCCTCGACCATGGTGCGGTCGTCGTTGCCGGCACGGATCATCATCCCCAGGCGGGTGCGCTGGATGACGAAGTAGAGCGCCACGGCCAGCACGACGCACACTGCCGACACGGCCAGCCGATACACCGGATAGGTCATCACCTCGGTGAGCCGGATCGATGCATCGAGGAAGGCGGGAATGTTCACGCCATGCACGTCGTTACCCACGAGCAGGCTGCGCAGCTCCTCGAACACCAGGATCAGCCCGTAGGTGAGCAGCACCTGCTCGAGGTGATCGCGTTTGTAGAGGTGCGAAAACAGCAGCCATTCGAGAAAGGCGCCGAACAGCAGCGCCAGCGGAATGCCGAGCACGATCGCCAGCACCAGGCTGCCAGTGGCGCTCGTCAGCACGAAGGCAAGGTAGGCGCCGATCATGTAGAAGCTGCCGTGCGCCAGGTTGATGATGCCCATGATGCCGAACACGAGCGTCAGGCCGCTGGCGACGAGAAACAGCAGCAGGCCGTACTGCAGCGCGTTCAGCGTCTGGATCAGGAAAGTGGCGAAATCCATCACGAACTCCGAGCCGGCGGGCCTGCTTCATGCAGGCCGGGGGACAGGATGAGGGAACGCGGCGCCCGCAGGCGCCGCTGGCGCCGCTGGCGCGCTTACATCTTGCAGCCGCGTGCCGGATCGGCGAGGCTCTTGATCGCGGTGGAAACGACCTTGTTCTGCGTGCCTTCGGCCTGGCGCAGGTAGATGTCCTGCACCGGGTTGTGCGCCTTCGACAGGGTGAAGGCGCCGCGCGGGCTGTCGATCTTGGCGGCCTCCATGCCCTTGATGACGGCCTCCTGCTTCGAGGGGTCGCCACCTGCGGCCGCCAGGCCCGCCTGGTAGAGCTGGGCGGCGTCATAGCCCTGCACCGCGTAGACGTCGGGCTGCATCTTGTAGGTCTTCGCGTAGTTCAGGCGGAAGGCCGCGTCCTTCTTGTTGTCCAGCCCGTCGGCATAGTGCAGCGTGGTCAGCAGCCCCTTGCCCGCATCACCCATCGCCTCCAGCGTGCCGTCGGTCAGGAAGCCCGCGCCGTAAAGGGGAATGGAAGCCTTCAGGCCCGCCGCCTGGTAGTCGCGCACGAACTTCGCCGCACCGGCGCCGGCGAAGAACACGTAGACCGCGTCCGGCTTGAGCGCGGCGATCTCGGTCAGGAAAGGCTGGAACTCGACGTTCGGGAAGGGCAGCGTCATTTCCTTGACGACCTTGCCGCCGGCCTTCTCGAACGCCTCCTTGAAACCTTCGGTCGACTGCTGGCCTGCGGCGTACTTCCAGGTCAGCGTCACCACCTTCTTGTGCCCCTTCTCCGCCGCGACCTTGCCCATGGCGTAGGCCGGCTGCCAGTTGGTGAAGGAGGAACGGAACAGGGTCGGCGCGCACAGCGGGCCGGTGAGTTCGTCAGCGCCGGCATTGGGCACGATCATCAGCGTCTTGTTGTCGCGGGCCACCTTGGCCATGGCCAGCGCCACGCCGGAATGCACCGTACCGACGAGCACGTCGACCTTGTCGCGCTTGACCAGCTTGTTGGCGTTCTCCGTCGCCTTGGCCGGATCGGACTCGTCGTCCACCGTGTAGTACTCCACCTCGCGGCCACCCAGCTTGCCGCCGTTTTCGGCAACGAACTGCTTGAAACCGTTGGTGATCGCCGCGCCCAGTGCGGCGTAGGTCCCGGTCGACGGCAGCATCAGACCGACCTTGACCTTGTCGTCTGCCTGCGCGGAGCCGAATGCCGCGCCCAGCGCGAGGGCAAGAGCGGTCGCGCCGATGATGTGCTTGGTGGACTTCATGTGGTTGTCTCCTCGTCTCGTTGAACGATGGTGTTGATGTACGTGTCCGGAATACGGTGCCGACGGTCACGCTTCTTCGCGAGCGATGCTGCCGGGCCGGAATTTCGAGATTATAGGATTTAATCACTGAATTATCGCAACTTATTCACGCCGCCACCCTGGATTTCCCTTAGCCTTGCCATGCCGCCTCCCTCACTGCTTCACGGCGAGCGGGAATTGCCTTCGCGCGCCAATGGGGTTAGCGTTGACCCGAAGCCCCCACGCAGTTCAAACGTCATAAAACCCGGTTATGGAGAATGTCATGAGTGAAACCAACAATCCGTCCAGGGACAAACTGGTCAGCGACCTGAAAGTGGTCGTCGCCGACGCGGAAGAACTGCTCAAGCTCACTGCCGGGCAGGCCGGCGAGAAGCTCACCGACGTGCGTTCCCGCTTGGGCGATCGCTTGGCCGTTGCCAAGGAGCGCATCGCCGATGCCGAGGCCGCACTGATCGACCGCAGCAAGAAGGCGGCGCGCGCCACCGACGACTATGTGCACGATCACCCGTGGCAGTCGGTCGGCGTCGCAGCCGGCGTTGCCTTCCTGCTCGGCCTGCTGGCCGGCCGTCGTTGATCGGCTCGCCACTCGCCAGCGGCATCCCTGTCGCCTGCATGAGCCGACGCAAGCATGAGTGACGCACCGAGACCACGCCTGAGCGAAAGCCTGCACGGCATCCTCGATACCGGGCTGCACGCCGTGCAGACCCGGCTCGAGTTGCTTTCGGTCGAGGTGCAGGAAGAGAAGCTCCGTATCGTCAGCCTGCTGTTCAACACCTTGTTGTCGGCGGTCTTGCTGGGTTTTGGGCTCGTCTTCGTGGCGGTGTTCGTCACCGTGCTGTTCTGGGAAGAGCACCGCCTGCTTGCGCTCGGGCTGGCCTGCGCGGTGTTTCTCGGCGGCGGGCTGTTGACGGCGACGAACGCCGCGCGCGAACTGCGGCGCGGCAGCCGGCTGTTCGCAGCCAGCCTGGCCGAACTCGCCCGCGATCGCGACGCAGCACAGCACAGGGAATGAATCCGCGCATCCTCGAACTCGCGTTGCGCAAGCAGCGGCTGCAGATGCGGGCAGATGCCGAGCGCAGCGCGTTGCAGCGCCACTTGGCGACAGTCGATTCCGTCCTGGACACGACCGACCGGCTTCGCGACCACTTCCGCAATGGTGTGGAATGGGCGCGCGAGAAGGCGCCGCTGCTTTCGGTCGCGGCCCTGGTGCTGCTCGTCACACGTCCGCGCCGCGCCTTGCGGCTGGCTCAGCGCGGCTGGGTGGGCTGGCTGTTGTGGCGCCGCCTGCGCGGCGCCCGTGGCGCCGCCCTCAATCCCGCCATCGCCTCGGTGCTGCTGCGCCTGCTTGGGCGCCTGCGCGCGATGCTGGGCTGAACCGACCAGGACACGGAAACAAGGCTGACATGCCCATCAATCTCGAAGAAGTGGAACGCGCGCTGGCCGAGGCCGATTGCCTCGCCGATGCCGCAAGCGTCGAGGCCGCGCTCGATCGCATGGCGGGCGAGATCACTGCGCGCCTCGCCGACACCAACCCCATCGTCTACACGGTGATGAACGGCGGCCTGATCCTTGCCGGCCGCATCTTGCCGCGCCTGCCTTTCCCGCTCGAAGTCGGCTACCTGCATGCGACCCGCTACGGTCACGCGCTCAAGGGTGCGATCCTCGACTGGCGCGTGCGCCCGACGCTGGATCTGCGCGAACGCACCGTGCTGGTGCTGGACGACATCCTCGACGAAGGCCACACGCTGGCCGCGATCATCGATTACCTGAAGGCCGAAGGCGCGCGCGAGGTCCTGTCCGCCGTGCTGGTGCACAAGGAGCACGAGCGCAAGGCCTACCCCGGCATGCGCGCCGACTTCACCGGCCTGGACATCGCGGACCGCTTCCTGTTCGGCTGCGGCATGGACTACAAGGGCTACTGGCGCAACGCGCCAGGCATCTACGCCGTGAAAGGGCTGTGAGGAAAAGAGACATGCTGGTCACGTTCAAATCCGCTGCCAGCGCCGACGTCATCATGTTCGGCGACATCGCGAAGCAGCTCATCGCCGTCCTCGGCAAGGACCCCGAGGACGCAAAGGGCATCGTCACCGCCGAGCAGTTGGCGGCCGCCATCGCCAGCCTGCGCGCCGCCATCGACGAAGACCGCGCCCGTCAGGCGGCGCGCACCGAAGCCAGCGAGGCCGCCGATCGCGAAGCCGGGCGCACCGGCATGGCCGCACCGGTCGGCTTCGCGCAGCGCGCCTGGCCACTGCTCGACATGCTCGAGGCGGCGCACAAGGAAGGCGTGCCGGTCACCTGGGGCGTCTAGGCGCAGGGCGCGCATCCTTCGCGCACCCTTCGCGCACCCTTCGCGCCCTCGCCTGCGCGACCTGCTCCACCCTCCCCTATTCGGCATCCGGCTGATTGGCCGGGGCCGCCTTGCGGAAGGCCTCCAGCGACTCGCAGCGCGCCGCAATGCGCGTGATCGTCGGATACGGTTCGAGGCTGCAGTCGAAGCGGCGCGCGTTGAACACCTGCGGCACCAGGCAGCAATCAGCCAGCGTCGGCGTGTCGCCATGACAGAACGCGCCGGTGCGCGCGTCGCCCGCCAGCATCGCCTCCACCGCCGCAAGGCCGACCTCGATCCAGTGCCGGTACCAGGCGTTCTTCTGCGCCTCGTTCGCCCCCAGCTCGCGCTGCAGGTATTGCAGCACGCGCAAGTTGTTGATCGGGTGGATGTCGCAGGCGATGGCCTGGGCGATCGCCCGGATGCGCGCGCGATCGGCCGGAGAACCCGGCAGCAACGGCGGCTGCGGATGGGTTTCGTCCAGGTATTCGATGATGGCCAGTGACTGCGTCAACACCTGACCGTCGTCCTCCATCGCCGGCACCAGGCCGGCGGGATTCAATGCCCGATAGTCCGGCTGATGCTGCTCGCCGCCCGAGCGCGCCAGATGCACCGGCACGGCGTCGTACTCGAGGCCCTTCAGATGCAGCGCGATGCGCACCCGGTAGGCGGCCGAGCTGCGGAAATACGTGTAGAGCTTCATTGGCAAATTCCCTGGAAATGCGCCTCAGGTCAAACAGTTTCGACTTTCGTTTCAATACGGCCGGACTTGAAATCTACGCCTTCTCCGCGCACGGGCGAACACCGTCCTCGGTGATCGCACCACGCGGCCGCCCACTCGGGGCGGAAATCGTCCCCCACCGCGCAAGGCGTTCACTCGGCCAGCTCGGCGCGGTCGCGGAACAGGGCCAGCGCCTCGGGGTTGGCCAGCGCCTCCTGGTTCTTCACCGGGCGGCCATGCACCACGTTCCTCACCGCCAGCTCGACGATCTTGCCGCTCTTGGTGCGCGGGATGTCGGCCACCTGCAGCACCTTGGCCGGCACGTGGCGCGGGGTGGTGTTGTCGCGGATGGTCTGCCTGAGGCGCTTGACGAGGTCTTCATCGAGCGTGAGGCGTTGGCGCAGCTTCACGAACAGCACCACGCGCACGTCGGTCGGGTTCTGCG
>JAFEFC010000008.1 GCA_018240785.1 Pseudomonadota bacterium | reverse complement strand
GGCTTCGATTGCCGACAGGTGCGACAACCAGAACGTACTGCGCTCCGACATGCTCGTGCTCCCAGACAAACGGAAGCCGAAGCATGCGGGCTCACCCGGGACTACTTAAGGATGGGGTTCGTGGAGCGCTTACTCTTTTTCGACGGCGAAGAAGTCAAGAAACTGGCTGACCAAAACCGCGTCGAGCAAGTCAAGCAAGGCCTGGAAGGGTTGCTAGGCGTGATGCTGCTGCGGAACCTGTCAGAGCGACTCAAAGGCTTCGAGGCCACCAAGCGCTCCGGCATTGCCAATGTCGACGAGCAGAACATCGAACGCATGCTGGAGGCTCTGACCGCCGACGAGGCAAAGCTTCAAGCCCTGAAGGCCGATGCAGAGGAGAGTAGGCGGCGTCTCAATGAACTGAAGGCCGAGCGGAGCTCATTTTTTGAGCGCATCACCGCTGCTGGCGGTGGCGGTGGCGACATAGCGACGGTCAAGGACCTAGTCGAAGAGCGTGAGCAGTTGCGTGGCGGGCAACGTGAAGTGCAGAAAGCCCTGGAGCGAATCCTGGCCGACAAGCTGCCCTTCCACCTGATGCCCAAGAGCCTCCTACAAGATTTCCGGAGTCAGCTGCAGCGTGAGGTGGCCCTTACGGAGTGGCAGGCAGAGTGCCGAGCGTTACAGCCCAAGCGTGCCCAGTTCGAGAACGCGTTCCTCGGGACCAGCACGCCTGAAATCTCACCGCCACTAACTGATGCTCAGGTCGCCGCCATCAAGGGCCGTATAGAGACCGCTTGGGCGTCACTGTTCCATCCACCACCTTCGAATTGCGCCGACGAAATCACCCACGGTTATCTGCACGAGAGCCTGCGCGAGCGTGCGCTGTCCTTCCTCGACTCGATCGACGTGGGTCAGCAGGAAGTAATGGAGCTGCTGGGCCAGCAGCGCGACCTGACCGCCCGCATTGACGAACTCAATCGAAAGATCTCGCGGGTCGAAGGTATCGACCGCGATGGCACGATGGCCGAACTTAAGAAGAATCTGAACCGTGTCTCGAAGGAAATCGACGACATGGAGGCGCACATTCGCGATGACGACCGTGAGGTCACGGGCCTGGAAGTCACGGTAAACAACACGCGCTCACGGTACCAGCAGGAAGCCAAGCGCCGTGATGAGACCAGTCCGGTACGTCAGTTGCTGAGCAAGTCCGAGCGTGTGCGTGCGGTCGTCGACGAAGTGATTCCCGCGCTGTTCCCGCTCAAGGTAAAGGCCCTTTCCGACGCGATGACCCGGGTCTATAAGCGGCTGGCACACAAGTCACAGGTGTCTCGCATCGTCATTGATGAAGATGGCACGACGCACGTCCTCAGCAAGACCAACACGGAGATTTCGTTCGATCGCTCCGCAGGCGAGAACCAAATCTTTGCCACAGCCTTAATTGCTGGGCTGGCCGAGGTGTCGAAGGTGAAAGCACCCTTGGTAGTCGACACACCCCTGGGTCGTCTGGACAGCAAGCACCGCCAGAACATCCTCGATTTCTGGATTAGCAACAAGTCCCGTCAAGTCATCTTGCTGTCGCAGGACGAGGAAATCGATATCGATTTCTACAAGCGCATCAAGAAGCACGTTAGCGCCACCTTCCTTCTGGCGCATGAGGATGTGGGCGATGGCATGGGAAGAACAACCGTGTTTGCGAACAAGTATTTCGGAAGTGCCGCATGAGCGATCTGGACCTCCAACAAGCTCTAAGCTCCCGGTATAAGACCAGCCTTGAAGCCGACAGCTACACTGACCAACTCCGGCAGCACTTGGCCCTCGAGACCAAGGCGCAGGTCGCGCGGCTTGCCATTGGCCGTTCACTGGCAATGGGCAAATTGCCCGATACCACAATTGATGGTCAAGGCCGAGACATCCCTGCCTCATCGCTTTTCACGCCCGAGAACATTGGCGCATGGGTCGGCTTGCTCGTAACCCAAGCGCTGGCTCACGGCCACGTGGTTGATTCCATGGAAAGCTTACGCTTGGCCATCCGAGCCCACTGGCACAGAGGCGCGCTGTCGCTTTGGTCTGACTGGGTCGCTAGCAACGAGAACTACGACAAGTTCATCGAGACGCTGGTCGCGCGCCGCTCGGACATGCCCGAAGTGTCCCCCCGGAAGCCCCTCAATGTCCGAGACGATGCGGATATAGGTGGAGGCAAGACCCCTGAAGACGCGTCGGCAACCCTACTCAAGGCGCTCGACGAGTTGGGGATCAAGGTTCAGGTCAAGGAAGCCATCCACGGGCCCCGTATCACGCGCTACCGCGTGTTGCTGATGAACTTGGCTGACTCCACCAAGCTTAAACGCAGCATGTCGCAGCTAGGCCTGGCCATGAATTTAGGCGAGGCGCTTCCCACCGTCGCTAACGGCGACGAAGCGAAAATCGTTTTTATCGACCTGCCTCGATCGAAGGATACGTGGACGACCGTTGGCATTGAGCGGCTACGCGAATGGGCGCACTCCGGCTCGTATGACCCGAATCAGCTTATGGTTTATGCCGGCGTTTCAGTCACCGGCGAAGACCTCAGCTTCGACCTGGCCGCTGCTCCACACCTGCTGGTCGGCGGTACGACGGGTTCGGGCAAGAGCGTTTGCTTACACTCGCTGCTGCTGTCTCTTTTGTTGCGCCACACGCTTGACACCCTGCAGCTCGCACTTATCGACCCGAAACAAGTGGAGTTCCGGCCGTACGCCAAACTCCCGAACCTCTACCGCAATGAAGTCGCGACCGAGGCGACCGCCGCAAGGGAAATGCTTGAGGAGCTGGTCGTTGAGATGGAGACGCGCTATGGAATGTTCAACCGTCTCGGCGTCAACAACATCGGTGAAGCACGTCACAAGGGCCAAGCATTACCCTTCATCGTCGTGTGCATTGAGGAGATGGCCGACCTGGTTATGCAGGATCAGAACGTCGAGCCATTGATTGCTCGTTTGGCGCAAAAGGCCCGAGCTGCTGGCATCCACCTGGTTCTAGCCACGCAGCGACCCGACGCGAAGATCTTCACGGGCCTCATCCGCAGCAACATCCCAGGGCGGATTGCCCTGACGGTTCAGAAGGGCACGGAGTCGACGATTATTTTGGATGAGATCGGTGCGGAGAACCTGCTAGGACAAGGCGATATGCTTTTGAAGCTGTCGGGTGAGCCGCTTCGCCGTGCTCATGGAGTCTTCCTGAGGCCGGAGCAGGTTGTGGCCGCAATCGGAAAGAAGGTCTAGAAATAATCGCAGGATGTCGTGGCAACTGAATCGAAAGCTCGCACTCGGCGATGGGCTGCGTTGAGACGTGAATTGACATCGCGCTTGTTTGAGCCATTTGTAAGCACCCGGCGAACTCACCTTCCCCCGGCCGCTTAGCCCATTGAGGATCGTGTCCATCAATTCCTGATGGTGGACACTATGGACGTCGTTATCCCGCGCCGGAGTCGGCGCACGCACAGCGAAGCATTCAAGCAGTCGGTGATCTCAGCCTGTCGAGAGCCAGGCGTCTCGGTGGCCGGCGTCGCCCTGGCCAACGGCCTGAACGCCAACCAGGTCCATCGCTCGATGCGCGAGCGCGGCATCGAGCCGCCAAGCCGGCGCCCCCGAGTTCGACAGTTACGCTCGCAAGTGCTTGTTTTTGCTAGAGAGCACTTTCAAAAATGCCACTACAACAGCGCCAGCTGCTCCGGCGCTGCCGGCTTTCCTATCCCAAGTGCATGAAGCACCTCGCTCTGCTCCGTGCTGATCGTCGACACCCCGGCCACCGGCTCACCGCCGTTCAGCCGCACACGGTGGTGCTGGATGCGCTGCAGTTGCTCAAATGCCCGCTCGGGTGTGTAACCCGCATCGGCGGCCTTGAGGCGGCTGCGCATCACCCGGTGCACCCGAGTTCGACAGTTACGCTCGGCCGTCGTGAGCGAACTCGAAGCGGAGGCCGACCATGACTGAACGGACGCTTCACGGTCTGGACTCCGGGCTCGATCCCACCGGGCAGATGCGCTGGGTCGGCGAGCTGGCGCAGGGCCTCGCATGCAACTCCGTCTGCCCTGCGCAGGCCGCTGCAGTGGCACTTTCATCCTGCGTTCATCTTCCACGCCGTAGCATGGCGAAGCGATGGGCTGAAAAGGAGCCGCCACCATGAAACCCCGTCATCCCCTTGCCCACGGTGTGCTGGTTCTGTCCCTGGGCCTTTCGGCTGCACTCGCCGAGGCAGGCGATGATTGCGATGTTCCCGTCCAGCGCTGGCAGTCGCGTGAAGCGGTCATGCAGATGGCCGCCCGACAGGGCTGGCAGGTGCAGCGTCTGAAAATCGACGACGGCTGCTACGAGCTTCGCGGCACGGATGCCGAGGGGCGCCAGTTCAAGGCGACGATCGATCCCGAGACGCTGAAGCCGGTGAAGATGAGAATCCGCGACCGCGACCGCGACCGGGATCGCATCCGCGCCCGTGAAGGCCCCCGAACGGACAGGACCGATGGCGGACCGTCACAGGACGATCGGCCTGGCGGCGGCACCACAGCGGGACCTCATCCCCTGTACACCCCCGGCACCGCGCCAAGCGGCCGGATCGAATGACTTTCCAGCGGAGAACAATCATGTCCAGAGCATTGATCGCTGCCTTGCTTGCCGCCACTACGTTGACCGTCCCCGCGCTGGCCCACAGCCGTCCGCTGACGATTTCGACGACGCTCAAGAACTACAGCGGCAATGGCGCCTATCTGGCGGTATACGTCACCGACGCCAAGGGCGCTTACGCCGGCACCCTGTGGGTGTCCGGCGGCAAGGCCAAGTACTACAAGCACCTGAGCGACTGGAACCGCCTGTCGGCGGGCAGCGCCCGGGGCCTGGACGCCATCACCGGCGCCAGCGTCACTGCGGGGCGCACGCTCAAGGTCACCGCCGACGTGGCCGATGCGCTGGTGGATGCCGGCTACGAAATCCGTGTCGATGCAGCGGTGGAGGATCTGCGCGACAGCCCGTCGGAGATCCGTGTCCCGCTGACGACGACCAATGCCGGCAAGCCTCACGCCGGTCGCCAGTACATCCAGTCCTTCACCTACCAACTGCAGTAAGGGCTGGACGCGATCATGACCTGGAGAGTGCTCCATCGCTGGTTGGGCCTGGTGGCGGGGGCCGTGGCGCTGGTGCTGGGCGTCACCGGCGTGATCCTGGCGCTCGACCCGATGGTCGATACCCTGAAATCGGCACCGGTACCGGCCGGGCTGCCGGTCTCGACCCTGGTCCAGCGCGTCTCGGCCACCATCCCGGGAGCGGAGGAAATCCGCCGCCTGCCGACCGGCGACATCGTCGTCTACGCCTTCGATGGCAATCGCGCCAGCGCCTCGTACGTCGATGCGGCCGATGGCCGCGTGCTGGGGGAATACCAGCCCTCGGCGCCGCTGCGCTGGATCAGGAACCTGCACCGTTCCTTCCTGCTAGACGATGCCGGCCGCATCGCGGCGGCCGGCATCGCACTCGCCATGTTGCTGATGTCGCTGTCCGGGCTGGTGCTGCTGGCGCGCCGCATGGGCGGCTGGCGACGACTGGCCGGGCGGGTGCGCGGCTCGCTGCTGCAGCGCATCCATGTGACCAGCGGGCGACTCCTGGTCGCGGTGCTGCTGCTGAGCTCGATCACCGCGCTGTACATGAGCGCCGCCACCTTCGGCCTGGTCACGGTCGAACGCGACGGCGATCCGGACGTGATGTCGAACGTAAACGTCCACGCCGACCTGCCGGGGCACGAGCTGCCCCTGCTGCAGAAGCTCCCGGTCGCGGAGCTGCGCAAGCTGAGCTTCCCCTACCGTGGCGATCCGGAAGACAGCTGGAAAGTCGTCACGGAGCACGGCGCAGGCTGGATCGACCGGCACACCGGCCAGACGCTGGCCTGGGAGGACACCCTGACCGCGAAGCGCCTCCACGACTGGGTGATGCTGCTGCACACCGGCGAGGGCACGGTGGTCTGGGCGCTGGTGCTGGCGACCCTGGGTGCCAGCATCCCCCTGTTCTGGGTATCGGGCCTGATGCTGTGGCGACAGGCGCGCCGACAGACCCCCAGGATGACGGACAACAGCGCGCTGTCCCAGGCCGACATCCTGATCTTCGTCGCCAGTGAAAACGGCTCCACCTGGGGTTTCGCGCAAGCCCTGCATCGCGCGCTGGTGCGCAACGGGCACCGCGCGCACACGAGCGGCGTCGAGCGCTTCCAGACGGCGGCCGCAACCCGGCAGGTTCTCGTGCTCGCGGCGACGTACGGCGACGGCCAGGCGCCTGCCCATGCGGCGCGGGCCCTGGAGCGCATCGCCCGCCAGCCGGCAGGCTCCGCGCCGGTCACCGTGCTCGGCTTCGGCGACCGCCAGTTTCCCGCCTTCTGTGCCTTTGCCGAGGCGCTCGACCAGGCCTTGCGCACGCGCGGCTGGCCGCAACTGCTTCCGCTCGAGCGCATCCATCAGCAGTCGGCCCAGCAGTTCATGCGCTGGAGCGAAGCGCTGGGGCAGGCACTGGGCGAATCCCTGCCCCTGGACTACGTGCCGCAGGTGCCGCCGACCACCCCGCTGACGCTGATTTCACGCCAGGATTTCGCCGGCGAGCTCGGCCAGCCGGCGACGATCCTGCGTTTCACCTGGCCGCCGCAGCACTGGCTGGATCGTCTGCGCGGACGCGGTCTGCCGCACTTCGAAGCGGGCGATCTGGTCGGCGTTCTGGCACCGGGTTCCAGCGTGCCGCGCTATTACTCGCTGGCCTCCGGCTATCGCGATGGATTCCTGGAAATCTGCGTACGCCGCATGCCCGACGGCCTGTGTTCCACCTACCTGCACGCGCTGCAAGCCGGCGACGCGATCCGGGCCTTCATCCGGCCCAATCCCGGCTTTGGCCTGGACGGCTCGCGGCAGCCGGTGGTGCTGATCGGCGCAGGCACCGGCGTTGCACCGCTGGCGGGCTTCATCCGCGGCAACCGCAGGCACCAGCCGATGCATCTGTACTTCGGGGCACGCGATCCGGCGCGGGATTTCTATTTCGGCAAGGAAATCCAGGCCTGGCTGGGCGACCGGCGGCTGGCCAGCCTGCGCACGGCCTTCTCGCGCACCCCCGATGGTGGAGGGTATGTGCAGGATGCCCTGCGCCGCGACGCCACCCGGGTGCGGGAACTGATCGCCCGGGGCGCCATCGTGAGAGTCTGTGGCAGCCGCGCCATGGCACAGGGCGTGGTCGAGACGCTCAACGACATCCTGCGCACCGTCAGCCTGAACGTTCAGCAGCTAAAGGCCGGCGGGCGCTATGCGGAAGACGTGTTCTGAGCGTACCGGCGCGGCGCGGCGGACAGGCGGCTAGAATTGCGGACTGTCGCGGCAAGGAGCCGTGCCGCAGGTTCGCACGACCCGGAGACTCATGAGACAGATCCTGCCCGAATGGGCCCTTTCCCAAGTCGACGCTGTCACGCTCGGCCTGCAGATCATGCTGATCATCGCCTGCGCGTGGGCGCTGCGGATGGTGTTGACCCGCCTGATCCAGCGCCTCGCCGAGCGCTACGGCCTGCCGCCGGAAATGGTCATCGGCGTGCGCAGGGGAAGCAGCTTCCTCATCTACGGCGGCGCAATGCTGCTGATCCTGGACCGCCTCGGCGTATCGGCCACGGTGCTGTGGACCGCCATCACCGGCTTCGCCGCAGTTGCCGCGGTGGCTTTCTTCGCCGCCTGGAGCGTGTTGTCCAACCTGTTCTGTGCGCTGCTGATCTTCACCGTCCGCCCGTTCCGCCTCTACGACCACGTCGAGCTGCTGGAAAATGGCGACAAGCCGGGGCTCAAGGGCCGCGTGATCGATATCGACCTGATCTACACGACGCTGGCGGAGACCACGCCCGGCCAACCCGACACCGTGCTGCGCGTGCCGAACAGCCTCTTCTTCCAGCGCATCATCCGCTGCTGGGAGGGTACGCCGGCCGGGCAATGAGGCTCGGCGCTCGCCGTGCCGCCAGTTTCGACCGTGTGCGCGCCCGACCCTACCCACCGTCGCCATCCATCACCCCCCACGCCCACCGAGGAACCGCCCCAATGTCCGCCATTCCCACCGTCAAGGCCACGCTGGAGACCACCCCCTACATCGTTTCCTTCACCGACGATCTCGGCCATGTGTGGACGGCCGACGAGCCCGTCGACGTCGGCGGCGGCAACACCGCGCCGACGCCGGAGCGGCTGATCCTCGCCAGTCTCGGCGCCTGCACCGCGATCACGCTGAAGATGGTCGCGACGCGGCGGCAGTGGCCGCTGACGGGCGTGGAGGTCGAACTCCAGCTCAATCCGGCAGGCGCACCGGAGGCAGGCAACGACATCGTGCGCGTGATCCGGCTCGACGGCGAACTCGACGACGAACAGCGCGCGCAATTGCTGCGGATCGCCAACGTCTGCCCGATGCACAAGCTGCTGACCGGCGAGATCCGCGTCGACACCCGGCTGCAACCCTGATCGGCATCGCGCGACGCGCAGCCGCCTGATTCCCCTCCCACTCGACCTCCACGCCTGAGGGGCGGCCGCGGTATGCGGCGGCCCGGCGGCGCGCGCCCGCGCGGCCCCTCCCGGACCCGTCGTGCCGGCGCCCATTGCAAGGTCGCCCGGACCCTGCGCACCCCCTCTCTGCGGTCTTCACGCAGAAAACCGCATCTTCTGCGGAAAACACTCCCGAAAGCATCGAAAACTTCCAAATCGGTGTTTTCGATCACGCGACATTGCAACTTCTCCTTTTCGCGTCGTGGCTAACATTTCTTCCGCTTTCAGGGACTTGGCGGCGCCTCCACAACGGCGTGAGGCGCGCCGGGACCCTGCGCAATTCGAAGACGGACAGCCAATGGAGAACGACAGAAATGAAGACGCGTGAAGCCTGCCTGGAAGCAGATCGGCTCGACCCCCTCGCCCCGTTGAAGCAGGAATTCTTCCTGCCAGAAGGGGTGATCTACCTCGACGGCAACTCGCTCGGCGTGCAGCCGAAGGCGGCCGTCGCCCGTGCCGGCGAGGTGCTGAACCAGGAATGGGCCGTGGGGCTGATCCGGAGCTGGAACACCGCCCACTGGTTCGACCTGCCGCGCCGCCTCGGCAACAAGCTGGGAAGGCTGATCGGCGCCGGCGACGATGAGGTCGTGGTCACCGACACCACCTCGCTCAACATCTTCAAGGCGCTCGCCGCCGCGCTGCGCATCCAGCAGGCGGACCTTCCCGAGCGCCGCGTGATCGTGTCCGAGCGCGACAACTTCCCCACCGACCTGTACATGATCGAAGGCATGATCGACCTGCTGCAGCAGGGCTACGAACTGCGCCTGATCGACGACGAGCTGCCGCTGGAGCGGGCGCTGCGCGACGACGTGGCCGTGCTGCTGCTGTCCCACGTCAACTACCGCACCGGCGCCATGTACGACATGGCCGCCGTCACCGCCCAGGCGCACCGCCACGGCGTGCTGACGATCTGGGACCTCGCCCACTCGGCCGGGGCCGTACCGGTGAACCTGCGCGCCGCCGAAGCCGACTTCGCCGTCGGCTGCACCTACAAGTACCTCAACGGCGGCCCCGGCTCGCCGGCCTTCATCTGGGTGGCCGAGCGTCACCAGGACCGCTTCTGGCAGCCGCTGTCGGGATGGTGGGGCCACAACCGCCCGTTCGACATGGCCACCGCATACGAGCCGGCACATGGCATCCGCCGCTTCCTGTGCGGCACGCAGCCCATCCTGTCGATGTCGCTGGTGGAGTGCGGGTTGGACGTGGCGCTGAAGGCCGACATGGCCGCTGTGCGCGCCAAGTCGGTGGCGCTGACCGAGCTCTTCATCGAGCTGGTCGAGGAACGCTGCGGCCACCATCCGCTGTCCCTGATCACCCCGCGCGACGCCGCCCGGCGCGGCAGCCACGCCAGCTTCCGCCTCCCCAACGGCTTTGCGGTGATGCAGGCGCTGATCGCGCGCGGGGTAATCGGCGACTACCGCGAACCCGAGGTGCTGCGCTTCGGCATCACGCCGCTGTACCTGGGCTACGCCGACATCTGGGACGCGGTGGCGACGGCTACCAGCGCGGCTTCAACCTGGGGGTCCGTCACTTCTTCTGAGATCGGCCGGCAGGCACCTTTGTCGGGGCGCTTCAGCGCCCCTTTTCGCGTCCTGCTCGCTGCGCGCTACCTAATCGAGCGGCAGGCTGCCCATCGTGTCCTTGATCTTTTGCATGACGATGTAGGAGCAGAGATCGCGCACGCCGACCACCTTGTTGAGCCTTTCCACGATGAAGCGCGAGAAGTCGGCGAGCGACCTCGTGCGCACATGTAGCACGTAGTTGCACGCTCCGCTCACCACATAGGCGGCCGTCACCTCGTCGAACTGCTGTATGCGCTGCTGGAACTTGCCGTGCCAGTCGGCTTCCGCCCGGTCCAGCGTGACATGAACCACCGCCTCCAGCTCGAAGCCCAGTTTCACCGCATCGAGCTCGGCGTGGTAGCCGCGGATCAGCTTGAACTCTTCCAGCGTCCGCACCCGGCGCAGGCAGGCCGAGGGCGACAGCGACACCTTGTCGGCGAGATCCTGGTTGCTGAGGCGGCCGTCGGCTTGCAGGGCGGCGAGAATGCGCAAATCGATGGCATCGATCTTCATCGCGAACGCCCCCCATACGGTTGCCGACCGCCGAATAGTGGCCGAACCGGCCGTCCCGCTCAAGCCAGGTGCGCGGCATCCACGACCGGGCAGGGCCCGATCGGCAGCATTGCGCCCCCGCATGCGTCGCACCTTTTCCGCAACCAGCAAAAAAAAGCCCGAGCGCTTTCGGGCTCGGGCTGAATCCACACCAATTGGAGGAGGGTGGAGGAGACAACTGCAGGTTAAGGCAAACGATGGTGCATCGCAACACATCGACCGATGAATCTTTCTATCGCCCCATTAGTCCGTTTGTTGAGCGCGGACGCTCTTGATCCTGGCGGCATCCTCGCCTCACCCTCGGCAATGCCGTTTCCCGATGCCCCCGGGCAGCCCACAACGCGCCGCATCTGCAGTGTTTTCCCACCACGCGGGCGAAACGACGCATGCCGTGATTCCCGTTCATCATGCAAGATTGCCTTTCCGGCCGGAAATGATCTGACAAGATTTTTAGTTGCTTTTATCAACTATAATGCTATGCTGCGTCGCAATATCAGCAAGTACTGCCGCACTCGCCTGCGGCACGACACCCGAGGACACGACCGATGATGGAATTTGCGAAACTGCTGCGTGACATCGCACACGGCAACTGGCTGACGGACACCCAGGACGATGAAACCCTGCGACTGCGTGCGGAGAACGTGCGCCTGAAGGCCGCGCTCGAGGCGGCCTCCGAGGCGCTGGCGGAATCACCGCTGTGGCACGCCCAGCACCGCGTGGCCAGCAACATCCTGCTCGACCTGCGGGAGGAGCTTGCCGAACTCGCCGAAGATACCGGCCTGGACAGGCGAACGGCTGTCCCCCCCATGCACTGATTCGGCATCATCGCCGACAGGCGCGAAAAGCAGGACGTCGGCTGGTTCCGCCGCTTCTTCCGGCGCGCTGCCTGAGCAGATCCGCTACGTTCCAGGATCCGCAAGCTCGATCAGCAGGCTCTCGTCCGCCCGCACGAAGCCCAGCATCAGCGTCGCCAGCGCAGGATAGAAGTCGAAGCGCGGCCGCGCCCGCCGGCAACGGTCGGCAAAGCGCGGCACCCAGCCGAGCAGCACCTTGCGCAGGAAGTCGACCTCGTCGGCAGCCGCCGCATGGTAGTCAGCCGCGCCCGCGTTCTGTTCCACCATGCGCGCCATCACCGCGAGATGAATGGCCACATGGTCGGCGGGCTCGCGAAAGCTGTCGCGGATCGCCAGCCCACTGTTGGCGAGAAAAGCCTCCATGCGCGCGGCGCCGGCGCCGAACAGCGGTGCAGCAGCGCTCTCGTCCTCGTAGGCCGAGGCATAGGGCGGCGCGCCGCCCCTGGCGTCGAGCAGGAAGAGCTGAGCGAAATCGGCCGCCAGCTCGAGTGCCGCATCGGGCACGGCGTGCAGCGCCATCAAGGCCGCCTGCAGGCGCACCGTCTCGGCAGCGAGGCCGAGCGCGGCGAGACCCTCGAGCATTGGCGCCGCAGCGCCACCGAAGTAGGCATTCAGCGTAGTCGGCGGCACTTCTGCCGCATACAGCGTGGCCAGCCAGCCATACACGAGCGCGCGCTGGCGACCGGCAAGCCGCCACTCGGCGCGGTGCGCTGCCGCCTCATCGGCCACCGTCTGCGATCCACTCACGAGTGATTCACCTTGCGGCCCTGCGGATCGACCTCGACCGGGCCGCCAAACGACGTGACTGCCGGTGCGCTGCCGGTGAACTTCTCGATCTGTACCAGGCAGGTGTTGGCACTGGTGGCTTGGGCGAGACGCGACGTGCCGATATCCAGCGTCAAGGTGTTGGGGTCGCCATAGGTGTCGAGCGCGCCGATCTCCGGGCCGGTGGGACCGAACCAGGCACCTTCCTGGATCCGCACCACGCCCGGCGGGAAGTTGTCCGAAACGTTGGCACCGGCCAGCAACTGGCCGCGGTCGTTGAACACCCGCACCAGGTCGCCATGCCTGATGCCGCGTGCGGCGGCGTCCTGCGGACTGATGAAGACCGGCTCGCGGCCCTGGATCGCGTAGGTGTCGCGCAGCGGCTCCGACTCGCACAACTGCGAGTGCAGGCGCTTGTCCGGATGCACCGACTGCAGCCACAGCGGGTGGCGGTCCGAACCGGGACCGCCGTGGGAACGCTCGGTCTTCTCCATCCACACCGGGTGGCCCTTGCAGTCGGCATAGCCGTAGCGCTCGATCTTGCGGCTGAAGATCTCGATGAAGCCTGACGGCGTGCCGAGCGCGTTGACTTCGGCGTCGTCGCGGAAGCCGGCGTGGCGCACCCACGGCTTGCCCTCGGGGAACAGCACATAGCCCTTCTTCCAGAACTCGGCGAACGGCGGCATGGCGATGTCCTTGAGGCCGTTCTCCTTGCGGCAGTCCTCGTAGAGCTTTTCCACCCACTGCATCTCGTCGAGGCCGCGGCTGTATTCCTGGTCGCGGTTGAAGCGGCGGGTGAGTGCGCGAAAGATGTCGAAGTCCGAGCGCGAATGGAACAGCGGATCGATCAACTTTTGCATCGCGATGATGCCGCGATTGCTGTAAGAGCCGTAGGCGTCGAGGTCATTGCGCTCGTAAGGCGTGCACGCCGGCAGCACGATGTCGGCGAAACGGCAGGTGGCGGTCCAGTTGTAGTCGATCGCCACCACCGTCTCGAGCTTCTTCCACGCCTCCTTCATGCGGTTGCGCTGGGGCTGGCGGTGCCACTGGTTGCAGCCGCTGAAGATCGCCATGCGGTAAGGCGGGAGCTTGACCTTGCTGCCGTTGAAGTCGATCTCCTTGCCCGGCTCGAGCAGCGCGTCGATCACCCGCGCGATCGGGATCACCGCGCTGTAGCCCTTGTAGTCGGTGTTGTCGTGCTTGGGCTTGCGCCCGGGATCGAGATTGAGCGGGAAGGCGCCCGGCATCGCCGCGCCCGACGACGACACGCCGACCGAGCTGTAGTGGTGGGCGTAGCTGATGCCGCCGCCCGGCAGGCCGATCTGGCCGAGCATCGCCGCCAGCACCGCACCCATCCAGTACGGCTGCTCGCCATGCTGCTGGCGCTGGATCGCCCAGCCGAAGATGAGCTGGGTGCGATTCTGCGCCATCAGCCGGGCGAGCTCGCGAATGCGGTCGGCAGGCACACCGCTGATCGCCGCCGCCCACTCCGGCGTCTTCTCCACGCCGTCTTCGCCACGGCCTTCGAGGTAGGGCAGGAAGCGGTCGAAACCGAGCGTGTAGCTGTCGAGGAACTTCTGGTCGTGCAGCTTCTCCTTCACCAGCGTGTGCGCGATCGCCAGCATCAGCGGCACATCGGTCATCGGATTGACGTACTGGTGCTCGGCGCCGAGGTAGTTCAGCGTCTTGCTCTTCACCGGGTCGAGGCAGATCACGCGGATCGACTTGTCGGCGATCTTCTGCTTCAACTGCGCGTAGTAGGCATACGCTTCGTGCGTCTCGGTGTTCCAGCCGACCTGCAGGTTCTTGATCGGGTCGTTGGCCCAGAACACGATCAGCTTGCTCTCACGCAGGATCACCTCCCACGACGTGCCCTGCGAATAGACCTCGGTCGAGCCCAGCACGTAGGGCAGGATGGTCTGTCCCGCGCCGGTCGAGTAGTCGCCGGCGGTACCCACGCTGCGGCCGTGCATGCCCACTCCGCGCACCATGTGGTTGCCGCAGCTATGCACCTGCCCCACCGAGCGCCAGCCCACGCCGCCGGTGTGCAGCGCCCACGGGCCATGTTCCCGCTGGATGCGTTCGAGCTCGCCATAGAACAGGTCGAGCGCCTCGTCCCAGCCCACGCGCACGAAGCGATTGTCGCCGCGCTGGCTGGTGTCGCTGAGGTGGCGCTTGCGGTACCAGTCGAGCCGCACCATCGGGTAGCGCACGCGGGACGGACCGTAGATCAGGCCGATGAGGCCCCTGATCATTTCGGTCGGATATTTGTCGTGCTCGAACGGCCGGATCTCGACCACGCGGTCGCCGACCACCTTTGCCCGGATGGCGCCGAAGTGCGAGCCGGTGATCTTCCACGTGGTGATGTCGTCGGTCGCCGCCGCGCCGCCGGCGTCGGCCGCCGCCCCCGCCGGCCGCGGCACCAGCAGGCTGGGCGCCACCAGGGCGCTGCCCGACAGCAGCGTCATCGCCTTCAGAAAACCTCGCCGTGAGTAGCTCATGTGGTCACCCCTGGTCAAGGACGGGCCGTCTGCAACGTCGTGTCGGGCGCGCCGGCACCATGCTGCGTGGTGCTGAAATCGGACGAATGCGTCTGCAGGTACTTCAGCACCACTTTCGCCGTGTCGCCGTCCATGCTGGTGAAGCCGACCATGCCGCCGAACAGCCCGGGCCAGGTGTTGGCGTCGAAATGCGCTTCGTCTGGCTGGCGGTGGCACACGCTGCAACTGGTGCTGTAGCTCGCGCGCGCGATCGTCCAGATCGGTTCCACGCTGTCGATCAGGCTCCCCTTGCGGATCCAGGCCTTCGCCGCCACCTGCTGCCATTCGAGCCCGGTGAGCGGATCCTCCTTCGATTCCACCACGGTGACGAACTTGTCGTCGCGCGCGATCGCCTTGTCGAGCACGGCGCTGGTGATGTTGAGGCCGAAATGGCCGTACCACACCCGGCCATAGCCCTTGTTTTTGCGCCACAGCGCCAGCTCGACCTGCTGCGCATCGCCTTTCGTTTCGAGCACCTTCACCTTCGCCGCGACCTCGAGCACGCCGATCCGCGTAGCCATCGCCTCATCGGCAAAGAGATCCTGCGGCACCACGGTGAAGTACGCTGCACCCGCCTCGACGCGCTGGCCGGCAGCGGTGGACACCAGGGTGTCGAACGCCGGGTTGTGGGCGCCCTTCATGTCCGGCAACTGGTGCGCGATACCCTTGTGGCAATCGACGCAGCTCTGGTTGCGCGAGGCCGCATTGCGCATCGCCACCTGCGAAGTCGGCCGCATGCGTTCGAAATCCATGTCCTTGTAGTCGTGGCAGGCACGGCACTCCTTCGAGCCGTTGGCGGCGAAGCGCGCCCATTCGCGCTGCGCCAGCACGATGCGGTGCTCCTTGAACTTGTCGCGGGTGGCGATCGTGCCGACAAGATGGCCCCACACTTCGCGGCTTGCCTGCATCTTGCGCGCCACCTTGTCGGTGAAGGCGTGCGGCACGTGGCAGTCGGGGCAGCGCGCGCGCACGCCGGTACGGTTGTTCCAGTGCACCGTCTTCTGCAGCTCGGGCAACAGGTTGTCGTGCATGGTGTGGCAACTAATGCAGAAGCGTTCCTGGTTGGTCGCCTCCATCGCCTTGTTGAAGCCCGCCCACGCGATCACACCGGCGATGAATCCCCCGGTGACGAGCACCCCGAGTCCGATGCGGGCCGATGGCCGCAAGAACAGCCGGCGGATGAATGCGAACAGCGTCTTCATGTCTCGCTCCTTCCGATCGATCGGGCGGGGACGGCATTGCGCCCGGGCCGGGCGCCGGGCGGAGCTGGATCAGGAAGGGGGGCCGAAGAACAGGATCTGCAGGAACCACACCATGAAGCCGTAGGCCGCGATCAGCGCGGTCATCGCCACCGGCAGACCGACGAAGGCGAGCAGGAGAAACCGCGTCCATTCATTGCCATGGCCAGCTTGGGCATCCACCTCCGCCGCCGTCCCACGCGAATCGCTTGTCATGAGCCCCCCCGTCCGATTCAGCCGGGCTCGCCGCCTTGGCTCGCACCCATCGTCTCCGAACCCCGCCTTTGCTGAGTGCCACACCGCAGGATGCACGCCCTCAGGAGAAACCGCGTCACCCAGAGCATCTCCCCGCATGACCTTCGTCGCTCTTGTTGTCGGCCACCGCGGGGACGGCTTTCAGATCATTCAAGACGCCGAATTCGCGTCTGTCAAATGGCTAACCTGCCGTGTTCGCCGGTCTTCCGGCTGGCCGTCAAGCCGGCCGGCATTCGTTGGCGATCGGCTTGTGCGTCTTGCCATCGAGCAGCAGCCCTTTCCACGGCAGGTCGATCCACACCAGGCTCTTCGCCGCGTCCTCGAAACGCGGCAGGCCCGAATGCGAAGGATCGCGTTCGAGCGCGTAGTCGCGCCCGTTCCAGGCGAGCCGGATGCGCTGGTTCACCTGCTCGCGGAGCTCGCGGCTGATCTGCAGCTTCACCCCCAGCTCGCAGCGGTAATCGCCGCTCGCCAGGCCGAACTCGAACTGGCCGTTGCGCTGCACATAGCCGTCGGCGGCAGGTGTACCCTGCGCCACCGGCGGCGCGGACTGAGGCGTCGAGCAGGCCGCAAGCACGAGGGCTGCGACACCGAGGAGGGAGAGACGGAAGGAAATCATGCTGGCGAACCTCCTGACTGTGCGATGCGCTGCTTCATTTCACCACCAGCAGGCTGTCGTCCCACTTCGGGTGCTTTTCCAGGCCGACCAGGTTCGCCACCGTCGCGGCGATGTTCGACAGGCCGGCAGTGTCGGTCTGCTGCAGGGCCAGCCTGCCCCCGCTGACGTTGTCGTACAGGATCAGCGGCACCGGGTTCAGCGTGTGCGCGGTCTTGGCCTTGTACGAGCCGTCCTCGTTCAGCGCCGGCTGCTTCGTCTTCTTGTCGAGTTCGAACATCTCGTCGGCGTTGCCGTGGTCGGCGGTGATCAGCGCGACGCCACCGGCGGCGTCGATCGCCGGCAGCAGGCGTGACAGCGCCAGGTCCACCGCCTCGATCGCCATCGTCGCGGCGCGGAAGTTGCCGGTGTGGCCGACCATGTCGCCGTTCGCGTAGTTGCAGCGCAGCACCTTGTACTGGCCGGACTGCAGTGCGGCGACCAGCGCGTCGGTGATCTCGGCCGCCTTCATCCACGGCCGCTGCTCGAACGGGACGACGTCGCTCGGCACTTCCTGCCAGGTTTCGCCGTTGAACTTGCCCGAGCGGTTGCCGTTCCAGAAATAGGTGACATGGCCGAACTTCTGCGTTTCGGAGCACGCGAACTGGGCCAGGCCCATCTTGCTGAACCACTCGCCGGAGGTGTCCTTGATCGCCGGTGGGGCCACGAGGAACCGCTTGGGCAGTTGCAGGTCGCCGTCGTACTGCAGCATGCCGGCATAAGTCACGTGCGGATGGCGCACGCGGTCGAACTGCGTGAAGTCTGCCTCGACGAAGGCGCGGGTGATCTCGATCGCGCGGTCGCCGCGGAAGTTGTACAACACCACCGCGTCGCCGTCCTCGATGGTGCCGATCGGCTTGCCACCGTCAGCGATGACGAACTCGGGCAGATCCTGGTCGATGGTGCCCGGGTGCTTCTCGCGCAGGCCCTTGACCGCCTCGGTCGCGTTGGCGAACTGCGGCCCTTCACCGAGCACATGGGTGCGCCAGCCGCGCGCCACCATTGGCCAGTTGGCGTCGTAGCGATCCATGGTGATGGTCTGGCGGCCGCCGCCCGAGGCGATGCGGGCATCGAAGCCGCCGCTGCTGATGTCCTGCAGGAAAGCCTCGAAGGGCACCACGTAGTCGAGCGCGCTGGTCTCCGGCACGTCGCGGCCGTCGAGCAGCGCGTGGATGCGCACCGTCGCCACGCCCTCTTCCTTGGCGCGCAGCACCATCGCCTTCAGGTGGTCGATGTGGCTATGTACGTTGCCGTCGGAGAACAGGCCGATGAAATGGAGCACGCCCGCTTTTCCGTTCGCTCCGGCCTTGGCACCGGCGACGATCTGCTGCCAGCCCTCGCCCTGCCAGATCGCGCCATCGGCGATCGCGTTGGCGACCAGCGCCGCGCCCTGCGCGTACACCTGGCCGGCGCCGATGGCGTTGTGGCCGACTTCCGAGTTGCCCATGTCGTCGTCCGACGGCATGCCCACTGCCGTGCCGTGGGCGCGCAGCGCAATGTTCGGATATTGGGCGAACAGGCGGTCGAGCGTCGGCTTGCGCGCGGCGTCGATCGCGCTGCCGACGTCCTGCTTCGGAATGCCGTAGCCGTCCATGACGACGACGACGACGGGGCCCTTCACACCCTCGAAGGCGGGGAATTGCTGCAGCATGGTCGCTTCCTGAAGAAAGAATCCTTGACGGGCAGGCAGGGCCGCCCGGCGAAGCCGCTATTTTCCTTCAATTCTCGACAAGGCGGCACGCACGGACTCACACTCGCGCGCCATGACCGACCTCGCCCCCACGATCCTGTACGTCGACGACTTCATCATCGTCACCGACAAGCCGGCGGGCCTGCTGTCCGTGCCCGCCGGCGGCGAGGGCCGCCAGGACTGCCTCGCTGGGCGCATCCGCGACCTGCACGCGGACGCGCTGATCGTGCACCGGCTGGACATGGCGACCTCCGGCCTGGTGCTGTTCGCACGCGGATCGGAGATGCTGCGCCGCATGAGCCTCGCCTTCGAGCAGCGGGTGGTGAGCAAGCAGTATGTCGCGCTGACCCATGGCCATCTGGCGCAGGACGAGGGCGAGATCGCCCTGGCGCTGCGCGAGGACGCACACAACCGCCCGCGTCAGATCGTGGACGCCGTCCTCGGCCGTCGCGCGCTGACGCGCTATCGCGTCGTGAGCCGCAGCGGCACCGGCGCCGACGCCATGTCGCGGGTGGAGCTGAAGCCGGTCACCGGCCGCTCGCACCAGTTGCGCGTGCACCTGATGTCCATCGGCCACGCCATCCTCGGCGACCCGCTCTACGCCCCGCCCGCCAGCGCAGCGCGCCACGGCCGCCTGCACCTGCACGCCGCCCGCATCGCCTTCATGCATCCGCACACGCGGGTGCCGATGAGCTTCGCCAGCGCGGCGCCGTTCTGACGAACGCCACCGCACTCGCGATCGATGCGCAAGAACCGGATTGCCGGCCCCTGTTGCCGAAGCTACCTTGGCGATACGCCACGCACCCGAACTGGAGGCAGAACATGCACGACTCGGCGACCGCATTCCGCCCCCCGGACCAAGGCGTTGAATCACGACATTACGCCGTCGTTGCCAGCGCGCTCGCCTTCATCCGCGCCCACGCACGAGCCCAGCCGTCGCTGGACGAGATCGCTGCTGCCGTGCATCTGAGCCCGTACCACCTGCAACGCGTATTCACCGAGTGGGCCGGCATCTCGCCCAAGCGCTTCCTGCAATACCTCACGAAGGAGCATGCGCGACGACAACTTGCCACGTCGGCCAGCGTGCTGGCGGTGGCGGAAGATGCCGGGCTGAGCAGCACCAGCCGCCTGCACGACCTGATGGTGAGCTGCGAGGCGATGACGCCGGGCGAGATCAAGTCTGGCGGCCTTGGCCTCGACATCGGCTACGGCTTCGGCCCCTCGCCCTTCGGCGACGTGCTGCTGGGCTGGACTGCGCGCGGCATCTGCCATTTCGCCTTCGCCGGGACCGACGAAGCCTCGATGAGCACTGCACTGGCGACGTTGTGGCCGGCCTCCACCCTGTGGCGCGACGACACGCAGGCGCGCGCGCTGCTGCGGCAGATCTTTCCGCAATCATCCGCGCGCGGCCCGGTGCATCTGCTGCTGCGCGGCACCAACTTCCAGATCAAGGTGTGGGAGGCGCTGATCCGCACCGCGCCGGGGCAGGTCCTCACCTACCGGCAACTGGCACGGCAGCTCGGCAAGCCAGACGCTGCCCGTGCCGTGGGCAGCGCAGTCGCCGCCAACAGCATCGGCTACCTGATCCCCTGCCATCGCGTGATCCGCGAAGGCGGAGACGTCGGCCAGTACCGCTGGGGCAGCGAGCGCAAGCTCGCGCTGATCGGCTGGGAAGCCGCCGCGGGCCGCACCGGCGCGCGCCAGTGACGTCACCAGCCGCGGCGCCAGAGGTCGTGCATCTGCTTGCGCTGCTCGTCGGTCAACACCGCATCCATGCGCCTGTGTGCGTCGATCGAGGACTCGTACATCCTCTGCTGCAATTCGCCGATGCGCTTGTAGGCCTGCTCGATGCCTGTGCTATCGGGTTTGGCCGCCTCGTAAAGGTCGCGCAGCCGTGACTGCTCGTCCATCACCGCACCCATCAGGCCCCAGTGCTGTTTGCGCACCTCGTCCTGGATCGCGTTGATCTTGCTGCGCTGCTCGTCGCTGAGATCCAGACCGCGGCCCCAGTAGCCGCCCATCGGGCCATTGCCCATGCCGGGCCCCATCCGTCCCGGGCCCGCTGCGCCCGGACCCCACATCATGCCGGGGCCCATGCCGTAACCACCCATCATGCCCGGCCCGCCACCAGCAGGCCCCCACATCATCCCGGGCCCCATGCCATATCCCTGCCCGCCGCCAGGAGGGCAGCCCCAGGCAGCCTGCCCCTGAACAGCCTGCGGCGCCGCCGCCACCGCCGTACCTGCCGCAACCCCCAGCGCGGCCGCACCGATCCAACCAGCCAGGCTGGGAATCCGCACACGTCTGTTTTCAGTCATGACTTCCTCCTTGATCGCCTCAACAGGCCGGTCGTGACTTCAACATAGACCATCGCACCCGCCGCTCCATGGACTGCCTCGACCGTACCCCCGTCCATCTGGTGGCTGCACGGGTGCGCGCCCACCATCCCCGGCAGGATCCCGAGACCCGGATGCGCCGCGGCTTCGGTTCGATCCGTCGTGATCGTCGCGATCGGAAAATTTTACAAATCGGCGGCACCGATCCCGGATGGCGACTGCACTGATGGCGCAAGCCATTGTTCCTTAACGCCTGCTACCCGCCAACAAGGGGATTGGCATGGATCTCGCTTAGACGCCTCGCAGCTTCCGGACAACTTGCAATCGGGTAAGTCAAAAACATGAAGACGAAAGAAGTATTGACGTACAAGGTCGGTGCTCTCGCACTGGCACTGGCACTGTGCACGGGCGGAGCCTCGGCGGCGCAGATCTACTGGACCGACTGGACCGGATCCGACCTGGATCCCGGCGCCGGCTTCAAGGGCACCGGCACGATCACGACCCCAACTTCGACGATCACTGTCACCTACACGAATCCGCAGGGAATCGGCTTCTACCAGCCGAGCGGGGGCACTTACTACTACAGCAACGGCACGGACGGCCCTTCCGGCACTTCGCCGTACACGAGCAGCGCGGTGGACAACAGGCCGCCCACCTCGGACATCATCGCGCTGCAGTACGCAGGCCCGCAGACCCTCACTTTCTCGCAGGCGATCGCGAATCCGGTCTTTGCCTATGTCAGCCTCAATGGCAACGGTTACGGCTTCGACCAGGATTTCGACATCCTCAGCTTCGGCGATCCCAGCGATGGGAATGCCTGCGGCTACTGGGGATGTGGCACCTCCTTCAAGCAGGTGGTGACGGTCAACGGCAAGACGGAATACCAGTTGCTGGGTACCGGCGAGCCGCACGGAACGCTTCAGTTCAAGGGAACGTTCGACACCGTGAATTGGCGCAGCCTCAGCAACGAAAACTGGAACGGCTTCACGGTGGGCGTGCAGGGCACGGCAGTCGAGTTTTGCGACGCGAACCCGACGGCGCCGGGGTGCACGCCGAGCAACGTGCCTGAGCCCGCTTCACTCGCGCTGCTGGGTCTGGGGCTCGCTGGCCTCGCGGCGGGTCGCCGGCGCAAGGCCTGATACGACCTTCGCGAAAGCATGAACAGGAACGGGAGCCGAGGCTCCCGTTCCTGTTCATGCGCATACGACGCGCGCGGTGCCGAATCGGGGCTGCGCTGTCGCGATCCGCGTGAAGCGAGCCTGCAGTCGATAAAGGCGCGCAGTTCAGCGCGATGCGTTGCGCTTGGAATCGCGCCTCGGCCGGCTAGGATGAAGTCATCGACCGTCGCGCCGATCAGGACGCCGCCATGACACCGCTCTCCCAAATCGACGAGGAAGCCCGACGCGTGCTGGGCCGGCCGCCCGGTCCGCGCATGGACGCCCTGCGCCACACGCTCGCCACGCTGTGCGAGGCGCACTGGCCGGCGATGCGCGGACCGCGGCCTGCGACCGCACTGGCGCGCACGACATGGGCCGTGCCGCCGCCACTCGCCACCCTCTTCGTGCATGCCTATGGCGTGGGCGAGCCGCGTCTTGCCGAAGCGCTCGGCATGCTGCGCCCGGCGCAGGCCCTGGCGCTGGTGGTGCTCACCGAGATCGAACGCGGCAACGCGGAAGGCGCGCGCGCCGCCTACGAGGCGATGAAGCTGTTCGGCACGCCAGCATCGCGCGACACGCTGGTGCGCGGGACGCTGGCCGCCCCGGCAGAACATCCCCCGGAAGCCTGGTTGAGACATGCACATCGCCCGCCCGCATGGCGCGCCATCGTCGGCCTGGCGCTGCACACCGGGCGCTGGGACAGCCCGGCGGTGCTGGAGGCGCTCCGGCTGGTGGCGCAGGCACAGACCACCCCGGCGACGGCCGACGCCAGCCTGAAGCCGGTCCTGGAGCTGCTGCAGGCGCTGCATGTGAATGTGATTCAGGCCGATGCGAACGGGGTCGTCCTCGCGGTGCACGGTGAGCCGAGGATGCCAATGACACGCGCGCAACTGATGGACATGCTCGCCGAGGGACGGCAGGCAGCCTAGCGGCCGCACCGCACGCCTCACGCCCGGGTGGCGGGCCTCGGCACCCACCGGACCGGGGATCGCCTGTATCCTTGACGGCCTGCAAGCTCGCGCCCTGACGCCGGCCCGCCCGTCGCGAGGCCGCCCCTGACGACCCCGATGACCTTCATGCACACCTGGCAACGCCTGAAGATGCTGGTGCAGACCGAGCTGCGCCACCTGACGACGATCACCCCCAGCAGCCGGCGCTGGCAGATGCCGTTCGCCGCTGCGCTCGCCACCGGCCTGCCCTTGCTGGTGGGCGCCTATTTCGACCACCTGAACTACGGCCTGGTGTCGTCGCTGGGCGGGCTGGTGTTCCTGTACACGCCCGCCACCGCCCTGTCTCACCGCATGGTGTGGCTGATGGCATGCGGCTTCGGCATGGCCGCGTGCTACGCGCTGGGTGTCATCGGCCACTTCTTCCCGGCACTGCTGATGTGGGTGATCACCTTCACCGCCATCCTGGTGAATATGGTGTGCCGCTTCTACCGCGTCGGCCCGCCCGGCAGCCTGTTCTTCATCATGGCGACGGCGATCGGCGCCTTCTCCCCGGGCGACGTGGAGGGCATACCGCTGAAAGTCGGTCTGCTGACGATGGGCGCCCTGCTGGCCTGCCTGATCGCCTTCTTCTACAGCCTCCATGTGCTGCGGCTGGATCCGCCGCAGCCGGTCGCGCCGCCGCCGCCGCCCACCTTCGATTTCGTCATCTTCGATTCGGTGGTGATCGGCGCCTGCGTCGGCATCTCGCTCGCCCTGGCGCAACTGCTGCAGCTCGAGCGCCCCTACTGGGTGCCGGTGAGCTGCCTGGCAGTGATCCAGGGCGCGACACTGCGCGCGGTGTGGAACAAGCAGTTGCAGCGCGTGCTCGGCACCGCCGTCGGGCTGCTGGTGTCGTGGGGCCTGCTGACGCTGCCGCTCGACCAGTGGAGCATCGGCCTGATGATGATCGCGCTGGCCTTCATCATCGAGAGCATGGTGGTCCGCCACTACGGCATCGCCGTGGTGTTCATCACGCCGCTGACGATCTTCCTGGCCGAGGCCGCCACGCTGGGGCATGGCTCCCCGGCGGCGCTGATCGAGGCGCGCTTCCTCGACACCTTGCTCGGTTGCCTGGTCGGCCTGGCGGGCGCGCTGTGCCTGCACAGCCCGCGCTTCCGCACGGTGGTCGGCGCCCCACTCAGGCGCCTGACACCGTCACGGCTGCTGCACTGAAGCCCCGCGCAAGCGGGCCTCAGCCGTCTCCCTATCGCCCGCTCGACGCCTCGGCCGCGCGCATGGTCCATGCCACCAGCTCCGCGGCCAGCCTGTCACCGGCGCGACCGAAAGCCTGCACCACCTGCGGCACCGCGCTGCCGGCCGCGGCCTCGCGCACCTCGAAGCCGTGGCTGGCGAGGATGCGGCGCGTACCCACCTGCACCAGCCGCGCCTCCAGCCGGATCACCGCCTCGACCGCGCCGTTGTGGTATTCGGCCTGGAAGCCACGCAGGTCGCTGTCGATCTCCACATCGGCCTGCAGCACGGTGTCGTCGCTGCTGAGCGCGGCGATGCGGCCGTCGGCGCGGAAGGCGTCAAGCAGCCGGTTGCGCAGCAGCACCGGCGCGGGCTCGCTCCAGCTCGCGCCCTTGTAGACGCTCACCCGCCCGTCTTCCGGCACCACCGCGATGCGCTGCCCGGACAACTGCGTGCCGGCGGCAGGCCGCGATACGCGCAGCGACAAGGGCAGGGCGGCGGCGCCCGCCGGCGCGAGCGGCGCAGCGGGCAGCAGGTAGGTATCGACCGGCTCGGCCCTGGGCAGCACCGAGCATGCCGGCAGCAGCACCGCAGCGCACAGCGCTCCCAGCGCCAGGGTGCGCGTGGCAGGCAGCATCGCAGCGCGGAATGCGGCGGCAACGCGGAACGAAGAGGGCGGCGGCGTGGCCCGCGAGGTCTTGGCTGGCAGCTTCATGGCTGGAACTCCCGGGTCGGCTCGCGACCCAGCAGGTAATCGGCGGGGCGGTCTTCGAGCTGGCGGGTGATGGTGCGCAGTGACGCCAGCGTGCCGCGCAGTTCGGCCAGCACCGGACCGACTTCGGCCAGGCCGTGCATGCCGCTGTCAAGCTGGCCGCGGTTGTCGTTGACGAGGCGATCCACCGTCTGCATCGCGCGCTCGAACGCGGCCATCGAGCGCCGCGCGCTCTCCAGCGTCTGCGCCCCCTGGCCGTCGATCAGGCGGTTGGCGGAGGCCATCGTGCGCGTCGCCTCCAGCATCGCCTTGTTCGCCTGCTCGCCGGCCAGCGCCAACTGGCGCAGGGCCGTGCCGATTTCGTCGCGCTGCGCGGCGATGCTGGCGGTTGCCTGCTCGAAGTGCTGCAGCGTGCGGCCGATGCTGTCCACGTTGTCCTTGGAGAACAGCGCGCGCGCCTGCATCAGCAGCTCGTTCACATTCAGGATGACGTCCTCGCCATCGGCCAGCAGGCGGCTCAGCGGCGACGGGCTGGCGACGATCACCGGCACTTCGCCGTTGCCGGGGCGCAGCGGCGTGCTGGCCGGGTCCTTGCCGCTGCTCAGGCGGATCATCGAGATGCCGGTGATGCCGGCCGACGCCAGGCGCGCCTGGGTGTCGCTGCGGATCGGCGCTTCGCTGTCCACGCGCACGCGGGCGATCACCCGGCGCGGGTCCTGCGGATCGAGCCGCAGGGCGGTGACTTCGCCGATCTTGATGCCGTTGAACTCGACCGTGCCGCCGCGCGACAGGCCGGACACCGCCTCCTCGAACACGATGTCGTAGACGTCGTACTGCTTGTCGCTGCCGGCCTTGCCGAGCCACAGCGCGAACAGCAGCGCGGCGCCGACCACCAGCAGCGTGAACAGGCCGATCAGCACGTGATGGGCACGAGTTTCCATGTCAGGGATTCTCCTGGGCAAGGCCGGGGCGTGCAGCCTCGGCGGCAGCGCGACCGCGCGGGCCGTGGAAGTATTCGCGGATCCAGGCGTCGTCGGTGGCAGCGACAACTTCCAGACTGTCGTTCACCAGCAACCGCTTTTGCGCCAGCACCGCGACGCGGTCGGTGATGGTGTAGATGGTGTCGAGGTCGTGGGTGACGATGAACACCGTGAGGCCGAGCGCATCGCGCAGCGTCAGGATGAGCTGGTCGAAGGCCGCTGCGCCGATCGGGTCCAGCCCGGCGGTGGGCTCGTCGAGGAACAGGATGTCCGGATCCAGCGCCAGCGCGCGCGCCAGCGCGGCGCGCTTGACCATGCCACCGGACAGATCGGACGGGTACTTGTCGCCGGCATTGGCCGGCAGGCCGGCGAGCGCGATCTTCAGCGCGGCGAGCTCCGCGGCCTGGGCCGCCGGCAGCCCGGCATGCTCGAGCAGCGGCAGGGCGACGTTCTCCGCCACCGTCAGCGACGAGAACAGCGCGCCTTTCTGGAACAGCACGCCAAAGCGGCGCTCGATCTGCGCGCGGCGCGCCACCGGCAGGGTCAGCAGGTCCTCGCCGAACACCCGCACGCTGCCCGCCGCCGGCCGGTTGAGGCCAACGATGGTGCGCAGCAGCACCGACTTGCCGGTGCCCGAGCCGCCGACGATGCTGAGGATTTCGCCGCGCCGCACGTCGAGGTCGAGCCGGTCGTGCACCACCTGGGCGCCGAACTGGTTGCGCACGCCGCGCACCTCGATGACGTTGCTCACCATCCCCTCCGTCACCAGCCCATCTCCATGCAGAACAGCGCCGCGACCGCGTCCACGACGATGACGATGAAGATGGACTGCACCACCGCCGAAGTGGTGTGCTCGCCCACCGACTGCGCGCTGCCGGCCACGCGCATGCCCTCCAGGCAGCCGATCACCGCGATGAGGAAGGCGAACACCGGCGCCTTGGCGATGCCGATGAGGAAATGCCGCAGCGCGACGTTGCTCTCCACCCGCGACAGGAACATCACCGGCGACACGTCCAGCGCCATCATGCACACCAGCATGCCGCCGACCAGGCCGGCGATCATCGCCACGAAACTGAGCATGGGCAGCGCCAGCAGCAGCGCTGCCACCCGCGGCAGCACCAGGAGTTCCATCGCGTCGAGGCCCAGCACGCGGATGGCGTCGATCTCCTCGTTGGCCCGCATCGAGCCGATCTGCGCAGTGAATGCGCTCGCGGTGCGGCCGGCGACGATGATCGCGGTGAGCAGCACGCCGAACTCGCGCAGGAAGGAGAAGGCCACCAGATCCACGGTGAAGATGCTGGCGCCGAAGTCCGCCAGCACGGTCGCGCCGAGGAAGGCCACCACCGCGCCGACGAGGAAGGTCAGCAGCGCGACGATGGGCACCGCGTCGAGCGCCGTCTTCTCCAGGTTGGCGGCGAGCGCGGTGAGGCGCCAGCGCCGCGGCTGCAGCAGCACGCGCAGTGCGGTTTCCAGCGTGAGGCCGATGAAGCCGGCCAGGCCGACGATGTGGCGCCAGAAGATCCCCATCGTGCGCCCGACATGCTCCAGCACGTCGCCCACCGCGCTGCGACGGGGCGATGGAGCGGCTGCCTCGCGCGCCTCGAGCGCATCGCCCACGGCCCGCAGCAGCGCCCGGCGTCCGGCGGACAAGGCCGCGCCATCCGCCGCCAGCGCCGCCAGGCGGCCGCTGCCCAGCAGGACGTGCAGCAGGCGCGCGCCTGCGGTGTCGAGGGCACCGAGGGCGGCGACGTCGATACGCTCCACCTCGTCGATGTGCGTGCGCAAGGCTTCGACCTGCGCAGCAAGCGCAAGGTAATGCGCCAGCGTCCAGTCGCCGGCGATGCGCAGCACCGTTGCGCCGTCGGCAGCGACGATCTCGGCGTGCCCTGGCGTCGCCACCGTCGATGCCAGCGCGCTCATCGCTCCGCCCCCGCGGTGGCCGCGATGCGCTCCTGCAGATGCGAGAAGAGGCCGCGCAGGAATTCCGCCTTGACGTCTGCAACCCCCATTTCCGTGTGACTCACGCGCGACATCACCGCGGTGGACGCGATCAGGAAGCTCAGTGCGCCGAACACCATGTTGTGCAGGATCAGTGGCTTGTCGACGGAGAACAGCCCGGCGTCGATTGCCTCCTGCCACATCGGCAGGTAGGTCTGCAGCGTCGGCTCGATGAGGCGGCCGACGACCTGGTCGAGGCGCTCACCCGGTTCGGCGGTGGCGTGCGTGATGAAAAGCAGCATTTCGCGGTTGCGCAGGGCGTGATCGAACATCATCCCGACTGCGGAAATGAGGCGTGCCTCGAGCGCTCCACTGCGGCCGAGCGCGCCGACTTCAGCCAGGTCTGCACGCACTCGTCGTTCGAGAAGGTCGACCACCGCCGTCCACAGCTCCGCCTTGGAACCGAAGTAGTGCGCCACCATCGACACGTCGTAGCCCGCCGCCGCCGCAATCGCGCGCAGGCTGGCGGCCTCGTAGCCCTGCCTGGCAAAGGCGCCCAGCGCGGCCGCGAGCAGACGCTCGCGGCAGGCCGAGTCCTGCCCGCGCGGGCCGCGGGGACGCCCTCGCGCACGCGGCTTGCTGTCGTCGATGATCATCGGTGGCTGGATCACGTTGCTGAAATTCGCCGGCGGAAAACGGTCCAGGGATGAACGCAGTGCGCAATCGCGGTCAGGCCCGCTCCCACGTCGCAGCGCGGAACTTGTCCTGTGGGGCGGAGCTGGCCGCAATCGTCGTTCCTGATCCCGGGTCTGGTCTGCCGGCAGGATGCCACACGCGCGCTTGCCTTGACAACAATATCCAACAAGTGTTGAAATGCTCGCAGACGTGGGTGTCGTACTACATCGGAATTCATCCATGAAACCCGAATTCAGGAACAGGCTAGCGGCCGCCGGCCTGGTGCTCGCGGTCGTCGCCGTGGCGGCATGGCAATGGCTCAGGCCGCCGGTCGACGACGGCAGTTTCGTGCAGGGCAATGGCCGCATCGAGGCGACCGAAGTCGATGTCGCCGCCAAGACCGCCGGCCGCGTCGCCGACATCCTCGTCAACGAGGGCGACTTCGTGCAGCAGGGCCAGGTGGTCGCGCGCATGGACACCAAGACGCTGGAATCCCAGCTCGCCCAGGCGAAGGCGGAAGTCGCCAACGCCCGCAGCGCGCGCGAGACCGCGCTCGCCCAGGTCGCACAGCGCAAGGCCGATGTGGTGATGGCCGAATCCGTGCTGGTGCAGCGCCGCACCGAACTGGACGTGGCGCGCCGCACCAACGCGCGCTCGCAATCGCTGCTCAAGGATCACGCCATCTCCGACCAGCAGGCCGACAGCGACGGCGCACGCGCGCGCAATGCCGAAGCCAACGTGACGGTGGCTCAGGCGCAGATCAGCGCCGCGAAGGCGGCACTGACCGCCACCGAGGCGCAGGTCGCCCAGGCCGACGCCGGCATCGCCGCCGCCGAAGCGGTGGTGGCGCGCCTTCAGGCCGAGCTGGAAGATGGCACCCTGCGCGCGCCGCGCGGCGGCCGGGTGCAGTTCCGCGTGGTGCAACCGGGCGAAGTGGTCGGCGGCGGCGGCAAGGTGGTGAGCCTGATCGACATCGGCGACGTCTACATGACCTTCTTCCTGCCCGAGATCGCCGCCGGCCGCGTCGCCCTCGGCAGCGAGGCGCGCATCGTGCTCGACGCGGCGCAGCACTACGTGATCCCGGCCAGGGTGTCCTATGTCGCCAGCGTCGCCCAATTCACGCCCAAGACGGTCGAAACCCGGAGCGAGCGCCAGAAGATGGTGTTCCGCGTGAAGGCGCGCATCGACCCCGAGCTGCTGGCGAAATACCCCGAACAGGTGAAGACCGGCCTGCCCGGCATGGCGCATGTGCGGCTCGCCGCCGACAAGGACTGGCCCGCCGCGCTGCAGGTGAGGTTGCCATGAGCGCCCGTGCCGGCCTGCCGTCTGCCGCGGCGCCGGTGGTACGGCTGGCCGGCGTCGTGCATCGCTACGGCGACACGCGCGCGGCCGACGACGTCACGCTCGACATTCCCGCCGGCCGCATGATCGGCTTCATCGGCCCGGACGGCGTCGGCAAGTCCACCCTGCTGGGTCTGATCGCCGGCGCGCGGCGCATCCAGCAGGGCAGGGTGGAAGTGCTGGGCGGCGACATGGCCGGCGCCCGCCACCGCAGCGCGGTGTGCCCGCGCATTGCCTACATGCCGCAGGGCCTGGGCAAGAACCTCTACCCCACGCTGTCGGTGGTCGAGAACATCGACTTCTTCGGCCGCCTGTTCGGCCAGTCGCGCGCCGAGCGCACGCGCCGCATTGCCGAGCTGCTGCAGTCCACCGGCCTGGCCGGCTTCGAGGACCGCCCCGCCAACAAGCTGTCGGGCGGCATGAAGCAGAAGCTGGGGTTGTGCTGCGCGCTAATCCACGACCCCGACCTGCTGATCCTCGACGAACCCACCACCGGCGTCGATCCGCTGTCGCGGCGCCAGTTCTGGGAGCTGATCGCGCGCATGCGCGCACGCCACCCCGGCATGAGCGTGCTGGTCGCCACCGCCTACATGGAGGAGGCCGAACAGTACGACTGGCTGGTCGCCATCGACGGCGGCCGCGTGCTCGCCACCGGCACGCCGGCGGAACTGCGCGCGCGCGGCGCCGGCGCCACGCTGGAGGAAGCCTTCCTCGCGCTGCTGCCGGCCGAACGCCGCGCCGGCCACCAGCGCCTGGAAATCCCGCCACTCGCCGCCGGCGAAGTGGTGATCGAGGCCAGCAGGCTGCAGATGCGCTTCGGCGACTTCATCGCGGTGGACGACGTGAACCTGCAGGTGCGCCGCGGCGAGATCTTCGGCTTCCTCGGCTCCAACGGCTGCGGCAAGTCGACGACGATGAAGATGCTCACCGGCCTGCTGTCGCCCAGCCGCGGCGAAGCGCGCCTGCTGGGCGAAGTGCTGGACGCGCACAACATCGACACCCGCCGCCGCGTCGGCTACATGTCGCAGTCCTTCTCGCTGTACGGCGAGCTGTCGGTGCGCCGCAACCTGGCGCTGCATGCGCGCCTGTTCGACCTGCCGCCGGCCGAGGGCGATGAACGCATCGCCGCCCTGGCCGCGCGCTTCGGCCTCGCCGCGGTGATGGACGCGCTGCCCGACGCGCTGCCGCTGGGCATCCGCCAGCGCCTGCAGCTTGCGGTGGCGGTGCTGCACCGGCCCGATGTGCTGATCCTCGACGAGCCCACCTCGGGCGTCGATCCGGTGGCGCGCGACCAGTTCTGGGCGTTGATCATCGACCTGTCGCGCCGCGACGGCGTGACGATCTTCATCACCACCCACTTCATGAACGAGGCGCAGCGCTGCGACCGCATCTCGCTGATGCACGCCGGCAAGATCCTCGCCAGCGACACACCCGCCGCGCTGGCGGCGGCGCGCGGCACCGACAGCCTGGAGGAGGCCTTCGTCGGCTACCTCGCCGAGGCGAGCGGCATCGAACTGGCGCCGCCGGCCGCTGCGGCCCGGCCGCAGTCCGACGCGCAATCGCAGGCCGGCGCCGCGGCAACCGAGGCCGCCCGCGCGCCGTCTGCCTCCATTTCGCCCTCCATCGCCCGCTTCAGCCTCGCCCGCCTGCTCAGCTTCAGCGCGCGCGAGGCGACCGAGCTGCGCCGCGACCCCTTCCGCCTGACGCTGGCCCTGCTCGGCAGCATCGTGCTGATGCTGGTGATGGGCTACGGCATCAGCACCGACGTCGAGAACCTGCGCTACGCGGTGCTCGACCTCGACCGCAGCGCCGCCAGCCAGTCGTACACGCTGCGCATCGCCGGCTCGCGCTATTTCTCCGAACAGGCGCCGCTGCAGAGCCATGCCGACATCGACCGCCGCATGCGCGCCGGCGAGCTGGCGATGGCGCTGGAGATCCCGCCCGGCTTCGGCCGCGACCTGGCGCGCGGCGCCGTGCCCCAGATCGGCGTGTGGCTCGACGGCGCGATGCCGATGCGTGCCGAAGTGGCGCGCGGCTACGTGCTCGGCCTGCATGCGCAGACGCTGGCCGAAGGTGTCGCCGAAGCCACCGGCAGCCGCCCCGCCGCGCTCGCCGACGTCGCCGTGCGCTACCGCTACAACCCGGAGATGCGCAGCATCGTCGCCATGGTGCCGGCGGTGATCCCGATGCTGCTGGTGTTCATCCCGGCCATGCTCACCGCGCTGGGCGTGGTGCGCGAAAAGGAGCTGGGCTCCATCCTCAACGTCTACACCACGCCGGTGACCAAGCTGGAGTTCCTGCTCGGCAAGCAACTGCCCTACATCGGCCTGTCGCTGATCAACTTCGCGCTGCTGTTCGTGCTCGCCATCACGCTGTTCGGCGTGCCTTTCAAGGGCAGCTTCGCCACCCTGTGCGCCGGCGCCCTGCTCTACGTGATCGCCACCACCGGCCTCGGGCTGTTGATGTCGACGGTCACCGACAGCCAGGTCGCGGCGATGGCCGGCACCTCCATCGGCACCCTGCTGCCCGCGATCCAGTTCTCCGGCATGCTCGACCCGGTGTCCTCGCTCGAAGGCTTGGCGGCCGTCGTGGGCCAGGCCTACCCGACCACCCACTTCCTCACCATCAGCCGCGGCACCTTCGCCAAGGCGCTGGATTTCGGCGACCTCGGCGCCTCCTTCCTGCCGCTGCTGCTCGCCATCCCGGTGCTGACGCTGGCCGCGGCCCTGCTGCTGAAGAAGCAGGCGCGCTGAGCCACGGAGACCGCCATGGGCGCACGCCGCAGCCTCTTCCACAACACCTGGCACCTGGGCATCAAGGAATTCCACAGCCTGCTGGGCGACTGGACGATGCTGTTCCTGATCGTGTTCATGTTCACCGTGTCGATCTACGCCGATGCCCGCGCGCGGCCGGAGAGCCTGCACCGCGCCTCGATCGCGGTGGTCGATGAAGACCGCTCGCAGCTTTCCGCCCGCATCGTCGCCGCGCTGCAGCCGCCGCAGTTCATCACGCCGGAACTCATCGCCCTGGCCGCGATCGACAAGGGCATGGACGCCGGACGCCACACCTTCGTGCTCGACATCCCGCCGGATTTCCAGCGCGACGTGCTGGCTGGCCGCGCGCCGACGCTGCAGCTCAACGTCGACGCCACGCGCCAGAGCCAGGCGCAGACCGGCACCGGCTACATCCAGTACATCGTCGACGACGAGATCCGCGCCTTCGTGCAGCGCTACCGCGGCCCGGCGCCGCAGCCGGTGCAGATCGTCGAACGCGCGCTGTTCAACCCCAACCTGAGCCAGGGCTGGTTCGCCGGCGTCACCGCGATCATCAACAACATCACCATGCTGGGCATCCTGCTCACCGGCGCCGCGCTGATCCGCGAACGCGAGCACGGCACCATCGAGCACCTGCTGGTGATGCCGGTGACGCCGCTGGAGATCATGCTGTCCAAGGTGTGGTCGATGGGCGTGGTGGTGCTGCTGGCGTCGTCGTTCTCGCTGCAGGTGGTGGTGAAGGGCCTGCTCGGCGCGGTGGTGCCGGGTTCGCCGGTGCTGTTCGGCCTCGGCACGCTGCTCTACCTGTTCGCCGCGGCTTCCATCGGCATCTACATGGGCACGCTGGCGCGCAACATGCCGCAGTTCGGCCTGATGTCCATCCTGCTGCTGCTGCCGCTGCAGATCCTGTCGGGCGCGCTGACGCCACGCGAAAGCATGCCCGAGCTGGTGCGCTGGCTGATGTCGCTCACCCCCACCACCCACTACGTCAGCCTGGCGCAGGGCGTGCTGTTCCGCGACGCCGGCATCGACGTGGTGTGGCCGCAGTTCCTGATGGTGGCGGCGATCGGCGGCGCCTTCTTCGCCCTCGCGCACCACCGCCTGCGCCATACCATCGGCACGATGCAGGGCTGAGCCCGCACTGTAACCATCGATCGCCCATCGAGGAGAATCCCGTCATGACCCCACGCAAACCTGCGGCAAAGCCGACCGTGGCCGCCGCCCTGCCGGCGCGCACGACGACGGCCAGCCTGCCGGCGGTCGCCGAAGCCACCGCCTCGCCGCCCTTGCCCTCGCGCAATCCGCTGGACCAGAAGTTCCACGCCGCGATCGCGCGCACGACGATGTCGGTGTCGCCGATGTCGCTGCTGCTCGCCACCGTGGACTGGGCGGGCCACCTCGCCGGTTCGCCGGGCAAGCGCCTGGAACTGGTCACGCTGGCGCAGGAGCATGCCCGCCGCCTCGTCGAATACGCCGGTCAACTGGCGCTGGCCTCGCCGGGCAACCCGACCGAGCGCTGCGTCGAACCGGTGCCGCAGGACCGCCGCTTTGCCGGCGAGGAGTGGGAGCGCTGGCCGTTCAACCTGATGCACCAGTCCTTCCTGCTCGCGGAAGCATGGTGGCAGGCGGCCACCACCGGCGTCGCCGGCGTGTCCTGCCACCACGAGCACGTCGTCTCCTTTGCCGCACGCCAACTGCTCGACCTGTTCTCGCCCGGCAACTACCTGCCGACCAATCCCATCGTGCTGCGCCGCAGCTTCGAGACCGCCGGCATCAACCTGGTGCGCGGCGCGATGAACGCCGCCGAAGACCTGCAGCGCCTGGCGCTGGGCGACCCGCCGGCGGGTACGGAGAATTTCGTCGTCGGCCGCGACGTGGCGGTGACGCCGGGCAAGGTGGTGCTGCGCACGCCATTGATGGAGCTGATCCAGTATTCGCCCGCCACCGCGCAGGTCTATCCCGAGCCCATCCTGATCGTGCCGGCGTGGATCATGAAGTACTACATCCTCGACCTGTCGCCGCACAACTCGCTGGTGAAATACCTCGTCGGCCAGGGCCACACGGTGTTCTGCGTGTCGTGGAAGAACCCCGGCCCCGCCGAGCGCGACATGGGCATGGACGACTACCTGCAGCTCGGCTTCTTCGCCGCGCTGGACGCGATCAACGCCATCGTGCCCGGCCGCAAGGTGCATGCCGCCGGCTACTGCCTGGGCGGCACGCTGCTGGCGATCGCCAATGCCGCGATGGCGCGCGACGCCGACGACCGGCTGGCGACGATGACGCTGTTCACCGCGCAGACCGACTTCACCGAGCCGGGCGAGCTGGCGCTGTTCATCGACGAAGGCGAAGTCAGCCTGCTCGAGGCGCAGATGGAAGAGGTCGGCTACCTCACCGCCGGCCAGATGGCGGGCGCCTTCCAGTTGCTGCGCTCCTACGACCTGCTGTGGTCGCGCATCGTCGGCGAATACCTGATGGGCGAGCGCGCGCCGATGAACGACCTGATGGCCTGGAACGCCGACACCACGCGCATGCCGGCGCGCATGCACAGCCAGTACCTGCGCCAGCTCTTCCTCAACGACGCGCTCAGCGAAGGGCGCTACCGTGTCGGCGGCCGCCCGGTGGCGCTGTCCGACATCGACACGCCGGTGTTCGCCGTCGCCACCCTCACCGACCACGTCGCGCCGTGGCGCTCGGTGCACAAGCTGCATTACCTGCTGCCGTCCGAGATCCACTTCGTGCTCACCAACGGCGGCCACAACGCCGGCATCGTCAGCGAGCCGGGACGGCCGCGCCGCCACTACCAGTCGCTGACGCGCGAGGCAGGCGGCAACTACATACCGCCTGACGACTGGCTGGCGCTGGCGCCGCAGCACGAAGGCTCGTGGTGGCCGGAATGGTCGGCCTGGCTCACCGCGCGCTCGGGCATGCCCGTTCCGCCGCCGGAAGCGGGCGCAGCCGAACTGGGCTATCCGGTGCTGTGCGATGCGCCGGGAACCTACGTGCTGGAGAAGTAGCAGGTGCACAAGGCAATCGGCGATACCGCCATCGACTACCAGGCGCTGTTCGAATCGATCGGCGTGCAAGCGCTGATTCCCGCCTCGCTCGCGCCGTGGCGGCCCTTGCTGGTGGAGGCGCTGGCCTTCTTCCTCGACCACCTGCCCGAGCCGCGCCTGTCGGCCCTGCTGGCAGGACAGTTCGCGCTGGGCGCCGACACTCCCGCAGCCGCACGCGCCGCCGCCCTGCTCGCGCACTGCCCGACGCTGCACAAGCTGGGGCAGGTGGTGGCGCGGCATCACGAGCTCGACCCCGCCCTGCGCCAGCATCTGCAGCAACTGGAATCCATGCCCTCGACCCTGCCGGTGGCGCCGATCGTGCAGCGACTCCGCCGGCAGTTCGCCGACGCCGCCGGCCTGCACATCGCCGATGCCGCGCTGGCCGAGGGCAGCGTCGCCGTCGTGCTGCCATTCACCTGGCGCGAGGAGGGCCGGCTGCGCGACGGCGTGTTCAAGGTGCTCAAGCCCGCGATCGCCCGACATCTGGCACAGGAGCTGGCGGTGCTGCCGACCCTGGCCGACTTCCTCGCCGCGCGCGGAGCGCGGCTAGGGCTGCCGGCCATCGACTACCACGGCCACCTCGCCAGCGTGCAGCAACTGCTCACGCAGGAGATCCGGCTCGACGTCGAGCAGGCCAACATGCGCGCCGCCGCCGCGCAGATGTCCGACCACGGCGCCGTATTCGTGCCCCGGCTGCTTCCGTGGAGCGGCCCCGGGGTCACCGCGATGGAACGCGTGCATGGCAGGCGGGTGAACGACGCCGAGCTGTCTCGCGCGCAAGGCGGAGCGCTCGCGCGCGAGATGATCGCCGCGTTGCTGGCGCGTCCGTTCTGGTCGCAGGCCGACCCGGCGATCTTCCACGGTGACCTGCACGGCGGCAACCTGCTGCTGGCCGAAGATGGGCGCCTGGCGGTGCTCGACTGGAGCCTGACCGCCCGTCTCGCCAAGGCCGAGCGCGAGGCGATCGTCACCATCGCGCTCGGCGCGATGACCCTGGACCAAAGGCAGATCATCGACGGACTCGCGCGGCTGGGCCTGCGCGACGCGCAGTGCGCACAGTGCGTGCGGACGGTGTCGGACGCGCTCGATGCGTTGGTGCGCAGCGGACGGCCCGTCGGGTTCGACTGGCTGGTGGCCCTGCTCGACCGCCTCGCGCTGCAGGGCGCCGGGGGCTTCGGCGCGCAACTGGCGGTGCTCCGCAAGAGCTGGCTGTCGCTCGCCGGCGTGCTGCGCGACCTCGATGCCGACACTGCGCCCGATCTGCCGCTGTTCGGCGTCGGCCTGCAGCGCCTTGTCGCCGAGTTGCCGGCGCGCCTCGTTGCGCCGGCCGATTCGCGCGCGTTCTCGACCCATGTGTCGACCGTCGACCTGATCGCTCTCGCCGGCGCCGCATGGCCCGCCAGCCTGCGCTACTGGTCGCGCCTGCTGGCAACCGCCGGAGCGGCGCCACTGCCTGTCTTAAGTCTGCGTTAAGCCAGCCCCGACTAGAGTCGCTCGCACGACACACTCTACGGATGCAGCGGGGACACATGGACATCAAGGATCTTTCGCGCCGGGCGGGCCGCGGCGTCGTGCTGGCGAGCCTCGGCATTGCGCTGATCGGACAGCCGCTCGTCAGCGAAGCCAAGCTTGGCGGTAGCAGCCGGAGTTCCGCTTACGGCGCGCCGTCATCGAGCATTGGCAGCGCGTCGTCATCGCGCCTCGGCGGTGGCGGCAGCATGGGGATGAGCCGTCCCGACGTGATGGCGAAGGCGCGCGGCGGCGCGGCGGACGGCTTCGACGCCGGCCGGTCCGGCGCCAGCGCGCCTGCCCCGAGCGCGCCCGCAGCGGCGACGGCCCGCAGCGGCCCCGGCTGGGGAACGGTCGCCGGCGCTGCCGCAGCAGGCGCCGCGGCAGGCTACCTGCTCGGCAACCACGGCGCCGCGCCCGCAAACGCTCCGGCCTATGGCGGGAACGGTGGCGGCGTGGCGGCCGGCGGCAATGGCTATGGCGTGCTGCCGCAGCAGGCGCCGGCGAGCGGTTTCGGCTTCACCTCGTTGCTCGTGCTGCTGATGATGGCGGGCACGGCCTACTGGGCGCTGCGCCGCTACCAGGCCGCACGCCGCGGCGAATTGGCCCGGGTCGGCACTTTCGACGCCGCAGCGCAGCCTCTCGAGCGCCGTCAGGAACCCTCCATCGGCGCGACGCATGCACTGCCCTCGGCGGAGGCCGCGACCGAGCGCATGGCGCTGCAGCGCTTCAATGAACTGCAGGACGCCAACAACCGCGGCGACCTCGCGCTGCTGCGCAGCCGCGTGGAAGAGCCGCTGCTGGGGCAGATCGAAGCCGACATCGCGCAGCGCGCTGGACCCGGCCGCACCAGCGCGGTGTCGATCCAGGCACGCGTCATCGATGCTACCGACGAGGGCGCGCGGCGCCTGGTCTCGGTACGCTACAGCGGGCTCATCGCGGAAGGCAGCGAGGCGCCGCCCGAACCGCTCGACGAGGTGTGGCATTTCATCGACGACCGCCAGGGTCACTGGCGCCTGGCCGGCATCGAGCAGGTCTGAATCCCCCCGCAACGCGCCAGGAGCCCCGATGCGCCCCTCCCGTATCATCACCGCCGCCTGCATTCTGGCGATCGGCGCCGGCCTGGCCGGCTGCGACCGGCTGGACCCCAACTCCCCGCTCGCGCAACGCCGCAAGGTGTTCAAGGAAATGACCAAGACGCGCGAGCGTCTGCTGGCCTTCGCCAAGGGCAAGGAGCGCTTCAACGCCGATACGGCCCTGCATGACGCGCAGCAGCTTCAGGCCCTGGCGCAGCAGCCCTGGCAGTTCTTCCCGGAAGTCATGCAGGCCGACAGCGTCGGCCACGCCAAGGACTCGGTCTGGCAGGAACCGGAGAAGTTCAAGCGCCTGGCCCATGCGCTCGAGGACGCGACCGGCGCGCTCGCCACCGCTGCGCAGGAAGGTTCGCTCGACACGTTGAAGCCCGCCGTCTTCCGCGTGCAGAAGGCCTGCAGCAACTGCCACGACGAGTTTCGCCAGTAGGCGATCAGGAGCGCGCCGCGGCGCAGCCGTAGCACGCCTTGCACCGCAGCTGCGATGCAATTGCCCTCGCCTGGCGCGCGGCTTACATTCGGGCCTCGCCCGATCTGATGGAGTTACTCGTGGATTCGTACTGGCATGCGCCCCGCTACAAGGACCTCGGCCTCGACAGGGACACCTACGAACTGGCCGAACCGCAGGAGCCCGAGCGCGTCGCGGGCGTGACCGTGGTCGAGGTGCACTCTGAGGGAGCCTTCTATCGCGGCTCCCATGTACATGGGCTGTATGCGGTTGCCGATCCGGATCTGACCGAACTGCCGAAGCGCGGCGAAGCCCTCGTGCCGGTGTTCTGTCGCTGGTTCGGCGGCCGCGAAGAGGACGGCGCACCCGTGTTCCGGATCGACGCGGCCAAGGCGAAGCTGATTCCCAACTACACCGGCTACGTGATCACGAACCTGGCCGAATTCCGCATGAGGCCGGATTCACGCTCGCGCTAGCCGCGGCAGACACGGCACCTGCAGCGACTCGCTCAATCGCCCCTCAGGTCCAGGATCGCACGCACGATCTTGCGCCGGCCCACCGCGCGCCGCGCCAGGTTCTCGCCCTCGCCGGTCGCGTCCAGCCACTCGACGAGGCGCGTGAGGGCATTGCGGGTGGTGGTCGGGTCGCGGCAGTTGGCAAGGAAGATCATCTGGATCTTCTGCACCGGATCGGAGACGTAGATGCCGAAAGGCGCCGCGACGATGGTCGCATCGGGAAAGCCCAACTGGCGCATCGCCTGGGTCTCGGTCACGTTCTTCAGGCAGGCGACCAGGTGCAGCGGCCCGGCCGGCTTCTCGCGGCGCCTGACCACCTTGCCGAGGATCAGGTGATCCTGCAGGAAGGGCTGGCCCACCATCTCGCGCGCGGTGGCGACGCCGAAAGCGCCTGGCAGGCCGTGGCAGATCGTCAGCAGCGCGGTGCCGGCCCGGGTCCATAACCAGCCGCCGCCGAATTCGACCGCACCGAACTCGGCAAGGCCGCCGCCCAGCGCCACCTCCATCGCCTGCTTGCGATGGGCGAAGTCCATGCGGCTCCAGTCGAGCGGCGTGCCGTAGGCGAAGCGGCCCTTGCGCACCTCGCGTCCGCCCAGCTTGACCAGGCCGGCCACCGCCTCGCGCAGGGCCTCCCGGCAGCGCGCGACGATCTCGTCGGCATCGGCTGCGGCCGCCGAAGTAGGATTGAGCTCGCTGAACCAAGCCTGGAAGCAGGCATCGCGGGCGAGTTCCGCCTTGTCCTTGGGCGCGCCCTGCACGTCGGTGATGCGCACCACCTTGAGCCGCGCGGGCCCATCGTTCCACGCCTGCTGGAACTCGGCATGGCACACGCCGATGCCCCCGGCCGGCGCCCAGCCCGCCTCGCCGGTGTACAGCGCCAGCACGATGTCGGCCTTGCGCACTTCCTCGAGCGACTTCTCCCAAGCGGTCTCCAGGTCGCCCTGGGCCTGATCGGGCGCATTGTCCGAGATCCACACCTCGAACAGCGGCTCGCCGCACAGCGTCTCGTCGCCGAGTTCGCACTGCAGCCGCTTGCGCACTTCGGTCATCGGGATGCGTCCGTCGCGCTGCCGCACGGTGGACGAGCAGCGGCTCGAGATCATCACCCGGATCTTGCGGAAATCTGCCATCGGTGCAGCCTCACGAACGCGACGCCGCCATGTTAGTGCCAAGCCCGGCACGCTGCAGCAGGTGGCGATCCGCAGTACGCCGCCGGCTCGCTCGCCTCGCAAAAGGAAAAAGGCCGGCGAACCGGTTTCCGGTTCGCCGGCCTTTGCCGACAGGTGCAGGGTCAGCCCGGCAGGATCAGGTTCGTGCCGCCTGCAGGATGGCGTTGAGCGTGGCGCTCGGACGCATCACCGCCTTGCACTTCTCGGCGTCGGCCTTGTAGTAGCCACCGATATCGACCGCCTTGCCCTGGACCTCGGACAGCTCGGTGACGATCCTCTGCTCGTTCTCCGCCAGCGCCTTGGCGAGCGGGGCGAACTTGCCCGCCAGTTCGGCATCCTCGCTCTGCGCCGCCAGGCGTTCGGCCCAGAACTTGGCCAGGTAGAACTGGCTGCCGCGGTTGTCGAGGTGGCCGGTCTTGGGCGAGGGCGACTTGTTCTCGTCGAGCAGCTTGCCGGTGGCCTCGTCCAGCGTCCTGGCCAGCAGCTTGGCGCGGGCGTTGCCGGTCTTGATGCCGAGGTCTTCCAGCGACACGGCCAGGGCGAGGAATTCGCCCAGCGAATCCCAGCGCAGGTGGTTTTCCTGGGTGAGCTGCTGCACGTGCTTGGGCGCCGAACCGCCGGCACCGGTCTCGTACATGCCGCCACCGGCCATCAGCGGGACGATGGAGAGCATCTTGGCCGAGGTGCCCAGCTCCATGATCGGGAACAGGTCGGTCAGGTAGTCGCGCAGGATGTTGCCGGTCACCGAGATGGTGTCGAGGCCGCGGACCACGCGCTCCAGGGTGTAACGCATCGCGCGCACCTGCGACATGATCTGGATGTCGAGGCCGCTGGTGTCGTGATCCTTGAGGTAGGCCTTGACCTTCTTGATGAGCTCGTTCTCGTGCGGACGGTAGGGGTCGAGCCAGAAGATCGCCGGCATGCCCGAGTTGCGCGCGCGCGTGACGGCGAGCTTCACCCAGTCGCGGATCGGCGCGTCCTTGACCTGGCACATGCGCCAGATGTCGCCGGCTTCGACGTTCTGCGCCAGCAGCACTTCGCCGGTGGCGAGGTCGGTGATGTTGGCCACGCCATCCTCGGAGATCTCGAAGGTCTTGTCGTGCGAGCCGTATTCCTCGGCCTTCTGCGCCATCAGGCCGACGTTCGGCACCGTGCCCATCGTGCGCGGGTCGAAATTGCCGTGCCATTTGCAGAAGTTGATCATCTCCTGGTAGATGCGGGCGAAGGTCGACTCGGGCATCACGCACTTGCTGTCGTACTGCTTGCCGTCGGCACCCCACATCTTGCCGCCCTGGCGGATCATCGCCGGCATCGACGCATCGACGATGATGTCGTTGGGCGAGTGGAAGTTGGTGATGCCCTTGGCCGAGTCGACCATCGCCAGCGCCGGGCGGTGCTCCTGGCAGGCGTGCAGGTCGCGGATGATCTCGTCGCGCTTGGATTCGGGCAGGGTCTTGATCTTGTCGTACAGGTCGACCATGCCGTTGTTGACGTTGATGCCGAGCTCGTCGAACAGCTTGCCGTGCTTCTCGAAAGCGTCCTTGTAGTAGATCTTCACGCAGTGGCCGAAGACGATCGGGTGCGAGACCTTCATCATCGTCGCCTTGACGTGCAGCGAGAACAGGATGCCGGCCTCGCGGCAGTCCTCCAGCTCACGCTCGTAGAACTCGCACAGCGCCTTCTTGCTCATGAACATCGAGTCGATGATCTCGCCGTCCAGCAGCGCGACCTTGGGCTTGAGCACGATCGTCTTGCCCGACTTGGTGATGAGCTCCATCTTGACATCGCGCGCGCGGTCGAGCGTCATCGACTTCTCGCCGTGGTAGAAGTCGCCGTGGTGCATGTGCGAGACGTGGGTCTGCGACCACTGCTTCCACTCGCCCATGGAGTGCGGGTGCTTCTTGGCGAAGTTCTTGACGGCGGCGGGGGCACGGCGATCGGAGTTGCCTTCGCGCAGCACCGGGTTGACCGCCGAACCGAGGCACTTGCCGTAGCGCGTGCGGATTTCCTTTTCCTGGTCGGTCTTGGGATCTTCCGGGTAGTCGGGGATCTTGTAGCCCTTTTCCTGCAGTTCCTTCACGCAGGCCTTGAGCTGCGCGACGGAAGCGCTGATGTTGGGCAGCTTGATGATGTTGGCGTCGGGGTCGAGGGTCTTCTTGCCCAGTTCGGAGAGCGTGTCCGGCACGCGCTGGTCTTCGCTCAGGAACTCGGGAAACTCCGCCAGCACGCGGGCCGACACCGAGATGTCGGCTTTCTCGATTTCAACGCCCGCGGGACCGGTGAAGGTCCGGATGATGGGCAGGAACGCGCACGTGGCGAGCAGCGGAGCTTCGTCGGTGAGCGTGTAGATGATCTTGGATTTCCCGGCAACCATTATTTCCCCTCAGTTCTGGTCTTGTAGTAGTGACCCGATGGCGGCGTATTATCGCCCAACTTGCGAGGTACGGCAGCGATGTACGGTGGCGCTCTTGCGGTCGGCGGGAACATACCACGCATCGCCGTGCGCCGCAGCCAGCACGGCGCCGATAAGACCGATAGCGCCATCCCGGATCCGGGGGCGGCGCTCGTCGTCTGGCGGCCGCGATGCGGCTGCCGGGCTGAAACGGGATCGTCTGCAGAATGGTGCCTTGGGCGAGACTCGAACTCGCACGGCTTTCGCCACTACCCCCTCAAGATAGCGTGTCTACCAATTTCACCACCAAGGCTTCGGCACCGGCTCCGCGCAACCGGCATTGCGCCGGGCACTGTGCGTCTGCGACGCAGCGGAAGGTGCGAAAGGGGGCGGATTATAGCCGGGAACCGGCGGCGCCGGTCAAGCCGGGCGGCGCCGACGTTCCGAAGTCATTCTTTTTCTCGGATACACGCCCCGGGATGCGCGTCATCTTCATTCAAGCGAATGTTTCTGGCCAGACCGACAGAGGAAGATTTCAGATTTCTTGCACAATTTGCGAAAATGCCTTGTTACCTTCATCCCCTTGAACGGCGACCGGGCTTGCCGTGCGTGCCAGTCCGGCCCTCCGCCATGCGCGAGAACCTCGTGTTTTCGCCGAGCCCCCACCATGACCTCATTCATCAGCGGCCTCGACCCCTGGCTCCTCCTGAGCCTCATCCTGGCCCTGGCCTTCGTGCTGGCCTTCGAGTTCATCAACGGCTTCCATGACACCGCCAACGCCGTCGCCACGGTGATCTACACCCGGGCGATGCCACCCTACGTCGCAGTGATCGCGTCCGGGTTCTTCAATTTCCTCGGCGTGCTGCTGGGGGGCGTGGGCGTCGCCTACGCCATCGTGCATCTGCTGCCGGTGGAGTTGCTGATCGACACCGACACCGGGCGCGGGCTGGCGATGGTGTTCTCGCTGCTCACCGCGGCAATCGCATGGAACCTGGGCACCTGGTACTTCGGCATCCCCGCCTCGAGTTCGCACACCCTGATCGGCTCCATCCTCGGCGTCGGCCTCGCCAATGCGGTGATCAGCGGCATTCCGGTCGCCGACGGCGTGAATTGGCAGAAGGCGATCGACATCGCGCTGTCACTGGTGGTATCACCGGTGGTCGGCTTCATGGTCGCCGGCCTGATCCTGATCGGCCTGAAGTGGTTCAAGCCGCATTCGTCCATGCACAAGACGCCGGAATACCGCCTGGGCGACGTCGGCAAGAAGCATCCGCCGTTCTGGAACCGGCTCATCCTGGTGCTGTCGGCGATGGGCATGAGCTTCGTGCATGGTTCGAACGACGGACAGAAGGGCATCGGCCTCATCATGCTGGTGCTGATCGGCATCGTCCCCGCGCACTTCGTGCTGAACCTCGACAGTACCGGGTACGACATCAACCGCAGCCGCGACGCCGCCGTTCATCTGAGCGAGTTCTACGAGCGCAACGCGGTGGCGCTGACCGACTACCTGGCGCTCGGCAAGTCCAACGGCACCGACCTCCCGGCCAAGTTCCGCTGCGACCCCAAGCAGACCGAGATCACCATCGCCGCGCTGCGGCGCGATCTCGAGGGTGTGCGCGATTTCAACGAGATGCCGCCGCAGGCAAGGGTGGATGTGCGGCGCTACCTGCTGTGCCTCGACGACACCGCGCGCAAGGTGTCCAAGCTCGCCTACCTGCCCGCGTCGGAGCGCAAGGACCTCTCCAACCTGCGCAAGGACCTCACGCACTCCACCGAATATGCCCCCTTCTGGGTGGTCCTCGCCGTGGCCGCGGCGCTGGGCATCGGCACGATGATCGGCTGGAAACGCGTGGTGCTGACGGTGGGCGAGAAGATCGGCCGGCAGGGCATGACCTACTCTCAGGGCATGAGCGCGCAGATCACCGCGGTGATGGCGATCGGCCTCGCCAACGTGTATTCGCTGCCGGTCTCCACCACCCACGTGCTGTCATCCGGTGTGGCCGGCACGATGGTAGCGAACCGCAGCGGCCTGCAACGCCAGACGGTGACCCATATCCTGCTCGCCTGGGTGCTGACCCTGCCCGCCGCCATCTCGCTGGCAGCCGGTCTCTACTGGGCCGCGCACCGCGTCTTCATCGGCTGAGACGCGGCCCGAATCCGCGCTTCAGCTGCCTTCGCCGTCGCGGGTGCGCACCTCGCGGATGATCTCGCCCTCGATCACCAGGCCGCCGGGCGGGTTGTCGCGCATCTGCTTGCGCAGCTTGCGCGACGTCCACCAAAGGTAGACCCACACGATCGCGCCGACGCTCACCACCACGGCGAACAACACCACCGAGAAAGTGAGCGCGAGCGCAAACACCGCCACCGCGCCGATCCCGGCGATGATCTTCTGTACCAGCGAGGGAGGTTGCGCCCTGCTGCGCGCGAAAGCCTGGAAGAGGCCGGCAAGCCTGTCGTCCTTGAACATCGTCATCCTCTATGCGGACGCTGCAAGGCTGCAACGTTCCGATGATTCTTCAGAGCATGCCACGACGCGAAAGATTCCCGCGCGCAGCGCATGCAGGCTCCGATGCCTATCGGCTCCAGGGCCCGCGCCCGCCGTTCTTCGCCCGGTACATCGCGCGGTCCGCGGCATTGACGAGCGCCTCGACCGAGTCGCCGTCGACCGGAAAGCGTGCGATGCCGACACTGCATCCGACCTGCAGGCTGCGTTCCTCCACGAAGAACGGCTGCGACAACTGCTCCACCACCTGCGCAGCCGCCCGCTCGCCGCCGGCCTCGACGTCATCACCCTGCATCACGGCAATGAACTCGTCGCCGCCAATGCGCGCCACCGTGTCTTCGTCGCGAAAGACGCCGAGCAGGCGATGCGCAACCTGGCGCAGCAGCAGGTCGCCAATTTCGTGACCAAATCCGTCATTCACCGGCTTGAAGCGATCGAGATCGATGAACAACACCGCGACGCTGGATTGGTGGCGCCGGGCATGGCGCAGCATGCCGTCCAGGCGGTCGGCAAACAGGGCGCGGTTGGGCAGGCCGGTGAGGCGGTCGAAGTTCGCCTGGCGCCAGATGTCGTCGTCCCTGCGCCGGCGCTCGGTGACGTCGGTGATCAGCGCGACACGGTGGCGGACGTCGCCGCTTGCGTTGCGCAGCGTGGAGATCACCGCGTGGCCGGTATAGCTGGTACCACCCGCGCGCGCGCCTTCGAAATCGCCCTCCCAATGCCCCGAGCTCGACGGTGCGGACAATTCGCTCATGGCGCGATCCAGCGTGCGACCGCGCGACAGCAGGAACACCGGGCGCTTCTCCACCTCCTCCTGGGTGAAGCCGGTGATCGCCGAAAAGGCGGGATTGACGTTGACGATGCGGTTGTCGGCATCGACCACCACCAGCCCTTCATCCATGTGCTCGAGCACGCTGCGATAGTGCTCCTCGCGCTCGCCCAGCCGCCGCACGGCACGTTCGTAGCGCTTGAGCGCAATCAGCAGCGCGGCGATCGCGAACACGAACAGGCCGGATGCCGCCACCACGCGCATCAGCGTGCCGCTGCGCTGCGCGCGCAGCGGCTCCAGCGCCGGCTCCAGCGCAATGCCGGACAACATCACCAGGCCCGACGGCAGCCTGGTCCAGCCATACAGGCGAAGCACGCCATCGACCGCCCCATGGGCCACGTAGTGTCCCTCGATGCGCTCCGGATGCAGCCTGTACTCACGTTCGCCGGGTGCCTGCTTGGCAAGGTGCTCGTTGACGTTGAGCGTGCGCAGCAGCACGTAGCCGTCGCCATCGAGCAGGGTCAGCGTGTCGAGCGGGTTCGCCTCGAAGCGCAACAGCCGCGAGGACCACACTTCGGGCGAGACCGCCAGCGCCGCCACGCCCTCGAAACGGCCATCATGACGGATGGCGCGCGCGAACTGGATGGACCACTTCTTGCTGAGTCGCCCGATCACCGGCCTGGAGATGAAGAGGCGATCCTCGTCGGTCGCAGCCAGGGTGCGGAAATACTCGCGGTCGCCGAGGTAATTGCGCGGCGCCGCGCCCAACGAGGAATAGGTGAGATAGCCATCCGCCCCGATCACGAAGGCCTGCAGCAGCAGGTCCGTGGACATCGCCGCCTTGATGATGCGGCCCTGCAGGCCCAGTTCGGCAGCCGACTCGGCGCCCGCCGTCTGCAGCGCGCGCAGGGCGAGGTCGAAACGCCCGATCGCACCTTCCACCGCCTCGCCGGCGGCCCGCGCCTGGATGATCGCCTGCACGCGCAGCCGCTCCATCGTGTCCTGCTCGGCGTCGCGCATGTCCCTCAACATGTCGTACCAGCCCACCCCGAGGGCGAAGACGCTGGCGACGGCGATCCCCAACCGTATCGCATGCAGCGGCCGCCGCACAAAGCGATGGAGAAGTGGTGAAAGCAGGAGGGATTGACGCATCCAGGTCGTATCGCGAAGTTGCGGCCCCTTGCGGGTCCGGCACACCATCCTTGGCCGGCCGAGCGCCGGAACCTGCGATGCTACACCGCGCCGCTGCCCCTCGGGCCGCAGCACGGATCGATACATGAGGAAACAATGCCTCACGCCTGAGCGGGAGCTTTCGCGCCGCAGCCATGTTCCAATGAGTCAGCCGAAAGGAACGGAATGGAACCGTCCAGCCGGTGCAACGAAGACACGAACAAGGAGAACGCCATGAATACGCGCAAGCTCATTCCTGCCCTGCTGATCGCCGCAGCCTCGATCACTGCGACCGGCTGCGCCACCTGGGACAACATGTCCTCGCGCGAAAAGAGCGCTGCGACCGGCGCTGCGGTCGGCGGTGTGGCCGGCGCCGTCGTCACCGACGGTGGCATCCTCGGTACCGTGGGTGGTGCCGCAGTCGGCGGCCTGATCGGCGACCAGCTCGGCAAGGACAAGGATCGCCGCCGCTGACGCGGCTTCGCCGCGCGCCCGCGGGCGCGGCCGGCAACCTCCAGCCTCACAACGAACCCCGCCACGAGCGGGGTTCGCCGTTTCTGCGCCGCACCTCCGGGTAGCTGCGGCAGCGCGGTCGACCTCCCGCCCGCCGCCATGCATCCGCCCCCATACCCCATACCCCAATTTGCACAAAAATTCTTTGCTTGAAACGGAATCCGCTCAAGTTTAAAGTTGCATAAAAAATACACCTTTAAAATCGGGCTGACCGTGGCATGCGCGGCGAGCAGCCTCACCCCAACGACATGCCCCCAATGCCAGAAACGTCCAGATCCCAGCGCGTCATCCCCATTCAGCCACTCTACGCCGCCGAGCCCAAGGTCTATCCACGCAGCGTCAAAGGTCTCTTCCAGAGCTGGCGCTGGGTCTTCCTGTGGCTGACGCAGATCGTCTTCTACGGCTTGTGCTGGCTGCCCTGGAACGGCCGCCAGGCGGTGCTGTTCGACCTCGATACGCGGCGCTTCTACGTCTTCGACCTCGTGCTGTGGCCGCAGGACACGATCTACCTGGCGGTGCTGCTGGTGCTGTCGGCGCTGGCGCTGTTCCTGTTCACCACCGTGGCGGGCCGCCTGTGGTGCGGCTACACCTGTCCGCAGACGGTCTATACGGAAATCTTCCTGTGGCTGGAGAAGCTGGTCGAAGGCGACCGCCCCAAGCGCATCAAGCTCGACGCCGCACCCTGGTCGGCGCGCAAGCTCGGCATCAAGGGCAGCAAGCACCTGCTGTGGCTGCTGCTGTCGCTATGGACGGGCTTCACCTTCGTCGGCTACTTCACTCCCATCCGCGAGCTGTGGCAGGCCGTGCTGAGCCTCTCGCAAAGCGGCTGGGAGACGTTCTGGATCCTGTTCTACGCCGGTGCCACCTATGGCAACGCCGGTTTCATGCGTGAGCAGATGTGCAAGTACATCTGCCCCTACGCCCAGTTCCAGTTCGTCATGTTCGACCCCGACACGCTGATCGTCGCCTACGACGAAAAGCGCGGCGAACCGCGCGGTGGCCGATCGAAGAAGCTGGCCGCGGCGGTGACGGCCGCGACGGACCCGAAGAGCCAGGGAGACTGCATCGATTGTGGCATCTGCGTGCAGGTGTGCCCCACCGGCATCGACATCCGCGACGGCCTGCAACTGGAATGCATCGGCTGCGCCGCCTGCATCGACGCATGCGACCAGGTCATGGACAAGATCAGCCAGCCGCGTGGCCTGATCCGCTACTCGACCGAGAACGCCGTCAAGCAGCAATTCACGCGCGCAACCATCCTGCGCCGTACGCTGCGGCCGCGGGTACTGATCTACAGCGCCATCTTCCTGTCACTGCTGGGTGCCACGGCAGGGTCGCTGGCGACCCGCGTCCCGCTCAAGCTCGACATCCAGCGCGACCGCGCGGCGCTCGCCACCGAAACCGCAGAAGGCGCCATCGAGAACACCTTCCGCCTGCAACTGATCAACGCCAGCGAGAAGACGCGCATCTACCGCGTCGCCATCGACGGCCTGGAGGGCATCCACCTTGCCCAGCCGCTGGACGTGGAAGTCGCTCCCGCCGCCACCGCATCTGCGACCGCTCGCGTGCAGCTCGAGCCCGGTTCCGCCGCGTCGGGTTCGCATCCGGTACGCTTCATCGCGACGGATACGACCGACTCCGCAGTCACCGTCACTGAAAGGGCGATGTTCTGGATCCCGTGACGAGCGAGAAAAGCATGGAAAACCTTGATCCGGCCGCCGCGCCGCTCGCGGAACACATCCTCGACCAACTGGCCGAGGCCCTCATCTATTCCGACCGTGAGGGCATCATCCGGCGCTGGAACCGCGCCGCCGAGCACCTGTTCGGCTTCAGCGCCGAGGCCGCGCTCGGCCAGAGCCTGGACCTGATCATCCCCGAGAAGCTGCGCGCGGCGCACTGGCGCGGCTTTCACGCCGCCATCGAGAATCGCCACACCCGCCTCAACGGCCGGCCCACGCTCACCGGCGCGCTGCATCGCGACGGTCACAAGCTGTATGTCGAGATGAGCTTCGCGCTCGTCGCCGACGGCGATACGGTCCTCGGCTCGGTCGCGGTGGCGCGCGACGTTACTGAGCGGGTCACCCGCGAGAGGGCCACAGCCTCCCGCTAATGACTTGATATAATTGCGCTTGTCCCGCCTCGCCCGACCACGGGCAGGCGGCTTTTGTTTTCTGCCGACGAGCGCTGATGACCACCACTCCCTTCCCGCCCGAACTGCTGCGCGACGTCGAAAGGCGCCGCACTTTCGCCATCATCTCTCACCCCGACGCGGGCAAGACCACGCTGACCGAGAAGCTGCTGCTGTTCGGCGGCGCGATCCAGCTCGCCGGCACGGTGAAGGCGCGCAAGTCCGCCCGCCATGCCACCTCCGACTGGATGGAAGTCGAAAAGCAGCGCGGCATCTCGGTGACCAGCTCGGTGATGCAGTTCGAGTACCAGGGCCACACCATCAACCTGCTCGACACGCCGGGCCACGAGGACTTCTCGGAAGACACCTACCGCGTGCTGACCGCGGTCGATGCCGCGGTGATGGTGATCGACGCCGCCAAGGGCGTGGAAGCGCAGACCATCAAGCTGCTCAACGTCTGCCGCCTGCGCAACACGCCCATCATCACCTTCGTCAACAAGCTCGACCGCGAGGTGCGCGAGCCTTTCGATCTGCTGGCCGAGATCGAGGACGTGCTCAAGATCACCTGCGCGCCGGTGACCTGGCCGCTGGGCATGGGCAAGGCCTTCCGCGGCGTGTATCACCTGCTGCAGCAACAGGTGCTGACCTTCACCCCAGGCGAGGAGCGCCGCAGCGACGGCGAGATCATCAAGGGCCTGGACAACCCCGAGCTGGACAAGCGCTTCCCGATGGAAGTCGGCCAGTTGCGCGAAGATGTCGAGCTGATCGATGGCGCTTCGCCGCCGTTCGACCTCGACGAATTCCTCGCCGGCAAGCAGACACCGGTATTCTTCGGCTCGGGCATCAACAACTTCGGCGTTCAGGAGATCCTGCAGTCGCTGATCGACTGGGCACCGCCGCCGCAGGCGCGCATCGCCGCCGCGGGCGCGGCGGCCACCCGCATGGTGCAGCCGGCCGAACCGGCCTTTACCGGCTTCGTGTTCAAGATCCAGGCCAACATGGACCCGAAGCACCGCGATCGCATCGCCTTCTTCCGCATCTGCTCGGGCCGCTACGCCTCGGGCATGAAGGTCAGGCACGTGCGCGCCGGGCGCGACATGAAGCTCGCCAATGCGCTCACCTTCATGGCCAATGAGCGCGTGATCATGGAAGATGGCGTCGCCGGCGACATCATCGGCATCCACAACCACGGCCAGTTGCAGATCGGCGACACGCTGACCGAAGGCGAGAACCTCGGCTTCAAGGGCATCCCCTACTTCTCGCCCGAACTGTTCCGCGCCGCCCGCCTGCGCGATCCGCTCAAGTCCAAGCAGTTGCAGAAGGGTTTGCAGGAACTGGGCGAAGAAGGCGCCATCCAGGTGTTCGAGCTCGAAGGCGGCCAGATGCTGCTCGGCGCCGTCGGCGTGCTGCAGTTCGAGATCGTCGCCCAGCGCCTGAAGGACGAATACAAGGTCGATGCCATCTTCGAGCCCGCCGACATCCACACCGCGCGCTGGCTCACCTTCCCCGACGACGTCACCCGCCGCAACTTCGAGCGCGAGCAGGCGCTGCGCCTGGGCAAGGACATCGACGGCAACCCGGTCTATCTGGCCACCAGCCGCTACAACCTGGAAGTGACGGCCGAGAAATGGCCCAAGGTGACCTTCCACGCCACGCGCGAGCACGGCGAAGTGCTGGCATAAGCTGACTGCGCCCGGCTTCCGACAGACCACGATTCAAGCGCATCGCATGAATCGTGGTCCTCTCCGCGTCCGTCACGCAGACGTTCAGCCCCGTTCCACCCAGTAAGTCTGCTTGTGCCCCCGCGCCGTGTAGTCGCGGGCGGCGGCCTCCGCGCGCTCGCGCGAATCGAAAGTCTCCATCAGGAAGCGGTTGCCGTTGTCGTCCAGCCGCCACAGCGCCCAGCGCTGCGGCGCGGCGGCCTGCTGCCCGCGTGCGGCTGCAACCGAGTCGATTTCGCGCTTCGGCAGTCCGCCTTCAGGCATGTCGAGCGGCCTGCAAGCGCAGTGGACAAACTGTGGTTCGGCAGTGGCACGGTCTGTGGATAAGCGACCGAAGATCGACAGGGCGGATTTTCATCAACAATCGGTCCTTCGCTGCAAGGCGCCTTCTGCACCGCTTTTTTAGCCTCTCAAGCGGCTGTATCCAAAGGCGAAAAACGGCTTATCCACAGAAACTGCCGGTACATGATCTTTATATTCTTTTAATTACTTAAATACTGTGTACACCCAGAAGCATCCCCCCGCGACCGCCCGCGGAGGGACGCCTTCCGGCTCAGAACGGCGGATCGTAGGCAGCGACGCCTTCTGGCTGGGGCGCCGACTCCGATGCCGTGGCCACCATCGGCCGCTGCTCGGTCGCTGCAGCCGGTTCGGCGCCGATCTCGCCGCCCAGCGCCTCGACCACGGCCGGCAGCAGATGCGCCAGCTCGCCAGTCATCAGCGCGAACTCGGCGTTGAACAGCGCCTCCTTGTCTTCCTGCTCGCCCTCGATCTGGTCGCGCACCACGTCGAGGAAGTCCAGCCGCTTGATCTCGAGCTTCTCGGTCAGCACGAAGCTGATGCGGTCGTCGAAGGTCAGCGCCAGCCGCGTCGGCAGCTTGCCGGCCTCGAGGTGGCCCTTGACCTCGTCGCCCTCGAGCGGATGGCGCACATAGCGCACCGCCGCCTTGTCCTCGGCCACCGAGCGCAGCTCGCAGTCCTGGTCGATGCTGAAGCCCGCCGGCGCCTCGTTGCCGGCCAGCCAGTCGGCCATTGCCGACATCGGCGACTTCTCGGTGCGCAGCAGCGTCAGCGGGAAGCTGTCGAGCGTGTGGCGCAGTTGCTCCAGCATGTCCTCGGCCTTGCTCTGGCTGGCGGCGTCAATCACCAGCCAGCCATTGACCGGGTCGATCCACGCGTAAATGCGGCGGCGGCGGGTGAAAGCACGCGGCAGCAGCTCCTGCATGACCTGCTCGCGCAGATCCTTCATCTGCTTGCGGCCGAGCTTGTAGCCCTGCTGCTCGGCCATCTCCTCGGCGCGCTCGTCGGCCTCCTGCTTGACCACCGCCGACGGCAGCAGGCGATGCTCGAAGCCCAGGCACACGAGCCACTGCTGGCCCACCGCATGCACCAGCACCTCGTTGCCCAGCGGCGACAGCCAGCCGCGGCTTTCCATGTCCTGGCTGCCGCAGGGATGGAAGGGCTTCTTTGCCAGTTGCTCCTCCAGACGCTCGAGCGTCATGTCCCAGTTGGCGGGCAGGCGATAGATCTGCAGATTCTTGAACCACATGGAGCGTTTCTTCCTCGTCGTGAACGAAAACGCGCCCGCCACCGTCCGGCGGGCGCATGTCAAAAAGGGCTTACTGCTGCAAGCCGCCGGACTCGGCGATCATGCGGATGACGCGCACCGTGTCGATGTCCGACTGGTGGTAGGCGGAGCGCACGAAGGCGGCGTATTGCCCATCCTCGGTGCCGGCGCCTTCGGGCAGCGTGGTCTGGTACTGGAAGCGCAGGAAGAGCGCGCCCTGCTGCGGCTCCTCGATGGTGATGCGCAGGCTGCCGCCGGCGTGTTCCTCGTTGGCCTCGGATTCGAAACAGATCCAGTCCATCGTGCCGAAGGTGACGCGGTCGCGGATCACCGCGCTGCCGAAATGGAGGTCGCGCACCAGATGCTCGTCGCTGCGCTCGATGACGCGGCAGGCCTCCAGGCCGGGCAGGAAGGCGCGCGCATCTTCCGCCCTGCACAGCAGGCCGAACCACAGCTCCTCGCGCGTCAGCGCGGTCTGCAGCGGGTTTTCGAGGTCATTCACCTCGATCAGGTGTTCGAATCTCAAGGGTGCTTCTCCTGAACCAGGCGAGGCCACAGTTTACCGCGCCCGCCGCGCTACCCGGGATACCATGCGCCCATGCAACTCGAACGCCTTCTCCACTCCCAGGGTTTCGGCAGCCGCAAGGAGTGCCGCGCCCTCATCCGCGCCGGCTACGTCAGCATCGCCGGCACTGTGTGCGACAACCCGAACGCCGACTTCGATCCGGGCAGTACCGGCGGCAATCCCGGTCTTGCCTTCGAAGTCGATGGCGAACCCTGGCGCTACCGTGCCCAGGCCTACCTGATGCTGCACAAGCCCACCGGCCACGAATGCTCCCACAAGCCGACTTTCCATCCATCGATCTTCCGCCTGTTGCCCGACCCGTTGCTCAACCGCGGCGTGCAGTGCGTCGGACGCCTGGATCAGGACACGACCGGCCTGCTGCTGCTGTCGGACGACGGCCAGTTCATCCACCAGTGGAGCTCGGGCAAGAAGCGCACGCCCAAGGTCTATGAACTGCAACTGGCCGATCCCGTCGGCGAAGCCGCCGTGCAGACGCTCCTCGCCGGTGTGCAGCTCGATGACGAACCCGCGCCGATCGCCGCGGTCGCCTGCGAGCAGACAGGCTTCCATGCCCTGCGCCTCACCATCGCCGAAGGCAAGTATCACCAGGTCAAGCGCATGATCGGCGCCATCGGCAACCGTGTCGTCGTCCTGCATCGCAGCGTTGTGGGCGGGCTGGCGCTGGATCCCGATCTCGCACCCGGCGAGTGGCGCTGGCTGGAGCCGGCCGACTTTGATGCCCTGAGCCACTTCGACTGACCCAACGAAATCCCGCGCAAGCGGGATTTTTCTTTTCGGGGAGCACCGCCTGCAGGGCAGGGGTGGCGCAGCCTGGAGTCCGTCCGCCGGTTCGGGTTTTGTTCTTTTGTTTTTCTTTTAATTTAATAGATAAAGATGTAAACAGTCGGCCCAATTCTGTGGATAACTCTGCTGTGCCCAGTACCTGCGGGATTTTTCAGCTGGAACAAGGCCGTTGATAAGCCCCCTCGATCGCTGTGTGCCAAATGTCCATGCTTTTAGCGAATCGCCGCTGGAAGGCCTTTGTCCACATGCTCTCCAGCGCTCATCTCCAGACTTGTCCAGTTGACCTCGTCAAATGAAAACCACTTCCATTTCGTCCGGCCTCACTTGGGAGATCTTCTGCCAGGTTGTGGATAATTTTGGGGATATTGGCGTCTGCTGGCGCCTGGCGCGGGATCTGGCCCGGAACCATGCGCGCAGCGTCCGGCTGTGGGTGGATGACTGGGCCTCGTTTGCGCGCCTGTGTCCCGCCGCGGAAGGTGCCGATCCGGCGCGCAGCTTCGTGCATCAGCGCGTGGAGGTGCGGCGCTGGACGACCCCCTTCGCAGCCGTCGAGCCGGCGGACGTGGTGATCGAGGCCTTCGCCTGCGAGATTCCGGAATCGCATCTGCAGGCGATGGCGGCGCGTGCGCCGACGCCGGTGTGGATCAACCTCGAATACCTGTCCGCCGAGGACTGGGTGGGCGACTACCATGCGATGGCCTCGCCGCATCCGCGCCTGCCGCTGGTGAAGCATTTCTTCTTTCCGGGTTTCGATGTCCGCACCGGTGGCCTGCTGCGCGAGCCGGGGCTGCTGACCGAGCGCGATGCCTTCCGCAGCGAACCCGGCGGCGGCCAGCAATGGCTGGCCGGGCATGGCGTGACGGCGCTGCCTGCGGATGCCCTGTTGCTGTCGCTGTTCGCCTACGAACAGCCCGAGCTGCCGGCGCTGATGCAGGCCTGGCGCGATGGCGAGCGGCCGGTGGTGGCGCTGGTGCCCGAAGGCCGCGTGCTGGGCGACGTCGCCCGGGCGCTGGGTCGCGACCGTCTCGTGGCTGGCGACCAGATCCAGTACGGCCGGCTGCAGGTGATCGTGCTGCCCTTCACCGACCAGCCGGGCTACGACCGCCTGCTGTGGGCTTGCGACCTGAACTTCGTGCGCGGCGAGGATTCCTTCGTGCGCGCGCAGTGGGCGGGTGTGCCCTTCGTGTGGCAGATCTATCCGCAGCACGAGCAGGGCGGCGCGCATCGCGACAAGCTCGACGCCTTCATGGCGCGCTACACCGCCGATCTTCAGCCCGAGGCAGCGCAGGCCCTGCGCGCCTTCTGGCTGGCGTGGAACGAGGAGCGCGGCCTGGCCGAAGCCTGGCCGGCGTTCTCCGCCGCGTTGCCCGAGCTGCAGCCGCATGCCGCGCAGTGGTGCGGGGAGCTCGCTGCGCAGCAAGATCTTGCGACCGGCTTGACAAAATTCTGTTTCGACATTCTCGCTGCGCCGCGGTAGAATCCTGCGCCTAAATTTTTCAACGACATGCGGCACTTGCCGCGTCGCTCATAATCCAGGAATCAGCATGAAAACCGCTCAGGAACTCCGTTCGGGCAACGTCATCATGGTCGGCAACGACCCGCTGGTGGTGCAGAAGGCCGAATACAACAAGTCCGGCCGCAACTCCGCGGTCGTCAAGATGAAGTTCAAGAACCTGCTCACCGGTGCGCCGTCCGAGTCGGTTTACAAGGCCGACGACAAGTTCGAGGTCGTGGTGCTCGACCACAAGGAAGTCACCTACTCCTACTTCGCCGACCCGATGTACGTGTTCATGGACGCCGAGTACAACCAGTACGAGGTCGAGGCCGAGAACATGACCGACGCGCTGAAGTACCTCGAAGACGGCCTGCAGTGCGAAGTGGTCTTCTACAACGGCAAGGCGATCTCGGTCGAGCTGCCGAACAGCGTGGTGCGCGAAGTCGTCTACACCGAGCCCGCCGTCAAGGGCGACACCTCGGGCAAGGTCATGAAGCCGGCCCGCATCGGCACCGGTTTCGAGCTGCCCGTTCCGGCCTTCGTCGAGATCGGCGACAAGATCGAAATCGACACGCGTACCGACGAGTACAAGAACCGCGTCAAGTAAGCCGCGTTCCATTGTCTGACGAAAGGCCCTGCGGGGCCTTTCGTCGTCTCATGATCGGGCCATGTACCGCGTGTGTCCGATCCTGCCGGTTCCGCTGCGGGGCTGGCTCCTCGGCGTGGTGATGGCGCTGCGCCCCGACTGGTTGATCTGAGCCTGCGGCTCAATCCGGCCTGCGCCACCACACCGCGGCAAAAGCCTTCACCTTGGTCCAGGCCGACAGGCGCTCGTCCGACACCGCGTCGAGGAAATCCGACAGCCGCTTGGACTTCACCATCGTGTACATCGTCAGCGCGGTGGAGACGACGAACACGACGGCGAAATAAAGCAGTTGCTGGGAAAGCGGTGATTCCGTGATGGTGAGCAGGTTCATGCCGAGGAAGCCGGTGGTGATGGTGCCGATCAGGCCGAAGATCGTCACCACCGTCAGCCGCACCACGGTGTTGGCCTGGCGGCGCAGGCTGTCGGCGTCGAGGTAGCTGTTCATGTCGGCGGTGCGCTCCTTCACCTCGGCATACAGCGGGTCGATCTCGAGGTGATCCACCGTCATGCGGAACAGCGCGCGCGTCTGCGCCTGCTCGGCGATGTCGTGGAACCAGTAGCGGTGGGTGAAGCGCAGGAAGCCTTCGAAGCTGGCGCGGATCGCACGCTTGAAGCGCCGCACGCTCTCCGCGTCGGCCACGTGCAGCCGCTTCAGCGCCTCCACCAGGCGTTCCGAGAACATCAGCAGCGCCGCCTTCTGAAAATGCGCGATCAGGAACAGCAGGAAGTGCTGATGGCGGAACTGCGCCAGCACGCCGCGCTCGCGGTCGGTGAAGAAGGCCGACTTCGCATCGCCCACCACCACCAGCGCATGGCCGCTGCACAGGTAGCGGGTGTTGGGCGCGGCCCCGGCGCTTGACCAGAAGCGGTCATAGCAGTAGCGGCGCTCGAAATCGGCCAGATGCGGTTCGCCATAGGGCAGGGCGTTGCCGCTGCCGTCGCGCACCGCGTCGCCGTCGCGCGGCCCGGCGCCGGTCACCAGCCCGAGGCGGATGAAGTCGTTGCGCGTCAGTGCCAGCGGGTCGTCGAGAGCGAGATAGGCCGTCAGCGGCATGCGGTGATACTCGATCTGGCGGTAGCGCAGCGCGCCCGGCTGCTCCGAGTACGCGCTCACCAGCGGCTGCATCAGCCACGCCCAGTGCGACGCGATGCGCGGCGCCCGGTGCCGGCTCACATGCGCCATGAAGGCCTCGCGCGCGTGCGCGTCGGTGCGCGCCAGCACCGAGCCGTCGCGCCCGATCAGCTCCGACACGGCGAGGCTGTGCAGCGCGCGATCGTGCTCGTCCCAGCCCGAAGGGTAGGCGCGGCCGATGCGATACATCAGCTCCTGCACCTCGGACAAAGGCAGCCCGCCGCCGGCCACCTCGACGTTGAGGATCACCACATCGACGTCGAAGAAGAAATACAGATGCACATGGACGACATCGAGCGTCACCGGCGCGTCGCCGTCGCGGGCAGCGACGCGCAGCTTCGCGATGTCGCGGCGGCGGAACACCCGCATCGCCGGCCCGGCGTCCGCCGAGTCGCTGTGTTGCGAGCGCCCCTCGCCGTACAGGAACTGCTGCACGTAGGGCAGGAAGGTCACGAACTCGTTGTAGTGCCGCTCCTGGAAGACGCTGCCCTCGACCTCCAGGTCGTGCTCCACCTCGCGCCACGGCGACGCCTCGCCCATGTCGCGCAGCACCTGCCATGGCCGCTGCTGCGGGCCGAGCGCACCCTTCGCGGTCAGCAAGCGCACCGGCCACAGCAGCGCGAGGCGGAAATGCTGCACGACGGGCTCAGTCGTCGCTTCGGTCATGGGGATTGTCTCCGTCGTTGTTGTTCTTCGCGCACGATGACGCGTGACAGGCGGAATCTTCCCGAAAGTGGGGGGCATGTCCAGTGACGGAATTGCGCCACCGAAATGGCGCGATTGGCTTATTCGCGCCACAACGTCGATTAATCGCGCCACTCGCCTGCGGGCCATCTGCAGACGAAGGCCGGGAGCAGCACCCGGATGCTCTTGCACGCCCCCGCCGCGTAGCCTATACGTGCGTCCTGCAGTACACGCCTTGCGCTGGCCCGATCGCAAGGCTCCCCGAACCACAACGTTGCACGCTGGCAGGACACGAACCCATGGACAAACTCAAGCTTACCTACTTCGACTTTTCCGGCGGACGGGCAGAGCCCGCGCGCCTGGCCCTGCACATCGGCGGAATTCCATTCGAGGACAACCGTTTTGCGTTCGGCGATTTTGCCGAGGTTCGCAAGACCACACCGCTGGACCAGGTGCCGACGCTTCACGTCAATGACGTGCAGGTCACCCAGAGCGACGCAATCACGCGCTATGCCGGAAAGCTGGCCGGGCTCTATCCCGAAGACGACCTTCAGGCCTTGTTCTGCGACGAAGTGATGGGCGCGCTGGAAGACATCAACACGAAGATCGTGGCGACTTTCGGCATGACCGGCGATGCGCTCAAGCACGCCCGCGAGGCCCTGGCGGCGGAAGTATTGCCGCGGTATCTGCGATGGCTGCAGAACCAGCTCGAAGCCCACGGCGGCGAATTCCTTGCGGACCATCGCCTGACCATCGCCGACCTCAAGACCTTCGTCATCCTGCGCTGGCTTGGCTCCGGCAAGCTGGACCACATTCCAGCCGACCTGGTCCAGACCGTGGCACCAAAGCTCGCCGCCTTCGCCGAGCGCATCGCCGGGATTCCCGCCATCGCCCAGTATTACGAGTCGCGCAGCGCGTCGTGAGCCGGATCACCGTCGCCGCGAGCCGTTGCACCGGCCGCGGCACGGCGACGCGCAAGCGCTGCCCGACGGGTCCGGTGGTCGGTTCGGTCATGGGGCTTGCCTCCAAGCCTGTTGTCTTCCTCCTTTTGTCTCCCTCCCTATTTCGCCTCGGCTGAAACGCGGTTCGCATCGCCTGCATCCAATGGGTTAAACACGGCCAGAACGGAGCAAGCCATGATCCCGGACAGATACCCAGCCACCACGGCTCCCCGCGCCGACATCGACCTGGCGCATGCGGTTGCGGCGGGCGACCAGCACGCCTTCACGACGCTGATGCGGCGCCACAACCAGATGCTGTTCCGCACGGCGCGCAGCATCCTGCGTGACGATCAGGAGGCCGAGGAGGTGGTTCAGGACGCCTACCTGCTCGCCTACCGCGGCATGCACCACTATCGCGGCGAGGCGCGGCTTTCCACGTGGTTGATCCGTATCGTCGCCAATCGCGCGATCCGCCGCCGGCAACGTCTGGGCCGGGATCGGGCGATCTTTGCAGCGGTCGATGCCCCCGCAGGCGAGGAGGAGGACGACAACATGGGCGAAAGCCGTTTCCCGAACCCGGAATCCGCCGCCGCCAACGGCGAACTGCGGCGCTTGCTCGAATCCCACATCGACGCGCTGCCGGATCTGTACCGCGAAGTCTTTGTCCTGCGCGGCGTCGAGGAGCTCAGCAGCGAAGAGACGGCCGACGTTCTCGGCATTCCCGAGGCGACCGTACGCACCCGTTTCTTCCGCGCTCGACATCTCCTGAGCCAGGCGCTGGCCAAGGACATGGACCACGTCTTCGGCGAGGTTTACGCCTTTGCCGGCGACCGATGCGACCGGATCGTTGCGAGTGTGCTGGCACGCCTGCAGCGGAAGTCCGTTTGAGCAGCCCCGTGCTGCGCCCCCCTAAGGAGAAGAACATGAACACGCTGATCAAGCAGGCCATCGCGGCTGTGGAACCCCGCCGCACCTTCCTGAGCCAGGCCGGTCTCCTGCTTTCCGGTACGGCCATTGCCCTGCTCTCCGGCCGCGAGGCACTCGCCGCCAAGGCCGCCAAAGCCGACCAAGCGGTCGAAAGCGACCTGCGCATCCTCAACACCGCGCTGGGGGCCGAACTGGAAGCCATCGCCGCCTACCAGGTCGGTGCCGAAAGCGGCCTCATGCAAAAGCCGGTGCTCGATCTGGCCGTCACCTTCCAGGGCCATCACAAGCAGCACGCCGAGTTGCTCGCCGCCACCATCGGCAAGCTCGGCGGACGCGCGGTCGATGCGAAGGACAAATACAGCTTTCCGGTCGATACGCTGAAGAACCAGACCGATGTGCTGCGCTTCGCGGCAGGGCTGGAAAAAGGCGCGGTCAGCGCCTATCTGGGCGCCATCCCGCTGTTCGGCAACCGGGACCTCGCCAAGGCAGCCGGCAGCATCCTCGGCGACGAAGCGATGCACTGGGCCATCCTGCGCAATGCCGTCGGCGATGTGCCGGTGCCCGACGCCTTCGTTGCCTGAACCCGGAGACCCATGATCATGCGCGCGACAGGTCCGGTGTGCTGGCTGCTGCTCTGTACCGCGCTCGCCGGGCGCGCAGCGGCGGATACCCCCGCGGACGACGCCTATGCGCGCGGCGCCCGGGTGTATGAGCGCTGCGCGGCCTGCCACGCGCTGGAGACTGACCGCACCGGACCACGGCACTGTGGCTTGTTCGGGCGGCGCGCAGGAAGCGTTCCCGGCTTTCCCTATTCGCCCGCGATGCGCCATGCGGGCTTCGTCTGGAACGAAAAGACACTCGACCGCTTCCTGCGCTCGCCGGTGACGGCCGTCCCCGGCACCAGCATGGGCTACGACGGCGTGAAGGACGACGCGGAGCGGCGGGACCTGATCGTGTTCCTGCGCGAGGTGAACAGCACGGCCCCTTGTCGCAAGCTGTCGGCGGACGCAGCGCAGCGTCCTTGATGCGTGGGCGCGGCGATGGGACGGCGCACATCCGGGAGCGAGACATGTTCGATTACGACCCCGAAGCCATCGCCGCCATCCTCGGCACCAGTCTCGATGCCGTCTTCACCATCGATGAGCACGGCCTGATCGTCGATACGAATGCCGCCGCCACCCGGCTCTTTGGCTGGCAGCGCGAGGAGTTCCTCGGCGCCAACATCTCGCTCATCGTGCCGTCGCCCCTCAAGGAGCAGCACGACGGCTTTCTGCGCGCCTTCCGCCCGGACCGTGGCGTCAGGCATGTGCTCGGCCGCGGCCCGCGGCTCGACGGCGTGCGCAAGGACGGCTCGCGTTTCCCGGTCGAGGTCGGCATCTCCACCTTCGAGCGCGACGGTCGGCGCTTCTTCACCGGCTTCGTCCGCGACATGAGCGAACGCCAGCGTACCGAGGACCGCATGCGCTACCTCGCGCTGCACGACGCCGAGAGCGGCCTGCTCAACCAGCGGGGCTTTGCCGAACACTGCGCCGGGCCGGCCGACGGCGAGCGACGCGTGGCCGTCTTCCGCATCGAGGAATTGCGGCGCTTCGCCGTCGCCTATGGCGAACGCTGGAGCATTGCCACCTTGCGGGAGATCGCCGCCCGCTTGCAGGCGACACTCGGCCCCGACGAAGCGGCGGGCCGGGTGCGCGAGGACAGCTTCGCGCTGTGCCTGGGCGCCGATGCCGAGTCGCGCATCGAAACCCTCGCCGCCGCACTCCGGCAGCCCTATGCGCTGGACACGATCTCCTTTCTATTGACCGTCACCTTCGGTCTCTCCTGCTGTGGGGGCGCGCTCGACGAGCTGTTGCGCACTGCGCAGTGGGCCTGCGATCGCTGCGGCGCCGCCGGCCGGGGCCGCATCAATGCGTTCACCGCAGGCCTGCAGCAATCGACCGTGCGCGAACTCGGCATCGAATCCCGCCTGCGCGACGCGGTGCGCAACAACCGGCTGCGGCTGCTCCTGCAGCCCAAATGCCGGCTCGCCGATCGCCGGATCGTGGGCGCCGAGGCATTGGTCCGCTGGGAAGACGCGCAGCTCGGTCCGGTCTCGCCTGCCGAGTTCATCCCGCTGGCCGAACGGCTCGGCCTGGTGGGCGAGATCACCGACTGGGTGCTGCAGCGCAGCCTGGCCGAGATCGCCGCCTGCCCCGACCCGGCGGTCAGCGTCGCCGTCAATTTCTCGGCCCTGGACTTCTACCACCCGGACTTCGTCGCCCGCCTGTCCGACGCGCTGGCGCTGGCCGCGGCGCCGCCCGACCGGCTGGTGATCGAACTGACCGAATCGGCCGCCGTGCACGACGTGCCCCTGGTCAACGGCAGGCTGCAGGCGCTGCGTCGGCTCGGTGTCGGCGTCGCGCTGGACGACTTCGGCACCGGCTACACCGCACTCGCCTACCTGCGCCAGTTCGCCGTCGATGCGTTGAAGATCGACATCGCCTTCGTGCGCGACCTGCCGGCGAGCCAGTCCGCCGTCAGCATCGCCCAGGCCGTCGTGGCGCTCGCCCGCGGGCTGGGTCTGGAAACCATCGCGGAAGGGGTCGAGACCGAGGCACAGGCTTCAATGCTGACCACGCTGGGCGTCGATGTCGGACAGGGCTTCCTGTTCGGACGCCCGCTGCCACCGTCGGAATTCCATCGACGGGTGCGGGATCAGGTCGAATCACCCTGGCCGAGCTGAACAGGCCGCCGGCACTGCCCGATCCAGATAGCGGCCATCCGGGCAAGGCGGTAGGCTCGCTGCCTATGTGCCAGTTAGGTCGCTCGGAGGCAGCCCCTATGACTCGTCGCCCTGAGGATGAGCCCGTGTCGCGCTCCGATCTGCGCTATGCACGCGCATGGATCCTGGCCACCCGTGGGCGGATCATCTTTGTCTTGCTGCTGATGGTGGCGGGTGGAGTACTGAGCGTGCTCGGCTTGCTCACACCTCAAGAGCCGCTCATGCGGTGGTCCTTTGCTGTGCTGTGCTGGGGTGTTGCAGCCTACTTGGCCGGCTCATACGCTCGCGGACAGACAGGACGAAAGGATTAGCGTGATCATTGGCACCCGCTTGGCGCTGGGCTCACCGCGCGGCGCCATAGGATGCACAAAGATGGCAGAACTGGTGCTTGGAGGTCGCTCGTGCTGCAGATAGTCAGCAAGCGCCTGCCCGGTCTCGACCGGCAACGGCAGAATGTCCTGCCGAAACGACTTCGTGCCCCTCAGCGTCACCGTCCCTGCACGCCAGTCGATGTCGCTGATCATCAGGCGGGCGATTTCTCCGGCCCGCAAACCCAAGTCCAGGGCGCAGCGAACAATGGCATAACCTCGTTTCGGCCATCGGCGCGCGAACCTGAAGGAGTCCAGCAGTCGCTCGACCTCTTCCCCCGTCAGCGCGTGTGGCAAGCTCGCCAAGCTCCAATGCGCCGGTGACAAAATGACAGCGGCTAGTCGATCGGTGGAGTCGCCGCAAGCGCTTCGATAGCGGAAATAGCTGCGCAGCCCCGAGGCCAGCGTGGATGCATTGGAAGGTGTTCGGCGCGCGTCCAGTTGGTCGGCGAGAAACCGGCGCACATCGGCTGGCTGCAATCGGGAGATATCGACGACGCCGTCCCCAAACTTCTTGCGCAGTAGTCGGTGGGCCACACGCAAGCAGCTACTTCGACTCCCCGGCAAGAGCCCACGCAGGTCCCGCATGTACGCGTCGTAGCGCTGCAGTTCCTCGGCGATGTGGTCTATGGATACAAAGGCAGCCTGCTCGATCGACGCGGGCCGTGGTGTGTTCGTGCTCATGGCGGTCTCCTGAAGTGGAGCTAACACTTCAGGAGACCTGAGAAATTATGTCGAGCTCGCCGCCGAGTTACTGCCGAGTGTCTCGCTTGCTCACTGCCCTTGAACCTCCATCACCTCAAAGACTTTCCATAATCGAGAACTTTGCATAACGACCCTAAGCAGTCTTCGCGTCGCCAGACTCTCGCCCGGAAAGCAGACGCTCAACTTTGAGGTGGGCAGGCCAGTGCCTGGCCGTTGCGCCTCGCGACTATCGAGAGCTGCTCATGGCTCAACGCCGTCAGGTGGTAGGCCGACATAGCTTCGCAGTGAACGAAGCGCATCAACCATTGGGTGGACATCGTCGATGGTCGCTTGCTCCTCCGCAAACTGGCGGAGCATTCGCTTCCCGGATGGCGTCCAATATCGGTGTGTTCCTGTAGCCACTGTCAATGCCGGCCGATTGACCGCGTCCGGTCGAGACGCGATGAATCGCGCGCATAGTTCGTCCGAAAGCATGTCCTCGATGGTGCATTCCAGCCGTCCGAAGACAGCGTTTGCAGTCTCCGTTAGCGAAGCAAGTGCCCGCACTGAGTCTGTCCGTCTCGGCATGACGCGCCGGAGGCGAAACGTTGACTCGTATTCACGAATCTGCCGATGACCACCGGCGATCAAGTTCACCGCAGATCGGCCCATCGTATCGTCGTCGAGGAGGGCAATTACCCTGAATCGCCTGCGTCCGTTCGGATCTTGATCAAGCGACGCCAGATTGAAGAGCGTAGGAAATCTCTCCGACACGCCGAACGTACCGCCCTCCTCCTCCAGCCCAGCGGCAAAGATCGACAGGTCAGTACCTAGAAGCGAAGCGCCGGTCTGGGCCCGATGGAGCCGCGCGGCCAGCGCAAAATACGCAGCATCAGACGTTCCTTCGACCATCACATTGCCAGTTGATAGCGACCATCCGCACATGGCCGCATACCATTCACAGCCCGCTTTCGGAGAGGCAGCGCTTGTCATTACCTACCGTCCTGTCGATGGGATTGATCGACCGGCTTTAGGAACGGACCCATCGCGGCAAAGGTCACTTGGCATTTGAACTGTTCGTTCGGAGCCATGCGCGACTTGCCAAACTCCTGTGGATTGAACGGTGCCCAGGCACCGCCCATCTCCTTGACCTTAGCCATGCCTCGCGCGTCGGCAGAACTGTCCACCACTTGCGCAGTACAAATCGCTCGCGCAGTTCGGTCAGGGGTTGGCAGCCACCGCAAACGGGACGGCACAGAAACCACTACCTGGGACTCCTTTGCTCGGGGACGCAGCCACTTGAACTCCTCAATCGCCTGTTTGTGTTGTCCGGCGATAAAGAGGAGAACGGCGCGTTCGAGGACTTGCTGCAAGGACAACTGATAGCCCTTGGTTGAAGCCAGCTCGTCCAGTAGCCGCAGTTGGCCCTGGAAGTCGTTTGGACTTGCAATGACCACCAAGTCATAGAGCAGGCGCACCAGGAGCCAATTGCGTTCCGGTGCTAAGTTCAGAACACGAATGGCCTCTGCTGCCGCGCCCGGACCAACAGACTCCAACGCGAGCATTGATTCTTCGCCAGCGGCGACGGGCAAGGCCGACCATGCCTTAGCAATGAACCCATAGGGGCTACCGAGCGCGCAGAGCCGCTCGATAGCGGCGACGGCATTGTTCTCCCGCAGTATCTTCAGCGCCTGCGCCGCAAGCTGGCCAAGCTTCATCCTGCGAGACGCAGCCGTGTCCAAGCGAGATGCTTGAAACACGAAGGAGAGTGCCTTAGCCGCCGACTCGATCCGCTCAGCAACTTCGCCAGAGGCTAATCCCTGACGAAGCTGATTCTTTGCAGCCGTCTCGAGGACATACGAATTGTTTGGATTCTCCTTAAGCGCCCGATTCGTTATCGCGTCGGATTTTTCAAGGAGTCTGGTCAACTCTGCCGCGCTGCCGCCATGGCGCTCCAAGTCGGCTAGATCCTGAAAAATCAGAGCAAGTGTGTTCAGCAGATTCAGCGTCGACTCGTCTTCCTGACTTGGCTCGATCTGGTCAAGAGCAAACTCGACGTCCTTCGCAGCCTCATGCAGCAGCTTCCGCTTCTCGCCTTGATCTATATGAAAGTACTCGTCCTGCGTCACCCTTCGACGCGATATGGCCAAGTGGTGGTTGAACGCTCGACTCGTGAGGCGAACAACCTGCGGAACAGACTCAAGGATCTCGATGACCTGGCGCCAATGCTTAAAGAACTCGGCGTTCCCGTGCTGCTCATCCAACTTCAATACTGAGGTCGCAAGACTCACCGCAAACGGCTTGGCAAAGGGCTCACCCATTGCAGCGCGTTTGGACAGATTTGCGATCAGAGTCAGCCGCAGGGCCACGCTGTCCTCAAGAGGCGCGATTCCCAAGTCTTCGCACAGAAGTCGATCGTTCCACACGCCGTTGATGAGGTACCTGGCCAGCACGTCATGAGCGATTGCCCAAACGCGCCCATATGGAAACGACTCGCCGTACACGAGGCCGAGACCTGGAGAGGCGGTGCGCGCCTCGTCAAGTGCTACTGTCCACGGCAGCTTCGGGGAAGACAGGAGAGCTAGGAGGCGCTCCGGCGTTGCACGCCGCTCAATGGACAAAGCGCCAATCTCCAGCAGTGCTCGCTGCAACTCGGGGCGCTCACGCAGTTTCTTGAACTGCTGAACTACCCATCCCTGGATCGACTCGCCAAGGGGCAGGAAGCCGGCCAGCCAGAACTCCAAGGCGATCCAGAAGCTGGCGACCCCGGCATCGAGATCGGGCTGATGCGCCCGCCAGAAGCTGATCCACTGTTCCCGACTCTTCTGCTTACCGTGGTGTCGAAGGTAGACGTTTAGGTGCGCCCCCAGGTGCTCAACATCGCCCGACTCAAGCTCATGCTGCACGAAGATCAGTTCTTTGTGCGCAATGGACTCTGGCAACTCCAGGGGCGAGCTAGCCAGCGACACCTTGAGAATTGCGACCTTGCGCCCGCTTCTAGCCAACTCCGCGCAGAGACGCTGAAGGTCATCGGCTGCGCGTCCTCCGTGCTGAACGTCCAGGACGATCAACCAGACGGGCTCACCCGCGTCGGTAAGGCCCAACTGTGCGGCTTGGTTCGCCGCCTCCCGCGAGGCTCGAAACAGGAACCCGGTGAGTTCAAGCGCCGGCGGCACGGGCGCCTCCTGCTTGACGACCAAGACTGGGAAGCCGGCTCTAGCTGCTGCCAGCGCAAGCGCACGCGCTTGCGTCGTCCCGCCGGCCCCGGGCTCGGACAAGACAGACAGCACCTGGACGCTGCCGGGTGGGTCAGCCAGTTGCGATCGCAACGCAGCCAGAAGGTCCTTCTCCGGTCCGTTGTCGGGCATCCACGGAAGACCGGCCGCGAAAGGCCTCCACGAGAGCGCACCTCGTGTGAAGAAGGCTCGGAACTCCTCCTCTCGGAGATCCTCCGGACTTACAGGAAAGGCATCCTGCACGCGGACAAAATCGCAAAGGTCGGCTATCGGTTGCTCGGCAAGTTCAGCCCTCGCAAGGTCAATATTTACAACAGCCCCGCCGGGCAATTGTGCAGCGACAGGAGCACTGGATGGTGCCGACAGCGCCCGTAAGCGTTCGAGCAGCGACGTAGCAAACTCGACGGGAGGCTTGGCAATCCAATGGATGACGTTCAGGCCATCGATTCCCTGGAGCTGCGCCTCAGCGCGCCGTGGGAACGATTCATCATCGGTCACTATCGTGAGCAGCGACCGGAAGTCAACGTCCCAAAGTGCAGCAAGCTCTTCGATCGCGGCGTCGGGACGGTCCCCAACCACGACAACTCGCCTCGGTTCCAGTTCCCGCAGCTTCGCTGTCATGTTGAGTCTGCGACGATCGGCGCTCCTCCTAGGGATGCTGGCCGACTCTGTCCCGTCGCGGTCAGCCCGACCGTTTAAGAAGAACACTGGCTTAGCCCGCCGCGGGAGTTGCAGCGAGATTGGGTCGGCGGCAATGAGGTGAGTAAACGCTCCAGTCGAGTCAGCCGAATCGATCGACTGATTTCTGGCTGCAAGTGCTGAACTGAACTCCGCCGCTGTGCTCTCCACAAGTACGCCGCGCCAAGGCCCGCCTGTAATCTCTACCAAGCGCTCAAGGCCCATCACGCTTGGGAACGTCGCTGTCGTCAACCAGAGCACGCAGTCTCTAGCAAGCACGTCGCTCATTAACTCATCTGAAACGCCGTTGTCGCGGATCATGTGCATTTGGTTGATCTCGATGATTTGGGCTGCGGTACCCGAGCCATACGTCGGTACTGCTTGCCGCTCAATGACAGTATGACAAAAACGGACAGTATGCCGTTGAGAAACCAACTATGAAAGCGTCTCCGGCCATTTCGGCGAGGCCGCCGGCAGTCATCCAGTTTGATCGACTGCGCAGAACGGACGCATGCAGGTTCGCGGCTTCCGAGCTGCCGCAAAGGGTATCTTGGCGACGTTCCGCTCTTGGCCGAGGCTGTGTAAAAACGGCTGCGGCCGCAACGACCGGCGGTGGCTTCTCGGCACCTTGTGCAATTCAAGTCATTCGATGATTGTGAGTTGGCGCTTCAGGTGACTTACTAACTTTCCCGTAAGTAGTTTCATTTGAGCGATAATATGCCCCATGAAATGCAAACAACTTTCCAACGGTCGCGCCCTCGA
>JAFEFC010000007.1 GCA_018240785.1 Pseudomonadota bacterium | reverse complement strand
ACGCTCAGCGTCAGGTTTGGGTCGATGTGAGACAGCCAGCCCTGCGAGCCCGATTGACAGCATGCTGCACTGCGGCACTGCTAATCGGAAGCAATCACGAATCGGCATACCCAAGAAGAACGGCCATAGGTTTCTCCGTGGCCGTTCAGGCGCATCACCATGAACCCCGCAATCAATTACCGTATGCCAAGTGACGCGCTGCAAGGTTGCTCCCTCCCCTTCAAGGGGAAGGTCGCGCATGCGCGGCGTTTGCGATTGGACGGGTTGGGGTGGCATGGGGTTTGCACTGGCACGGCTTAACCCCATCCCCCTCCTAACCTCCCCCTTGAAGGGGGAGGAACAGGTAGCCCGCTCCAGCGTCCTCTCCTTGATTGCCAGGTTAATAGTCGGGCTCTCCCGCCTGTACTCACCCACCGTGGCGATCTTGCTCGCTACCGTGATCAGAGCCCTTTCCGTCACCTGAGTCGGAAACCCGTCACACCCGCTCGGAAACGAAGCGCTTCACCGCCTCCACGTCCGGCGCCATCACTTCCACCCGCTGCGGCAGCTTCTCGATGCCTTCGAGGTCGGCCGGGCGCTCGGGCTCGCGACCCAGCGCCTCGACGATGGTTTCGGAGAACTTCACCGGCAGCGCGGTTTCGAGCACCAGCACGGGCACGCCTGCCGGTACATCGGCTGCGCGCTCCCAGGCCACCTTGACGCCGTCGGCGGTGTGGGTGTCGATCATCACGCCATGCCGCTCGAACACCTTGCGGATCGTCGCCAGGCGGTCGGCATGGCTGCTGGCCCCCGATACGAAACCGAAATCGGCGATGCGGGCGAATTCGGCCGAGCCGGACAGGTCGAACGCGCGGCCGGCATCGACCTCGGCCCACAGCGAAGCAACCTTCTGCGGATCGCGGCCGACGAGGTCGAACACGAAGCGCTCGAAGTTCGAGGCCTTGGAGATGTCCATCGACGGGCTGGAGGTCACGTGCGTCTCGGCGGCCTTGCGCGGGCGATAGACGCCGCTGCGGAAGAACTCGTCGAGCACGTCGTTCTCGTTGGTGGCGAGGATCAGCTTCGCCACCGGCAGGCCCATCTGGCGTGCGATGTGGCCGGCGCAGATGTTGCCGAAGTTGCCCGAGGGCACGCAGAAGGCGACCTGCTCGTCGTTGCTCTTCGTGGCGGCAAAGTAGCCCTTGAAGTAATAGACGATCTGCGCCGCGACCCGCGCCCAGTTGATCGAGTTGACCGCGCCGATCTTGTGCTTCGCCTTGAAGGCGTGGTCGTTCGACACCGCCTTCACGATGTCCTGGGCGTCGTCGAACATGCCGGTGACGGCGATGTTGAAGATGTTGTCGTCCTGCAGCGAATACATCTGCGCGCGCTGGAAGGCGCTCATCTTGCCGTGCGGTGACAGCATGAACACGCGCACGCCCTTCTTGCCGCGCATCGCGTATTCGGCGGCCGAGCCGGTGTCGCCCGAAGTGGCGCCGAGGATGTTGATGGTTTCGCCGCGCTTCGCCAGCACATACTCGAACAGGTTGCCGAGCAACTGCATCGCCATGTCCTTGAAGGCCAGCGTCGGGCCGTTGGACAACTCGAGCAGGCCGAAGCGGCCCCGGCCGTCGGCATCCTTCTCCAGCCAGTGCACCGGCGTGATGTCGCGCGCCTGGTCGCCCTTGCGCACGTGGCAGTACACCTCGGCGGTGTAGGTCTTGTCGCAGATCGCCTTCAGGTCGGCCGGCGGGATGTCGGTGATGAACTTCGACAGGATGGCGAAGGCCAGCTCCGCGTAGGACAAGCCACGCCAGGCGTCGAGCTCGGCGCGCGTCACCTGCGGATACTGCTCCGGCAGGTACAGGCCGCCATCGGGTGCGAGGCCGCCCAGCAGGATGTCGCAGAACTCTGGGTTGGCGGGCTGGCCGGCATGGCCGCGGGTGGAGATGTACTTCACTTGAACGTCCTCGGATTGAGCGAAAGGCTGCCGGCCCCGAAGATCTGCCTTCGCTGGCCGAAAAGCCGCAAGTTTAACGAAAGCCGCGCCGGAATCGGGCCTGACATTCCGCATCCGGCGCCACACCGACTCGACGTGGGAGCGGACCTGGCCGCAATACTGCGGCGCGCCAGCCTTGGCCGAGCTCGCCGCCGACGCGGGAAGCCGCGCCTCCCCTTGCGCGAACATGGCAACGTTGTCTCGTCGCGTGGGGGCTACAATCGGCCTGTCATCAAGCCACTCCTCGGGAGCACACCATGAGCTTCGGCAACATCATCGGCCAGATCCTGCAACAAGGCATGGCCAGCCAGAGCCGTTCGCGGCTGGAAAATACGCTGGCCCCATCCGGTCCAGGCGGCAGCGGGGGCCTTGGCGACCTCCTTGGCGCGGTGCTGGGTGGCGGAGGTGGAGGCGCCCCGGCCACAGGCGGTGGAGGGCTGGGGGATCTGCTGGGGGCAGCACTGGGCGGCCAGGGCGGCGGCATCGGCCGCAGCGCCTCGAGCGGCGCAGCGGGTGGCGGCCTTGGCGATCTGCTCGGCGGCGTGCTCGGCGGTGGGGCACGCGGTGACCGCGTCGGCAGTGCTGCCGCCAGTAACGCGTCCGGTGGCCTTGGGGGCATTCTCGGCGGCCTGTTCGGCGGTGGCTCGGGCGGGCGTGGCGGCAATCCCCTTGGCGGCACCGGCATGGCCATCCTCGCCACGGTGGCGATGGCGGCGCTGAAGAACTGGCAGGATTCTCGCGGCGCAGCCGCAGGGTTCACCGACGCGGCGACGAACATGCCGCCGGAACATCTCGCGGCGATGACCGCGCCGGCCACCGAAGAACTGGTGCTGCGCGCGATGATCTCGGCCGCCAAGGCCGACGGCCAGGTCGACGAGGACGAGATCCAGCGCATCGTCGGCAAGATCGGCGAAGACGGCGTCACGCCGGAGGAGAAACAGTTCATCGTCGAGGAACTGCGCCAGCCGCTCGACCTCCAGTCGCTGATCGACGCCGTGCCCAACGAGGCGGTCGCTGCGCAGGTTTATGGCGCGTCCCTGCTTGCCATCAACATCGATTCCGATGCGGAAGTCGCCTACCTTCAGCAACTTGCGCAAGGGCTGGGACTCGACGCCGGCACCGTTGCCCGCCTGCATCAGCTCACCGGCGCCCCCGGCGCCTGAGCGATTGGCGGCACAGCATGGGGAGGGCCGACGTCGCGTCTTCGCCGCCCCTCCCCGTTTGGCGCGCCTGGCCGAATGGCGTCCGACTCGTCGGATAGAAATCCGGCACTAAGCGGACAGCGGCCAGGGCAACGATGGTGTGTAATCCACTGCACCGGGACGATGGCGCGCTGCCCCACCCGGACTTCACCGCCGCGCTGCGCAATGAAGGCTCGGCTTCACTCAAAAAGGACGTTCCACGATGGTTCAGAGATTCGATGTCGGCTCCCGCATTTCGGAAATGGCCGTGCACAACAACACCATTTACCTCGCCGGCCAGATCGCCGAGGACGACAGCCAGGACATCCGCGGCCAGACACAGCAGGTCCTCGCCAGCATCGACGCCCTGCTCGCACGCGCCGGCTCAGACAAGTCGAAGATCCTGATGGCACAGATCTTTCTCGCCGACCCGAAGGACTTCGCCGCCATGAACGAGGTGTGGGACGCCTGGGTGGTGCCCGGCCAGACACCGCCCCGCGCCACCGTGCTTGCCGGCCTGGTGAAGCCTGAGTGGAAGATCGAGATCGTCGTCACGGCGGCGCCGTGACCGGCCGCCGATTGTCGCCATCCGCGCCGCATGGGAGCTGATCAATGAAGATCGAAACGATCCACGTCCAGTTGAACCGCCCGCTGCTGATCATGAAGGCCCCGAACGGCTTCGTCGCCTGCGGCTACATCAACATCGAGACCTGCAACCGGACGGGCGACGCCTGCGCCCTGGTGAATGCGGGCAACTTCGAGGACATGAAAAAGGCTGCCATCGTCGCGGTATCCGCCAAGGCGGAGGAACTGGGCATCCGCATCGGGGATACCGCGGAATCGGCGCTGCTCAAGATGCAGTAAGGCGTCGCCGTCCGCCGTGCGGGCAGGACCTTACATCCTTTCGCCGCGCAGCGCACGCAGGTGCCAGTCGAACACTTCGCCCAGCAGGTGCGGAGTGTGGCGGCCCGGCGCCTGCGCCAGCGCGCGCTGCTGGTAGTCGCGCAGCGCGGGGCGGAAGTCGGGATGGGCGCAGTTGTCGATGACCACCTTCGCGCGCTGCCGGGGTGACAGGCCGCGCAGGTCGGCCAGGCCCTGCTCGGTCACCAGCACCTGCACGTCATGCTCGGTGTGGTCGACGTGGGACACCATCGGCACGATGCACGAGATCGCCCCGCCCTTAGCCTGCGACGGCGTCATGAAGATCGACAGGTAGGCGTTGCGCGCGAAGTCGCCCGAGCCGCCGATGCCGTTCATGATCTTCGAGCCCATCACATGGGTCGAATTGACGTTGCCGTAGATGTCGGCCTCGATCATGCCGTTCATCGCGATCACCCCCAGGCGGCGGATCACCTCCGGGTGGTTGCTGATCTCCTGCGGGCGCAGCACGATGCACTGGCGATAGCGGTCGAGATCGGCGTTCAGTTCCGCCAGCGCGCCATTGCTGAGCGAGAAGGCGGTGGCGGAAGCATGCGCGAGCTTGCCCGACTTGATCATCTCGAGCATGCCGTCCTGCAGCACCTCGGTGTAGGCGCTGAGGTTCTCGAACGGCCCGTCGTTGAGCCCGGCCATCACCGCGTTGGCGATGTTGCCCACCCCCGACTGCAGCGGCAGCAGGTTGGCCGGCAGGCGGCCCTTCTTCACCTCGTGCTGCAGGAAGTCGAGGATGTGGCCGGCGATGCGGCGCGAGTTCTCGTCCGGTGCCGAAAAGGCCGAGTTGCGGTCCGGGCTGTGGGTCTCGACGACGGCGATGACCTTGTCCGGGTCGCAGCGCAGGTAGGGCTCGCCGATGCGATCGGCTGCGCCCAGCAGCGGAATCGGCTTGCGGTGCGGCGGCAGTTGGGTGCCGTAGTAGATATCGTGCATGCCCTCGAGCCTGGGGTTTTGCCAGGAATTGACCTCGAGGATGATCTTGTCCGCCTGCTCCAGCCAGGTCTTGTTGTTGCCGACCGACGAGGACGGGATCAGCCGGCCGTCGGGCAGGATGCCCGCCACTTCGACCACCGCCACGTCGAGCTTGCCGAGGAAGCCGGACCACACGAACTGCGCCACATGCGACAGGTGGATGTCGATGTACTCCATCTCGCCGGCGTTGATGCGTTCGCGGCACACCGGATCCGACTGGTAGGGCAGCCGCATCTCGATCCCATCGACCTTCGCCAGCGCGCCGTCCAGCTCGGGCGCCGTCGATGCGCCCGTCCACACGCCGACCCGGAACCGCTGGCCAAGCGCGTTCTGCGCTTCGATGCGTCGCGCCAGCGCCGCCGGCACCGCCTTCGGATAGCCGGAGCCGGTGAAGCCGCTCATGCCGACATTGACGCCGGACGGGATGAGGGCCGCAGCCTCGTCGGCCGTCATGATCTTGGCGCCCAGCGCGGCGCAGTGGATGCGGGATTCGCTCATCGGATCGACTCTCGAAATTAGCGCGCCAGTCCTCGCGGAAATGGACGCGCAAAACGTGCTTGGGGGCCGGCGCCCCGTCGAACAGACGAGGGAGAGGCGGGGCGCCGGTCGGGCTAGCGATTCATGTGCGCGCAGTCTAGTGAGCGCCTGTTCGACCCACAAACGACGATTTATTATTCTATGATTAAATCCAGCTTAAGCATTCCGGCATGGCGTACCGGCTTCCCAGCCTCACCCTGTTGCGCACTTTCGAGGCGGCGGCACGCCATCTGAGCTTCAAGAAGGCGGCAGACGAAGTGTGCGTGACGTCGGCCGCCGTCAGCCAGCAGATCAAGGCGCTGGAAGCCTACCTGGGCGTGCCGCTTTTTCACCGCAAGGTGCGCTCGCTGGCCCTGACCGAGCACGGTGCAGCAATGCTGCCAGGCATCCGCAAGGGCTTCGACTGTCTGTCCGCGGCGGTGGAGAGCACGCGTCAGCAAACGGCCGGCCCGTTGGTCGTCACCGCACCGCCCTCCTTCGCCAGCCATTGGCTCGTGCCGCGCCTGCCGGGTTTTTCTGCCGCCCATCCCGACATCGACCTGCGGCTCGCCAGCACCTCCGACACGGTGGACGGTCCGCGCGAGGCCAGCGTGCTGGACAAGTTGCGCAGCGGCGCGCGCGAGGCGCGCAGCGACGTGGCGATCCTGTACGGCAAGGGGCGCTACTCCGGCTTCCGCGTCGTGCCTCTCTTTGCACCCGACTACGTGCCGGTGTGCGCCCCCTCGCTCGTCGAGGAAGGCCTGCGCGCTGCGGACGATCTCGCCCGCTTTACGCTGATTCACGACGACACGCTGCAGCCTCCTGGCGAAGGCAGCGACGTCGGCTGGGCCGCCTGGCTGCACAAGGCCGGACTGGATCCGCAGCTCGCACGCCGCGGGCGCCATTTCTCCAACGCCGCGCTCGCCCTTACCGCCACCCTCGACGGCCAGGGCGTCGTGCTCGCCCCGCGCCCGCTGGTGGAAGGGCGCATCCGCGCCGGCAACCTCGTCATTCCCTTCGATCTTGGCCTGCCATCGCCCAGCACCTACTGCCTGGTGATGCACGAAAGCGTGGCCCGGCGGCCGGCGCCACAGTCATTCGAACGGTGGCTGCTGCAGGAGGCGGCACGACAGGGGCTGTCGCCCCGCCCTTAGCGGTGCGGCCGGGTCAGCCGCCGTCGCGGCGGCGGCTCAGTGGCTCTCCGCCTTCTCCATCCGTCGAATGAGCTGAGTCCTCGATTCGCGTGCCTCGTGCTGCGCGCGCGCCTGCATGCTTTCCTCGACGAAGGCGATGTGGCGCCGCACGGCGACGCGCGCGGCGTCCGCATCGCGGCTGCGCACAGCCTCCCAGATCGCTGCATGCTGGTCGCGCAGCCGCAGCCAGTCTTCCTCCAGCCGCCGCAAGTGGCGCAGGTTGAGGTCGATGTGCTCGTGCGTCACACGGAACAGGCTGGCGGTGAGGTGGCCGAACATCACGTTGTGCGCTGCCTCCGCAATGGTCTGGTGGAAAGCCAGGTCGGCCTTCACCTGTTCCTCGAACACCCGCGCTGACGGCCCTTCCGCGAACAGCGCTTCCACTCTCGCATAGGCCTCGCCGATGCGTTCGAGGTCGGCGTCGGTCGCGCGCCTGGCCGCCAGTGCGGCCGCCTCGGATTCGAGCATGGCGCGAAACTCCAGCAGGTCGGCCTGCAGGTTGGGGTGCTTCTGCAGCATGTCGCCCCAAGGGTCGGTGAAGCCAGCCTCGAGCCGGTCGGTGACATAGGTGCCGCCGCCCTGGCGGCTGTGCAGCAGCCCCTTCGACACCAGCTTCTGAATCGCCTCGCGCAGCGACGGGCGCGACACGCCGAGCTCCGCAGCCAGTTCGCGCTCCGGCTGCAGCCGGTCGCCCGGCTTCAGCGCACCGTCCAGGATGCGCCGCTCGAGCTCGTGGGCAATGGTGTCGGACAAGCGTTGCACCGCAATTTTGGCTGCGCTCATGGGGATCTCCGTCATTGGTCTGACCAAATATTACCCGCCCGGATTCCTCCGCCGCAAGCCGGCTCCCCCCAATCGCCGGCCGCGTCTTGATCCATAGACGGAAAGAATCAACTTGATTCATCAATTGAATTATTGACGCCATCGGGAAGTGCAGGTAAATTTGCGCCCACGGTTTTAATTGGTCGTACCAATAATCCAGATTGGTCAGAAACATCCCCGCGGCGCCAGGACAGGCGCACCACAGGAGGAGACATGAGCAGCCCTTCGCACGCTGGCGAGCACACCCCGCGCACCTACCCGCCGCGGCCTGCAGCCGTGTATTTCTACGCCACCTGCCTGGTCGACCTGTTCGTGCCGGAGGCGGGCATGGACGCCATCACCCTGCTCGAGCGCGAAGGCATCCGCGTGATCTTCCCGGAGAGCCAGTCCTGCTGCGGCCAGCCGGCCTATTCCAGCGGCTTTCCGGAAGAAGCGCGCAAGGTCGCCGCATCGCAGCTCGACCTCTTCCCCGAGGACTACCCGATCATCGTGCCGTCGGGCTCCTGCGCCGGCATGATCCGCTGGCACTGGGAAAAGATCTTCGCCGACGATCCCGCCCTGCACGCCCGCGCCGCCGCCGTGGCCGCGCGCACCTTTGAGCTCGCCGAGTTCCTGCTGCACGTGGTCGGTTTCCAGCGCCGCGACGAAGGCGAGCCGGTCACCGTGACGCTGCACACCTCCTGTTCCGCAAGGCGTGAGATGGGCACCCACCTCGTCGGCCGCGAACTGCTCGCGCGGCTGGGCAACGTCACCCTCGCCCACCATGGCCACGAATCCGAATGCTGTGGCTTCGGCGGCAGCTTCTCGATGAAGCACCCCGACATCTCGACGGCGATGGTGAGCGACAAGGTCGCGGCGCTGAAGGCGACCGGCGCGCGCGAAGTGGTGACGGCCGACTGCGGCTGCCTGCTCAACATCACCAAGCGTGCCGAGAAGGAAGACCTCGACGCCGGACGATCGAAACCGTCGCTTCCTGGCGAGCACCTCGCCACCTTCCTGCTGCGCCGCACCGGTGGCCAGCCTGCGCGGAGGAACTGAGATGTCCGCGACCCGTGATCGCATCCTCGCCAGGCTGCGCGCCAGCCAGCCTGCCCAGCCGCTGCCGACGCCGGAGCTCGACGCGCATTACGCGCCGCGCGCACGCGGCGAAGGCCTGCACGAGCGCGTCGCGCGCTTTCGCGCCGGCATCGAGAGCTTCCATGCCGAAGTGCACTTCGCCAGCGAGACCGGCTGGCCGGCGCTGCTCGGCCGCCTTTGCGCCGACAAGGGCGTGGGTACGCTGATGTATGGCGCCGACACGCCCGCCGGACACCAGCTCGAGGCCTCCGCTTTCCACGCCACGGTGCTGCGTCCCTGGGCCGGCACGCTCGAGGAAGTGAAGGCCGACCTCTTCCACCGCGTCGACGCCGGCTTCACGCAGACGCTGGGCGCCATCGCCGAGACCGGCACGCTGATCGTCTGGCCATCGGAGGCCGAGCCGCGCACCCTGTCGCTGGTGCCGCCGATCCACTTCGCGCTGCTCGATGCGCGCAACATCCACCCGACCTTCTTCGACGCGCTGCGCGCCGGCAGCTGGGCCAGCGGCCTGCCGACCAACGCGCTGCTCATTTCCGGTCCGTCGAAGACCGCCGACATCCAGCAGACGCTGGCCTATGGCGCGCACGGCCCCAAGGAACTCGTCGTGATCGTGATCAACGCCGAAGGAGAGGTGCAATGAGCGCGCCCCACGCCACTTCAGCCGCAGCGTCGTCGAACAGGGGCGACGCCCGCCCGATCGCCTTCGTCTCCGCGCAGGCGCTGCGCGAGCGCATGCACGATGCGGTCAACGACCCGCATCTGCGCAAGAGCTTCCGCGGCGCAATGGACTTCCTGATGGCAAAGCGCGCCGCGCAATTCCCCGACGAGTCGGAACTCGAATCGCTGCGCACGCTGTCCGAAGGCATCCGGCAATACAGCCTGTCCAGGCTGCCCGACCTGCTCGAACAGCTCGAGGCCAACCTGACGCGCAACGGCGTGCAGGTGCATTGGGCGGCCGATGCGGACGAAGCCAACGCGATCATGCTCGGCATCGCCCGCCGCCATGCGGCGAAGACCATCGTCAAGGGCAAGTCGATGGTGAGCGAGGAGATCGAGTTCAACCATGCGATGCATGACGCAGGGGTCGACGCGCTGGAATCCGACATGGGCGAATACATCGTCCAGTTGGCGGGCGAGAAGCCTTCGCACATCATCATGCCGGCGATCCACAAGACCAAGGAGCAGATCGCCACGCTGTTCGCCGAGAAGGTTCCCGGCGTCTCCTACACCGACAATGTCGACACCCTGATCCAGATCGGCCGCCAGGTGCTGCGCGAGAAGTTCGAGCAGGCCGACATCGGCCTGTCGGGCGTGAATTTCGCTGTCGCCGAGACCGGCACGCTGTGCCTGGTGGAGAACGAAGGCAACGGCCGCATGTGCACCACCGTGCCGCGGGTGCACATGGCGATCACCGGCATCGAGAAGGTGGTCGAGAAGCTGGAGCACGTTGCGCCGCTGTACTCCATCCTGACGCGCTCGGCCACCGGCCAGGCGATCTCGACCTACTTCAACATGATCTCCGGCCCGCGCAAGCCGGGCGAGAAGGACGGCCCCGAAGAGGTGCACCTGATCCTGCTCGACAACGGCCGCAGCCAGGCCTATGCCGACGAGCAGTTGCGCAAGACGCTGCAATGCATCCGCTGCGGTGCGTGCATGAACCACTGCCCGGTGTACACCCGCATCGGCGGCCTGGCCTACGGCACCACCTATCCGGGGCCGATCGGCAAGATCGTGTCGCCGCACATGATGGGACTGGAACAGACCCACCTGCTGCCCACGGTGTCCACGCTGTGCGGCGCGTGCGGCGAAGTGTGCCCGGTCAGGATTCCCATCCCGGAGCTGCTGGTACGCCTGCGCGGCGAAGCGCAGAGCAAGCCGCACGACAACCCCGTCATGGTGGGCCAGGGCGCCGGCTACAGCCCGCTGGCGTCCTTCGTCTGGCGCACCTGGGCACGCATCTACGCGCGGCCCGGCAATTACCGCATGTTCAGTTGGCTCGCATCGCGCTTCCGCGCGCTCACGCCCTCTCGGCAGAGCGGCTGGACGGCTGCGCGCACACCACTCACTCCTGCTCCTAGACGACTGCGAGACATGGTGCGCGACCGCCAGTAAGCGCGCCCGGAAGCGCCCCCGGAGCCGCCCTTCCTCGTCGGCGGGGCGGCCGCAAGCAAGCACTCCAAGCAACGCATCCCCGACGGGAGATCCCATCGTGTCCGCACTGATTGAAGCCCTGCGCCGCCGGCTGCCCGCCGAGCGGGTCATCACCGACGAACTGCGCCGCCTTGCCTATGGCACCGACGGCAGTTTCTACCGGCTCATCCCGGAGGTGGTCGCCGTCGTCGACAACGAGGACGAAGTTCGCGACGTCGTCAATCTGGCCCGCCAGTATCGCCGACCGGTCACCTTCCGCGCCGCGGGCACCAGCCTGTGCGGCCAGGCGGTCACCGACGGCGTGCTGGCGCTGCTCGGCGACGGCTTCGCCACCTGCTCCATCGCCGCCGACGGCGCCACGGTGGAGGTAGGCCCGGGCATCGTCGGCGCCGACGTGAATCGCCGCCTCGCGCCGCTGGGCCGCAAGATCGGCCCCGACCCGGCCTCGATCAACGCCGCCAAGATCGGCGGCATCGCCGCCAACAACAGCAGCGGCATGTGCTGCGGCACGGCGCAGAACAGCTACAACACGCTGGCCTCGATCCGCGTGCTGTTCGCCGACGGCAGCCTGCTCGATACCGGCGACGCCGCCAGTCTCGCCGAATTCCGCGACAGCCACGCGGCGCTGCTCGATCGCCTGGCCGCGCTCGCCGCCGAGGTGCGCAGCGACGAGGCGCTCGCCGCGCGCATCCGCAACAAGTACAAGATCAAGAACACCACCGGCTACAGCCTCAACGCGCTGGTCGATTTCGACGACCCGGTGGACATCCTCGCGCACCTGATGATCGGCTCCGAAGGCACGCTGGGCTTCATCTCGCAGGTGACCTACCGCACCGTGCCGGAATACGCCCACAAGGCCAGCGCCCTGGTGTTCTTCGCCGACATGGGGACGGCCTGTCGCGCCGTGTCCGGCCTCAAGTCGCGGCCGGTGGATGCGGTGGAACTGCTCGACCGCGCCTCGCTGCGCGCCGTCGCCCACCAGCCCGGCATGCCGCCGCTGCTGAAGACGCTGGCCGAAGGCGCCACCGCGCTGCTGATCGAGACGCGCGCGCCGTCGGCGGCGGAGCTCGAGCAACGCGTGGCCGCGGTGCTGACCGAGCTCGCCGCCTATCCGCTCATCGAACCCGCGGCCTTCACCACCGATCCGGTCGAAATCGACCACCTGTGGCATGTGCGCAAGGGCACCTTCCCGGCGGTGGGCGCGGTGCGCAAGCCGGGCACGACCGTCATCATCGAGGACGTCGCCGTCGCCGTGCCCGACCTGGCCGATTGCTGCCTGGACCTGCAGCACCTGTTCGCCAAGCACGGCTACCACGAGGCGATCATCTTCGGCCACGCGCTGGAGGGCAACGTCCATTTCGTGTTCACCCAGGACTTCGGCATCGAATCCGAAGTGGCGCGCTACGCCGCCTTCATGGACGAGGTGTGCGCGCTGCTGGTGAGCAAATACGACGGCTCGCTGAAGGCCGAACATGGCACCGGCCGCAACATGGCCCCCTTCGTCGAGCTGGAATGGGGCGCCCAGGCGTATGCGCTGATGAAGGAGATCAAGCGCCTGTTCGACCCCGAGGAGCTGCTAAACCCGGGCGTGATCATCAACGACGACGCCGAGGCGCACCTCAAGCACCTCAAGCCGATGCCGGCGGCGGGCGCGCTGTACGCACCGGTGGACCGCTGCATCGAATGCGGCTTCTGCGAGCCGCAGTGCCCGTCGCACGGCCTCACGCTGTCGCCGCGCCAGCGCATCGTCGGCTGGCGCGAGCTGTCGCGGCGCAAGGCTACCGGCGAGGATGAGGGCCAGCTCGGGCAGGACTATCTCTACATGGGCCTCGACACCTGCGCGACCTGCGGCCTGTGCGCCACCGCCTGCCCGGTCGGCATCGAGACCGGCGCGCTGACGCGCGCGGTGCGCGGCGAGAAGCTGTCGAACGTCGCACGCACGCTTGGCCGCGTCGCCGCCAACCATTTCGGCGCCACCCAGGCGCTCGCACGCACCGCGCTGAAGGCCGGGCACCTGGCAGAGTCGGTGATCGGCACGGAGCTGCTGTCGCGCCTGAGCGGCGGCGCGTGGAAGGCCGGCATGCCCAGGCCGCAGCCGGCGGGGCGCCCCTCCCCCAGCGCCGCCAAGGGCGACAAGGTCGTCTATTTCCCCACCTGCGCCGGCCGCATGTTCGGCGCCGACACGCCCGAGGCCGCGCTGTCGGCGACGGTGATCCGCGTGCTGGAGCGCGCCGGTTACGCCCCCATCGTGCCTGAAGGGGTCGATGCCCTGTGCTGCGGCCAGTCCTTCGCCAGCAAGGGGCTCGCCGACGACGCCGACCGCAAGTCGGCCGAGCTCGAGGCCGTGCTGCGTCGCGCCAGCGAGGACGGCAAGTATCCGATCGTGCTCGATGCCAGCGCCTGCTCGCTGCGCATGAAGACTTTCCTCGCCGGTCGCCTGCCTGTGTACGACCTTGTCGAGTTCGCCCACGACGCCCTGTTGCCGCGCCTGATGCTGGCGAAGAAGACCGACCCGGTGCTGATCCACCTGAACTGCAGTGCGCGCCGCATGGGCTTCGAAGCCAAGCTGACGAAGCTGGCCAAGGCCTGTGCCGAACAGGTGACGCTGCCGCCGGAAGTGAAGTGCTGCGGCTTCGGCGGCGACCGCGGCTTCGTCGTGCCGGAGCTGAACGCACACGCGCTGCGCAAGCTGCATGCCGACATCCCCGCCGGCTGTTGCGGGGGCTATTCCAGCAACCAGACCTGCGAGATCGGCCTCACCGCCGCCACCGGACTGCCCTACCGGTCCATCGTCCATCTGCTGGACGAATGCAGCATGGAGGCAGCCCGCATGGCGACCTGCTGACCCACAACCCACACAACAAGACACCGGCCGCATGCCGCGAGCCGGGCGACACGCCGCTCATTCACGCGGCCATTCCTTGAACAAGCTGTTCCAAGTGCGTTTCTCGAGGAGGATTCACAAAATGCAAACATGGATGCAAATCTACGATCCGCTGGGCAACCTCTGGTTGTCCTCGCTGATCGCCGCCCTGCCGATCTTCTTCTTCTTCATCGCGCTCGCCGTGCTGCGCATGAAGGGGCACGTCGCCGGCACCCTCACCGTCGCCATCGCGCTGGCGGTCGCCATCTTCTTTTACAAGATGCCGGTATCCATGGCGCTGGCCTCGGCCGGCTATGGCTTCCTGTACGGCCTGTGGCCGATCGCGTGGATCATCATCGGCGCCGTCTTCCTGTACAAGATCACCGTGAAGACCGGTCAGTTCAACATCATCCGCGCCTCGGTGGTGTCGATCACGGATGACCAGCGCCTGCAGATGCTGCTCGTCGGCTTCTCCTTCGGCGCCTTCCTCGAAGGTGCGGCCGGTTTCGGCGCGCCGGTGGCCATCACCGCGTCGCTGCTGGTGGGCCTGGGCTTCAATCCCCTCTACGCCGCCGGCCTGTGCCTGATCGCCAACACCGCCCCAGTGGCCTTCGGCGCGATGGGCATCCCCATCATCGTCAGCGGCCAGGTCACCGGCATCGACCCCTTCAAGATCGGCCAGATGGCCGGTCGTCAGTTGCCGCTGCTGTCGGTCATCGTGCCCTTCTGGCTGGTGGCGATGATGGACGGCTGGCGCGGCATCAAGGAGACCTGGCCCGCCATCCTCGTAGCCGGCGGCAGCTTCGCCGTCACCCAGTACTTCACCGCCAACTTCATCGGACCCGAGCTGCCGGACATCACCTCGGCACTGGTGAGCCTGGTGTGCCTGACCGTGTTCCTGAAGAACTGGAAGCCGAAGAACATCTTCCGCTTCGACAAGCAGCACCACACCGAGCTCGGCGAGGACCGCCACTACAGCTTCGGCGAGATCGCCAAGGCGTGGTCGCCGTTCGTCGTGCTCACCATCATGGTCACGATCTGGAGCCTGAAGCCGTTCAAGGCCCTGTTCGCCAAGGGCGGCGCGCTCTATTCGACGGTGCTGCAGTTCCCGGTGCCGATGCTCGACAACCTGGTGATCAAGATGGAGCCGATCGTCGCCAAGGCCACGCCCTACGCCGCGGTCTACAAGCTCGACCTGCTGTCTGCCACCGGCACCGCGATCCTCATTGCCGCGCTCATCAGCATGGTCATGCTCGGCATGAAGGGGGGCGATGCGGCGCGCGCGTTCAAGGAAACCGTGGTCGAACTGAAGCGCCCGATCTACTCGATCGGCATGGTTCTGGCGTTCGCCTTCGTCGCCAACTACTCGGGCCTGTCCGCGACCCTGGCCCTGCTGCTGGCCGGCACCGGCGCGCTGTTCCCGTTCTTCTCGCCCTTCCTCGGCTGGCTCGGCGTGTTCCTGACCGGTTCGGACACCTCGTCGAACGCGCTGTTCTGCTCGCTGCAGGCGACCACCGCGCATCAGGTCGGCGTGCATGACACCCTGCTGGTGGCGGCGAATACCACCGGCGGCGTGACCGGCAAGATGATCTCGCCGCAGTCCATCGCAGTTGCCTGCGCCGCGGTTGGCCTGGTCGGCAAGGAGTCGGACCTGTTCCGCTTCACCGTCAAGCACAGCCTGGCGTTCGCGACCATGGTCGGCATCATCACCACGCTGCAGGCCTACGTGTTCCCGTGGATGATTCCGTGATCGCCGCGCCCGCCCGCTGAGGCGGGCGCAGTATCAGTTCCCGAAAGACCGGGGTGCGGTCACCACCGGTGACCGCACCCCGTCAGGGTCTTCCGGCCAGGCTGAACCCGGGCTTCAGTTCCCCACTGGCGATAAGGCCCTCGATCTGCTCGGTAATCCGCCCCTTCAAAACGGGCTTGCCCGACGCAAATCGTTCTTCACCGAGGAACCGCAGCGCATTTGCAGTCGCCGAGCACGAAGCTTGCCGGCATGACGATAGTGCAGATAACATCGTTGAAAAAGTGTTGGTCAGACCCGCCTTACCACCTGCCCAGCAAAACCAAAGGCCCGGCAGCAAAGCCGGGCGCATCACGGCTCGCGCTGAAGCTTCCTACGCGCCGTCAATCCGAGGAGACAACATGAGCAATCAAGGTGATATCGACGTCCGTGAAACCACGGAATGGGTCGACGCGCTGGCTGGCGTCATCGAACACGCAGGCGCCGAGCGTGCGCACTTTCTGATCGAGACGCTGATTGCGACGGCGCGCCAGGAAGGGCTGAACATTCCGTACTCGGCCACGACCGAGTACATCAACACGATTCCGGCCGAGTTCCAGCCGCCCTACCCGGGCGATGCGGACCTGGAGATCAAGATCCACTCGTACATCCGCTGGAACGCGATGGCGATGGTGGTGCGCGCGAACAAGAACACCAACGTGGGGGGCCACATCGCCTCCTTCGCCTCGGCCGCGGCGCTGTACGACGTCGGCTTCTCGCACTTCTGGCATGCGCCCTCCGAAGCCCACGACGGCGACATGATCTACTTCCAAGGCCACTCGGTGCCGGGCGTCTATGCGCGTGCCTTCATGCTGGGGCGGCTTTCTGAAGAGCAGATGGACCACTTCCGCCAGGAAGTCGGCGGCCGTGGCATCTCGTCCTATCCGCACCCCTGGCTGATGCCCGACTTCTGGCAGTTCCCGACGGTGTCGATGGGCCTGGGGCCGCTGTGCGCGATCTACCAGGCGCGCTTCATGAAGTACATGGCCAGCCGCGGCCTGATCGACGCCGCGCGCGCCGAGCAGCGCAAGGTGTGGGCCTTCCTCGGCGACGGCGAGACCGACGAGGTCGAGTCGCTGGGCGCGATCGGCATGGCCGCGCCCGAGAAGCTGGACAACCCCGTGTTCGTCATCAACTGCAACCTGCAGCG
>JAFEFC010000006.1 GCA_018240785.1 Pseudomonadota bacterium | reverse complement strand
GCCGCGGAAGTCGGGTTCGAGCTCCTGGATGAGGTTGCCGTGGCCGCGCACCGGGCCATCGAGGCGCTGCAGGTTGCAGTTGATGACGAGGACGAGGGTGTCCAGCTTCGCGCGCGCGGCCATGCCGATGGCGCCCAGCGACTCGACCTCGTCGGTCTCGCCGTCACCGAGGAAGGCCCACACCTTCCGCTGCTCGGCACGCGCGGCGTCGATCATGCCGCGGCTGGCCATGTACTTCATGAAGCGCGCCTGGTAGATCGCGCACAGCGGGCCCAGACCCATCGACACCGTGGGGAACTGCCAGAAGTCGGGCATCAGCCAGGGGTGCGGGTAGGACGAGATGCCCCGGCCGCCGACTTCCTGGCGGAAGTGGTCCATCTGCTCCTCCGTGAGCCGCCCCAGCATGTAGGCGCGTGCATAGACGCCCGGCACCGAGTGGCCCTGGAAGTAGATCATGTCGCCGTCGTGGGCCTCGGAAGGCGCGTGCCAGAAGTGCGAGAAGCCCACGTCGTAGAGCGCCGCCGCCGAGGCGAACGAGGCGATGTGGCCACCGACGTTGGTGTTCTTGTTGGCGCGCACCACCATCGCCATCGCGTTCCAGCGGATGTACGAGTGCAGCTTGATCTCCATGTCCGGATCGCCCGGGTAGGGCGGCTGCTGCTCGGCCGGAATGGTGTTGATGTACGCGGTCGTGGCCGAGTACGGAATGTTCACCCCTTCCTGGCGCGCCGTCGCAATCAGCGTCTCGATCAGAAAGTGCGCACGCTCAGCGCCTGCGTGCTCGATGACCGAGGCAATCGCCTCCAGCCATTCCTGCGTCTCCTGGGTATCCGTATCGGCTTTCAGAAGAACGTTGGTGTTACCGGTCATGTCTGTCTCCTCATGACTTGCGGTTTGCAAATTCCACCCGGTGGGGCGGGACGGGTTCTTTGGCGACTGTCGTGCGCGTGCATCCCGGATCGCAGGACATTAGCGTTTCAAACTATAAAACGAGATTTCGGAATGTGCAATACGATTTCGCTTATGACCCACCTTCTTCACGAGCGCTAGGGCTTGCCCGAATGCCCCGGCATGCGATCGATCGCCAGAATCACATTGCATGTCAGCGCCGCGGGCTGCGCCGCCACCTCGATACGCCAACTTTCGAACCTCTTTCCTCATGCTCCACCATCATTCCGCCGAGCCGGCCAGAACGGCTTGGCGTCGCCGTGTCTTCGCGGACGTGACCGACCGGTACGAGCTCCCGCCTCCGCCGGGGTTCGTTCCGGCGGAGCGCGTGCCATGACGACGCCTGGCGATCTACCTTTCCTCCCACCGGTCATGCTGATCGCGGGCTTGTTGGTGGTCATCGCCGGCTCGCTGCTGATGCTGCGCATCCATGTGCAGCGCCGGGTGCAGGCCGAGCGCGAGCGCGACCGCCTGTACCGGCTCTCGCTCGACATGCTGTGCGTATTCGGCTTTGACGGCACGTTCCGCCGCTGCAACCCCGCCTTCGAGCACACGCTGGGCTATGACCCGGAGCAGATGGTGGGCCGCACGCTCGTCGACATCGTGCATTCCGACGATGTCACCGCAACGATGGAGCACCTGCGCCGCCTTGCGTCCGGCGAGGCGATACAGTTTGAAAACCGCTGCCGCTGCAGCGACGGGACCTACAAGTGGCTTACCTGGAGCGTCAATCCAGAGATCGAGGACAGGCTGGTATATGCGGTTGCGCACGACATCACCGGTCGCAAGGCTACCGAGGATGCGCTGCGGGCGGAGTCGGCCTTCCGCAAGACGATGGAGGATTCGGTCATCACCGGCCTGCGTGCCATCGACCTCGGCGGCCGCATCATCTACGTCAATAGCGCCTTCTGCCGCATGGTCGGCTTCGACGAGTCGGAGCTGGTCGGAATGATGCCGCCGTTCCCGTACTGGCCCGAGGAGGCAATCGATTCATGCCAGCGCAATCTGGAACTCACGCTGGCCGGGCGGGCGCCGGCGAGCGGCTTCGAGATGCGCATTCGGCGCAAGAATGGCGAGCGTGTGGACGCGCGCTTCTACCTCTCGCCGCTGATCGACCGTGAAGGCCGGCAGACGGGCTGGATGGCTTCCATCACCGACATCACCGAGCCCAAGCGCGTGCGCGCTGCGCTGGAATCAGCGCACGAACGCTTCGAGGCGGTCATCGACGGGCTCGAAGCGGCGGTGTTCGTCGCCGATGCGCGCACCGATGAGATCCTCTTCGCCAATCGCGCGTTCAAGGCGATCCACGGCTTCGATTCCGTCGGGCGCACGGTGCGCGGCGTTGCCGTGCTGCAGCCCGAGCGCGGTGACTACACGGTGGACCCGCGCGGGCTGAGCCCAGCCGACCTGCCGCGTGAGCTCTTCGATGGCGAGTTGCAGCATCCCCTTTCCGGCCGCTGGTACCACGTGCGCGAGCACGCCACGCGCTGGGTCGACGGCCGCGTCGTGCGCATGGGCATCGCCACTGACGTCACCGACCGCAAGCAGACGGCGGAAATCTCGCGCCAGCAGGAGGATCGCCTGCAACGCACTTCGCGCCTCATCACCATGGGCGAGATGGCCTCGACCCTGGCGCACGAGCTCAATCAGCCGCTGTCGGCCATCGCCAACTACTGTGCCGGCTGCGTGACGCGCATGCAGAGCGGGCAATGGAAGCAGGAGGAGATCCTCGCCGCGATGCAGAAGGCGAGCTTCCAGGCGGAGCGCGCCGGCAAGATCATCCGCCGCATTCGCGAATTCGTGAAGAAGAGCGAGCCGCGCCGTGCTGCAGTCCAGATCGACGACGTGCTGGATGACGCGATCGGTTTCGCCGACATCGAAGCGCGCCGCCTCGGCATCCGCCTCGTCGCAAACGTCGCTCCGCAACTCCCCGCGGTTTTTGCCGACCAGATCATGATCGAGCAGGTCGTGCTCAATCTGATCCGCAACGGCTTCGACGCCATGGCCGACACCCTGCCGGAGCACCGCGTGCTCGTCGTGCGCGCGCAGCCCTGCGGCGAGCATGCCGTCGAAGTGGCGGTGATCGACCACGGTCATGGCATCAGCGAGGAGGACCGGCAGCGGCTGTTTACGCCGTTCTACACGACCAAGGCCGAGGGCATGGGCATGGGTCTCAACATCTGCCGATCCATCATCGAATTCCACGACGGGCGACTGGTCGTCGACGCGAATCCGGAAGGCGGTACCATATTCGCGTTTACCCTTCCGACCGAGGTTGCCAGTGAGCGACTTGCCCGCAGCGCCTGACCAGCTGATCTACGTCGTTGATGACGACGACGCCCTGCGCGATTCCCTTGTCTGGATGCTCGAATCCAGCGGCTACACGGTGCAGGCTTTCGACAGCGCCGAATCCTTTCTCGATGTCTACGCCGACGACATGACGGGTTGCATCGTGCTCGACGTACGCATGCCGGGCATGAGCGGGCTCGAAATGTTCGATGAGCTCTGTCGCCGCCACTGCACCTTGCCGGTGATCTTCATCACCGGCCATGGTGACGTGCCCATGGCAGTGTCGGCGCTCAAGAAGGGGGCGGTGGATTTCATCGAGAAGCCCTTCAGCGAGCGTGACATGCTGCGCCTCATCGAGCAGTGTCTGGCGCAGGAACGCGCCAACCGAGGCAAGCGCATGCTGGAGGCGGAAACTGCGCGCCGCCTGGAGCACCTCACCCAGCGCGAGCGCGAAGTGCTCGACCTCATCATCGCGGGCAAACTCAACAAGCAGATCGCCGACGTGCTGGGTATCAGCATCAAGACGGTGGAAGTGCACCGCGCGCGCGTCATGGAGAAGATGGGCGCCAATTCGCTCGCAGAGTTGGTGCAGAACGTCGTTACGGTGGAGCCTGGGGCCACGGCGCGCTAATCAACGCACTGATCATCGAAGGGTAGAAAGCGATTCAAAATTTGCGCTGCAGGCCGTTGATCTGTATCAACGGCCGCCTCGCGAGGGAACGGTAAGGTTCAAGGCTTCTTCCGTCCGTCCCTTCGAGGAGTACTGCCCATGGGTGCATCCCTGCCCGATAGCGCCGCTGCGAATCGACTGTTCCTGTCCGGCAACGAGGCCGTTGCCCGCGCGGCGCGAGACGCGGGTTGCCGTGTTGCCGCTGCCTACCCCGGGACGCCTTCCACCGAAATCCTCGAGGAACTCGCAAAGTACCCCGGTCTGTATACCGAGTGGTCGGTCAACGAGAAGGTCTCGCTCGAGGTCGCGCTGGGTGCCTCGATGGTGGGCGCGCGCGCGCTGTGCGCGATGAAGCATGTTGGTCTCAACGTCGCCTCCGACGCGCTGATGACGATGACGGTCACCGGCACCGAAGGCGGTCTCGTCATCGCCGTGGCCGACGACGTCGGCATGTCCTCGTCGCAGAACGAGCAGGATTCGCGCTACTGGGGCCGCTTCGCGCACGTGCCGGTGTTCGAGCCGGCCGATGCGCAGGAAGCCTACGACATGACGCGTGCCGCGTTTGCGTTGTCGGAGGCGCATCGCTGCCCGGTGATCCTGCGCCTGACGACCCGCATCTGCCACGTCAAGGGCAGGGTGCAGCCGCGCGAACGCGAGCTCCATGAGCCCGCCGGTTTCGTCAAGGACGCGCGCCGCTGGGTCATGGTGCCGGGCAATGCCAAGCCTCGGTTGCCGCTGATGTACCAGCGCGACGAGGCACTGCGCGCCGACGCCGAGGCCAGCGCGTGGAACACGCTGTATGAGGGTACGGACCGCCGCATCGGCTTCGTCGCCTCCGGGCCGGCCTTCATGCATGTGCGCGAGACTTTCCCGAACGCGCCGGTGCTCAAGCTCGGCCTGTCGCATCCGCTGCCGATCGAGCGCGCGCGCGAACTGGCGCGGCAGGTGGATGAGGTGCTGGTGGTGGAGGAGACCGAGCCGCTGGTGGAGATGGAACTGCGCGCTGCCGGCATCGCCTGCCGTGGAAAGGACGTGCTGCCGCGCATCGGCGAGCTTGCGCCCGACGTGCTGCGCGCGGCGGTCGCCGGGTTGCTCGGCGAGCCCGCGCCCAAGGCGGTCCATGCGGCGCTGCAGACGGTGTTCCCGCGGCCGCCGACGATGTGCGTCGCCTGTCCGCACCTGGGCATCTATTACACCCTGGCGCAACTGCGCAACATCAACATCTCGGGCGACATCGGCTGTTACTCGCTGGGTGCCGGCCAGCCGTGGAACGCGCTCGATACCTGCATCTCGATGGGCGCGTCGATGGGTGTGGCGCTCGGCATGGACAAGGGTCGCGGCGAAGCCGATGCCAAGAAGAGCGTGGTCGCGGTGATCGGTGACTCCACCTTCCTGCACATGGGCATGCAGGGCCTGCTCGACATCACCTGGAACCGCGGCAACGTCACCGTGCTGCTGCTCGACAACCGCGCCGTGGGGATGACCGGCGGGCAGGAGAATCCCGGCACCGGCCGCGACATCCACGGCGAGGACGCGCCGCGCATCGACTTCGCCAAGCTGTGCGAGGCCCTCGGCGTGAAGAAGGAACGCATCCGCGTGCTCGACCCCTACCAGTTGCCGGTGCTGTTCAAGGCGCTGCGCGAGGAGACGAAGATCCCCGAGCCTTCGGTCATCATCACCGACCGGCCATGCGTGCTGATCGACCACTACGAGGCGACGCAGCCCTATAAGGTCATCGCCGACAAATGTACCGGCTGCGGCAACTGCATCGATGTCGGCTGCCCTGCCATCCATGTGACGCGGCGCGCGACTAAGGTGAAGCCGTCCGGCAAGGAGGTCGAACTCGCCTTCGTGCGTATCGAGACTTCTGCCTGCACCGGCTGCGGCCTGTGCGTGCAGCCGTGTGCGCCGGAAGCGATCGTGCATGCGGCTCCCGAGCATCCGGTCAACTTCCTGTACAAGAAGATCTGAGGAGTCGCGATGACCATCACCAACATCCTCGTGTGCGGCATCGGCGGCCAGGGCGTGATGACCGCCACCGAGATCCTCGCCGAAGCGGCGCTGTCGCTCGGCTACGACGTGAAGAAGACCGAGGTGGCCGGCATGAGCCAGCGCGGCGGGGTGGTGACGTCGCACCTGCGCTTTGGCCCGCAGGTGTTGTCGCCGCAGATCATGCCGGGCGACGCCGACCTGCTGGTCGGCTTCGAAGCTGCCGAGGCGCTGCGCTGGGCGCACATGCTGAAGCCGGGCGGCGCCGCGCTGGTCAACCTGGGGCGCCTGGTGCCGCCCATCGTCAACATCGGCCTGTATGATTATCCGGACGACCCGATCGCGCAGCTTCGCGCCCTCGGCATCGAAGTCCATGCCTTCGACGCCAGCGCCATGGCGCAGGAACTGGGCAACATCCGGCTGGGCAACACCGTCATGCTCGGCGCCATCGCCGACCGCCTGCCGTTCCCGGCTGATGTCCTGCTGAACGCGGTGCTCGCGCGTTTTGGTGTGCGCAAGCCGCAACTGGTCGAAGTCAACCGCGAGGCCTTCGAGCGCGGCCGCCGGGCCGTCGCGGCGGCCGAGGCGCCGCCGGTGGCGATGGTCGGCTGAGAACAGCGCGCCCGCGGTACTCGTTGCCGCGTGGAAGCTGTTAAAATTTCGAGCTTTCCCTCGAGGCCTCCTGATGACGGCTCGCATCATTGACGGCAAAGCTCTTTCCGCGCGCGTGCGCGGCGAGATCGCCGATCGCGCCGCCGCGCTCACCGCGCGCGGAGTACAGCCCTGTCTTGCGGTGTTGCTGGTTGGTGTCGATCCGGCCTCCGCCGTCTACGTGCGCAACAAGGTTGCCGCCTGCGAGAAGGCGGGCATCCGTTCCCTGCGTTTCGACTACCCCCAGGACGCCGATCCGGCCGAGGTGATGGCGCGCCTCGCCGCGCTCAATACCGACCCGGAGGTGCACGGCATCCTGGTGCAGTTGCCGCTGCCGCCGCAGTTCGATGAGGCCGCGGTGCTCGAGGCGATCGACATTCGCAAGGACGTCGACGGCTTTCACGCCGAAAACGTCGGCCGCCTGTCGCAGAACCGCGAAGCCTTCATTCCCTGCACCCCGCACGGCGTGATGAAGATGCTGGCGTCGGCCGGGGTGGCGGTGCAGGGGGCCGAGGCGGTCGTGATCGGCCGTTCCAACATCGTCGGCAAGCCGATGGCGACGCTGCTCACCAACGCCGGCGCCACCGTCACCGTGTGCCACTCGAAGACGAGGGATCTCGCCTTCCACACCCGTCGCGCCGACATCCTGGTGGCGGCGATCGGCAAACCGCGCTTCGTCACCGGCGACATGATCAAGCCGGGCGCCACCGTCATCGACGTCGGCATCAACCGCCTGCAGGACGGCCCCGACGCCGGCAAGCTGTGCGGCGACGTGGATTTCGAATCGGCCAGGAAAGTTGCCGGCGCGATCACGCCGGTGCCCGGCGGCGTCGGGCCGATGACGATCACCATGCTGCTGGAAAACACCGTGATTTCCGCCGAGCGCAGTGCGCGCGCGGCAGGCAAGTGAGGACTGCGCAATGAGCGAAGCCAAGCCGGTCGTCGGCATCATCATGGGCTCCAATTCCGACTGGCCGACGATGAAGGCCGCCGCGAAGGTGCTGGACGAGTTCGGCGTGGCCTACGAGGCGAAGGTCGTCTCCGCCCACCGTACGCCCGACCTGATGTTCGACTACGCCGAAGCCGCCCGCGGTCGCGGCCTGAAGGCGATCATCGCCGGCGCCGGCGGTGCCGCCCATCTGCCGGGCATGGTCGCCGCCAAGACCACGCTGCCGGTGCTGGGCGTGCCGGTGCAGTCCAAGGCGCTGTCGGGTCAGGATTCGCTGCTGTCCATCGTGCAGATGCCCAAGGGCATCCCGGTCGCCACCTTCGCCATCGGCGAAGCGGGTGCCGCCAATGCCGGCCTGTTCGCGGTGGCGCTGCTCGCCAATGAAGACGCCGGCCTGGCGCAAGAACTCGCCGATTTCCGCGCCCGCCAGACCCAGGCGGTGCTCGACATGACCCTGGATTGAGATTCGCATCATGATCCTCCCGCCTGCCACCCTGGGCATGCTCGGCGGCGGCCAGCTCGGCCGCTTTTTCGTTTCTGCCGCGCACGAAATGGGCTACAAGGTCTGGGTGCTGGACCCCGACCCGAACAGCCCCGCAGGATTGATTGCCGACCGTCACCTTGTCGCCGCCTACGACGACTACGTCGCGCTCGATGCGCTGGGCGCTGGATGTGCGGCGGTGACGACCGAGTTCGAGAACGTCCCCGCCGACACGCTGGACTATCTGGTGAAGTTCATTCCGGTCCACCCCGCCGCGAGCGCGGTGGCGGTGTGCCAGAACCGCATCGCGGAGAAGACCTTCCTCGCCGACAACGGCCTGCCGCACGGCCCGTTCGCGGTGATCCGCAGCGAGAATGACATCCGTAATGCCAACGCCGGCCTGTTTCCCGCCATCCTCAAGGTGGCGCGCTTCGGCTACGACGGCAAGGGCCAGGCGCGTGTCGCCGACCGCGACGAGGCGGTGAAGGCCTTCCAGCACTTCAAGGGCGAGCCCTGCGTGCTGGAGCAGATGCTCGCGTTGGACTATGAAGTCTCGGTCGTGCTCGCGCGCGACGAAGCGGGCAAGGTGCGCGCCTTCCAGACCGGAGAGAATCGCCACCGCAACGGCATCCTCGACATCACCATCGCGCCGGCGCGCGCCTCCGCCTGTCTCCGGGACAACGCGCAGGAGATCGCCGAGCGCATCGCCGACAAGCTGAGCTACGTCGGCACCCTGGGGGTGGAGTTCTTCGTCTGCCGCGGCGCGCTGGTGGTGAACGAGATGGCGCCGCGCCCGCACAACAGCGGCCACCACACCATCGACGCCTGCGACGCCAGCCAGTACGAGCAGCAGGTGAGGGCGCTGTGCGGCCTGCCGCTGGCGACGCCGCGCCAGCACTCGGCGGCGGTGATGGTCAACCTGCTGGGCGAGCTGTGGCACGAGGGGGGGCATGCCAGCGGTGCCTATCGCGAGCCTGATTGGTCCGTGCTGCACGCCGTGCCCGGCCTGCGCCTGCACCTGTATGGCAAGCACCACGCGCGCCCCGGGCGCAAGATGGGCCACTTCACCGTGACCGGCGACGATGCCGAGGCGGTGCTGCAGCGTGCCTTGCAGGCGCGTGCGGCGATCGGCATCCGGGACGAGTGATGGCGGACGGGCAAGGCGCCTCCCCGGCGCGCGGCATCATCGAGCCGGCCACGCTGGTGGCCATCGAGCGTGCTGCCAGGCTGCTGCGGGCTGGCGATCTGGTCGGCATGCCCACCGAGACGGTGTATGGCCTGGCTGCCGACGCCCTGAACCCGGAGGCGGTGCAAAAGATCTTCGCGGCCAAGGGGCGTCCGGCTGACCACCCGGTCATCGTGCATCTTCCGAGTGCCGATCATCTGCCGCGCTGGGCTGCCAGCATCCCCAAGGATGCGATCGCGCTCGCCAGGGCTTTCTGGCCCGGCCCGCTGACGCTGATCCTCAGGCGCGAGGCCGACGTGCCCGACGAAGTCACGGGTGGGCAGGATACGGTGGGCGTGCGCGTGCCGGCGCACTCGATCGCGCTTGCACTGCTGCAGGTCTTCGGGTCCGGCATCGCCGCGCCGAGCGCCAACCGCTTCGGGCGCATCAGCCCGACGACCGCCGCGCACGTGCAGGAAGAACTCGGCGAGCGTGTGGCGATGATCCTCGACGGCGGCGCCTGCCCGGTCGGCATCGAATCGACCATCGTCGACTTCTCGCGCGACGTCCCCGAGATCCTGCGCCCCGGCGCGATCACCGCCGACGACATCGCCCGCGTCATCGGACGACGCCCGCGCGTGCGCAGCGAGGTGGAGCAGGGCAGCAGTGCGCAAGGCGGAGCGGACGCCGCCGGCAGGTTGGACGCGCCGCACGTTCCGCGCGTATCCGGCGCGCTCGCAGCGCACTATGCACCCCGAACGCCGCTGCGCCTGGTCGAAGCTTCGCGGCTGGCAGGCGAAGCCGCCGAGCTCGCCGCCACCGGCTGCCGCGTCGCCGTGCTCGCCATCAGCGTTGGCGACCCTCAGGATGGCCGCCTTGCATGGCATGCCGCACCCGCGCAGCCCGGCGCCTACGCCCACGATCTTTACGCGAGCCTGCGCACCCTTGATGCGTTGGGCGTCGACCTCATCCTCGTCGAAACCATGCCCGCCGGCGCCGCCTGGACCGCCATCGCCGACCGCCTCGGCCGCGCCGCTGTCGGCTCAGGCGCGGAAGACGACGAAACCTGAAGCGAAGGGGTTCACATCCGCAGGGCGCTTGCCTATAATGCGCGCTCTTTCAGGGCCGATAGCTCAGCTGGGAGAGCGCTGCGTTCGCAATGCAGAGGTCGGGAGTTCGATCCTCCTTCGGTCCACCAGGAATTCCTAGCAAAACAGCGCATCACACTTCTCGGTGTGATGCGCTGTTTTTCTTTGTAAGGCAGGTTTTTGCTAAATCAGTGTGGCAAAGTTGTGCCGCGCAGCGCCATTGCCAAGTGCATAGCGAGGCTGCGCCGCTATCATGCGGACTGCGCCGCAGTGGTCTGTGGTCCCTTCTGGCAGTTGGTTTGCCGCCTGCAGCGCGCTTAACGACATCATGCAGGTCGCGTCAGCCAGACCCAGGCAAGCGACAGATTTCCGGATGGCGCAGATACCGCATACCCTCCAGCCCAAGTGCCTGATCTTCGATCTTGAGACGGTTCCGCAAGCAGACGGTGGCCGGCAGCAAATCATCAAGATCGGTGCGTTGCGACCGGATACCGGCGAGACGCTCGAGCTGAATACGGGTGCGGGGCTCGATGCGGCGCTCGGCCGTCTCGATACGATGTGCGCCGGGGCAAGCTTCGTGCTCGGGCACAATGTCCTCGCCCACGACTTGCCAGTGCTGCGGGAGGTCGCGCCGGATTCCGCGCTGTTGCAGCTTCCGGTGATCGACACACTGCGCCTGTCGCCGCTCGCCTTTCCGCAGAACCCCTACCACCGGCTGATCAAGGACTACAAGCTGATCCGCGACAGCCTGAACTCGCCGCTGTCCGACTGCCGCTCGACGCTGACGCTGTTCGCCGACCAGCAGAACGCCTTCGACAAGCTGTTCGAGGTGAATCCCGAGGAGTTGCTGTGCTACCAGGCCTTGATCGCACCGCGCACCGGGGCCGGGCTGGGTAATTTCCTGTTTGCGCTGACACGGCGCGCTCCATCGTCGCTCGAGGACGTTGCCGGTCGTCTGCCGACGTTGCTGGCGGAATCCGATCCCGGGATCGAGCGTGAGCTGAAGGTGTGCCGCACTCGGCTGATAGGTCTGATCGAGGACGACCTGCGACGGCCCGAACTGCATTGGCCAATCGCCTACGTCCTGGCATGGCTACGGGTGTCGGGAGGTAATTCGGTGCTCGCACCATGGGTGCGGCACCAGTTCCCGGCGGTGGGGCTGCTGATCGCCGAGTTGCGCGACCGGCCTTGCGACGACCCCGGCTGCACCTACTGCCGCACGACGCACGACCCCCGGCGGGAGCTCAAGCGCTACTTCGGTTTCGACGATTTTCGCTACGAGGCTGAAGGCCGCAGCATGCAGCACGACATCGTGCTGGCTGGCATGCGACGCGAGCCGGTGCTGGCCGTGCTCGCCACCGGCGGCGGCAAGTCGATCTGCTATCAACTGCCGGCGCTCAATCGCTACCACCGCAACGGCAGCCTCACGGTGATCATCTCGCCGCTGCAGTCGCTGATGAAGGATCAAGTGGACGGCCTGCTGGCGCGCAATGTCCAGTGTGCCGCAGCATTGAACGGCTTGCTGACCATGCCCGAGCGCGCCGACGTGTTGGAGAAGATCCAGTTGGGCGATGTGGGCATGTTGCTGGTGTCGCCCGAGCAGTTCCGCAACAAGGCTTTTCGCAAGGCGATCGCCAATCGACAGATCGGCGCCTGGATCTTCGACGAGGCGCACTGCCTGTCGAAGTGGGGCAACGACTTCCGGCCGGACTACCTTTACGCGGCGCGTTTCATCCGTGAATTCACCAGCGAGAGTGAGTTCGCCCCGATCGGATGCTTCACCGCCACCGCCAAGCAGGATGTGCTGGACGACATCCGCAAGCATTTCCTCGATGAATTGGGCGTGCGCTTCAAGTCCTTCATCGGCACGCCCGAGCGCCCGAACCTGCATTTCGAGGTCTTTCCGGTGGCGGCCGGCGAGAAGTTTGCGCGCACGCACGACTTGCTCCGCGACGAACTCGAGGGGCGTGAGGGCGGCGCCGTGGTGTTCGTCGCCAGCCGCAAGAAGGCGGAAGAGCTGGCCGATTTCCTCCTCGGGCAGAACTGGACCTGCAGGCATTTTCACGCTGGACTGCAGCCGCACGAGAAGAAGGACATCCAGGACGCTTTCATTCGGGGCGACCTGCGGGTCATCGTCGCCACCAACGCCTTCGGTATGGGCGTGGACAAGCCGGATGTGCGCCTGGTCGTCCACGCCGACATCCCAGGCTCCCTGGAAAACTACCTGCAGGAAGCAGGCCGTGCCGGGCGGGACCAGGACGACGCTCGTTGCGTCTTGCTTTACGACCCGCAGGACATCGAAACCCAGTTCGGGCTCAGCGAGCGATCGCGGCTGAGCTACAAGGACATCCAGCAGATCCTGAAGAAGCTCCGATTCGAAGCCGCCAAGCGCAAGGGCGGACAGGTGGTGATCACCGCGGGCGAGATCCTGCAGGACGAGACCGTCCAAACCAGTTTCGAGGCGGATGACCGGGATGCGGAAACCAAAGTCGTTACCGCCATCGCCTGGCTGGAGCGCGGGCAGTTTCTGCGTCGAGAGGAGAACCACACGAAGGTTTTTCCCGCCAAGCTGTGCCTGACTGAGGAAGAGGCGGCAAAGCGGCTCGACAACGCCCGCCTGCCGCAGCGGCGTCTCGAGGAATTCCGCGCGATCCTGCGCTACCTGTATTCAGCCGAGGCCGACGAGCGCATCAATACCGACCAGTTGATGTTGCTGACCGGGCAGACCAACGAGGAGGTCAGCGCTGCGCTCAGGCAGCTCGAGGCGCTTGGCCTGCTGGAGAACGATTCTCAGCTCACGCTTTACCTGCGTCATGGGATTGCCGGGGCGTCGAGCGAGCGCCTCCAACGCTGCCTGGCGCTGGAGGCGGCGCTGTTCAAGGCCTTGCGCGAACTGGCGCCGGACGCGGACGACGGGTCGTGGCAGGACGTGAACCTGCCGCCGCTGACTGCCGCCCTGCGCGAGCGCTGCGGTCAGTTCGAGCTGCTGCCCTTGCATGTCTCCCGCCTGCTTCACAGTCTCGCGCTCGATCGCGACGGCGACAGCCAGCAGCGCAGCAGCTTCGAGCTCAGACAGGTGAACCGCGACTATCTCAAGCTGCGCATCCGCGGCGGATACAGCTGGTCGCAGGTCGAGGGGCTGGGCGACAAGCGGCGGCGCATCGCTGCGGCGGTGCTGCCTTACCTGCTCGGCAAGCTGCCACCCGGGCAGCGCGGCAAGGACTTGCTGGTGCAGACCACCTTTGGCGAGCTTCAACATCTGCTCGCGGCGGATCTGGAACTCGCCACCACGATCAAGCCGGAACAGCGTCTCAAGGCGCTGGAGCACGTGCTGCTCTACCTGCACCACCAGGAGGTGCTGACCCTCAACCATGGCATGACCGTGATGCGCCGGGCGATGACGATCGACATCAACCCGGACAAGCAGGGCCAGCGCTATGTGAAGGACGACTTCCAGCGCCTGGACGAGCACTACCGGGAGCGCCGCATCCAGGTGCATGTGATGCGCGAATACGCCGAGATCGCGCTCAGGGAGATGGCCGACGCCTTGCGGCTGGTCATGCATTACTTCACCCGCAGCAAGGACGATTTCCTGCGCCACTACTTTCCGGGCAAGGAAGAGATCCTGCAGCTTGCCACCAGCGAGGGCTCGTGGAAGGCGATCATCGACGCGCTGAACGCCACGCAGAAGGCCATCGTCACGGACCATCGGGACCAGAACCGGCTCGTGCTCGCCGGCCCGGGTTCAGGCAAGACGCGGGTCGTCGTGCATCGCATCGCTTACCTGTTGCGTGTGCGGCGCGTGCCGGCCTCGGCGATCATCGCGCTGACCTTCAACCGGCATGCGGCCAACGAGATCCGCAAGCGCCTGTTCGCCCTGGTCGGCAACGACGCGATCGGGATCACGGTGCTCACCTATCACGCCTTGGCGATGCGGCTGACCGGCACCAGTTTCGATCGCCGCGACAAGGTGGAAGAGGGCGAGCTGGATGCCGTCCTCGATCGCGCCGCGGAACTGCTGGAAGGCCGTGCGTCGGTGGAGGGCGAGGACGATCTGCGCGAGCGTCTGTTGCAGGGCTATCGCTACATCCTGGTGGACGAATACCAGGACATCGACGACCGCCAGTACCGGCTTGTCAGCGCGCTCGCCGGGCGGCACGACGACCAGGATGGCGATCTGTGCATTCTCGCCGTCGGTGACGACGACCAGAACATCTATCAGTGGCGGGGCGGCAGCAACCGCCACATCGCACGTTTCTGCGAAGAGTACGACGCGCAGATCAGCTATCTGGTCGAGAACTTCCGTTCCAGCCGGGCCATCATCGGCGCCGCCAATCACCTGATTGGCCAGAATGCCTCGCGGCTCAAGGTGCAGCATCCCATCCGCATCGATCCGGCGCGTGCGGCCGGGCCGGTGGGCGGCAGGTGGGAGGCGCTCGATCCCGAGCGGCGCGGCAGCGTGCTCCGGCTTCGCATTCCGGGGGCGGACCGCAACTGCGGCAACCTCCAGGCCCAGGCTGTAATCGCGGAGTTCGACCGGCTGAGGGCGCTGGAGGTGCGGGATGACTGGCAGGGTGTGGCAGTGCTGGCACGCAGTCACCGCTACCTGTGGCCGGTGCAGGCCTTGTGCGAGCGCAAAGGCATTCCGTATTTCCTTGCGGCTGACAAGCAGAACGGCTTGCCGCTCACCCGGCAGCGTCCCTTCGTCCGCCTGATCGCGCATCTGCGGGCACTTGCCGTGCCTTCGCTCGCGGCTGCGGCGGTAGCGCAGCACGCCAGCGAGCTGACCGCGGATCCGGTCTGGCGGGATTTCTTCGCGACCGCGCTTGAGCAACTCGGCAGCGAGTATGGCGATTGCCTTCTTGCGCCGGGAACGATGGTCGACTGGCTCTACGACTACGCCCGCGAGATTCGGCAGCAGCCGCGCCCGGGGCTGTTCCTCGGCACGGTGCACTCGGCAAAGGGGCTCGAGTTCCGCCACGTCGCCGTGCTGGATGGAAACTGGGAGGCGTCGGCCGAGCAGATGGACGAGGCCCGACGACTCTACTACGTAGGCATGACCCGGGCAGAGGAAACGTTGACGCTGTGCGACTTCGAGCCCGGCAACGCATTTGTCACGACGCTCGGCGCCGCTACACAGCTCCGCCGTTTTGAGGGCGATCATGACCCGGCGCTGGACGTGCAGTATCAGTTGCTGAGCCTCGGCGATGTCGACATCGGCTTTGCCGGCCGGCAGCGTCCCGGTGCATCGGTGCATGAGGCGATCAGCCGGCTCGAGCCCGGCGATCCGCTGGAGTTGCGCGCCGACGGTGATCGCTACGTGCTCCTCGACCTTCGCGGCAACATGGTCGGACGCACTGCAAAGGCCTTCAAGCTGGCGCTCGAGCCCGAGAGGTGCGAGGTCGCCGGCATCGTCGTGCGATACAAGGAGGAAACCGAGCCCGCGTTCATGGACGCGGTCAGGTGCGAGCAGTGGGAGGTCGTCGTTCCGCGGTTGCGCGGCAGCCAGAAGGCCTGACCCCCTGCTGTGCGCGTCTCATCTGCGATAATCCAGCCCAGTTTTCCACCTGCGAGTACGCGCCTTGCATCAACCCAGCATCACGCTCGCCCAGCTCGAATCGCACCTCTGGGAGTCGGCCAACATTCTCCGCGGGCCGGTCGATGCGGCCGATTTCAAGACCTACATCTTTCCGCTGCTCTTCTTCAAACGTATCTGCGACGTCTGGGACGAGGAATACCAGGAGATCGTCGACGAGACCGGTGACGAGCAGCTCGCGTGGTTCCCCGAGTCGCACCGCTTCCAGATTCCCGACGATTGCCATTGGAACGACGTGCGCGCCAAGGCGGCCAACGTCGGCGCGGCGCTGCAGCACGCGATGCGCGAGATCGAGAAGGCCAACCCCGAAACGCTCTATGGCGTCTTCGGCGATGCCCAGTGGTCGAACAAGGAGCGCCTGTCCGATGCGCTGCTCAAGGATCTCATCGAGCACTTCTCGAAGCTGCCGCTCGGCAACGGCAACGTCACGTCCGACCTGCTCGGCGATGCTTACGAATACCTGATCAAGAAGTTCGCCGACGCCACGAACAAGAAGGCCGGCGAGTTCTATACGCCGCGCAGCGTGGTGCGGCTGATGATCGACATGCTCGACCCGCGCGAGGGCGAGACCATCTACGATCCCGCCTGCGGCACCGGCGGCATGCTGCTGGCCGCGGTGCAGCACGTGCAGGAGATGCACGGCGACGTGAAGCGCCTGTGGGGCAAGCTCTACGGGCAGGAGAAGAACCTCACCACCTCGTCCATCGCGCGGATGAACCTGTTCCTGCACGGCATCGAGGACTTCAAGATCGTTCGCGGCGATACGCTGCGCAACCCGGCCTTCTTCGACGGCGACCGCCTGTCCGCCTTCGACTGCGTCATTGCCAACCCGCCGTTCTCGTTGGAGAAATGGGGCGAGGATCTGTGGCTCAACGACCCCTTCGGCCGCAACTTCGCCGGCCTGCCGCCCTCGTCGAGCGGCGACTTTGCCTGGGTGCAGCACATGGTCAAGTCCATGGCCGACGGCACCGGCCGCATGGCGGTCGTGCTGCCGCAAGGCGCGCTGTTTCGCAAAGGGGCCGAAGGCGGCATCCGCCAGAAGCTGCTCGAGCTCGACCTCATCGAAGCGGTGATCGGCCTGGCGCCCAACCTGTTCTACGGCACCGGTCTGGCCGCGTGCATCCTGGTGCTGCGCAAGAAGAAGCCGGCCGCGCGCCGGCGCCAGGTGTTGGTCGCCGACGCCTCGCGCCTGTTCCGGCGGGGCAGGGCGCAGAACTATCTCGAGGACGAGCACGCCGCGCAGATCCTCGGCTGGTATCGCGACTTCCAGGACGTGCAGGATGCAGTGCGGGTCGTCGCACTCGACGAGGTCGAGGCCGAGGACTGGACACTCAACATCTCGCGCTACGTGCTGCCGCCGCTGCAGGAAGACATCCCGCCGCTGCCCGAGGCGATCGCCGCCTTCAAGGACGCGCTCCAGCGCTGCCGCGAGGCCGAAGAGCGCCTCGCTCAGGTCATGGCCGAAGGGGGCTGGCTGAAATGAGCAAGCGCATCACTCAGCAAGAGCTCGAAAGCTACCTCTGGGGCGCAGCCGTGCTGCTGCGCGGGCTGATCGACGCCGGCGACTACAAGCAGTTCATCTTCCCGCTGCTGTTTTTCAAGCGCGTCTCCGACGTCTGGGACGAGGAGTACGAGGCCGCGATGGCCGAGTCCGATGGCGACCTGTCCTACGCGCAGTTCGCCGAGAACCACCGCTTCCAGATCCCCGCGGGCGCGCACTGGAACGACGTGCGCCAGACGCCGCGCAACGTCGGCGCCGCCATCCAGCAGGCGATGCGGGCGATCGAATCTGCCAACCCGGACCTGCTCGACGGCATTTTCGGCGATGCGCCGTGGACCAATCGCGAGCGCCTGCCCGACGAAACGCTCAAGAACCTCATCGAGCACTTCTCCACGCAGACGCTCTCGGTCGCCAACGTGCCCGAGGACGAGCTCGGCAACGCCTACGAATACCTCATCAAGAAGTTCGCTGACGACTCCGGCCACACCGCGGCCGAGTTCTACACCAACCGCACCGTCGTCCACCTTATGACGCAGCTCCTCGCCCCGCAGGCGGGCGAGTCCATCTACGACCCCACCTGCGGCACTGGCGGCATGCTGATCTCGGCGCTGGACGAGGTGAAGCGCTCGGGCGGTGAATACCGCACGCTCAAGCTCTACGGCCAGGAGCGCAACCTCATCACCTCGTCGATCGCGCGCATGAACCTCTTCCTGCACGGCGTCGAGGACTTCCAGATCATCCGCGGCGACACGCTCGCCGAGCCGCGCCACATCGAAGGCGACCGGCTGCGCCGCTTCGACGTCATCCTCGCCAACCCGCCGTACTCCATCAAACAATGGGACCGTGAGGCCTGGACGCAGGACAAGTGGGGCCGCAACTTCCTCGGCACCCCGCCGCAGGGGCGGGCGGACTACGCCTTCCAGCAGCACATCCTCGGCAGCCTGTCCGACCGCGGTCGCTGCGCCATCCTGTGGCCGCACGGCGTGCTGTTCCGCAATGAGGAGCAGGCCATGCGCAGCAAGATGATCGAGCAGGACTGGGTAGAGGCGGTCGTCGGCCTCGGCCCCAACCTGTTCTACAACTCCCCCATGGAGTCCTGCATCCTGATCTGCAACCGGCGCAAGCCGGCAGAACGCCAGGGCAGGGTGCTGTTCATCGACGCGGTGAGCGAGGTCACGCGCGAGCGCGCTCAGAGCTTCCTCAAGCCCGAGCACCAGCAGCGCATCCTCGGTGCCTTCAAGGCCTTCGCCGACGTGCCCGGCTTTGCCCGGGTGGCGACGCTGGCCGAACTGCACAAGAACGCCGGCAACCTGTCGATTCCGCTGTACGTGAAGCGCCAGTCGGCGAGCGCCGCCGCTGCGGCAGGCGGCGACCGGCCGGCCAGTCTCGCCGAGGCCTGGGACGCCTGGCAGGAGAGCGGGCGGGCGTTCTGGCAGCAGATGGATGCGCTGGTGGAGACGCTGGACGGGCTCGGCGTGGCGAAGGAGGCAAGCGATGCGTAGCGCACAGGATCTGCTCGACGAGCTCAATGCCAGCGACGAATCGCCGCGCATCGAGGCCAAGCGTGCGCGGGAAATCGGCAAGTTGGTACTGGAGACCGTGATCGCCTTTGCCAACGAGCCCGGCATGGACGGCGGCTACTTGCTGCTCGGCGTCGATTGGTCGATCAACGACAAGGGTGACACCGTTTATCGCCCCGAGGGTGTGCCCGACGCCGACAAGCTGCAACGCGATCTGGCCTCGCAATGCGCGAGCATGCTCAGTTTTCCATTGCGTCCGGAGATCAGCGTCGAGCGCATCGACGGCAAGACCCTGGTCGTGGTGTATGTGGCCGAGGTGGATAGCGGACACAAGCCGGTCTATCTCAAGGCCACCGGCCTGCCGCGCGGATCGTTCCGCCGCATCGGCTCGACCGACCAGCGCTGCACGGACGAGGATCTGTGGGTGCTGCGCGGCGACACCCGGCCGCAGAAAGGGCCGGACCAGAGCATTCTCACCGATGCACGCCTGGACGATTTCGACCCCGCTGCGCTGGCCGAATACCGCCGCGTGCGCAGCCGCTTGAACGCCAGCGCAGAGGAGCTCGGTTACGGCGACGACGATCTGCTTGAGGCGCTCGGCGCGGTGCGTCGCGTCGAAGGCGAGCCGTGCCCCACGCTGGCCGGCATCCTGCTGTTCGGCAAGCCGATGGCGCTGCGCCGCATGCTGCCGATGGTCAAGATCGACTACATCCGCGTGCCTGGCATCGAGTGGATGGAAGACCCGCACGAGCGCTTCCAGTCCATCGAGATCCGCAAGCCGCTGCTGCTGGCGCTGCCTCTGGCCGAAGCCAGCATCATCGACGAGCTGCCCAGGGGTTTTCATCTGCCCGAGGGCGAACTGCACAGCGTCCAGGAGCCGATCGTCCCGCGCAAGGTGATCCGCGAGGCACTGGCCAATGCGGTGATGCACCGCAGCTACACGCAGCACAGCCCGATCCAGATCATCCGCTACAGCAACCGCATCGAGATCCGCAACGTCGGCCACTCGCTCAAGCCCGTGGCCGAGCTCGGCATTCCTGGCTCCCGGCTGCGCAACCCCACCCTGGCCGCCGTGCTCCACGACCTGAACCTGGCCGAAGCAAAAGGCACCGGCATCCGCAGCATGCGCCGCCTGGCTGCCGAGGCCGGGCTCACGCTGCCCGAGTTTCACTCCAGCCGCGAGTCGGACGAGTTCCGCGTCACGCTCTTCCTGCACAACCTGCTCACCGAGGACGACCACGCCTGGCTGCGCTCGCTGAGCAGCGAGCCGCTGGATGCGGACGAAACCAAGGTGCTGATCTATGCGCGCGCGACCGGTGCCGTCGATAACACGGCGTGCCGCGACTTCAGCGGGCTGGACACGCTGACCGCCAGCCGCGTGCTGCGCCGCCTGCGAGACAAGGGCTTGCTGGAAAAACACGGGGGCGGCAGCCACACGTACTACCAACTGTCCAGCCCAACAATCCCCACACTGCTCGCAATTCCCCCAAGCTCCGGCGCACCAGCAGGGGGGGCTTGCAACCCGAAGCATGCAACCTTGCCTCCCGAGCTTGCAACCTTGCTTGCAACCCTACAAGGCCGTGTCAGCACGGAAGCCTTGCGTGGCGGCATTGTGCGCCTCTGTGCATGGCAGGCTTTGGGCGTGGACCAGCTTGCAAGCTTTCTGAACAAAGACCGGCACTACTTGCGCAACAAGCACCTGATTCCAATGGTGCGAGAGGGGCAGCTGCGCTTTCGCTACCCCGAAAGCGCCAAACACCCGCACCAGGCCTATGTCGCCGCCGGCGCGGAGGACAGGAACAATGGCTGAGAAGCAACTGAAACCCGGCTGGAAGGTATGGCGCTTCGACCAGATCGCCACCAACGTCAACGAGCGGGTCGACAACCCCTCCGAATCCGGCATGGAGCATTACGTCGGCCTTGAGCACCTCGATTCCGATTCGCTGAAGATCCGGCGCTGGGGTAGTCCCGACGACGTCGAGGCGACCAAACTCGTCTTCCGCAAGGGCGACATCATCTTCGGGCGCCGCCGGGCGTATCAGCGCAAGCTCGGAGTGGCGGAGTTCGACGGTATCTGTTCGGCGCATGCCATGGTGCTGCGTGCAAAGCCTGACGTCGTGTTGCCGGAGTTCCTGCCGTTTTTCATGCAGAGCGACGTGTTCATGAACCGGGCGGTCGAGATCTCGGTTGGGTCGCTGTCTCCGACGATCAACTGGAAAACATTGGCGGTCCAGGAGTTTTGCCTGCCTCCGAGGTCAGAGCAGCAACGGTCACTGCGAGTGCTGACCACAGCAACGCATTTCAGGGAGAGTCAACGTGATGCGCAGCTAGCGGCCGATACTGCTTGTCGCGCGTTTCTGGCTCATTCATTTCCTGCAGCTTTACTAGGCTCTGCAAGCTATCGCACCTCTGGACCCATTCGTAAGCTCGCAGAGCTCGCGGAGGTGCGAACGGGGTTAGCCTTGGGGCGAAAAGTTGCGCCTCAAAAAACAGTTTCCCGACCGTATCTTCGGGTTGCCAATGTTCTCGAGGGAGCACTTGATCTCGCGGATGTTAAAACGGTTAACGTTGGATGCGATGAAGCCCAAAGGTACGAATTACGCGATGGCGATGTGCTGATGACTGAGGGTGGGGACTTTGACAAACTCGGCAGGGGAGCGGTGTGGCGCGGGCAGGTTTCGGGCTGTCTTCACCAAAACCACGTCTTTGCAGTCAGGGTGGATCCCTCCGTACTCAACCCAGATTACCTTGCTGCCATGGCTCGCAGCCCTCACGGGAAAAGATACTTCCTCTCATGCGCAAAGAGGACCAGCAACCTTGCGTCGATAAATAAGAAGCAGCTGAGCAGCTTTCCCGTCTTATGGGCGCCAATGCGACAGCAACTGGCGATCGCAGAACAAGTTGCTGCTTTTGATCTTGCTGAGGTGAGTTTGCGCGAGCGAATCATGGGTGCGAATGAGCTCGTATCGGGGGTCTTGAACTCGTTCGTTGAGGGTTGGGCGTGACCTTTACTGAATCAAATACGGTTGAAGCCTACCTTTCAAACCTTTTGGCTACCGGTGAGAAAGGGACTGGACACATCGTGAAGGAACCCGCCGTTCCTTATCTCGAAACACGCAACTGCTCCCGGTGGCACTATTGGACACCCGCCGAAATCCCCCGCCAGCCCCACGAACTCCTCGTCGAACCCTGGCTGCGCGACGCCCTGATCCGCCTCAACCCCGAAATCGCCGCCCGGCCCGATCTGGCCGACGAAGTCCTCTACAAGCTGCGCGCCATCGTCCTATCGGTGCGTTCCGACGGCCTGATCCGCGCCAACGAGGAAATGGCCGCCTGGATGCGTGGCGAGCGCTCGATGCCCTTTGGGCCGAACAACGAGCATGTGCCGGTGCGGCTGATCGACTTTGACGACCTGGCGCACAACGACTTCGTCATCACCCGTCAATTCCCCTTCCGCGCTGGCCCCGCGGAGCGCCGCGCCGACCTGGTGCTGCTGGTCAATGGCCTGCCGCTGGTGCTGATCGAGGCCAAGACGCCGGTGAAGAAGTGCATTAGCTGGGTGGATGGCGCGCTGCAGGTGCATGAGGACTACGAGAAGTTCGTCCCCGAGCTGTTCGTCTGCAACGTGTTCTCGGTGGCGACCGAGGGCAAGGAATTCCGCTACGGCTCGATCGGCCTGCCGGTGAAGGACTGGGGGCCGTGGAACCTGGATGGCGGGGCGGACGATGCGCGGGGCCAGACGCATCCGCTCAAGTCGCTGCGGCAGTCGGTCGAGAGCATGCTGCGTCCGCAGGTGGTGCTCGACATTCTCGCCAGCTTCACCCTGTTCGCCACCGACAAGAAGAAGCGCCGCATCAAGATCATCTGCCGCTACCAGCAATACGAGGCGGCCAACAAGATCGTCGAGCGCGTGCTGGCGGGCCAGCCGAAGAAGGGCCTGATCTGGCACTTCCAGGGCTCGGGCAAGTCGCTGCTGATGGTGTTCGCGGCGCAAAAGCTGCGCATGCACCCACGGCTGAAGAACCCCACGGTGCTGATCGTGGTGGACCGCATCGATCTCGACACCCAGATCACCGGCACCTTCACCGGTGCCGACATCCCCAACCTGGAAAAGGCCGACTCGCGTGAGAAGCTGCAGCAACTGCTGGCGCAGGACGTGCGCAAGATCATCATCACGACGATCTTCAAGTTTGGCGAAACGACAAACGGGAAAGCCGGGGCGCTGAACGAGCGCAGCAACATCATCGCCCTGGTCGACGAGGCCCACCGCACCCAGGAAGGCGACCTCGGCCGCAAGATGCGCGAGGCGCTGCCCAACGCCTTCCTGTTCGGCCTTACCGGCACCCCGATCAACCGCGCCGACCGCAACACCTTCTACGCCTTCGGCGCCGACGAGGATGAAAAGGGCTACCTGAGCCGCTACGGCTTCGAGGAGTCGATCCGCGACGGCGCCACGCTGCGGCTGCACTTCGAGCCGCGGCTGGTGGACCTGCACATCGACAAGGCCGCGATCGACGAGGCCTACAAGGACCTGACCGGCGGCCTGTCCGACCTGGACCGCGACAACCTTGCCAAGACTGCCGCCAAGATGGCGGTGCTGGTGAAGACGCCCGAGCGCATCCGCCGCATCTGCGAGGACATCGTCCAGCACTACCAGAGCAAGGTCGAGCCCAACGGCTTCAAGGGCCAGATCGTGACTTTCGATCGCGAGTCCTGCCTGCTGTTCAAGGCCGAGCTCGACAAGCTGCTGCCCGCCGAGGCGACCGACATCGTCATGTCGGTGCAGCCGGGCGACCGCAAGGAACGCCCCGAATATGCGCGCTACGACCGCAGCCGCGACGAGGAGGAGCGCCTGCTCGACCGCTTCCGCGACCCGGCCGACCCGCTCAAGCTGATCATCGTCACCGCCAAGCTGCTCACCGGCTTCGACGCCCCCATCCTGCAGGCGATGTACCTCGACAAACCGCTGCGCGACCACACGCTGCTGCAGGCGATCTGCCGGGTGAATCGCACCTATTCGGAGCAGAAGACCCACGGCCTCATCGTCGACTACCTGGGCATCTTCGACGACGTGGCCGCCGCCCTGGAGTTCGACGACCAGAGCGTGAAGCAGGTCATCAGCAACATCCAGGAGCTGAAGGACAAGCTGCCCGAGGCGATGCAGAAATGCCTCGCCTTCTTCCCCGGCGTCGAGCGCAGCCAGCAAGGCTACGAAGGCCTGATCGCCGCCCAGCAATGCCTGCCGAACAACGACACCCGCGACGCCTTCGCCGCGGAATACAGCGTGCTCGCGCGCATCTGGGAAGCGCTGTCGCCTGACCCGCTGCTCGGCCAGTACGAGACCGACTACAAGTGGCTGTCGCAGATCTACCAGTCGGTGCAGCCCTCGAATGGCCACGGGAAGCTGATCTGGCATTCGCTCGGCGCCAAGACCATCGAGCTGATCCACCAGAACGTGCATGTCGACACCATCCGGGATGACCTCGACACCCTGGTGCTGGACGCCGACCTGCTTGAGGCCGTGCTGTCGAACCCCGACCCGAAGAAGGCGAAGGAAATCGAGATCAAGCTCAACCGCCGGCTGCGCAGGCATCAGGGCAATCCGAAGTTCAAGGATCTGTCCGAGCGGCTGGATGCACTGAAGGAGCGCTTCGAGTCCGGGCAGATCAACAGTGTCGACTTCCTCAAGCAGCTTCTGCAGATCGCCAAGGAAACCCTGCAGGCCGAAAGGGAGACCCCGCCCGAGGAGGACGAGGACCGTGGCAAGGCCGCGCTGACCGCGCTATTCAACGAGGTGAAGACGCCCGACACGCCGATCATCGTCGAGCGCGTGGTGGCGGACATCGACGAGATCGTGCGCCTGGTGCGCTTCCCGGGTTGGCAGGGCACGCAGGCGGGGGAACGTGAAGTGAAGAAGGCGCTGCGGAAGGCCTTGTTCAAGTACAAGCTGCACGCAGACGAGGAGCTGTTCGAGAAGGCGTTTAGTTATATCCGGCAGTATTACTGAGCGACCCGAGCATCGACGGGCAAAACGACAGTGACCACGCAGACCCACCCCAGCACTTCGACCACCACCTGGTTCTTTGGCGCCAGCTTCGGGCACACCGACGACCAGACCGCACGCTTCCTCAAGGACGGCATGTGGGAGATCCTCACCCCGACCGAGAAGGAGCGCGCGCTGGTGCGCGCCATGCAGCCGGGCGAGCGCATCGCCATCAAGGCCGCCTAGGTACGCAAGAACGGACTGCCTTTCGACAACCGCGGCCATAGCTGGGCACGATGTCATTCAGCCGTTTGCGCGCAGGCTCAAGACCTTTGTCCAGCGTCATAAATTTCAGGAGCAGCTCCGGCTGCAGGGGCCGCTGAAGGAGGCCCGGCAAGCGGCACTTCAGGCACGCACTTCACGCAGCGGGCTGCGCGGGAGGGGCACAAGAGGCACAGTGATAGCCGAATCTCGATGTTCCCCGGACGACCTGCCTGCGGCCATTCACACCGCGGCTCTTGCCGCATTTCCGGCACCGGAATGATGGCCGCGTCACCCCGGGAAGTTTTGCCAGGCGCAGCGTGGCATCGCGATAGCGCTCAACTTCACACCGACCTTGATTTGTGCTGACAACAGGCATGCCGTCTCCTGGTGGGATCGGAAGCGGGGGCGGAGGCCACCCGACCCGCACAGTGTCGGCCAGCGGCGTTTCAATTCGGTGACGCCAGGGGCGGTGCAGTGGGCACTCAGCGCTTGCGCGGCGCGAGTTTCTCCGCGGTGTTGCGCAGTGCGATCCATGAGCCGCCCTGGGCGAGATAGGCGTCGATCCATTCTGGCTGGAGGCCTTCGCCGGACCAGGCCATGTTGCGGTTTGCGGGATGCATGTAGCGGATTTCTGCGGCCTGCGGATGCGGCGGAGGGAGCGCGGGCGCAGATGGAAGCTCCGGCGCCGATGGAGGCTGGGGCGCCGATGGAGGCTGGGGCGCCGATGGAGGCTGGGGCGCCGATGGGGGCTCGGGCGCCGATGGGGGCAGGGGCGGAGTGATCGCGGGCGTCGCCTCCCTGTCGGCGATTGTGGACTTGATTTCCTGGAGCAACACCTCGAGCTGTTCGAGGGAGTATTCACTCAGGGAAGGACTGGCGCGGGATGGCATGGTGGTCTGATCAGAAATGATCTACGACTGCCCGCGGCGAGATGCTGCCGCGGGCCGCGAAAATAGGTGGGTCTGAAGCTTGAAACAGGGCCTTGTCGCTTCAGGAGGAGGCAAGGTGAAGCGGGGATGCGAGGATCTAACGCGCGCGCAGCGGGACGTCATTTTGCGATGATTTCGCGCCGCCCGACTGGCAGGCGCAGCCTTCTCGCGCCGTCGTGGCATTCTACCGCTGCCATGCGTGCCATGGCAGCCCGCCTGGGCCAGAACTGCGGGTTGTTCTGCAGCGCGAAAGTCGCTTGCTGCGCTGCCGACCGTGGCGCGGCATCATGATGATATGGATGTCGAATGCAGGCACTGGAGGAGAATCATGCAGGATCGAATTCACGGCATGCGTCGGGTGGCGCGCTTGCTGGCTGTGGCGGGCGTGGCCTTTGGCACCTTGCACGGACAGGCCTTTGCGCGGGAGCACGTGGCGGGGGCGCCGATCGCCATCGAATGCGGCGGCATCGGCGAGGATGAAGCCGCGCGAATGCGCGCTGAGGGGGCTTCGCACGCGCTGATGATCCAGTTCGTGAGCATCGACGGTGGCTTTCTGGCCGATGTTCACACACGCGTTGACGATCCGCTGCGCGATCTTCGCGCCGAAGCGGATTGCGGGCCGATCGGCCTCGTCGATGTGGCATTGGCCGGTCGCTACCGCGTCACCGCGACCTATGACGGTCGCGCCCAGGAGCACTGGGTGAACCTGAAGCCCGGTGGCGGTGCCCGCATGGTGCTCCGCTGGCTGGAATGAGCCAGACCGCTTGCGCCCGGCCTCGCAGCCGAGTCAGGTGCGGCTGCGCTCGACGCCGAACAGATGCAGGATGCCCTGGAAGGCGTCGAAGCTCGACTTCGGATCGTAGCGTGCGAAGATCTTCGCCTGTTGCTCGCGGCCGCGCGAGGGCAGCGCATTCAGGATGGCCTCGCGCTCATGCAGGATTTCCTGCTGCATGCGCTCGGTGACGAAGAGGAAAGGAATGGGCTGAAACATCCCGTCGCCGCGGGGAACATGAAAGCGGGGATTGGCGGGCAGGATATTCTCGGTCACGTGACTTTTCATCGGGTGTCGGGATCGATCGGCAGTTGGGATCCGGTAGGTTCGGCCAAACTTATACCTTCACCAAGCCGGCTTGGCATTGACAAAAGTCACGACAGGCACGGTGCGAAGGTGCAAGGGCAGGTTGGCGTTGTGGGCGCACTTTCGTCACTGCAGGGACAGCCTGCCGTGGCGTTGGTTCGCAACGCGGCAGTAGCGCGATTGCGCGGCAAGCGTCGGCGCTTTCGAACACGGCACGCGCCGATCATCCGTGTCCCGTAAGACCCGAGGAGCGACTCATGAACTTCGACGACGCACTGCCCTGGTGGCAGGCGCTTACCCCACGCCAGATCGGCCAGCTTGCGGCAGACGATGCGGTGGCGGTGCTGCCGCTGGCGGCCATCGAGCAGCACGGCGAGCATCTGCCATTGTCGACCGATCTGGACATCGCGCTCGGCCTGCTGTGCGCGGCGCGGTCGTGCTTGCGGGCAAGTCTGGCGTGGTGCGTGCTGCCGCCGCTTTGCGTCGGGCTGAGCCTGGAGCACACGGCTTTCCCCGGCACGTTGAGCCTCACGCCGGAGACCGCGCTCGCAGGCGCCGTCGAACTGGGCGAAAGCGTGCGGCGGGCGGGCATCCGCCGCCTGGTGCTGTTCAACAGCCACGGCGGCAACAGCCCGATCGTCGATCTGGCCGCACTCAAGCTGCGTGCTGACCGACGCATGCTGGTGGTGCGTGCAAACTACCTGCGCTTTGCGCCACCGCCGGACGCGATTCCGGCAGCGGAGCTGCGCCATGGAATTCACGGCGGCGCGCTGGAGACGGCGATGATGCTGCATCTGGCGCCGCACAAGGTTCGCACAGAGGCCCTCGGCAATTTCCATTCGCTCGGCGAGGATCTCGAGATCGCTGGGCGCGTGCTGCGCCCGGGCGGGCAGGCGGGTTTCGGCTGGATGGCACAGGATCTCAATCCGGCCGGAGTGGTCGGCAACGCCATGCTCGCGGATGCCGCGCTGGGTGCGCGGCTTGTCGATCATTTTGCGGCGACGCTGGCACGCGTCATCGAGGAGGCGGCAGACTTCGACCTCTCGGCCCTGGCCGAGCACGGTCCGCGCTGGGAACCGTGCTGATGCATCCGGCCTGATGCGGGCGGTGTGGAGGAGGCGCCAGTGGGGGACCAGTGGCGTGCCTGGCGCATCGCCACCTTTGCTCCCCGACGTGAGCTTCAGGCCCGACTCACCGCGCCGGGCGAGGGCAGGCGCTCGGGCTCGCCCGATTCGGGTTCGTCCTGTTCGCCCAGCAGATCGTGCAGCCAGTGGCCGTGGCGATTGGCCTTGGTCTGCAGGTAGCGCTGGTTCTGCGCGGTGACTTCGCCGTAGATGGCTTCGCGCGCCACCACGTTGATGCCGGCGCGCTGCAGGGCTTCGACCTTGCTCGGATTGTTGGTGAGCAGCTTCACCTTGTGGATGCCGAGCTGTTGCAGCATGTCGTGGGCGATGCGGAAGTTGCGCTCGTCCTTCGAGAAGCCGATGACCTGGTCGGCGTCGATCGTGTCCAGGCCCTGATCCTGCAGGCCATAGGCGCGCAGCTTGTTGGCAAGGCCGATGCCGCGCCCTTCCTGCGACAGGTACAGCAGCACGCCGCCGCCCTTCGCGTTGATCGCCGCCACGCCGCGCCGCAACTGCTCGCCGCAGTCGCAGCGCAGGCTGCCGAACAGGTCGCCGGTGAGGCAGGAGGAATGCAGGCGCACCGGCACCGCGTCCTGCCACTTCGAGGCATCGCCGATCACGATGGCGACGTGTTCATGCACGCCGTCGGCCTCGCGGAACAGCACGAAGCGGCTATTCTCGGCTTCGGCCAGCGGCACGCGTGCCTCACTGATCCGCGTCAGGGTGCCGGAACCGCTCTCGCACAGGCGCAGCGCTTCGGCTGCGCTGACTGCGAGCAGATCGCCACTCGCCACCGCCGCGGCGACCGCATCCGCGCAGCCGGCGCCCACGGAGCAGGCGACGGCTGCAGGAATCAACTGGGCTCGACCGAGCAGCCTGATCGCCGCACGTTGGGCAGCAGAGCCGGCGGTATGGCGGGTCGCATCCGGCAACTGTGCGCCGCGCTTGCAGGCCAGTTCGCGCAGCCTGTCGCAGTCCGGTGGCACGGGCAAGGTGAGCGCGACGACGTCGGGGCCTTCCTTATGGCCCATCGCGGCCATGCGGTGGCGGCTCAGGATCAGTTCCGCATCGGACCCGGCGAGCGCCTGCAGTGCCGCCAGGGCTTCGTCGTGCAGGCCCTCGACCGCCTGCACCAGCGTGTCGCCGGCGGTATCGCGCAGCAGGACGGGAAGTCCGCGGCGCAGATCGAAAATGGCACGCTCGGCTTGGCGCATGTCTTGTTCTCCAGTCTTGGGATTCCGGTTCGCGTGCTCGACTGCGGCGGGCCCGCCAGGGCCGGGCGCCGTTGCTGTCGAGTCTCGGTCGAACCGTGAGCGAATGAGCTTTGGATGTACGGAAACTCGTGTCAGATGAGGGCGGCGGTTGCAGATTGCAAGAGCCTGCCCTTTATTGGTCCGTGCGGACAGACACAAGTTTCGCCGGAGCGGGACGGGAAGTCGACGTTTGTGCGCGGGAAACCGGCACGCGGGCGCGGCCTTCGGGCTGCGCCCGCGTTGCTGTGGCGAGGTGCCGGCGCTCGTGGGCCGGCACCGGGCCTAGCCGCTATTCCTGAGTCCGGCGGCGATGCCGTTGATCGACAGGTGGATGCCGCGTCCAACGTGCTCGTCGTTGTCGTCGTCGCCGCCGTGGCCGTCACAATCGCGCCGGCGACGCAGCAGCTCGACCTGCACGTGGTTGAGCGGGTCGAGGTAGGGGAAGCGGTTGCGGATCGAGCGCTGGAGCAGCGGATTGCCATCGAGCAGTTCCCGTTGCCCGGTGATGGCGAGCAGCGAGGACATGGTGGCTTCGTGCTCGGCACGGATGCGCGTGAAGATCGCCTCGCGCAGCGTCGCGTCGCGCACCAGCTCCGCATAGCGGCTGGCGATGGCGATGTCGCTCTTGGCCAGCACCATGTCCATGTTCGACAGCAGCGTGGCGAAGAAGGGCCACTCGCGGTGCATTGCCTGCAGGCGCGCGAGCCCATCGGCCCCGTGCCTGTCCCGGTAGGCCGTGACCGCCGCGCCGAAGCCGAACCAGCCCGGCAGCATCAGCCGGCACTGTGACCAACTGAACACCCAGGGAATCGCGCGCAGATCCTCGATCGAGGCGTTCTTCTTGCGCGACGCCGGTCGCGAGCCGATGTTGAGCCGGCCGATCTCGTCGACGATGGTCGATTCGCGGAAATAGCGCTCGAAGCCCTCGGTCTCATAGACCAGGCCGCGATAGGCGCGGAAGGCATCGGCCGACAGCTCGTCCATGGTCGCGAGGAACGCGGCCGGAGGCGCCGATCCGGCACCGGGGAAGAGGCTCGCTTCCAGCGTCGCCGCCACCAGCACTTCGAGATTGCGGCGGCCCACTTCCGCGTTGCCGTACTTGGTGGCGATGACTTCGCCCTGTTCGGTGAGGCGGATCTGGCCCTGCACCGCGCCGCCCGGCTGGGCGCGGATGGCCTGGTAGCTCGGCCCGCCACCGCGCCCGACAGATCCGCCGCGGCCGTGGAACAGGCGCAGACGCACGCCATGGCGGCGGAAGACTTCCACCAGCGCGCTCCCGGCCTTGTACAGCTCCCAGCCCGAGGTCAGGAAGCCGCCGTCCTTGTTGGAGTCCGAATAGCCGAGCATGACCTCCTGCGTGCGTTCGCGCGAAGGTAGCAGCCGCTGCCAGGCCGGCAGTGCCAGCAGACGGTCCATCACCGCGCCGCTCGCCTTCAGGTCTGCGACGGTCTCGAACAGCGGGATGACGTTGACCGCCAGGGTGTCGCTGCGCGCATCGAGCAGGCCCGCTTCCTTCAGCAGCACGGCGACTTCCAGCAGATCCGACACCTCGGCCGCCTTGGAGATGATGCAGTTGGGCACCGAGGTTGCGCCGTAGTGCCGGTGCGCCTGGGCGGCGGCGCGGAATATGGCCAGTTCGTCCGCGGTCTCGTCGGAGTAGGCCACATGCGGCGACTGCAGCGGCCGCGGGCTGGCGAGTTCCTCGCTCAGCAGGGCGATGCGGCCCGCCTCGTCGAGATCGAGGTAGCGAGTGCCGGGATGGGCGACCTCCAGCAGCTCCGCCACGGTGCGCTCATGCACCTCGGCGTTCTGGCGCAGATCGATCGGCGCGAGGTGGAAGCCGAACACCGAGACCGCCCGCCGGATGCGCCGCAGCCGGCCGCGCGCAAGGCCCGCCGAGCCGTTGGCGACGAGCGAGCGATGCACGATGGCGAGGTCGGCGGCGAGCGCGTCCGCGCTGTCGTAGGGCTCGACGGCTGCAGGCGCCGGCCCCAGGTCGGTATCGGCCGGAGCGCCGCCCAGCAGCCGCAGGCGGGTGGTGGCAAGCCGCGCGCGTACATGGGTCAGTGCGCGGCGATACGGTTCGTCACTGCGATGTGGCGAACGGTCCGGCGAGGCGGCGGCGAGAGCCATCAATTCGTCGGACACCGTGACCAGTTGCGAGGCCAGCGAGAGCTGCGAGGCGAGGATCTGCAACTCGTCGAGGTAGAAGTCCAGCGCGCGCTCGCACTGCATGGCGAGCGCGCGTTCCAGCATGGGCGCGGTGACGAAGGGGTTGCCGTCGCGGTCGCCGCCGATCCAGCTCCCCACCTTCAGGAAGGCAGGCAGCTCGCGGCTGGCCAGGCCTTCGTCACGCGCGGCCAGTTCGTCCTCGATGGTCGCGTACAGGCGCGGAATCTCGCGCAGGAACGTGGTGTCGTGATAGCTCAGGCCGTTGGCGACCTCGTCCATCACCGACAGCTTGGCCGGCCGCAGCATGCGCGTCTGCCATAGCGTCAGCACGCCGCGGCGCAGCGCGTCATCGTTGTCGCGCTGCTCTTCGGGCGTCAGCGCCAGGCGGTCGCGTTCGTCCAGCAGGCGCGCGATGGCAGTCTGGCAGTTCAGGATGCTCTTGCGCTGGACCTCGGTCGGGTGGGCGGTGAGCACCGGCACGATCAGCGCCGAGGAGAGGAATTCGCTCAGGCCGGCGGCATCCATGCCCGCATCGAAGGCGCGCCGCAGCGCGTGTGCGAGGCTGCCCTCGCGCGGCGCCGAACCGGCGGCCAGGTGGGCGCGCGAGCGGCGGATGTGGTGCTGGTCCTCGGCAAGGTTGGCCAGATGCGAGAAATAGCTGAATGCCCGCACCACGTGCAGCGTGTCCGCGGGCGACAGCGCATCGAGCGTGGTCTCGAGCTCGGCACGGTCAGCGAGATCGTCGTCGCGCCGGAACCGGATGGAATCGCGCCGGATGCGTTCGATCGTGTCGAACACGACATCGCCTTCGCGCTCGCGCACGGTCTCGCCTAGCAGCCGTCCGAGCAGGCGCACGTCGTCGCGCAGGGCCTGGTCCTTGTCAGGTTCCAATGTTGAATCTCCTTAAGGCGCGCGCCGCGTTCTCCGGGCATCCCAGGGGGCGCGCGGCGCGCCGGGTGTAAAAGGCAAACCGGCACCGGAGCGCGAGGGAGGAACGCCGATGAGGTGCCGGTCTGTGGAAACGGGGCCGCGCTCAGCGGCTGCCGAAGGCGCGCGAGCCGGCGAAGCGGGCCGCGGCGCCGAGCTCGCGCTCGATGGCGAGCAGGCGGTTGTATTTCTCGACGCGGTCGGAGCGGCTCGCCGAGCCGGTCTTGATCTGGCCGCAGGCGGTGGCCACCGCGAGGTCGGCGATGGTGGTGTCCGAAGTCTCGCCCGAGCGGTGCGACACGATCGAGGCATAGCCGGCCTTGCGCGCCATTTCCATCGCGGCCAGCGTTTCGCTCAGCGTGCCGATCTGGTTGGGCTTGATCAGGATGGCGTTGGCGACGCCCTTTTCGATGCCGGCGGCGAGGATCGCGGTGTTGGTCACGAACAGGTCGTCGCCCACCAGTTGCGTGCGGCGGCCGAGGCGATCGGTGAGGCAGCCCCAGCCGGTCCAGTCGTCTTCGGCCATGCCGTCCTCGATGCTGACGATCGGGTAGTCGTTCACCAGATCGGCGAGGTAGCAGCAGAAGCTCGCGCGGTTGAAGGTCTTGCCTTCGCCCTGCAGGCGGTACTCCCCGTCGTGGTGGAACTCGGAGGCGGCGCAGTCGAGGGCGAGCGCGATCTGCCTGCCGGGCTGGTAGCCGGCACGCTCGATCGCCTCGAGGATGAGATCCAGCGCCTCGCGCGTGCCGCTGACATTGGGCGCGATGCCGCCTTCGTCGCCCACCGAGGTCGGAAAGCCCTTCCTGTCCAGCAGCGCGCGCAGCGCGTGGAACACGCCGACCCCGGCACGCAGCGCATCGCCGAAGCGCTCGAAGCCGTGCGGCACGATCATGCACTCCTGGATGTCCAGGCTGTTGTTGGCGTGCGCGCCGCCGTTCATGACGTTCATCAGCGGCACCGGCAGTTCGAAGCCGCGCCCGGCATCGCCCAGATGCCGGTACAGCGGCAGGTTCCGTGCGGAGGCTGCGGCGTGCGCGGTGGCGAGCGACACCGCGAGCAGCGCGTTGGCGCCGAGGCGGGACTTGTCGGCACTGCCGTCGAGCTCGCACAGCAGGGCGTCGATGGCGGCCTGGTCGCCGGCATCGTGGCCGGCCAGCGCGGCGGCGATCGGACCTTCGACGTTGGCGAGCGCCTGCATGACGCCCTTGCCGCCAAAGCGCGCCGGGTCGCCGTCGCGCAGCTCGAGCGCTTCGCGGCTGCCGGTGGATGCGCCCGAGGGCACGGCGGCAGTGCCGCGGTGGCCGGATTCGAGACGGACGGTGGCGCGCAGCGTGGGGTTGCCGCGCGAGTCGAGGATTTCGAGAGCTTCGATGGAGGAAATGGCGTGCATGGATTCTCTTTCCATCATCAGAGTATGAAGCGCGTGTTCACGAAGTTCGACTTGTTGCCGAGCACGATGCTGTCGAGCAGCTTCTTTGAGGCTTCGGTCTGCCTGGCGGCGACCATGGTGCGGATCGAGAAGGAACGCAGCGCGTCATGCACCGACAGCGTGCCTTCGGCCGAATCCTTGCGCCCGGCGAAGGGGAACACGTCCGGGCTGCGCTGGCATTGCGCGTTCAGGTTCACCCGGCACACCTGGTTCACCAGCGGATCGACGAGGCTGGCGATCTGGTCGGGGTCGGTGCCGAAGATCGACACCTGCTGGCCGTGGTCGGAAGTGATCACGTAGTCGAGCGCGGTCTCGATGTCCTCGAACGGCGCCACCGGGATCACCGGACCGAACTGCTCCTCGCGGTACAGCTTCATGCCCTCGCGCACCGGGAACACCACCGCCGGGTTGAACAGCGTGCCGACCGAGTTGCCGCCGCCGTCGTTGAGCACCCTGGCGCCCTTGGCCACCGCGTCGGCGATGCATTCGTCCATGTAGGCGACTTTGGCCATCTCGGGCAGCGGCGTGATCGTCACGCCCTTTTCCCACGGCATGCCGATCTTCAGCTTGCCGATCTCCTCGCAGAAGCGGCGCAGGAACTGGTCGGCGATGGCCTGGTGCACCAGGATCATCTTGATCGCGGTGCAGCGCTGGCCGTTGAAGGACAGCGACCCGGCGATGCATTCCTTCACCGTCAGCTCGATGTCGGCGTCCGGCAGGATGATGGCGGCGTTCTTCGCCTCCAGGCCGAGCACCGCGCGCAGGCGGTTGGTCTTCGGGTGGGCCTTCTTCAACTGGTCGGCGACCTTGCTGGTGCCGATCAGTGCCAGCACGTTCACCTTGCCGGAACTCATGATGTGCGGCACCACGACGTTGCCCTGGCCATACACGATGTTGATCACGCCGGCCGGGAAGGCGCTGCGGAAGGCCTCCAGCATCGGGTAGTAGAGCAGCACGCCGAAGCGCGGCGGCTTGAACAGCACCACGTTGCCCATGATCAGCGCCGGGATCAGGGTGCAGAAAGTCTCGTTCATCGGGTAGTTGTACGGACCCATGCACAGCACGATGCCCAGCGGCGAGCGGCGGATCTGCGCGATCGTGCCGTCGACGATCTGGAAGCGGGAGTTGTCGTTGTCCAGGCGTTTCAGCTCGGCGATGGTCGCCTTGATGTAGTCGATCGTGCGGTCGAACTCCTTCTCGGAATCGGCCAGGCTCTTGCCGATCTCCCACATGATGAGGTTCACCACCTCGCGCCGGCGGGCGACGATCTGGTTGGTGAAGTTCTCGACGCAGGCGATGCGCTCGGCCACCGACATCGTCGGCCACTGGCCGCGGCCGTTGTCGTAGGCGGCCGATGCGGCGCCGATCGCGGCATCGGCCTCGTTGGTGCCGGTGACCGGGAAGCTGCCCAGTTCGACCGGGGTCAGGCGGCCGTCCGCGTCGCGGATGGAAACCGGCGAATGCACCGCGCGCGTGTCGCCCTTCCAGATCTGCATCTCGCCGTTGAGCAGGATGGAGCGCTGGTGCAGCGGGGCCAGCACGCGGCACTCGGCGGGGATGTCGGCCTCGGTCGGGAACAGGGCCTGAAGCCCGGCGTGCAGCGGGGTCTGGCCGGGGTTGGCGGTGGCGGGGAAGTCCTTCGCGTTCATGGGTGTCTCACTCCTTTTGTCTGTTCATGAGGCCCGCTTGCCACCGCAGTGGCGCAGGGGGTGTCGGAAGGGGGGCTGGTCGGTGTCGCCGCGACGAACTCCGCACCAAAGGCGAAGCTGCGCGACTGGCCGGGGGCCAGACGCAGCGCGGCCGTACAGTCGGCGCGATTGAAGGCGTCGGTCATCGTCTCGACCGGTTCGATGGCGAGCGCACGACGCGGATCGCGCGCCAGGGTGTCGCCGGTGAACACATGCACGAGGCCGCCGCGCTGCCACACGGAGAGCTGGCGTCCGCTCGCCGGATCGCGCAGGCGGCTGCGCACCAGGCCGTCGCCGTCGGGGATGAGGCCGGCGTAGCAGCCGTCGATTACGTCCCGTCCCAGTACGCGGGCGACACGGAAGTCCGGCAGCGGCCCGTCGGCGACCGGGCTGCGGGCGGCCGCGCCTGGCAGCGGCAGCAGCCTGCTGTCGGTGACGATGCTGCGCGTCGCGGGCACGGTCAGCTCGAGGGTGTCGATGGGGGCCTCGCCCAGGCGGAAATACGGATGCCAGCCCGCAGCATAGGGCGCTGCCTGCTCACCGACGTTGGTCGCCGTCACGACGAAGCCGAGGCCCGTCGCGCTGAAGCGCACGCGCACGGTGAGCGCGAGCGCGAACGGGTAGCCAGCGTGGTCCTCGGGCTCGATGGCGCCGCTGAACAGCACTTCCGCCCCGGTGTCGGATTCGCGTGTGTCGATCACCCGCAAGGCCATGTCGCGCAGGAAGCCGTGGTAGACGACGCGCCCGGCGGCCGTCGAAATGCCCGGCAGCAGATCGTGGTCGCGCCCGTCGAAGCTATAGCGGGCATCGGCGATACGGTTGGTGAAGGGGGCGAGCACGCCGTTGCGCACGCCGTCCTGGCTGTCCAGTTCGGCCGCGTCGCGATAGCCGTCGGTCAGCGCCACCGTGTCGCCGCCATCAACGACCTCCCATGCCAGCAGGGTCGCACCGCGCAGCGCGAACACCGCACGGCTGCCGCTCCGTCCCCCGGTCAGCGCGACGGCATCGATGCCGGCGAAATCGGTGCGCTGCACGCGGAACGCCGGTGCGCGGGTTGGCGCGGGCTGCGGCGCAGGGAGTGGCACGGGGAGTGGCACCGGGAGTAGCACGATCGGCGGGCTGTCCATGGGCGGGGCCTCGAGCATGTCCATCCGCCTCAGGCCGCCGGGCGCAGCGCTGCAGCGGCGCGCGCCAGTTCGGTGATCGCCGCCCAGTCGCCGGCACGCACGCGGTCGGCCGGCGTGAGCCAGGAGCCGCCGACGCAGGCGACGTTGCGCAGCGCGAGGAAGTTGGGCGCGCTGGCGGCGTCGATGCCGCCGGTGGGGCAGAAGCGCACCTGCGGGAAGGGGCCGGACAGCGCCTTCAGCATGCCGATGCCGCCGGCCTGCGCCGCCGGGAAAAGCTTCATCTCGGTGTAGCCGGCGGCGAGTGCGTTGATCACGTCCGACGGCGTCATCACGCCGGGCAGCAGCGGCACCTCCGCCTCGCGACCGGCGCGCAGCAGATCGGCCGAAGCACCTGGGCTGACGGTGAAGGTGGCGCCCGCGGCGACTGCGGCTGCCATGTCGGCCGGCGTGACCACCGTGCCGGCGCCGACCAGGGCCTCGGGCACTTCGGCGCGGATGGCGCGGATGCTGTCGAGACCGGCCGCGGTGCGCAGCGTCACTTCGAGCACGCGGATGCCGCCGGCGACGAGCGCACGCGCGAGGGGCACGGCATCGGCAACGCGCTCGAGCACGATGACGGGCATGACGGGGCTGGTGGCGAGCAGGGTGGGGATGTCCATGAATGTCTTCTCCGGGGCGGGTGTTCGGTGAGATCTGACGGTGTGGTCGTGGTGATCAGTTCGTCGGCAGCGGGCCGGGAAGGGTGGCGCCGAAAGTGCTCGCGCCCTGTTCGGCGCCGGTGGCATTGGCACGCGCATTCACGAACAGCTCGCGGCCGACGCCGTGCTGATTGGCGCCGAGATCGGCGGTGGCAAGCTCGCGCCGTGCCCATTCGTCGGCGTCGACCAGCACGTCAAGCACGCCCGCCTCGGCATCGAGGCGGATGAGGTCGCCGCTGCGCACGCGGCCGAGCGGTCCGCCGGCGACGCACTCCGGCGTCACGTGGATGGCGGCCGGCACCTTGCCGGAGGCGCCCGACATGCGGCCGTCGGTCACCAGGGCAACGTGATGGCCCTGGTCCTGCAGCACCGCCAGCGTCGGGGTGAGCTTGTGCAGCTCGGGCATGCCGTTGGCGCGCGGGCCCTGGAAGCGCACGACGGCGACGAAGTCGCGTGCCAGCTCGCCGCGCTTGAAGGCGGCGATCACGTCGTCCTGGTGATCGAACACGATCGCCGGCGCTTCGACGACGCGGTGCGCAGGCTTCACCGCGGAGATCTTGATCACCGCGCGGCCGAGCTTGCCCGCCAGCAGCTTCAGGCCGCCATCGGCGCTGAACGGCTCGGTCGCCGGGCGCAGCACCGCCGGGTCGAGGCTGGTCGGGGTGGCGGAGCGCCAGGCGACGCGCTCGCCGTCGAGCCACGGTTCCTGCGTGTAGTGGTCGAGGCCCGCGCCCATCACCGTCATCACGTCCGGGTGCAGCAGGCCGGCGCCTAGCAGCTCGCGGATCAGGAAGCCCATGCCGCCCGCGGCGTGGAAGTGGTTCACATCGGCACTGCCGTTGGGATAGATGCGGGTCAGCAGCGGCACCACGCTCGACAGCTCGTCGAAGTCGTTCCAGTCGATGTGGATGCCCGCCGCCGCCGCGATGGCGACGAGGTGGATGGTGTGGTTGGTCGAGCCGCCAGTGGCGAGCAGGCCGACGATGGCGTTGGCGATCGCACGCTCGTCGACGATGCGGCCGATCGGCAGGTAGTCGTTGCCGAGCCGGGTGATGGCGGCCAGGCGCTGCGCCGCCGCCTTGGTCAGGCCGTCGCGCAGGTTGTTGCCCGGGTTGATGAAGGCAGTGCCGGGCAAGTGCAGGCCCATCACCTCCATCAGCATCTGGTTGCTGTTGGCGGTGCCGTAGAAGGTGCAGGTGCCCGCACCGTGGTAGGCGGCCATCTCGGCCTGCAGGAGTTCCTCGCGGCTGGCGAGGCCCTGGGCGAAGAGCTGGCGCACGCGCGCCTTGTCGTCGTTGGCGAGGCCGCTCGTCATCGGCCCGGCGGGCACGAAGATCGTCGGCAGGTGGCCGAACTGCAGGGCGCCGATCAGCAGGCCGGGCACGATCTTGTCGCACACGCCCAGGCACAGCGTGCCGTCGAAGACGTTGTGCGACAGGGCCACCGCGGTAGCCATCGCGATCACGTCGCGCGAGAACAGCGACAGCTCCATGCCGGCGTCGCCCTGGGTGATGCCGTCGCACATTGCCGGCACGCCACCGGCGAACTGTGCGATGGCGCCCGCACCGCGCGCTGCTTCCTTGATCAGCGCCGGCATGCGCTCGAAGGGCTGGTGCGCCGACAGCATGTCGTTATAGGCCGACACGATCGCCAGGTTGGGCAGTCGGGCCTCGCGCAGCACCAGCTTTTCGTTCGGTGCGAACGCCGCATACGCATGCGCCTGGTTGGCGCACGACACGTGGGCACGGGCAGCGCCGCCGCGACGCGCGGCGGCATCGATGCGCTCCAGGTAGGCGGCGCGGGACGCCGCACTGCGCGAGCGGATGCGTGTGGTGACGCGATCGAGGACGGGATGGACGGACATGAAGCCTCCTTGAGTGGCCGGGTGTAGCCGAAGGACCGGACAGGGGTCTCGACGCCTTGTGATGGTCAAAGTGTAGAATTACTACAAATAGAATTGCAAGCTCTTTTGGAGGAAAAGAACATATTGCCCGCGTGTAGGTCTTGAATTTAAGCGCGCGGTTTGGGCTGACGATGAGAATAAGTGAGTTCGCGGGGCCTCTGTCTGGGAATCGTGGGATGTTCCGCTGCGAAGAGGTGATGTGAATATTTCTGTTGACTTGCTACATCCTGGAGTTTTTAATTCGATGTAGCGTTACTACAAGCCCGGCAGAAAACGTTTTTGGCAGGCACGGCGCCATGCCGCCCGATGCTGTCCTACACACCGAACGAGGTTCAAACGTGATCCCCCTCGATGCCTTCGACCTGATTCTCTTTGGCGGCAGCGGCGATCTGGCCATGCGCAAGCTGCTGCCCGCGCTGTATTACCGCCACCGCGACAGTGCCGCCGATCCGCAACGCAACCGCTGGCGCATCATCGGCGTGGGGCGCGAGACGCAGACGCGCGATGCCTATCTGGCCAATGTCGAAGCCCAGGCGCGCAAGTTCGTCGCCGCCGGCGATTTCGACGAAGCCGCATGGTCCGACTTCGCTGCCTGCCTGGACTATGTCGCCCTCGATGCGCGCGAGGCCGGCGATTACCAGCGCCTCGCCGCGCTGCTGGCCAACGAGCCGGCCAAGGTGAGGGTGTTCTACCTCGCGACGGCGCCCGCCCTGTTCGCGTCGATCTGCGAGAACCTCGGTGCCGCCGGCCTGGTGACGGCCGACAGCCGCGTCGTGCTGGAAAAGCCGCTGGGCCGCGACCTGGCGTCGGCGCGCCGCATCAACGAGCAGGTCGGCGCGGTCTTTCGCGAGGACCAGATCTACCGCATCGACCATTACCTCGGTAAGGAAACGGTGCAGAACCTCATCGCGCTGCGCTTCGGCAACGTGCTGTTCGAACCGCTGTGGAGCCGGGCCTGCGTACGCGACGTGCAGATCACGCTCGCCGAGACGGTCGGCGTGGAGGGGCGGGGCGAGTTCTACGACAACACCGGCGCGCTGCGCGACATGGTGCAGAACCACCTGCTGCAACTGCTGTGCATCGTCGCGATGGAACCGCCGTCGAGCATCGATCCGGACGCGATGCGCGACGAAAAGCTCAAGGTGCTGCGTTCGCTGCGGCCGATGCAGGCCGAGGACGTCGCGCTGCGCACCGTGCGCGGCCAGTACCGCGCCGGTGCGATCGACGGCCAGCCGGTGCCCGCCTACCTGGAGGAGCCCGGCATTCCTGCCGGCAGCCGCACCGAGACTTTCGTCGCGCTGAAGGCGGAACTCAACAACTGGCGCTGGGCCGGCGTGCCTTTCTACCTGCGCACCGGCAAGCGCATGCAGGAGCGCCTGGCAGAGATTGTGGTCAACTTTCGCGACGTGCCGCATGCGCTCTTTCCGTCGGTGACCGGCGAACGCGTGCCCAATCGGCTCGTCATCCGGCTGCAGCCCGACGAGGGGCTGGAGCTGCACCTGATGGCCAAGGTGCCCGGCGACGAGATGCAGGTGCGGCCGGTGAAGCTCAACCTGGACTTTGCCGAGACCTACGGCACGCGCCAGTGGGACGCCTACGAACGCCTGCTGATGGACGTGATCCGCGGCAAGCTGACGCTGTTCATGCGGCGCGACGAACTCGACGCCGCCTGGCGCTGGATCGAACCCATCCTCGAAGGCTGGGAGCGTGATCCGACGGCGCCGCGCACCTACACCGCCGGCACCTGGGGCCCAGCGTCGTCGAGCGCGCTGCTGGGCCGTGACGGCCTGAGCTGGCTGCAGGACTCATGATGATGGCGACGACGATCGATCTCCGACTGCCGTCGCATGTCGAGCAGAGCGTGTTCGACGACGGGCGATCCATGGCTTCGGCGCTCGCGGATTCGGTGGCCGCGATGCTGCGCCTCGGCCTGTGGCAGCGTGGCGATGCCAGCCTGCTGGTGTCGGGCGGTCGCAGCCCGGTTCCCTTCCTGCGCGCGCTGTCGCAGCGCAGGCTCGACTGGTCGCGCGTGTTGGTGTCGCTGGTCGACGAGCGCTGGGTGCCGGCCGACCACGCCGACAGCAATGCGCGCGTGGTCAGGGAGAATCTGCTGCAAGGGGCCGCCGCGGCGGCGAACTTCGTGCCGCTGTTCGGCGGTGAACCCGGGGCGGAACAGGGCCTGGCTGCCTGCGAGCAACGGCTGCACAGCCTGCGCCGTCCGTTCGACGCGGTGGTGCTGGGCATGGGCGAGGATGGGCATTTCGCTTCGCTCTTCCCGGGGGGCGACGAGCTTGCCGCGCTGCTCGCGCCCGGCGCGCCGACGGTGGCAGCGACCCATCCGGCGTCGGCGCCGCACGCGCGCATCACATTGAGTCTTGCGGCGCTGCAGAATGCGCGCAATCTGGTGCTGCAGATCACCGGTGAGCGCAAGCGCGCGCTGCTCGAGCGCGCCGGTTTGCACAACACGGACGAGCGGGCCTTGCCGATCGCAGCGCTGCTGCGCCAGACGGCGGCCCCTTTGCGGGTATTCTTCAGCCCGACTGAGTAGCATGGTCGAGGAAAGCGAAATGACAACAGGTATGGAAGATCACATCGTCGCAGCGGTTCCGGCCGCCGGCGCGGACGCCGCCGAGGCCAACCCCTTGCTGGCCCGCATCCGCGCCAGCCTGCCCGAGCTGCGCAAGTCGGAGCGCGCGGTGGGCGAGTTCGTGCTCGCGAAACCGAATGAAGTCCTCAGCATCTCGATCGCGGAACTGGCCTACCGGGTGGGCGTGAGCCAGCCGACGGTGGCGCGCTTCGTCGGCGCGGTGGGCTTCCCCGGCTTCAAGGATTTCAAGCTGCGCCTGGCGCAGAGCCTCGCCAGCGGCGTACCCTACGTGCATGGGGACGTGGGGCCGGACGACTCGCTGGAGGAAGTCGCGCCCAAGGTGTTCAATCGCAGCATCGCCGCGCTGATGAACGTGCGCAACCAGCTCGATCCGGCACGGCTGGGGCGGGCGGTGGAGGTCATCACGCGGGCGGGGCGCATGGAATTCTATGGCGTCGGCAACTCCGGTATCGTCGCCAGCGACGCGCAGCACAAGTTCTTCCGCTTCGGCATCCCGGCGGTCGCCTACAGCGATCCGCACACCCAGGGCATGGCGGCCACGTTGCTCGAGCCGGGCGACGTGGTGGTGGCGATTTCCGCCAGCGGACGCACTCCCGAGCTGATCCGCGCCTGCGAGCTGGCCCGCGACGCCGGCGCCGAGGTGATCGCGATCACCGCGACCGCGTCGCCGCTGGCGCGCGTCTCCACCGTGCTGCTGGCGGCCGATGTGCACGAGGATCCGGACGTGTATGCGCCGATGACTTCGCGCATCGTCCATCTCGCGCTGATCGACGTGCTGTCGGTGAGCGTGGCGCTGGCGAGCGGCCCCGAACTGATCAAGCGCCTGGAGCGCACCAAACAGACCCTGCGCGACAAGCGCATCCGCGGCTTCGAGGAATGACATGAATCCCACTGTCCCGCTCACCCAAAGCACCGCCTGGCGCGCGCTCGCCGCGCATCGCGAGGAAACCGGCGACCGGCCGATGAGCAGCCTGTTCGCCACCGATCCGGCGCGCTTCGAGCGCTTCTCGATTCGCGGCGCCGGCCTCTTCCTCGACTACTCCAAGAACCGCATCGACGAGCGCGGCCTGGCGCTGCTGACCGGACTCGCGCGCGAACGCGGCGTGGAGGCGGCGAGGGTGGCGATGTTCGGCGGCCAGCGCATCAACAACACCGAGGATCGCGCGGTGCTGCATGTGGCGCTGCGCAACCGCAGCGACGCGCCGGTCGAAGTGAACGGCAGCGACGTGATGCCCGCGGTGCGCGAGGTGCTGCAGCGCATGGGCGACTTTGCCGAGTCGGTGCGCGACGGGCGCTGGCGCGGCCACACCGGCGAGGCGATCACCGACATCGTCAACATCGGCATCGGTGGCTCGGACCTCGGCCCGGCGATGGCCTGCCAGGCGCTGGCAGCCTGCGGTCATCCGCGCCTCACCATGCACTTCGTGTCGAACGTCGACGGCGACCACCTGGCCGCCGTGCTGGGCAAGGTGAAGCCCGCCACCACGCTGTTCATCATCGCCTCCAAGACCTTCACCACCATCGAGACGATGACCAATGCCGCCAGTGCGCGGCGCTGGTTCCTCGCCGGTGGCGCCGGCGAGGCGGATGTTGCGAAGCACTTCGTCGCGGTGTCGACCAATGCCGAGCGCGTGGCCGCCTTCGGCATCGATACGGTCAACATGTTCGGTTTCTGGGACTGGGTGGGCGGGCGCTACTCGATGTGGTCGGCGGTGGGCCTGCCGATCGCGCTCTTCGTCGGACGCGACGGCTTCGAGGCCATGCTCGACGGCGCGCACGCGATGGACCGCCATTTCGTCGAGGCGCCGCTCGAACGCAACATGCCGGTGATCCTCGGCCTGCTGGGCGTGTGGTACCGGGGCTTCTTCGGCTCGGCCAGCGTGTCGATCGCACCTTATGCGCAGGCGCTCGCGCGCCTGCCGGCCTACCTGCAGCAGCTCGAGATGGAGAGCAATGGCAAGTCGGTCACGCGCGACGGCGAGCCGGTCGACACGCCCACCTGCCCGGTGATCTGGGGCGAACCCGGCACCAACGGCCAGCACGCCTTCTTCCAGTTGCTGCACCAGGGCACCGACCTGATCCCGGTCGATTTCATCGCCGCCTTGAAGGCCAGCCACGGGCTGGCGGACCACCACCGCCTGCTGCTGGCCAACTGCATCGCGCAGAGCAAGGCGCTGATGGTGGGCAAGTCGGCGGACGAGGTGCGCGCCGAGCTGTCGGCTGCCGGGCTCGCCGGCGAGGCGCTCGAAGCGCTGGTGCCGCACCGTGTCTTTCCGGGCAACCGCCCGAGCAACACGCTGCTGCTGCCGGACCTGTCGCCGCGCTCGCTGGGCGCCCTGGTCGCGCTCTACGAGCACAAGGTGTTCGTGCAGAGCGTGATCTGGGGCGTCAACGCCTTCGACCAGTGGGGCGTGGAGCTGGGCAAGCAGATCGCGACCCGCATCGCCGCCGAAATGGCGGGCGGGCCGGCAGGCGAGCATGACGGCTCGACGCTGGGGCTGATCGCGGCGGCGCGCGCCGCCTCCTGACTGGCGCGAGGGTGGGGAGGGCGCGCCGGTCTTGCGCCTTCTCCCGCCTCACGACCGGTCGAACCTGACGCCCCGGGCGAGCAGCAGGCCGATCACCGACGCGATGCCGGTGATCACCCAGGTCAGATGCCATCCGCCGTACAGGCCGGCGATCCAGGCGACGAAGGGCGGGCCGAGGAACTGGCCGAAGGACGAGCACTGCTGCATCCAGCCCACCGTGGTCGACACGGTGCGCGCGTTCGGCGCCACATGCACGACCAGCGAAAACAGCGTGCCCGGAATGAGTCCGCCCACCGCGGAGAACAGCAGGGCCGCGACATAGCGCAGCACCGGCGCGTCGGCGGTCAGCGGGCTGAAGGCGAGGAAGGCGGTGAGCGCCATGTTGATGAAGCCGACATAGAGCAGGTGGCGGGCGCAGGTGCCGCGGTGCAGCAGGCGTCCGGCCGCGACGCTGCCGAACACGTTGATCAGGCACGCCAGCGCCGTCAGCGCGCCGGCCGTCTTGCCGGAAATGCCGGCCTGCGCATACACCGAGGGCAGGAAGCCGATCACCGCCAGCCACTGGCTGGAATACATCGCGAAGGTGACGGCGATGCGCCACGGACCGGCGCTGGTGAGCGTCATGCGCAGGCGCTCCCACCACGGCTCGCCGCTGGCGGCGGGAGCGGCCGTCGGCGCGGCGGGAGATGCGTGCTTGGCGCAGGGCACCAGGAACACGACCGCAAGCGCCGCCGTCGCGGAAAGGATGCCGAGCAGCCCCCAGAGTCGCGTCCAGCCGAAGGCTTCCATCAGCACCGGTCCGCCGAGCAGGGTCAGCGCTGCGCCGGTCCCCATGTAGGTGCCCCACAGGCCCAGGTACAGGGCGAGGCGGGCTGGGGGCACGAGCTGCCGGATGAGGGCGGGAGCGGGCAACACCGTCAGCAGGAAGCCCAGGCCTTCCAGCCCGCGCAGCGCAAGCAGGTCGAACGGGCGCTGGGCCCACATGGCGGCCACGCCGGTCGCCGCCAGCACCGCGTGGCCGATGATGATGCTGCGGCGCACGCCGATCGAATCGGCGGCGAGGCCGGCGAGCACGCCGATCAGCATGCCGGCCATCTGCACCATCGACAGCAGGAACCCCGCTTCGACCAGCGACATGCCGAGCGCCTCGCGCAGCACCGGGATGGCGGGCGGGATCTTGCCGATGTGCATGGCCGCGACCACGCCGGAAAGGATGACGATGAGGGCGGGCTGCAGGCGGGGCGTGCGCATGGAAGTCATGGAATTTCGGTTCTTGCGACGCGCGGGGCGCAGCAGGTCGGCGACGGCCGAGACCTTCTTTTCCTTCAGCAACAGGTCGAACACGACCAGCAGGTTCAGGTCGAAATGCTTGAGGTCCATCCCGTTCCGGTTCAGGTTGCAGGGTGAGCGCGCAAGCTGTCAGGCAGGATGCCGGCATCCTCGATGATGACGTCCGCGGCTTTCTCGCTCGCCATGTAGATGGCTGAAACGATGAAGAAACCGGGGATGCGTGGAAAGATCGAGGCGTCCACCACGCGCAGGGCCCGGCACCTTAACACGCGGAAGCGGCTGTCCACCACGGCCATCGGGTCGTCGGGCGGGCCCATGCGGCAGGTGCACGAGGCGTGGTGTCCCCAGGCATTGTCGCGGATGAACTGGCGCAGGGCGTCCTTGCCCGTGACATGGCGGCCCGGGTAGAGCTCCTCGCCAACCACGTCGCCGGCTTCGTCCGCCATGCGTCGCACCGTCTCCACCCCTTCGACCACGGCCTCGAGATCGTCGCCGCCGGGAGTGCCTTCGTCGAAGTAGTGGAAGTCGATGTCCGGCACGTCGCGCGGATCAGCCGAGCGCAGCCTCACCCGTCCTGCGCGATTGTGGGTGTGCGCCTTGAGCACGGCCCAGGTGAAGTGGTCCTCGCCGCGGGCAATGTTGCGCGAGTAGCCGGGGTAGTAGCCGTTGAAGTAGCCGAGCAGGCCGAACAGGAAGAGGTCGGGCACCGGCTTGTCCTCGCTGGAACGCTTGAGCATGGCGATCACGGCGCCATTGGTGGTGTAGGGGCCCTTGCCCTGCAGCCACTCCTTGAATTGTGGGTCGGGTTCCTCGCCCGCTTCGGGCGGGCGGAACTTCATCCCCTTGACCAGCGAGAAGTCGCCGCGCATGCGGCTCACCACCGAGACTTCGTAGCGGTCCTGCAGACTCTCGCCGACGCCGGGCAGGTCGACCTTCACCGCAATGCCGTGGCGCGCGAGTTCATCTGCGGGGCCGATGCCGGAGAGCATGAGCAGTTGCGGCGTGTTGAAGGCGCCTGCGCACAGGATCACCTCGCGCCGCGCGCCAAGCGTCAGCCGCTCGCCGGCTGCGGCAGGCGCGGCGTTCGGGTCGGCGCGGTACAGATGCGCTCCCGCAAGGCATTCCACGCCGGTGGCACGGCGGTCCTCGTCGAGCAGGATGCGGGTCACCAGGGTGTGCTGGCGGACCACCAGCTTTCCGGGACAGGCCTGCATCACGCGCCGCACGTATTCGCGGCTGCCCACGCGGCGGCCTTCGTGGGTGGTCATGGGCGTCATGCAGACGCCGACGACGTCGTCCTTGACCAGGCGCCAGTCGTTCGGATCGAAGTTGCTGCGCAGCTTCTTGAAGGCGCGCAGGAGCGGATTGCTCAGACGCCGCTGGGATTCCCGCAGCGCGCCGAGCACCAGGCGGCTCACGAAGACATCGCGCGCCACCAGCAGCGGGTCGGCGACGTTGGTGGTCAGCCAGCCGCGAAAGCCGTGACGGGCGGCGGGATCGCGCGGGTCGGCATACTCGCAACGCTCGAGGCGTTCGAAGTAGCGCCGCATGTTGTCGCTGTGCCACGAGGCGTCGCCGGTGAGTGCGGCGATGCCGTCCCAGTCGCTGTTCTGCGGAGAGATCAGGATCATCGCGTTGTGGGCGGTGCAGCCGCCCAGCGTCGCGGCGCGCGGATAGAGCACGCCCCCCTTTTCCGGGCGGTACTTGTCGTCCCGTCGCTGCCTCGCCTCGTCGGCGTAGTGGCGCACGTAGAAATTCCAGGCGAAGCGGGGGTCTTCCGACGCACGGGCATGGAAGGCCGGCACCTGGTAATCGTAGGGCTCCTCGTCGCCGCCGGCTTCCAGCAGCAGGACACGGAAGCCGGCACGGGCCAGGTTCGCCGCCAGCGGGCCGCCTCCGGCGCCCGACCCGACCACGATGTAGTCGAAGCTCTGGTCGTCGCCGCCAGGCGGGCAGGCGAGCGGCTCGGGCGGCGGCAGCGCCGCACGGAGCCAGGAGGCACAGCCGGCCAGCAGGCCGCCGAAGGCCGACAGCGCCGCCGCGCACACCGCCAGGAAGCGGCGCCGCGGCGGGCGATGGCGCGAATCCGCCTGCGGCGCCGGACTCACATGGTCTTCAGGAATTCGATCAGGGCCCACTTGTCTTCGTTCGTCAGTCCGGGCTCTTCACTGAAGTAGTCGGTGCCGAAGTAGTGGCCGCGATTGACCACGAAGTCCGGGCACTTGCTGATGTCCAGCAGCGGATCCACCAGGTTGGCGAACGCGGAACGCGCCTGTTCGTCGCTCGCTCCCCGGGGCAGGGCATTGAGGTCGCCGCGCACCTTCAGCAGCACGTTCAGCGCCTTGGCATGCTGGTCCAGATCCATGTTGGAAACCAGGCTGATCGGCGTGCCGGTGGGCAGCGGGCCGATCTCGATGCCGTCCTCGCCGAACAGCGGCGAGCCCAGGCTGGCGAGCGGCTTCACCAGGGGCTGCAGGAAATCGGGCAGGTAGCCTTTCGGCACCCGCAGGTAGGTCTGGGCGGACGTCACGTCGATGACGCCGGGCAGCAGCTTGCCGGACGCGGTCATGAACTTGCGGTCGCCCTTGCGCCTTTCCGGCCACAGCAACTGCTGGATGCCGCTGTCGAAGGACTTCATGCGGTCGGCCACCGAGCCCGACCAGTAGAAATCCCCGAGCGTGTTGTTGAGCAGGAAGGGGGCGGTGGACCACACGCTGACCAGCGACGGGGGCCGGATGTAACCCCGCCCGCCGGCCGGCATCACGTACTGGCGCGGCTCACCGGTGATGGGGTGGTGGACGGTGATGGTGCCCACCGAGGGCAGGCTCTTGTACGACTGCGACGAGAAGTTGTCCCAGATGTCGCCGCGCAGCGCATTGGTGGCGAGCGATGCGCAGGCGTTGGTCTCGAGCAGCGTCACCGGCACCCGCAATTCGGTGGACAGGTAGTTCTCGTGCAGGAAATCGTCCGCGCGCACGATGCGGGTCATCTCGCGCTTGAACTCGGCGGTCTTGGTCCACGCCCAGTAGTCGTTCCAGCATTTCAGGTACTCGGGGCCGACGCAGCCGTGACCGGGGAAGAAGCTCGGTGTCCGCTCCGGCAGCTTGCTGGAATGGCAGCGCGCGCAGCGCTCGGCGAAGACCACCTTGCCACGGTCGAGCCTGGCGCGGTCGGTGCTGAGGTAGGCGCTGCCGCCGGGGGCATTCGCGAGCAGGTCCGGCTTCGCGCTGGCGAGGAAGAACAGCGCCACGTCCGGCGTCTGCGCTTCGGTCGCCTTCCAGTAGCTGGAATTTCGGCTGGCGGTGGCGATGGGGAAGGGCGTGAAGGGAGAGCCGCCGACGAAGGGCCGGATGTGTTCTAGCCATTCCTCGCTGAAGAGGCCGATATTGACGAACACGCGGTTCAGGGCACCCAGCGCGCCCACCGAGTCCGAACCATCCTTGAGCACCCGGGGCGTCCACACCGTGTCGGGCGCCTGGTAGAAGCGGGCGAGCGGCGAAGCGGCCGGCACGTACTTGTTGAGGTGCTCGTTGTCGAGCTCGCCGCCGGCGAGCTTTTCCTCGCCCAGCAGGCGCGCAAGGCGCAGGCGTGCGCCCAGGTTGTACACCGCGTTCATCGTGCGCGGGTTGTTGATGTAGTCGGTGGAGATGAAGGACGTGTCCAGCGCTCCGGGGCGCGAAGTGTGAAAGAGCTGGTAGGGGAAGCTGCTCTTGTCCACATCCCACACGAAGATCCGGTCCACCCAGAAATACTGTGCTCCCGGGTTGGAGTTCAGGTTGGCCCACTGCGGATGCTCCGGATCCTTGGGCGGATTGCTGGGGTTGGGGCCGACATGGCAGAAACCGCAGGACATGCCGACGCGGTAGGGGCGCACCAGGTTCTTGTCGTTGTAGTAGCTCGGGTCGGTGTAGTAGCGCACCGGATCCCAGCGTGCAGCGGCCTTCGCGTCGAAATCCGGATTGGGGAACAGGCGCAGGCCGACGATGCCGCTCGCGTAGCCGTAGTAGGAGCCGACCGGCACCGTGCTGCCGCGTGCGCCGATCGCGACCCCCGGATACTTCCGCTCGTTCTCGAAGGGGTCGGCGCCGCAACCGGGGCTGCGCACGTCCAGCCACAAGCCGAAGCGGTCCGGGCGCGGTCCGGTGCCCTTGTCGAAACAGGGCTCGTTCACCAGTCCCAGGTACTGCCAGCGGTTGTCGCGGCTGTAGGCGAGGGAAGGGTGATTGGAGACGATCTTGAGCAGATCCAGCAGGCCGACGCTCTTCGTTGCGAGCACGTCCCACAGCCTGTCGTTGCCGCCCGTCCATACGATCCAGTTGTTGCGACCCTTCACCGCCGCTGCCCGCGCGTCGGCCGGGCCGATCCCCGGCAGGTAGGGCGCGAGCGCCTCGGCCACCGCCACGGGGTCACGGGTCAGGCCATAGTCCATGTCGGCGAAGTAGTCCTCGTCTGCGGCGGGAAAGCTGTCTGCGCTGCGGCCGACGCAGAGCGCTTCGTCCTTCACGTTGCCCGCGCCGCTGCCGCAGGACGATCTCCATGGCAGCACGGCGCAGGCCGCGGCCACTGCGCCGGCAAGGCCGAACGCAAGAATGATGCGAGTCCTGATCTTCTTCATGCTCGCCTCCCTGCCGGGCGGTGGAGCGGCGGGGTATGCCGCTCCGGACAAGCGCCGCGACCCATCCATGCAATCGCGATCGACAGCCGTCATTCAGGATTCAGTATAGAAGCCATGAGCGAAGTGGAAAGGCGGTGTGCGTCGCATCCATCCTGGCGCCGGCGGTCGAGGGCGCGGGGAGGGGGGCAAGGGGCAAGGGGCACCCGGCACGCCCTGTCGCACACGCTTCGCCATGCGCTGCAGGGAGCCTGACAGGATTGTCAGGCTGCGGTCAGCATCGTGACCGGCGTGACGGGCTAACATGGGCCATCCGCCCGCAGACCTCTTGTGTCTGCAGCTTCCGCAGCGGCATAGCCCGTTCCTGAAGGCCGACGTTCCATGAATGATCGTTCCCGCAATCGCTTCGCCCGCCGCCGGCTCGTCGTCGGTGCCCTGATTCTGGCTGCCGCCGTGGCGGGCTGGACCACCTTGCGTTCGAGTGCCGAGGCGCCTGCGCCGGCGCCCAGGGCCGCTGCGGTGCCGGCCACGCTCGTGCAGGTGGCGCAGGAGAATGTGCCGCAGTTGCTCGCCGGAGTGGGCACCGTGCAGCCGCTGGCTTCGGTCACCGTGCGAACCCGGCTCGATGGCCAGCTCGAGCGCATCGGCTTTGTCGAGGGCCAGGACGTTCGCGCCGGCCAGGTGCTGGCCGAGCTCGACGGCCGCGCCCTGCGTGCCCAGCTCGAGCAGGCGCGCGCGCAGAAGGGGCGCGACACGGCGCAGCTCGCCAATGCGCGGCGCGACCTCGAGCGCTATACCCAGCTCGTCAGGGAGGACGCCGCGTCGCACCAGACGGCCGACACGCAGAAGGCCCTGGTGGCGCAGTTGCAGGCCGCAGTGCAGACGGACGACGCGCAGATCCATTACGCGGAAGTACAGCTCGGCTACGCGACCATCACCGCGCCGATTTCCGGGCGCGCGGGCGCACGCCAGGTGGACCCCGGCAACATCGTCCACGCCAATGACGCCAATGGCCTCGTGGTGATCAACCAGATCGATCCGATTGCCGTCGTCTTCACCCTGCCGGGCGACGCCGTTCAGGCGATCAACCGGGCTGGGCGGGATGGCCGCCGCCTGCCGGTGTTCGCCTATGACCGGAGCGGCGATGCCTTGCTCGGCCGCGGCGAACTGGTGCTGGTCGACAACCGCATCGACATGGCGAGCGGCACGGTCCAGCTCAAGGCGCGGTTCGCGAACGGGGAGCACGAGCTGTGGCCGGGCCAGTACGTGAACGTGCGCCTGCAGCTCGGCGAGCACGAGGCGGCGCTCACGGTACCGGCCTCGGCGGTGCTGCGCGGCCAGGCGGGGACCTACGTGTATGTCGTCGGCGCTGACGGCAAGGCGCAGATGCGGCCGATCGATGTCGTGCAGATCCAGGACGACAAGGCCGTCGTCGGCAAGGGGCTGGCCGCCGGCGAGACGGTGGTGGCCGATGGCCAGTACAGGATGAAGCCGGGCATCGCCGTGGTTGCCGCCGTGCGGGGCGCCGACGCGGGCTCCAGGAGCGACGGCCGATGAGCACGCCGGAACCGAGAAAACCCGGCGAACCGGGGGCAGGACAGGGCAACGAAGGCTGGCGCGGCATCTCCGCCGGCTTCATCCGCCGCCCGATCGGCACCTCGCTGCTGGCGCTGGCGATCCTGCTGGTCGGCATCGCCGCCTGGCCGCTGCTGCCGGTGGCACCCTTGCCGCAGGTCGACTTTCCCACCATCCAGGTGTCGGCCAGCCTGCCGGGCGCCAACCCGGAAACGATGGCCGCGAACGTGGCGCAGCCGCTCGAACGGCAGTTCTCGCTGATTCCCGGCGTATCGCAGATGACCTCGACCAGCTCGCAGGGGAGCACGCAGATCACGCTGGAATTCGTGCTCGAGCGCGACATCGATGCGGCCGCACTCGACGTCCAGTCGGCGATCAACGCCGCCGCCGGGCAGCTCCCCGGCAACCTGCCCAGCCCGCCGCGCTTTCGCAAGACCAACCCGGCGGATGCCGCGATCCTGGTGCTTGCGGTGCAGTCGGACACGCTGCCGCTGACGGCGGTGAACGAGTATGCGGACACCATCCTCGCGCAGCAGATGTCGCAGCTCCCCGGAGTCGGCGACGTCGGCATCGGCGGCGAACAGAAGCCTTCGGTGCGGGTGCAGGTCGACCCTGCCAAGCTCGCCGCGCTGGGCATGAGCCTCGAGCAGGTGCGCGGCGTGATCGCGAACTCCACGGTGAGTCAGCCCACGGGCAGCATCAACGGACGGCAGCAGACCTTTACGGTGTACACGAACGACCAGGTGCTGGCCGCCGAGCCCTGGAACGACATCGTGATCGCCTACCGCAACGGCGCACCGGTGCGCGTGCGCGACATCGGCGTGGCGGTGGACGGGCCGGAGAACACGCAGACCGCCGGCTGGGCCTACCCGGGCGCGGCCGCGTCCGCTGACGGAATGGCGCAAGGCGGCAACGCGGTGATCCTGTTCGTGCACAAGCAGCCCGGTGCCAACGTGATCGAGACCGTCGATCGCATCAAGGCCGAGTTGCCGCGCCTTTCCGCCGCGATTCCGCCGACGGTGTCGGTGAACGTGCTGGTGGATCGCACCGAGAACATCCGCGCTTCGGTGCATGACGTGGAGCGCACGCTGCTGATCACCATCGCCGCGGTGGTGCTGGTGATCTTCGTCTTCCTGCTGAGCGTGCCGGCGACCGTGATTCCGGGCCTGACCGTGCCGCTGGCGCTGTTCGGCACCGCGGCGTCCATGTACCTGATGGGCTACAGCCTCGACAACCTGTCGCTGATGGCGCTCACCATCTCCATCGGCTTCGTCGTCGATGACGCGATCGTCATGCTGGAGAACATCTACCGCCACGTCGAGGCGGGCGTGAAGCCGCTGGAGGCGGCGTTCAAGGGCGCGTCCGAGATCGGTTTCACCATCATCTCGATCTCGGTGTCGCTGGTCGCCGTGTTCATTCCCCTGCTGCTCATGGGCGGCATCGTCGGGCGGCTGTTCCGCGAGTTCGCCGTCACCGTGACGATGACCATCGTAGTGTCGGTGGTGGTCTCCCTGACGCTGACGCCGATGCTGTGCTCGCGTTTCCTGACCGACTCGCATGCGAAGCGCCACGGTCGCCTCCACCGGTTCTTCGAGCGCGGCTTCGCGGCGATGCAGGCCAGCTACCAGCGCGGGCTCGACATCGTGCTGCACCACGAGCGCACGACGCTGCTCGTGTTCCTGGCGACGCTCGTGCTGACGGTGGTGATGTTCGTCGTCAGCCCCAAGGGCTTCTTTCCTCAGCAGGACACCGGCACGATCTACGGTTTCGCCGAGACCTCGCAGGACGCTTCGTTCGCTGCCATGAGCGAGCGCATGCACCGGATCGCCGACGTGGTGCGCCAGGATCCGGACGTCACCGGCTTCGGCATGTTCGCCGGGCGTGGGACGGCCAACACCGGTACTTTCTTCATCGCGCTGCGGCCCAGATCCGAAGGCCGTCGCCTGAGCGCCAGCGAGATCATCGACCGCCTGCGGCCGAAGCTCGCGGCGCTGCAGGGCGTTGCGCTCTTCATGCAGGCGCCGCAGGACATCCGGGTCGGCGGCCGGCTGTCGCGCACCCAGTACCAATACACGGTGACCGACACCAACCTCGACGAGCTCAACACCTGGGCGCCGCGCCTGCTGGAGCGGCTGCGCAAGCTGCCGCAGCTCGCGGATGTCGCCTCGGACCAGCAGAACGCCGCTGCCGCGGCCAACCTCGTCATCGACCGCGCACGCGCGGCGAGCTTCGGCATCACCCCGGCGCTGATCGACAACACCCTCTACGATGCCATCGGCCAGCGGCAGGTGGCGCAGTACTTCACCCAGACGAACAGCTACCGCGTGATCCTGGAAGTGACCCCCAGGCTGCAGGAAGATCCGGCGCTGTTTGACAAGCTCTACGTAAGCGCGCCGCTGACCGGCGAGCAGGTGCCGCTGTCGGCCTTCGTGAAGGTGGACACGAGCCGCAGCGCCTACCTGCAGATCAGCCACCAGGGTCAGTTCCCTGCGGTGACGATCTCCTTCAACCTCACCGCGGGCACGGCGCTGGGCGACGCGGTGCAGGCGATCGACAAGGCCAAGGCGGAGCTGGGCGTGCCGGCCACCCTGTCGGGCAGTTTCCAGGGCACGGCGAAGGCGTTCGGCGAGTCGCTGGCGACGCAGCCCTACCTCATCGCCGCGGCGCTGGTGGCGGTGTATATCGTGCTGGGCCTGCTCTACGAGAGCTACATCCACCCGCTGACCATCCTGTCGACGCTGCCGTCGGCGGGGCTCGGCGCGCTGCTGGTGCTGCGCCTGGGCGGCTACGACCTCGGCGTGATCGCGCTGATCGGCATCATCCTGCTGATCGGCATCGTCAAGAAGAACGGCATCATGCTCATCGACTTCGCCCTGCAGGCCGAGCGCGAGCAGGGGCTGGAGGCGCACCAGGCGATCTACCAGGCCTGTCTGCTGCGCTTCCGCCCGATCATGATGACCACCGCCTGCGCGCTGCTGGCCGGGCTGCCGCTGATGCTGGACCAGGGGGCGGGCTCGGAGCTGCGCCGCCCGCTCGGCTACGCGATGGTGGGCGGTCTGCTGGTGTCGCAGGCGATGACGCTGTTCACCACGCCGGTGATCTATCTCTACCTCGATCGCGCGCACGACTGGTACATGCGCCGCAAGGAGGCGCGGCGGGCGCGGCGCGCGATGGCGATGGCGCAGGAGAGAGCGCTGGAGAGGGATGCATGAAGATTCTGGTGGTGGAAGACGAACTCAAGATCGCCAGCTATCTCTACGAGGGACTCACCGAACAGGGCTGCAGCGTCGATGTGGCGCACGACGGCATCGACGCGCAGCATCTCGCCCTGGAGATGGACTACGACGTGATCGTGCTCGACCAGATGCTGCCGGGCCTCGACGGCCTGTCGGTGTTGCGCTCGCTGCGGGCGGTGAAGGACACGCCGGTGATCATGCTCACCGCGCGCGACCGGGTCGAGGACCGGGTGAAGGGGCTGCAGGCCGGTGCCGACGATTATCTGGTCAAACCCTTCTCCTTCCTCGAACTGCTCGCCCGCCTTCAGGTGCTGACCCGCCGCGGCCGCCGGCAGGACGCCACGCAGCTTCGCGTGGGCGACCTCGTGATCGACCTGATGGCGCGCAAGGCCATGCGCGCGGGCATCCGCATCGACCTGACGGCCAAGGAGTTTTCCCTGCTCACTGTGCTGGCACGCCACCCGGGGCAGATCCTGTCCAAGACCGCCATCGCCGAGCTGGTGTGGGGCATCAGTTACGACACCAGCGCCAATGTGGTGGAAGTCGCGATCAAGCGCCTGCGGGCGAAGGTCGATGCGCCGTTCCACAGCGGCCTGGTGCACACCGTGCGCGGCATGGGCTACGTGCTCGAGGAGCGGCAGGGGCAATGACGGGCATCGCGCTGCGGCCGGTGCGCTCGATCGCCGCGCGCCTCGCGGCGATGTTCGCACTCGCCGCGCTGGTGGTGCTTTCGCTGCTGGGCTACGTGCTCGACCGCGAACTTGCCGCCGTGTTGCGCCGCCAGCAGGTGGCGCAGCTCGACACCAAGTTCGAGGACATCGAGTATGTGCTCAAGCGTTTGCGCACACCCGAGCAGTGGCAGCGCATTCACGCCAAGCTCGACGCCCTGACGCCGCCCGATCGCAGCACCGAATACTGGATCCTCAGCTCGGATGCGCAGATCCGCTACGGCAGCCCGCCGGCCGAGGTGGAAGCCTTCGGCGCGGGCGGGGCGCGCGTCGGCGAGTTGCGCATCGGCGGCCGCGCCGAGCCGATGATGGTGCGCAGCGCCAGCTTTCCGGCCGACGCGCTGCACGCGGCCCTGAGCTTTGCCGTCGGTGTCGACTCCGCCTCCTATGCGCACACCCGGCGCGCCTTCCGTTCGGTGCTGGTCGGCAGCGTGTCGGCCGGGGTGGCGCTTTTCGCCGCGCTCGGCTACCTGATCACTCACCTCGGCCTGGTGCCGCTGCGGCGCCTGTCGCACGAGGCGCAGGCGCTCAGCCCCAGCGCGCTGTCCCAGCGTCTGGTGGTGGCGCGTCTGCCCGGCGAACTGTGCGATCTGGCACAGTCCTTCAACGGCGCGCTGGACCGTCTCGAAGCGGCCTACGCGCAGCTCGAAAGCTTCAACGCGGACGTGGCCCACGAACTGCGCACGCCGCTCACCAACCTCATCGGCGAAACGCAGGTTGCGCTGTCACGCGAGCGCAGCATGCCGCACCTGGTCGGTGTGATGCAGTCCAATCTCGAGGACCTCGAGCGCCTGCGCAGCATCGTGAACGACATGCTGTTCCTCGCCCGGGCGAACCAGGGCGAGCGCCCGCAGCAACTGCAGCGGACGTCACTGGCGGCCGAAGTGGAGCGCGCCGTCGACTTCCTGGACTTCCTGCTGGAGGACGCAGGGGTGACGGTGCGGGTGCAGGGCGATGCCGAGGCGCCAATCGAAAGCGCGCTGTTCGGCCGCGCGGTGACCAACCTGCTGCATAACGCGATCCGCCACGCGCCGGCGCACGCGCAGATCCTGGTCGAAGTATCGGCCGCAGGCGGCCAGGCACGCGTCGCCGTGTGCAACCCGGGGCCGACGATTCCGCCCGAGCATCTGGGCCGACTTTTCGACCGCTTCTATCGCGTGGACTCGGCCCGCAGCAGCGGCGACGGCGCGAGCCACGGTCTCGGCCTGGCCATCGTCAAGGCCGTCGCCGCGATGCATGCCGGCACCGTGTTCGCCGAAAGCCGCGACGGCATCACCACGATCGGCTTTTCGGTCGCCACGGGTTGATGTTCCGTTCCGCTGCCGGTGCTAGCATGGACCGTCATCACTCTTCGGGCCTTTCGATAGACGGGTGTTGGCGAGCGTGCCGCAGGCGCGGAACATCGGTTAAGCGCAGGACTGTGAGGCGGCTTCCCGCCCCATCTTGCGTGCGCAGGATGGGAGAATGTCGGGCGCACGGCGAGCCGGATTCCCACTTGGCAGACTTCCTTCACGGGCGGAGGAATCGATGGGAACAAGGATTCTGCTGGATCTCACTGGAGGCGTGGCGCTCCTCCTGTGGGGGCTCCACATGGTGCATAGCGGCATCGTGCGGGCTTTCGGCGCGAGGATCAGGCGCTTTCTGGGCAGCGTTCTGAAGAACCGGTTCCACGCCTTCGCGGCGGGTGTGGGCGTGACCGCCGTGTTGCAGAGCAGCACCGCTACCGCACTGATGCTGAGTTCGTTTTCAGCCTCGGGGCTCGTCGGACTTGCGCCGGCGCTGGCGGTCATGCTGGGGGCGAACGTGGGCACGACGCTGATCGTGCAGCTGCTCTCCTTCGACTCCTCTGCCGTGGCGCCGCTGCTGCTCGTGACCGGTGTCGTCGCGTTCAAGCGCGGTGCGCGCACCATTGTCAGAGACCTGGGGCGGGTTGCCATCGGTCTGGGGCTGATGCTGCTCTCGCTGCACACCCTGCTGGACAGCCTGGCGCCCGCGGAGCATGTCCCCGTGGTCCGCGAGCTGCTGTCCGCCATCACCGGCGAACCTGTGCTGACGCTTCTCATCGGCGCCGTGCTCACCTGGGCAGCGCATTCGAGCGTCGCGACGCTTCTGCTGACGATGTCGCTGGCTTCGTCCGGCTTCCTCACGCCGGCAGCGGCGCTCGCCCTGGTTCTGGGCGCGAATCTCGGCAGCGCGCTCAATCCGCTGCTGGAGGGAATCGGGAGCGGCAATCCCGCCCATAAGCGCATGCCCCTGGGCAACCTGATCAACCGCGTTGTGGGCTGCATCCTGTTCCTGCCGCTGCTCGATCCGGTGGTGCGATTGCTGGAGAGAATCGAGCCCAACCCGGTCCGTCTCGCCGCCGATTTCCACACCCTGTTCAACGTGGTCATGGCGCTGGCGTTCATCCTTCCGCTGGGCAAGTTCGCCCGGGGGCTCGAGCGCTTGCTGCCCGATGTGAGGCCGGCCAACGATCCCTCAGTGCCGCGTTATCTCGATCAAGGCGTCATCGAAACCCCCACGGTCGCGCTGGCGTGCGCGGCCCGGGAAACGATGCGAGTGGGCGACATGATCGATTCGATGTTGCAGCAGACGATGACGGCCATACGGACCAACGACAGGAAACTGGTCGCCGAGGTGAGTCAGCAGGACGATGTGGTCGACCGCCTTCACGAGGCCATCAAGCTGTATGTCCTCAAGATCACGCACGACAGCCTCGACGATGCCGAAGGCCGGCGGGCGATGGAGATCCTCAGCATGGCGATCAATCTCGAACATATCGGGGACATCATCGACAAGAACCTGATGGAGCTCGCCAGCAAGAAGATCAAGCGCCAACTGCGGTTCTCCACCGAAGGCGCGGCCGAGTTGCAGGAATTCCACCGCATCGTGCGGGACAACCTGAAGCTGGCGATGACTGTCTTCCTCTCAGGAGATGTAAAATCGGCCAGACACCTCCTCGACGAGAAATCGAGGATCAGGGAGCTCGAAATCTCCGCGTCGGAAAATCACATGGCGCGGCTGAAGGAGGGAAGAATTGAAAGCATCGAAACGAGCTCCCTTCATCTCGACATCCTGCGGGACCTGAAGCGCATCCATTCCCACATCTGCGCCGCTGCCTACCCAGCGCTCGAGGCGGCAGGGAAGCTTCAGCGCGCCGGGCGGATGGATCCGCTGGTCGGGGTAGAGCCGATGAGGGCTGCGTCGACCGGCGGCGACGGCGTGCTGAAGCAAGGGGATTCGTAAGCCGCATCGATCGAAGCGGATGACCTCGTAGCCGAAATCCGCGTTCGCGACGGACGCTCGGGACTCTCCCTCCAGCGGCGATGCAGCGAGGTCGCGTCCGCTCAGGGGCGCCCTGCTGCGGGCGGCAGGATGGCAATCCACAGCCGTTCGGGCGGAACCGGGGCGCGGGTGTCGTGGGCGAATGCGGTCACGGTTTCGGCTTCCAGGCCGGGAAAGCGCTGGCGAATCGCGCTGATCACCTCGTCGCTGTCGCCGTCGCCGGTGAGCTTGTGGACCAGCACGCCACCGTCGCGCCGCAGGTCGGCCTCGCTCATCCACGGGCTCTGGGCATCGCTGAACTCGAAGTAGGGGGTGGGTCGCTCGTCCGAATACGCGGTCATGCCGCTGATGACCCAGCGATCGCCGGCGATATATTTCAGGGGCCCAGGCTGGCGCTCATGCCACCAGGTGTGCATGAACTCGGCTTCTTCGTGGCGCGGTGCGGCAGTCGTGTAGGGCGGTTTGCCGCTCAGCCAGGGATTGACCAGGATGCTCCAGCACACGCCGCAGACTTGCACCAGCAGCAGGGCGAGCCCGAGCACGCCGAAGCGGCGCCAGCGCGCAGCGCTGAGCTGGGGCGGGAAAAAGAGCACCAGGGCGAGCCCGGCGAGCGAGAAGAAGGAATAACCCCAGCGTGCAACCAGCTTGATGTCGGCCGTGACGGCGAACAGCTCGGTCACCAGGATCGGACCGACTGCCATGATGAGGACGAAGCGGCGGTCGAACGAGCGAAGGCTGAAATTGCGGTCGCGCCAGCGCACGAACGGGACATACAGCAGCAGCATGGGCAGCAGGGCGCCCATCTGTTCGAGCAGGAACCACAGCGGCGCATAGTAAGGATGACGAGCCTGGGCCAGTGCAGGGTTGCCGGGCTGCAGGCCGCCCTGGGCGAGGTTCATGCTGTCCATCGCATAGTGGAAGGGCGCGAAATCATGCGTGATCAACCACCACAGGTTCGGCGAGGCGACCAGCACGGCCGCCGCGATTCCGGCAAGGAAGGACTTGCCGCGCATTGCCCGGCGCCCCTCCGGCAACGCGAACAGCGCGAACAGCATGACCACGAACAGGATCGCGGATTCGTACTTCGCGAGCGTGGCGAGTCCGGCGAACAGGCCGGTGCGCACCCAGCGGAGAAGGTCCGGACGCTGCAGTGCTTCGCGAAAGGCCCAGGTGGCCAGAGCCCAGGTCGCGAGCATCGCCACGTTGGGATTGAAGGTGATGGCGCTGATGTTGTAGTAGTAGATGCCCTCGAGGACGACCACGGCGAGCAGCGCGCCAACCGGTCCGACGATGGGGAGCGCGATCCTGCGCACCGCCCAGAAGCAGGTCACGACCGACAACTGCCCCAGCAGGTAGATCGGCCATCCCACGGTGCCAAAAAGGTCGGAGAACAGGGCGGTAAGCCACGGCGCAAGGAAGGGGTGCTTGTCGTAGCCAGACAGCCACATGCGGCCCCAGGCCAGACCTTCCAGCGAGTCGGCAGGCGCGTTGTGGTAGAGCAGGGCGGGAAGCAAGGTCCACACGAGGACGTGGCCGGCGCACAACCAGCGGAAGATCCGGCTCGCCGTCTCCGCGGTGATGGTGCCGGCGGGCTCTTCCACAGGGGCGGACATCGCACCGGATTGATTGGCGGCATCCGCCTGTCCGGGCGACGCGAAAGGCGTGGCGGGCATTGCGTGCTGTCGCGTGGGAATCAGATCAGTAGCCATAAGGTGCAGGGACTCGCAAGCTCGGATCGGCTCCGGTGACGGGGCGCCGCGATCGCCCGTCGGGCAAGAGGCGCGATCGCGGCCACGCCAGCGTTTCTGGAGCACCAGCCTGCATCCTGGGACATCCCGGCCTTCAAATTCCTGACATTTTCCCGCGGCCGCGAGCCCATCGGTCGCAAGCCAAATGACAGCTTCGATGGCGGACAATGCCGGTTCATTTCCAGTGACGATCACGCTGTCGTTCGATGTCCGATTCCAGAGTCTTCTTTCCGCGCCAGGTTGTGGATGCCACCGGCAACAGGTGGGACTGGATCGTCCTGCCGCTGGTGCTTGCCCTGCTCGTGTCGCTGGCCTACGGCGCCGGCCAGATGGCGCGTCCCTATCATGTGGGCGACCCGCTGCCGCTGACGCTCGACCCACAGGCCTTGCCCTACTACCTGCTGCGCACCACGCTGAGGATGTTCCTCGCGCTCGGCGCCTCGGCGATCTTCGCCTGCGCCTTTGCAGCATTGGCGGCGAAATCCCGGCTCGCCGAGAAGATCCTGATCCCCCTGCTCGACATCCTGCAGTCGATTCCCATTCTGGGCTTCCTGTCGATCACGATCACCGGCTTCATCGCGCTCTTTCCCGGCAACCTGCTCGGCGTCGAATGCGCGGCCATCTTCGCGATCTTCACGTCGCAGGCGTGGAACATGGCCTTCAGCCTGTACCAGTCGCTGAAGACGGTGCCGGCCGAACTGGGCGAGGCGGCGCGCGTCTTCCAGATGTCGGGCTGGCAGCGCTTCTGGCGGCTCGAGCTGCCTTACGCGATGCCCGGCCTGCTGTGGAACATGATGATGTCGATGTCGGGTGGCTGGTTCTTCGTCGTCGCCTCGGAGGCCATCTCCATCTCCAACCAGAGCATCCGTCTGCCGGGCATCGGCTCCTACATCGCGCTGGCGATCGAAACGCGCGACCTTCCGGCAATCGGCTGGGCGATCGGCGGCATGCTGGTCGGCGTGCTGATCTACGATCAGCTCTTCTTCCGCCCGCTGCTCGCCTGGGCGGACAAGTTCCGCTTCGAGGAGAGCGGCGGCGAGGCGGGGCAGCAGTCCTGGCTGCTCACCTGGTTGCGCCGCTCGGCCGGACTGCGCCGGCTGGCCGAACTGGCCGCGACGCTGCTGGAGCGCTCCTTCGCCTGGTTCCGGCGTGATTTCGATGGCACCTCGATCCGGGCGCGCCCGACGCCCCCCTCGACAGGTCTCGCGCGCGGATGGGATGCGGTGATCGCGGCGCTGCTGATGTTCGCGATCTGGCACCTCGGTGTCTTCATCCACACCGAAGTCGGGTGGACCGAAGTCGGGCATGTGTTCGGCCTCGGCTTCCTGACCTTGCTGCGGGTGCTGGTGCTGATCGCACTGGCTGCAGTCGTCTGGGTGCCGGTGGGGATCTGGGTCGGGCTCAATCCCCGCATTGCCGAGCGGGTGCAGGCGGCGGCGCAATTTCTTGCCGCCTTTCCGGCAAACCTGATGTTTCCGGTCGCGGTGATGCTGATCGTACGCTGGCAACTCGACCCGGAGCTGTGGCTGTCTCCGCTGATGATCTTCGGCACGCAGTGGTACCTGCTGTTCAACGTCGTGGCCGGCGCATCGAGCGTGCCGGCCGAGCTGCGCCTTGCGGCGCGCAACCTCGGCCTGAGGGGAAGCCTCAAGTGGCGGCGGTACTACCTTCCTGCGGTGTTCCCGAGCTTCGTCACCGGCGCCATCACCGCCAGCGGTGGCGCGTGGAACGCCAGCATCGTTGCGGAGTACGTCACCTGGGGGGATACCACGCTGAAGGCGCATGGCATCGGCAGTTACGTGGCCGAGATGACCGCGAGCGGGGATTTTCCGCGCATCGCCCTGGGCATCGGGGTGATGTGCGTCTACGTGATGGCATTGAACCGCTTCTTCTGGCGCAGGCTGTACCAGCTCGCCGAAGATCGCATGCACTACTGAGATCGAGCCTGTCCATGTCTTCCGACCTCAAGACCTCGCCCATCCTCGAGCTCTCTGCCGTGCGGAAATCCTTCCGCTCGGCGGACGGCACTGCGCGCGCGGTGCTGCAGAACGTCGACTTCACGCTGCACGAAGGAGAAATCGTCGCCCTGCTGGGGCAGTCCGGCTCCGGCAAGTCGACCCTGCTGCGCCTGATGGCCGGCCTGCTGCAGGCCGATGCGGGTGAAGTGCGGTACCGCGGCCAGCCGCTCTACGGCCCCGCGCGCGGCATCAGCATGGTGTTCCAGTCCTTCGCCCTGTTCCCGTGGCTGACGGTTTGGCAGAACGTCGAGCTGGGACTGGAGGCGCGTGGCGTCCCGCAGGCCGAGCGCGCGCGCCGCACCGCGCAGGCGATCGACATGATCGGCCTCGCAGGCTTCGAGGGCGCGCTGCCGCGCGAGCTCTCCGGCGGCATGCGCCAGCGCGTCGGCATCGCGCGCGCGCTGGTCGTGCAGCCCGAGGTGCTGCTGATGGACGAGGCCTTCTCCGCGCTCGACGTGCTGACCGGCGAACGCCTGCGCGACGAGATCCTCCAGCTCTGGCGCAGCGGCAGCATGCCGATCAAGGCGATCCTCGTCGTGTCGCACAACATCGAGGAGGCGGTGATGATGGCCGACCGGATCCTGATCTTCGCCAGCGATCCGGGGCGGGTGCGCGCGGAGCTGCCCATCGCGCTGCCGCAACCGCGCAATGCCGACAGCCCGCGGGTGCGCGAGTTGATCGACGAGGTCTACGCGCAGATGACCGTCCGTACGCCGCAGACCCTGGTCGAGCGGCGCGCGCATGCGAATCTGGCCGAGCGCCTGCCCGATGCCGACGTCAGCCGCATGGAAGGCGTGCTCGAAATGCTCGCCGAGCAGCGCTTCCTCGGCCGAGCCGACCTGCCGCGGCTGGTGGAGGCCGCCGACCTCACCGATGAGGAACTGCTGCCGGTCGCGACGGCGCTGGGCATGCTCGGGCTGGCCCGCGTGGAACAGGGCGACATCGTGATCACCGCCATCGGCCGCCGTTTCGTCGAAGGCAGCAAGGTGCTGCGCCAGCAGATCTTCGGCCAGCAGCTGCTCGAGCATGTGCCGCTCGTCGCGCATATCCGCAACAGTCTCGAGCAGGAAGAATCGGGCGAACTGGCGGTCGAGCCCTTCCTGCGGCTCCTGCGCGAGAACCTCGACGAGGCGGAGGCCGGGCGCGTGTTGCGGGTGGCGATCGAATGGGGCCGCTATGGCGAAGTCTTCGAGTACGGCTACACCACCGGACTCATCCACCTGCCCGAAGGCGAGGGGGGCGAAGCCCCGGCCTGAGCGGATCGGGCGGGGCTTCGTGGCTCAGTCAGGCCAGGGCGACGTGCTCAGACGTCGGTGATCTCGCTGCGCCGCGGCATGTCCGCACCGCGGCGCGAGCAGGTGATCGCAGCCGCGCGGGCGGCGAAGTCGAGCAGGCGGGCGAGCGCATCGCCATCGAGCGCGGCGAGTGCCGCGGGGGCGAGACGGTCGCTTTCGGCCAGGCAGGCGAGCATCGCCGCCTGGAAGGTGTCGCCGGCACCGACGGTATCCACCGTGGCGACCGTCGGCGCAGCGACATCCACCCGGCCGCGCGCATTCCAGGCGCTGGCTCCCTTCGCGCCACGCGTGACGACCACCAGCCTGCAGCCCGCTGCGAGCCAGCGCGCCGCGCATGCCGCCTCATCGGCGCCGGCCCCGTAGAGCAGGTGCAGATCCTCGTCGCTGATCTTCACCAGATGCGCGAGGCCGGCCAGCGTATCGACGCGCTCGCGCCAGCGCGCCACGGAGGGCTCCACGTTGAGCCTGATGTTGGGGTCGTAGGCGATCAGGCGTCGATCCCGCTCGCGCCGGACCAGGGCCTCGAGCGCGCTGGCGACCGGTTCCACCGCGGTGGCGTAGGAGCCGATGTGGATCGCGCGGAACCCCGCGTCGAGCGGCGGCAACTGCTCCGTGGTCAGCAGCCGGTCGGCCGCGCCGTTGCCGTAGAAGGCGTAGCGCGGCACGCCGGCAGCGTCGAGCTCGACCATGCCGAGCGTGGTCGGCGCGTCGAACAGCGGACACAGCCGGGTGTCCACGTCCTCGCGCCGCAGCGTGCGCACCAGGCGTTCGCCGAGCATGTCCTTCGCCAGGCCGCTCAGGAAGGCCACCGGCTGGCCCAGGCGAGCCAGGCCGACGGCGACGTTGAACGGCGAGCCGCCGGCGCGCGCGTCCAGGTGCAAGGCGTCATCGGTTTCCCGAGGAGACGTCGAAGACGCTTCCTGGGGGCGTTCGCTAGCGATGAAGACGTCGAACAGGGCTTCGCCACAAACCAGAAACATGATGGGAACCGTGGTGTTGATTGAACGGAGGTGCTCAGCGCGGCGCCGACCAGCCCTTGTAGCTGGTGACGTTGTCGCGGGTGACGAGGGTCGACGGGATCAGCACCATCGGGCTGGCCGGGCGCTTGCCGTTGAGCACGTCGTTGCCGATCACGATCGCCTGTTGCGCCATCGCCCAAGGATCCTGGCTGGCAGAGGCCTCGACCAGGGTGTCGGTCTTGAGCGCGTTCTCGATGTCGGGCGCGCCATCGACCGAGGTGATGACGATGCCCTTGCGCTTCAACTGGCGCGCGGCGAGGTCGGTGCCGATGGCCTGCGGGTCGTTGATCGTGAACACCGCGTCGAGCTTGGGGAAGCGGGTGAGGTGGCCGAGCATCACGTTCATGCCGCCCTCGCGCGAGCCCTTGCCGTCCTGGTCGTCGGACAGCACCTTGATTCCCGGCGCCGCCGCGAACACCGCCTTGCAGCCCTTCACGCGATCCACCACGGCGGACACCTGCGGACCGTTCTGGATGATGACGTTGCCCTGGCCATTGAGGCGCTTGACGATGTGTTCGCAGGCGATGCGGCCGGCCTGCACGTTGTCGGTCTGCACGGTGGCGTCGGCACCGGCCGCGGCGACGTCGACACCGACCACGGCGATGCCCGCCTTCTGCGCCTTCTTCACCGCCGGCTCGATCGCCTTCGGATCTGCGGCGTTGAGCAGGATCATGTCGACGCCGGCGGCGATGAAGTTGTCGATCTGGGTGAATTGCTTGTTGAGGTCGTAGTCGGCCGACACCGCCAGCACTTTGGCGCTGGGGTTGAGTTCCTTGACCTTGGCCTCGGCACCCTTGGCGATGGTGACGAAGAAGGGGTTGCCGAGCGAGCCGACGGTGACGCCGACCGACTTGATTTCACGGGACTGGGCGAAGCCGCTGGCGAGAGCGAGGGCGATGCCGGCGACGACGAGCTTGCGATGCAACATGGGTGTCTCCTCAGACCGGTCTGCTTTCTTGACCGCGACGCGGGACCGGGATCCGGGACGCGGTGGATTGGAATTCAGGTGCGGGCGCCGCTCTGGCGGTAGCGGTCGAGCGCGACCGCGCCGATGATGACCAGGCCCTTGATGATGTACTGCCAGATGTCGGACACGCCGAGGAGCACCAGGCCGTTGGACAGCACCGCGATGATCAGCGCGCCGATCAGCGTGCCGAGGATGGAACCGACGCCGCCGACGAAGCTGGTACCGCCCAGGATCACCGCGGCGATCGCGTCGAGCTCGTAGGACTGGCCCAGTTGCAGGCCGTTGGCAGCCATCAGGCGCGCCGAGGCCATCACCGCGCCGAGGCCGGCGAGCAGGCCTGACATCGCATACACGAACAGCAGCACCTTCCACACCTTGATGCCCGACAGGCGCGCCGCTTCCGGGTTGCTGCCGACCGAGTAGATGTGCAGGCCCAGCACGGTGCGGCGCAGGATGAACCAGGAACCGGCGATCACGGCAACGGCGATCCACACCAGCCAGGGAACGCCCAGCAGGTTGTCGTTGCCGATGAAGGCGAAGGGCAGGTCGGGGTTGAACACCGTCTTGTCGTCGCCGAGCAGGCGGGCGATGCCGCGCACCGCAGTCAGCGCCCCGAGCGTGACGATGAAGGGCGGCAGTCTGCCGAAGGCCACCAGGCCGCCGTTGAGCAGGCCGAACGCCAGGCCGGTGACGAGGCCGGCGGCGATGCCGAGGACGCCGCCGCCGGGCAGCATCGACGCCATCACCGACACCACCGCCGCCACCGCCAGGATGGAGCCGACCGACAGGTCGATGCCGGCCGTCAGGATGACGAAGGTCATGCCCGCGGCGAGCACGATGTTGATCGAGGCCTGCTGGGCGATGATCGACAGGTTCTGCCCGGTGAGGAAGCCTTCGGCCAGCAGGCCGAAGCCCAGCGTCAGCAGCAGCAGGACCGGCAGCATGCCGACGTTGCGCATCAGCGACTGGAAGCGCTCGCGCGGCGAGGCGGTGAGGGGGGTGGGGGCGGTGATGTTGCTCATTGTCTTCTCCATGATCTTCTTCTCCTGCGGTGTTTCTTGTGTGCGGTGCGTCGCCGCCGTCAGGCGGCGCGCGGCAGGCTGTCGCCACCGGCGCCGGTGGCGAGTTCGATGATGGCTTCCTGGGTGATGGCCTTGCCGGAATAGCCGCCGAGCTCGCCGACCAGCTCGCCTTCGCGCATGACCAGCACGCGGTCGGCGGTGCCGACGATTTCCGGCAGTTCGCTCGAGATCACGATGACGCCGACTCCCTGGCGGGCGAGGTCGTTGATGATCCGGTAGATCTCGGACTTGGCGCCGATGTCGACGCCGCGCGTGGGCTCGTCGAGGATCAGCACGCGCGGCTTGATCTCCAGCAGCCGCGACAGCAGCACCTTCTGCTGGTTGCCGCCCGACAGCGCGCCGACGTTCACCCGCGAGTTCGGCACGCGGATCTTCAGGTCGCGGATTGCGCCGTTGGCACGCTCGCGGGCCTTGGCGAGGTTGAGCACGCCGGCGCCGCGGGCATCGTCCGAGCAGGCGCACACATTGATGTTGTCGCGCACGCTCATGTCGAGGAACAGGCCGCGGCCCTTGCGATCCTCGGTGAGGTACACCACGCCGGCGCGGATTGCGTCGAGCGGGGTGCGCAGGCGCACCGGCAGGCCGTCGACCACCAGCTCGCCGCCGGTGCGCTCGTCGGCGCCGAAGATCAGGCGCGCGAGTTCGGTGCGGCCGGCGCCGACCAGGCCGGCGATGCCGAGCACTTCGCCGGCGTGCAGGTCGAAGCTGCAGCCGCGCACGCGGCGGCCATCCTTCATGTCGCGCACCGCCATCACCACCTTGCCCGGTTCGTAGGCGCCGTGATCCTTCTTGTAGAAGCCGGAGAGGTCGCGGCCGACCATCATCTGCACCAGCGACTCGGCCGACAGGCGGTCGCGGCCCAGCGTCCCGACATAGGTGCCGTCGCGCAGCACCGACACGCGATCCGACAGCTCGTAGATCTCGGCCATGCGGTGGCTGACGTAGACAATGGCGAGGCCGTCGGCGCGCAACTGGCGGATCAGCGCGAACAGGCGATCGGTCTCGCGCGAGGACAGCGGCGTGGTCGGCTCGTCCATCACCAGGATGCGCGCATTGGCATGCACCGCGCGGGCGATCTCGACCAACTGGCGTTCGGCGATGGACAGGTCGCCGACGACGGTCTTCGGCCCGAAACCGGCGCCGAGCCGCGCCAGCACGTCGGCACAGGCGGCTTCCATGGCGCGGCGATCGACGCGCCCGCCATGGCGCAGCTCGCGGCCGAGGTAGATGTTCTCGGCCACCGTCAGGCTGGGGCACAGCGCCAGCTCCTGGTAGATCACCGCCACCCCCAGCGCCTTGGCCGACAGCGGGCCATCGATCACCACCGGCTGGCCGTCGATGCGGATTTCCGCACCGGCGTCGGCCTGGTAGGCACCGGACAGGATCTTCATCAGCGTGGACTTGCCGGCGCCGTTCTCGCCCATCAGCGAATGCACCTCGCCGGGGTAGAGCGTCAGCGACACCTCGCGCAAGGCCTTCACGCCGGGAAAGGTCTTGGAGATGCCGCGCATCTCGAGCACCGGGCGGGTCTGGTCAATCGGCATCGCGCGCTTCCTCCATCGAAATGCCCCGGTTGCGCAGGATCTCGGCGCGCGGGGAGAAACTGAAGAACATCGGCAGGCTGGCGGCACCGACCGCGCCTGCGTCGGAGCCGAAGGAGCCGCGCACCAGCTCGGGCACGCTGCGGCCCTCGGCCACGGATTCGGCCAGCGCGGCCGCCAGGCGGCGCTGCAGCAGATCGATGAGCCCGGCGTCGACATCGGCGTCGAACACGATCACCGGCACGTCGAGGATGCACAGCGCGGAATGCAGCGGCGGCACCAGCGCATCGATGCAGTCCTCCACCCATTCCTCGACGGCCGGATGGTGGGCGCGGATGTGGCGCTCGAGATCGGCGTGGTTGGCGACAATGGCCCCGGAGTGGCGCAGATGGCGCGCCAGCGCATTGAGCGACGCGCGCGACAGCAGCAGGTCCCACTTGCCGGCCGGCTTCTGTGCCGAGGGCAGGTTGCCGGGTGGCACCGGCATCACCGCGATGTCGCCCGCGTTGCCGGTGACGCCGCGCAGGCAGTCGCCGTTGAGCGCGACGCCGCAGCCGATCACCGGTCCCATGAAGACATACAGGAAATCGTCGTACTCGCGCCCGCAGCCGTAGAAGAGTTCAGCGATGGCGGCGGCATTGCCGTCGTTCTCGCTGAACACCGGCAGGCCGGTGGCTTCGCCCAGCTCGAAGGCGAAGTCGACTTCGTCCCAGGCGCGGAAGTCCGGCTGCGACAGGTTGAGCTGCTTGAGCCAGGCGCCGAGGTTGAAGGGCTGCGCCACACCGATGCCGGCAAGCCGCTCGCGCTCCTCGGGGGTGATCGCCTCGAGCACCGCCTCGATGTCGGCCTGCACCAGCGCCAGCGCCTCGTCGGGCGGGGGCAGGGTGCGGTCATGCACGCGGCGGGCGAGGATGTTGCCGCCGAAATCGAGCAGCGCGGTCTCGATGCTGTCGCGGTCGAGCCGCACACCGATGCCGAAGGCGCCCTTGGGGTTGAGGTCGATCAGCGTCGCCGGCTGCCCGCGCTGGCCCTCGGTGCGGCGTCCGGTATAGACGATCAGCTCGCTCTCCTCGAGCGACTGGATGATGCTGCCGATCGCGGTGCTGGTGAGGTGGGTGCGACGGGCGAGCTCGGCCTTGGAGGCCTCGCCCGAGCGACGCAGCACCTGCAGCAGCAGCCTCTCGTTGAAGCGACGGAGGCGCGCCGAGTTGCGGCCGCGCCCGCCTTGGGCAATTGCCATGGTTGTCTCCTTCCCGTCCGGGGATCGGCGGTTCTTATTAATAAATCAAGTTGGTTTATTAAATTACGCGATCGGGAGGATGTCAAGCACCATGTGGAAAAATTTCATGGACAAGAAAAGGGCCCGACCGAAATCGGGCCCTGCAGATGCGCACGGGTGCGAAGCGCGGGTGCGCCGGGTCAGTCGCTGTGCGCCGCGGAGGAGGAGGAGAGCGCGCGATCCAGTGCGCGCGCAGCGCCGGCAAGCCCGGCGTGGGGCGCGCGAATGACGAAGGTCGGAATGGCGGCGAGGTAGCTGCTGAACCGACCCTTGGCCTCGAACCGTTCGCGGAAGCGCGAGCGGGCGAAGAATTCGCCCAGGCGCGGCACGATGCCGCCGCCGATGAAGATGCCGCCGCGCGCGCCCAGGGTCAGTGCGAGATCCGACGCGACCGTGCCTAGAAAGGCGCAAAAGCTCTCCAGCGTGGCGACGCAGGACGGCGAGCGTCCCGACAGTGCGCTCTCGGTGATCTCGGCCGCGGTCAGGGGTTCGGCCGGCACGCCCCGGAGGGCTGCATGCGCCTGGTGCAGTGCAACGAGGCCAGGACCCGACAGCACCCGCTCTGCAGAGACGTGCGCATGGCGCGTGGCGAACCAGGCAAGCAGTTCCGCCTCGTGCGTGTCGCTGGCGGCAAGCGTTACATGCCCGCCTTCACTGTCCAGCGGCACGTAGTCGTGAGCGCACGGCACGAGGCCCGACACCCCCAGCCCGGTGCCGGCGCCGATCAGGCCGATGGCATGACGCGCCACCGGCCCGCCGCCTCCCACCTGCAGCAGGTCGGCCCCGCTGAGGCCGGGCAGCGCCATCGCCAGAGCAGTGAAGTCGTTGAGCACTTCCAGGCGCTCGAGGCCCAGGGTGTCGCGCAAGGCCCGGACCGAGAACGCCCAGTCGTGATTGGTCATGCGCACGAGGTCGCCGTCGACCGGGGTGGCGACGCCGAACGCACCGCAGCGTGGGCGCGGAAGCCCGCTGCTGGCGAGGTAGTGCTCGATTGCTTCGGCCGGGCCGGAAAAACCGGCGCAGGGCAGGGTGCGGACAGCCTCCAAATCGCTGTCCGGCGCGAGGATCAGGGCGAAGCGCGCGTTGGTGCCACCGATGTCGCCGACCAGGCGCGGGAAGGTGTCTGCGGTGCGAAAAGAGCCGGAATGCATGTCGGCGTCCTCGGATCGTTGCGGTTTTCGGTCATGGCCGGGTGGGAGGGCGGTGCTCCCCGCTACTTTGCCACGGGCGACGCGGGGGCGATCCGGTTTGCACCTGGGCTGGACACCGTCCCGCTGCGCAGGGCGCTCAAGCAACACCGCGATCTTCCACCTTCAGGATGAAAGAAACAAACAAATGGATCCGCCGGCGGGGTCAAGGGCCGGGTCTTCCTATCGCCTCGCGACAGTCCGTATCGCGTCACATATGAGAATGTGCAGGCGAGTGTCAGTGTCGATGCTCTGAAAAACGAAGAAAGAAAACTACAAAATGCTTGCATCAAGAATGTAGTATTCCTACAATCCGACGCATCTCGCGCGAACCTTGATCGCCAGGCATGTCGTCGCAGCCTCGCATTCCTCCCTTCGTTCGCCCGGGACTGCATCGACCAAAAAACACAAACGGAGACACCAGATGTTCACGAAAACCGCTGTCGCCCTCGGCATCGCAATCGGCTCTTGCGGGCTGGCCGCCGCCGAAACCGGCAAGCCGCAACGGGTTGAGGAGCTGGAAGCGCGCATCGCCAGGCTCGAGGAACAACTCGGCAGGGTGACCGCGCTGGCGCAACAGGCGACCACCACGGCCGAGCAGGCGAGCGGCGTGGCGCAGCAGGCCGATACCGCCGCAGCGGCGGCGAAGGAGGCTGCAAGAAAGCAGGCCGCGCTCAACGAGAAGGTGGCCGAAACGGCCGCTTCGTTCGAATTCGGTGCCTATGCGCGCGCCGGAACGCTGTCGAGCAGCAACATGTTCACCACCAAGGGCGTCGGCCCCTACATCACTCCGGCTGGTCGGCTGGGTGGCGCGGTGGGGCGCCTGGGCCTGGAGAGCGACACGTATGTGGAAGCCAGGCTGGCGAAGAACTTCCGCGCCGACGACGGCAGCTGGGCGCGTTTCCAGTTCATGCTGGCCGACGGCGCCAGCAGCAACAACGACTGGACGGCGGGCGAGAACGGCGTCAACGTGCGCCACCTGTATGCCGAAATGGGCGGTCTGGCGGCCTTCAAGGGCACGGCGCTGGAGAACGCGACGCTGTGGGCGGGCAAGCGCTTCGACAGGGAGAACTTCAGCGTCCACTTCATCGACAGCGATGTCATCTTCCTGTCGGGAACCGGCGCCGGCGTGTACGACGTGCAGGTGACGCCGGAGTGGAAAACCAACCTGACGGTATACGGTCGCGACTTCCTCAACCGCGATGCGGACAGCGAGAGCGACAAGGTCCGCGGCAAGAGCTACATCACCACGCTCAACAACTACTTCGGCAACTGGCAGCTCATGCTGAGCGGGATCCGCGCCCCCAACAACGGCACGTTCATCGACAGCGACGGCAAGGTCTTCACCGGTCGCGCCACTGCCGGCTACCACGGCATGCTGGCCTATCACGAACCGTCGTTCTACGGTCTGGCGAAGGGTGTGTCGAAGAGCGGGGTGTTGTACGGCCACGGACTGGGTGCCGAGGTCAAGCGTATCGGTGCCGACGCCACGCTGACCAACGATGCCATGGCCGTGCGCGTGTTCACGATGGGGGTGACCGACCTGGCGCCGAACTGGCAGATCGCGCCGGCGGTGATGGCCGAAGTGAGCAAGGATCGGTTCAACCCGGGCGACGAGTACAAGTGGGCGACGTTCAACCTGCGCCTCAACAACGTCATCAACAGGAACTTCTCGATGCAGTACGAAGGCAGCGTCCAGTACATGGACCTGGACAGCACCCATTCGTCGGCATCGGGCAATTTCTACAAGCTGACGGTTGCGCCGACATTCAAGCTCGACCAGAGCCTCGGCCTCTTCGGCCGCCCCGAACTGCGCGTGTTCGGCAGCTTCCTGCACTGGGACAAGAACCTGAACGGCTTCAGTTACGACAGCAGCGACAAGGTCGGCTTCGGCAACACGACCTTCACCGGCAGCAGCAAGTGGCTGATGGGCGCGCAGATGGAAGTGTGGTTCTGAGGTGTCGGGGGCTGCGGCATCTCGGGGCGCGAGAGCGCGCCTCCGAACCGCTCGGGGAGGAGGGCGGCAGCCCTCAGGCCAGGCTTGCGGCGATGTAATCCGCGAGGCAGCGTGCGGCCTCGGTCGCGTTCTCGTCATTCATGTGCAGCCGCACGTCGAGTTCGCCCATCGCCGGAAAACCGTCGCGCTCGTCCAGCGTTCGCACCCCTTCCGGCACGGTGCTGGCAGCGAGCAGGGTGACGCCCAGGCCGGCCCGTACCGCAGCGGAGATGCCGCTGTAGCTCGAGCTGATGTAGGCGATGCGCCATGGAAGGGCAAGGCGGCCTAGCGTCTGCAGCATCCGGTTGCGATAGATGCAGGGGGGCGGGGCCACGACCAGCGGCAGCGGGCGTTGCGTGTGGCGGGTGTGGTCGAGATCGCTGATCCACACCAGCGGCTCGGTGAGGACCTTGATCCCCCGGGTTTCACCGGGGTCGTCGTGCAACGCGATGACGAGATCGAACTCGCCCTTCTGCTGCCTCGCGAGGAGGTTCTTGCTCAGGTCGCACGTCACTTCGAGCATGACCCCAGGGTGGGACTGGGCGAATTTGCCGAGAATCACCGGCAACAACGACGCGGTGTACTCGTGCGGCGCGCCCAGTCGCACGATGCCGGCCACCTTGGGCCGCTGCAGGCTGCTCACCGCCTCGTCGTTGAGGGTCAGGATGCGTCGTGCATAGCCGGCGAGAACCTCGCCTTCATCGGTGAGCTTCACCCGATGCGTGCCGCGCACGAAAAGCTGTACGTCGAGCAGTTCCTCCAGGCGCCGCACCTGCAGGCTGATCGCCGACTGCGTCCGCCCCACCGCGTCGGCGGCACGGGTGAAGCTGCCCAGGTCCACCGCCTTGACGAAGGTTCTCAGCAGATCGGTCGGGATGTTGGCCATGGCTTCGTGACATTTCAAATATTAATGATTTGATTTCAGTTATCAAATCTAGAAATGGAATGATCGCCTTAGGATGCTCGCGCAACATCGAACGTCAGCCCCGTCAACCGTAGAGCCCCAAGGAGAGAGCATGAGCACCCTGAAATTCACCGAAGACCACGAATGGCTGCGCGTCGAGGGCGACGTCGCAACGGTCGGCATCACCGACTACGCGCAGAATGCACTGGGCGACATTGTCTTCGTGCAACTGCCGGAAGTCGATGCGCATTTCGCGGCCGGTGACGAGGCCGCGGTGATCGAGTCGGTGAAGGCCGCCGGCGAACTGAAGATGCCGCTGGGCGGCACCGTCGTCGAAGTCAACACCGCGCTCGCCGAGGCCCCCGCCACCGTGAATGAGGATCCGCTCGGCGCCGGCTGGTTCATCCGCATCCGCCTCGATGATCCGGCCGCGGTCACCGGGCTCCTCGAGCAGGCTGCCTACGACAAGCTGACTGCCTGATCGTCCTTCTTCCGCCCGCCGCCCACGCCATGAACATGAACGACACCCACCTTTCCGCGACGCTTGCGCAATTCGAACAGCGCGACGATTTCGTCGGCCGCCACATCGGTCCGGACGAGAGCGAAACGCGCGCGATGCTGCACGTCCTCGGCCTCGACTCGCTCGATCAACTCGTCGACCGGGTGATTCCCTCATCCATCCGGTCGGCATCGCCCCTTTCCCTCCCAGAGAGCCGCAGCGAAGCGGATGCGCTCGCGATGCTGCGCGACATCGCGGGTAAGAACCGGGTGTTCCGTTCCTTCATCGGCACGGGCTACTACGATTGCCATACGCCGCCCGTCGTGCTGCGCAACGTGCTGGAGAATCCGGCCTGGTACACCGCGTACACGCCGTATCAGCCCGAAATTTCGCAGGGTCGGCTGGAAGTGCTGCTGAACTTCCAGACCATGGTGACCGATCTCACCGGCATGGAGATCGCCAATGCCTCGCTGCTCGACGAGGCGACTGCCGCCGCGGAAGCGATGACCTTCTGCCAGCGCCTGTCGAAGAACCCGGCGAAGGCCTTCTTCGTGTCCCGCGACTGCCATCCGCAGACGATCGAGGTGGTGCGCACCCGCGCCGAACCGCTCGGCTTCGACGTGATCGTCGGCAACCCGGCGACCGAACTCGCTGCGCACGAGTTCTTCGGCGTGCTGCTGCAATACCCGGCCACGACCGGCGAGGTGATCGATTACTCCGCCATCGTCGACGCCGCGCATGCGAAAAAGGCGCTGGTGGTGGTCGCCGCCGACCTGCTGGCGCTCACGCTGCTGAAGCCGCCGGGCGAATTCGGTGCCGACGTCGCGATCGGCACCACGCAGCGCTTCGGCGTGCCGCTGGGCTTCGGCGGCCCGCATGCGGCCTATTTCGCCACCCTGGATGCGCACAAGCGCGTGATGCCGGGGAGGGTGGTCGGCGTGTCGATCGACAGTCATGGCGACATGGCCTACCGGCTGGCGATGCAGACGCGTGAGCAGCACATCCGCCGCGAGAAGGCGACCAGCAACATCTGCACCGCGCAAGTCCTGCTGGCGGTCATGGCCAGCCTTTATGCCTGTTGGCACGGCGCGGACGGCCTGAAGACGATCGCACGCCGGGTGAATCGCCTGACGGCGACGCTGGCAGCCGGCCTGCGCCGCCTCGGCGTGACGGTGGCGAGCGAGCGCTTCTTCGACACGCTGAGCGTCAGCGTGGCCGACGCCGCTGCGGTGCATGCCGCAGCCCGCGCGCGCGGCATGAACCTGCGCGAGATCGACGGCCGCACGGTCGGCATCTCGCTCGACGAGACGACGACCCGCGCCGACGTCGAGGCGCTGTGGGCGGTGTTCGCGAACGGCGCCGAAACGCCCGCCTTCGACGTCGTAGACAGCCTCGTGCGCGAACCCTTGCCGCCATCGCTGCTGCGCACTTCCGACTACCTGACCCACCCGGTTTTCCGCGCGCACCGCTCGGAAACGAAGATGCTGCGCTACCTGCGCGCGCTTGCCGACAAGGACCTTGCGCTCGACCGCACGATGATCCCGCTCGGCTCGTGCACGATGAAGCTGAACGCCACCACCGAGATGATTCCCGTCACCTGGCGCGAATTCGGCGGCATCCATCCCTTCGCACCTGCGGACCAGACGCAGGGCTATGCGCAACTGACCGCCGAACTGGAGCAGATGCTGTGCGCCTGCACCGGCTACGACGCGGTGTCGCTGCAGCCCAATGCCGGCTCGCAGGGCGAATATGCCGGCCTTCTGGCGATCCGCGGCTGGCACGCCAGCCGCGGGGAAGGGCACCGCGACGTGTGCCTGATCCCGAGCTCCGCCCATGGCACCAACCCGGCCACCGCCCAGATGGCGGGCATGCGCGTGGTGGTGGTCGCCTGCGACGACAACGGCAACGTCGATGTCGCCGACCTGAAGGCGAAGGCGGCGCAGCATGCCGACAAGCTCGCCGCGATCATGATCACCTACCCCTCGACGCACGGCGTGTTCGAGACCGCGGTGGGCGAGATCACCGAGATCGTGCATGCCCACGGCGGCCAGGTGTATATCGACGGCGCCAACATGAACGCGATGGTCGGCCTGTGCGGCCCGGGCAAGTTCGGCGGCGACGTGTCGCACCTCAACCTGCACAAGACCTTCTGCATCCCGCACGGCGGCGGCGGACCGGGCGTCGGCCCGATCGGCGTGAAGTCGCACCTCGCGCCCTTCCTGCCCGGCCACGGCGTGACCGGCCTGAAGGGCGGCGGCGCGGTGTCGGCCGCGCCGTGGGGCAGCGCCAGCATCCTGCCCATCACCTGGACCTACATCACGCTGATGGGCCGCGACGGTCTGCGTGATGCGACCGTGATGGCGATCCTCAACGCCAACTACATCGCCCGGCGCCTCGATGCGCATTACCCGGTGCTGTACCGGGGCGAGAGCGGCATGGTGGCGCACGAGTGCATCATCGACCTGCGCCCGCTGAAGGACAGCACCGGCATCAGCGTGGATGACGTCGCCAAGCGCCTGATCGACTACGGCTTCCACGCGCCGACGATGTCCTTCCCGGTGCCGGGCACGCTGATGATCGAGCCGACCGAGAGCGAGTCGAAGGCCGAGCTCGACCGCTTCTGCGACGCGATGATCGCGATCCGCGAGGAGATCGCCAAGGTGGCGAGCGGCGAGTTCGACGCCAGGGACAACCCGCTGGTCAACGCGCCGCACACCGCAGCGGCCGTGGTCGGCGAGTGGTCGCATCCCTACAGCCGCGAGCAGGCGGTCTATCCGCTCGCCAGCCTGCGGGCGAACAAGTACTGGTCGCCGGTCGGCCGGGTGGACAACGTGTATGGCGACCGCAACCTGGTGTGCGCCTGCCCGCCGATGTCCGATTACGAACAGGCCTGAGGAGGAGCACTTATGAATGCATTTCTCGTCATCACCCTGATCGGCGCCGACCGTCCGGGGCTCGTCAATGCCATCGCCGACCGCGCCGCGGCGGCCGGGGCAAACTGGCTCGAGAGCAGCATGGCGCAGCTTGCCGGTCGCTTTGCCGGCATCGTGCGGCTCGAGATCGCCGAGTCGGAGGCCGGCAAGCTCGAGACTTCGCTGCGCGAACTCGAGGTGCAGGGCCTGCGCCTCACCATCGAGCGCGGTGTCGCCCAGGCTGCCGGCGCCAGCCTGCGCAGCCTGAAGCTCGAACTCCTCGGCCACGACCGGCCGGGGATCGTGCGCGAGATCTCGTCAGTGCTCGCGCGCCACGGTGCCAGCATCGAGCGTATGGAAACCGCGTGTGAAAGCGCCTCGTTCAGCGGCGAACCGCTGTTCCGTGCCAGCATCGAGGCGCACCTGCCCGCGTCGGCGGCCCCCGCCGACCTGCAGGCCGCACTGGAGGCGCTGGCGAACGAGCTGATGGTCGATCTCAAGCTGGAAGCCGCTGCGCAGGGCTGAAGCAATTCACCCGTGCCCGCGCCTGCGGGCACGCATCAAGAGAGCCGTACCACGTTCAATCGCGAGGACAACAATCGCGAGGGGCGGCTCCCTCCAAAACGACAAGGAGGAGACACACCATGCAGTTCCTCAATCAGTTCTTCACCACGCTGAACGATCTCGTCTGGGGCATTCCCATGATCGTCCTGATCCTCGGGACGGGTCTGTTCCTGCAGTTTCGCCTGGGCTTCATGCCCATCTTCAAGATTCCCTACGGCTTCCGCATGATCTGGAAGAGCCGCAAGCCCGGCGCTGCGGCCGAAGGCGAGATCTCACCCTTCGCCGCGCTGATGACGGCGCTGTCGGCCACCGTCGGCACCGGCAACATCGCCGGTGTCGCGTCGGCGATCGCGGTCGGCGGCCCTGGCGCGCTGTTCTGGATGTGGATGACCGCGCTGGTGGGCATGGCCACGAAATACAGCGAAGTCTTGCTGGCGGTGAAGTACCGGGAAGTTGACGACAAGGGTGAGCATGCCGGCGGTCCGATGTATGCGATCAAGAACGGCCTCGGCAAGCACTGGCGCTGGCTCGGGACGGCGTTCGCCATCTTCGGCGGCCTGGCGGGCTTCGGCATCGGCAACATGGTGCAGGCCAACGGCATCGCCAGCGCGGTGCATAACGCCTTCGGCGTCGACACCTGGATCACCGGCGTCGTGCTGGTCATCCTCACCGGTGCGGTGGTGCTGGGCGGCATCAAGCGCATCGGCGCGGTCGCGGAGTGGCTGGTGCCGTTCATGTGCATCGGCTACATCGCGTGCGTGGCCATCATCCTGTTCGTGTTCGCCGATCGCATTCCCGAAGCCTTCGCCACCATCTTCACCCAGGCCTTCAGCCCCACCGCGGCAACCGGCGGCTTCGTCGGCTCGACGGTGATGATGGCGATCCAGAAGGGCGTTGCCCGCGGCATCTTCTCCAACGAGGCGGGCCTCGGCACCGCCGGCATCGCGCAGGCCGCCGGCGCCACCAGCAACCCGGTGTTCTCGAGTCTGATCGGCATGATGGGCACCTTCATCGACACCATCATCGTGTGCACGATGACCGGCCTGGCGATCATGGTCAGCGGCGTATGGACCTCGGGCGCGACCGGTGCGGTGCTGAGCTCGCAGGCCTTCGAAGCCGCGATGCCGGGCGTGGGCAAGTACCTGCTGGCAGCTTCGCTGGCGGTGTTCGCCTTCACCACCATCCTCGGCTGGGCCTACTACGGCGAGAAGTGCTGGGAATACCTGGTCGGCACGGTCAGCGAAAAACCCTTCCGCATCCTCTGGACCATCGCCGTGTTCTTCGGTGCCACCCTCAGCCTGGACTTCGCCTGGCTGGTGGCGGACACGCTCAACGCGCTGATGGCCATTCCCAACCTGATCTCACTGCTGCTGCTGTCGCCGGTCATCGTCAGCCTGTCCCGCGAGTACTTCGCCAGCGGTGGCGCCGACGCCGCAGACGCCTCCACTGCGCCGGCGCGCTCGACCCACTGATCTTCGCCTGACGGGCGGCGCGCCGCGTGCCCCGCCCGCCGCACCCAACGTACTTCAGGAGACACCCATGTTCGACAAGCAGATGCAGATTGCCGATTTCGACCCCTCGCTGTGGAACGCGATGGAGGCCGAACGCCACCGGCAGGAAGACCACATCGAACTGATCGCGTCAGAAAACTACGCCAGCCCGCGCGTGATCCAGGCGCAGGGGAGCGTGCTGACCAACAAGTACGCCGAAGGCTATCCCGGCAAGCGCTACTACGGCGGCTGCGAGCATGTCGACGTCGTGGAACAGCTCGCGATCGATCGCGTCAAGCAACTGTTCGCGGCTGACTGGGCCAACGTGCAGCCGCACTCGGGCTCGCAGGCGAATGCCGCGGTCTATCTCGCGCTGTTGCAGCCGGGTGACACCATCCTCGGCATGAGCCTCGCGCATGGCGGCCACCTGACCCATGGTGCCAAGGTCAACTTCTCCGGCAAGATCTTCAATGCCGCGCAGTACGGCGTCACCGACGACGGCGTGATCGACTACGACGCGCTCGAAGCGCAGGCGCTCGAGTGCAAGCCGAAGATGATCGTCGCCGGCTTCTCCGCCTATGCCCGGCATCTCGACTTCCCGCGCTTCCGTGCCATCGCCGACAAGGTCGGTGCGCTGCTGTTCGTCGACATGGCGCACGTCGCCGGGCTCGTCGCTGCCGGCCTGTACCCGAACCCGGTGCCCTTCGCCGACATCGTCACCAGCACCACGCACAAGACGCTGCGCGGTCCGCGTGGCGGCATCATCATCGGCCGCGCGAATGCCGACATCGAGAAGAAGATCAACTCGATGGTATTCCCCGGCACCCAGGGCGGCCCGCTGATGCACGTCATCGCCGCCAAGGCGGTCGCCTTCAAGGAGGCGCTGGAACCTGAGTTCAAGGACTACCAGCAGCAGGTGATCGCCAACGCCCGCACGATGGCTGCCGTGTTCGTCGAGCGCGGCTACAAGATCGTGTCAGGCGGCACCGACGACCATTTGTTCCTGGTGGACCTGATCGCCAAGGGCATCACCGGCAAGGCTGCCGACGCGGCGCTGGGTGCGGCGCACATCACGGTGAACAAGAACACGGTGCCCAATGACCCGCAGTCGCCGTTCGTGACCAGCGGCATCCGCATCGGCACGCCGGCCGCCACCACGCGCGGCTTCGGCGTCGCCGAGGTCAGGGACCTCGCGGGCTGGATCTGCGACATCCTCGACGACATCGACAATCCGGCGGTGGTGGACGCGGTGCGCGCGAAGGTCACTGAGGTGTGCGCCCGCTTCCCGGTCTACGGCCGCTGAGCGGGGGCCCGCGACCATGGCGATCAGCGTTTTCGACCTGTTCAAGATCGGCATCGGTCCCTCGTCCTCGCATACGGTGGGACCGATGCGCGCCGCGCAGGTGTTCGTGAACGGCCTGAAGGACGCCGGCCTGCTGGGTGCCGTCGCAAGCGTGAAGGCCGAGCTTTTCGGTTCCCTCGGCGCAACCGGCAAGGGGCACGGCAGTGACAAGGCCGTGCTTCTCGGTCTGGAAGGGGAGGCGCCCGACCTGGTCGATCCGGAACAGGTCGACAGCAAGCTGGCGCGCATCCGCGGAGAGCAGCGGCTGCTGCTTGCCGGCGAGCATCCGATCGCCTTCGTCGAGCGCGATCATCTGGTGATGCATCGCCGCCAGTCGCTTCCCTTTCATCCGAACGGCATGCGGATCACCGCCTTCGACGCCGCCGGCGAAACGCTGCGCAGCAAGGTGTATTACTCGGTGGGCGGCGGGTTCGTGGTCGACGAGAGCGCCGCCGGGGCTGACCGTATCGTCGAAGACACCACGCCGCTGACACACCCCTTCCACAGCGCAGCCGAACTGCTCGCGCGCTGCCGCGAGAGCAATGCGTCGATCAGCCAGTTGATGCTCGAGAACGAGCGCGCCTGGCGCAGCGATGCGGAAACGCGCGCGGGCTTGCTGCGGATCTGGGACGTGATGCAGTTGTGCGTGCGTCGCGGCTGCGAGAGGGAGGGCATCATGCCCGGCGGCCTGAAGGTCAGGCGGCGTGCCGCGGAGATGTACCGCAAGCTCTCCAGCGCACCCGAGGCGAGCCTGCGGGACCCTCTGACGACGATGGACTGGGTCAACCTGTACGCGCTGGCCGTCAACGAGGAAAATGCCGCGGGCGGTCGCGTCGTCACCGCGCCGACCAACGGCGCGGCCGGCATCGTGCCCGCGGTGCTGCACTATTACAGCCGTTTCATCCCCGGTGCCAGCGAGGAGGGCGTGATCCGCTTCCTGCTCACCGCTGCCGCGATCGGCATCCTGTACAAGGAGAATGCGTCGATCTCGGGCGCGGAGGTCGGTTGCCAGGGCGAAGTGGGCGTGGCCTGCTCGATGGCGGCCGGCGCCCTCACCGAGGTGATGGGCGGAACACCGGAGCAGGTCGAGAATGCCGCCGAGATCGGCATGGAGCACAATCTGGGCCTCACCTGCGACCCGGTCGGCGGCCTGGTGCAGGTGCCCTGCATCGAGCGCAACGCGATGGGCTCGATCAAGGCGATCAACGCCGCGCGCATGGCGCTGCGGGGTGACGGCAAGCACTTCGTGTCGCTCGACAAGGTCATCAAGACCATGCGCGATACCGGTGCGGATATGAAGATGAAGTACAAGGAAACCGCCCGCGGCGGTCTCGCCGTGAATGTCATCGAATGTTGATGATCCATTGTCATGTACCGAAGGAAAGAAGATGAGCGACACTCACTCTGACGCGCCGCTGCTGCGCACCCCCCTTTACGACCTGCACGTTTCGCTCGGCGCCAAGATGGTGCCCTTCGCCGGTTACGAGATGCCCGTCCAGTACCCCACGGGCATCCTCAAGGAGCACATCCACACCCGCACTCAGGCCGGCCTGTTCGACGTGTCGCACATGGGCCAGGTCTGTCTGCATGGTCCCGACGCCGCCGCGGCGCTCGAGACGCTGGTGCCGGTGGATATCATCGATCTTCCGCAAGGCATGCAGCGCTACGCCGTTTTCACCAACGAAACCGGCGGCGTCATGGACGACCTGATGGTGGCCAATTTCGGCGACCGGCTGTTCGTCGTGGTGAATGCGGCGTGCAAGGAGCAGGACTTCGCGCACATGCAGAAGCACCTTGCCGGCCGCTGCCGGGTCGAGGTACTGGCCGACCGCGCGCTGCTCGCGCTGCAGGGCCCGGCCGCTGGCGCGGTGATGGCGCGTCTTGCCCCGGAAACGGCAGAGATGGTGTTCATGAACATCGCGACCGTCAGCCTCGCCGGCGCGGAATGCTACATCAGCCGCTCCGGCTACACGGGCGAGGATGGTTTCGAGATCTCGGTGCCGGCCGACAAGGTCGACGCGCTTGCGCGGGCGCTGCTGAGCCAGCCTGAAGTCGCGCCGATCGGCCTGGGTGCGCGCGACTCGCTGCGGCTCGAGGCGGGCCTGTGCCTGTATGGCCACGATCTCGACCAGAACACCACGCCGGTGGAGAGCAGCCTGCTGTGGGCACTGTCCAAGCCGCGCCGCGCCGACGGCGCGCGCCCGGGCGGCTACCCTGGCGCCGACGTGATCCTCGGCCAGATCGCCAGCGGCGTGTCGCGCAAGCGCGTCGGCCTGCGTCCCAACGCCCGGGTGCCGGTGCGCGAAGGCGCTGAGATCGTTGACGGGGAAGGGCGGAAGGTCGGCATCGTCACCAGCGGCGGCTTCGGCCCGACGCTGGAAGCGCCGGTGGCAATGGGCTACGTCGAAACCGCCTTCGCCAAGCTGGGCACGCAACTGTCGGCGATCGTGCGCGGCAAGCCGGTGCCCATCGAAGTCGCCAGCACGCCTTTCGTCCCGCAGCGCTACCACCGCGGCTGAGATCCGGCGCGACGGGAGCGGGTCAGCCCGGCCAGACGCTCGATTCGGCGCCGCCGTCGACCTCGATCACCTTGCCGGTGACCCACGCCGAGGCCGGCGTGGCGAGATAGAGCGCGGCGGCGGCGATGTCCTCGACTTCGCCCAGCCGCTTGAGCGGCGTGTTGTTGATCATGCCTTCGCGCATGTTGGCGGGCAGCGCGCGATCGAGCGCTGCCGTCATGATCGGGCCGGGGGCGATGGCGTTGACACGCACCGCGGGCGCGAAGTCCTGCGCCAGCAGGCGGGTGAGCTGGGTGAGCGCAGCCTTGGCCGTGCCATAGGCGCTGAAGTAGGGCTGGGCGTAGCGTGCGGCGCCCGAGGTGATGTTCACCACATTGCCGCCACCGCTCTCGCGCATGTGCGGAACGCACAGGCGGGTGAGTTCGTAGGCCGAGCTGACGTTGAAACGGAAGACACCCTCGAACTTGTCGGCGGACATCTTCAGCGGATCGTTGGGGCCGGAGCCGCCGGCGTTATTCACCAGGTGGGTGATGCGGCCGAAGGCCTTCAGCGCCGCGTCCACCACGCCGCCGAGCTGGGGCAGGTCGGTGACGTCGCAGCTCACCGCGATCGCACGCCGGCCCATCGAGCGGATTTCCTCGGCCACGGCCTCGACGTCGGCCAGCGTACGCGCTGCACACACCACATCGGCGCCAGCCTGAGCGTAGGTCAGCGCGATGGCGCGGCCGATGCCGCGGCCCCCGCCGGTGACGATGGCAACCTGATTGTGCAGCGTGAAGCGGTCGATGATGTTCATGCAGTCTCCTGTGCGCGTGTGCGCAGAGTCGGTGTTCGGAATAGGTGATTTGCGCGGGTTGTCAGCGCGGTGCCCATAGGTCGGGCATGCCCGGATCGCTGCTGGCGATCAGCCGCTTGAGCAGCAGCTTCAGCGCCATGGCGTCGCCCGGGCCGAGGCGGGTCGCAATGTCCTCCTCGACGGCCTTCGCCAGTGCGATCTGGCGCAGCGAGGCCTCGCGCCCGTCGGCGGTGAGCACGTAGCGCACCTTGCCGGGCTCGTGCTCGATGGCGACAAGGCGCTGCGCCTCGAGTGTGTTCATCGACTCGATCGTCGCCAGCATCCCGGTGTAGCCGATGAAGGCGTTGATTTCATCCAGCGTCAGGCTGTCGCGGATCGACAGCACCGACAGCACGAAAAACGACCGCTCGTCCAGCGCCTGCGTGCTGAGCAACTGTCGCAAGGCGTGCAGCATCTGATAGTGGCTGCGGCCGAGCAGATAGCCGAGCAGATCCTCGGTGTAGCTGCAATCCGGCGGCGGGTTGGATCCCAGGCGCACTTCGTCGCGCGGCTTGCGCGCGGCCAGCGCATACTGGCCAGCCTGGTACACCAGCGGCGGGCGCGTGCTGCGATCATAGGCCAGCACTTCGCCGACGAAGATCACATGGTCCCCGCCCTCGTAGCTGAATGCGGTCCGGCACTGGAAGCGCGCGGTGCAGTCGGTGAGCAGCGGCGCCTTGCTGATGCCTTCCTCCAGCTCCAGCCCGGCGAACTTGTCCTCGCCCTGGCGCGCGAAGCGGCCAGACAGGGCCTCCTGATCCGCCGACAGCACGTGCACGTTCCAGTGCTTGGAGCTGGCGAAGGCTTCGAGGCTGCGCGCGTTCTTCGCCAGACTCCACAGCACCAGCGGCGGATCGAGCGACACGGAGTTGAAGCTGTTGGCGGTGATGCCGATCGCCTCGCCGCCGGCAGTGCGCGTGGTGATGATGGTGACGCCGGTGGTGAAGGTGCCGAGCGCCGCACGAAAGTCCTGTGGGTCGAAGCCCTTTTGCGTCGTCATGTCGTGTCTCGCAGGAGCGGGGGAAATTTGCATCGAGTATGGAAGGCGACCCTGGCCGGAGCATCGTCCCAACGGACTACCGGTGCGGGCGCCATGGTCATGTGGCGGCCGGTCGGCGATCGTCCGATCGGACTACGCGGTTTCGGCAGCCACGGGTTAAGTTGCGCCCGAGGCGCCGAGGCGCACTGCCCACCCATTTTCCTGACCGGAGCGATTGTCGTGACGAAACAGATCATCAGCACTGTGGCAGGCCTTGCCGGCCTGCTCCAGCAACAGAAGCAGGCGTTCGATCGTGCCGGCGCGGTCGGCGTGGCCGATCGCCGCAGGCGCATCCAGACGGCGGTGGATCTGCTTGTGAAATACCACAAGCCGCTGGTCGAGGCGATGGACGCCGACTTTGGCGGACGCCCGCGAGGCTACTCGCTGATGAACGACGTCATCGGCTCGCTCACCTCGCTCAAGTACGCGCGCGACCATTTCGAACCCTGGATGGCAAGCGAGCCGCGTGCGCCGTTCCCGCCCTATGACCAGCTCGGCGCACAGGCGTGGGTGATGTACCAGCCCAAGGGCTCGGTCGGCATCATCGGCACCTGGAATGCGCCGCTGTTCACGCTGTTCAGCCCGCTGGCCAGCGCGCTCGCAGCGGGGAATCGCGCCATCGTCAAACCCTCCGAGGTGGTCCCGCGCACGGCCCAGGTGGTGGCCGAGGCGGTGGTCGACATGTTCGACCCGCTCGAGGCGGGCGTGGTCACCGGCGGCCCCGACATGGGCGAGGCATTCACTTCCCAGCCGTTCGACCACATCGTGTTCACCGGCAGTACTCAGGTCGGCAAGGCGGTCATGCGCAACGCGGCGGATAACCTGGTGCCGGTGACGCTGGAACTGGGCGGGAAGTCGCCCACCATCGTCGCCCGTAGCGCCGACCTCGCGACAGCGGCGTTCCGCATCGGTGTCGCCAAGGCGAGCAATGCCGGCCAGTTGTGCGTGAATCCAGACGTCGTCTATGTGGCGCGCGAGCAGCTCGAGGATTTCGTGGCGGCGCTCAAGCGCACCTTCGGCGAGTTGTTCCCGAGCGTGCCGGGCAACCCGGACATGGTCGCGGTGGTCAATCCGCGCCATCTCGCGCGCGTCGAGTCATATGTCAGCGACGCCGCACAGGCCGGCGCCCGCGTCGAATGCGCGCCAGCGCCGCTGGCGGCCGACACGGCCGAACGCCGCCGACCGCTCTCCATCGTCATCGATCCGCCCTCCACCGCGAAGATCATGCACGAGGAGATCTTCGGTCCGGCGGTAGTGGTCAAGCCCTACGACACGATCGACGAAGTGATCGCCGACATCAACAGCCGCCCGCGTCCGCTGGCGCTCTACTACTTCGGCGAGGACGCCGGCGAGCAGCAGCGCGTGCTCGAACACACCCTGTCGGGCGGCGTCTGCATCAACGAGGCGATGTTCCATGCGGCGATGGAAGACGCCCCGTTCGGCGGCGTCGGCGCTTCCGGCATGGGCCATTACCATGGCCGCGAGGGTTTCCTCGAGTTCAGCCACGCACGTACCGTGTTCAAGGCGCCGGCCTATGATCCGCGGCGCGAATGGGGCCTGCTGCCGCCCTACTCGGAGCAGTTCCTGGCGATGATGGAGGCGCAGGTCACGCCCTGATGCTCCCCGGGGCCGCGGCATGCCGCGGCCCGCGCCGGAATGAAAAAAGCCGCGTCGGCCTCTCGGGCGACGCGGCTTCGTTTCGTCGGCCGCGCGTCAGCGCGCGGCCGCGGCGCGACCGGCCTGGCGGCCGAAGAAAGTCGAGTCGCCCAGCGACATGCCCGAGCTGTAGCCTTCGCCCCAGCGCGGCAGGCCGCAGGCGCTGCGACCGGCGGCGTACAGGCCGGTGATCGGTGCGCCATCGGCGTCGAGCACCTCGCCGCCGGGCCGGGTGTGCAGGCCGCCCATGGTGAAGGCGTGGGCCTTCAGGTCGCCGGCGCAGTAGCTCAGCGCTGCGAACGGCGGCTCGGTGAGCGGGCGCAGCCAGTCCGCGGCCTTGTGGAACAGCGGGTCCTGTCCGGCCGCAGCGTTGCGGTTGAATTCCTCCACCGTGTGCACCAGGGTGCCCGCCGGCAGGGCCAGTTCCTGTTCGACTTCCTCCCAGGTTTCGCCCACCGCCGCCACCCGGATGTCGGGCTCGATCACCGGCCGGCCGAAGATCTCGTTGTCCACCAGCAGCCAGGCCTTGCCCTCGGGCTGGCGCAGCACGTAGTGGCCGACGCGGCCGTGGTAGGCATCCTCATTGATGAAGCGCTCGCCGCGCGCATTGACGAAGATGCCCTTGACCAGCGACGCAGGCGGGAAGAAGGGAATGGTGGCGAAGAACTGGTCCATGTGGATGGTGGCGCCGCCGACGCTCATGCCCATGCGGATGCCCGAGCCGTCGTCGTTGCCGCCCGACACCACCTCGCTGCAGGCCAGCGCGGCCGGAGCGAAGCGCGCGACCATCTCGCGATTGACGATGAATCCGCCGGCGCACAGGATCACGCCCTTGCGTGCGCGGACATGCTGTTCCTTGCCCTCGATACGCACGACGACGCCGACCACGCTGCGATCATCATCGACGATCAGGCTCAGGGCCCGGCTGTTGCAATGCACGACGGCGCCGACCGCTTCGGCGCGCGCGCACAGCTTCTCCATCAGGATCTTGCCGCCGCCCCAGCCCTTGAACTGGGCGGTGTGGCCGCGCGGCGCGGGTTTCGCCCTGGCGCTGAATGGCCATGCCGCCTCGCTCCCCGACCACAGCAGGGTGTCGTCGGTCGTGGGCTCGATCCACTTGCCCGGCAGGTAGGTGCCCTTGAACGGTACGCCCTGCGCTTCCAGCCAGTCGAAATGACCCGCTGCGCCCTCGGCATAGATGCGCACGCGCTCGGCGTCCGCACCGGGGCCGCCGGCCATCATCAGGTAGGTGTAAAGGTCCTCGGTGCTGTCCTCGAAGCCATGTGCCCGCTGCACGCGGGTGCCGCCGCTGCCGCCGACATAGACTTCGCCGCCCGACCACGAGGCGCTGCCGCCGGGTGCTGCGGCAACCTCGAACACATGCACGCCGGCGCCGGCCGCACGCGCTTCGATCGCGGCGCAGCTTCCGGCCGCGCCAAAACCGATCACCGCCACATCGGTGTCGATGTCCCATCGTGGCACGTCCGCAAGTCGGCAGGGGCGGGCGGGGGAGGGGGTCCTGTTCTGTGTCTGCGTCATGCCTGGCTCCGTTGGTTGCAGTTCCGCGCGATGTTGGTCACCGCCGGCATCCCGCACATCCTTCGATTGAACGATGTCGCCCGCAGGCTGCGGGCGCGGCCGCGCCGCAGGGCGTCTCTAGTCCGCATTGACGATGAAGCGGCGGATTGCTGAAGCGAATATCCCGTGCATCGAAACAGCAATCAGGGGTGGGTCGTGAGCTTGCAGAACCAGACTCAGACGGAATGGGACGTCATCGTCGTCGGCTCGGGTGGAGGTGCGATGACGTCGGCTGTCATTGCCGCCGACCAGGGGCTTTCGGTGCTCGTCGTCGAGAAGAGCGACAAGTTCGGTGGCACGACGGCGATTTCCGGCGGCGGCATCTGGATTCCCTGCAATCATTACTTCGTCGCGAAGGGTGGCAAGGACGGCTACGACAAGGCGCTGCAGTACATCCTGAGTGCGTCCGGTGGCCGGGCGGATGAAGCCAAGGTGCGCGCCTACCTCGACCACGCGCCGAAAATGATCAAGTACCTGGAGGAGAAATCCCGGGTGCGCTACGCGGTGGCCGAGAAGTACCCCGACTACTACCAGCACCTGCCCGGCGCATTGCCCGGGGGGCGTTCGCTCGACCCCGAGCTGTTCGACACCAGCGTGCTCGGCGATGAACTGGACAACCTGCGCCGCCCCTCGGCGTCGACGCTGCTGATGGGGCGTATCGCCTGGACGGCGCGCGACGCCCACGTTGCCATGGCGCGCGAAACCGGCTGGCGCTTCAAGATCCTGGGACTGATGCTGCGCTACAAGCTCGATTTCAAGTGGCGCAAACGCACGAAGCACGACCGCCGCGCCGGCCTGGGCAGTTCGCTGGTGTGCGCATTGCGCGCCTCGCTGCTCGATCGCAAGGTGCCGCTGTGGCTGAAGACGGATTTCCGCGAACTGGTGCTCGACAATGGCCGCGTGACCGGCATCAAGGTCGTGCGCGAGGGTCGCCCGATGACGCTGAGCGCGCGGCGCGGCGTGATCCTGGGGGCCGGCGGTTTCGAGCAGAACCAGGCGCTGCGCGAGAAATACCTGCCGCAGCCGACGAAGACGGCGTGGAGCGCGACGCCTCCCGGCAACAACACCGGCGCGCCGCTCGAAGCCGGCATGGCTGCCGGCGCGGCGACCGACCTGCTCGAGTGGGCGTGGTGGGCGCCGACGATTCCGGTGCCGGGTGAGGAGAAGCCGCGCGGGGTGTTCGCCGAGCGCGCCTTCCCTGGGGCGATCGTGGTCAACAGCCTGGGACGGCGTTTCTGCAACGAGGCGCAGGGCTATCTCGAGTTCGGTGCCGCGATGTACAAGGACCGGGAAGCCACCGGCGGCAACAACGTGCCCGCCTGGTGCATCTTCGACGCCCACTTCCGCTTCAACTACGCGATGGGGCCGCTGATGCCGGGCCAGATCATGCCCGATGGCCGCCTGCGCAAGGAGTGGCTGGGGTCCATGTACTGGAAGGCGGACACGCTCGACGATCTGGCGCGCCAGATCGGCGTCGAACCGGCAGGCCTTGCCCAGACCGTGGCGAAGGTGAACGAGTACTCGCGCAGCGGCAAGGACGAGGATTTCGGTCGCGGCGGCAACGTGTTCGACCGCTACTACGGCGACGTCAATGTCAAGCCCAACCCCTGCCTGGCGCCCATCGCCAAAGGGCCCTTCTATGCGATCCGGATGGATGCGGGAGACATCGGCACCAAGGGCGGCCTGCTGACCGATGTTCACGGCCGTGTCGTTCGTCCCGACGGTTCGCCCATCGAGGGGCTGTACGCCATCGGCAACACCTCGGCCTCGGTCATGGGGACCGGTTATCCGGGCGCGGGCGCCACCATCGGGCCGGCGATGACCTTCGGTTACATCGCCGCCCACCACATCGCCCAGCACACAAGCGATCGCGGCTGAAACGCACTCTGGAGACGGGACATGGCAGGACGGATGGAAGGCAAGATTGCGCTGGTGACCGGCGGCGCGAGCGGCGTTGGCCGCGCGACGGTGGAATCGTTCGTGAAGGAGGGCGCCCGGGTCGTGCTCACGGACCTCAATGTCGAGGCGGGCGAGGCGCTCGCTGCCGCGCTCGGGGGCAAGGCGCTGTTCATGCGCCACGACGCGACCTCGGCCGACGACTGGGATGCGGTGATGGCGATGGTGCGCGAGCGTTTCGGCCGCCTCGACGTGCTGGTGAACAATGCCGGAATCCTGCTCAAGGGCTCGATCGAGGACGCCACGCTCGATGACTGGCAGCGCCTGATGCGGGTCAATGCCGACAGCGTGTTCCTCGGCTGCAAGGCCGGCGTCGAGATGATGAAGACGAGCGGCGGCTCGATCATCAACATGTCCTCGATCGCGGGCATCGCCGCCAAGGACGACTACGCCGCCTACGGCGCCTCGAAGGCCGCCATCTCCGGCCTCACCCGCGCGGTGGCCGCGCACTGTCGCAAGGCCAGGTACCGCATCCGCTGCAATTCCATCCATCCCGACGGGGTGATGACGCCGATGACGGCCGGTTCGTACCCGAAGGGCGTCGACCCGGCGCGCTTCACCATCGACGCCGATCCGATGAACCGTGCCTGCCAGCCCGAAGACGTTGCCGCCGCCATCCTCTTCCTGGCCGAGGATGGCGCGCGCGCAGTGAATGGCATCGAACTGCGCGTCGACAGCGGCCAGTTCGTCATGAGCATCTGATCCCGTCGTTCCGGAAACCCAATGACCGCACATTTCGTTCCGCCCCTCGCCCGCACGCTGCCCGCACTGGTTCTCGAGGCTGCGCAGCGCCACGCCGGGCGCACCTTCATCGAGGATGGCGACACCCTCATCGACTATGCCGATCTGCCTGCGCGGGTGCTTGCCGTCAGCCGCGGACTGATCGCTCACGGGATCGCTCCGGGCGACCGCGTCGCCATCTGGGCACCCAACCGCGCGGAGTGGATCCTGGCCGCGCTGGGCATCCATTGCGCCGGTGCCGTGATGGTGCCGATCAACACCCGCATGAAGGGAGCCGAGGCGGCCGACATTCTCGAACGCAGCCGCAGCCGGGTGCTGTTCGTGGTCGATCGCTTCCTCGATGTCGACTACCCGGCGATGCTAGCCGGCTGCCGCCCGGCGACGCTGGAAAAGGTCGTCGCCATCGGCGCCTGCGGAGACCATGCCGATCTGGACTGGGCCGCCTTCCTGGCGGCCGGCGCCGACGTGGCGGAATGGGAGGCGCGCGCGCGCGCTGAGGCGGTAAGGCCGGACGACGTTTCCGACCTGATGTTCACTTCCGGCACCACCGGTCGCCCCAAGGGCGTCATGAGTGCGCACCGGCAGATCATCCAGGCTTTCATCGAGTACGTGAACATCGCCGGCATCCAGCCCGGCGACCGCTACCTGATCGTCAATCCCTTCTTCCACGCTTTCGGCTACAAGGCCGGCTGGGTCACCTGCCTGATCGCCGGCGCCACGGTGCTGCCGCATCCGGTGTTCGACGCCGAGGCGGTGTTCCGCCGCATCGAGGCCGACCGTATCAGCGTGCTGCCCGGGCCGCCGACGCTCTACCTGTCGATGCTGGCGCATCCGCGGCTGGCGCAGACCGATCTGTCCAGCCTGCGCGTGGCGGTGACCGGCGCCTCCACCATTCCGCCGGTGCTGATCGAGCGCATGCGGCGCGAACTCGGCTTCAAGGTGGTGCTGACCGCATACGGCCTCACCGAATGCGGCGGCCTGGCCACGATCTGCGCCGCGGACGACGACGCCGAGACGGTCGCGCTCACCAGTGGGCACGCCATTCCCGGCACCGAGGTGCGTATCGTCGATGCCGACAATCAACCCTTGCAGGCGGGCGAGGCCGGCGAGATCTGCCTGCGCGGCTTCCATGTCATGAAGGGCTACTTCGAGGACGCGAAAGCCACTGCCGAGACCATCGACGAGGAAGGCTGGCTGCACACCGGCGACATCGGCACGCTGGATGCGCGCGGCTACCTGCGCATCACCGACCGGCTCAAGGACATGTTCATCGTCGGCGGCTTCAACTGCTATCCGGCCGAGATCGAGGCCGCGCTGACCTCGCACCCCGCAATCGCCCAGGTCGCGGTCATCGGCGTGCCGGACGAGCGCATGGGTGAAGTGGGCTGCGCCTGCGTCGTGCTGCGCCCGGGCGCCGCGCTGGACGAAGCGGGCCTGATCGCCTGGTCGCGCGAGCACATGGCCAACTACAAGGTGCCGCGCATGGTGCGCTTCTACGACGCGCTGCCGGTCAATGCGTCGAACAAGGTGGCCAAGAACGAACTGCGCGCGCTGATCCGTGTTCCTGCGTGACGGTCGCCCGTCGCTGCACAGACAGAAGAACTGGAGCGAGACGCCCATGAACGAATCCACTGCGGTCTTCACGCCCTTGCGGCTGGGACGGCTCACCCTGCGCAACCGCTTCATCCGCGCCGGGGCCAACGAAGGCATGGTGCTCGACGGCGCGCCGACCAAGGCGCTGGTCAAGCATCACCGCGACATGGCTGCGGGTGGCGTCGGTCTCACGACCGTCGCCTACGGCGCCGTCGCCAAGGTGGGGCGCACCCTGCCCAACCAGGTGTGGATGCGGCCGGAGATCCTGCCCGACCTGCGTGTGCTCGCAGACGCGGTGCATGCCGAAGGCGGCGCGATCTCCTACCAGCTCACCCACGGCGGCTCCTTCGTCACCTCGGTGAAGGTCGACGGGCCGACGATGAGCGCCTCGGGCGGCCTCAACAAGGCCGGCCTGATGCGCGGCAACTTCTTCCAGCGCGCGATGACCCGCGCCGACATGGATCTGGTCATCCAGCAGTTCGTCGACGCCGCCGAGCTGTGCCGCCAGGCCGGCTTCGACGCGGTCGAGATCCACATGGGCCATGGCTACCTGCTCAACCAGTTCATCTCGCCGCTCTCCAACAAGCGCAAGGACGAGTACGGCGGCAGCGCGGAGAATCGTGCCCGTTTTCCGGTCGAGGTTCTGCGCCGGGTCAAGGAGAAGGTCGGAAAGCAGATGGCGGTGCTGGCCAAGATCAACGTCGCCGACGGCGTGCCGGGCGGCGCCACGGTCGACGACGCCATCGTCACCGCACGCCTGCTGCAGGAGGCCGGCGCCGACCTGCTGGTGCTGTCGGGCGGGCGCAACATCGAGTCGGGCTGGTTCATGTTCGGCAGCAACTTCGACATGGACGAGATGAAGAAGGTGCTCAAGGGCAGCTGGCTCACTGGGCTGATGATGAAGCTGTCGCAATTCGGCACGCCCAGGGTGCAGTTCCGCGAGATGTATTTCCTTGAGCACTCGCGCCGCATCCGCGCCGCGGTCGACATTCCGCTGGGCTACCTGGGCGGTGCGCGCTCGCTCGCCAACGCCGAACAGGCCATGGCCGAGGGCTTCGATGCGGTGGTGATGGCGCGGCCGCTGATCCACGATTCGCAGCTCATCAACAAGTTCCAGAGCGGCGAGCTCAAGGCTTCCGGCTGCATCAACTGCAACCGCTGCGTGCCCTACATCTATCACCCGGCGGGCACGATGTGCGTGCTGAACCCGCCGAACGATGTTGCCTTGAACCAGGTGCGGGCCTCCTCCTGAGCACCGTCTCCGGGCCCTGTCTTCGGGCCCTGTCTCCGTGCTTATTCCCGCTCGCGTTCCGCGCGCCCGCCGCCCAATGTGGGCCGCGGGCGCCGTCCGATTGCATCAGGCGGTGATACCGCCCCCGTTCAGCGGCACGATCTGGCCGGTCACCCACTCGGCTTCGCGCGAGGCCAGGTAGGCCACGCCGGCGCCGACGTCGGCGGGCGAGCCGGCACGCGGGATGATGCAGTTCTTGCGCGCCAGCTCCTCCGAGCCTTCCCAGTTGTTCATCGTGCCGAGCGACAGCGCATTCACATTCACGCCCTTGCGCCCGACCTCGGCGGCGAGCTGGCGCACGAAACCGACCACGCCCGCCTTCGAGGCGGCGTAGGCGGCGATGCCCATCGGCACCGCGGCGCGCCAGGATTCGGAGGTGATCGCCACGATGCGGCCCCACTTCTTCTCGATCATGCCCGGCAGCACGGCGTGGCAGCCGTTCATCAGCCCGTACATGTTGAGCTTCACGAAGCGCTCCCAGTCCTCCGGCTTCGACTCGATGAACTTGCCGTAGCCCATGCCCGAGGTGGGCACGCCGGCATTCGACACATACACGTCCACGATCCCGGCCTGTTCGCGCACGGCGGCCACCATCTTCTGCACCGCCTCGTAGTCGGTCACGTCGGCAGGCGCGGCGAGGGCCTTGAGGCCGGCCGCGCGCAGCTCGGCAGCGGCGGCCTCGGCGCGCTCGGGGAAGAAGTCGTTGATCGCGACCGTGGCGCCCTGGCGGGCCAGGGTCTCGGCCACGCCGCGGCCCATGCCGCGGCCGGCGCCGGTGACGATGGCGACGCAGCCGTCGAGGCGGAACAGGGGGGCATTGGGGGCGGGGGAGGCTTGGGTCAGGGGCGAATCGGACATGGCGCGGTGTTCCTGTCAGGTGTGGAAAACGGGGGTGGGCGGAGTGGCGGAGGCGGAATCGGGCGGGCGCAGCCGGTGCCGGGCGGCATCGGCTAGCGCCTGCCGAGCTTCAGCGCCCCTCGAACTGCGGCGGCCTCTTCTCGATGAAGGCCTGCATGCCTTCCTTCTGGTCGCGCGAGGCGAAGAGGAGGGCGTTTGCGCGGCGCTCCATCGCCAGCGCGGTCTCGAGCGGGGCATCCATGCCCAGCAGGATGCATTCCTTGATCTGCTCGGCGGCGAGCGGCGGCATCGCGGCAACGGTGCGCGCCAGTTCGATCGCGGTCGGGATCACCTGGTCGTCGGGCACCAGGTCGCTCACCAGGCCGGCGGTCCACGCCTCGTGCGCGGTGATCGGCTTGCCGGTGAGCGCCATGCGCATCGCCTTGACCTTGCCCACCGCGCGCACCAGGCGCTGGGTGCCGCCGATGCCGGGCATGATGCCGATACGGATCTCCGGCTGGCAGAAGCGCGCGCCCTCGCCGGCGACGATGATGTCGGCCAGCATCGCCAGCTCGCAGCCGCCGCCGTAGGCGTAGCCGCATACCGCGGCGATCACCGGCTTGGGGCAGTGCTGGATCGGGCCCCACACGCGCTCGGTGTGGCGCTGGGTGATCTCGATCGGGCCGACGCCGGCCATGCTGGTGATGTCGCCACCGGCCGCGAACACCTTCTCGCCGCCGGTGAGCACGATGCAGCGCACCGTGTCGTCGGCCGCCAGTTCGGTGAAGCGCTGCGACAGCAGGGCCTGCAGCTCGAGCGACAGGGCGTTGGTGGCCTGCGGGCGGTTCAGGCGCAGCAGCGCGACGCCGCCATCGAGGCGTTCGAGCAGCAGGGGCGAAGCGATTGCGGACGGCGATGTCGGGTCTGTGGTCATGGAGCCTCCAGGAACGCCCCGGCGTGCGACGGCCCGTGCGGGCGCGGCAACCGGGGAAGGGGATGGGATGCATGTTCGGTCGTACACGCAAGCCGCTCATCGTCCGTTCAGACGAAGAATGGCGCCGGTGGCGCCCCTAGACTCGCAGGCATCCGAACATCGTGGAGCAGTGCATGAACAATCAGGCTTCGACGGGCGCCGCGGCGCTCGATTACCGCGGCAAGGTCGTGCTCGTGACCGGCGGCACCAAGGGTATCGGCGCCGGCATCGCGCGCGGCTTCCTCGCCGCGGGCGCGACGGTGGTCGTCTGCGGCCGCAACGCGCCCGAAGTGCTGCCCGAGGCCGGCGGCAGAGCGGCCGACTTCATCCCCGCCGACGTGCGCGACATCGAGTCGCTGCAGGCCCTGTTCGCGGCCATCCGCGAGCGCTTCGGCCGCCTCGACGTGCTGGTCAACAACGCCGGCGGCGCGCCCTTCGCGCTCGCCGACAAGGCCTCGCCGCGCTTCCACGAAGGCATCATCCGCCTCAACCTGATCGCCCCTCTCAACGTCGCCCAGCAGGCCAATGCGCTGATGCAGGAGCAGGCCGAAGGCGGCGTGATCATCTTCGTGGGCAGCGTCGCCGCCTCGCGCCCCTCGCCGGGCACCGCCGCCTATGGCGCGGCCAAGGCCGGCGTGCTGTCGCTGGCGTCCTCGCTCGCGGTGGAGTGGGCGCCCAGGGTGCGCGTGCTCGCGATCAGCCCGGGGCTGGTGCAGACCGAGCAGGCCCACCTGCACTATGGCGACGAGGCCGGCATTGCCGCCGTCGGCGCCACCATCCCCGCCGGCCGCATGGCCACGCCGGACGACATCGCCAACGCCTGCCTGTATGCCGGCTCGCCGATGGCGGCCTACTTCGCCGGCACCAACCTGCTGCTGCATGGCGGCGGCGAGCGGCCGGCCTTCCTCGCTGCGGCCAATAGCGGCGAGCAGCACTGACCAGGCGGCGCCGCGCCCGACTCGGGCGCGCGGCGCCGCCTTCGCCCTCATCGTGCGGCGCGCTGCCCGGCGAAGGCCGGCTGGTCGCGCTCGGCGTACCGCCGCGCCATCACGGCGCACACCATCAACTGGATCTGGTGGAACACCATCAGCGGCAGGATGGCGAGGCCCGCCGCGCCGCCGCTGAAGATGATCTGCGCCATCGGCACGCCGGTCGCCATGCTCTTCTTCGAGCCGCAGAACACGATCGTGATCTCGTCCTCGACATCGAAGCCGAACAGGCGGGCGAGCGAGGTGGTGGCGAGCAGCACCAGCGCGAGCAGCACCACGCAGCACACCACCAGCTGCGCCAGCGCCGACGGCGGAACGACGCGCCACAGCCCGTCGAGCACCGCCGCACCGAAGGCGGTATAGACCACGAGCAGGATCGACCCCTGGTCGACCACCCGCAGCCAGCGCTGCCGGCGCGCCACCCAGTCGCCGATCCACGGCCGCAGCGCATGGCCGGCGGCGAAGGGCAGCAGCAACTGCACGCCGATCTTCAGGACGGCTTCCCCGAGCGGCACGCCCGCCCCAGTACTGCCCAGTACCAGGCCGGCGAGCAGCGGCGTGAGCACGATGCCGACCAGGCTCGATGCCGATGCCGCGCACACCGCCGCCGGAAGGTTGCCGCGCGCGATCGAGGTGAAGGCGATGGCCGACTGCACCGTGCCCGGCAGCAGGCACAGGTAGAGCATGCCCAGCCAGAGCCCGTCGCCCAGCAGCGGACGTAGCACCGGCCCGAGGGCGAGGCCGAGCAGCGGAAACAGCGCGAAGGTGCACAGGAACACCAGCAGGTGGAGCCGCCAGTGCATCGCCCCGTCGATGATCGCACGGCGCGACAGGCGGGCGCCGTGCAGGAAGAACAGCAGCGCGATGCCCGCGTAGGTGAGGCCGTCGAAGAACACGGCGAACGCGCCCTGTGCGGGCAGGACGGTGGCGAGCACCACGACGGCGGTGAGCATCATCGTGAAGCGATCGAAGAGGAGTGTCAGGAGGTTCATGTCGATCCGGGGCTGGGTAGGGAATGAGCGGGAGAGGGTGGAGAAGAGCGGGAAGGGGCGATGGAGAGCGGGAAGGGGTGACGGGCAGGGCGGCCAGGCTGCGAAGCCTGCGCGCTTGTGAAGAAGCCTAACGGAGGGCGATACTTCCGACTAGCGCCAAACACACAGTCAATATCGCCAACCAGACATGAGGCCCAATCCGCACGATGACCTTGCCGGGCTCGCCGCCCTGCCGCGAGCGGTCTTCGGCCACGCGGAGTCGGTGGCCAATCGCGCGCTCGGCTATCGTCATGCCCATCCCTGGGTCCAGTTCGCGTATGCGGTCGCGGGCGTCCTCGACGTGCGCACCGACAGCGGGCGCTTCATCGCGCCACCGCAGCGCGCGGTGTGGATTCCCGCGGGCGTCGCGCATCAGGTGCGCTGCTCCGCCGACACCGAGATCCGCAGCCTGTACATCGAGCCCGCCGCCCTGCCCGGCGCGCAGGGCGGCTGCCGCGTGCTCGCGGTGAGTCCCCTGCTGCGTGAGTTGATCCGCGCCTTCGGCGCCTTGCCCGCCGAGTACGACGAGCACGGGGCGGGCGGCCGGCTTGCCGCCGTGCTGCTCGACCAGGTCGCCGCCGCACCCACGCTCGGGCTGATGCTGCCACTGCCGCAGGAGCCGCGCCTGCGCCGGGTGTGCGAGGCGCTCGAGGCCGAGCCCGGTTCGCGCGACGGGCTGGCCGCCTGGGGTGCGCGCCTGGGGTGTTCGGAGCGCACGCTGGCGCGCCTTTTCCGCGAGCACACCGGCCTCAACTTCCGGCTCTGGCGCCAGCGCCTGCGCCTGATCAGCGCCTTGCCCCTGCTCGAGGCCGGCGAGCGCGTCACCGACGTCGCCATCGCCTGCGGCTACGACTCGGTGTCGGCCTTCATCGCCAGCTTCCGCGAGCATTTCGGCGCGACGCCGGGGGAGTTTGCGGGGCTGCGCGGGGATGAGTGATGCCGGTGTAGCGTGATGCCGGTGAAGTGGACGAATGCAATGCGATCGTGGTGACAAGTTGGCGGATCGGCAGGTGCGCCGGTTCGGGCGGATCCACAGGTCATGGACCGGCCTTGGCTGCGGTCAACGGCAGCTATGGGGATGCGGGTTCCAATGGGAGGAGCCGGCCCGAAGCAGACCGCTGCTGCTCTTCAGGAGCCGACGAATTGTAGGCTGCCGTTCATCTGAACCGGGCGACGCACCAGATTTCTGGATCGAGGCGGAAGGGCGACCGGCGTTCAGGTAATCAGCAACAGACGGCAGGCGGCTCTTCTGTTTTCCAGGTCACCGGTCCCGGGTCGATCTGGCGCCAGTCGCCGTTGAGGCGTGTGTGTTCCGCCGGAGTTACCGAGGGGGCTCACAGACATCCAATATCACCCCCCGAAGCCAGCGATGCACCGGGTCTCCGTGCAGCCTCGGGTGCCAGAACAAGGACACGGTAATCTCGGGAGCGGGGAAGGGCAGGACAAACGAGTACATGCCGTCGCGCAGGTTTCCGGTGTGGCGTTCGGGCACGCTGGCGATCAAGTCCGAGGCCCGCGCCAGCGCCACGGCAGTCGAAAAGCCGCCGACGGTGGTGACGACCTTGCGCTGCAGACTCAGGACAGCCAGCGCCTCGTCGACCGGGCCATGCGGCATGCCGCGCCGCGAGAGGCCGATATGCCGCCCCGCGGCGAATGAGGAAGGGGTGATCTCCGTGTGACATAGCGGGTGCCCGGCGCGCACCACGCCGATGAAGCGGTCGCGGAACAGCGCCTGCACACGAATCTCGGGACCCATGCCGCTGCCCAGAACGCCGGTTTCCAGATCGACCGTGCCGTCGCGCAGCGCGCTGCTGTCGCGGTCGAGTTTGGGCACGAAGCCGAGGCGGATGCCCGGCGCCGCCTCGGCCACGCGGGCCAGCAGCGACGGGCCGAAGTTCTCGACGAAGCCTTCGCTGGCGCGCAGGGTGAAGCTGCGTTCGAGCGTCGCCAGATCGGGTTTTTCCGCCGGACGTAGCGCAGCTTCCATGTCCTGCACCAGTTCGCTCACCTTCTCCCGCAGTTCCAGCGCGCGCGGCGTGGGCACGAGCCCGCGTCCTGCACGGACCAGCAGTGGATCGCCGGTCGTCTCGCGCAGGCGCGCCAGCGCGCGGCTCATGGCCGAGGGGCTGAGCCGCAGGCGCTCGGCCGCGCGTGCCACGTTGCCTTCGGTCAGCAGCACGTCCAGCGTGAGGAGCAGGTTGAAATCGGGCCTTGACATGCGTGCACCATAGCACGGCATCTGAATACATGGCGTTTCATGCACTAATTCAATGCAAACCGTGCGTCTTCCGCCTTGCTGGCCGCCTTTCTACCATCCAGACATCGTGTTCGAGGAGCCGAAGAATGGATTGGAAAGGCGTGCCCGGTCGGGCAAATCGAGAGGATGTCGGCGGGTGCGTCGCGCCCGTCGGCAAGGCGCACACCTTAGCGCGTAACGCCGGCGCCGACGGCTCCCGAGCCGCCATCGAGCCCCTCGTGCGCGGCAGGAGCTTGTCATGAGCAACTCTGATCATCCGCCTGGCGCGAAGGCGCCGCAGAACGCCGCCGCGCGCTGGGCGCTGGCCAGCCTGTCGCTGTCCATGTTGCTGTCCTCGCTCGGCACCAGCATCGCCAACGTGGCGCTGCCGACGCTGGCGAAGTCCTTCGATGCATCCTTCCAGGCGGTGCAGTGGGTGGTGCTGGCCTACCTGCTCGCCATCACCAGCACGATCGTCGGCGTCGGGCGCCTGGGCGATGTCATCGGCCGGCGCCGACTGCTGCTCGTCGGCATCGCCGTGTTCACCGCGGCCTCCGTGCTGTGCAGCGCAGCACCCGGCCTGGGGTGGCTGATCGCGGCGCGCGCGCTCCAGGGCGCGGGGGCAGCCATCATGATGGCGCTCACGATGGCGCTGGTGGGCGAGGCCATACCCAAGGAGAGCACCGGCCACGCCATGGGCTTGCTGGGCACCATGTCCGCGGTGGGCACGGCGCTGGGGCCGACGCTGGGCGGGATGCTCATCGCCGTCGGTGGCTGGCAGGCGATCTTCCTGATCAAGCTCCCGCTCGGCGTGGCGACGCTGGTCCTGGCGCTGCGCGCCCTGCCGGCTGATGCCCGCTGCGCCGCGGCCGCGCGGCCGCCGTTCGACAAGGCTGGCGTGGTTGTCCTGGCCATGACGCTCGCGGCCTATGCGCTGGCAATGACACTCGGCAAGGGGCGTTTCGGGGCCGTCAATGGCGCGCTGCTGCTCGCGGCCATCGTCGGCGGCGCGCTGTTCCTCCGGGTCGAAGCGCGGGCGCAGGCGCCGCTCGTGCGGCCGGGGCTGTTCCGCCAGGGCGCGCTCGGCGCTGGGTTCGCGATGAGCGCCCTGGTCACCGCGGTGGTCATGGCGACGCTGGTCGTGGGCCCGTTCTACCTTGCCAGTGTCTTCGCCCTGGATGCGGCGCGGGTCGGCCTGGTGATGTCGAGCGGCCCGCTGGTGGCTGCGCTCTCGGGCATGCCCGCCGGGCGGCTGGTAGATCTCTTGGGCGCGCAACGGATGACCATCGCCGGCCTGGGGGCGATGACACTGGGCGCTCTTGCGTTGCCCATGCTGTCGGCTAGCGTAGGGCTGCCGGGTTATGTCGGCGCGCTGGCCGTCATCACCTCCGGCTATGCGCTGTTCCAGGCGGCGAACAACACCGCGGTGATGACCCGCAGCAGCGCCGACCAGCGCGGGCTCGTCTCCGGCCTGCTCAACCTGTCGCGCAACATCGGGCTGATCACCGGCGCGTCCTTCATGGGCGCGGTCTTCTCCTTGGGCGCGGGCGCCTCCGACTTCACTTCGCTCGCTCCGCAAGCGGCCACCTCCGGCCTCGCGGCAGCCTTCGCCGTCGCCGGTGGCTTCGTGCTGACCGCGCTGCTGATTGCCGTGCGCTCCACCGTCGGAACTCGTCGCGCAGAGCCCCTGCGCGCCGAGTGATCGGCGACCGGCTCAGCCCGCCGGCGCCCGCGCCTCACCCGGGACCGACACCGCACGCGTGCGCTTGAGCCGCAGACTCAACGCCAGCGCCAGTGCGATCAGCCCCAGCAGCATGTAGCCCACGTTACCCAGGGCGGCGTTGAGCGCTTCGGTGCTCGCCTGCTGCATCACCGTTTGCGCCGACAGCCCGGCCGCGTCGAGGCGGCTGGCTAGTTCTGGCGGCAATTCGCGCGCCCGGCTGCCGGCGGCGCGCGCCAGCGCTTCCAGGCTCGCCGCGTCGAGGCCGAGCGCGGCGGTCTGGCGGGCGATCGCCGTCTGCGTCGCGTAGGCCAGGCTGGCGCCGAACACCGCCAGCGACAGCGACGAGCCGGTGGGGCTGCCGAGGTCGCGGAACATGCTGAAGAGGCCGCTGCCGGCGCCCATGTTCTTGGCCGGCACCGCGCCCAGCGCCAGCTTCATGATCGCCGGCGTGTTGCAGCCGATCGACAGGCCCATGATGCAGGCCACCACGATGATCATCCACAGCGGGGTGGTGACGTCGATGTTGAGGAACAGCAGGGTGCCGCCCAGGCTGGCGAGCATGGCGGCGATGACCAGCACGCGCGGTTCGATGCGGTCGACCAGCCGGCCCGCGATCGGCGAGCTGACGAGCCCGCTGCCGTACAGGAACAGGGTGACGAAGCCGAACTGCGCCGCGGTTCCGCCCGGGCGGCTGTTGATGAAGAAGGCCAGCGAATAGACGATGCCGCTGGAGAAGATCATGTGCAGCCAGTAGATCGCCGACGGCGTGGCGAAGGCGCCGCGCGCCAGGATGCCGAGGTCGATCACCGGGTTCGGCGTGTGCTTGCTGTGCCGCCACAGCATTGCCAGCGCGCCCACGCCCACGATGACGATCGCCCAGGTGATCGGCGATTCCTTGCCGAAGTTGGTCGCCCAGGTGGGCAGCGAGAGCAGGGAGGCGATCACCGCGAACAACAGTACCGCGCCGGTGTAGTCGAAGGCCGCCTGCTGCTTCGCCGGGGCGATCTCGGGCACCAGCAGCCGCACCGGCACCAGGCCGACCAGGGTCAGCGCGCCGCTGATCCAGTAGACGCTCGGCCAGCCCAGACGGTCGATCAGCAGGCCGCCGAGCAGGCCGCCCGAGGCGGCGCCGAAGGTCATCGTGAAGGCGAGGATGCCCAGCGCCATGCCGCGCTTGTTGTCCGGGAAGAGGTGGGCCGCGTAGGCGAACACGCCGGGCAGGATGCAGGCTGCGCCCAGGCCCTGCACGAAGCGCGCGCCGAGGAAGAAGCCGAAGCTGGGCGCCCAGGCGGCGGCGAACTCGGAGGCGGCGAACACCAGCATGCCGATGGTGATCACCTTCTTGCGCCCGTGCTGGTCCCCCAGTCGGCCCATGATGGGGGCGAACACGGTGAGCGCCAGCGAATACAGAATCAGCACCAGCGCCGCCATGTTGACCGGGATGCCGAAGTGGCGGGTCACGCTCGGCAGCGCCGGGGCCTGGAAGGCGGCAGCCTCGATGGTGATGAAGGTGCCGAACAGCAGCGCGGCATACACCGCCCAGGCTGAGCGCGTGTCGGTACGTGAATCCATTTGCTGTCTCCGTCTGCAGCGCATGCGGATGCGCGCCGCCTTTTCTGTCGGGCGGATGGTCGTTCCCGAGGGGTGGGGGCACATCGTCCGATGGGACTAAAGCGGGCTCGGTAATTGGTGCCCGAAACTGGCGCCGAATGTCGGGTTTCGCCTGCCCTGTCCATCGTCCGTTCAGACGAAGTGCTGCGGACGGTCCTGCTCTTAGACTCGCTGCAAGCGCTGCGAAAGGACGATCAATCCCAAGGATGATCGCTCCGCTTGCAGCAGGGTCCAGCAGGCGCGACGGCATCGGGTCGGCGCCTCACACAATCGCAGGAGACGAACTTGGCTGAACAGGAATGGATGTCCGAAGTGCGTGCCAAGGTGGGTCGCGAGTACGGTCGCGTCTACGCCTGGGACGAGGTCAACGCGCCGATGATCCGGCAGTGGTGCGAGGTGATGCGCGTGGACAACCCGCTCTACCTCGACGCGGACTATGCCGCGACCACCGAATTCGGCGGCATCGTGGCGCCGCCGGCGATGCTGCAGGCCTGGTGTCTCGAAGGCCTGCACATGAACAACTACGCGCCGGGCTCGACCGACGAGAACCCCTACGAAGTGCTCAAGACCATGGAGGCGCACGGCTTCCCGTCGGTGGTCGCGGTGAACTCCGACCTGCACTTCGACCGTTACGTGAAGCTGGGCGAGAAGCTCTACTACACGACGCGGCTGGATGCGGTCGGTGAGGAAAAGACCACGGCGCTTGGCACCGGCTACTTCGTCACCCTGATCATGAGCTTCTTCTCGCAGAAGCCCGCGGGTGACGCGGGTGATGACGAGCGGGTCGGCCAGCTGCTGTTCCGCGTCTTCAAGTTCCGCCCCGCCAACGTGCCCAAGCCGGTGGAGAAGAGCGCCGCGCCCGCGGTGCCCAAGTTCAAGCGTCCGAAGCCCGGCGTCAGCGACGACACCCGCTTCTTCTGGGAAGGCGTCGATGCCGGCAAGCTGATGATCCAGCGCTGCACCTGCTGCAGCACGCTGCGTCATCCGCCGGCGCCGGTGTGCATCAAGTGCCATTCCTTCGACTGGGACACGGTCGAGGCCTCCGGCAAGGGCAGCCTCTATTCCTTCGTGGTGATGCACTACCCCGAAGTGCCGCCCTTCGAGCACCCCAACCCGATCGGCCTCATCGAACTCGACGAGGGCGTCCGGCTGGTTGCCGGCCTGGTCGGCGTCAAGCGCGACGAGATCCGGATCGGCCAGCGCGTGCAGGTCGAGTTCCAGTCCTTCGACGACGGCGAACTGACCCTGCCGATGTTCCGCCCGGTCGCGGCCTGAGGAGACGAGCATGGATTTTCAACTGACTGACGATCAGCGCGCCATTGCCGACATGGCGGGCAGCCTGTTCGGCGATTTGTGCACCGACGATCGCCTGCGCGCCTTCGATACTGCCGGCGAGCCCTTCATGGCCGACCTGTGGAAGCAATGCGTGGAAACCGGCCTGCACGCGCTGGCGATTCCCGAGGAAGCGGGCGGCACCGGGCTCGGCATGACCGAGCTGATGCTGGTGCTCGAAGCCCAGGGCCGCGGCCTCGGCCATGTGCCGCTGTGGCGCCACCAGCTCGCCGCCGCGACGCTGGCGCGTTTCGGTGGCGCGAGCGGTGCCGAGATCGCCGCCGCTGCCGCCGAGAGCAAGCTGATGATCACGCTGGCGCTCGGCGCGGCCGCGCGTGCCCACGGCATCGCGCTCAAGGCCCGCCGCGAGGGCGATGGCTGGGTGCTCGACGGCAAGGCCGCCGCCGTGGCGCTGGGTGCGGAAGTGTGCCGCGCGCTGCTGCTGGCCGACACCGACGACGGCCCCCGCCTGGTGTCGGTGAATCTGCGCGACGCGGGCATCGACAAGGTTGCCGGCGTGTTCACCCACCGCGAGGCGGTGGCCGACCTGCGCTTCAGCGCCCATCGCCTGGCCGCCGACGCGGTGCTGCCCGAGGCCGCGCTGCCCTGGCTGGAGCAGCGCGCGATCGCCGCGATCGCCGCGCTGCAGCTGGGCGTGAGCAGCGAGCAGGTGCGCCGCACGGTCGAGTACATCAACGAGCGCCGCCAGTTCGATCGCGCCATCGCCACCTTCCAGGCGGTGCAGATGAGCATGGCCGACGCCCACATCGCCATCGAGGCGCTGCGCTCGGCGCTGTGGCAGCTCGTATATCGCCTGGACGCCGGCCTGCCGTCGCCGTCCGAGGCGCTCGCCGTCAAGTATCTGGCCAGCGAATGCGGCCACCTCGTCGGCCACAAGGCGCAGCACGTGCATGGCGGCATCGGCGTCGATCTGACCTACCCGATCCACCGCTACCTGTACTGGAGCCGCGCGCTCGGCATCACCCTGGGCGGCAGCGCCGCCACGCTCGAACGACTCGGCGACTGGCTCGCCAACAACGACAAGCTGGGATGGAAATATGACCTCGAAGAACAGCAAGCGCTTTGACGACGTGCGCCCCGGCGAGGCGCTGCCGGAGCTGGCGATCCCGATCACCACGACGCTGATCGCCTCGGCGGCGATCGCCACCCGCGACTACTTCCCCGGCCACCACGACATGGAAGCCGCCCAGCAGCTCGGCTCGCCGCACGTGTTCATGAACATCCTCACCACCAGCGGCCTCACCCAGCGCTTCATCGAAGGCTGGGCCGGTCCGGCGGCGCGCTTCAAGGATCTCAAGATCAAGCTCGGCGCGCCCAACTACCCGGGCGACACCATGACCTTCAGCGGCGAAGTGGTCCGCACCGATGCGGCGACCCGCGAGGTGGACGTCGCGCTCAAGGGCAAGAACTCGATGGGCAGCCACGTGACCGGTATGGCCACGCTGGTCCTTCCCTGACACGCGGAGAACCGAACACATGACGGATATGTCCCTTTCCGGCCGCGCCGCCATCGTTGGCCTGGGCGCGACCGAATTCTCCAAGAACTCCGGCCGCACCGAGCTGCGCCTGGCGATGGAATCCACGCTGGCCGCGCTCGCCGACGCCGGCATCGACCCTTCCGAAGTCGAGGGCTTCTCGTCCTACACCATGGACAAGGTGCCCGAGTACGAAATCGCGCGCCTGCTCGGCTGCAAGAACGTCAAGTTCTTCTCCACCGTGCCGCACGGCGGCGGCGCCGCCTGCGCGCCGATCGTGCATGCGGCGATGGCGGTGGCGACCGGCGTGGCCAAGACGGTGGTGGTGTACCGGGCGATGAACGAGCGCTCGTGGTATCGCTTCGGCACCGGCACCTACGGTTTCGGTTCCACCCCGATCTTCGAGAATGTGAACTACGGCTGGTACATGCCCTACGGCTTCCATACCCCGGCCGCCTGGGTGGGCATGTTCGCGCGCCGCTACATGCACGCCTACGGCGCCACCAGCGAAGACTTCGGCCGCGTCTCGGTCGCCGTGCGCGACTTCGCCGCCACCAACCCGGCCGCCTTCTTCTACGGCAAGCCGATCACGCTCGAAGAGCACCAGGCTTCGAAGTGGATCGCCGAGCCGCTGCGCCTGCTCGACTGCTGCCAGGAATCCGACGGCGCGGTGGCGATGGTCATCACCTCGGCCGAGCGTGCCCGCGACCTCAAGCAGAAGCCGGTGATCATCAAGGCCGGCTCGCAGGGCATCACCGAAGGCCAGCAGAGCATGACCTCCTTCTATCGCGACGACATCACCGGGTTGCCGGAAATGGGCGTGGTGGCGAAAGAGCTCTATGCCCAGTCCGGCCTCGGCCCCGACGCCATGCAGACGGCGGTGATCTACGACCACTTCACCCCCTTCGTGCTGCCGCAGCTGGAAGAATTCGGCTTCTGCAAGCGCGGCGAGGCGAAGGACTTCATCCGCGCCGGTGAGCACGCCCGCGGCGGCAAGCTGCCGATCAACACCCACGGCGGGCAACTGGGCGAGGCCTACATCCACGGCATGAACGGCGTGGCCGAGGCGGTGCGCCAGGTGCGCGGCACGGCGGCCAACCAGGTGGCCGATGTCGAGAACGTGCTGGTCACCGCCGGTACCGGCGTGCCCACCAGCGGCCTCATCCTCGGCGTCGCCTGAGCGAAGGAGAACGGACGATGTTCGTCGATCTGACCCCGGAACAACACGCGCTGCGCCTGAAGGTGCGCGACTACTTCCAGACCCTGATGACCCCCGAGCTGCGCAGCGAGCTGCGCGGCAAGGAAGGCGGCGAGCTGTACCGCAACACCATCCGCAAGATGGGCGCGGACGGCTGGCTGGCGGTGGGCTGGCCCAAGGAGCACGGCGGCCAGGGCTACGCCGCCACCGAGCAGCTGATCTTCTTCGAGGAAGCCAACATCGCCGGCGCGCCGCTGCCCTTCGTCACCATCAGCACGGTCGGTCCGGCGCTGATGGAGGCGGGCACCGAGCTGCAGAAGAAGAAGTTCCTGCCCGGCATCGCCGCCGGCGAGATCATGTTCGCCATCGGCTATTCCGAGCCGGAAGCGGGCTCCGACCTCGCCACGCTGAAGACCAGTGCGCGGCTGGAAGGCGACCACTTCGTGGTCAACGGCAACAAGCTGTGGACCTCGGGCGCCGAGGCCGCCGACTATGTCTGGCTGGCCGCGCGCACCGATCCCAACCTGCCGCGCCACAAGGGCGTGTCCATCCTGATCCTGGACACCACGGCCGAGGGCTTCTCGCACACCGTCATCCCGACCTGCAGCAACCCCACCGCCGCCACCTACTACGACAACGTCAAGGTGCCGAAGGAGATGCTGGTCGGCGAGCTCAACGGCGGCTGGAAGCTGATCACCGCCCAGCTCAACCACGAGCGCCTGGGCCTGGGCTCCTGGTCGGACAAGGTCGTCGCCCTGTTCCGCCGCGTGCTGCTGTGGGCCAAGGCCCAGGACGAGAACGGCCGCCGCGCGGTCGATGCGCCCTGGGTGCGCAGCCTGCTGGCCGAGTGCTACGCCAAGATCGAAGCGATGCGGCTGATCAACTTCCGCATCGCCGCCGACCTCGAGCGCGGCCACATGGACGTGGCGCTGGCGTCGGCGACCAAGGTCTACGGCTCGGAGTCGGTGATCGATATCCTGCGCAAGCTGTCCGAGATCGTCGGCGCCAGCGGCCTGGTGCGTGAAGGCTCGGCCGCCGCGGCCCTGCTCGGCGAACTGGAGTACGAGGTGCGCGCCTCGGTCACGCTGACCTTCGGCGGCGGCACCAACGAGATCCAGCGCGAGCTGATCGCGCAGTTCGGTCTCGGCATGCCGCGTTCGCGCTGAACCCCGCACAGGAAAAAGACATGAGCACCCTCGAAGATTTCCGCCGCGAGACCCGGGCCTGGCTCGAGGCCAACTGCCCGCCCTCGATGCGCACCGCGATGCCCGACGGCGAGCTGGTGTGGGGCGGGCGCACGGTCGAGTTCAAGCACGAGGACCAGCGCCTGTGGTTCGAGCGCATGCGCGACAAGGGCTGGTTCTGCCCCGACTGGCCGGCCGAGTATGGCGGCGGCGGGCTGAGCCCCGAGCAGAACGCGGTGCTCGAGTCCGAGCTGCGCCGCCTGCACTGCCGCCCGCCGCAGATCAACCTCGGCATCTGGATGCTGGGCCCGGTGGTGCTCGAGTTCGGCACCGAGGAGCAGAAGCGCGAGCTGCTGCCGCCGATGGCGCGCGGCGAGATCCGCTGGTGCCAGGGCTTCTCCGAGCCCAACGCCGGTTCCGACCTCGCCAGCCTCAAGACCAGCGCGGTCGATGCCGGGGATCACTTCGTGGTCAATGGCACCAAGATCTGGACGTCCTACGGCGACAAGTCGGACTGGATGTACATGCTGGTGCGCACCAACCCCGACGTGCCGAAGCAGCAGGGCATCAGCCTGCTCGTGGTCGACATGGCGTCGCCCGGCATCGAGGCGCGGCCGATCGACCTCATCAGCGGCAAGTCGTCGTTCTGCCAGGTCTTCTTCGACAACGTGAAGGTGCCCAAGCGTCAGCTGATCGGGCCGTTGAATGGCGGCTGGACCCTGGCCAAGGCGCTGCTGCAGCACGAGCGGCGGGCGATGTCGAAGTTCGGCGAGTTCAGCCTGCCGACGCACTTCGACCTGCTGTCGATTGCCGGCAAGTACCTGCCGGCGCAGGACGCGTCCTCGCCGGCGGACGTCGCGCTGCGCCAGCGCGTGTATGCGATGGCGATGGAAGAGATGGCTTACAGCCTCACCGCCCAGCGCATGGGCGAGGAGGCGCGTGCGCGCAGGAACGTGTCTGGCCTGATGTCGATCATGAAGCTGGTGCACTCCGAGCAGGAGAAGGACAAGTTCGAGGTGCTGCTCGACGTGCTCGGCCACCGCGCGCTCGGCTGGGAAGGCGAGGCCTTCGAGCCGCAGGAGCTGGCGATCGCCAAGGCCTGGCTGGGCAGCTTCGCGCAGACCATCGCCGGCGGCTCGTCCGAGGTGCAGTTGAACGTGGTCGCCAAGCGCGTGCTGGAGTTGCCGGAAGGCAACGCCGGCAAGCAGGGCAAGTGAGGAGCAGCCTGTCATGAGTCTGGTTTATTCCGAAGAGCAGCAACTGCTGGCCGACACTGCCGCCGAGTTCCTGATGGCGAAGAGCCCGGTCACCGCCCAGCGCAAGCTGCGCGACGAGGCAGCGGAAGGCGGCGTCAGCGAGGGCTTCGACGCCGCGCTGTGGCGCGAGATGGTCGACATGGGCTGGAGCGCGATTCCCTTTCCCGAGGCGCTCGGCGGCCTCGAGTTCGGCTGCAAGGGCCTGGGCGCGGTGTTCGAGCAGATCGGCCGCAACCTGTCGGCCTCGCCGCTGCTGTCGAGCATCGTGCTCGGCGGTTCGGTGATCGAGCTCGCCGGCTCCGAAACGCAGCAGGCGGAGTGGATGGCGGCGCTGATCGGCGGCGAGCGGCGCATCGCGCTCGCAGTGGATGAAACGCCGCGCCACGACCCGACCGCGGTTGCGCTGCGCGCCGCGCGTGACGGCGACGGCTACCTGCTCACCGGCACCAAGGCCTTCGTCGCCGACGGCGTGGGGGCGGACGCCTTCATCGTCGCCGCACGCACCGGCGGCCAGCCGGGTGAGGCGGGCGGCATCAGCCTGTTCATCGTCGCCGCGGATGCGGCGGGGGTGCAGGTGTCGCCGATGAACACCTTCGATTCGCGCAACCACGCCAGCCTGGCGTTGAAGGACGTGCGCGTCGCTGCCTCGGCGCGGCTGGGGGCGGAAGGCGAGGGCTTCGCTGCGCTCGACGCCGCGCTCGACCGCGGCCGCGTGTGCCTGGCGGCGGAGATGCTCGGCGCCACCCAGGCCCTCTTCGACACCACCGTCGAGTACCTGAAGACGCGCGTGCAGTTCGACGTGCCGATCGGGTCCTTCCAGGCGCTGCAGCACCGTGCCGCGTGGTGCTACGCGCATCTGCAGCTCGCGCGCAGCGCGGTGATGGCCGGCCTGGCGGCGATGGACGACCCGGCGCTCGACGCCGAGGCGCGCGCCCGCATGGCCAGCCTGGCCAAGTGGAAAGCCGGCGATGCCGCCCATCGCATCAGCCGCGAGGCGGTGCAGATGCACGGCGGCATGGGCGTCACCGACGAGCTCGATGTCGGCCTCTACCTCAAGCGCATCCGCGTCGCGCAAGCCAGCCTGGGTGACGGGGACTTCCATGTGCAGCGCTACGGCGACCTGAGCCTGGTGGAGACCTGAGCGATGGCGACCACGGGCGTGGGCGTACTGGGCGAACGGGTTGCCATCGTCACCGGCGCCGGCCAGGGCATCGGCCGCGGCGTGGCCTTGCAACTGGCGCAGCAGGGCGCGCGCGTCGTGGTGTCCGACATCAACGCGGACACCGCCGCCGAGACCGTGGCCATCGTGCAGTCGCGCGGCGGCGAGGCGGTGGCGATCGGCTGCGACATCGCTGACAGCGCGAGCATGGAGGCGCTGGTCGATGCGGCGGTCGAGCGTTTCGGTGCGCTCCACATCCTCATCAACAACGCGTATCTCGGCAATCTGCCCGGTCCGATCGAAACCAAGCCGGCGACGGATTTCGCCCGTGCGCTGCAGGGCAGCTTCTACGCCCCGCTGGCGGCGATGCAGCGTGCCTTCCCGCACATGAAGGCGCAGCGCTGGGGGCGCATCATCAACATGTGCTCGCTCAACGGCGTCAATGCGCACATGTACACCGCCGACTACAACGTCAGCAAGGAAGCGCTGCGCTGCCTCACTCGCAGCGCCGCACGCGAATGGGCGGCGCACGGCATCACCGTGAATGCGGTGTGCCCGGGTGCGCGCACTCCGGCCTACGAGCGCTTCGCTGCCGCCTCCCCGGAGAACGCGGCGCAACTGCTCAGGCAGAACCCGATGGGCCGCATGGGCGAGCCCGAGCAGGACATCGGCAGCATCCTCGCCTTCATCTGCAGCGATGCCGGCGCTTACATGACTGGCAACACCGTCTTTCTCGATGGCGGCTCGCACATCAACGGCGTGTCCTGGCAGCCAGCGGCGCGCTGACACGGATGATGCCCAAGCACTGGCTGCCGCCGGCTCCGGAGCACGATGCGCTGCTCGCACGCTACGGCGAAGCCTATAAGTGGCTCGCGCTGGCAGTGGTCGGAACCGGCATCATCGCCTCGGTGCTCGCCACCACCAGCTTCAACGTCGCGGTGCCGGCCCTCGGGCTGCATTTCGGGCTTGGGCAGCACCAGGTGCAGTGGGCGATCACCGGCTTCCTGGCCGCGCTCACGCTGGCCATGCTGCCGACGCCCTGGCTGCTCGAGCGCGTGGGTTTCCGCCGCCTTTTCCTCGGTGCCAACCTGATGCTCGCGCTGACCAGCGTGGCAGGGGCGCTGGGGAGCGACTTCGGTTTCATCGTGGCGATGCGGGTGCTGCAGGGCATCGCCGCCGGGCTGCTGCAGCCGCTCACCATCATGGTCGTGATACGGCACTTTCCCGCGGCGAGCCAGGGCAGGGCGCACGGCTTGCTTGGCTTCGGCATTGTGCTGGCGCCTGCGGCGGCACCCTCGCTGGCCGGCGTGCTGCTCGAGCGCTTCGGCTGGCAGGCGATCTTCCTGATGACCCTGCCGTTCTGCATCGTGGCCGGCGTGTGCGGGCTGTACCTGCTCGCCCGCTCCGAGACGAACCAGCGGCATCCTTTCGACTGGCTCGGCGTCGGCATTCTGTGCGCGGCCTCGCTGGCGGCGATCGACTTCATCACCAGCCTGCGCCAGGCCGGCCTGATGGCGCCGCGGACGCTGGCCATGCTGGTGCTGGTGGCGCTGTGCGTGTTCGCCTTCGTCCGCCACGCGCGCCGCGCGTCGGCGCCCATCGTTTCCCTTTCCCTGTTCGCGGAACGCAGCTTCGCCATGGGCGCAGTGGTCGGGCTGGTCTATGGCTGCGGGCTCTATGCGTCGACCTACCTGATCCCGGTGTTCCTGCAGCAGGCGTTGGGCTACGACGCGGCGCTGTCGGGCCTCGCACTGCTGCCCGGCGGGCTTCTGCTGGCGGTGGTGATTCCGATCGCGGGCTGGCTCACCGACCACTACTCGCCGCGGCCGGTGATGGTGTGGGGGCTGGCGGTGTTCGGCGTTTCCTTCCTGCCGTTCGCCGTGCTCGGCGCGTCCATCAGCTACACCGGCGTGGTTGCGGTGTGCATGGTCGGGCGCCTCGGCCTCGGCCTCACCATTCCGGCGCTGACCGTCGCCTCGCTGAAAGGGGTGCGGCCACAGCAGGTCGGCCAGGCATCGATGGTCAGCAACTACACGCGCCAGTTCGGCGGTGTGTTGGGCGTGGCGATCGCCGCCGTGTTCGTCGAATGGCGCATCGTCGCCTACGGCGCCCAGCCGCCGGGCATCCACTGGGCCTATTCGCAGGCCTTCGCGCTCCTCACCCTGGTGTTCGCGCTGGCGCTGGTGGCGGCGCTGCGGATGAAGCCGCAGCGCTGAGGTTGTCGCGCGCGCTTCCCGCCGCGTGCGCGTCCGGCGCACGGTTGAGGCCGCCGCCCGGCGGCCGCTCGCACCCGGCTGCAAGCTTTTCCCCGCGCGCCCCATCCATCGTGTGGAACGCCGACACGCTGGACCGCTTCCTGACCAATCCCACCGCCATGATTCCAGGTGCGGCGATGGACTATGCTGGTATTGCCGATGCCCAGGAACGGGCCGACCTGGTCGCCTGGCTGCGGCAGGCGAGCGCCTCGCCTGCGGAATGCGGGCGGCGAGCGGCCCGTGATGCTGCGGCCCGGACGGATCGCTGCGCAGTCCCTCTCGGGCGGAGCGAACCCGCGGCCGAAGCGCGGCTCAAAGAAAGGTGCGCAGGGCAGGCGTGGTGGTGCCCCGGTTCGCAGCCACGCCGCCTGGCGATGGAGAACGAAATGCTGAATGGAGAAGTCGCACTCGTCACCGGCGGCGGCCGGGCCATGGCCGCCTCCCCGAGCGCCGCACTGACCGGCCAGTCGCTCGTCGTGAGCCACGGCTGGCACATGCAGTAGGGTGCCGGCATGGCGGCCCGCAGGTCAAGGAGCACCCCGCGCCGGGGCAATGACTCCTACCGGAGTCCGAGCCTGCCGGCCGACCATCGGTATCAGGTGGTGGCGCTGGTCCTGCAGGGCGGCGGCGCTCTGGGCGCCTATCAAGCCGGCGTCTATCAGGGCCTGGCCGAGGCGCAGTTGCATCCGAACTGGGTGGCCGGGATTTCGATCGGCGCCCTCAATGCGGCGATCATCGCCGGCAACCCGCCGGAACGGCGCGTCGCACGTCTGCAGGAATTCTGGGAGACGATCTGCCGGCCGCCGCTGCTGCCATCCAGTCCGATGAGCCAGCTCGATGCCAGCGCCTGGCCCGAACCGCTGATCGAGCTGGTCAACCGCTGGGAAGCGTGGCGCGCACTGACCGAAGGCCAGAACGGGTTCTTCCGGCCCCGTGCCCCCTTCGGCCTCGATGGCTCCGCCACTCCCGACACGACGAGCTACTACGACACCACGCCGCTGAAGGCGACGCTCGAGGCCCTGGTCGATTTCGACCGGCTCAATGACAGCCGCGACCTTCGGGTATCGGTCGGCGCGGTGAACGTCGCAACCGGCAATTTCGTCTACTTCGACAACACCAGGGAGCGCCTGCACGCCGAGCATTTCATGGCCTCGGGCGCCCTGCCGCCGGGCTTCCCGGCGGTGGAGATCGACGGCGGGTACTACTGGGACGGCGGCGTGGTGTCGAACACCCCGCTGCAGGAAGTGCTGGTCACCACGCCGCGCAGGAACTCGCTGGTCTTCCAGGTCGATCTGTGGAGCGCACGTGGCGCGCTGCCGGGCGATCTGCCCGCGGTGGTGCTGCGCCAGAAGGACATCCAGTACTCGAGCCGGACGCGCATGATCACCACCTATGTGGCGACCATGCAGAAACATCGCCGCCTGCTCGGCGAACTGATGAAGCTGGTGCCGGAGGATGCGCGCGAGCACAACCCCTGGTACCGGCGAGCGGCCGAAGAGGCCTGCGACCGGCTGTTCAACGTGTTCCACCTGATCTACCGGGACAAGCGCTGCGAGGGCAGCTTCAAGGATTTCCAGTTCGGTGCGCGCACGATGCGCGATCACTGGGAATCCGGCCTGGAGGACATCCGGCGCAGTCTGGCGCATCCCGACTGGCTGGACATGCCGACGGCCGAGGAACCATTCGTCACGCATGACGTGCACCGCAAATGAGCGGCCCCGGCCGGCGCGCCCCGGACGGTGATCCGGGCCGCGGTCCACGCGGCGCATCCTGAAGGGCAAGGCGTCGAATCTTTTTTCAAGGCGCGGGAATAATCTGCCTGCGCGGCTCGTTTACCAGAGTGCAGGCGATTCGTTTGCAGACCCCGCCAAGGAGAAAGACATGAACATCCTGAAGAAATCCGCCCCGTTGATCCTTTCCACCGCCCTGCTGGCCGCGTGTGCCGGTTACACCGTCCAGGCTTCCGGCCCGGCGCGCACGAGTGACGGCATCCTCACCGGCAGCAACGGCATGACCCTCTACACCTTCGACAAGGACGCGGCGGGCAGCGGCAAGAGCACGTGCAACGGCCCGTGCGCCACCAACTGGCCGCCGCTTATGGTCACCGAAGGCGCAACGGCCGCGGCCGACTACAGCATCGTGACGCGCGACGACGGCAGCAAGCAATGGGCGTACAAGGGCAAGCCGCTGTACTTCTGGGCCAAGGACCAGAAGCCGGGAGACAGGACCGGCGATGGGTTCAACAACGTCTGGCACGTCGCGCGTCCCTGAAATCGATGGACAGCCGCGCGATCCTCGCCGAATTGCCGCGCCTGCGTCGCTACGCGCGGGCGCTCGTCGGCTCTCGCGAGGCGGCCGACGACCTGGTGCAGGACACGCTCGAGCGCGCCTGGTCGCGGGTTTCCCAATGGCAGCCGGGAAGCGATCTCCGTTCCTGGCTGCTTTCCATCATGCACAACCTCAGGATCGACCAGACCCGGCGCCCGACCCTTGCCGTGACGCCGATTGACGACGAGGTGCTCGAGCTTCCCACGCGTGCCACGCAGATGGATCGTATCGAGCTCCGCGAGCTGGAAGCCGCGTTGTCCTGCCTGCCCGAGGAGCAGCGCGCGGTGGTGCTGCTGGTCGCGCTCGAGGACATGAGCTACGCGGAAGTCGCCGCGACGCTGAACATTCCGGCCGGCACCGTGATGTCCCGCCTTGCCCGCGGGCGCGAGCGGCTGCGCCGGGTTCTCGATGCCCGGTCGAAGCCTGCCCAACTGCGAGTCGTGCGATGAGTCTTCCCCCGATCCCCGATTCCGACCTGCATGCCTTCGTCGACGGTGAACTCTCCGAAGGGCGCCACGCGGAAATTGCAGCATGGCTCGCCGAGCACCCCGAGGATGCCCTGCGGGCGGACGCCTACCGCGATCAGAAACGGAGCCTGCACGGGCTGTTCGACGCCGTGCTCGACGAGCCGCTGCCCGATCGACTCAGGGCGCTGGCCGAACCGCCGCCATCGCCGCAACCGGCGCCGCAACCGGCGGTGCTGTCGCGCTGGTCGCTGCAGCGCATCGCGGCCAGCCTCGTCATCGGATTGCTCGGTGGCGCGGCGGGCTGGCTTGCCCATGATCACTACCGTCCGCCGATGGTTGCGGCCTCCGCGTCCCCGCTTGCGCATCAGGCCGCCATCGCGCACGTCGTCTTCAGCCCCGACGTGAAGCGGCCGGTTGAAATCACTGCCGAGCACGAGGATCAACTGGTGACCTGGCTTTCCAAGCGGCTGGGCACGCCCATCCGGCCGCCGAAGCTGGGCGAGCTCGGCTACGAGTTGATCGGTGGCCGCCTGCTGCCGGGGAGCAGCGGGCCCGTGGCCCAGTTCATGTATCACGACGCCAGCGGCCAGCGGCTCACCCTCTACGTCAGCACCGAGAACACGACCAATCGCGATACCGCCTTCCGCTTCGCCCAGGAGGGGCCGGTCAACGTCTTCTACTGGATCGATGGCAAGTTGGGCTATGCGCTCTCGGCGGGCATCTCGAAGAATGAACTGGCGCGGATCGCCACCGCGGTTTACGACCAGTTGCAGGACCACCTGGCACGAGGCGATTGACTGCCGGGTGAATGCATGACGACAACCCAACAAGAAGGACGAACATGAAGGCAATCACACTGGTTCCGGCGATCGCCGCGGGCATGCTGCTGAACGTGCAGGCAGTGCACGCCAGCGAGGAGATTTCGGCGCCTCAGGTGGTCGAGGCGATCGAAGGCGCTTTCGGCGTGACGCCCGGCGCCCGGCGAAATCACACCAAGGGGACCTGCGCCGTGGGTGAATTCGTCGGCACGCGCGACGCCGCGAAGTATTCGCGCTCGGCGCTTTTTTCGGGCAATCCGGTGCCGGTCGTCGCTCGCTTCTCCCTCTCCGGCGGCAATCCCGAGGTACCCGATACCGCCAGGAGCGGACGCGGCATGGCGCTGGAATTCAGGCTGCCGGACGGGCAACTGCACCACATCACGATGCTCAACACGCCGATGTTCGGCGCCGCCACCCCGCGCACCTTCTTCGACCTGATGCAGGCGCTGCGGCTCGATCCGCTGACTCGCAAGCCCGATCCCGAGAAGCTGAAGGCATTCAAGGCCAGCCACCCGGACAGCCTGGCGCAGGCTGATTTCCTGGCCGCGAACAATCCGCCGGTCAGTTACGCCAACAGTTCGTTCTGGGGCATCCACACCTTCAAGTTCGTGGATGGGCAGAACCGGGTCACCCCGGTGCGCTGGCAGTTCGTCCCGCAGGATGGCGAAAAACGCTTGAGCGATGACGAATTGAAGACGGCTGGAGCGAACTTCCTCGAACACGCGCTGATCGATCGCACCAGGCGCGCGCCGGTGCGTTGGGACATGATCGTCAGCCTTGGTCGGCCAGGTGATGTCGAAGATGATCCCACCGTCCAGTGGCCGGCGGATCGGCAACGAATCAAGGCCGGCACCTTGACCATCACCGCGGCGGAGCCGCAGAAGGGCGCCGCGTGCGAGCCCATCAACTTCGATCCGATGGTCATGGCGGACGGCATCGAGGCGAGCGACGATCCGGTGCTCAGGTTCCGCTCTCCCGCCTACGCCGTGTCCTTCGGCAAGCGGCTCGGCGGCCAGTGATGCGGGCGCCGGGCCGCGGGCGCGCAGGCGTCAGCGATAGGCGCGGATCTGCCTGATCGCTTCCGCCACCGCCGCATCGTTGGCCGGGTCGGTCGGCACCGTCAGCGTGATCCGGTCGACCAGGCCGCCGAAGCGCGAGCCCAGGCGTTCGGGCAGTTCGTCGTAGCGTCCCGAGACCAGGAAGGTGTCGAGCACTTCGTCGGTGAACACGCCCGGCATGTCCTTCCAGCGCCCCTCGCGGGTGAGCGCGAGCAGTTGTTCGCCGACGTGCTGCCAGCCGAACAGTTCCAGGCTCGCCCAATAGGCGGGGGTCGAGAACAGGAAGGCGAGCATGTCGCGGAAGCGCTCGCGTTCGGCGGCGACGGTGGCGTCGTCCGGTCCGGTGGCGACGAACTGGCTGGCGCTGATGAAGGGTTTGGCGCGCCCGGGGTCGCGCTGTGCGGTGCCGACGGCGATCTGCGGCAGGATCACTTCCTTCAGGTAGCGCACCGAGGTGTTGGTCGGATGGGTGTGGATGCCGTCCGCGGTCTTGCCGACCAGCTCCAGCATCTTGGGGCCGACCGCGCCCAGCATCAGCGGCACGTCCGGGGCATCGATCGGGCCCGGGTTGAAGAAGGGCTGCAGGCGGGTGAACTTGTAGTGCTCGCCGATGTACTCCAGCCGTTCGCCGGTGCGGAAGGCGTGGAAGATGGCGCGCAGCGCGCCGACGTACTCGCGCATGCCGGCGGCCGGCGGCAGCCAGCGCGCCGAGTAGCGATCCTCGATGTTCTGCTTGATCTGCGTGCCCATGCCGAGCTCGAAGCGGCCGCCCGACATCTTCTGCAGGTCCCAGCTCGCCAGCGCGACGTTCATCGGGCTGCGCGGGAAGACGATCAGCACCGAGGTGCCGACCTTGAGTTTAGAGGTCGCCGACAGCGCCTGGCAGGCGAGCAGCAGGCCGTCGTGGATCGCGTCGGACACGAACAGGCCGTCGTAGCCCATGGCTTCGACGCGGCGGGCAAAGGCGCCCATGTCGGCCAGGTTCAGGTTTTCAGGGGTGGAAGCGAAGATCTCGAACATGGGGGCTCCAGTGTCCAGTGCAATGAGGGGGAAGGTTAGGGCTCAGGGGTGGAAGTCGGGCAGGGGCGCGCGGCCGTCGAGGTGCATCACCGGCAGCCCGAGCTCGCGCAGCAGCGGCAGGCTCAGCGCCACCCGGCCCGACAGCGCGGCCTGCGGGCGCGAGCACAGCGCCAGCGCCGCCTCGGCCATGGCTTCCACCGGCTCCATGTGGGCGAGGTCGTCGATCGAGCCGCTGACCAGTGCGCCTTCGCTGGCGACGGCCTCCACCGGGGCCAGGGTGTTCACCGCGATGTTGTCGGCGGCGAGCTCCATCGCCATGCCGGTGCTCAGGCGCTCGAGCGCCGCCTTGGTCGAGCCGTAGAGCGTGGGCGAGTGCGTGGTGTGGAAGCGGTAGGCACGGTCCTTCGGGTCGTAGGGCGCCGGGCCGGGGCGGGTGCTGGTCGCGCTCGACAGGTTGAGGATCCAGCCGCCGCCGCGCGCCTTCATCGCCGGGATGGCGAGCTGCGCGAGGTGGTGGGGCGCGAACAGGTTGACCGCGTAGGCCAGTTGCACCCGCTCCGGAGACTGTGCGTAACCCGCGCCGAAACGCGCCCAGGCGGCGTTGTTCACCAGGATGTCCACGGTGCCGTAGTGGTCGAGCGTGGCGCCGACGATGCGCTCGCGGTCGGCGGCGCTGGCCAGGTCGGCCTGCACGCACAGGCAGTCGGCGCCGGCCGCGCGGATGCGCGCCGCGGTCTCGTCGAGCGAGCCGGGCAGCTTGCCGCCGGGCTCGCCGGTGCGCGCCACGAGCACCACCTTGGCGCCTTCGGCGGCGAAGCGTTCGGCGATCGCCGCGCCGATGCCGCGGCTGGCGCCGGTGACGATCGCGACCTTGTCCTTCAGGGTGTGGGGCATGCGGGGCTCCTCCTCAGTGCTGGCGGTAGCGGCGCTGCACGTGTTCCTGGCGGATCGCGATCTGCTGCCGACGTTCCTCGGGCGAGATCAGGCGCGTGTCGGCCGGCAGGTGCTGGCGCACCTCGGCGAGCGGCACCTTCTTCGCCGTGGCCCAGGGCAGGTTGTCCATCGGCTTGACCGGGTAGGCCCAGCGTATCGCCATGTAGCCCTCGGGCTGGCCGGTGGTGTCGAGCCAGTTGGCGATGCCCGGGTCGCGGTGCGAGACCACCAGGCGGAACACGTTGTCCGCATCGCGGTGCGCCTGCAGGCCGCCGAGGCTGCTCTGGTAGTTGGCGAAATCGAGCGATTCGCCCCACATATTGCCCAGGCTGAAGCCGATGTACACCGGCTCCACCGGCTGGTGCATCTCGACCACCAGCGCTTCGTCGGGCGCCAGCTCGAAGATGCCGCCGCAATACACGTTGGTGGCCATGCCGCCGGCGGTGGCGAGCGAGGCGGCATTGGGCTTGTTGAAATCATTGCGCGGCATGAAGCACTGGCCGTCGCCGTTCATGTCGCCGTAGCACTCGCACACCACGGCGTAGAACTCGTTCCAGAAGTGCACCTGGTTGCGGGTGAAGCGGCCGATGTCGACGATCTGTTTCGCGGCGACTTCGGGCGTGTAGGCCGGCATCGGCTTGCCGAGCAGATCGTTGCGGTAGATGAAGAGCTCGAGCAGGTCCTCGTGCTGCCAGTCGGAGAACAGCTCGCGCAGCATCACGAGCTGGCTCACGTACTCGCGCGTCACGCTGCTGCCGTCCTTCTGCTTGCGGGTGCGGCTGGCGCGGGTGAGCATGAAGTTGCCCTCGTAGCCGGGCGGCTTTTCGGGGGCGAGAAGGATCTCGAAGCTGCCGTCGGCTTCCACCTTGAGCTCGGTGCAGTCCAGTTCGGCGCAGTTGATGCGCGAGCCGGGCCTCATTTCCTTGAGGCTGCCGCTCTCGCCCGAGTAGCCGCTGGGCGTCTCGAAGATCACGTAGTGCGGCGCCTTGCGCACCCCGGCCGGCGCCTTGGCGCCGCGCCAGGCGCTGGTGTCGGCGGCGCGGCCGCGGATGGTGTAGCTGTAGTTGCCGTCGATCGGCGCCATCAGGTAAAGCGCGTCGCAGTTGTCGATGGTCGAGCGGTTGAGCGGCTGGATGGCGCGCACGAAGTAGGGGAACTCCGGCGTCGGGCCGAGGCAGCGCGAGATCGAGCCGTACAGGAAGCCGAGCACGTAGCGGTAGCCTTCGGCGAGGTTGCGCGGTGTGGCCGGCGGCGGCCACAGCGCCGGGTCGTCGATCGCGTCGCGTGCCTCTTCCAGCTGCGCGATCATGCCGTCCCAGGCCTGGCGCAGCTGGACTGCGGCGTCGCCGGTGGCAGGGTCGGAAGGCCGCAGATGGGCCTGGACCGTCTCGAATACCTTGTCGTGCAGGGGGTTGGGCTCATGCATGGGCGGGCTCCTTGTTCTTGTGCGGGGCGGCGGGGACGTCGTCGTCCCACTGGAATTGTTCGAAGAGGGGGGCGAGCCGCTCGCGGATTTCGCGGTCGTCCAGGCCGAACTCGGCCAGGCTGTAGCGGTGTTCGGTCTCGTGCTTGCGGCTGCGCGCAGCCTCCGCATCGAGGAAGGCGGCATAGGCCGGGCTGATCTCCATGCCAAGGTCGCGATACACGTCCTCGATGGTGCCCTTCGGGTCGGTCGTCAGGCGCCGGTAGTCGATGACCGCGCGCGGGGTCCCGGGGTGGCGCGCGAGAACCTCGAGCGGATGGAGGTAGGACTCGTAGGAGAGCCCGGTCATGACCTCGTTGGACGTGCGGATGCGCTCCTGCGACAGGTTGCCCTGCAGCTTCCAGCCCACGTTGAGGAGCTTGAGCAGGCTCGGAATGGTCTCGTGGGGGTTGCGGTACAGGACCACGAAGCGGGCATCGGGAAACGCCTCGAGCAGCGACTCGACACGGCCGCAGTAGGTCGGATTCTTGCTCAGGTGGATGCGGTCGCTGCCATTCAGGTAGAGCTGGCGGCGCACGCATTCCTTGTAGAACTTCATCATGCGGCGGCGGCTGGCGGCCGGGCGCTGGTCGATGTGAAAGAAGTCGAGCTCGCTCATGTACGGCAGCTTGGTCAGCCAGAAGCCCGAGGCGCAGGAGTTGAAGTACAGCAGGTCGTCTTCCTCCGGGATCGTCAGGCCCATCTTGTGGATGTGCTGCATGGGGCCGAACTTGCGCTTCTCCCAGGCCTGCAGCCTGCGTTCGAGCGCGCGCCCGAGCAGGTGGGCGTCGATCCAGGCGGCCAGGCGCACCAGCTTCTTCTGCAGCAGCGAGGGCAGCAGCAGCTCGTAGTACTTGAAGGTCGAGAAACGCGCGTCGGCGTCCATCAGCCGGTGGGCGAGCGTGGTCCCGCTGCGGGCATGGCCGATGATGAAGACCGGCGTCCTGACGCGGGTGAACCAGAGCCCCGGAAACAGGATGCCGTCCAGGAAGAAGCACACGGCGGTGACCGCCGCGCGCAGCGGGATGTGCAGCAACAGCAGCTTGTAGAGGCCGCGCCGCTGGCGCGGGTTCTGCTCCTGGCCGACCAGGCGCAGCAGCTTGAACCAGACGGTGAAGTCGAAGTAATAGAACAAGGGTGTCTCCTTAATCGTTCGCGGTGCCTTCGCCGGGCACCTTGGTGAGGTATCGGACCAGCATGGCGTGCAGCTCGTCGATGAATTCCCGCGTCATGATGAGCTCCGGGTTGTGGTCCAGCGTGGCGTGGATCGTGCCTTCGAGGGCGTTCACCACCATCTGCGCGGCCAGCGCGTAATCGGTGACGCGCAGCAGCGCGTGGTGGCGCTTGAGCGCCGATGGCAGCCAGGCGGTGGTCGTCGGCTTGTCGGGATAGCGCTTCAGCGAGTAGGACTCGAAGTCGTACTTCCAGTGGATCTCGAGGTAGAAGTCCTGCAGTTGCTGGTACAGCCGGCGATGGCGCGCGACCTGCTCCTCGACGAAGAAGGCCAGCGTGGCATCCAGCGAATCCTTGGCAAGCGCGATCGTCTCGCGGTCGAGGCGCTTGATCTCGTCGAGTTCGGAGGTCAGCAGCTCGTTGCAGATGTCGGCCGCGATCGCGTGCTTGTCCGAGTAGTACTGGTACAGGCTGCCGATGCTGATGCCCGCGACTTCGGCGATCCGGTTGGTGGTCAGGCGCGCGTGGCCTTCCTGCTTCAGGATGCGGAGCGCGGCCTCGCGGATCGCCTTCAGCGTGGCGGCTGCGCGCGACTGGGTGGGGCTGCGGCGAAGAGGGGAATGGTTCGAGGCCATGCTTTTTCGTACCGGTGACGTGGATGATTGGAGCAAAGCGCCCCGCCGGTGGCTACTCGCATTCAGCGCCGGAAGAAGGCTGGGGTATCGCGACAAAAGCATTATGAAACAATTGCCTGCGGATCCCCGCGCCTTCCTTTTTGCATAAACTGAATAAAGCTCGGTTTTTCGCGGGTCATGCGGCCGGGGCTACGCCCCAGGCGGCGAAGTGCGGGTTGGCGAAATCCGCCTTGCCATATTGCAGGGCCCGGCCGTCGAGCGTATTCACCCTGCCGCCGGCCGCGCGCAGCACGGCGTCACCGGCGGCGATGTCCCACTCCATGGTGCGCCCAAGGCGCGGATAGACGTCCGCCTCGCCGGCCGCCACCAGGCACAGCTTGAGCGACGACCCGGCATTGGTCTGGCTGGCCACCTTGCGCCCGGCGAGGAAGGCGGCCAGCGCGTCGGCGTCGCCGTGCGAACGGCTGGCGACCACAGTGAGGCCTTCTTCCGGCGGCGTGCGGCAGGCGATGTCGCGTCGCACCGCCTTGTCCTCGGCGAAGGCGCCCAGGCCCGCCGCGCCGGCGAAGAGCCTGTCGAGTGCCGGTGCATATACGACGCCAAGCACCGGCGCGCCGTGCTCGACGAGCGCGATATTGACGGTGAATTCTCCGTTGCGGCTGATGAACTCCTTGGTGCCGTCGAGCGGATCGACGAGCCAGAAGCGCTCGGCCACTGCCGGAATGCGGCCGGCGGAGGCTTCTTCCTCGGACACCACCGGGATGTCCGGCGTGAGCCGGGCGAGCTCGGGCAGGATCAGTGCTTCGGCGCGTTCGTCCGCTTCGGTGACGGGCGACGCATCGTCCTTGCCGCGCACGGCGAAGTCGGTCGCGTAGATTTCCATGATGGCCGCTCCGGCAGCGCGAACCACCGGAAGCAGGCCGTCGAGCAGGGAGGGGAGGTCGAGGGTCGGGAGCATGAGGTTTCCGTTCGGTAATGGGTATGCGGAGCCGGCCCCGGTGCGGGGCCGGCGGGCTTCAGTCGGCGATGATGGCGCGCTGACGCAGGGCGTCGATCACGGCATCGGCCGCCGCCTCTAGCGATAGCTGGGCCGTCGCGAGCCGGATTTCCGGCGCCTCGGGCACCTCGTAGGGCGAGTCGATGCCGGTGAAGTTCTTCAGCTCGCCGCGCCGCGCCTTCTTGTACAAGCCCTTGACGTCGCGCTGCTCCGCGACCTCGAGCGGCGTATCGACGTGGATCTCGACGAACTCGCCGTCCTCGACCAGCGCACGGGCCATCTGGCGCTCGGCGCGGAAGGGCGAGATGAAGGCGGTGAGCACGATGAGGCCGGCGTCCACCATCAGCCTGGCCACTTCGGCGACGCGGCGGATGTTCTCCACCCGGTCGGCATCGGTGAAGCCCAGGTCCTTGTTCAGCCCGTGGCGCACGTTGTCGCCGTCGAGCAGATAGGTGTGATGACCGAGCGCATGGAGCTTCTTCTCGACCAGGTTGGCGATCGACGACTTGCCCGCGCCCGACAGGCCGGTGAACCACAGCACGCAGCTCTTCTGCTGCTTCTGCACCGAGCGCGCCGCCTTGTCGACATCCACGTGCTGCAGATGGATGTTGTGCGCGCGGCGCAGCGCGAAGTGCAGCAGGCCGGCACCGACGGTGTTGTTGGAGAGCCGGTCGACCAGGATGAAGCCGCCGGTGTCACGGTTGTCGCGATAGGGATCGAAGGCGATCGGACGGTCGAGGCTCAGGTTGCACACGCCGATCGCGTTGAGCTCGAGCTTCTTGGCCGCGACGTGCTCGAGCGTGTTCACGTTCACCTGGTACTTGATGTCGGTGATCGTGGCCGTCACCCTCTTGGCGCCGATCTTGAGCAGGTAGGGCCGGCCGGCGAGCATCGGCTCGTCGTGCATCCAGACGATGGTGCATTCGAACTGGTCGGCGATCTCGGCGGGCGCCTCCACCGTCGAGATGACGTCGCCGCGCGAGATGTCGATCTCGTCGGCCAGCGTCAGCGTCACCGACTGGCCGGAGACGGCCTGCGCCAGGTCGCCGCCGTGGGTGACGATGCGTGCCACCGTGCTCTCGCGCCCCGAAGGCTGCACGCGGATGCGGTCGCCGGGGCGGATCACGCCGCTCGCCACCTGGCCGGCAAAGCCGCGGAAATCCAGGTTGGGGCGGTTCACCCACTGCACCGGCAGGCGGAAAGGCGCGCGCTGCATGCGCGCGTCGTCGATCTCGACCGTCTCCAGGTAGGCCATCAGCGTGCTGCCGTGGTACCAGGGCATCGCGTTGCTGGGCTCGATGATGTTGTCGCCGCGGAAGGCCGACAGCGGGATGAAAGTCACGTCCTCGAGCCCGATCTGCGCGGCGAAGGCCGAATAGTCCTCGCGGATGTCGCGGAAGACCTTCTCGGAGTAGTCGACCAGGTCCATCTTGTTGATCGCCACCACGATGTGGCGGATGCCCAGCAGCGACGCCAGGTAGCGGTGGCGCCGCGTCTGGGTCAGGATGCCCCGGCGCGCATCGACCATCAGGATGGCGACGTCGGCGGTCGAGGCGCCGGTGACCATGTTGCGGGTGTACTGCTCGTGACCCGGCGTGTCGGCGACGATGAACTTGCGCTTGTCGGTGGAGAAGAAGCGGTAGGCCACGTCGATCGTGATGCCCTGCTCGCGCTCGGCGGCCAGGCCATCGACCAGCAGCGCGAAGTCGATGGCGTCGCCCTGGGTGCCGAACTTCTTCGAGTCGGCCTCGACCGCGGCGAGCTGATCCTCGAACAGCATCTTCGATTCGTACAGCAGGCGGCCGATCAGCGTGCTCTTGCCGTCATCCACGCTGCCGCAGGTGATGAAGCGCAGCAGGCTCTTGTGTTCGTGCGCCTTCAGATACTGCTCGATGTCGGTGGCGATGAGGTCCGAAACGTGTGCCATCAGAAATACCCCTCTTGTTTCTTCTTTTCCATGGAAGCGGCGGAATCGTGGTCGATCACCCGGCCCTGGCGTTCGGAGGTCCGGGTGAGGAGCATCTCCTGGATGATCGCCGGCAGCGTGTCGGCCTCGGACTCGACCGCGCCGGTGAGCGGGTAGCAGCCCAGGGTGCGGAAGCGCACCTTCTTCATCATCGGCACCTCGCCGGGCTTGAGCGGCATGCGGTGGTCATCGACCATGATCAGCGTGCCGTCGCGCTCGACCACCGGCCGCTCGGCCGCGTAATACAGCGGCACGATCGGGATGTTCTCCAGATGGATGTACTGCCAGATGTCGAGTTCGGTCCAGTTCGACAGCGGGAACACGCGGATCGACTCGCCCTTGTGCTTGCGTGCGTTGTAGAGCTTCCACAGCTCGGGACGCTGGTTCTTCGGGTCCCAGCGGTGCTGCGTGGAGCGGAAGGAGAACACGCGCTCCTTGGCGCGCGACTTCTCCTCGTCGCGCCGTGCGCCGCCAAAGGCCGCGTCGAAGCCGTACTTGTCGAGCGCCTGCTTGAGGCCCTCGGTCTTCATGATGTCGGTGTGGATCGCCGAGCCGTGGGTGAAGGGGTTGATGTTCTTCTCGACGCCTTCGGGGTTGATGTGCACCAGCAGGTCCATGCCGGTCTCCTGCGCCATGCGGTCGCGGAAGCGGTACATCTCCTGGAACTTCCAGCGCGTGTCGACGTGCAGCAGCGGGAACGGCGGCACCGCCGGGTAGAAGGCCTTCATCGCCAGGTGCAGCATCACCGCGCTGTCCTTGCCGATGGAATACAGCATGACCGGATTGTCGGCCTCGGCGACGACTTCGCGCAGGATGTGGATGCTCTCGGCTTCGAGCCGTTGCAGGTGGGTGAGTGTCATGGATTCTCCTGCTGGTTGCGGGATCTAGGGACGTGGGGGGCCGGCCGCGCCGCCGGGGCGGCGCGGTTCGGTACTGCGTGGAGCGTGGGGGTTCAGGCGGTCGCGTGCAGCCTGTGCACCTGCTGCGCGCGATGGGGTGGTTCGACGGCGGCCCCATCGGCTGCAGGCGGCACCGCCTCGTAGAGCGTGGTGCGCTGGCGCAGCGGACGTGCGCAGCGCGCCGCGATCGCGCGCAGGTCGGCGGTCTCCATCAACTGGCCGTTGGCGCCGCCCGCCGCGCGGGTGATCGATTCGTACATCAGCGTGCCGCCGAGGTCGTTGGCCCCGGCCTGCAGGCAGAGCGCTGCGCCTTCGGCGCCCATCTTGACCCACGAGGTCTGGATGTTCGCGATCAGCGGATGCAGCACCAGGCGGGCGACCGCGTGCATCAGCACCGATTCGCGCAGCGTCGGGCCGGAGCGCGCGCGGCCCTTGTGCCACAGCGGCGATTCCATATGCACGAAGGGCAGCGGCACGAACTCGGTGAAGCCGCCGGTTTTCGCCTGCAGGCGGCGGATGGCCAGCAGGTGGCGCGCCCAGTGCCGCGGCGCATCCACATGGCCGAACATGATGGTCGCGGTGCTGCGGATGCCGACCTCGTGCGCGGCCTCCATCACCTCGAGCCATTGCGCGGTGTCGAGCTTGTCCGGGCAGATGATCGCGCGCACCTCGTCGTCGAGGATCTCCGCCGCCGTGCCCGGCAGCGTGCGCAGGCCGGCGTCGCGCAGGCGGCGCAGGTAGTCGCGCAGCGACAGGCCCAGGGTGGCGGCGCCGTGGCGGATCTCCAGCGGCGAGAAGGCGTGGATGTGCATGTCGGGCGTCGCGCGCTTCACCGCCGCCAGCAGCTCGAGGTAGGTGTCGCCGGTGTAGTGCGGGTGGATGCCGCCCTGCATGCACACCTCGGTGGCGCCGCGCGCCCAGGCCTCGAGCGCGCGGGCGGCAACCTGCTCGGCTTCGAGGCGGTAGGCCGGGCCGCGCAGCGTGGACGCGGCATGGCTCTTGGCGAAGGCGCAGAAGCCGCAGCGGTGCTGGCAGATGTTGGTGTAGTTGATGTTGCAGTTGCGCACGTGGGTGACCGCATCGCCCACGGTGTCGCGCCGCAGCCGGTCGGCGGCCTGCATCACCGCGTGCAGGTCGGCGCCCTGGGCGTCGAACAGGCGCACGATCTCGTCCTCGGCCAGCTCGCGGCCCGCCAGGGCCTTGTCGAGCAGCGCGCGGACGGCCGGCGACGGCGCGGCGCCGTCCGCTTGCGGCGCGAAGGCGCGCAGCGCCGCGGGCGAGGGGGCCTGGCCGGTGCCAGCGAGCCAGTCGTCGGCACGGGCGAAGCCGCTGGCGTCCGCACGGCGCAGCAGGGCGGTGCCCATTCCAGGCTCCGTCCACCGCGCAGCCTCGCCCACGAAGGACGGGATCAGCGGCAGCCGCGGGCGCAGATGGCGGCCGTGCGCGGCCGTCTCGGCGGCGAGCGCGTCGATCTGCGGCCAGGCCGCTTCCGGGTTCACATGGTCGAGCGTCACCGGCGAGATGCCGCCCCAGTCGTTGACGCCGGCGCGCAGCAGCGGGCCGAGCTCGCCCGGCCGCAGGTTGGGCGGCGCCTGGATCGACATGCGGGCGCCGAAGATCAGGCGCGCCATCGCGATCGTCCAGGTGTGGTCGTCCAGGCCGGGCTCGTCCGCCAGCGCCATCACCGTGCCGGGCTTGGCGCGGAAGTTCTGCACGATGATCTCCTGCAGGTGGCCATGCGCCGCGTGCAGGTCGCGCAGGGCGAGCAGGGAATCGACGCGTTCGCGGCGCGTCTCGCCGATGCCGATCAGGATGCCGGTGGTCATCGGCACTGCCTGCTCGCCGGCCAGGCGCAGGGTCTCGAGGCGGACGTCGGGATGCTTGTCCACGCACTTCCAGTGCGGGCCGCCGCGTTCGCACAGGCGGGTGGAGGACGACTCCAGCATGATGCCCATCGAGGCCGACAGCGGGCGCAGCAGGGCGATCTCTTCGGCGCTCATGGTGCCGGGATTCACATGCGGCAGCAGCCCGGTCTCGCGATGCACCAGCGCGGCCATCTCCGCCAGGTACTTGATGGTCGAGCCGTGGCCGAGCGTGGCGAGGGCGTCGCGTGCCGCCTGGTAGCGCGACTCCGGGCGCTCGCCGAGGGTGAACAAGGCCTCGTGGCAGCCTGCCGCCGCGCCGGCGCGGGCGATGGCCAGCACTTCGTCGGCGCTCAGGTAGGCGCTCGGCACCGACTTCGGCGTGGTGGCGAAGGTGCAGTAGCCGCAGGTGTTGCGGCACAGCCGGGTGAGCGGGATGAAGACCTTGGGCGAATAGCCCACGTTCGCCCCGTGCCCGGCCAGGGTCAGGGCCTCGGCGGCCTGCAGCAGCTCGGCGTGCGGCGCGTGCTCGGCCAGCAGGTGGATGTCCTCGGCCGACAGCGTGTGTCCTGCCTGTGCGCGGTGGAGAAGGCTCAGAGTGAGGTCGTGCATGGCGTCGGACTCCAGCGGGTGGGCGTGAAGGGGGCTGCGGCCGCCGGCCACAGGCAGGCGAGGTCGGCAGGCGTGTCAATGTCGATGGCGAGGCCATTGAGCGCCGGCAGGGCGGGCGTGATGTGGCGCAGGCGGGCTTCGGCCAGATGGCGCGACAGGCTGTTGGTGCCGAACCGGAAGGGGAAGTCCAGTCGGTCGGCGACGAACAGCGCATTGGTGCCGGTACCGTGACGGTCTGTCGCCAGCGCCATGCCCTGGTGGCGGCCGGCGCGCACGAACTGGTCGATGTCGCTCCCCCGCACCAGCGGCAGGTCGGCGTGGATGACCAGCAGCGAACGCGCACCGTGGTCGAGCAGCATGTCCGCGGCGGCGGTCAGTGCGGGGTTGAGCCCCTGGCCCGGGTCCGGCAGGGCCAGCACGCCGTGAGGGACCCTTTCCGGCTCGCTGCTGACCACCGCGACGCGATCGATCTCATGCGCCTCGAACAGGGCCGACAGCACGGTCTCGAGCATCGACTGCACCAGCGTGGCGCGGGCGGCTTCGTCGAGCAGGCCGGCGAGCCGCGTCTTGCCCGTGCGGCGCGCCTTGAGCGGAACCACGGCCCAGCAGCTCATGGCCGTGCTCCCGGCGATCCGGCCGCGGCCATCACGCGCTGCGAGGCGGGTGTGGCGTCGTGGGCTGCGAGAGGTTCGAGGTGTCGTGTCTGCATGGTCTGGGTGCTGTCCTTGGCAAAATTGAAACACCTCAGATACGACGTCGGCTACTCGCTTTGATCGGGTCGACTCTTGTTGACAGGGTGGAAAAAACCTAACCAAAACAAGGCGGTGAAGGCGTCACCCGAATGCTTTCCGGCTAAAGCTGAAAAAGCTCGGTTTTTGCCGCGTGCGACCGCGCCAATGGCGCGGCATGCGGCGGATCAGATCTTGCGGGGAAGGGTGGCGGCGAAGGCCAGCGTTTCCTGCGCGACGCGGATGCGGTCGGCCGGCGTCAGCATCAGCGTGTCGGTCACATGCACCGGCAGCGCGATGCGGTCGCGCAGGTGGGCGTCGCGGGCATCCAGCACGAAGCCGTCGAGCAGGTCGCCGTAGTGGCGGACGATCTCGTCCGCGCTGACCGGCACGCCCAGCTCGGTCATGATCTTCGCCGTCGGCCCCTTCACCGCGGCGCCGCCGACCAGCGGCGACACCGCGACGATGGGCACGCCGCGCCCGCGCAGCAGCGCGCGCAGCCCGGGCACCGCCAGGATGGGGGCGATGCTCAGGTAGGGGTTGGACGGGCAGATCACGATGGCGCTCAGCGCCTCGTCGGCGAGCGCCCGTTCCACTGCGGCGCAGGGGCGCGTGTCCGGCGCGAAGACGAACTCGATCGCGCGCGTCACCGGGCGGCATTGCTGGCGGACGAAATAGTCCTGGAAGTCGAACACGCCGTCGTCCGTCCGCACGCGGGTGCGCAGCGGCTGGTCGGACATCGGCACGATGTCGGCGTCGATGCCGAAGCGCCGTCCGAAGTCGGCGACGATGGCCGACAACGGTTCGCCGGCCGCGAGCCGGCGGGTGCGCTCGACATGGGTGGCGAGGTCGCCGTCGCCGAGGCGGAACCAGGTCTCGCCGCCGAGGCGGGCGAGCGCATCCATGAAGGTCCAGGTCTCGCCGCGCCGGCCCCAGCCGGTCTCGGGGTTGGCGAGGTCGGCCAGCGTGTACAGCGCGGTGTCGATGTCGGGCGAGATGTGCAGGCCCAGGTGGGTGAAGTCGTCGCCGGTATTGACCACCACGGTGAGCCGCCCGCGGCCCGTGGTGTGAAGCAGTCCGTCGGCGAGCTTGGCGCCACCGACGCCGCCGCTCAGGGCAAGGATGTTGTGCGCGCTCATTGGAACAGGTCCGTGTCGATCGGGCGCACCAGCGCCCGGCAATCCGTCTCCGGAGCGGCCGGCATGAAGCCGCTGGCGACCACCACCGGCATGCCTTCGTCGCCTTCGCCCATCACCACCGCGGCGCCGGCAGCCACCGCATCGGCAAAGGCAGTCTGGGTGATCTGCAGCGTGCGACCGTGGCGGTCGATGTCGCCGCGGCGGTCGATCAGCGCCGGAATGCCGGCCGAACCGAGGGCCACGTTCACCACGCCGTTGCGCCACGGGCGGCCGAAGCTGTCGCTGACGATCACGCCCACCGCGTGCCCGGTGGCCACGCGCAAGGCCTCGCGCAGCGCCGCGGCCGAGGCGTCCGGGTCCAGCGGCAGCAGCAGCGCCCGTTCGCGGCCAGCTTCGCCCGGCACATTGGACATGTCGATGCCGGCGTTGGCCATCACATAGCCCAGGCGGTGACGCACGATCAGCACGCCCGGCACCGCGCGCAGCACCCGGGTCGATTCGGACAGCGTCAGCTCCACCAGGCGCGCATCCTTGCCGGTGATGCGGGCGAGCTCCTGCGCCTTGTCGGAAGGGGTGACTTCATCGAGCCAGGCGAAGCGGCCTTCCGACTTCGACACGATCTTCTGCGCCACCACGACGATGCTGTCGCTGCCGAGCGCACATTCGTTCGCCGCCAGCGCCGCGACGATCAACGGCGCCAGCGCGTCACCGGGCCGGATCTCCGGGATGCCGGCAAGCGCTTCGAAACACAGCCGGCGTCCCATGGCCGTCTCCTCAGGCGTCAGCGTTCATGTCGAGCTCGCCGGTGATGCACAGGCCGGCGCCGTCGACACGATAGGTCTTGTTGAGGAAGATCAGCACCGAGGTCATCGCCTCGGCAGCGGCCGAGTTCGCCAGGGCGCCGCCGTGCAGGCCGCGCAGGCGGGCGGAATCGGCCAGCGCCACGACCTGGGCGCGGTCGGCCTTGTCGTCGCCGAACACCAGCACGTCGCAGGCGATGTCCTCGTCGGTCGCCAGCTTGTGCGCCGCCACGTTATGGAAGGCCGACACCACGCGCACCGCCGCGCCCAGCGTCTGCTGCGCGCGCAGCGCGGCGCAGCCCTCGGGAGGCAGTTGCACGCGCATCACCTTGGGCGGCATCAGCGGCACCGTGGTATCCACCACCAGCTTGCCGGCCGCCGCCGCGCGGATCTCCTCCAGCGTCGCGACCTGCGACCCGAAGGGCACGCTGACCACGATCAGGTCGGCGCGGGCGGCGACGTCGGCATTGCATCCCGAATCGACCGCGGCCCCGGTCTCCGCCGCCAGCGCAGCGGCCGCTTCGCGGGCTTTGTCGGCGTCGCGCGAGCCGATCGCCACCCGCAACCCCGCCTTCGCCCAGCGCCGCGCGAGCGCCGCCCCCAGCTTGCCGGTCCCGCCGATGACGCCGATTGTTCTTGTGTTGTCGATGACCATCCGAATGTCTCCATGGAGTGAGCGCAATGCCCGGCGTCGCGGACATGCCTTGCACTGCCCACGCTACGAGAGTCGATGGCAAATGGGCATCGTCCGATCGGACGACGCATTGGGGGCGCGGACGGAGAAACGAGGGGAAGGGAAGGCAGAGCTGGAACCGCTGTGGGGCTGGTAGTCGGCCGGAGGGGCCATTCACCCAGCTCGCACCCAACGGCCGGTAAGGAAGCCGATACCGGCCACCGAGAGAAGCATTGATTCGGTCCAACGTACAGGATTTCCAATCCCGAACTCACCCTCGCGACCCGCAGTGGCCAGCCACGTCTACAGTTCAGATCTCAACCCGAGCGCATTTCGCTTGAGGTGTTAAGCGGATGGCCAACTGCGCGCCTTAAAGGAAATGCAGCAGGAGTCTGCCCATAGAATTAGTCATATCTCGCGCGAAAGTGGCAAGCCATCGGTGAGAGTCTTCGCCAAAGTGAGACTCACTGAAGCCGTTGCGTGAGTTCGCAACGGCATTTGTCAGTGTAGGAATGGCATTGATGATCTGCTCTGGGTAGGGGCCTTGCGCCTTGAGTTTCTCGCTGATGTCGTCCTTCACCACCTTGCAAAGCTGGATGAGGTCTGTGAGGTTGGCCTTGTCGGGGACATGCCGGCGCACGTACGCCTTGTAAAGGCCCTCCAAGCAAGTGTAGGCCAAGGTCGTCGCGCGGTTGAACTGCTGGGCATTAACCGCGTGGTCGATGTCGCTGAGGCTGTTGTTGAGTTTCTCGGAGTTCCAGAGATCCTGTGGGACGACGGTTGTCGGAACGGCCTTGCCTCCACCAAAAATGATGGCTCTGATGGCCTCAACCTCTTCCTTGGCATGCGGCTCAAGCTCTTCAATAAAGAGGCGGAAGAGCTGAAGCCGTTGTTGCTCCTCCAAGCCCTGGATGACATCCCAGTAGAAGGATTTTCTGGATGTGCTCTTGCCTTGGCTCTGCCTGAGTGGAATCAACTGCTCGTAGTTGGGAGAACCGGGGTCAATCTGCTGAACCATCCGGAGGAAGCTCGGCCCGCTGTAGTAGGTCGGGGTGCTGCTCCTGTCCAAGAGGATGAAGAGGCGGTTGTATGCCGCGATCCAGTTGATGGAAGAGCCTGGCTGCATGCTCTAGCTCTTGCCGTTGGGGAAGGACTGGCGAAGCAGGGGAAGAAGGTCCGATGTATGGTCAGTCGGGATCTTGGCCGTGCCGTTGTTGGCTAGGTGGATAGACATGATCTTGCTTGACGCAGTGAGCTTGACCTGAACCTTCTCTAGGACGTACCGCTTGCCTCCTACGATATTGTCAATGGCTTCGCGCACATCCCTGTTGCCCTTCAGAAGAATTTTTCCCGTGATGCCTTCCTCAACTTCAACACCAGAGAGTTGGAGGGAGTCCACCAAGATCTTCTGTCCGAGGATATTCTGAAAAGAAGTGACCCAGTCGTGGACGTTGACGGTAAGGGGGGAGACAACCAAGTTGAAATTGCAGGCTTGAAGCAGGCGATTCACGAACTCCTTGATGCTTCGTTGGCCGTTCCTCACTTCGATGTAGGGGAACTGGGCAAACAAGGTAAAGTCTGTTGAGCGGTAGCCAGTTCGTTCAATCATCTCTTCCTTTCCGAAGGGGTCCGCATTGACTTCCTCGTAGATGAACTTCTCGATAAACCGCGCTTCGACGAAGTCATCTCGTACACGCTCGACAGCGAAGCCATCCATGCTCTCTTCGGAGAAGGGCATGTCCTTGAGCGTATTCCCAATGGTTCGTATCGAGGAAGGCCACTGCGCATTGAGCCATCTGACCCTGTTCATGCTGGCGCCCCCTGGGCTTGACCTTCCTTCGCCTCGGCTTCGGCTTGTGCTTTCTTGCGAAGCTCCTTAATGGTGTTCGCCGCGGTGTCTTCGATAATGCTCAAATAGTTCTCTTTTTTTTCTGCCTCCACTGGTCGAATAGTCTTCGTGTATTGCTTATCAACCATGTTGTAGGCCCCTCGGACGAAGTACTTGAAGCCCTTCCCATCCAACGGTTCTTCGAAGGCTGCTTCAAACTCGACCATCGGGTGAGGGGGCGTCGCCAGCATCGAACGCCAGATGATGGATGTGATGAAGAAGCCTTTCTTCTTCAGGCTCTGGTACTCCTCTGAGGCAAGCAATGTCTCCCCTTTGAGTGCAACGTTCTTCACCAGTGCCAGCGCCTCGTGCTTGGCTTCCTCGGTGTCTTGGTCTTCATCAAAATCAAGCTCACCTTCCTCTGGCCCCTGCTTCAATCGCTCCACCTTTACGCTGGTGACATTCTTCAGAGAGAAGCCCTTGAGCTTGCTGATGAGGGTCGTGAAGAACTCAGTGCGTAAGGCAGGAGATTCGAACTCACCAATCTCGATGCGGATGGTTGGGATCTCTTTTTTCCGCTTAATGTCGAGTTTATCCTTCAGTTTGCCAAAGACCCCTTTGGTTCGGTCGTTGGCTGGCATACGGATGGTAGTCTTGTCCTTCTCGATGTGGAACTCAATCGCTGCTTCTTTGCGAGTGCGCTGGACAAGGCGCGTCTTGCCGTAGTCGATCTCCGAATACTTCACGTTAGCTACGACCTGGTCGTTGCCCTTAGAGTGGTGGGTCACTCGTTCATCGGCAGGCGACTCAGCGGTGTACTCCTTCAGTACCTCCTTGATCTCTTCCATCGTTAGGGCTTCAGGAAGAATGACCGATGTCAGCTTTTCCTGCCGTCCAGAGTGCTCCCGCTGTTCAAGTAGGGTGTTAAGGTCGTGGAAGTCGTGAGGGAGAAGCGAGATGGCGCTGATAACGTCTTCTCGGCTGTCCTTGGCTGAGTAGAAGATGCCTCTATCCTTCGCTATTTCTAAAAGAACCTTCTCGCTGATTTTCTGTTTGGCCGACATCAAGGCATCGAAGATTTCCTTGTCGGTCGCGCAGTATTGGAGTGTGTTCTTGATCATTGCCGTGACAACTCCAACTCACAGAAGCTGGTGCGGACATGCTCCAGCTTACCCAAGTCAATAGCATCAAGGATCTGCTTGATTTCCTCACCGCCTTGGTAGTCGGAAATGTACTGATCCTTCGCCTTCGCAAAGTTGGCGGATGAATTCGGGTGGGGGTCAAGCAGTCGGATGGTAACTTCGGCTTCTCCTGTGATTATCTGATAATGCATCAGATATTCGATCAGGTAGAGAAATTCATCCACGGTGTGACCTCGTTTCCTCATGAACACCACAAAACCCTTCTTGTTGCTCTTCTTTGGGTTCACGTATGAAAGAACGATCCAAGGTGCGGTGAGCATCTCCAAGGTTGCCGCCTTCGCGTGCTCAAGCTGAACGTTCTTCTTTCGCACGAGGTGAGGATAGAAGAACTTGCAATGATCTCGCCCGGGAAGCACTCCGGCCCCTCCACGAAGATGAATGATTTCGTGGTGAACGTTATTCAACCAGAAGATCTCTTCAGGTCCAAAAACAACAATCTTGGAACCTTTTGGAATATCCAAGTTGTCACTATTCACCTTATCGAGAATCTTGGAGAAGTCCTTGTCGTACTCTCCATCATGGTTGTAGACAAATAGCATTCCATGAATGTTGGGCGAAACATTGGGATGAACGAACTTGTCGCTGAACTCTTGACTAGTTTCTGCGCAACTCAGGGCCTTCGCAAGGCTCTCGATTGCCTCTCGGATGGCGCCGGCAGTGATTGAGCCTTGGGCGTAGCTTTTGAGATCGCAGTTCAAGTATGTTCGTGACTGCGAATAGGGCTCGTCATACCAAAAGACAACATCAGAAGGATGAGTCTTTACCTCATGCCTCCCTCGGTTCTCGCACGGCCAATTTAGATTTGTGTGCTCCATGCGCCCCCAAAGAAACTCTTGGAAGATTCCCTTGGAGAGTTTTTCAGCCATTTTGGCAATGTTTATTGTCTCAGCCATAGATCCCCTGATTTCGAAACGTCGGCTTGAGGCTGACCACGACCATCATGAAGGCCCGCTGAAAGTGGCCTGGTTTAGTAACTTCCCCGACATGACAGTCTGGCGCGTTCTGACACGTGCTGATTTTATGCGATAGGGGAGATGCCGGCGAGGTTCTCTTGGTGTGTGGTTGAAGGAGGAAGCAGGATCGGAGGCATTTCAGTGAGAGCCGGAGAACACCGTGGCAGCTGGGCGCGAGTCCGGTCAATGACGGCTCCGGCCAAACTCCTACTCGGGGGAAGTCGCTTTGGATGCCCGACCTGGACTGCTTTCCGCCCTTGAACTCGTGCAGGCACGGGCGGGTGCAGTGGCCGGCTAGACCAGAGCGGGTCCCCGGATCTCGGAGGCAGCCCACCCGATGGGATTTGGCTCGTGCGGCCGGTTACAGCTCATGCCGGCCGTCGGGCGCAGATCTGGTTAATGGCCGGTCAGGCCGAGTACCAGTCCCCGCCAACCATGCAACCTGCGATCTCGTGAACCATAGTTACTAACTTTTCAATAAGTAGAGTCATTCCAGGATGGAGCTTCACTCTGGCTGCGAGAAGAATGACTGCACGAGTTCAGGGAGTTTCTGGATGCTGCGCAATACGCCGAGTGCTAGCGGCATCATATGGTGGGC
>JAFEFC010000005.1 GCA_018240785.1 Pseudomonadota bacterium | reverse complement strand
GCGCCTGCATGGACCGCATCGATGCGATGTCGGATCGCGTGCGGTCGTATTTCAGCCATGAGTACGTTCAGTACGCTCAGTAAATTGGCTATTTGATTGCCGAGTTAATAATAGCCTCAAAACGGCGACGGACATTGCGAAGTTTCTGCGCGAGAGTGACTTATCTCTTGAGCGTGCAGAACTGAAACTTAAGCTAGCTGATCTTGTTGGCGCTCTCGCGGACGCAAAACTTGAGCTGATTGAGGTGCAAGAAGCGTTATCGGAGAAAGACAAGAAAATTGCGGAGCTTGAAGAGGCATTCCAGAGCAAGGATGCGCTTGTACGCCGCTATGACGCGTATTACCAGATCGATGAAGGCGGAAATCCCATTGGATTGGCTTACTGCCTTCGGTGCTGGGAGAACGACCACAAGAAGCGGCAACTTGTCCATGACGCGAAGGACCGTTTCGCGCGCGTATGTACAGCCTGCGGCCACCGATATGAAGGCCGTCTAGCTTCGGAAATTGAGCCGCCGAAAGAAGAAAAATCAGCTCAAGGTTGAATTGACAATGAACGCAACCATTACTCAAGCTATCACCGAAAAGAGAGTTCTTGAGCTGCGCTATCACGGCAATTTCAGAACCGTTGAACCTCATGCCTATGGCAGGGACAAAGATGGCGATGAAATTCTTCGATGCTATCAAACATCTGGTGGCAGTGAGAGCGGAGAGAGAGTCGGGTGGAAACTGCTTAAAGTTCGAGAGGTTTTCTCACTACATTTGACTAGAGATACGTTTGTGGCGAGACCCGAGTATCGTCGCAACGACAAAGCAATGGCTTATGTCTTCAGTCAGCTTTAGCCAGAGCTCTAAAACTGCGTTCGAGGCGACTTGCGCGAAAAGCCGCGCAGTCGCCTCAACTCCACGTTGACCGGCCGCTTTCCTCGGGAGCCTGTGACTGCTATGGGTCGGATGCCGCAATCGGGGACCAGTTGCCGATTGCGGCCTTTCGCCATAGCTCGAGTGATCTTGCGGCCGAACACAACCGCCGAACTCCTGATACTCGATCGCCCCTGCGATGCCTTCGGAGGGCCTTCTTCGCGCAAGCCCATCAGGCGCTCGAACCGCTCCATGTCAGACGTCCTCGCCCCGCTCACGAAGCGGGCGTAACAAGTTCAGCACATACCGCTCCTGTTCGGCGGTCTCGATCGCGCCCGGACGAGCGGCGCGCACGCGCCGGATGGCGTCCTGCGGCGTGGCGCCGAGTTCCACCAGGAGCTGTGCGGCCACCGTGCCGGCGCGTCCGAAGCCGCCGCGGCAGTGCACCAGCACCCGTTGTCCGGCGATCAGCCAGTCGAGGAGCGCCGGACCGCTGCGCTGCCAGCCGGTGGCGAAGCGCTCATCCGGCGCCTGGACGTCGGGGATGGGCAGGTGGTGCCAGGCGATGCCCCGCGCCACGACCTGTGCTCCGAGATCCGGCACCTGCAGCAGCTCTAACTCGTGCGCCTCGATCAAGGTCACGATGGCCCTGGCGCCCCAGTGTTCGATGACGTCGAGGTCGGCGGCGAGGTCGCGCTCCCAGCGGTAGTCGTACAGGCTGGGACCGCACTTGCCGGGGCAGAAGGTGATGCCGATGCGCCCGCCGGCATCGCCGGCCATGACCTCGGCGATCGGCAGCGGATGGCTGTTGCTGGTGCGGACGGGGGGCATCGGGCGCGGCATGCTCACCCCACTCCGACGAAGGAGCGGAGGCCGAGCCGCTGCGGCGGGGCCTCGAGCCTGCACGCCCCGACGTGAACGTTGCCGATGATGTCGCACGCCATGCTTCCACTCCAACCGATCACTGCTTCCTGCCCATGTTTTCAGTGTAGTCCGTCTCGCCGACAGGCCATCGTGGCCGGTCGCCACACCGGCCTGGCAGGGCCGGCAACATGGCTGGCGGGCGGAATTTCCGCCGCAGGCCTGCGGCGGGCGATGCTTGACTGGGTAGAATCCCGGGACGTCTTCCGTCCACCCACCACAGAATCCGCACATCGATATGAACGCACCGACCCCCCTGAAGCAGATTCCGCAGACCAGCCTCTTTCGCGAGGGCGACGTGTTCGTGCTGTTCGGCGAGCTTTTCGGCCGCGGCTATGCCACCGGCCTTGTCGACCAGGCACGCAAGGCAGGGATGCAGATCGTCGGCATCACCGTCGGGCGGCGCGACGAGAACAACGCGCTGCGCCCCCTCGACGCCGACGAGCTGGCGGCGGCCGAGGCCAGCCTGGGCGGCAGGATCATCAACGTGCCGCTGATGGCCGGTTTCGATCTCGATGCGCCGGCCGGCGAGCCGACGCCGACGGACCTGCTCAACAAGATGACGCTGAAGACCTGGGAGCACGACACGCTCGACTGGGCCCACATCGAGAAATGCCGCGAGCTCGGCACCCGGCGCTTCCGCAGCGCGGTGGCCGAGGCCATGGCGTTGATCGACGGCCTGATCGCGGACGGCCGCAACGTGTTGTTCGCCCACACCATGGCCGGTGGCATTCCCCGGGCCAAGGTGTTCATGGTGATCGCCAATCGCATCTACAAGGGGCGCGGCGACCGCTTCATGCCGTCGCAGACCCTGCTCGACAGCGACCTGGGCAAGCTGATCCTGCAGAATTTCGACGAGGTGTCGGCCATTACCTTCCAGCATCTGATCGAGGGCAGTGCGGCGATCCGCGCCCGTGTGGAAGCGTCGGGCGGACAAGTGCGTTACACGGCCTACGGCTACCACGGCACCGAGATCCTCATCGACGGCCGCTACCAGTGGCAGACCTACACCAACTACACCCAGGGTTACGCCAAGATGCGGCTCGAACGCATCGCCCAGGCGGCCTGGGCCGAGGGTATCAAGGCGACGGTGTACAACTGCCCGGAAATCCGCACCAACTCGACCGACGTCTTTGCCGGGGTCGAGCTGCCGCTGATCTCGCTCCTCGAGGCGCTGAAGCGGGAGGGCGGGGGTGCCTGGGCCGAGGCGCAGTGGCAGGCCTGCGGCGCGCTGCTGGCCGACGGCATCGCGGTGGAAGACGTGCTGCGCAAGGTCGCCGACTTCCAGGGCAGCGAGGTGATGCAGCCCTTCCGTGACTTCGCCGCGTGGCCGATGCCCAACGCAGCGGCCCAGGCCGACCTGCAGATCGGCACCTCGGACGCCATCGTGGGCATGCACAAGGACCGCGGCGCGCTGATCACCGACCTGCTCAGCGCCCTGGTGGTGGAGTCCACCGGCGCCCTGATGTTCCGCGAGTCGTCGGCGCCCGCTGGCCCGGTGCTGTGGCTCAACCACGACATCGTCGCTCGGCAACTGAACCAGCTCCACGCCGCGGGCAGTTGAGCCTCCGTCACGCTCGTCGAACTCGTCCAACGCAGTGAACGTCCGCGTGTGCGTCGCATCGACTTCGGGCCGGCCGCACGGCCGGCGCGGGCGCAGCAGTCAGCGCGCGTAGCGGCTGGCGGCGGGCTTCTGCTGCACCAGACAGTAGGCCAGCGCGTTGACGTCCTCCTGCGGCAGGGTCTCCTCGCCGCCGGCGAAGTGCAGCAGGAAGGCCTGCCGCGAGGCGTCCGGCGCGGCCGGGTCGTAGCCCAGCGCGGTGAGTGCCAGCGCGAGCTCGAAGCCTTCCGGCGCGGGCGGCAGCGGCGGCTCGCACCACAGGCCGAATCCCTTTTCAGCCAGCCTGCGCCACGGAAACCAGGCGCTCGGGTCGGCCTTGCGCGCCGGGGCGACGTCGGCGTGGCCGACGAAGTTCGCCGCGGGAAGGCGGTAGCGCGTGCGCAGGTCCTCCAGCAGGACGAGCAGCGCGTCGATCTGCGCATCGGCGAAGGGCTCGTCGCCGTTGTTGTCGAGCTCGATGCCGATGGAGCTCGAGTTGACGTCGGTGCTGCCGCCCCAGTGCGACAGCCCCGCATGCCAGGCCCGGGCGCGCTCGTCCACCAGTTGCAGGATCTGGCCGTCGCGGCCGATCAGGTAGTGCGCGCTGACCTTGCGCGCCGGCGAGGTCAGCGTGCGCAGCGCCTGCTGCTGGGAGTCGCTGCTGGTGTGGTGGATCACCACCAGGTCGGGCCGCCGCTCGTCGAAATTGGGCGAAGGCACGAAGGTCGCGCCCTGCATGCCGCGCGGCGCGATCGGCGCGCAGGCGGCGAGGAGCGTGGCGACAAGGGTGCTGACAAGGACGGCGGCCCGGCGGTGGCGGGCGCTGGCCAGGAGGCGAGGGCGCGGCGAGCGGAGCATCATGGGGCGGATTCTCGCCCACGCGGCGATGAGCGGGGAAGGCCGGACGGTGATGGCGTGGCGGACAGCCGGTGCCGCAGCACGGCCTTGCGCGCTTCCTCCAGCACCAGCATGCACAGCGCGAAGCCGAGGATCCACCCCCACACCGCTGCCGGTGGCGCGGCCGTCCCGAGCAGCGCGTTGCCCCAGGGTGTGTAGGCGAAGAGCGCGAGCAGGGCCAGCTCGAGCGCCACGCCGGCGAGGATCCAGCGGTTGCCGCCGAGGCCGGTGGTGCCGATCGAGCGCACCGGACTGCGGCACAGGAAGACGTTGACCACCTGCATGACGATGATCGCGCACAGCGCCGCGGTGGTCGCCTGCAGGTAGAGCGGGTCGTCCACTTCGGGCATCTGGCCGTAGCGCCAGCCGCCCTGGTGGAGCACGAACAGGAAGGCGGACATCGCGCCGGCCGCCTCGATCACGCCGAGGAACAGGTAGGCGCGCAGGGCCAGCGGCAGGTCGAGCAGGCGCTGGTCGCGCCGTCGTGGCGGCTGCCGCATCGCCTGCGGGTCGGGCCGTTCGGCGCCCAGCCCGAGCGCCGTCAGCGAGTCGGTGCCCATGTCGATCGCCAGCGCCTGGATCGGCGTCAGCGCCACCGGCACGCGGAACAGCGCGAAGGCGAGGAAGGGCACCAGCTCGGCGACGTTGTGCACCAGCACGTAGGTGAGGAAGCGGCGGATGTTGCCGAACAGCGCCCGGCCTTCCTCCACCGCGCTGACGATGCTGGCGAAGTTGTCGTCGAGCAGCACCATGTCGGCGGCCTCGCGTGCGACGTCGGTGCCCGAGCGCCCCATGGCGATGCCGATGTGGGCGGCCTTCAGCGCCGGCGCGTCGTTCACGCCGTCGCCGGTCACCGCGACGATGTGCTGCTTGTCGCGCAGCGCCTGCACGATGCGCATCTTCTGGTCGGCCGCCAGGCGGGCGAACACCAGGTCGGGCGCATCGAGCGCGATCTGCAGTTGCGTCGCCGACAGGCGCTGCAGTTCCGCGCCGGTGATGACAACCGGCTCGGCCGACTGCACCAGGCCGATCTCGCGCGCCACCGCCACCGCCGTCTGCGGATGGTCGCCGGTGACCATGATCACGCGGATGCCGGCCTCGCGGCAGGTGCGGATGGCGGCCGGCACTTCCCCCCGTGGCGGATCCTCGAGCCCGACCAGGCCGCAGAACACCAGCTCGCGCTCGCTCATCGCGTCCTCGCCCGCCTGCCCGGCCTCGCGCCAGGCGAAGGCGAGCACGCGCAGGCCGCGCGCCGCCATGTCTTCCTGGGCCTGGCGGATGGCTGAGCGCCGGGCCGCATCGAGCGGCGCGGTGTCGCCGTCGAGCGCGATCCGGGTGCACAGCGGCAGCACCGTCTCCGGGGCGCCCTTGCAATACAGGCTGCGCTTGCCGGCGGCGTCCTCGACCAGCACCGACTGGCGCATGCGGTCGCTGTCGAACGGGTGCTCGTCGACGCGGCGCAGGCCGCGATGGGGAGCGCCCAGCCTGTCCGCCATGGCAACGAGGGCGATTTCCATCGGGTCGCCCTGCAGCGCATGACGCCCATCGACCATGGAATCCTCCAGGCTGTGGCAGGCGCCGGCGGCCGCGACGAGGTGGCGATGGTGGCCGCGCGCGGGCGCATCGCGTTCGAAGTCGGCCAGCGGGCGCAGGTCCGCGCCGGCCAGCAGGCTGTGCACGCGCATGCGGTTCTCGGTCAGCGTGCCGGTCTTGTCGGTGCAGATCACGGTCGCCGAGCCCAGGGTTTCGACCGCGGGAAGGTGGCGGATCAGCACCTGGCGCCGGGCCATGCGCTGCGAGGCGAGCACCAGCGCCAGGGTCAGCGTCGGCAGCAGGCCTTCGGGGACCATCGCGACGATGATGCCGATCGAGAAGATCAGGTCGCGCCAGAAGGGCATGCCCAGCACGGTGCCGACGATGAGGAAAGCCGCGCCGATCGACACCGCGATGACGGCGATGCGTCGGCTCAGCCGCGCCAGCTCGAGGCGCAGCGGCGACACGACGTCGCCGGCCGTCTGCGTCAGGCGCGCGATCCTGCCGAATTCGGTGCGCGCGCCGGTGGCGAACACCAGTGCGCGACCGCGGCCGGACACCACCGCCGTTCCGGCGAGCAGGATGTTGCGCGCCGCCGTCCATTGCTCTTCGATCGAAGCCTGGGCGTCGCGCGCGCGGGGTGCGGACTCGCCGGTGATGGTCGCCATGTCGACGCGGACCTGATGCGCCTCGATCAGCCGGCAGTCGGCCGGCACGCGCTGTCCGGCCTCGATCGCGACGATGTCGCCGGGCACCAGCCGCTCCACCGGCAGCGCGGTGACGCAGCCCGCGCGCAGCACCTGGATCTGCTGCGGCAGCAGTTGCCGCAGCGCGGCCAGCGAGCGCTCGATGCGGTGCTCCTGCCAGAACGAGAAGCTGCCGCTGATGACGATCACCGCGACGATGCTGATGCCTACCTTCGCCATGCCTTCGCCCGGCGCCTGCCATTCGGCGAGCAGGGCGAGCGCGGCGGCGACCCACAGGATCAGCGAGAAGAAGTGGAAGTATTCGCGCGCCAGGCGCAGGCCGAGCGGCTCGCGGGTTTCGGCGGCGACGGTGTTGGGGCCGTATTCGGTGAGGCGCTGCAGGGCCTCGGCCGCGTCGAGGCCTTCGGCGTGGCCATGCACGCTGGCCAGCGCTTCGGCGACCGGCAGTTGGTGGATCTTCATCGCCTCGCTCTCTTGCCCGGCAGGCATGTCGGCGTCGTCCGCAGGGGCACCCGCATGCCACTGGTCCGACGATAGCGCCGCTGCCGGACAGCGGCAACACCCGGGCCGGTGCCCGGTGGGAGCGGCGGCAGCCGCGATGGGGTTCGGATCGCGGCCAGGACGGTACCAACGGCGGCGATCGTCCTTCCGCGGGCTGCGAGCCCCCACCGCGACGGCCAGATCGCCGACAATCCGCCTATCTCGACATCGTCAGCGACTGCCGCATGAAACTCCAGGACATCGACTTTCCGCCGCCGCCGCTGGCAGCCTCCTACCTGCTTTTTTCCGCGGGCCTGCTCGGGGTGCTGGCCACCCACATGGCCGGGGCGCTATTCAGCGGGCTGCTGGTGTTCCTGCTGGTGCAACTGGCGCAGCCGCTGGTGGGGCGCATCGCTTCGGGGCACAACGCCAAGGTGCTCGCCACGCTGGGCATCGCCATCCTCGTCGTCGGCGGCCTGGTGAAGGCGGGGCTGTGGATCGCGGTGCTGCTGCACAGCGGCTCGGGCCTGGACGCGCTGTGGGTGAAGATCGCCGAGACCATCGACAGCGCGAACGGCATCCTGCCGCAGTGGGTGCTCGCCAGCCTGCCGAGTACCGCGGCGGACCTGAAGGACGCGGTGGTGCACTGGCTGCGCGAGCATGCGGCGGAGCTGCGCCTGGCCGGCAAGGAGGCGGGCGTGGGCGTGGTGCAGATCCTGATCGGCATGCTCGTCGCCGCCCTTGTCGCGGTGCAGGAGGTCGACGAGCCGCATCAGCAGCGCCCCCTCGCGCAGGCCCTGAGCGAGCGCATCGAGCGCTTCTACGCGATGTTCCGCACCGTGTTCGTGGCGCAGGGCAAGATCGCCACCATCAACGCGACCCTCACCGGCATCTACCTGCTGGGAGTGTTGCCGGCGATCGGCATCTCGCTGCCCTTCGTCAAGACGATGATCCTGGTGACCTGGCTCGTCGGCTTCCTGCCGGTGGCCGGCAACCTGATCTCCAACACCATCATCGTGCTGATCAGCCTGTCGGTGTCCGCGCTGGCCGCGGTGCTGTCGCTCGCCTTCCTGATCCTGGTGCACAAGCTCGAATGGCTGGTGATCGGCAAGGTGGTTGGCGAACAGATCGGTGCCAAGGCATGGGAGATCCTGCTCGCCATGCTGGTCATGGAGCGCCTGTTCGGGCCCGGCGGGCTTGCGATCGCGCCGGTCACCTACGCCTATGTGAAGGCGGAGCTCAAGGCCGCGGACCTGATCTGACGCGGCGCGCGGCGAGGGGCCGCGGCCGCGGGTTCAGTCGATGCGGAACGCGCCGTCGTCGTAGGCGGCGCAGAAGGTGGTCCAGTCGTCTTGCACGACCGCGGCGCATTGCCGGGCAAGCTCGATCAGGTCGTCGCGCCATACGGCGTGCGTGCCGAAATCGATGAGCGCATCGGCGATGGCCGCACCGTCGCGGCCGCTGCTGCGCAACTGGCCCCAGGCGACGATTTCCCCCATCGTCCGGACCAGGCCGGCGAGCCGCTTCTGCCGCCTGTTGCACCCGGTCAGATCGACACGGTCCTCGGACGGCTGCAGCGCGCGCAGCACGCAGGAGTGGCCGTCGAGGCGCACCGGCTGCAGGAAGGCCATGGAGATGGCCTGCATGCGCCGCTGCACCGCCACCACGCGCTGGGCTTCGCTGTCCCATTGCGGCTGCCTGGCCGCGAGGTGGGGCAGCAGCGAGGATGGCTGTGCTGCCTTCAGGTCCAGCAGGTAGTTGCCGTCGGGCGAGCCCTTGCCCTCCACCAGGATGATGTAGCGCTCCACGCCCAGGCTGCCGTTGCCCGAGATGCGGCGGGCAACGTCCAGCGGCCTGAAGAAGCGCGGCGCGGGCTGGCGCGCGGCGAACTCCTCCATGAAGGCGGTGACGCGGCTGCGCTGGCCGTCCGATGCCGGCAGCGTCTTCGCGCCGTCGATGCGGATCCTGCGCTTCTTGCCGTTCAGCTCGGTGCGGCTGTCGAGCAGCCGGGAGCGCGACCGCTTGCGCACCGACTTGAGCAGGTCCGCCACCAGGCCGTCTGCAGTGTCGCGCTCGACCCAGCGCGCCTTGCCTTCGGCCAGCGCGCCGGCATAGCCGTCGAGGAAGGCGGCGCACAGCTCGAGGGCTTGCCGCTGGCTCAGCGCCAGGCTCTCCGCGCCGACCAGCAGGCTGGCCAGGAAGCGCACCAGCTCGCGGGTGTCGGGGCCGAGCGCCGCCTCATCGAAATCGTTGAGGTCGAAATAGACCAGCCGGTTGTCGCCCTTGTAGCTGCCGAAGTTCTCCAGGTGCAGGTCGCCGCACAGCCAGGCCAGCGGGGCCGCAGGCGTGGCGCCGAGTTCGGTCAGGCGGTCCTGGAACAGGTGGCAGCTCGCACGCAGGAAGATGAACGGGCCCTCGCGCATCCTGCGGTACTTGAGCGCGAGCCGTTCGGGATCGCGGCCGGCGTTGAACTGTCGGATTCGTTGAATGATGTCCATGGTGTCGTAGGTCGGGACGGCGGTGGTGCGTCAGTGCGTCATCGCCTGCACCGCGTCGTCCACGCTCCAGAAGAGATTTTCCGCCGCGTGTGTCGCGCGGCCGCCGTTGGTGGTGGCGTCGAAGCGCAGCAGCGCCTGGCGCGGCCGGTCCTTGAGGCGGGCGAGGCTCAGCACCTGCTTGCGTGCCGCCAGGTCGGAGCGCAGCTCGGCCAGCGCCTCCACCGAGGTGGTGTCGAGGTCGTCGCAGATCTCCATGCTCAGGATCACCGAGCGGATGTCGTCGCGCCGTGCGGCGTCCCTCACTTCCTGGAAGATGCGCTCCGCGTTGGCGAAAAACACCGGCTCCTCCGGGCGCACGATCAGCATGCCCGGCCGGCGCACCGCCTCGGCGTGCTGCGCGATGTCGACATAGTCGCGCGTGCCCGGCAACTGCCCCAGCTCGGTCCAGATCGGCTGCGAGAAGCGCTTGATCGCCAGCGCCACCGACAGGCCCACTGCGAACAGCATGCCCGACAGCACGCCGGTGGTGAGCACGCCGGCGATCGCGACCAGCGCGAGCCAGGCGTCGCTGCCGGCGCGCAGCGAGGACAGCAGCGGCTTCGGGCTGACGTTGTGCAGCAGGATGCAGACCACGATCGCCGCCAGCACCGGCAGGGGCAGCAGGGCGAGCTCGTCGCGCAGCAGCCAGACGATGAGCGCGATGGCGCAGGCGGCGACCACGCCCGCCAGCTTGCTGCGGGCCCCGGCCGAGAAGCTTGCCGCCGACGCCGAGAACCCGGCTCCCACCGGCAGGCCCTGCACCAGGCTGGTGGCGAGGTTGGCCGCACCGAGCGCCAGCAGTTCGCGGCGCGCCGAGATCTCATCGCCCTTCTGCAGCGCCAGCGAGCGCGAGGCGCCCCACGACTCCGCGAACAGGATCATCAGCAGCGCCGGCGACAGTTGTGCAGCATGCAGCCAGCCCTGCTCGTCGAGCTGCGGCCACCGCAGCGACAGGCCTTCAAGGTCGACCAGCCCGACCAGGCTCATGCCGGCGGCGCCCGGCTGCAGCATGTGCGATGCGGCGATGCCCGCCGCCATGGTCAGCAGCGAAGGCTGAAGCCACGGCCTGCGCCGCCGGGCGCGGTACAGCCCGAGCCACAGTGCGATGGCGGCGGCCCCCCACTGCATGCTCATCCCCTGCCATTCGCCGGCGCGATGCCAGAGTTCGGCGAGGATCTGGAATACCGTTCCCCCGGCCGCAGGCAGGCCGGCGAGATGCGGCAACTGCTTGACGATGATGGTGAACGCCAGCGCCCACGAAAAGCCGCGCAGCACCGGGCGTGAAATGAAGGCGGCGAGGAACTCCATGCGGAACAACGCGGCGAGCAGGAAGAGGCCGCCGGTGAGCCCCACCAGTGCGTAGCCGCTGGCGCTTCCGCTGGTGGCAACCATGGAGGCGAAGATCGCCGCCGCCGATGAGGTGGGGGCGACGGTGGCGAAGCGGCTGCTGCCGAACAGCGGATACACGCACAGCCCGACCAGGGCGGCGATCAGCGCGTGCACGGTGGGCACGCCGGCGATGCTCGCGTAGGCCACCGCCTCGGGCAGCAGCATGCCCGCGACCGCGGTCCCCGCCGCGATGTCGCGCCAGTGGTGTGAGTCGGTCGTCGGCATGCGCATCGTTCGATCCCTGGCCAGGCCTGCCTGTGTAGTATCCGCCAGTTGCGCGCCGCGCGGCCCGGATGGCTGGGGGCCTTGTGACACAATGCGCGGCTTTCCCGCCCGGAGCCCATTTTGGAGCTGTTGCGCCTGAGTTTCCTGTTCGCCGTGACCGCGGTGGCCGAAATCGTCGGCTGCTACCTGCCCTGGCTGGTGCTCCGGCAGGGCAGGAGTGGGTGGCTGCTGGTGCCAGCGGCGGCATCGCTGGCGCTGTTCGCCTGGCTGCTGACGCTGCATCCCACGGCTGCGGGCCGAACGTACGCGGCGTATGGCGGCATGTACATCGCGGTCGCGCTGCTGTGGCTGCGCTTCGTCGATGGGGTGGTGCTGACGCGCTGGGATGTCGCCGGCGCCGGCATCGCGCTGCTGGGTATGGCGGTCATCGCGCTGCAGCCGCCGGGCGGCTGAGCACGGCGCGGGCGGGGGCTGCAGTGGCGGCGCGGCCTCAGCCCGTCTTGCCGCGCGTGGACTTGCGTTTCCGTTCGCGATCCGTGCGCGGGGTTCCCTTCGCCCTGGCGCTGCTGCGACCGGCGTTGGCCTCGTCCAGCCATTGCAGCGCGTCGATGTAGGACATGAACTGCTCGAGGTAGGCCGGCGCCAGCTCGCGCATCTGCGTCAGCGCCTGCAGTGCGAGGTGGTGCGAGTTGAGCGGGCCGGCATTGTCGGGCGCGCGGGCGACGGCGTGGGAGAACTGGCGGTCGACGCTGAGCTTCGACCAGGTGCGGCGGAAGTGCCGCAGGGATTTCAGTTCGCGCTGCGGATGCGTGATGGGTTCGCCCGCCGCCGCACTTGCCTGCGGCGAGGTCGCAGGCTGGCCGGCGTGGGCGAGCAGCGCGGCCAGCGGACCGGGGCCGCCGCGCGTTTCCAGGCGCGTCGCCAGACGCTGCAGCGCGGCGAAGTCGGTGGCTTCGTAGCATCGCCGCAGCGCGTCGGCGGCCGCCGGGAAGCGGGTGGTGGTGCGAGCCAGTGCTTCGTCAGCCGCCTGGCGGGCCTGTTCGAGGCGCTCGCGGAATTGCGCCAGGGCGCGCTCCAGCCTGTGTTCCAGCAGGCGCCGGATATCGTCCGGCTGCGCAGCCGCCCGCCGCGCGAGCGCCTCGATGAAGCGGAAGCCGGAGGCATCGAAGCGCTCCGCGCCCTGCGTGCGCAGGGCTTCGATCGCCGTCGCGAAGCTGTCCGCCTGGCGATCACCGGGCATGCACGCCTGCGCCTCCATCCGCATCATCCGGCCGGCCTGTCGGTGCGCGCCGACTTTGGCACCGGCGCCATTTCCACGCGGCGGTTGCGCGAGCGACCTTCATCGTCGGCGTTGGAGGCGACCGGCTGCTCGGGGCCGAAGGCGGCGGCGAAGACCGAGGCCGACGGGATGCCCGCGTCGATCAGTGCGCGCGTCACCGTCAGCGCGCGCTGCGCCGACAGCTCCCAGTTGTCGGCGAACTGGCGGTTGGTGTCGCGGATCGGGCGGTCGTCGGTGAAGCCGCTCACCATCAGCAGCTCGTCGCGGGTGGCGAGGTAGGCCGCCAGCGGCGGCGCCAGGCTCTTCAGGAGCTGATGGCCTTCCGGCTGCAGCACGGCGGAGTTCAGCGCGAACAGCACGCTGCCGCTGATGCCGATGCGGCCGTCGTTGAGCGTCACACGACCGGCGGCGAGCGGTCCGGCCAGCGCCTGCTCCAGTGCCTCGCGCCGCTGCTCCTCGACGTGGCGCTTCTGCACTTCGGCTTCCAGCGTGCTCGCCAGCTCGAGCTGCACGCCCAGCACCCCCACCAGGATCAGCACGAAGGCGCCCAGCAGGCCGGACATTAGGTCGCCGAAGACGGCCCAGACCGGCGTGGCCTGCTCGTAGCCGGCGTCGCCGGCGTGGGTCTCGTCCATCATCAGGCCTCGTCCGCCAGCGACGGCTGCCTGCTGGAGATCTGCTGCAGGTCGTCGACGATCTGCTTCTGCGACATCAGGCTCAGGTCGATGATCTCGCGCGCCTGCGCCACGTAGTAGGCGAGCTGGTCGTCGCTGCGCGCCAGCGATTTGTCGAGCGCCGCCTCGATGCGCTGCAGCGCGATCATCAGCTCGGCATTCGATTCGCTGAAGCGCTGCACCGCGGCGCCGAAGGCTTCGCCCAGGCTGGCCACCTCGACGGCGCCGCCGGCCACGTGGACGGCGGTTTCCGCCAGGCGCGCGGCCTGCGCGTCGATGTTCTGCGCGAAGGAGCCGCCGGCGCGTTCCAGCGCCTCGGCGGACGAAGCCACCAGGGCGTCGATCGCCGCGCGCTGCTCGGTCGAGGCGTGGTTGATCGCATCGAGCAGCGTGGCCAGGGTCTCCATGATGCGGCTGCGCTCGGCCAGCATGTCGTTGTCGCGCGCGATGCTGGCGGAGAGCTCGGCGCGCAACTGGCCGATCACTTCGGCGGCGGCGCGCGGTGCCTCGGCGGCGGTCTGCATCAGGCCGCGGACCTGAGCGATGGTCTGGCTGGCCTGGGCCTGCGCGGTTTCGGCGATGCGGCGTGCGGTCTCGTCCAGCGTGGCGCAGATGCGCTCCTGCTGCGCGCGCGCGTGCTCGCCTGCGACCTGCCATTGCTTTCCCAGCGATGTGGCCAGGGCGGCCAGCGCCTCGGCCTGCTCGCTGCGGCGCGCCGCTTCACCGGACGCGAGTTCCGCCTGCAGCGTCGCGGTCCTGTCGGCGACGCTGTCGAGCAGCGCGGCCGAGCGCTGGGCGAAGGTGCTGGTGAAGGCGTCCAGCGTTTTGCGCAGGTCGGCGCCCAGCGCCTCGCTGCTGTGCTCGTGGTGCGCGAGTGCGGTCGACCAGGTGTCGGAGACGGCGGCCATCGCGGTGTCGAAGCGCGTGGCGATGCCGTCGAGCTGCGCCGCGACGGTGTTTCCGAGCCGCGCGTGCAGGGCGGCGGTCTCCTGTGCCATGCCGGTGCTTGCTGCGGCGAGTTCGGTGCGCAGCGCACCGTGGGCGCCCTCGACCGAAGACAGCAGCGCCGCCGCGCGCGTCTCGAAACTGTCGGCGTAGATGGCGAGCGCCTCCTTCAGGCTGCGGCTGTGGGCTTCGCTGCTGCGCTCGTGGCGCTCCAGCGCGCCGGTCCAGGTCTGCGTCACCGCGCCGACGGCGCCGTCGAAGCGGGTGGACAAACCCTCGAGCTGGGCGCTGACGGCGTCGGCCATGTGCTGCTGCAGCACGCTCGTCTGCTGCGCGATGCCCGCCATCGTCGCCTCCACCGCCGGGCGGATGGTGTCGCCGGCGACGCGGGCGGATTCCGCCAGGCTGTCGCGCAGCGAGGCGCCCACCGATTCGGCGAGCCCGTCGTAGGCGCCACGCGCATCCTGGTAGAAGCGCTGCTGCTCGGCGAGCAGGCGCTCGTTCAGCTCGCGGCCCTGGCGCTCCATCTGCGCCATCATCGCCTGCAGCGTCTGTACCGCTTCCGGCAGCGCCCGCGCCTGTTGCTGGATCGCCCTGAAGCTTTCCTCGCGCTGGTGGGCGCGGGAGAAGCCGCGCAGCGTGGTGGCGATCCGGGTGTCCAGCAGTTGCGAGGCCTGCAGCCGCGCGCGACGGCACAGGGCCGACATCAGGCCGAGCATGGCCGAGGCGGCGACGCCCGCCACCGAGGTGCCGAAGGCGAAGCCCAGGCCTTTCACCGGCGCGGCGAGGGCGGAGCGGATGGTGTGCAGGTCGGTGGTGCTTTCCAGCGCGAGCACCGCACCGTTGAGCGTGACCACCATGCCGAGGAAGGTGCCGAGCATGCCCAGCAGCACCAGCAGGCCGACCAGGTAGGGCGTCATCGCCGGCCCGGGCAGGGCGACGCGTTCGCCCTCGATGCGCAGGCGCACCGCATTCTGCAGCGACGGCGGCAGGCGCTCGAGCCATCCGCCGGGGTGCGGCAGGTCGGCGGGGATGTCCGCCAGCGCGCGCTCCAGCCCGGTGGTGGCGCCATGGAAGCGACGCAGTTCCAGCGCGCCGGCGAGGTAGGCGGCGCCGATCAGCAGGGTGACGGTCAGCGCCAGCACGCTGTGGCCGAGGTAGCCGACGCCGATCCAGGCGACGGCGAGCAGGCCGGCGAGGAACGCGGCCAAGCAGGCCGCAACCCAGGCGGCCACGGAGGTGCTTCTGTTCATTGCTGCTTTCCCATCTCGTTGTCGAGCGCCTCGAGGAGCCCTGTGACCGGCTGCAGGCGCAGTTCCAGCTCTGCCAGCAGCACCGTCTTCAGCTCGGTGCAGAAGCCGGCGAGCCAGCCGCCGGGCTGCATCCAGGCGGCCGGGTCGTCGGCGGCCTGGCTGTCCGCGACCGCCGCGCGGTGCGCGTCCAGCCGTTGGCCGAAGCGCTGCTCCAGCAACGCCGGCACCGTCGCCAGCAGCGCGCGCTCGCGTTCGGCCAGCGCCTGGTCCATCACCGCGTCGAGGGCGGCGAGCTTGCCCAGTGCGGGCGAGCGCCGTGCCAGCGCGGCCCGCACGGTGGCGCGCAGGGCACCGATGTTCGCGTTCATGTCGCGCTGGTGCGCGAGGTAGTAGCGGCGCCAGGGCTCGAAATCGGCCGCTTCCTCGGTGCTGTCCTGCGCTGTCGGCACGGGCAGCGCGATGCGCGCCTTGCCCGGCTGCGACACGCCGTCGCTGGCGATCGATTCCGCCAGCGCCGCCCGCACCCGCTTGCAGGCATGGCGTGCGCCGGCAATCGCCGTCGAGGAGGTGCTCGTGCCGCCGTCTGCCGCCGCTTGGGCGTTGAGCGCGGAGAACAGCGCCAGCGCGTCCTTGAAATCCAGCCAGTCGCCCAGGCGCTCGGCCAGCGACTGCCGCGACGCGGGAATCTCCGCCACCGCCAGCCCGGCGAGGGCGCGGACGAGCCCGGCGCTGTTCAGATGCGTGCGCGGAAGTCCTTGCGCCATAAGGAGTTTCGAGGCCAGCCCGACGAAAAAGGCGCAAGGCTACTACAAAGTGGAGGATGGGTGAGCGGTGGTCTTGGCACCGTGCCCGGAATCCGGTCTGGCGACAGGGGATGCGTACCGTCGGCCTGCGCAACTCGACCTCGCTTCGCCCGGGACTCGGACCGTGCTCGTCCGCTCCACGCATCCCCCGCCGCCAGACCTGCCGCGTTGCGCACTCCTGGCCTGCGCGAACATCTTCATTCGACCGGTCTGCCGCGCCGTCAGGTGTGGCTACGGCTGGCCGGCCTCGCTGCCGATGCCATAGCGCCGCAGCCGGTTGGCGATGGCCGAGTGCGAGGTGCCGAGCCGCTTCGCCAGCCGCCGGCTGGACGGAAACTCGCGGTACAGGCGGGTGAGCAGGTCCTTCTCGAAATCCGCCACCGCCTGTTCCAGCGTGTCCACCGCGGCGGCGTCGGCGGCGGCCGGGGTCGTGCCGCGGGCCAGCTCCAGGTCGCCGGCATCGATCACCCTGCCGTCGGTCATCGTCACCGCGCGGAAGACGACGTTCTGCAACTGCCTGACGTTGCCGACCCAGGGGTTGGTCAGCAGCGCGGCGCTCGCCGCCGCCGAGAAGCGCATCGGCGGGCGCGATGCCTGGGCGCAGGCGCGCTGAAGGAAGAAATCGGCCAGCGGCAGGATGTCGCCGGCGCGTTCGCGCAGCGGCGGAACGTGCAGTGTCAGCACGTTGAGCCGGAACAGCAGGTCCTGGCGGAACTGGCCGCGCTCGACCATCTCCTCCAGCGCGCGGTGCGTGGCGCTGATGATGCGCACGTTCACCTTCACTTCGCGGTCGCCGCCGACGCGACGAAAGCTGCCATCGTTGAGGAAGCGCAGCAGCTTGGCCTGCAGATAGGGCGACATCTCGCCGATCTCGTCGAGGAAGACGGTGCCGCGGTCGGCCAGCTCCAGCAGGCCGGGCTTGCCGCCGCGCAGCGCGCCGGTGAAGGCGCCGGCCGAATAGCCGAACAGTTCGCTCTCGGCGAGGTTCTCCGGCAGCGCGGCGCAGTTCAGCGCGAAGAAGGGCTGGCCGCTGCGGCTGCTGCCGAGGTGGCAGGCGTGGGCCAGCAACTCCTTGCCGGTGCCGGTTTCGCCGGTGATCAGCAGCGGCGCGTCGACCATCGCCATGCGCGTGGCACGCTGCTTCAACTGGTCCATCTCGGGCGAGTTGCCGAGGATGGCGTCGAAGCCGCCGGCGTCGTAGTTCTGCAGCGCGTTGAGGCGCTCGCCGATGCGGCTGGGGGCATGCAGGGTCATCACCGCGCCGGCCACGTTGCCGCCGGCTTCGTGCAGCGGCATGGCCTCGAGCATGTAGGGTTCGCCGTTCATGACGATCTCGCACACCGGCAGGTGGTAGCCGCCGTCGATCAGTGCGGCCATCAGCGCGGGGTCGCGGATGTGATCCTGCATCGAGGTGCCGGTCACGCCTTTTTCGTCCACGCCGCAGGCCGCCACCGCGGCGCCGTTGGCGACGACGATGACGCCGGCCTCGTCCACCGCGAACACCGGATCGGCCTGCGATGCGAGCAGCGCATCCAGGTACATGCTGCGGCGCGCGCCGGGCAGCATGCCCACCCTCTCGATCGTCAGCACGCCCGACACCTGCAGCAGATCGCTTCGCAGCTCGCGCAGGCCGTCCTGCCCCAGCGTCGGTGCCTCGATGTAGATGTGGGGCGGTTCCACTTCCACCGCCGTCACATTGACGCGGCGGCGCGCGAGCTCGGCGAGGATCTCCTGGGCGATGCCGACGCGGTCGGAAAAGCGCACGTCGATGCGCATGGCGACACTCCGTAGCAAATTCGTTACATCGTATCGAAATCGATACAACAAGCGCAAGCTAATGAAATTAATGAAAATTCATCCGCCTGATGGAAGACTTCGGGGTGATTCGTAACGAAAACGTGACGATCTGTCGTCAGTCGCGCCTGAATCTTATTTCAACGTACTGATTTAAAAGAGAATCAAAGATCTGGCACGGAGTTCGCTTAAGGGATGCTCGAACAAGCCTGTCGGCAGCACAGCCGGCTTCAAGCCCAAGGAGAATTCGCATGCACGTCCTCGTTCTCGGTAGTGGAGTCATCGGCACGACCACCGCGTACTACCTCGCCCGCGCCGGGCACCAGGTCACCGTCGTCGATCGCCAGCCCGCGCCGGCGCTCGAGACCAGCTTCGGCAACGCGGGCGAAGTGTCGCCAGGGTATTCGGCGCCGTGGGCCGGACCCGGCGTGCCGATCAAGGCCATCAAGTGGATGCTGATGCATCACAGCCCGCTGGTGATCAAGCCGATGCTCGATCCGGCGATGTGGCGCTGGGGCGCGGCGATGCTGCGCAACTGCACCGAGGCGCGCTACCAGGTCAACAAGAGCCGCATGGTGCGCGTGGCCGAGTACAGCCGCGACTGCATGAAGGACCTGCGGGCGGAGACCGGCATCCAGTACGACGCGCGCACGCAGGGCACGCTGCAGTTGTTCCGCACCCAGAAGCAGCTCGACGGCATCGGCAAGGACGTGGAGATCCTCGAGCAGTTCGGCGTGCCGTTCCAGGTGCTCGATCGTGAGGGCTACCTGGAATACGAGCCGGCGCTGCGGCTGGTGAAGGACAAGTTCGTCGGCGCGCTGCGCCTGCCCGGCGACGAGACCGGCGACTGCTTCAAGTTCACCCAGAACCTCGCGAAGCTGGCCGAAGGACTGGGCGTCAAGTTCCGCTTCAACACCACCATCGACGGCATCGAGACCGACGGCAGCCGCATCACCGGCATCCGCACCAGTGCCGGCACCCTCACCGCCGACCACTACCTGCTGGCGCTGGGGAGCTATTCCACGCGGCTGCTGAAGCCGCTCGGGCTCGACATCCCGGTCTATCCGGTGAAGGGCTACTCCATCACGGTGCCGATCACCGATGCAGCCATGGCGCCCGAATCCACCATCATGGACGAGACGCACAAGGTGGCGGTGACCCGCCTCGGCGACCGCATCCGCGTCGGCGGCACGGCGCAGTTGTCCGGCTTCGATCTGGAACTGAACGCGGCCCGGCGCAAGACGCTGGAGTTCGTGGTGAGCGACCTCTTCCCCAAGGGCGGCGATGTCGCCCGGGCCGAGTTCTGGACCGGACTGCGGCCGATGACGCCGGATGGCACGCCGATCATCGGCCGCACCCGCTATCCCAACCTGCACCTGAGCACCGGCCACGGCACGCTGGGCTGGACGATGGCCGCCGGCACCGGCCGCATCGTCGCCGACATGCTCAGCGGCAAGGCGCCCGACATCGCCGTCAATGACCTCAGCATGGCGCGCTACGCCTGAGTCGCCTCGCCCCCTTTTCCGCTGCAATACAAAACTAGACTGGAGACAACACAGATGGAAAACCTCACCGCATTCATCACGTCCATCAATGACGTGGTCTGGGGCGTACCGATGCTGGTCGCGATCCTCGGTACCGGCCTGTTCCTGCAACTGCGCCTGGGCTTCATGCCCATTGCCAAGATCGGCGCCGGGTTTGCCATGGTCTGGCGCGGACGCAAGGCGGCGCCGGGCTCGGTGGGCGAGATCACGCCCTACGCCGCGCTCATGACCGCGCTGGCGGCTACCGTGGGCGTGGGCAACATCGCCGGCGTGGCCACGGCGATCGCCGTCGGCGGACCGGGCGCGCTGTTCTGGATGTGGATGACCGCGCTGGTGGGCATGGCCACCAAGTACGCCGAGGTGCTGCTGGCGGTGCATTACCGCGAGACCGACGACCACGGCGAGCAGGTGGGCGGACCGATGTACGCCATCAAGAATGGGCTCGGCCGCCACTGGCGCTGGCTGGGCGGGGCCTTCGCGCTGTTCGGCGGTCTGGCCGGCTTCGGCATCGGCAACATGGTGCAGGCCAACAGCATCGCCGGGGCATTGCAGGCCAGCTTCGGCATCGATCCCTGGCTGTCGGGTGTGGTGATGGCGGTGATCACCGGCTTCGTGCTGCTGGGCGGCGTCAAGCGCATCGGCGCGGTGGCCGAGAAGCTGGTGCCCTTCATGTGCGTCGGCTACATCGTCGCCTCGCTGACCGTACTCGGCATTTATGTCGACCAGATCCCCGCGGCGTTCTCGCTGATCTTCACCAGCGCGTTCAGCCCGGTGGCGGCGACGGGCGGCTTCGCCGGCGCGGCGGTGATGATGGCGGTGCGCTACGGCGTGGCGCGCGGCATCTTCTCGAACGAAGCCGGCCTCGGCACGGCGGGCATCGCCCAGGCTGCCGGCCAGACCAGCAACGCGGTGGAGTCCGGGCTGGTGGGGATGATGGGCACCTTCATCGACACCATCCTGGTGTGCACGATGACCGGCCTGGTGCTGATCGTCACCGGCGTGTGGAGCAGCGGCCTCAAGGGCGCGGCGCTGAGCGCGGCGGGCTTCTCGGCGGCCTTCCCCGGCTTCGGCGGCGAGTTCCTGGCGATCGCGCTGGTCGTCTTCGCCTTCACCACCATCCTGGGCTGGGCCTACTACGGTGAGAAGTGCTGGGAATACCTCGTCGGCAGCGCGGTGATGGAAAAGCCCTACCGCCTGCTGTGGACCTTGTTCGTCCTCGTCGGTGCCGTCACCCAGCTCGAATTCGTGTGGCTGGTGTCCGACACGCTGAACGCCTTCATGGCGGTGCCCAACCTCGTCTCGCTGCTGCTGCTCTCGCCGGTGATCGTCAAGCTGACCCAGGAATACTGGGCCGGGCAGGCGTTGCGGCTGAAGCTCGCCCGCGCCTGACGGATCTCAGGCTCGCAGTTTGAACGAGGGCGGCGCGGATCGCAGATTCCGCCGCCCCCGCCTTCCAACCCGATTGTCGAACGCACCAACGCAGGAATCATGTCCCGTCTTCTACCTCCCCAGGCCGGCGCGCTGCTGACCATCGACCTCGACGCAATCCGTGACAACTGGCTGACCCTGAAGGGCCGGCTCGGCGCTGCGGCGGACTGCGCGGCCGTGGTCAAGGCCGATGCCTACGGCCTGGGCGCGCGCAAGGTCGCGCCGGCGCTGTACCAGGCCGGCTGCCGCCACTTCTTCGTCGCCCATCTTGCCGAGGCCATCGACCTGCGGCCGGTGCTCGCCGCCGATGCGGCCATCTACGTGCTGCACGGCGTGCATCCCGGCGCCGAGGCGGAATGTGCCGCGCACGGCCTGGTGCCGGTGCTCAACAGCCTGCCCCAGCTCACCGCCTGGCGCACGCTGGCCCGCCAGTCGGGCAGGGTGCTGCCGGCGATCCTGCAGGTCGACACCGGCATGGCGCGCCTGGGCCTGGCGGCCGACGAGCTGGATCGCGTCGCTGCGGACCACGGCCTGCTCGCCGGCATCGACCTGAAGTTCGTCATGAGCCACCTCGCCAGCGCGGAGGATCAGGCCAGCCCCCTCAACCGGATGCAACTGGAAGACTTTCGCGCCGCCCTGGCGCGCCTGCCGGCTACCCGCGCCAGCCTCGCCAACTCGTCGGGCATCTTCCTCGGCGCGGACTACCACTTCGACCTGGTGCGGCCCGGTGCCGCCCTCTATGGCGTGGCGCCGGTCGCGGGTCAGCCCAACCCGCTGCGTCCGGTCATCCGGCTGCAGGGCAAGGTCCTGCAGACGCGCACCATCGAGGCCGGCACCGCGGTGGGCTATTCCCATACCTGGACCGCGCAACGGCCCTCGCGCATCGCCACCGTGGCGGTGGGCTACGCCGATGGCTACCTGCGCAGCCTGAGCAATCGCGGGGAGGTGCACGTCGACAGCGTGCGCCTTCCCACCGTCGGCAACGTGTCGATGGACACCATCACCGTCGACATCACGGATGTTCCCGAAAGCAGGGTCGGCGAGGGGACGCTGGTTGACCTGGCGCATCCCGGCCACGGCGTGGACGACATCGCCAGCCGCGCCGGCACCATCGGCTACGAAGTGCTCACCAGCCTGGGCAACCGCTACAGCCGCGCCTACGTGGGCGCGTCGTAAGGCGTGCGGTCGCACACTATGATGCGATAAAATTCGTCTATAATTCGGTTGGGTGTCAGAGTCGCGGTTGGCGACGTGACAGGTTCACGCGAAGGTCGGGCCGCCTCGCGAACAGCTTCGAGCGTGAACTTTATGACATCCGACACCATCCAGTGGGTCGCCGCGTTTCTTTTCGCGGTGGCACTGATCCACACCTTCTCGACCCGGTTCTTCGAGCATCTGGCCCACACCCAGCCCGATCATGCGGGCATCTGGCACTTGCTTGGCGAGGTCGAGGTCGTCTTCGGCTTCTGGGCGCTGATCCTGGTCCTCGCGATGTTCGCCGTCGACGGTTCGGCGGCCGCCATCGCCTACGTCGACTCGCGCAACTTCACCGAACCGCTGTTCGTCTTCGCGATCATGGTGATCGCGGGCACCCGTCCGATCCTGCGCACCGCGACCAGGGGAGTGCGCCTGCTGGGCGCTTACCTGCGGCTGCCGGGCAGCCTGGGTTACTACATCACGGTGATGGCGATCATTCCGCTGCTCGGTTCGTTCATCACCGAGCCTGCCGCAATGACGCTGGCTGCGCTGATCCTGGCGGACCACTTCTTCGCCAGAGGCATCTCGTCGCGCCTGAAGTACGCCACCCTGGGCGTGCTGCTGGTCAATGTCTCGATCGGCGGCACCCTGACGTCGTTTGCCGCACCGCCGGTGCTGATGGTGGCCGGCAAGTGGGGCTGGGACGTCGCGTTCATGATGGCGACGTTCGGCTGGAAGGCGGCCATCGCGGTCTTCACCAATGCCGTCGCGGTGGCCTGGCTGTTCCGCAGGGAGCTGGCCAGGCTGCCGCTGACGGCGGATGACGACGGCGCGGTTCCGGTGCCCGTCCCGCTGGTCGTCGTGCATCTGCTGTTCCTGGCGGGCGTCGTCGTCTTCGCCCATCATCCGGCCATCTTCCTCGGCCTGTTCCTGTTCTTCCTCGGCGTGGCGACCGCGTATCAGCAGCATCAGGATCGGCTGATCCTGCGCGAAGGCTTGCTGGTCGCCTTCTTCCTCGCGGGCCTGGTCGTGCTGGGCGGGCTTCAGCAGTGGTGGCTGCAACCGGTGCTGATGGGCATGAGCAGCGATGCGGTGTTCCTCGGCGCCACGGTGATGACCGCGTTCACCGACAACGCGGCGCTGACCTACCTCGGTTCGCTGGTCGAAGCCTTGTCCGACGAGTTCAAGTACGCGCTGGTCGCCGGCGCGGTGACCGGTGGCGGGCTGACGATCATCGCCAATGCGCCCAATCCCGCAGGAGTGGCGATCCTGAAGGGCCACCTCGACGACCAGGCGGTCAACCCGCTGAGCCTTTTCGTGGCCGCCTTTCCGCCCACACTGGTGGCGATGGCGGCCTTCACCCTGTTGTAGCCGCGCTGGCCGGCAGCGCTGCGGAGCAGTTGGTAAGTTTCGCGCACGCGTGCGCCCGGCGCCTCGCGCGCGATTGACCGGTGAGGAATGTCGTTCGGTGCCGCAGCCGATCGAGTTGCGGATGCCAGGCATTCAGCCGGCGGCGCTACGGGTCGGCAGCAATCCGTTATCGTAGAAGTGAAAAAGGACTATATTAAGTCTCGATTGGATCAAGCGAGCCAGGCAATGCGTTACTCATCTCAAGTCAAACCAATCAGTTACCTGAAGGCCAATGCTGCCGAAGTGCTGAAACAACTGGCTGACCAGCGTGAGCCCATGGTCATCACGCAAAATGGCGAAGCCAAGGCCGTGCTGCAGGACGTCGCGTCCTTCGAAGAAACCCAGGAAACGCTGGCACTGCTCAAGATCCTGGCGCTCGGCAATCAGGACATTGAAGCGGGGCGGGTCAGGCCGGCTGCTGACGTGGTAGCCCGCTTGCGCGCGAAACGAGCAGCGGACTGATGGTCGGACAACCGAAACGCTACGAGGTCCTGCTCACCCAAGGCGCCGAACAGGACCTCGAGTCCATCCACGACGACATCGCCGAGTTCGACTGCGTGGCCAACGCCAACTACGTTCTGGACCAGTTGATGGAGGTTGTGGAGAGTCTGGCGCAGTTCCCCGAGCGAGGCAGCTACCCGAAGGAACTGGTGGCGCTGGGTATCAAGGAGTACCGCCAGACCGCGTTCAAACCCTATCGGGTGATCTACCGCGTGTTGGGCAGTCAGGTCGTCATCTACTTGATCGTCGATGGCCGGCGTGACATGCAGTCGCTGCTGGCCCGGCGCCTTCTCGGGGGCTGACCGGCGGCCGCGATCAGATGCGGGCTGGTCATCACCAGGCCCTGGCGCGCGGCCTCGATGGCCATCAGGCTCTGGTCGAAGTGGATGCGCCGAATGGCGGCGATCTGCGCGTCGGTCAAGGTGTTGCAGGTACGAAGTCAGGTGGGCCAGTGCGGCAGCAGCGTCGCGTCGAGTTCGGGCGCGCTTGCGACGTGACAGCTACGCAACACTCATCACCGCGCGCAGCAGGGCTGCGCCGCGGTCGGTGGTCAGCCAGCCCAATGCCGCACAATTGGCGATCACCGTAAGCCAGAAGACCCACTGGAATTCCTGCTTGCTCGACTTGTGCCGCAGCAGCCGCTGCGCCGCCAGCGCACCTGGCCAGCCGCCGACGAGGGCAAAGAGGTGGAGCGTGCTCTCGCGGGTGCGCCAATGTCCATTTCGCGCAGCAGATTTGTCCCACCAGTAAACGCAGAAGGCGACCACGCTCGCCACTGCGTAAAGTCCCGGAACGACGATGGGAAGCTTGCCGGCGACGCCTCCCGCGACGAGGGCGGCGACAAAGCCCAGTGTCAGCAGGACAGGTAGTTTGCTGGTACCCGGGCGCCTGGGTGCCGACACGCGCTGGTCGACATGCGCCACCCGGACGGCGCGCGGACGTCCCTTGGGATCGGCCGTCAGCTCGTAAGTCACCAGTTCGCCGCCGACGGGCCTGTCCGAGCCGTCGACGAATGCCTTGATATGGAGGAAAACCGGCTCGCCGCCCCCGTTTGGCGCGATGAAGCCGAAGCCCTGGTCGTCCTTCCAGGTGGTGATCCTTCCTTGATGGCGCATGAGCGAATCGTCCGAATTGCGAGCGGCATATTATGGCGACAATCCACCATGGGCGCCTGTGACGTGGGTTGCGCTCGAAGCCACCACGCGTCCGCGAATCCGGCTGCGCTTGCCTGACAGTAGGCCAGTGAACTATATTTGAACCGATGAATCTTGAATGGGACGAAGCCAAGAGCGAGGCGTGCTGGCGAGAGCGTGGGTTCGATTTCGCCTACGCGGCCCGAGCCTTCTTCGACCCCGGACGGCTCGTACAGGCCGATACCCGCCACAGTTACGGCGAAGTGCGCTATCGCCTGATGGGCAAGATCGAGCAGCGCTTGTTCGTGGTGATCTACACACCTCGACATGGCGCGCTTCGAATCATCGCCGCGCGCAAGGCCAACGACAGGGAAGTCAGGCACTATGAAAACAGTACGCGTGACAATTGACCCGAGCGACCCCGCCTCCATGGCGCTCGGGCGCATCGACGCTACGCGTGTCGATGAGGCCGACGAGGAGGAACTGGCCAGGCAAGCCGCTGCCGACGAGGCTGAAGCCATGCAGGACACAGCGAAATTCGCGCGGCGTGTCCGCCGGCGTCTGGGTCTGAGTCAGGCGGAGCTTTCCGAACGGATCGACGTTCCGCTTGAAACCATCCGCAATTGGGAACAGGGCAAGCGCCGTCCCACGGGTGCGGCCAAGGCGCTGCTCAAGGTGCTGGACAAGGCTCCCGAAGCCGCTCTTGCAGCCTTGAATTGAAGTCCGGTTGGCGCACCGCCATCGTCCTCACCGCCAGCCCATAGCCAGCGATCCAGCGAAACGACCGACCCACCCTCGGGAGGAGCCGCTCATGGAAAACCCCGACACGATCCACGCCATCTGAACATCATCGAGCGCGTCGGCCGCTTTCCCTGTTGCATGGGGCTTGCGGCGCCTGGAAATCTCATGACAATCGGTTAAATGGTGTCCGGCCCGCACCGCCTGCCTCGTCGATCAGCCACTGCTTGACCGTCTCCGCCGCCGGCCGCAGCGGCAGCTTGGCGTGGTGAACGAGGTAGTAGCCCTGAGCCAGCGGCAGCACCTGCGCGAAGGGTTGCACGAGCGAGCCTTCGGCCAACTCGGCCTCGACCAGGTGCGGGCTGGTCATCACCAGACCCTGGCCCTGGCGCGCGGCCTCGATGGCCATCAGGCTCTGGTCGAAGTGGATGCGCGGGATGGCGGCGATCTGCGCGTCGGTCAATCCGCTGTAGGTGCGCAGCCAGGTGGGCCAGTGCGGTTGCAGCGTCGTCACCAGCAGCGTGGCGCGCACGACGTGGTCCGGCGCGCGCAGATCCAGCGGCGCGAGGTAGCGCGGACTGCCATAGACACGGCTCTCGTCCTGCAGCAGCAGCGTCGCATCGAGTTCGGGCGCGCGGCCGTCGAAATAGCGGATGGCGAGGTCGATGGACTCGCGTTCGAGGTCGACCACCTGCGGCGTGGCGTTCAGATGCAGTTCGATGGCCGGATGCCGGCGCAGCAGGTTCGCCATGCGGCTGGCGAACCACTTGGTGGCGAAGCCGGGCGGCATCGAAAGCCACACCGCGTTGCTGCGGCTGTCCCTCAACTTGTTGCTGGCGTCGGCGATCTGCGCCAGTGCCGGCTGGATGCGCTTCCAATAGCCCAGCGCCTCTTCCGTGGGCTGCACCTGGCGGACCTGGCGCACGAACAGCGCGACGCCCAGCCATTCCTCCAGTTTCTGGATCTGCTGGCCGACGGCGCCCGGGGTCACGAACAGTTCTGCCGCAGCAACAGAAAAACTGCCTGTGCGCATCGCGGCATCGAACGCAACAAGCGCCTTGAGCGGGGGATAGCGGTTCATGGCATAGAAAATCTATTGCATGGCGCATCTTAGATCGTTTGTCGGCCGCATGCCGCGCCGAACACAATCGGCCGCATGTGAAAACCGGAGGTCGAGCCATGTTCCACCCCCTGCGCCGCCCCGACGTGCTGGTCGTGACCCTCGCCGCCGCCGGCATCCTGATGGTCACGATGGGCGTCCGCCAGTCGTTCGGGCTCTTCGTCAGCCCCCTCAACAGCGCCACCGGCATGGGTGTGGCCACCGTCAGCCTGGCGCTGGCGATCGGTCAGTTCAGTTGGGGCGCGATCCAGCCCATCGCCGGTGCGCTGGCCGACCGCTACGGCGTGAGGGTGGTGCTGGCGGCCGGTCTGCTCCTGCTCGCCGTCGGTTGTGCGCTGACGCCTTTCGTCGGCGATGGCTTCGGTCTGGCGGTGAGCCTGGGCCTGCTCGCCTCGATGGGGTCGGGGATCGGCAGTTTCTCGGTGCTGATCGGCGCGGCGGCGCAGCGCCTGCCGGCCGACGCGCGCGCTGCGGCGTCCGGCGTGATCAACGCCGGCGGCTCGTTCGGCCAGTTCGTGTTCGCTCCGCTGCTGCAGAAGCTGATCCAGTCGGTTGGCTGGATGGGCGCGATGTGGGCGATGGCGCTCGCGGCGCTGGCCGCGCTGCCGCTGGTGGGCCGGCTCACGGCTGCGGGCGGCGCGATCGCCGCCGCGCCGGCGGCGGCGTCGGACGACGTCCAGCGCCTCGGCCAGGCAGTGCGCACGGCGCTGAAGGACCGGAGCTACCTGCTGCTGCATGCCGGCTTCTTCACTTGCGGCTTCCACATCGCCTTCCTCGTCACCCACCTGCCCGGCGAGGTCGATCTGTGCGGCCTGCCGCCCGCGGTGGCGAGCACCTCGCTGGCGATCATCGGCCTGGCCAACGTGTTCGGCAGCCTGTTTGCCGGCTCGTGGGTGGCGCGCTATCGCAGCAAGCACGTGCTGGCACTCATGTACGGTTCGCGTGCGCTGCTGATCGCCTGGTACCTGCTGATGCGACCCACCGCATGGACCTACTACCTGTTCGCCGCCGGGCTGGGCTTCACCTGGCTCGCCACCGTGCCGCCGACCGCAGCGCTGGTCGGCAAGCTGTTCGGCACGCGCTACCTGGCGACGCTGTTCGGCCTCACCCTGCTGTCGCACCAGGTCGGCGGCTTTCTCGGCGCCTGGCTGGGCGGCATCGCGCTGAGCCGCTTCGGCGACTTCTCGTGGATGTGGTACGCCGACATGGCGCTCGCGGCGGCGGCCGCGCTGGTCAACCTGCCCATCCGCGAGGCGCCGTTGCCACGACTGGAAGCCAACGCCGCCTGAGCGGGCATCACGCCGGGCTGTTGACGGCCACGCTGGAGTGGCGGCTCACGGCGCGATCGATCACTTGAAAAGGAAACTGGAACGATGACCACGACGCACTACCTCGACGACCTGACGGTCGGCCAGAAATTCGGCTCCGGCCGCCTGACGCTGGAGCTCGACGCGATCCGGCGCTTCGCCGGCGAGTTCGATCCGCAGCCCTTCCACCTCGACGAGGAGGCCGCACAGGCGACGATCTTCCGCGGCCTGGCGGCGAGCGGCTGGCACACCGCGGCATTGACGATGCGCCTGCTGGTGGACAGCGAGTTCCGCCCCGCCGGCGGCATCGTCGGTGCCGGCGTGGATGATCTGCGCTGGCCGCGGCCGGTGCGGCCGGGCGACGAGTTGCGCGTCGAATCCGAGGTGCTGGAGTTGCGGCCGTCGAAATCGCGGCCAGAGCAGGGCATTGCCCGGCTGCGGGTGACCACGCTCAACCAGGACGACGAGGTGTTGCAGACCTATGTGGCGAGCCTGGTGATGCAGCGCCGCCCCTGAGCCTCGCGTCGTCTAGTCCGCCGTCCTGCGCGCCGTCGCCGCCAGGGTGACGAAGCTCAGTCCCACCAGCGTGCACACCACCGCCGCGCCGGCTGGCAGGTCCAGGATGGCCGACAGCAGCAGGCCGGCGCCGTAGGCGACGGCGCCGATCGCGTAGGCGGCTGGCAGGCGCCGACGGGTCAGCCCGCTGGCGCCCACCGCCGGCGCGATCAGGCTGGCGAACACCAGCAGCACGCCGACGAGCTGCACCGATGCGGTGACCGTGAGCGCGAACAGCAGGTAGAAGCCGATGCGGCCCAGCCGGTCGCGCCAGGCGAACCACAGCACCAGGATCAGCGTGTAGAGGGCCGCCACCGGCAGCAGGCGCGGCCAGCCCACCCACAGGATCTGCCCCGCCAGCAGGTCCTGCAGGTGCTCGCCGCCATGCGGGTTGTTGGCCAGCAGCAGGATGCCGGCTGCCGCCGCGGTGACGAACAGCAGGCCGATCAGCGCTTCCTGCACCTGGGGCCAGCGGCGCTCGGTCCAGTTCAGCAGGCAGGCGCCGGCCACCGCCGCGCCAGCGGCCGCGGCCTGCACCGCGAGCGGGCTGTCCCAGTCCAGCATCATCGCGGCGATGACGCCGAGGCCGGCGACCTGCGCGATCGCCAGGTCGATGAAGATGATGCCCCGGCGCAGCACCTCGATGCCCAGCGGCACATGGGTGGCCAGCACCAGCAGGCCCGCCGCCAGCGGCGCGAGCAGCAGGGCGAGGTCGAAGCTCATTTGAGCGCCCCGACCAGGCGGTCGATGGTGTCGTCGAAGAGGCCGAACAGGTCTTTCGCGCGCTCGTTGCCGCCCACGGTGAAGGGCACGACCACCACCGGCACTTTCGCCTCGCGCCCGAACCATTCCGCCGCCTGCGGCGACTGGTAGGCGGCGACCAGCACCATTTTCGGTGCCGCGCCGGCGACCTGGCCGAGCAGCGTGCCGAGATAGGCCACCGACGCTTCGACGCCGGGCTTGGGTTCGAGCGCCGCGACTTCCTTCAACCCCAGCCAGTCCTCCAGGTAGGGGAAGGCCTTGTGCTGCACGACGACGGGTACGCCGCGCAGCGGCGCGGCCTGCTTCTCCCAGCGCGCGATGGCCGCCTGCCAGCGCTCGCTGAAGGCCTTCCAGTTGGCGCGATAGGCGGCGGCGTCGGAGGGCGAGAGCTGCGCCATGCGCTCGGTGAGCGCGGCGCCGACGGCGAGGATGTTGCGCGGGTCGGTCTGGATGTGCGGGTTGCCGCCGGGGTGGATGTCACCTTCGGCGCGGTCGAGCCGCGTCGGCACGTCCTTCATCGCCACCTGGCGCGCCGCCTCGAACAGGCCGGGCTGGCCGGTCTGGATGCGCGGGTTGCCGGATTCGCGCTGCAGCAGCGGCAGCCAGCCGATCTCCAGCTCGGCGCCGGTGGCGACCAGCAGGTCGGCGTTGCGCGCGCGGGCGATCAGCGACGGCCGTGCCTGGATGTGGTGCGGGTCCTGCAGGCCGCCGGTCGCGGTGAACACGTCCACCTTGTCGCCGCCGATCTCGCGCGCGAGCGCGCCCCATTCGGGCACGGTGGCGAAGATGTTCAGGGCCGCCTGCGCGGGCAGGGCGAGCAGGCTCGCCAGCAGAAGGATCAGGAATCTCATCGCATCTTTCCTCAGTAACGGTGGGCGCCGTGGGCGCCGAGGCTGACGATGTATTGCAGCCAGAGCTGGTTGTCGGTGGCGTCGGGGCGCGACTGGTCGCGCGCGAACTGCAGGCGCAGACGCGAGAATTCGGTCGGCGACCAGTCGAGCATCAGGCTGTTGCGCTGCGGCCGGTAGGACGCCAGCGTGGGAAAGTCGGCCGCCGGCAGCAGGCCGCCCTTCACCAGGCCGACCGAGGTGGTGCCGGAATCCAGCCGGTCGTAGCGGTAGCCGATGCGCCAGCGCGGCATGAATTGGTACACCGCCTGGGCGTAGAAGCCCGACTGGCGCGAGGCGTAGTCGCCGGCGAGGTTGGCACCGTCGACGTCATAGGCCAGCGAACCGGTCTCGTGGCGGTAGAAGTATTCGCCCTGCAGCACCAGGTTGCGCTCGGTCGGGTTGCCGTTCGGTGCCCATTTCCATACCGCGTCCGCGACCCAGGTGCGGCTGCGGCCCGAGATCGCGTTGGTGACGTCGGCGCCCGCGGCGTTGGTGTCGTCATAGGCGCGGTCGCGCGGCGAAGTGGCAAGCAGCGACAGGCCGGCGCGCCAGTTGCTGGAGACGCCGACGTCGCCGCCGAGATGGGCCGACAGCGTGCCGACGGTGACGCCATTGCTGTTGCGGTCGGTCGAGGGGAAAGGGCCGCCGCTGGCCATTTCCGCGCCCAGTTCCACCATGAGGTCGGTGGGCGCGAGCCATTTGAGCTGCACGCCGTCGTTGCGCAACTGGCCGCCGAGCATGGCCTTGTACGCCAGCGGCGCATCGGCGAAGTCCCAGGAATGAGGGTGCTGCCCGTTCAGGTAACCGATGCCGGACAGGAAGCGGCCGGCTTTCAGAGTGGCGCCGTGGCCCAGCCCCAGGGTCTGGATGTAGGCCTCCTCGACTTCGGCACCGCCGCCTTCGGGCGGCAGCGCGATGGTCAGTTGTCCGCGGAAGAGCTGGTCCACGTTGGCCGACAGGCCGACTTCGGACTCGCCCACGCCGAAGCCGCGTCGCCGCGGGCCGATCTCGTCGCCGGGCGGGACGAAGCCGCCGATCGAGTAATGGCGGGGATCCTGCGACAGGGCGGTATAGCTGCCGGACAGGATGGCGTAGATGCCCGGGTTGAACGCCGCCTCGCTGGCGGGTTTCTGGCTCGCGGCGACAGTGGCCTCGCGCGCCGAGCGCTCCGCAGCGCCGGCCTGGTTCTCCGCCTGGGCCAGCCTGGCCTCGAGCGCGGCGATGCGCTGTTCGTAGGAATCCCGCAACTGACGGATCTCGTCGCGCAGGGCATTGAGGTCGGCATCGGCGGCCGACGCGGGGAGGCTGGCCAGCAAGCCGGAGGCCGCCAGCACAGCGATGGATGTGCGGTTCATGCAGTTTTCCAGAGCGAATGACAGGCCGCATCCCGGGACGGGATGCGGGCCGGAGGGGCGTCAGCTCGGGAAGACGGGCGGGGCGCGGCTGCGGTAGGGGGCGCGGACTTCGAGGTTGGGCTGCGGCGGCAGCGGCTGCTCGGCGTGAACGTCCGCCAGCTTCGGCGCATCGAGCGGCGCGTGCGCGGGCGGCGGCGCGCCCTGGATGCCGGACAAGGCCAGGCAGGTGGCGCACACTGCGCCCAGGTCCTTGCCATCCTGCGAAGCGCCCGTGGCATGGGAGATCTCGTGCGCCGCCACCAGCGCCTGCCCGAAGACCAGCACCAGCGCGAGCAGCAGCATCCGCCAGCGTTGGACAATGGACTTGTGGGGGGGACGCACGGGTGCCAGGGGAAGCTTCCGGTCGGGGAGGTCGCGTGATTCTAGCAGCGCAGCCCAGGTGCGCAGGGGCGACAAGTGGTCCGCGGCCAGCTAATTTGAAAGCAGCAGGTCGGACGCGGTGGATGGCGCGATTCAGGCGCACATCGTGATCGTCGAAAAGTGAAAGTCGAAGGAGGACCGTGATGATCCAGACGACGCCGAGCGCAAGCAACGTCATTGCCGACCCGGCGCAGACGCTGCAGACCTTCGATCTGCTCGACCTGCAGCGATACACGCCGGAGAAGGCCTTTTCCACCAACGCGAGCAGGGATTTCCATCTCTTCTACGTAGGCCGCGACGATGTGCACGAGATCCTCAAGCACGTGCTGTCGCGGGTCAGCGTATCGCTCTACATCAACATGTTCGGCTTCGACGACGAGGAGCTGAACGACGTGCTGTGGTCGCTGGCGGCCGATCCGAGCGTGACGATGCTGATCACCCTCGACAAGAGCCAGGCGGGCGGGGTGCACGAGAAGCAACTGCTCGATTCCGACATCGCCAAGGATCCGGTGCGCTTCAGCACGCATTTCGCGATCGGCGAGTCGGCGACGCACCAGATCAGCCACACCAAGGGTTTCGTCGCCGATGGCAGGGTGGGCGGAGAAGGCTCGACGAACTGGTCGACGAGCGGCGAGGGGACCTTTGTCGTCAAGGGCCAGCCCGGCGGCGCGGGTTACAAGGCCCAGAACAACACGCAGTCCATCTTCACCGATCCTGATACGATCAACCGCTTCCAGACCGAACTCATCGCCGAACACCTGGCCGCGATACGCCAGCAGGGCAAGTAGGCAGGACCGTTCGCGCAGGTCCGCGCGGGCTGCGTCCGTCCAGGGGGGCGGGACATGTCGCGACAATGGCTGGAACTCCGGTTCCTGGGAGGCGTGCTCGCCGCTGCTTCCGCAATGTGGCTCTTCATCGAGGTCGCCGAGGAGGTCGTCGAAGGCGATGCGCGGGCGATCGACACGGCGATCCTGATGTTCTTTCGCACGCCCGGCGATCCCGCCGACCCGGTCGGACCGCGATGGCTCGAGGACTTGGCGCGCGACCTGACCGCGCTCGGCAGCCCGGTCGTGCTGGGCATCATCGTGGGGGTGGCCTGCCTTTTCCTGCTGCTCGCCGGGCGGCGTCGAACATCGCTGTTCGTCCTCGGCGCGACCGCCAGCGGTGGCATCGCCAGCACCCTGCTCAAGCTCTCCTTCAATCGACCACGCCCCGATCTGGTGCCGCACACCCTCTACGTTTCGTCGGCCAGCTTTCCCAGCGGGCATGCGATGATCTCGGCGCTCGTCTACCTCACGCTCGGTGCCCTGGTGGCGCGCCTCGTCCGCGGTCGGCGGCTGAAGCTCTACGTGCTTTCCATCGCCGTGCTGGTCTCCGGGCTCGTCGGACTGACCCGCGTCTACCTGGGCGTGCATTGGCCCAGCGACGTCGTCGGCGGCTGGGCGGCAGGCGCCGCCTGGGCACTCGGATGGTGGGCGGCCGCGCAGCTCATCCATCTGGGAGAGGAGAGCGAAGGATGAAGGGACAGACCTTGTTTCGCCGCTTCGGCTTCGCGCTGTCCGGCCTCGGCTTCGCCATCGTCCGCGAGCGCAGTTTCCGCACCCACCTGCTGGCGACCGCCTTCGTCCTGCTGGCGCTGCTGCTCACCCGGCCCGAGCCGGTGTGGTGGGCGATCGCGGTCCTGGCGATCGGCCTGGTGCTGGTCGCCGAACTGCTGAACACGGCGGTGGAGACCCTGTCCGATCGGCTGCATCCGGAGCGGCATCCGGAGATCCGCGTGGTGAAGGACGTCGCTGCAGGCGCGGTGCTGCTCGCCAGCACGACCGCCGTCGCGGTCGCGGTGATCTTCCTGCTGCGCTGAATTGGCCGCCGCCGCGGCCCGGCCCGGGCGCCGGCACCATGCCGGGCTTGGACCTTGCCGCGCGCTGGCGCTCTAATACGCGTCGTCCGGTCAAGTCATTCACAGGGGAGGATGTGCCATGGGTCTGTCGTTCGTTTCGGCGCCCGACACGGTGGTCAATTGGATCGACAACGAGGCCCGTCCGGGCAGTGGCGAGCGCCGTAGCCCGGTGTTCGACCCGGCACTGGGGACGGTTGCGCGCCAGGTCGCGCTGGCGGCGCAGGCCGACGTCGACGCGGCGGTCGCCTCGGGCGTTGCCGCGCAGGTGAAATGGGGCGCGGAGGCGCCGCAACGCCGGGCGCGGGTGATGTTCCGCATGCAGGAACTCGTCGAGCGCCACATGGACGAGCTCGCCCGCCTGATCACCCGCGAGCATGGCAAGACCTTCCCCGACGCGCGCGGCGAAGTGCAGCGCGGGCTGGAGGTGATCGAGTTCGCCTGCGGCATTCCGCAACTGCTCAAGGGCCAGTACTCCGACAGCGTGGGCGGCGGCATCGCCAACTGGAGCCAGCGCATGCCGCTGGGCGTCGTCGCCGGCATCACGCCGTTCAACTTCCCCTTCATGGTGCCGATGTGGATGGCGCCGGTGGCGATCGCCTGCGGCAATGCCTTCATCCTGAAACCTTCCGAGCGCGATCCCTCGCCCTCGCTGCTCGTCGCCGAACTGTTCCGCGCGGCCGGCCTGCCGGCGGGCGTGTTCAACGTCGTGCAGGGCGACAGGCTGGCGGTCGACGCGCTGCTCGCCCACCCTGACGTGGCGGCGCTGAGCTTCGTCGGCTCGACGCCGATCGCCCGCTACATCTACGAAACCGCCGCGCATCACGGCAAGCGCGCGCAGGCGCTGGGCGGGGCCAAGAACCACATGGTGGTGATGCCTGATGCCGACCTCGACCAGGCCGCAGACGCGCTGATCGGCGCCGCCTACGGTTCTGCCGGCGAGCGCTGCATGGCGATCTCGGTGGCGGTGGCGGTCGGCCACATCGCCGACGAACTGGTCGACAAGGTCAGGCAGCGTGCGCAGGCGCTGCGCGTGGACGACGGTGAGGCCCCCGGTGCCGACATGGGGCCGGTCGTCACTGCCGAGGCGAAGTCACGCATCGAGGGCTACATCGCGTCCGGCGTGGAGCAGGGCGCGGCGCTCGTGCTGGATGGCCGCGGCCTGCAGGTGGCCGGGCGCGAGGGTGGCTTCTTCGTCGGCCCGACGCTGTTCGACCGCGTCACCCCCGCGATGAGGATCTACCAGGAGGAAATCTTCGGCCCGGTGCTGTGCGTGGTGCGCGTGCCCACCTTTGCCGACGCGGTGGCGCTGGTCAATGCGCACGCCTTCGGCAACGGTGTCGCCTGCTACACCCGCGACGGGCGCACCGCGCAGGAGTTCGCCCAGCACATCCGCATCGGCATGGTCGGCATCAACGTGCCCATCCCGGTGCCCATGGCCTGGCATTCCTTCGGCGGCTGGAAGCAGAGCCTGTTCGGCGACCACCACGCCTACGGCGAGGAGGGGGTGCGCTTCTACACGCGCTACAAGAGCGTCATGCAACGCTGGCCCGACAGCGGTTCGAAAGGGCCGGAATTCGTCATGCCGGTGAACTGAGTCCGGCATCCTGGCGCAGCGGCCAGCGGCAGTCTTCTACAGGCCGAAGTGAAAGCGCACGCGCTCCTCCAGCAGGCGGCGCGTGTCTTCCTCGCTGGCGGCGGCCAGGCGCTCGAAGATCTCGCGCGCAATGGGCGTGAATGCGGCCATCACCTCGGGATCGAAGTGCCTGGCGGTGTCCGCCTGCAGGATGGACATCGTCGCGTCGAAACCCATCGCTTCCTTGTACGGCCGCCGCGAGCACAGTGCGTCGAACGCATCGGCCACCGCGAAGATGCGCGCCGGCAGCGGAATGCCGTCGCCCGCCAGGCGGCGCGGGTAGCCCGAGCCGTCCCACCTTTCGTGGTGGGCGGCGACCACCGCCACCGCCTCGTCGAGCCAGCCGATGCCGGTGACGATCTCCTCTCCGTGGGCGACATGGGTGTGCATGATTTCCGTCTCGTCGGTGTCCAGCGCCCCCGGTTTCAGCAGAATGGCATCGGGGATGCTGATCTTGCCGATGTCGTGCAGGAAGCTGCCGACGATCAGCGACTGCATCGCCCGCTCGCGCAGGCCGAGGCGCTCGGCGATGCGGGTGGCGATCCACGCGACGCGAAAATTGTGCGCGCCGGTGTCCGAGTCGCGCTTGGCGATGGCGCGGCCGAGCGCCTCCATCATCGACAGGTGCGAATCGAGGATTTCGCGCGCCTTTCGTTCGTTGTCCGCAGACAGATGCACCACCACCGGATAGATGGCCAGCCCGCACAGCAGCGAAGCCAGGCCGACCATGAGCGCCGTCCCCAGCGCATGCTGCAGGATCTGCCGCTGCTGCCAGGCCGACACGATCCGCACGCCCTCGAAATAGCCCGAGATCCCTTCGCCGCCGTCGCTCAGGCCACGCAGCGGCACGAACACGCGTAGCGCCCAGCGCCCGTCGGCGAGGCGGAAGCTGTCGTCGGTGGTCTGGCCGTCCGTGGGGCGCAGGTGGCCCGGCAGTTGCGCCTCGACATGGCGCCCGTCCGCAGTCATCGCGGTGGCGAGGCGCAGGCCGTCGAGATTGTAGATCTCGGCGATGTCGAACAGCCCGCCGGTGAGCAGTGCCGCAGCCTGTTCCGCGTTCTTCCGCGCGAGCGGCCCGCTGAGTGCGATGGGGCCGAGGTGATGCAGCAGGCGGCCCGACTCCTCGACGGCCAGCGCGACCGTCGCCTGCTCCGCCTGCTCGTGTGCGACCAGGCCGGCGATGGGGCTGGCTACTGCGGTGAGCAGCAGGCTGACGACGGCGATGCGGACGGCGGTGCGCTGGTTGAATGAGTTCATGGTGTCCGTATCCGGGGCCACGCTGCAGTCTAGGCCAGGACCGGCATGACGTGCCGCCCCGGCAGCGGTCGCGTGATGCGCCTGGAGATGATCCGCCTGGCAAGGATCCGCATGTCGATGCGCCCGGGTCTCTTTCAGCGCTGCTTCAGTTTCGCTTCAGAGTGGGTTCAGGGGCGGTGTGGAGAATGTGCCTCATGCCAGACCGGCATGCGACCACCCGAAGGAGACTGCCATGAAAACCCGTTACCTCGTTGCCGCCACCGCGGCCCTGCTGATCGGTGCCCCGGCCTTCGCCGGCCCCCAATGCACGACCACTGCGCCCACCACCTGGATGACGCAGCAGCAGATGCTGCAGAAGCTGGTCGACAGCGGCCACACGATCGAGCGCTTCCTCGTCACCAAGGGGAACTGCTACGAGATGTACGGCTGGGACAAGGACGGCCACCGCGTCGAGATCTACCACAACCCGGTTGACGGCCAGGTCGTCAAGGCGCGGACCTCGACCGCCGTGTCGACCACCACCCCGACCACCCCGACCACCCCGACCACCCCGACCACCCCGACCACCCCGACCACGACCACCACCCCGACCGCGACGACCACCACCACCACTCCGACCCGGACGATGTGATCAGCAGGGTGCAGGCCGGTGCCGTGCCCGCGCGTCCACCGGGCCGCACCGGCCGTCAGGAGATCTCGACCATGACCGAACTCGTACCGAACCGCCCGACCCGTGTGTGGGACCCTTTCGTGCGCATCTTCCACTGGAGCCTGGTGACGTGCGTGCTGCTGAACTTCTTCGTCGTCGATGACGGCGAAACGCTGCACGTCTGGCTCGGTTACACCGCCACCGGGCTGGTGATGGCGCGCATCCTGTGGGGCTTCGTCGGCACGCGCCACGCGCGTTTTGCAGATTTCTTCCCCACGCCGGCGCGATTGCGCGCGCACCTGGCGGGCCTCGTCTCCGGCCGGCGCGAAGTCCACGAAGGCCACAACCCGCTCGGCGCGTTGATGATGCTCGCGCTGATGGCGCTGGTGCTGGGCCTGGGCGCGTCGGGCTGGATGCTGACGCTGGATGCCTACTGGGGCGCCGAATGGCTGGAGGAAGTTCACGAGGCGCTGGCGTCTGCGCTGATCGCGCTGGCCGGCCTGCACGCGGCGTCGGCGATCGTGATGGGGCGGCTCGAGCACACCAACCTCGTCGGCGCGATGGTCACCGGGACCAAGCTCAGGCGCTAGTCCGCAGGCGCCGGCCGCGGTCGCGCAGGCGCGGTGGGAGGGGCGCCGACCGCGATCGATCGGCGTGGCAGCATGTCAGAGCGTGTCGCGACGCCCGATGCCCTGCAGGATGCGGCGGGCGAGGGCGTCGTAGTCGCCGTCGAAGTGATGACCGCCGGACGTGTGGATGAGCTCTGCGCCGGTCTTGATCTGTGCGCAGGCGGCCTCGTCGTCGTCCTCGCCGTAGAAGCACTGCACGCGGCGCGGGTCGATGCGCTGGACTTCGGGCAGCGTCGGCAGCGCGGTGCTGCGATGCTGTTCCAGCCAGCCCGACACGGTGACCTCGAAGTCCGTCTCCGCCGCGAAGGCGAGCAGCGACAACTGCACCACGGCAGCCTGTGCCGCTGCCGGCAGGCGGTTGTACAGCGCAGGCAGCACGTCGGCGCCAAAGGAAAAGCCGATCAGCACCACCTTCTTCGCGCCCCACTTCTGCCGGTAGGCCTCGATGATGCGGCCGAGGTCCTGCGCGCCCTGTTCCGGCGTACGGTGCGCCCAGAAGTAACGCAGCACGTCCACGCCCACGACAGGCAGGCCGCTGCGCTGCAGGATCGTGGCGAGCTGCTTGTCGAGGTCGCGCCAGCCGCCGTCGCCGGAATAGAGCACGGCGAAGGTGTCGCCGGGATGGGCCACCGGCAGCTCGACCAGCGGCAGGTCGGCCACGGCGGCCGGGGCTGCCGGCTGCGCGGGCGCGGCCAGCCCGTCGAGCAGCGCGTCTGCCGGGCTTGCCTGCGAGTCGCTCGCCAGCCCGGCTTGCGGATGCTTCGTCGCGAATTCGCCGGCGCGCAGGCGCACGCCGGTGCTCGCGGACGCGCTGAGCCGGATGTCCACGCCGTAGGGCAGCGCACCGGCGGGCAGCTCGTAGGCTGCCGCGCGGTGGGCGGAGCCGCGCGGCCCCGTGCCGGGGGCCTGCTCGCCGCACAGGGGTTTGCTGCCGGGCAGGGTGGGCGCCGGGTCGACGGCCAGCACGCGGTCCAGCGTCGCGGTCGAGGCCTGGCCGGCGACCTGCAGCGCCATCGTGCCGCCGGTGCCGATGCCGGCGAGCACCGGGAAGTGGTATGCGGGCGCGCCGGCTTCGCGCTGCGCCTGGTGGCTCACCGCCTCGATCTCGCCGACGAGGGTGACGCAGTCGTCGCGGCTTTGTGCCATGCGCCGCAGCGTGCCGGCGGTATCGACGCCGATGACGAGCTGTCCGCGCCCGGCCAGGGTGCCGGCGAGCTTGCGCTCGGCCTCGCCCCAGCCCTCCGCACCCGAGAACAGGACCACCGCGCCCGTCGGCGTGGCCTGCGGCGGCACGATCACCGGCGCGCCCGTCATCGGCTGCGCGGGCACCGCGGCGCGTGCGGTCGCCGCACCAAGCAGGACTCCGGCGAGCAGCAGGCGCAGGGCCCGTTTCGTGCGTGATCCGAAGGTCAGGTATTCATTCATTGCATGCTCCGCGGCGCGTTGCCCGCTTCCGTTTGCTCGCTTCCTGTTGCCCGCCTGCTATTTGCCGATGACGCCCTTCAGCCCGCCGCCAATCAGCACCGTGATGTCGGTCAGCGCCAGCATGGGGTTGATGCCGCCGCCCACCGCCAGGTAGCGCGGTCGCCATTCGGGGCGGAACTTGGACTTGAAGGCGCGCAGCCCGGCGAAGTTGTAGTAGCGCTCGCCGTGCTCGAACACCGCGCGCCCGACGCGATGCCACACCGGCGCCGCCTCGCTCGCCGACAGGCCGGACAGCGGCGCCATGCCGAGGTTGAACGAGGCATGGCCGGCGTCCTTGTAGTGCAGCATCAGCCGGGTCAGCAGCACTTCCATGACGCCGTTGGGGGCGTCGGGGACGAAGCGCATCAGGTCGATGCTCACCTCGTCGCGCAGTTCGGTCAGCAGCAGGTTGGCGAAGGCGACGATGCGGCCGTCGCGCCTGAGCAGCGCCACCGGCTGGCCCTGCAGGTAGTCGGGGTCGAAGGCGCCCAGCGAGAAGCGCTTCTCGCGCACCTTGTGGTGGGTCATCCAGGCGGCCGACACCTCGGCCAGCTCCGCCAGGTGGGCAGGAACCGCTGCGGGCGGCAGGATGGAGAAGTCCAGCCCATCGCGCTCGGCGCGGTTGATCGCCTGGCGCAGGCCGGCGCGGCGTGGGCCGTGGAGATCGAATTCGGCCAGCGGCACGCGCGCCTCCTCGCCCAGCTTGAAGGCCATCAGCCCCGCATCGGCATACAGCGCCAGCGAATCCGCCGCCACCTGGTAGAACACCGCGCGGCCGCCCGCCTGGCCAGCCATCTCGACGAAGCGCCACACGAGCTCGGGCCAGCACTCGCGCGGGCCGACCGGGTCCGACAGCGCGACCCAGGAACGCCCCTGCCGGCCGTACATGATGAAGGCACGCCCGTCGGCGGAAAACAGCAGGTTCTTGTCGCCCATCGCCACCAGGCAGGCCTCGGTGCGCGGCTGCATGGCGACGATGCGCATCGCCTGGTCCAGCTCCTGCCGGCCTGGCCGTGCCGCCGCGGCGGAAGACGGCCGCAGCAGCATCCAGCCGGCGCCGAAGCCGGCGGTCAGCAGGATGCCGACCATGGCGCGCAGGCTGCGCGGCGCCTCGCCCGACAGCTCGAACTGCCACCACAGCTCGTGGCTGTAGGCGACTTCCTTGTACACGAAGAACAGCAGCGCGGCCGCGGTGACGAGCAGCGTGCCCATCGCCGCCAGCCAGCCGGGCGACAGTGCCTGGTGCAGCAGCGACGCCGGCCGCGAGAACACCCGGCGCGAGGCGATCAGCCCGGTGAGCAGCGTGGCGAGCAGCACCGCCTCGCCCAGGGCCACGCCCTTGGCCATGGCCAGCACCATGGACAGCGGCACCAGCACCATCGCCAGCCACCACGCTCCGTCGAGGCGGAACACCAGGCCGCGTGCCACCAGCAGCAACACCACGCCGAGCACGCTGCCGAGGAAGTGGGCGCCCTCCACCAGCGGCAGCGGCAGCCAGGCGGCGAGCAGGGTCAGCGGCGCCTCGCCGATCGGCGTCACCCCGGAGAAGATCAGCACTGCGCCCAGCACCAGCGTGAACGCGCCGATGGTGGGCGGCGCCATGCGCGTGGCGGCGCGCAAGGCCAGCGCGGCGAGCGGGCTGGCGACGACGCGGCGCATCTCCAGCGCGGAGATGGCGAGCACCGCCAGCACCAGCGGCACGAGGTGATAGACCACGCGGTACAGCACCAGCGCGCCGAGCACCGCATCGACGCCCGCGCGCTCGCCCAGGCCGGCGACGATCACTGTCTCGAACACCCCCAGCCCCGCCGGCACGTGGCTCAGCACGCCCAGGCCCACGGCGACGGCATAGAGGGCGATGACGGCCGGCAGGCTGGCGCTGCCCGTCGGCAGCAGGGCCCACAGCACGGCGGCAGACGCCGACACATCGACTGCGGTGGCGAGGAACTGGCGCAGCATCAGCAGCCGCGACGGCAGGCGCCAGTCGCGCGCAAAGAGGCGCAGCGTGCGGCCGTCGCCCGCCGCCAGCACCAGGCCTGCCAGCGCCAGCAGCACCGCGCCGCCCAGCAAGCGCGCTGCCTGCGGTGACAGCAGCCCGGCAAGCTCGCCGCCGGCGACCAGCATGCCGGCGCCGGCCACGCCGGCGAGGCCCAGCCCGAAGGCGATCGTGACGAAGGTGACGATGCCGGCGATGTCCTCCGGCTCCACCCCCTGCGAAGTGTAGAAGCGGTAGCGGATCGCGCCGGCCGTCAGCGCGCCGAAGCCGACGGTGTTGCCCACCGCATAGGCGCAGAACGAAGTCAGCGCCACCACTGGCAGCGGCAGGCGGCGGCCGACGAAGGCGAGCGCGCTCAGGTCATACACCGTGAGCGCGGCAAAGCTGAGCGCGGCGAAGGCGAGCGCAGCGATCAGCGCGAGCGGTCCGGTGCTGTCGATGGCCGAGCGGATGTCGGCGTAGGACACGTTGGCGGCCAGGTGGCTGACCGCGAACCAGGCCAGCACCAGCAGCACGATGGCGATGGCCGGCAGGGCGAAGCGGCGCAGCAATCCGGGCGGTTCGCCGCTGGCCTGAGCTGGGTCGTCCCTTGCTTCGATCGCGGTCATGGGCTGCGTTGTCGTGCGTCGTCCTTGCGGGATTGCCTGCAGATTGCGTGCGACCTGCAGGCATCGCTTCGGCGCCGTCTGCGCCGGGCTGTCAGGCGGCAGCGCCACGTCGGCGGCGTCGATGCGACGCAAGCGTAACGGCATTTTCATGGACGTGCGACCTCGTCCGCGGACGCCGTGTTCTGCGGAGTGTTCCTGGGAAGCGTCCAGAAGCGTTCCATGGAAAGGTAGGTGAAGGAGGCGGACCAGCCGATCAGCAGCAGTCCGAGGAGCGCTTCCGTCCCGGCGAGCATGCGCACCGGGCCGGTGGGCGTCAGGTCGCCAAAGCCGAGGGAGGTGTAGGTCTCGGCCGACAGGTACATGCAGTTGGAGAAGCTGGCCGGGGCCGTCCCGAGGCTGCCCGCATCGGCGAGATGGATGAGCGCATGCATGGCCACGCCGAACAGCGCGATCTCGGCGCCGTGGGCGAGAAAGGCACCGGCCATGACCACGAGCAGCTTGGTGCGCGGAGGAATGCGCAAGGCCGGCAGGCGCAGATGGAGCGTGCGCAACGCCTCATAGTGCAGGACGGTGCTCGACACGAGGAGCAGGAAGCAGGCGAAGAAGACGATCGGCATGGTGGCGTGCTCGGTTGGGCTGGTGCGCAGGAGCAGGGGCCCAAGCAGCGTCGAGCGAGCGCGCCCGATCCGACCAGCATCGGGCGCCAGCCTAGGGTGGTGAGACTTAACGCAGGCTTAAGTGCACGCGGCGCCTTGAGCGGTCGGCGCCCATCCGGCCAGCACGTCGATGGGTGTCCAATCGCGAAAGAGGCCGGTGTGTGACGTCAGGGTGGTGGCGAGCCAGGCGCAGGCTGGGCTATACATGAGCGGGGCTGTGGTCTGCCCGACACCGCGCTTCCTGGAGAAAACCGCATGACCGTCCAGATCCTGGGCCTGCTGCTGTTCTTCGCCACCCACTCGGCGCGCATCTTCGCCATCGCGCCCTTCGCCTGATCGGAGTCACGACGATGCCCGCATCCGCTGCCCCGCCAGACGCCGACCTGCGCGCTCTCTCTGCCTGCTTTCCACGCGCCGGCCGGCTGCAGGCCATCCTGCTGCGGTCCGTGCGCCGTGGCGCCGTGGTGGCGGTGTCCGAAGCGCGGGCACTCGCCGGCCAGGGGCTGGCGGGGGACCACAAGGCCGCGCGCCCCGCCGCGACCGGAGGTGGCGGCAAGCGCCAGATCACGGTAAGCGCTCCACGAACCCCAT
>JAFEFC010000058.1 GCA_018240785.1 Pseudomonadota bacterium | reverse complement strand
GCGCGGGCTGCCCGCCGCGACCACTGTCGAACACTTCGAGGCCCTCCTGCCCTGGAATCTCAAGGCTGAGCAATTGATCACAGCGTAGCGAACTCCGGAAGGATGGGGTTCGTGGAGCGCTTACAAATGATCGGCCGCGGAACCCGGCTTTACACCGACCCGCGAACAGGCGAGCTCAAGTGCGACTTTCTCATCATCGACCACTGGAAGAACTTCGCCTACTTCCAACTTAATCCCGAGGGCGAGGTCGATCGGCCCAGCGAACCCTTGCCGGTGCGCCTGTTCCGCGACCGGCTCATCCGCTGGCAGCTCGAAGTGGCGCAGGCGCGGCCGACGGATACCACGGTGCGCCGCCTGCAGGCCATGCTGGGCGCTTTGCCGCGCCAAAGCATCGACGTGCGGCCGCATGTGGACGCGCTGGATCAACTCGCCCAGTCTTGGCCAGCCCCCGATGCGCCCCACATCGACCGCCTGTCGCACACCTTGGCGCCCTTGCTGCGCCTGGTGCCCGGCCAGAGCCTGGATGAGCTGCAGTGGCGCCTATGGTGCGAACGCGCCGCACTGGCGCTCTTGCAGGGCGATGCCGAGCAAGGGCAGCGGCTCCAAGCGCGAATTCAGGACGCCTTGCGCCGCCTGCCCGAAGCCATCCCGGAAGTGAGGGCCCAGCGCGACGCCTTGGCCTTTGCCCTCTCGCCCGGTTTCTGGCAGCACCTGGACCTTTCCCGGCTGGACGATCTGCAAGAGCGCTTCGCGCCATTGATGCGCTTTCGGGTGCGCGAGGGCGGCCAGCCCATCGAAATCAACCTGCCCGACCGCATTGCCCAGCGCCACTGGATCATCTACGGCCCCACCGGCGAAGGCGCTTTTGCCGAGAGTTACCGCGAGCAGGTCGAGGCCTGGGTGCGCCGTCTCGCCGACGACCACCCGGTGCTGGCCAAGTTAAAACGCGGCGAGCCGGTCAGCGACGCCGAACTCGACGCCGTGTCGACCACGCTCAACCAGACCGATCTGTTCGTCACCGCCGACACCCTGCGGCAAGCCTTCGACGCCCCCCAGGCCTCGCTGCTGGAGCTGCTGCGCCACATCCTGCGGCAAGACGCCCGCCTGCCCGACCGCGAGACGCGCGTGCAGCAAGCCTTCGATGCCTTCATCGCCGCCCATCCGCGTCTGCGCGCCAACCAGCTTGCCTTTTTGCGCGCCGTCAAGGCCGCGGTATTGCGCCATGGCCGCATCACCCGCGCGGCGCTGTCACAACCACCCTTGGCCCATGTCGGCAAGGTCGATGCGCTGTTCGCGCCGCAAGACATAGACGAATTGATCGCACTCGCCGAAAAACTCGACGAGCGCGCCGCCTGAACCTGAGGACACCCATGCTCGCCCCACATCTGCGCAAGAACGTTGACAAACTCTGGGACCGTTTCTGGTCCGCCGGCCTGACCAACCCGTTGGTGGCGGTGGAGCAGATCACCTATCTGCTCTTTCTCAAACGATTGGAAGATCTCGACCGTGACCGCGTCGGAACCGGTAAACCCTCGGTCTATGAGCGCCGTCTGCCAGAGGATGCCAAAGCTTTCGACGGCAACACCTGCCGCTGGAGCTACATCCGCCAGCAAAGCACCGACACCAAGCACCTGATCGAAGTCGTCTTTCCCTGGCTGCGCACGCTCGACCGGCGCCTGTCCGACCACGAGGAAGGCACCGAACTTGGAGGCCTCAACGGCCGCATGGCCGATGCCTACTTCCAACTCGACCCCAACAAGGGGCAGGTGCTGCACGACGCCATCGACCTCATCGACAAACTCTTCGCCCAGGCCGGCGATGGCAGCGCCGCGCAGGACCTGATGGGCGACACCTTCGAGTACCTGCTCTCCGAAGTGGCCACCGCCGGCAAGAATGGCCAGTTCCGCACCCCCCGGCACCTGATCCGCTTCATGGTCGAGCTGCTGGCCCCCCAGCCAGGCGAGCGGCTCATCGACCCGGCCGCCGGCACCAGCGGCTTCCTGTTCAGCGCCCAGCAATACCTGCGCCGCCAGGGCTCCACACCCGAGAACATCCGCCTCGAATGGGACGGCGCCCCGCACCGGCTCGACCTGGTGCAGGCCAGCGATCAGGAGCGCGCGCTCATCGAAGACGGCAGCTGCTTTGTCGGCATCGACAACGACCGCACCATGGCCCGCATCGGCTGGATGAACCTGGTGCTGCACCACATCCACAACCCCCGGCTGATGCAGGGCGATTCGCTCTCCAAGCGCGAAGGCAAGCCCGAACTGGCGCCGCTGCTGGCCAGCGAGAGCTACCGCTACGTGCTGGCCAACCCGCCCTTCACCGGCACCGTGGACACCGCCGACCTGGAGCGCGACAGCCTGCTCTTCCCCCGCGCCGGCACCAAGGGCAAGAAAAAGGACGAGGTGCTCACCAACAAGAGCGAGCTGCTTTTCGTCTGGCTGATGCTGGATCTGTTGGATGTCAGTGGGCGCTGCGCCGTCATCGTTCCCGAGGGCGTGCTGTTCGGCAACACCGACGCCCACGTCAAGCTGCGCCGCGAACTGCTCACCGAGCACTGCGTGGAGGCGGTCATTTCGCTGCCGGGCGGCGTTTTCCAGCCCTACACCGGCGTCAAGACCTCCATCCTCGTCTTCCGCAAGGAAACGCCGCGCGCGGCCAAGACCGGCTTCGAGAAGAACACCCCCCGCACCGATCAGGTGTGGTTCTACGAGGTGGCCGCCGACGGCTACAGCCTTGACGCCAAGCGCACCCCCCGCCCCGGGCAGGACAACGACCTGTGGGACGCGCTCGTCCAGTTCCGCCGCTGGCTGCAGGAAGACCGCGCCGCCACCGAGGGCGAGCCCACCTACCACCAGCCGCGCTACTGGCGCGAACGCTGGCGCCAGGCCAGCCTGCGCGACGCCAGCGGCCAGCTCACCCCGGCCGGCTTTGCCTTTGCCGACGACCCCGAGGCCGCCCCCGCCTTTGACGGCAAGACCTGGGCCATCCATGAGCTCTTCCCCGAGCTGCTGCGCGAGGGGGAGGAGACCCTCGACCCGCAAGAGGCCGAGGCCCGCGTGCGCGAGCGCGTCGCCCCCCGCCTGGCGGAGCTGGCCAGTCGCCACTTCGCCCACGCCGACCCGAAAACCGCCGCCACCGAATGGAACCGCGCCGCGCGCGAACTGCATTCTTTCTTTGAAGACGAAGGCCCGGCGCTGGCGCTGTGGAAGCAGCTCACCGCCGCCGCGCGCGAGCAGGTGCCTAGCGAGCCGCATGGCGAGCCCGTGGCGGATCTGATCGATGCGCTGCGCCCCCTGGCCCGCGCGGTGGCCCAGGTGGACGGCTACGACCTGTGGCTGCGCAGCCCCGCCATCGAGCTAACCCGACCGGCCAGCGCGCGCAAGTGCTGGGCCGTGCCACTGCGCGCCTGGGCGCCCGACCCCAACTGGCGCTCGGCCGACGGCACGCTCCATGGCTCGCACGACGCCACCGGCCAGGTGCGGCCCGAATACGTGGCCGAGAAGCTGCCCACCCTCTACGACGGCGACACGCTCAACGCCGCGCTGCTCGACCCCGACTGCATCGAAGCGCGCGACTGGAACCTCTCGGCCGGCCAGTACAAGCCCTTCGACTTCGCGGCCATGGACAGCGAGGTCTCGGTCACGGCGCTGATCGACGAGCTGCGCCAGCTCGAGCGCGGCATCCTCGGCGGCCTGGACCGGCTGCAGGCCATGGTGGAGGGGCGGGCATGAAGTGGCCGCAAGGGTGGAGGGAGGTTTCGATTCTCGATGTGTGCCAACTCAATCCCCCTCTCACTCGGGATGAATGGCCATCCGATGACGCGCTGGTCTCATTCGTGCCGATGTCCGCGGTTGATGAGAACCTTGGTGCCATTGCCTCTCTGGAGGAGAGGCCATTTTCGGAGGTCAAGAAAGGGTACACACCGTTTTGCAGTGGCGATGTGTTGTTTGCGAAAGTCACCCCCTGCATGGAGAACGGTAAGGCCGCCATTGCAGAGGGTCTCAGGAGCGGGATTGGCTTTGGTTCGACTGAATTTCATGTCTTGAGGCCGAATCCTGAGCTACTCGCCCCGGAGTATTTGTTTCACTTCGTGCGCCAATCGTGGTTCCGGCAGCAGGCTGCTTCGGCCTTCGTCGGCACTGGTGGGTTGCAACGGGTGCCTCCCGGTTTCCTCAAGAGGGTACGGCTGCCGCTCCCGCCCCTACCCGAACAGCAGCGCATCGTCCAGTTGCTGAACGCGGCCGATCTAAGACCGTTCCACGAGGCCGCTAGCAAGGCAGACTTGTTGCGTGAGATCGTCGTTAGCTCAGCGCTCAGTCGTCGCATGACAACGACTTGGTGCAACGACAACATTGCCGAAGTGCGGGAGGCATCCCTCGTCCGCAACAAACTGCTCGGCATCGAGGGCGAAACCCCTGATCTTGACTGGCCCATCGTCCCCCTTTTGGCTATCTGCACGCTCAATCCGAAGCTGGAGGCCGATGTGCGTCCGGCCGCAGACGCCCCGGTAACGTTTGTCCCTATGGCTGCCGTCGATGAACGCCTTGCGGCCATCACGGCGCCGGAAGTTCGCAACTACGCCGAGGTGCAAAAGGGCTATACGCCCTTTGCTGAGGGGGATGTGCTGTTTGCCAAAGTTGTCAGGCGACACCGTAAATTGAC
>JAFEFC010000057.1 GCA_018240785.1 Pseudomonadota bacterium | reverse complement strand
AAACGCAACAACCACATACAGCAGAACAAGGCCGTGTTCAACGAGAAGAAGAAGCCCGTGCTAGAGAAAATCAACAAGCAGCTGAGCTTCATCAAGTAAGGCCTGCGGTGGAGGGGCAGCCCCCGCCCGCATTCAGGTGTGCGAACGCCGCCACCAGTTCGTCGACGAACGTTCGGATGCGCGTCGAGAGCTGGTGGCGCTTCGGGTACACCGCGTAGATGTCGGCGTCCGGCGTGCGGTAGTCCGGCAACACCTGGACCAGGCGGCCACTTTGCAGGTAGCGGATCACGTCCCATTCGGCGCGCATCAGGATGCCGTGCCCATCCAGGGCCCACTGCACCGCGATGTCTCCATCGTTGGTGGCCAGGTTGCCGCGCACCTTGATCGGCTCGCTCTCTGCGGAGGCGCCGTTCAGGCGCCACGTGCCATAGGCATCATCGCCCTGGCGGATGGTGATGCAGTTGTGATGGCGTAGATCGTCCGGGGTGCGAGGCACGCCCCGCGCCGCGAGATAGGACGGTGCCGCACACAGCAGGCGTCGGTTCGGCGCCAGGCGGCGGGCGACCACGCGCGCATCACCCGGTTCGCCGAAGCGCACGCAGACGTCGAACTGGTCTTCAGTCAGCGCCGGCGGACTGACCGAAAGCTGGAGCTGGACATCCACCTCCGGGTAACGGGCGACATAGCGCGAGATGACCGGCGCCACATGCAGGCGACCGAAGCCCAGTGTCGCATTCACCCGCAGCAGCCCCTTGGGCGTGTCCTTGGATCCCCCCAACACTTCGTTCAGCAGATCCAGCTCGGCCAGGATGCGGCGCGCATGATCCAGGAAAACCTCGCCCTCCGGGGTCAGGTTCATGCGGCGGGTCGTGCGATTGATCAGGGGCACACCGATCCGCGCTTCGATCTGAGCGAGGCGCTTGCTGACCGCAGGGGTACTGATGCCGAGCTCCCGAGCGGCGCGGCTCAGGCTGCCGCAACTCGCGATGGCGGTGAAGAACCCCAGTTCGGCTGGCTGAATTCCGGCGCTCATGGTGCGTGATTGTGTTCTTCAGGTTAAGGATGGTTTGAGCTTAGCCCGCATGGGCTGGGGCGTCCATCCTCTAACTTCGCGCTCGTACGCATCGAATTCGAGCCGGCCGTACGGCCATTTCTCATCACACCAAAGGACCCGACCATGCAACGTAAACGGAATGCCAAGATCGTCGCCACCCTCGGACCCGCCAGCTCGGACGTCGCGACCATTCGTGCCTTGTTCGAGGCCGGAGCCGATGTCTTTCGGCTGAACTTCAGCCATGGCACGCATGCCGACCATCGCGCACGCCTAGAGGCGATTCGCCAGGTCGAAATGGAGGTCGGACGCCCGATCGGGGTGCTGCTCGATCTGCAAGGCCCCAAGCTGCGTGTTGGCACCTTCGCGCAGGGGGCCGTCACCCTCGTCGAGGGCGCGGAATTCCAGCTCGACATGGATCGCGAGCGGCCCGGCGACACGACCCGGGTGTCCATGCCGCACCCGGAGATCTTCGATGCCCTGGTCGAAGGCACGGATCTGCTGCTCGACGACGGTCGCATCCGTCTGCGGGTGGAGGAAGTTCGTGCGGGCACCGTCCGCACCCGGGTCATCGCGGGTGGCCGCCTCTCCGACCGCAAGGGCGTGAATGTGCCGGGCGTCGTGCTGTCGATTTCGGCGTTGACCGCAAAGGACCGTGCCGATCTCGATTTTGGCCTCACGCTTGGCGTTGACTGGGTTGCGCTGTCCTTTGTCCAGCGCCCGGAAGACGTCGTCGAGGTCAAGCGCATCGTCGCCGGCCGTGCCGGCATCGTCGCCAAGCTGGAGAAACCCGCTGCCATCGCCAGCCTTGACGCGGTCGTGGCAGAGAGTGACGCGGTGATGGTGGCTCGGGGGGATCTTGGCGTTGAAATGCCGCCGGAGCAGGTGCCGGCGATCCAGAAGAGGATCGTCCGGGCCTGCCGCAAGGCCGGCAAGCCGGTTATCGTCGCCACCCAGATGCTCGAGTCGATGATCGACACGCCAGTGCCGACTCGCGCGGAAGCGAGCGACGTGGCGACCGCGATCTACGACGGGGCCGATGCCGTCATGCTGTCGGCCGAGTCGGCTTCGGGGCGCTACCCCATCGAGGCGGTCCGCATGATGGACCGGATCATCGCGCAGACCGAGGAGGATCCCTTCTGTCGAGAGGCACTCGCAGCATCGAAGTCGCCTTGCCACCGCGACAAGGCAGATGCGATCGGCGCTGCGGTCAGCCACGTCGCCAGCCTCTTGCAGGTGAGCGCGACTGTCGCGTACACCAACTCCGGGTATTCCGCACTTCGCCTGGCGCGAGAAAGGCCGCAAGGGCCGATCCTCGCCATCACGCCTCGCCTGACGACTGCGCGCCAGCTTGCCCTGGCCTGGGGAATCCACGCGGTGGCCATCGGCGATGTTGAAAACGTGACCGAGATGACCGAGCTCGCCTGCGAAACGGCGCAGTGTGAAGGGCTTGCAGCGAAGGGTGCGACCATCGTGATCGCCGCCGGGATGCCCTTCGGGACCGCGGGTACGACCAACCTCCTGCGCATCGCGCAGATTGATTGATGCCGCGCTTCCAGCCGCAGCGGGTTGCGGCACGCCTGCAGACCTAAGACTTGAATAGGAGTGCTCAATGATCAGGAGAACGCACGATGAGCGCGCGCGAAGCCATTCTCAACGCAGTGCGCGGCGTCCTCGGCTACCGCACGGTCGACCCGGCGGCTCTGCGGCGCGAGGCCGACGCCCCCTTGTAGGACGCGCCCGCGATCCGGTCCGCGGCGATCGCGCGGCAGCCGGCGGCGGCGCTGCAGGGGCTCGACGGGTCGGGCTTCGAGCTGCACGAGCGCGTCGCGCCCGACGAGACCGGTGCGCTAGACTTTCACTCGGATGCCGAGACCGCGATCCTCGCCTACGTCGACGACTAAGCCCCGGCCACAACCGGCTGGCGTCCGCCGCGCACCGTCAGCATCATCACTGGCGCCAGCGGCACTGCCGACATCGAGGACAGCCTGGTCCTCGGTGCCCGCGCAACCTGCCGTGGTGATCGTCGGAGCGCCCGACAGCAGCGAAGAGGTGTACGCGTCGCGCCAAGTCAGCTCTGTGCTGGTGCGCCATCAAGACGTCTTCACGCCAGTTTCGCGGCTCTCTCCTCTGGCCGATGAAAACGAGGCGGTGCCGATGGGTTCCCCCCATGCTACCGGCGCCACCTCACCTTTCTCCTCCAACAAACCGGGTTAAACGCGTCGCACTCGATCAAGACTGGAGCCGGCCCGTGAGCCAGCATCTGCAAGATGCAGGCGCGCTGTCAATGCTGCCTTTCCCTGTACGGCGATGGGGGACGAATCGGGTCAAACCTCGATGCTGATTTCCTCTCGCCCGTCACGCCGAGGAATGGCAGGTTGATGCCATGTTCTGCTGACTCCCCTCAGCAACATGCCCAGGTAGCCATGATCCCCGAGGCTACGGCGCGGTTCCGGCCGCGTTGATCACACCAGTTCGCACCGACATCCATGTGCGAACGGCCATCGCCTGTCGATGGCGATGTCACCAAGCTGTTCCATCAACCCACGCGGGGTTCCACACCTCCCGCGCCTGGGTCCGGTGTGTCTCCGCCTCATTGTTCTCAGGAGATTCACCATGACCACTTCCAACGAAAAGTCCTACTTCGATCTGCACATCACCGGCCTCGGGTATCTCAATCGCATCCGCGAAGTGAAGCCCAAGAAAGGCGATTCCTTCCTGGCCTGCGACATTGCAGCGCTCAATGGTCCCAGCGACGACGTCTCATATGTGCGTTTCGACGCGCGTGTATCTGGATCGGAAGCGCAGCACCTGGTGCGCCGTTGCATCCAGGCAGTCGATGCCGAGAAGAAGGTGATGATCGGGTTCCGCCTCGGCGACCTGTGGACCGATACCTTCACCTACTCCAAGGGCAAGCGTGCTGGCGAGCAGGGGGTGAGCCTCAAGGCCCGCCTGCTGTTCGTCAGTTGGATCAAGGTCGACGGCAAGCTCGTCTACAAGGCCGAACCCAAGCCGACCGAGACCGACGAGCGGGACCTGGAGGAAAGTCTGACATCCGACGTAGCCGCCTCGCAGCAAGGCGCGGCTCCGGCGTCATCCGAGCCTGTCACCGAAGCTGCCGACGGCAACGCTGCCGACGCTCCTGCATGGGTCGTTGCCGAGTCGTTCTGATCCGCAAGGCACCATCCGCGGGGCCTCGTCCTCTCTTCGTCAGCAGGAGACCTTCATGATCACCATCCCCGGCCAACTGGCCATCAAGACTATCCATGGCCGCAACGGCGACTTCAATGTCGGCCGCCTGGCGACTTCGATCGGCGAGTTCGTCGTGAAGAACGCCGAACTCGATCAGTACCGCGAGGGCAAGTACGACGGTGATTTCGTCATCGTCGAGATTCGCCCCTCCACGTACAACGCCAACGGTCGCATGGTCATCGAGATCCGCGCCCACCTGGGCGGGATGGCGCTGTCCAACATCGACGCCCTGAGCTGCGACGAAGCTCGCCAGCTGAGTCCGCAGGAAGTCGATCCGATCGACGAGGAAGCGCCGCCGCCCGCGCCGACCTCGCCTCCGGCCAAGCCGAAGGCGAAGCAGCGAAGCGCGCGCGATCCTCTGGTTGATACCACGCCGTTCGGCAACGAACCGGCCGTCGCATCCCCCGAAGCATCGGTCGAGGTGGATGACATGGTGCTGTTCAGTGCGCTCTGGCCGCTGGGCAAGATCGTCAAGCTCGATGCCACCGTGGATCGCCGCGTCCTGCGTCAGCAACGCGACCGTCTCGGTGCGTTGGGCTACGAGTTCGCTCCGCTGTCCCAGGACTGGCATCTCGCCAAGGCCTGATCCCAACCGTCGCGTGAGCGGCGCTACACCACCCGCCGGGGTTCTTCCCCGGTGGGGCGGGACTCCGGTCTCTCATCCAAGGAGATCGCCATGCAACTCGCGTCCCGCTTTTCTCATCGCTCCCCGGTGCTGCGGTCGAATCATCCGTTGTCGGATGATCAGATTCGTGCCGTCGCGCCCTCCATCTTCGCGGACACCCCGCACGAAAGTCGCTCCGAGCGGTACAGCTACATCCCGACGGCGACTGTGCTGACCGAACTGCGCAAGGAAGGCTTCCAGCCGTTCATGGTGTGCCAGACCCACGTGCGCAACGAGGATCGCCGCGACTACACCAAGCACATGCTGCGCCTTCGCCATGCGAGCCAGATCAACGGCGACGAGGCGAACGAAGTCGTCCTGATCAACTCGCACGATGGCACGAGCAGCTACCAGATGCTGGCAGGCATGTTCCGCTTCGTCTGCCAGAACGGCTTGGTGTGCGGCGACACGTTCGCCGACGTGCGCGTGCATCACAAGGGCAACGTCATCGATCACGTGATCGAAGGGGCCTACGAAGTGCTACGTGGCTTCGAGCTGGTGCAGGACTCACGTGACGGCATGCGTGCCATCGCGCTCGATGACGGCGAGGCCGAAGTCTTCGCCCGATCGGCCCTGGTTCTCAAGTACGACGAACCTGGCAAGACCCTGCCGATCACGGAAAGCCAGATCCTGCGTCCCCGTCGTTTCGACGACAACCGTAAGGACCTTTGGTCTACGTTCAACCGGGTGCAGGAAAATCTCATCAAAGGAGGCCTGACTGGCCGCAGCGCCAATGGGCGACAACAGCGCACACGGCCTGTCCAGGGCATTGACCAGAACGTCCGCCTCAATCGGGCTCTCTGGCTGCTCGCGGAGGGCCTGCGCAAGCTGAAAGCCTGACCCCAAGCGGATCGTGTCCATCGAGGCATGGTCCGCTTTTTCTTTGCCGATCTGCGAGGTGGGCTTACGGCTTCGACCTTGGCGTGCCAGATGACGTCTGCAAAGTCGCGGTCTACTCACCGATCGTCAAGCTGCCAGCCGCTTCCTTTCCGACTGACAGCCTCGTGCTCGGCCCGACCCGACACCCACCGTCTCTCTCGATCGGCGATCAACGGCCGCTATCGGAACGCGTTTCCCAATAGCGGCATGCGGCCATCACCGGCCGTTGGAGATCCGGCCAGGATTTCCCTCGCTGGATCGCCTTGGGTGACCGGTTTACGGCGGCCAACTTGAACCCCGCCTTGGCTCGACCCGGCCATTATGCCCAGCTCCCAGTTATGAACAGTTGCGGTGCGGGCCGCGTCATCGCACGAGCGCAGCGTTGGTGCGCGATGCCTGCGGCCTGCACTCG
>JAFEFC010000056.1 GCA_018240785.1 Pseudomonadota bacterium | reverse complement strand
CGTACCGACGTTCACGTGCGGTTTCGTCCGCTCAAACTTACCCTTAGCCATATCGCTATCCTTAAAATCAGAACCAGAAAAACCAGTGCGGCAGCCAAATCACATTGGCCGCCGCGCCAGGCCAGGCAGAAAATGAGTGGTGCCCATGACGTGGATTGAACACGTGGCCTCTCCCTTACCAAGGGAGTGCTCTACCACTGAGCTACATGGGCTCCGAAAAACAGCAAAACCGCAGCAAACCTGGAGCGGGTGAAGGGAATCGAACCCTCGTCATAAGCTTGGAAGGCTTCTGCTCTACCATTGAGCTACACCCGCACTTACCACGATGCAAACAAGGAGTCGATCCGACTCAACCGCCCGCTGCACATCGGCACGGCGCGACAAACAAATTCGTTGGTGGAGGGAGAAGGATTCGAACCTTCGAAGGCAGAGCCGTCAGATTTACAGTCTGATCCCGTTGACCGCTTGGGTATCCCTCCACGCGGCGAGCCCCGAACTATAGGCGTCGAACTCGATCGTGTCAAATACTTTTCGCCTCAGTCTGGCAAGAATTCTGCGGGAGGCCGACTTCATGCCCCCTGCTCCGTCGCGGCTGCATGATGTCGTTGCCCGTCACGGAAGCGATAATGGCCGACCCGATCCCGGAGAGTAGACCGATGCGCGCCCCCTCTGACCACGAACGCCGCCCGCTGCCGCAGGCCTTCATTGATGCGATGAATGCCCGCTTCGGCGCGCGCTTCAGCCTCGGCGAGGCCGTCCGCGCGCATCACGGACACGACGAGTCGCACTTTCCGGATGCGGCGCCCGACGCGGTGGTGTTCGCGCGTGGCACCGACGAGGTGGTTTTCGCCGTGAACACCTGCCGCACGCATGCGGTGCCGATCATCCCTTTCGGCGTCGGCAGTTCGCTCGAGGGCCACATCCTCGCGGTGCGTGGCGGCCTCACCGTCGACCTGAGCGAGATGAACCAGGTGCTCGCCATCCACGCCGAGGACATGGACGCGGTCGTGCAGCCGGGCGTCACCCGCAAGCAGCTCAACAACGCGCTGCACGGCAGCGGCCTCTTCTTCCCGATCGACCCGGGCGCGGACGCGAGCCTGGGCGGCATGGCCTCGACGCGGGCCTCCGGCACCAATGCGGTGCGTTACGGGACCATGCGCGAGAACGTCCTTGCACTGACCGCGGTGCTGGCCGACGGGCGCGTCGTGCGCACCGGCGGGCGCGCCCGCAAGTCTTCGTCCGGCTACGACCTGACGCGGCTGCTGGTGGGCTCTGAGGGAACGCTGGGCATCATCACCGAGCTCACCGTGCGGCTGCATCCGCTGCCCGAAGCCGTCTCCAGCGCCGTATGTGCCTTCCCGGACATCGTCGATGCAGTCAATACGGTGATCCAGACCATACAGCTCGGCGTGCCGGTGGCGCGCATCGAACTGCTGGATGCGCTCACGGTGAAGGCGATCAACCGCTACAGCAAGACCACCTTGCGCGAATCGCCGATGCTGTTCTTCGAGTTCCACGGCTCGCCGGCGAGCGTCGAGGAGCAGGCGCAGACGGTGCAGGAGATCGCGCGCGAGCATGGCGGGCTGGACTTCGAATGGGCGAGCCGCCCCGAGGATCGAACACGTCTGTGGGCGGCACGCCATGACGTCCTGTTCGCCAGCCTCAACCTGAGGCCCGGAAGCCGCGGCATCTCCACCGACGTGTGCGTGCCGATCTCCCGCCTGGCCGAATGCGTGGACGGCGTGCGCGGCGAGATTGAAGCCAGCGGTCTGATTGCGCCCATCGTCGGCCACGTGGGCGACGGCAACTTTCACTGCGTGATCCTCGTCGATCCCGACGATCCGGCCGAGATCGCCCGCGCTGAAGACCTCAACCGGCGCATCGTCGAGCGCGCACTGGCGATGGGCGGCACCTGCACCGGCGAGCACGGCATCGGCATCGGCAAACAGGCATTCCTGCTGCGCGAGCATGGCCGCGAAGCCATCGACACCATGTGGCTGATCAAGCAGGCGCTCGACCCCGACAACCTGATGAATCCGGGCAAGGTGCTGCCACCGGCCTGAACGGCCCTCGGCCCTTCCCGGCTCGCCACCGCAAACCTTCTGTCGATCAGGGTATCCAAGGATTGAGCCAGCCTTGCCCGAGGGCTAGGCTGGACTGAATCGCGGCCGCCCCTGCCCACGAGGCGTCGCCGGCCAGCGGAATGCGCAGCGCGCCAAAGATACGGACTTTGGAAGGAGGCGGCGAAATGGCGGAAGCCGATCCGCGGGCCGATGCGAGAGCAACCGGCGCCGATGTACGCAATGCTCATGTTCCCAGCCTGGACGACAAGTATTCGCAGGCGAGCGGGCGAGTGTATCTGAGTGGCTACCAGGCGCTTGTGCGCCTGCTGCTGATCCAGAAGGCACGCGACGAGGCTGCCGGCCTCGACACCGCCGGCTTCGTGTCGGGCTACCGCGGCTCGCCGCTCGGCGGACTTGACCAGACGCTGTGGAAGGCCAGGGGCCACCTGCAGCGCGCAGGCATCGTGTTCCAGCCCGGCATCAACGAAGACCTGGCGGCGACCGCGGTGTGGGGCAGCCAGCAGGTGAGCCTGTCGCCACAGGCGAAGCACGACGGCGTGTTCGCGATGTGGTACGGCAAGGGCCCGGGCGTCGACCGCTGCGGCGATGTCTTCCGCCACGGCAACGCGGCCGGCAGCTCGAAGCATGGCGGCGTGCTGGTGATCGCCGGCGACGACCATGCGGCCAAGTCCTCGACGCTGCCACACCAGACCGACCACTTCTTCAAGTCGATGATGATGCCGGTGCTGACGCCGGCCGGTGTGCAGGAATACATCGACTTCGGCGTGCACGGCTATGCGCTGTCGCGCTATTCGGGTTGCTGGGTCGCGTTCAAGGCGCTGGCGGACACGGTGGAGACCTCAGCCTCGGTCGATGTCGATCCGCGGCGGGTGCAGGTCCGCCTGCCGACCGACTTCGCGCTGCCGGCGGACGGACTCAACATTCGCTGGCCGGACCCGCCGCTGGTGCAGGAGAAGCGCCTGCTGCACTACAAGCTGTATGCGGCGCTGGCCTATTGCCGCAGCAACGGCCTGAACCGCACGGTGATCGACTCGCCTGCGCCGCGGCTGGGCATCATCACCTCGGGCAAGAGCTACCTGGACGTGCGCCAGGCTTTCGACGACCTCGGCATCGACGAGGCGCTGGCGGCCGAGATCGGCATCCGGCTGTACAAGGTCGGCATGGTGTGGCCGCTCGAGGCGGACGGCGTGCGCGCCTTCGCCGAGGGCCTGGACGAGATCCTGGTGGTGGAGGAAAAGCGCCAGTTGCTCGAGTACCAGTTGAAGGAGGAGCTCTACAACTGGCGCGAAGACGTGCGCCCGCGGGTCATCGGCAAGTTTGACGAGAAGGGCGAATGGGCTCATGTGGTCCGTCCCGACGGCACGATCGACCATGGCGACTGGCTGCTGCCTGCCGCCGGCGAGCTGACGCCCGCGATGATCGCGCGCGTGATCGCCTCGCGCATCGAACGCTTCTTCACTTCGGAACGCATCCGCTCGCGGCTCGCCTTCCTCGAGGCCAAGGAGCGCACGCTGGCGGCACGCAACTTCGCCATCGACCGGGTGCCGACCTTCTGCTCCGGCTGCCCGCACAACACCTCCACCCACGTCCCCGAAGGCAGCCGCGCGCTGGCCGGCATCGGCTGCCACTACATGGTCACCTGGATGCCCGAGCGGCGCACCGGCACCTTCACCCAGATGGGCGGCGAGGGTGTCCCCTGGGTCGGGCAGGCGCCCTTCACCCACGAAAAGCACATCTTCGCCAACCTGGGCGATGGCACCTACTTCCACTCCGGCCTGCTCGCCATCCGCCAGGCGGTGGCCGCGAAGGTGAACATCACCTACAAGATCCTCTACAACGACGCGGTGGCGATGACTGGCGGCCAGCCGGTGGACGGCAGCCTGTCGGTGCCGCAGATCGTGCAGCAGTTGCGCGCCGAAGGCGTGCACAACATCGTCGTCGTCACCGACGGCAGCGAGCGCGCCTACGGCCCGGCCGACCTGCCTCACGTGCCGATGCGCCATCGCGACGAGCTCGACGCCATCCAGCGCGAACTGCGCGAGTCGGGCGGCGTGACCGCATTGATCTACGACCAGACCTGCGCAGCCGAGAAGCGTCGCCGACGCAAGCGCGGCACCTACCCCGACCCGGCGCGGCGCGTGTTCATCAACGAGGCGGTATGCGAGGGCTGCGGCGACTGCGGCGTCAAGTCGAACTGCATGTCCATCCTGCCGGTGGAGACCGAATTCGGGCGCAAGCGCCAGATCGACCAGTCGTCGTGCAACAAGGATTACTCCTGCCTGAACGGCTTCTGCCCCAGTTTCATCACGATCGAAGGCGGCCGCCTGCGCAAGGGCCAGGCGGTGCAGGCCGACGAGACCGCCTTCGCCGAACTGCCCGAACCGCGGATTCCCGCCACCACCCGGCCCTTCGGGCTGCTGGTGACCGGCGTCGGCGGCACCGGAGTGGTGACCATCGGCGCACTGGTGGGCATGGCTGCCCACCTCGACGGCAAGGGCGTCACGGTGCTCGACATGACCGGCCTGGCGCAGAAGGGCGGCTCGGTCTTCAGCCATGTGCGCATCGCCGACCATCCAGAGTCACTGCACGCGGTGCGGATCGCCGCCGGCGAAGCCGATGCGGTGATCGGTGGCGACGCGATCGTCACCGCCAGCGTGGAGGCATTGGCCAAGGTTTCGACCAGCCGTACGCGCGCGCTGGTCAACATCGCCGAGACGCCGACTTCGGCCTTCGCCCGCGATCCCGACTGGAAGTTCCCGCTCGATCGCATGCAGGCCGCGATCCGCGACGCGACCGGCGGCAATGCGCTGTTCCTCGATGCCAGCTCGCTTGTCGCCACGCTGATGGGCGATGCGATCGCGACCAACCTGTTCCTGCTCGGCCATGCCTGGCAGCAGGGTCTGGTGCCCGTGTCGCACGCCTCGCTGATGCAGGCGATCGAGCTCAACGCCACCGCGGTGGACATGAACAAGCGTGCTTTCCTGTGGGGGCGTCGCGCTGCGCACGACCTCGCCGCCGTGATGCGCTGCGCGCAGCCGCAGGCGTCGGCCCGCGCTCCGGCGAAGACGCTGGCCGAGCTTGTCGCGCGCCGCGTCGAGGTGCTCACCGCCTACCAGGACGTCGCCTACAGCGCGCGTTACCGCCGCCTGGTCGACGGCGTGCTTGCCGTCGAAGCGGAAAAGGCCGGCGCCTCCAGCACCCGCCTCGCCGAGGCGGTGGCACGCAACTACTTCAAGCTGCTCGCCTACAAGGACGAATACGAGGTCGCCCGCCTGTACACCGACCCGGCTTTCTGGGATCGGGTGCACGCGACTTTCGAGGGCGATTTCGCGGTGCGCTTCCACCTCGCCGCCCCGCTGCTCGCCCGTCCGGACCCGAACACCGGGCACATCGCCAAGCGCAGCTTCGGTCCGGGCATGATGCGGCTGTTCCGCCTGCTGGCGCGCATGAAAGGGCTGCGCGGAACGCGCTGGGACGTGTTCGGATACACCGCCGAACGCCGCGCCGAGCGCCAGCTCATCGCGCAATACGAGCGCGACGTTGCCGAACTGCTCGAGACGCTGAGCTGGGATCGGCTCGACGACGCGGTCGCCATTGCCCGCCTGCCTGAACAGATTCGCGGCTACGGGCATGTCAAGGCGCAGAGCATGGCGGCGGCGGCGCAGCAGCGCGAACGGCTGCTGGCTGCCTGGCGCCGGACAGGCGCGCCGGCCTCCAAGGTCCGCAGCGCAGCGTGACGAGGCGGGCGGCGCTATGATCGCGGCCGTCCCGTTCGCCGCGCCACCCCATGCCCCCTGCCCTCAAAGCCCTGGTCGCCCAAATCGCCGGCTGGCTGGCCGCTTTCCTGCTGGCGCGCAGTGGCACGCTTGGCGGCGGCATCTGGCCGCTGGTGGCGACACAGGCGATCGGCGCCGCAGGCGCTGCCTTCGCCTTGCGCAGCGCGCGCTGGTGGCTGCCGATCCATCTCGCCTTCATGCCGCTGGTCGTGGCCGCACGCGCGCTGGACCTGCCTCCGGGCTGGTACCTCGGCGCCTTCATCGCCCTGCTGCTGGTTTACTGGACGAGCTTTCGCACCCAGGTTCCGCTCTACCTTAGCAACCGCGCCACCGCCGAAGCCCTCGCGCGCCTGCTGCCGCAAGGCCCGGCCCGCGTGCTCGACGTCGGCGCCGGCACCGGTTCACTGCTGCGCCGGCTCGCCACATTGCGCCCTGACTGCCGCTTCGCCGGCGTCGAGCTGGCGCCGGGCCCCTGGCTCGTGGGCAGCTTGCTGCTTGCTCGCCGAAGCCGGCAGGTCGAGTGGCGGCGCGCCGATCTTTTTTCCGTCCCGTGGGCCGACTACGATGTGGTCTATGCCTTCCTGTCGCCGGTGCCGATGGCGACCGTGTGGCGCAAGGCCGCGGCGGAGATGCGACCCGGCAGCCTGCTGGTCAGCAACACCTTCGAAATCCCAGGGCGCAGCCCGGATTTCGTCGTCGAAGTCGGCGACCGTCGCGCCACCCGCCTGCTGGCATGGCGCATCCCGGCATCGCGTGCGCCAAAATGACGGCGTGAATCGGCGTTATTTCGCCTCATGAAGTCGGGGCCCGCTGCCGATAATCCCCCATGCGGCACATCGGCCGCGTGCAGAGAAAGGAAGTACATGGCTGAGATCATCTGCGTGATCGGCAACAAGGGCGGCACCGGCAAGACCACCCTTTCGCACATGTTGTGCCAGGGTCTAGGACTGCTGGGGCAGCGTTCCGCCTGCGTGCTGACCGACACGTCGCGCGAACCGCTGCAGCCCGCTGGCCGCCGTTACATCACCGCCGATGCCCGCACGCGCGACGCCCTGACCAAGGTCGTGGACAAGCTGCGCACCCTCGACGACTGGATCGGCGTCATTGACGGCGGCGGCAACCGTACCGAGATGGACCGCAAGCTCTACGCGCTGTCGGACATCGTGCTGCTGCCGTTTCGCGAATCGCACGAGGATATCCGCACCGTCGTCCGCGACCTCGAGATGTTCCCGCGTGCCTACGCCGTGCCGTCGCAATGGCCGAGCAACCCGTGGCAAAGGGAGGCTGCCGACCGCAATGTCGCGCACTTGATGGGCGCCTACCGCCACCGCATCCTGAAGCCGGTCGGCGCCCTGTCGTCGTCCAAGCTGCTGTTGCAGAAGCAGGTTCCCGAGCAGTTGCCGACGCCCCTCGCCAACGCCTGCCGCGCCGTGGCGCGCCAGGTGCTGCAGGTGCTGGAAGTCGACTTTGCCGAGCCGGCCATCGACGTCGAGGACGTCGAGGAAGTCGAGCGCCTGCCTGCGGCCGAGATGCCGATGCGCTTGGCCGCGACCGCACGCAGGTCGCACTGAGGTTTGCCAGACGCCATGAAACGCGTCAGAGGCGCGTTCCGCTGCGCGCAATGACGATCAGCGCCTGCGCCCGGCTCGACACACCAAGCGCGCGGAAGATGGCGGACATGTGCACTTTCACCGTGCCTTCGGACAGGCCGAGCGCATCCGCGATCTCGCGATTGCTCTTGCCCAGCGCAAGCAGTTCCGTGACGCGGCCCTGAGCCGCCGTCAGCCCGAAGCGATCGCTGACCGGCCCCGTCGCGCGCCGTCCGGCGGCGGGCGTCGAGGAAGCCGCATCGGGAACATGCACTCCGCCATCGAGGACGATGCGCACCGCACGCAACATCTCCTCGCCGGAACTCGCCTTGGACACGAAGCCGGATGCTCCGCCCTTGATGGCGCGCTTCACCGAGGCCTCGTCATCCATGGCCGACACCACGATGGCCGGCACGTCGGGGAAACGCTTGGCGAGCACGCCGAGCAAGGCGAAGCCGTTCATGTCCGGCAGCATCAGGTCGACGATGGCGAGATCGACCCCACCGCCCTCCAGCTTCTGCAGCGCAGCCTCGGCATTGCTTGCCTCGATGCAGTCGATGGCGGCATCGAGGCGCGCAAGCGTCTGCGCCATGGCCTCGCGGACCAGGGCGTGGTCTTCGACGACGAGAATCTTCAGAATTTCGGCGCCCACCCGGCCCACCCCTTGTTTCGGCTTCGATGCGTGAAGCATAGCATGCCCATTCTGCGCCTCCCCCTATCGGCACAGCGCGAAAGCGGCGAGAATCTGGTGGTCGCTCCACAAGGCGGATCCCGTGTGCATGCAACCGGGGCCGGGCCGCTCGCCACAGGCCGCAGTACATCGGCAACGGTCGCAGGCGTCGCGCACCGGGCCTGCCATGGCCCCTGCACGCTCCACCTTCCCGATGTCCTTTCGCCGCCTGGTCTTCCTGCTGTTGTGGTGCATTCTGCCGTGTGCGCTTAACGGGGCAGTCGCGCGTGCGGGCAATGCCGCGGCCGAACCGAGCGTCGCCGTCGTCACCAGCGCCAACCACGTGCCATATCAGGAAACCGTGCAGGCATTGCGCGCCAGTCTGCTCGCGGCCGAACCCGAGGCCACGATCGAGGTGCTTGCCAGCTCCGGAGTCACTGCCGCAGAGCTCGCAAACCGCCGGCTCGTCGTCACGGTCGGCACCCAGGCTGCGCAGCATGTTGCCGAACTGGCACCTTCCCGCCCGGTGCTGAACACCTTGCTGCCCGCCAGCGCATACGAACGCCTGCCGCGCGCGGGCGCAGGCAACAACCACACCGCCATCTTCCTGGACCAGCCAGCCGAGCGCCAGATCGCGCTGCTGCGCATCGCCCTGCCCGACTGGCCCCGCGTCGCGCTGGTCTCGGGCAGTGGCAGCGATCGATTGGCAAGCCGCCTGCGCGACGCGGCGATCGCCCGCCGTCTGCAGGTGCGAGGCGCATCGATTGAAAGCGATGGCGAGCTCTATCCGGCCCTGCGACAGGTGCTGGCCGAACCATCGGTGCTCGTCGCGCTCCCCGACGCCAACATCTTCAATGCCAACACGGTGCAGAACGTGCTGCTCACCGCCTACCGTTACCGCTCGCCGGTGCTGGGCTTTTCTGCCGCCTATGTCCGTGCGGGCGCGCTGCTGGGCCTGTACTCCACGCCCGCGCAGATCGGCACGCAGGCCGGCGCCGTTGCCGCACGCATGCTGGCCGGGGAGCGACTGCCCGCCCCGGCCGCGCCGAGCCAGTTCGAAGTGGGCGTCAACCTCAACGTGGCGCGCTCGATGGGCATCGCACTCAGGCCCGCGCAGGAACTTGGCGCCGAGCTCCAGCGCCGTGAACGAGGCCAGCCATGATCCGCAACTGGGGGGTTCGCGCCCGCGTGATGCTCGTCGCCGTGCTGCCGATGCTGGTGCTCGCCGTGCTCATGACCGCGCTGTACACCTCGCTGCGCATCACGGACCTCGACCAGGCGCTCACCGATCGCGGCCGGGCCTTCGCACGCCAGCTTGCAGCCGCCAGTGAATACGCCGTGTTTTCCGGCGACCGCGAGGCCCTGCAGCAACTGGCCGCCACCGTGATGGACGAGGACGACGTGATCGGCGTGAGGATCGTCGGCCACGACGGCAACACCCTGGTGAACATCGGCAGGTTCGACGCCCGCCTGCCGGTCCTCGCCGGTCCGGGGGACCTGCACCCCGTGACCATCAAGGAGGGGCGAACCTTGCGCCTCGTCGAGCCCATCCGGGCGACCAAGCTGCAGCTCGACGACCTGCTCAGCGCGGCGGCATCGCAGCGCGGCAAGTCCGCCACGCGGAACAGCACGCTGGGCCTGGTCACAGTGGACCTGTCGCTCGACCGCCTGCAGCGCCGCCGTGGAGAACTCCTGTGGACAGGCATCCTTTCGGTGTTGTTCGTTCTGTCCGGCAGCCTGCTGCTGGCCGGCTACATGAGCCGTGGCGTGAGCGGGCCGATACGGCGCGTGGCCGACACCGCGCTGCGGCTCGGCCAGGGGCGCCTGCACGAGCGCGTGGCGATCACCGGCGGCGGCAGCCTGCGCAAGCTGGCCGAGGGCATCAACGAGATGGCCGAGCGACTGGCCGAGGTGCACGAGCACATGGCGCGCAAGATCGAGGAAGCCACTGCGGAACTGCGCACGCGCAAGGATGAGGCCGAACATGCCAACCTCGCCAAGTCGCGCTTCCTGGCCGCCGCCAGCCATGACCTGCGCCAACCGATGCACGCCCTCGGCCTGTTCATCGCCGAACTCGACCAGCAGCCGCTGGCGCCCCGCGCGCACGAGCTGGCGCGGCATATCGCCGCTGCCGCGGAGGCGATGGACAACCTGCTCGACAGCCTGCTCGACATCTCGCGGCTGGACGCCGGCGTCCTGCGGCCGGCGCCCCGCCCGTTCAACCTGCAGCCGCTGCTCGAACGCATCGTCACCGGCCAGCGCCCGGCGGCCGCGGATCGCGGGCTGACGCTCGTCCTGCGACCGGGCGAGTTCTGGGCGCGTAGCGATCCCGTGCTGCTCGAACGCATCGTCGCCAACCTCGTCAGCAACGCCGTGCGTTACACGCCGCACGGCACCATTCTCGTCGCCTGCCGGCGGAGAGGTGAGCGGGTGAGAATCGAAGTGCGCGACAGCGGCGTCGGCATACCGTCCGCGGCGCAGGAGATCGTCTTTCAGGAATTCGTTCAGCTCGATAACGCCGAACGTTCGCGCGACAAGGGCCTTGGACTCGGCCTGGCAATCGTCCGCCGCCTCGCCGACCTGCTCGATCACCGTCTGGAGCTGCGTTCAGCTCCGGGCCGGGGCGCGGTGTTCGCCGTCGAGCTTCCGCTTGCCGAGCCGGAGGCGAAGCCCTGGGAAAATGTGGACGAGCGCCCGCCCGGAGACCTTGGCGGCGTGCGCATTGCCCTGCTCGACGACGACCCGCTCGCCCGCGACGGCACCCGGGGCCTGCTGGCATCCTGGGGGTGCGAGGTGCTGTCGACCGAGACGGTGGAGGAACTGCGCGCGGCGCTGGCACCCGGTGACTGGCGGCCGGCCCTGCTGATCAGCGATTTCCGCCTCGGCGGCAAGCTGAACGGCATCGACCTGATCGGCCTGCTGCGCAGCCCGGACCAGTTCCCTGCGCTGCCCGCCATCCTGCTCAGCGGCGACACCGGCCCGGAGACGCTGGCCGCTGCCCAGCAAGCCGGCATCGTGCTGCTGCACAAGCCGGTACGCCCGGCGAGGCTGCGGGCGCTGATTCACCGCATGCTGAATGCGGCCGATTGAGCGCCGCCGTTCCTGTACCGGGTCGCCCGGCCTTGCTGCCGCGCAGAATGCTTCACGCTGCAGGCATCGGTTATGATGATCTTGTCAAAGACCAGCCGGGAGCACTTGAATGTCTCAGGACCAGAACGCCCAGGATCCGCTCGAGTTCGTACGCGGAATGTGGCAGAACATGGGCTTTTCGCTACCGGGCATGGTGACGCCCACGCTCGACGTCGACGAGCTCGACAAGCGCATCGCCGACATGAAGGCGGTCGAGGGTTGGCTCAAGATGAACCTCAACATGCTGCAGATGAGCACCCAGGGGCTGGAGATGCAGCGCGCCGCGCTGGCCGCGGTCAAGGCGATGAGCCAGCATGCCCAGGAGGGCGAGACAGCCGACAAGGCGCAGAACCCCTTCGCCGCCGCGGCGGCCATGTGGCCGTGGAACCTCATGGGAGGGCAGCCGGCAGCGTCGCAACCGGCCCCCGCGGGTGACGACAGGACGGCGCCGCGCAGCGCGTCGCGGCGCAAATCCACATCGGAAAAGTGAGCCCGCCGCGCTTCAGATGACGCCAGCGGCGCGCAGGCGGGTGATGTCGGCATCGCCCAGCCCGAGCGCCAGCAGGAGTTCTTCACTGTGCTCGCCGGCGCGGGAAGGCGCGGCAGCCGCAGTCACCTCGAGGTCCGACATGCGCACCGGCGGCGCGAACTGGCGCACGCCCTCCACGTCCTGGATCATGCCGCGCGCAACGATCTGCGGGTTTTCCATCGCCTCCTCGAGCCGCAGCACCGGCGTCACACAGCAATCCACCGCGTCGAAGACTTCCACCCACTGCGCCTGAGTGCGCGAGCGGAAGATCGCCGCGACCTCCTCCCGCGCGCGCGCGCCCTCCTCACCGGTGGCCAGGTGCGCGGGCTTGAGGTCGGGGCGACCCAGGGTGTCGCAGGTGAGGTGCCAGAACTTTTCCTCCAGCGACCCGACCGCCATGTGGCGCCCGTCGGCCGTCTGATACACGCCGTAGCACGGCACGCCGCCGGTCAGCAGATCCTCGCCCCGCGGTCGCACGCAGCCGTGCGCAAGGACCTCGGTGAGCGGGAAGATCGCGTGCGCCATGGCAGCGTCGGTCATCGCCACATCCACATGCCGGCCGCGCCCGCTCGCGCGCGCATCGACCAGCGCGGCCAGCATGCCCATCACCGCCGCCATCGTGCCGCCCAGCAGGTCGCCGATCTGCAGGTTGGACAGCGCCGGTGCGGCGCCCGCGCGACCGATCTGGTCGAGCACTCCGGCATAGCCGATGTAGTTGATGTCGTGCCCCGCCCGCAGCGCGTAGGGACCGGTCTGCCCGTAGCCGGTGATGCTGCAATAGACGATGCGCGGGTTCTCCGCGGCCACGGCCGCATAGCCGAGACCGAGCTTGTCCATCACGCCCGGGCGGAAACCCTCGACCAGGGCATCGGCGTCCCGCACCAGGCGCAGGAACAGTGCCTTGCCTTCGGGGTGCTTCAGGTCCAGCCGCAAGCTCTTCTTGTTGCGGTTGACCACCTGGTAGAAATAGCTGGTATCGCCGCCCATCGCCCCCATCGTGCGCGCATAGTCGCCGACGCCGGTGTCCTCCACCTTGATGACCTCGGCGCCATAGTCGGCGAGATGCTGGGTAGCGAGCGGGCCGGGCAGCAGGCGAGTGAGGTCGAGGATGCGCAGCCCCTGCAACGGGGGCGGTCGATGGCTGGATGCGGTCATGGCTGGTCGAGGGGGAAGAAAGAGAAAAAATGGGCCGCAGGCACCGAGGCCAACTGGCGCCCGGTACCACGCGGCCCGAATCGCTCAGTCGTACTTGCGCAGGTCGTCGATGACCTTGCCGTCATTGGCAAGCGAACCGACGGGCAGGAAGGCCACTTCGCCGCGCAGCTTGGTCAGCTCGCGGATGCTCGCCGCCACGCTCTCGGCCAGCGCCTCGCTGCCGCCGCCCGCCGCCTCGCACATCAGCGTCATGCGGTCGTTGAGGCCGGGATTGTCCACCACCAGCCGCACGCGCAGCAATTCGGGATGACGGCGCGCCACCTGGGCGACCTGCCCGGGGTGCACGAACATGCCCTTCACCTTGGTGGTCTGGTCGGCACGCCCCATCCAGCCGCGGATGCGCTGGTTCGTCCTGCCGCAGGGCGAGGTGCCGGGCATCAACGCCGACAGGTCGCCTGTGCCGAAGCGGATCAGCGGGTAATCGGGGTTGAAGGTGGTGACGACCACCTCGCCCACCTCGCCCGGCACCACCGGGTCGCCTGTGCCGGGGCGCACGATCTCGAGCACGATGTCCTCGTCGACGACCATGCCGTCGCGCGCCGGCGTCTCGTAGGCGATGAGGCCGATGTCGGCAGTGGCATAGGCCTGGAAGGCGGTGATGCCGCGGGCGGCGAAGGCCTCGCGCAGGCTGGGCGGAAAAGCCTCTCCGGACACGAAAGCCTTGGTGAAGGCCGGCTTCACGCCCAGCTCGTCGGCCTTGTCGAGCAGGATGCGCAGGAAGGAAGGCGTGCCGACATAGGCATTCGGCTGCAGGTCGGCGATCGCCGCCACCTGCTGCTCCGTCTGCCCCACGCCGGCCGGAAACACGGTGCAGCCGAGCGCGTGCGCCGCCGTCTCCATCATCGAACCCGCCGGCGTGAAGTGGTAGGAGAAAGTGTTGTGCACCAGGTCGCCGGCACGGAAACCCGCGGAATGGAGCGCGCGCGCCAGCCGATAGTAGTCGGCCCGGGCGCCTTCGGGCTCGTACAGCGGGCCGGGCGACGAAAAGACGCGCCGGCAGGCGGCACCCCAGCCCACCGCGGCAAAGCCGCCGAACGGCCGCGCGAGCTTCTGGCGCTCGACGAGTTCGGACTTGCGCACGACCGGCAGCGCGGCCAGCGCCTCGCGCGTCGTCACGCCGGCCGGATCGACGTCGCCGAGCAGCGCGGCGAAGGCTGGCGCGTGCGCCCGCGCGTGGGCGATCTGCGCCGGCAGGCGGGCGAGCAGGTCGCGCTCGCGTTCGGCGGGGTTGCGGGTTTCGCGCTCGTCAAAGAATTCGGAAGGATTCATGGCAGCATCCGTGGGATCGGTCGGCAGGCCGTAAAGCGGGACTCAGCTCAACCAGCGCTTGCGCCGGCGATAGTGCTTGACGTCGCGGAAGCTCTTGCGGCCTTCGCCCGACAGGCCGAGGTAGAACTCCTTCACGTCCTCGTTGGACGACAGCTCCTTCGCCTCGCCTTCCATCACGATGCGCCCGTTCTCGACGATGTAGCCGAAGTCGGAATAGCGCAGCGCCACCATGGTGTTCTGCTCGGCAAGCAGGAAGCTCACCTTTTCCTTCACGTTGAGATCCTTGACGATCTCGAACACCTCCTCGACGATCTGCGGCGCCAGGCCCATGGACGGCTCGTCCAGCAGCACCATGCGCGGATTCGACATCAGCGCCCGGCCGATCGCGCACATCTGCTGCTCGCCGCCCGAGGTATAGGCCGCCTGGCTGGTGCGGCGCGTCTTCAGGCGCGGGAAGTAGGTGTAGACCTTGTCGAGGTTGGCGGCGATCTCGCCCCTGTCCCTGCGCGTGTAGGCGCCGGCGAGCAGGTTTTCCTCGATCGTCAGGTGGGCGAAGCAGTGCCGCCCCTCCATCACCTGCACCACGCCGCGACGCACAAGGTCGGACGGAGACAGCGCCTCGATGCGCTCGCCCTTGAGCTCGATCTGACCCTTGGTGACCTCGCCACGCTCACCCTTGAGCAGGTTGGAGATCGCCCTCAGCGTCGTCGTCTTGCCGGCACCGTTGCCGCCGAGCAGCGCGACGATGCGGCCTTCGGGCACCTGCAGCGAGACGCCCTTGAGCACCAGCGCCACATGGTTGTAGATGACCTCGATGCCATTCACATTGAGGAGGAGATTCGGTGCGTTCATCGCTTCATCCGGTCGGTCGGGCCCCTGCGGGAGCCGCTGTCGGTATCCGGAACCGCGCCGCACCCGCCGAAGCGGGCGCGGCGCCGGCCCCGATCAGGCGTTGCAGTCGCTTGCGTCGCGGCGCTTGATCTGCTTTTCGGCCGCGTAGCGGTCGGCCGCCTCCCTGACCATCGGGTCGATGACCGACTTGTCGGCCTCGTACCAGTCGGGCTGCATCTTCCACTGGCTGCCGTCCCAGGAGTGAACGCGGACCGAGGTCGAACCCATGTGGTCGGTGCAGCTCGTCTTCAGCGGACGGATCAGGCCGGCCAGGCCCAGCTCGCCGATGCGCTTGTCGTCGATGTTCAGGTTCTCCAGGCCCCAGCGCACCTGCTCGCCGGTCATCACCTTGCCCTGGCCGAACTTGGCCTGCGCGGTGCGCACCGCCTCGACGGCGAACATCTGGATCAGCAGGCCGCGCATGTACAGCACCGAGCCCACTTCATCACGCGGACCGGAGCCCTGGCCCGCGTCGTGCACCTTCTTCAGGATGTCCTTGACCAGCGGCGATTCGGTACCGTGCGGGTTGAGCGCCAGCGCGCTGTAGCCCTTGGCGTTGGCACCGACGTCCTTGACGTCCGGCTCGGCGCCCGACCACCACACGCCGAACAGCTTCTCGCGCGGATAGCCCGTGGCGACGGCTTCCTTCAGCGCGGTGGAGTTCATCACGCCCCAGCCCCACAGCAGGGTGTAGTCCGGGCGTTGCTGGCGCACCTGCAGCCAGGTCGCCTTCTGCTCCACGCCGGGGGCGGTCACCGGCAACAGCACCAGTTCGAAGCCATGCATCTGCGCGCGCTTCTGCAGCAGCGGGATCGGCTCCTTGCCGAACGGCGAGTCGTGATACACCAGCGCGATCTTCTTGCCCTTGAGCTTGTCGAGCCCGCCTTCCTTCTTGCCGAGGTGCTGGATCAGCGCGTCGGCCGCCGTCCAGTAGCTGCCCATCAGCGGGAAGTTCCACTTGAACACGCCGCCGTCCTGCGATGCGGCAAGCCCGTAGCCCAGCGTGATGAGCGGGATCTTGTCGACCGGCGCCTTGTCCGTCAGCGCGAAGGTGATGCCGGTCGCCTGCGGGTCGATCAGCGTCGCCTTCTTGCCCTTCAGGCGCTCGTAGCACTCCACGCCCTTGTCGGTGGCGTAGCCGGTCTCGCACTCCTCGTAGGCGATCTTCACGCCGTTGATGCCGCCAGTGGCGTTGATGTACTTGACGTAGTCCTGCTTGCCGTTGGCCCAGGGCGTGCCGTTGGGCGCGTAGGCGCCGGTGCGATAGACCAGCAGCGGGAAGAACTGCTCGTTCGCCTGCTGCGCAGCGGCCGGCATCGACAGGGTGGCAGCGCCTACGGTCGCCAGCGCCATGGCAAGGGCAAAGGGTCTGAGCTTCATGGTGTCTCCTCTTGTGTAATGGTCGGTGGCAACTCACGCGTGCCTGACGTCCTGCTGCCGCAAGCGAACTTCCTGGAACCAGCCTTCGGTGCGATGCTCAGTGCGGGAAGGGCCACAGCCTCAGCTTCTGCTTGCCGATGCTCCACAACTTGGCCAGGCCATGCGGCTCGACGATCAGGAAGAACACGATCAGCGCGCCGAAGATCATGTGCACCAGGTGCGAGGTCGTCGCGGTCGACAGCGGGATCCCGAACCACTGCGGGATCTGGTCGAGCAGGATGGGCAGCACGATGATGAAGGCCGCGCCGAAGAACGCGCCCATGATCGAACCCAGGCCGCCGATGATGACCATGAACAGCAACTGGAAGGAACGGTCGATGCTGAAGGCCGCCGGCTCCCAGGCACCGAGGTGGATGAAGGCCCACAGCGCGCCGGCCACGCCGACGATGAAGGAGCTGACCGCAAACGCGCTCAGCTTGGCGTACATCGGCCGGATGCCGATCACCGCCGCGGCCACGTCCATGTCGCGGATCGCCATCCACTGCCGGCCGATGGCGCTGCGGGTAAGGTTCTTCGCCATCAGCGCGAACACGCACACCACCACCAGGCAGAACAGGTACTTCGCCACCGGCGACTCGATCGGCAGGCCGAACACGTTGAGCCCCGCGACGCTGACCGAGCCGGAGCTCGAGTTGTTGGTGAACCAACTGATGCGCAGGAAGGCCCAGTCGGTGAAGAACTGCGCGGCGAGCGTCGCCATGGCGAGGTACAGGCCCTTGATGCGCAGCGAGGGGATGCCGAACAGCACGCCGATCACCGTCGCCGACAGCCCGCCCAGCAGCATCGCCCCGATCAGCGGCATGCCGTCGATGCGCACCAGGAAGTTGTAGGCGCCGTAGGCGCCCACTGCCATGAAGGCGCCGGTGCCAAGCGAGATCTGGCCGCAGTAGCCGACCAGGATGTTGAGCCCGAGCGCCGCCAGCGCGAGGATCAGGAAGGGGATCAGGATGGCGCGGAAGAGGTATTCCGAGCCGAACAGCGGCAGCACGATGAAGGCGATGGCCAGCAGCGCGCCGATGGCGACGCGATCCTGCAGGATCGGAAAGATCTGCTGGTCGGCCGCATAGCTGGCCTTGAACTGGCCGTTTTCCCTGTAGAGCATGAAGGATCTCCTGTTGCGCTCAGACGCGGTCGATGATCTTTTCGCCGAACAGCCCTTGCGGCCGCACCAGCAGGAAGGCGAGCGCCAGCACATAGGCGAACCAGATCTCGATGCCGCCGCCGAAGAAGGGGCCGAGGTAGATTTCAGACAGTTTCTCACCGACGCCGATGATCAGCCCGCCGAGGATGGCGCCCGGCACCGAGGTCAGGCCACCGAGGATCACCACCGGCAGCGCCTTCAGCGCCACCAGCGACAGCGAGAACTGCACGCCCAGCTTGGAGCCCCAGATGATGCCAGCCACCAGCGCGGCGAAGCCGGCCACCGACCACACGATGACCCAGATGCGGTTCAGCGGGATGCCGATCGACTGTGCCGCCTGGTGGTCGTCGGCCACCGCGCGCAGCGCGCGGCCGGTGGCGGTCTTCTGGAAGAACAGCGCCAGCAGCGCAACCAGGGCCGCGGCGATGATGGCGGCGATGAGGTCTTCCTTGCTCAGCAGCAGGCCACCCTCGAACATGTTCTCGAGGATCATCGCCGGGTCCTTGGGCATGCCGACGTTGATGCTGTAGATGTCGTTGCCGAACATCGTCTGCCCTAGGCCATCGAGGAAGTAGCTGATGCCCAGCGTCGCCATCAGCAGCGTGATGCCTTCCTGGTTGACCAGCTTCGACAGGCACAGGCGCTCGATCGCCCACGCCAGCGCGATCATCAGCGCCATCGCGGCGACGAAGGCGAGCAGGTTGGCGACGATCAGGTTGTCGAAGCCCAGCCACTTCGGAATCCACTCGGCGAAGCGCGCCATGGCCAGCGCGGCGAACAGCACCATCGCGCCCTGCGCGAAGTTGAACACGCCCGAAGCCTTGTAGATCAGCACGAAGCCCAGCGCGATCAGCGAATACAGCATCCCGGCCATCAGCCCGCCGAACAGGGTTTCCAGAAAAAAGCCCATGTCTCGTTCCCCCGCTCAGTGCGACGTGCCCAGGTAGGCACGGATGACTTCTTCGTTGTTGCGCACCTCGTCCGGCGCGCCGTCGCCGATCTTCTTGCCGTAGTCGAGCACCACGACGCGGTCCGAGATGTCCATCACCACGCCCATGTCGTGCTCGATCAGCACGATGGTGGTGCCGAACTGATCGTTCACGTCGAGGATGAAGCGGCACATGTCCTGCTTCTCTTCCACGTTCATGCCCGCCATCGGCTCGTCGAGCAGCAGCATCGTCGGCTCGGCGGCCAGCGCGCGGCCCAGTTCCACCCGCTTCTGCAGGCCGTAGGGCAGTTGCCCCACCGGCGTCTTGCGCACGCTCTGAATCTCGAGGAAGTCGATGATCTCCTCCACCTTCTCGCGGTGGGCGATCTCCTCCTTCTGCACCGCTCCCCAGTACAGCGCCATCTGCAGCAGGTTGGATTTCATCTTCAGGTTGCGCCCGGTCATGATGTTGTCGAGCACGCTCATGCCCTTGAACAGCGCGATGTTCTGGAAGGTGCGGGCGATGCCCTGGGTGGCCGCCATGTGCGGCTCCATCTTCTTGCGCTCCTGCCCGTGGAACAGGATGCGACCCTCCTGCGGGTGATAGACGCCGTTGATCACGTTCAGCATCGAGCTCTTGCCGGCGCCGTTGGGGCCGATGATCGAGCGGATCTCGTGCTCACGCACGTTGAAGCTGATGTCGGTGAGCGCCTTCACGCCGCCGAAGCGCAGCGAGATGTTCTGCAGGTCCAGGATCACCTCGCCGATGCGGCGACCGCCGGTGGCGGACGCCTCGGCGGCAGTGGCGATGTCGTTCATCATCATGTCATGCCTCCTCGCGGCGCCCGTCATGCCGCCTTGCGCGCGGCCTGCAGCGGGAAGGTCTTCACCTCCTCGATGCGCAGGTCGGCGGCGACCTTGCCGGTGCGGCCGTCCTCGTAGCTCACCTGGGTTTCGATGTACTGGCTGTTGCGGCCTTCGAAGAGCGCCTCGATCAGCACCGCGTACTTCTCGGCAATGAAGTTGCGCCGAACCTTGCGCGTGCGCGTCAGCTCGCCGTCGTCGGCGTCCAGTTCCTTGTGCAGAATCAGGAAGCGGCGGATCTGCGAGCCGCCCATCTTCGGATCCGTCGCCAGATCCGCATTCACCTTCTCGACGCAGTCGCGGATCAGCTCGTACACCGCCGGCTGCGAGGCCAGATCGGTGTAGCCGGAATACGGCATGCCGCGCCGCTCGGCCCAGTTGCCCACCGCTTCCAGGTCGATGTTGATGAAGGCGGTGACGAAGTCCTTGCCGGCACCGAAGGTCACCGCCTCCTTGATGTGCTGGAAGAACTTCAGCTTGTTCTCGATGTAGTTGGGCGCGAACATCGAGCCGTCGGACATCTTGCCTACGTCCTTGGCGCGATCGATGATCTTCAGGTGGCCGTCCTCGTCGAAGAAGCCGGCATCGCCGGTCATGAAGTAGCCCTCTGCGTTGATCGACTCGGCGGTGGCGTCCGGGCGCTTGTAGTAGGCCTTCAGCAGCATCGGCCCCTTGACCAGGATCTCGCCGTTGTCGGCGAGCTTGACCTCGACGAAAGGCGCCGGCTTGCCGACGGAGTCGAGCTTGATCTCGCCGTCGGGCTGCAGGCACACATAGGCACAGGTCTCGGTCTGGCCGTAGAGCTGCTTCAGGTTGATGCCGATCGAGCGGTAGAAGCGGAACAGGTCCGGCCCGATCGCCGCGCCGGCGGTGTACGCCACACGGATGCGGCTCATGCCCAGCACGTTCTTCAGCGGGCCATACACCAGCAGGTTGCCGAGCCAGTACTGCAGGCGGTCGCCACCCGACACCGGCTTGCCGTCGAGGATGTCGGCGCCGCAGCGGCGGGCGACCTCCATGAAGTGCTGGAACAGCTTGCGCTTGAGCGGGCTGGCATCCTCCATGCGGATCATCACCTGGGTGAGCAGGTTCTCGAACACCCGCGGCGGCGCGAAGTAGTAGGTGGGGCCGATCTCGCGCAGGTCGATCATCACCGTCTCGGCCGACTCCGGGCAGTTGATCGTGAAGCCCGCCACCATCGCCTGGGCGAAGGAAAACAGGTGATCACCCACCCAGGCCATCGGCAGGTAGGACAGGATGTCTTCCTGCTCGGTCAGCTTGTCGAACTGCATCGCGCCAGTGGCGGCGGCGATGAACGCGCCGTGCGTCTGGCACACGCCCTTGGGCTTGCCGGTGGTGCCCGAGGTGTACAGCATCACCGAGATGTCGTCGCCCGCGCCCTTGGCGATCTCGCGCTCGAGGAAGTCCGGCTGGTTGCGGTCGTGGATGCGGCCCATCTCCTGCAGCTCATCCAGGCCCATCAGCAGTGCGTCGGCATAGTGACGCATGCCTCGAGGGTCGTCGTAGATCACGTGCTCGAGCAGCGGCGCCTCGCCGGCGATCTCGAGCATCTTGTCGACCTGCTCCTGATCCTCGACCACGGCGAACCTGATCTCGGCATCCTGCAGCACGTAGACCATCTCCTGCGCCACCGCGTCCTGGTACATCATCACCGGGATGCCGCCCAGGCACTGGCAGGCGGCCACCGACCAGTACAGCCGCGGCCGGTTGTCGCCGACGATGGCCAGGCGGTCGCCGCGCCGGAAGCCGAGCTGCGCCAGCCCGCAGGCGATGGCGCGCACGTTCTCGGCCACCTGCGCCCAGCTGTAGGTCTGCCAGATGCCGTACTCCTTCTCGCGCATCGCCGGCCGTTGCGGCCGCACGCGGGCGTGATGCATCAGCAACCGCGGAAACGTGTCCAGCGGACCTTGCGGCCCCGCCTTGGCTGCGCCCTGACCGTGGGTGTCGGACATGCCCCTTCTCCTCCTTCGGTGTCTTTCCGCCATTTCCGCCCGCCCGCTTGTTGTGTGTCCGGGCTTCGGGCCTGCGACGCTGGTGACCGCCGCGAAACGTTGTCAGGCTGCAGTTTCGCAAGGCATGTTTGCGCAACTGTTTGCAGAATGTACTGAATTGTGAAGATGCGGCAGAATCCCGTATCACTATCAGCACCCGGCCCTGCCCGGGCCCGCCCGCATGCCTTCCTCCCTTACCCGACTCGTGCTGCAAGCCCTTTGCGGCGCGACGGTCCTGTTTTCACTTCATGCCCACGCCGGTGTCGCGGTGGCGCTGAATTCCGCCGACGGCACGGTCAGCATCATCGACACCACGACTTACCAGGTCATCGGCAAGGAAATCGCCTGCAAGGAGCCGCACCACCTGCTGCCCACGCCGGACGACAGCTCGCTGATCGTGGCCTGCTCGGCATCGAACCAGCTCGTCTATTTCGACCCGAAGACGGGCAAGGAACAGCGTCGCGTGCGCGACATCTCGGACCCCTACCAGCTCGGCTTCTCGCCCGACCGCAAGCTGTTCGTCACCACGTCGCTGCGTCTCGACCGCGTCGATGTGTACGACGCCCAGACGATGCAGTTGAAAGGCCGCCTGCATGCGCCCAAGACGCCGTCCCACCTCGCCTTCGACGACGACAGCCGCTACGTCTTCGTCACGCTGCAGGACTCCAACGAAGTCATGGCGATCAATCTGGCGACGATGCGGCCGGAGTGGTTCCTGCCCGTCGGCGCCACGCCGGCCGGCATCCTGATGTCGCCCGACAACCGCTACCTGATGGTCGCCTGCATGGGTGCAGGCCATATCGAGATCATCGACTGGCGCGAACAGAAGACGGTGAAGACGATTCCGGCCGGAACGGCCACCCACAACCTGCAGCCGCGCGGTGACGGACGTCACTATTTCGTGTCCAACCGTTCGATGGACGGCAGCATCGTGCTGCTCGACACGCGCACGATGAGCATCATCGAGAAGTACGACGTGCCCGGCGGCCCGGACGACATGGAAGTACGCGCCGACGGCAAGGAGCTGTGGGCGACCGCCCGCTTTGCGCGCAAGGTCCAGGTCGTCGACCTCACCACGAAGCAGCTCGTCCGCTCCATCCCGGTCGGCAGTTCGCCGCACGGGGTGTTCTTCCTCGATCACGCAGGGCGCAAATGACCTTCCTGCTCCATCGCCTGACCTGCTTGCTGCCGCTGCTCGCCGCCAGCGGTCTCGCCGCAGCCGAGCCCGCGCCGGCCTGCAGCGGCACGCTGTACCTCACCTTCGACACCGGCAACATGCGCCACGCCGAGCTCATCGCGGAAACGCTGGCGCGCCATCAGGTCAAGGCCACCTTCTTCGCCGCCAACGAAAAGACGCTGCGCGGCGACCATGCCCTGGATGACAGCTGGGCCGATTACTGGAAGGCGCGGGTCAAGGAAGGCCATGCCTTCGGCAGCCACACCTGGCGCCACGGCAGCTTCCGCGACGACGTCGGCGACAAGGTGCATTACCGCCTGATGGACGGCAGCACGGTGACGCTCGACCACGCCGCGATCTGCGACGAGATCCGCAAGCCCGACCAGCGCTTCCGCGAACTCACCGGCCGCGGCCTCGATCCCCTGTGGCGCGCGCCCGGCGGGCGCACCACGCCGAACGCGCTGCACGCCGCCACGACCTGCGGCTACCGTCACGTCGGCTGGGCCAAGGCCGGGTTCCTCGGCGACGAGCTGCCGTCCGAGACCTACCCGAACGCCATGCTGGTGGAGCGCGCGCTGGCCAGCCTGAGGGACGGCGACATCGTCATGGCCCACCTGGGGATCTGGTCGCGCAAGGACCCGTTCGCACCGATGTTCGAACCGCTGATCGCCGGCCTCAAGGCGCGCGGCTTCTGCTTTGCGACCCTGGCCAGGCCATGATCCAGTCCGTCGTCCAGCAATTCCTCGATGCCTTCGTCGCCGTCCAGGGCTGGCTGCTGGACAAGCTGGTGCAGCCGCCGCTGCTGGCGCTCGGCCTCGGCAGCTACATCGAGCTGGCCTTCGACGGCGTGGAAATCTTCATGTGGGGTGTGCTGCAGTTGCTGGTCGCGCTGCTGGTGCTGCGCCCGCTGGAAACCCTGCGCCCGCTGGAGCACTGGAAGGACCGCAAGCTGGTGCGCGTCGACGTGCTGTACACGCTGCTCGACCGGCTCGGCATCATCCCGCTGGTCGTGTTCGCGCTCATCGCCCCCATCTTCGTCGAGATCGAAGGCTGGCTGCGCTTCCGCGGCTACATCCCACCGCAGCTCGAGGACCTCTTCCCGGCCCTGGAGCACGCGCCGCTGCTGGGCTTCTTCGTCTATCTGGTCGCCCTCGATTTCGCCGAATACTGGCGCCACCGCCTGTCGCACACCTTCGGCTGGTGGTGGGCGCTGCACGCGATTCATCACAGCCAGCGCCAGATGAGCCTGTGGACCGACAGCCGCAACCACCTGCTGGACGACGTGATCAGCGGGCTGTGGTTCGCGATCGTTGCCTTGCTGATCGGCATCCCGCCCGGGCACTTCATCGGCCTGATGCTGGTGGTGAAGCTGGTGGAGAACCTGTCGCACATCAACGCGCGCCTGTCCTACGGCCGCCTCGGCGAGCGGCTGGTCGTCAGCCCGCACTACCACCGCTGGCATCACTCGCTGGCCTTGCCGCCGGGGCGCAATTTCCGTCACGGCTGCAACTTCGCCATCCTGTTCCCGGTGTGGGACTGGCTGTTCGGCACGCTCTACCTTGCTCGCGACAATCCGCCCACCGGCATCGCGCCCCACACCGTGCCGGGCACGCCGGATCACGACGGTTTCTGGCGCCAGCAGTGGGATGGGCTGCGGGGAATGTGGCTGGCCCTGTTCGGGCCGCGCCGCCCCCAGCCCTGACCCCCCGCGTGGCGCTCAGTGCGCCAGGAAGTCCAGCACCATGCGGTTGAACTTGTCCGCATGCTCCCACTGCGCCCAGTGGCCGCAGCGGTTGAAGATGTGCATCTCGGCGTTCTGCATGCCCCACACCAGGCGCAAGCCGGTATCCATCGGCACGAAGCGGTCGTCGCGCCCCCAGATCACCAGCGTGGGCGCACTGATCTCGCCGAGGCGCGGCCCCTGGTCGGGGAACTGCTTCGGATTGGCAGCGAGGCTCTTGACGAAGTTCTCGAGGTGATCGCGCCGCGCCAGCATGTTGTCCAGCCGCGCCTGGAACAGCTCTTCGGTCATGCTGCTCGGATCGAACACGAAGACGTTCATCATCTTCTTCAGGTTGTCGATCGTCGGCTCGCGATACAGGCCCTGCAGCAGCTTGATGCCTTCGGTGGGCATCGGCACGAACTGGCTCGGCCCACCGGTGCCGCCACCCATCAGGATCAGCTTGCCGACGCGCGTCGGGTTGGACAGCGCGAACGCGACCGCGCTGTGACCACCCATCGAGTTGCCGACGATGTGCACCTTGTCGAGCTTGAGGCCATCCAGCAGGCCCTTCAGCGTGCGCGCATTGAGGTCCGAACGCGAGCCGCTGCAAACCACCGGATCGCTCTTGCCCCAGCCGAGGCAGTCCATCAGCACCACGCGGTAGCCGGCGGCGACGAAGGCATCGACGTTGCGGTGGAAGTTCGCCCAGCCTGTCGCGCCCGGGCCGGAGCCGTGCAGCATCACCACCGTCTCGGCGCCTTCGCCAGCGTCGTTGTAATGGATGCGGGCGTCGATGTCGCCCTCGGTAATCTGCATGAAGCGGCTGGTCGCGGCCTCGGTCAGGGCCTGGGTGTTTGTTGTCATCGCTGTTTCTCCTTTGTTGGGTCCTTGTGTGTCATCAATCGGAATCGGGGCCCCATGCCTGCCGGCGCCGAGGCACGCTTCCGCTGTTTCGTCCGGGGACAGGCGCGCTCAATCGCCCTTGTACGGCCCGCCGCCCAGCCCGATGGGCGCCGGTGCCGCCTCCACCAGCTTCGAGAAGATCCGCGTGAAGTCCTCCTCGCCCGCCTTGGCACGGGTGCCGCGCATCGGGTCGTCGGCGAGGAAGCCCGCGTCGGCCCGCGCCCAG
>JAFEFC010000055.1 GCA_018240785.1 Pseudomonadota bacterium | reverse complement strand
AAAGAAAATGCCCTGAGCTTCAGAACGGCGTTGCTCTCTTATCGGGACGGCGCGCGTATCCATGCCGGCACTCGACCGACAGAGCCGGCTCTATGCCGTTTCCAGTGGAAATTGACCTCTCAACAAACATGACGGTAGCGCCCGTAGTCGCGGGCGACGGCCGGCACCAGAGGGTTCTGCGGTAGATGCTTGAGCTTGGACATGCGCAGGTAGGCCATGGCGATGAAGTTCTCGATGTTGCGGAAGCCTCGGGCGGCGGTCTTCGTCTGTTGGAGCAGGCCGTTCATCGCTTCGACGTAGGCGTTGCTGCGTCCGTCGAGCATGCCGCGCACGACGCCAGCGAAGTGCTCCTTCAGGGTGAGGGCCAGCCGCTTGAAGGGCTCCAGGCGGCTGCGGCGCGCCCAGCTCAGCCATTTGCTCATGGCCCCTTGCGCGATCTCCTCGCTGTTGCTCGCCGCTGCATCGCGATAGACCAGACGCAGCGCCTGCTTCAGGCGCCAGGCACGCGCGCTCTTCAGGTTCGAGCGTTGCAGCCAGTGCATCGCCTCGAACTGGGCGCGGGTCCAGCTCACCGGGTTCTTGCGCATGCCCCACAGCAGCTGACGCAGCGTCTTCTTGCTCTGCGCGCCGACCGCTTCGCGAACCGCTACCGCCGAGCTGCGCATTTCTTCGCGACGCACCTCGTCCATCGCTGCGTTGGCCAGCGCCACGACATGAAAGCGGTCGTAGCTGATCTGGGCATTGGGCAGCGACTTGCCGATCCCCTTGGCGTAGGCCGCGCTCATGTCGATGCAGGCATGCTTGATGGCCAGCGGGTTGCCGCCGTGTGCGCGCATGTCCTGGGCAAAGTCCTGCAACGTGGCGTGATCGCGGCCCGGGGTGGCAAACAGCAGACGCTTGGCTTCAAGGTCATGCACGACGGTGATGTACTCATGCCCGCGCTTGACGCTGGTCTCGTCGATCCCGACGTAGCGCACGCCCGACATATCGTCCCTGGCACGGGCGACCTCGACGTAATGGCGCACCCGACGCCACAGGCGCTTGGGCGCAATCCGCAACTGGTTGGCGGCCTGGCGCACCGGCATCTCCCGGCACAGCGACAGGCTCAGTGCCTCGAACAGCAAGGTAAAACCACTCCCCTCACGCGCCCACGGCACCGGCAGCTGCGTGGTCTTGCCGCAGCCGTCGCACTGCACGCGCGGGATCTCGGCATGCAGCCACGCTTCGAACTGAAAGAAATCCAAGTGACGCCAACTGCGCCGCACGCGGTCGTGGATCAGCTGGTGCTCGGCTCCACAGGCCGGACACGCGGCCCGACGGCCGGTGTACTCGACCTCGAAGTCGATCCGGCGCTTGCCTGTGTTGAGCTCGACCTTGGCGACATGCCAAGGCGGCTGCAGGCCAAGTGCGGTGGTGAAGAGGGTTTCGATCTGGTTGTTCATCGCGCGCAAGGTCGACGTCAGCTTCGGGCGGTTCTACCACCTACCGTCATGTTTGTTGAGAGGTCAATTTCCACTGGAAACGGCATAGAGCCATTGGTTTGTTGTGCCACTATTCCACAGGGGAGAATATTGATCCTTGGCCTGAGCTTGGCACCAACTCAATATACAGGGCATTTCGGCCAACAATGACAGCGAGCGTTGGTCGCTTATCCCGACGCTTGGCCGACAGATGGTTCCATTCCGATCTATCGAGGCCAGACGGGTTGGGGTTGTCTTCCGGATGGGTGTGCCATTCGCCCAAATAGCGGATGGTTCCTTGGCTCGCCGTCCATCGAGCCAGTGCAATGGCTTCGTGGCCGAATGGCATTCTCTCGAACAGGTAGCGAAACCGTTTGTCCCATGCCGTAGGAACCGTTGCCTGCTCAATGAGCATGTGAGTTCCATGGACAGAACCGAGCAGCAGCCCGCCAGCTTCACAGTCAGAATCACTGGCCTGAACATGCTGGCGGAAGGTCTCCAGCGTGGACTTCGAGAAATGCAGCAGCGTTCTGTTGTCGTCGGACGCCCAAGAACTCATGAACTGCATAAGGGGCATTCCCGATCCCGCAGCGGATCGCAGTCGGGCGTAGCAAGCTGCTGGGCGCGGTCGATCAACCTGGTTCGTAACGCGGGGGTATAGACACCGTTGACCCAATCAAGGGTCATCTCAGCGCCCAGGCTGGCAGCGTGCACCGACACCGAAGCGGGGAATGGCACGTACAAGCCCTCGCATCCATGCCCCGCCAGAATGGCAGGAAGAGGATCAATGGTAGAACGGAGCTCGCCTCTCCTGTTGCTGTGCCAAAGACATCGATAGCACGCACCAGACGCGTTCGTCCTCAGAAGCGTGCGGACCGCCGTTCCCGGCCCCTCGATCCAGACCGAAAGCATGGGCGTCGGAGGCGGATAGTGGCCGCACAGCCAATGCCCGAGGGATTCTTCCCCGGTGGCATCTATGAGCAGGTCCAGCTCGCCCAGTTGGGCATGCCTGACATCCACGGGCAGCGCGCGAATCTCGGCGCCTGGCGCCAAGCGTTTGAGTTCCTTCGCCATAGCCTCGGCCTTGTTCGAGAGCAGGTCCGGGAACCCGAGGCGATGGCGCCCGATGTTCTGCGGGAGAAGGCAATCGAAATCCACCAACGTGAGTTTTCCGCCGCATGTCCCCGCCCCAGCCTTGACAAGCATGTCCGACAGATAGCCGCCAATCGTGCCGCATCCAACGACGGCGATGTTCTTCCCTGCAAGCGTCTTTGAGTTCGGCATGTTCCGCTGGGCAAGATACCGATCGTCGATTCTGACCACCGAAATGGGCATCACGTTCAACCCATAGCTCGAATCCCTGCGATCTGCGAGCTTGCTCTTTTGGACAGGACTTTGGCGGTCGTAGAGAACCGCAAAGCCATAGGTCATCAGCGGAGACTCGATGACGATCAGAACTCCGTTGGCCTTCTTCCTCTCCCCCTCCTTGATACGCTCGTGAATCTTGCGCCGGCACCGGGGATCAAGAGTGCTCTGCCACGCCAGGATATCCCCGACTGTTTCAGGAGGCCAATTGCTAGTCAGAGGGCGCGGTTGAGCACCGGTCTTTACCCGGTAAGTCAGCACCGTTCTATCGGTGACCTGGTAGCCGAGCGACTTCAGCTTCTCAGTTGTTCGATCTTCGTTGTCGGTGATGAACCACAAGGGGCACCCATTGGCATGCGCGACTATGCAGTTCTGTCGCCCTAGATCCTCGCCTTGCATGTCCACGAAACAATGCCAGCCGTGCCAATAGGCGAAGAACTCTTCCGCGAGGTCTTCGATCATCTCCCCCTGTATGATCTGCCCGAACACGACGGCCGCGCGTTGCAGGCACGCCAGCGACTGTCCGACAGGATCGTAGATGTCCAGAACGACGGTGCCCTTGGCGAGATAGCAAAGCCCGCCATCTGCGCCAAGATGAGGAACCGCTGCGGGCAGCTCAGGAGGGATTTCCAGCAGCCGGATGCGAGGCAAGTCGAAGAACGTGGGGTCGAGCTGGACTTCGCACGGACAACCCTTGTCCGCATGGGGCGGGGTCAACCGCCCGTGCAGCTTGAACCAGCCGTCATCCGTCTTGCCAACAAACGCGAAGCCTCGCTGCTTGAAGGCCTCGATCACGTCTGCGACCGCTGCGGCGCTGCTCATCCAGCTTTCGTTCGTCCGATGAGTTCGCTAGGACCAGCAGTAGCGGGAGTCGCGGCAATGGTGGCGGCAACGGACACCACCTTGACCCGATCCGGCTCGTTCGGAAAACGCGGGCCGAATTCGCCTCGCATCCAGATGCAGGCCTGTGAAGGACTGCCGGCGCCGGTTGCTCCGCGAAGCACCTTCTCAAACTCTTCGAATGCTTTGGCCGCATCTTCGACACCCGCTTGGCCAAGTCGCTCCGTGAGCGATTCGGACTCTTCCACGGGGTTGTTCACTCCCCCCCGCAACCGGGCTGGCAGTGCCGCGACGACATCCAGCAGAGCAAGGTCGTCGCGCCTATCGCGTTTCTCAAAGAGCGGGGCCGCGGCGGCCATCAACAGGATCGAGGCAGGTCCTCCGCTGGACCACTTCCAATCGCGGAACGCCTTCAAGTAACGAACCACGCGGCGGAACTGCTCCCCCTTGGCCTCCACTTCGCCCAGGAACCATTCCTTCACGGGCCTCGGGTCAGAGGACATCCAGTTGCATTCACGATGGGCCAGGAGAACCTTGTCAGCCGGCAGCGCGGTCCAGGCATCGCGCTCTGCCATGTTCACCGCTTCCGTCAGCGAGTCGTAGCCATATCGCTCCATCGAAGCCTTTGCGAGCGTGACAAATTCCTCGTCGGGAATGGCGTACAGAGGAATATCAATGTGGGCATACGCAGCAATGACGATGCGGATGCATGTCGGCTTGTCGGTGACAAGCTTCCACCGCCTTTCCTCGACCAGCGGCTTCAATGCTTCTTCCGCAGCGGCAAAGAACACCGTCGCCGCAGTGCTGGGACGCTTCGTCTGCGAGACGAAACTCATTGGCAGATAGCAGCCATCATCGACATCCGCCTGCTGAGGGTGTTGTGCCGGGGAGTTCAGCGTCTTGTATGCCCACGACCCTTGCGTGAAGAAGCGCGGCTGTGGCACGTCTTCCGTGTATCCGTTTGCCCTAAGCACGCGGGGGATGCCTGTGCGCAGGCAGTCCCTGACGTCAGTGCGTGCGCTGGCGATCCAGGCGCGCTGCCCAGGCGTCAGATCCAGCTCGTCGTGCATGCAGGATTCGTCATCAAGGGTGGTGAAGAAGAGTGGGCTCAAGTTCAGCATGCGGCCTCCGGAACATTCTTGTTGGGGCCGTGATAGAAGATGGGAGCGCCGGCCTGGTGCGCTCGAAATGGTTGGAAAAGAGGATCGCCGAGCGCACGCTGCGCCGCGTGGTTGCCGCGATCCTTGAGCGTATTCGTGGCGCCAATGGAAACCCGATCCAGCGCCTTCACGTCCTTGCTTTGATCCGGCGTCGCCTTGTCGTCGATCTGGAAGTAGTTGTTGCCCAACGCCTGCCGCAGCATGTAGTCCACCGACGACTCCTGGGCGGAGATCACGAGATCGAAGAGTCCTCCGCGCCACTTGCCGAATCCGCGGTCGAGGCTGGCGCCGCCGCGAACGGTCGCACCGATGGTCATCGTGCCGATGGCGAGGACCCGAACCAGCGCATCCTGTTTCGGTGCCAGGAACGTCTTGACTTCGTGCAACCCGAACAGGCCCGGGGCGTTGCCCACCAGCCCCCCATCCGCGAAGACACCGCGGTCGTTGCGCGCCAGAGGAAAGTAGACGGGCGCGGCGGCTGTCGCCAACGCCACATCAACGACCTTCATGCGGTGATCCAGCTCAAAGGACGGATGGTGCGGTGTCTTGAAGAACTGCCCGCGTCCCGTCGAGTAGTTGACTGCCGGCACAAGAACACGATGCTTCAGGCCACCTATCGTGGTCCCTTGGAAGCGCTCGGTCAGTACCTCTTTCAATCCCGCTGAGTCATGCTTTGCTGTCAGCCAGAATCCCAGAAGCCGCCGCGGCAGGCTGCGGCAGCCAAAGATGCGGCTGCCCTGTTCTTCAAACAGTGCCTTGAGTTCGTAGGCCGGAATTTCCGCAGCCAGCCCCAAAGCCAGCATCCCTCCTGCCGATGTGCCGCAAATCAGATCAAAGTGCGAAGCGATCGGACGGCCCAGCACGGTTTCGAGTTCGGCGAGAACCGTGGCGGTGTACAGGCCGCGATAACCGCCCCCTGACAGGGCGAGCACATGGTAGGTAGGGATGCCCGTCATGGCACTTCAGCCCTTCGGCGGGAAGGAGTCGTTGCCGTGGCTGTCCTTGTCACGGATACGGCCATCCGGACGATGGATGACGAGTTCGGATTGCTGGTTGCGTGCGATATCCCTCGCTGCGTCAATGGCCTGTTGCTGCGTGTCGTGCACGGAGGTCGCCCGCTGATTGCCGGCTCCCTTCACGGCCCAACCGTCCTGATGAGGAACAACATGCTGATTCTTGCCTGCCATGATGACTCTCCTACAGTGGAACTATCGAAGTCCCAGCCGCTCGGCTAGGTTGTCAACGGCCGCCCGCTGTAGCACAATTCGTTGCTCACGCAGACAACAGGAAGGCCGAGCCAATCCAACCTGGAGCAGGCGTAAAACCTACATCTGTTGTCTGGCTGGACAACAATGTATCAGAGCACGTGCGCCGGTGCAACTGGGCGTGCGGTGTACGCCTTTGAACATCAACCGGATGTGGAGGGGCAACAGAGGGCTTGGCCCTTATTCCCGCAACCGCAAGGATCAGAACTCATGCCGCAAACAGGCCTAGGCGTCGCCCTCAAGACGCTACGCGAACGCAGAACCCTTTCCCTGCGTGAGATCGGCCAGCTATCGTCAGTTGATCATGCTTATGTCCACCGTCTCGAAACAGGCGAGAAGACAAACCCATCCCAAGACTTGGTTGAGAAGCTGTTGAAGGTTCTCAAGCCGGGGGAAAGAGATGCCGCACTCGTGATGTGGCTGGTTGACCACGCAGATGCTGATCCAAGCCTTGTTGAATTCGTGCTACAAGATCCCTCGATCAGCATCGATGTTTTTTCGGCCGCGGCTGGAGTCAGGCATCGGGGAAATGCAAGGCCTGATCCCGCGACGCTCATCGCCCGAATCAAGAAGGCCTTCGACGACGACGAGGACGACTGAACATGGACGAGGCGGATGTCAGGCAGAGAGCGCGCGCGTTTGTCGCGAGAGTCGATGTTTCGAACATCCGAGAAGACCTGTCCCCGTATGTGACCGCGGCTAACGCCAAGGTCAAGAAGGATGAGCTTAGCGATGGGGAGTCCGGCTATACCGTTACCAAGCCGAACGGGAAGCACATCATCACGGTGAATTCGCTGGAAACCGAAGAGCGCCAGCGCTTCACTGTCTGCCACGAAATAGCTCATATCGTACTCGGCTTGGAATCAAGTCACGACGAGGTGCCGTCATGGTCCTATGCAAAGCGACATCCGAACGAGATCGCCTGCGACACGTTTGCCGCTGAACTGCTGATGCCCTATCAGCAATGGCTCTCCGCTGTTCCCAAGGAAGAGCCCTCCCTGGATCTCATCCAACACATGGCCGACTTGTTCGGCACATCATTCCCTGCAGCGGCGTCAAGGTTTGCCAGTCTTAGTGACATGCCGTGCGCATTCGTCACCATGGAGCGCGGTGCGGTGCGGTATGCCGCACGCTCAACGGCCTTGCGGCAAGCTGGGGCCTGGATACCTCCCAGGTCGGTCATTCCAGCAGGCTCCGTGGCTCACCGACTCCGCTCTTCAGGGAATAGCGCTACTGAGACGGGGGAAGTTTCACAGGACGTCTGGTTCGACAACTGGGAAAAGGGCCTTGACCTTTGGGAACTTTCAAGACATTACCAGCGCACCGATACCACCATCTCCTTGCTATGGTTCGACAGCGACGATTTGCCGGAGGTTGAGGTGAACCGCTTCGGCGCACGTGTCGAAGACGATGGAGGCTTGGCAGAATTGACGGGAGAACTGCCATGGCCGGGGCGAAGCCGGCGCCGCTGAAAAGCGATCAGGGCCACGACCGCAAGGAGGTGACTCTTTACGCGCCATTTGCGCGTTCTTACAGATACTTCTTGAACGTCGCCGCCGCAATGCACACCGCCACGCCGAGCAGTGCGGCGCTGGGCAGCAGGATCAGCAGCGGGTTCACGCTGACCGGCAGTGCCAGGTAAGTCACCCACGGCAGCACGGCCAGCGGGATCAGGCTGGCCCTGGCGCGGTGATAGATGAACCCCGACTCGCGTCCCGCGCCGAAGCGGCGGATGTCCCGGCGCACCAGGCCGTCCACGAGCCCGACGAAGGCGGCCATCAGGAACAGCGGTAGGGTCAGGCACAGCACCAGCAGCCGCACGAGGAAGACCAACGTCGTGTAGGCCGCCGCGATCAGGTAGCTCTCCAGATGCACGTAGACCAGACCCAGGTAGTAGCGGAAATCCTTGGTCGGGCGGTGGCTGCCGGCGCTGGCCTGCGCCGAGGCGTCGCGTATCCAGTCCAGCAGACCGCTTTTCACGAACAGCCAGTCGTAGCCCTGCTCGACCAGCCGATGCGCGGTGCGCCCCGGCTCCTGCACCAGCGCGCTGCGCGTGAAATGCGTGGAGAGCTGATCCAGCTCGTAGTGCAGCATGCCCTGCGCGTGGCGCCAGCCCTGATCGGGCCAGAAGAAGTGCATGCCGACGCATTCGATCAGGATGCACAGCAGCAGCGCGCCGCACAGCACACCGAAGAAGCGGAACGGCAGCGTGACCAGTCCGGCGATCAGCCCCTGCTGTCGTTGCTGCTGGCGCTGGGCCGCGACGGCCGGGTCGCTCATGCTGCGGCCTCTTCAGCCGCGGCCATCTGCTTGAAGTCGTCCAGCAGGTCGTCGGGCAGCGCCTTGTCCTGCAGGCCGGGGATGCCTTGGTTCTCCCACCAGTCTCCTGCCTCGACGTAGTGCTGCCGCATGTAGCCGGCCAGCTCCTGCAGATCCTTCGGCATGGCTTCGTCGGAGTCGGGTGCCGGCAGCGGCATGCGGACTTTCCAGAGGTTGCCGCCCTCGATCAGCGCGAAGCATTGCCCCTTGGGCAGCGCCACGACATGCGCCGGCTCGATCAACGGCACGCTGGTTGTGCTGATGCGGTCCTGGGTGTTGGACGTGAACGCGGTATTGCCGTGCGGATCGGAGCTGTCGGTGGCGCCGCTCATCAGTGCCGTGGCGTACACCTCGACCTTGGGCAGTTGTCGCGTCAGCAGTTCGGCGGTGGCGGTCTCGCGCACGCGCAGCATGAACAGGTTGTTGAAGTTGCCGACCACCTGGCCGGCCTTGGCACGATTGCCGATGCGCGCCTCGATGTCGCTCAAGGTCTGCGTGTAGGCCGTCACCTGCACGCCGGCACCGCCGCCCTTGTTGACCATCGGAATGAACTCGTCGCCCATGAGTTCATTGAATTCGTCGGCGTGGACGTTGATCGGAATCTTGGCGCCCACCGCGGCGCCGGGCAGCCCGTCGTCGATGCCGAACTTGTAGATGTGGCCGGCGACCGAGACCAGATCGCTGAACATCGAGTTGCCCACCGCCGCCGCGACTTCGGCGTCGGATAGCGCATCCAGCCCCACATAGACCACCGCGCGTTTGCGGATGACCTGCATCCAGTCGAAGATTGGTCGCGGGTCGGACAGGTCGGAATAGTTCGGTGCGAGCAGTTGCGCGATCTTGCCGGTGGTGAGCTTCTCCAGCAGCGGCAGCAGCGAAGCGACGATCTTGTCGAAGTACGTCCGGTCGTAGCGCACGGCGCTGCGCAGGCCGTCGAGAACCGGGTCATAGATGCGCACCTGGGACAGGTACTGTTCGAGGGCCACCACGCGCTTCTCGCGCCCGATCATGTTGCGCGGGATGTTCTTGTCGTTCAGCTTCGCTTCGAGCTGGACGATGACCTCCCAGGCCTTCGGCTCGTTCTTGGCGAAGTAGTGCTGGGCGTACTCGATGAACAGCGCGTCGATGTTGATGACGTGGCGCTGGATCAGCAGGTAGTCGGGGCGCTGCCCCAGCTCGACCAGGGCGCGCGCGATGATGTTGACGAAGCGCCAGGCGAACTCGCGGAAGGCGGCGCTGTTGCCTTCGCCCGAGAGCTGTCCGGCGATGCGCGTGGCCACCTCGGAGATCCGCCCGAACCGGCCCACGGCGTTGTAGCGCGCCGAGATGTCCGGCCAGCCCAGATGGAACACGTAGAACTCGCCTTCGCGCCCGGCGCGCTTGGCCTCGACGTACATGCGCTTCAACAGGTCCGCATCGCCCTTGGGGTCGAAGACGATCACCACCTCGTGCTCGCCGCGGACCTTGCGGCGGATGTCTTGCGTGATGAACAGCTCGGCCAGCCGCGTCTTGCCCACGCGCGTGGTGCCCAGCACCAGGGTGTGGCCGACGCGCTCGCCCAGCGGCAGCGTGACGTCGACCTCGTGCGGCTCGATGCCATGCAGGCGTGGCAGTCCGCCGACGGGCGGCAGCGGCCGCGCCGGGTTGAGCGGGCTGTCCCAGGCCAGCGCGCGCGCCAGCGTCGAGACGGGAAACGGCGCGAACTCAAGCCGCTCCTCCAGCCGCCGGGCGGCCCGGTAGATCGCCGTCGGCTCGACATAGCGGCGGAACTCCGGCCGGTAGGTCTGCATCAGCCGGTGCGTGTGTCGCTGCTCCCAGCGAAAGCCGCGGCCGACGAACAGCCGTTGCTGACTCACCGGCACGTCGCGGCTGGTCATCACGTAGCGCGGCAGGCGGCGGATGTTGCGGCGATAGCGCAGGATCGCCCAGGCATCGCGCAGACGAATCGCACCGAAGGTCAGGAAGGCCAGCGCAGAGCCCAGGCCCAGCAGCGGGTTCAGCGCGAGCGACCACGGTGCCACCAGGCACAGAATCGCGGCGCCGGTGCAAACCGCCACGGTATGAAGCTCCACCGCTGGCCGCAGCAGAACCTCGACCGCATGCGGCTGGGCCATTGGCGCACCTACTGCTCGACGCCGGTGGACGTGATGAGCACCGGATAATGGCGCAGGCCCAGGCGCTGGGCCAGGTCGTCGCCGGAGGCCGGCGAGAGGGTCAGGCCAGGCGCCAGCCTGCGCAGCGCCGTCAGCGCAGGCATCGACTCCACGTTGACCACCAGGCCCACGGCCTGCAGCTCTCGCAGCGCTGCCTGCCGCTGCCGCAGCCAGGCGCGCGAACGCTCGTCGTCGCCGATCAGGAACAGCGCCGTCAGGCCCGGCGCCCGGATGACGCGGCGCTGCACCTCGCCCGGCGACAGTTGCGTCGAGCGCACCGGCAGCATGGCGGCTTCGGCGTCGGCCGCATTGCCCACGCGAGGGGCCGGCATCGGGGCCGGCGGTGTGGCCTGATCCGGCTGAGGATTCAGCGACTGGTAGTACGGCAGCGCGGAGTCGCCGCCGCGGTCTTCGACGACGATCAACGGCGCAGAGGCGGTCTGCGCGAAGACGGTGGTCGTGGGCAGCAGCCCGATGGCGGCGATGAGGACGATGTGGTTCATGGCGTGGTGGCCTGGAGGGTTGGAACGGGAACGTCGGGGTCGAGCACGCGGGTCAGGTGCCGATGCACACTGCGCCGGTAGCGCGCCGCGGGTGCCCCGCCGGCGGGCCGGTGGTAGCGGCCGATGGCAAGCAGCCAGTCCTCGCCCGGCGTGTGCTGTTCGCGCAGGATTTCCGCGGCGATGGCGAGGTTGCGGTACGGGTCCAGCAGCTCGCAGGGCTGCGTGTAGCGATGCGTGTGGTAGCCGAGATTGACCTGGCCGAGGCCGGCGTCGATGCGATTGGCCGGCGTGCGGGCGAGTGCCCGGCGCAGCCCCGCGCAGGCCTCGGCGCGGGTGGCGTAGCGCTGTGGCGTGCCGGCGACGTTCAGCGTCCACGGCCAGGGGATCAGGCGCCCGCGCAGCATGGCGCCGCTCTCCTGCAAGGCCACCGCGTACAGCACCGTCGCCGGCACGTCTGCACGATGTGCCGCCAGTTGATAGGCCGGCGGCGGCACTTCCCGCGCCAGGGCGGCCAACGCCCAGCCGCCGGTGGCGAGCAACAGCGCGGCGCTGGCGCAGCGGATGGCGACGCGGGATGGCCGACGCTTCCGGCCCGGAGTACCTATTGCCGCTGCCATTGGCCGTTCACCTCGCGCACCACGGCCGGCAGATCGCCGGGCAGGCCGAGCGACAGCCAGCGCCCCGCATCGTGGTTGAGCGTGATGGTGCGGGCGCGCACCCTGGCCGGGTCGATGCCCGCCTGGGTGGCCCACTGCCGGATGCGCGCGTCGTCCTGACGGCTGCCGACCATGTAGAGATCGAAGGCCGTGCCGGCCGCCTGCAATTGCTGCACGCGCTGCGCGCAGGGTGCGCAGTCGGCCTTGACGAAGACCGCCAGGCGCCCGGAGCCGGTGTTGCCGGCACCCGGCGCCTTGGCGCCGGGCAGACTCACGCGCGGCTGGCCGGGAAACAGGCGCTGCCACGCCGCGTCGTAGGCACGCTGGTAGGCCAGCGTCTTGCCGACGCGCCGCGACTCGGCCTGCACCTGCAGCTCCGCGTAGCGGTTGCGCTCCTCGTCGCTGCGCGCCTCGATGCCCAGGGCCGTGAGCGGGTCGAGCTGGGGCGAATAGACTCCGAGCGGCCCCTGCATCAGTTGCCGGTAACGCGCCCACTCCTCGGAGCGAAGCCCCCACTCCCGCGCCTGCCTCTCGTCAAGCGCGGCATCAGCGCCCGGCTGCACCTGGGCGGGCACCATGCGCGAGTTCGTCACCGGGGCCGGCTGGGCGGCTGCGCCGAAAGCGGCGAACAGGACGACGGCAGCGAGCAAAGGCCGCAGGTTCATGGCGACCTCCTACGGCACCGCAACGCGCTGCGTCTGGCCGTTCACCTGGAACACGCCCGCCTGCGCCTCGATGGACTGCAGTTGCCAGCCGCCCTCGGCATCGCCCTCGCGCAGCAGCCGGGCGCCCGCGAGCGAGGCCGCGGCGGTGGAGGTGATCGACAGAAAGCGCTCGCCTCCACGCAGCTCCACGCCGAGCACCCGGAACGGCGGCTCCTGCACCTTGGGCTTCGTCGCAACCGGAGCGCGCGAGCGAGCAGCGGATGCCACCTGCCGGGCCTTCTCCAGGCGGGTTTCGATTCCGTTCACGCGCGCCTGCAGCGTCTGCAGGTCGACGGCCAAGGCCCTCGTCTCGTCGGCCTCTTCGAGGCGCGTCATCCGTTCGTCCAGCGCCTGCCGCGCGGAGGCGAATTCGGCCTGGCTGATCGGCGCCGGCCGGCGCTTGTCCGCATCGGCCTGCTGTTCTAGATCGGCCACGCGCAGGCCCAGCGCATTGACCTGCGCATCCTGTGCGCTGCTCTGGGTCTGTTCGGCGAGCCGCGACAAGCCGACGCTGTTGATGAGTGCCACGGCACTGATGAGCAGCAGCCAGAAGGCCGCGGCGATCTTGAGCCAGCGCGTGCGGGAACTGCGCTCGGATGGCGCTTGGGGAAAGGTCATGGCTGCAGCTCCTCGGGCCGGTCGACGTCCGGCACGGGCGTGGCGGTGCCGGGCGGGTTGGCGGAAAGGAAGGTGGGAGCACCGTGCCGGCTGAAGCAGACCTGGCGGGTCAAGTCATCGACCGACAGCTCCCAGGCGGGCCCGGCAAGGGTCAGCAAGGCATCGCGCAGCATCAGCGGGCCCAGGCGCAGGTGTGCGGCGGGCAGCGGCAGCGCGTAGAGCGATGCGGCCTCGGCCGCATCGCAGAGCCGGTAGCCCGAGCGCAGGAGCACATGGCGCATGGCATCGCCCACGCTGGCATCGAGCATGGGCGGAATCGAGACCTCCACCGCCTGCTGCAAGAGATCACGCTGCGCAGGTTCCGGCACCAGCTCGACCAGGGTGTAGCGGCCGTAGCGGGCCACCGGAACGAAACCGGGCTCCGGCGCGACGGCGGTGGGTGACGCGGCCGGCACCGCTGGCACAGACGGCGCGGCGGTCGTGGCGCAGCCGGCGGCCAACAGGCTGCCGGCCAGCAAGCCAGCGGCGAGGGCCAGGCGGTGGACAACGCGGATGGATGGTTGCATGGAGGCGCTTCCCTGGAACAAGGAGCGCTCACCATCGCCGCTGCTTGGCCTGCGGGCAGCAAACAAAACGCACTGACGCCCGCCCGAATACATGGCGGGGCAGCGCTATGGACTGTCATACGCCCAAGAAAAGCGGCCCCGAAGGGCCGTGGAAAGAAGCCGGCGACCCCGAGGGGCCACCGGCATGGGCACATGGATCAGACCGTGACAAGCTGCCGGGCCAGTGCGACCTCGACGGAATCACCATCCTGGTTCAGAACATCCAGGCCCGACTCGGGTACGTCTCCCGACGTGCTTTGGGAGACCATGATCTTCCTGGCCATCAACCCCAGGCAGGTCATCTGCGAGGAGTTGGCGTAGCCGAGATAGATCACGCGTACGGGCTGCTTCTGGCCGATGCGCCATGAGCGCCGGGCGGCCTGCTGCAGCGAATACACGTTGTAGCCCGACTGGAGGAACACGATGGTCGGGAACTCCAGCAGGTCCAGGCCGGTTTTCACCAGCTCGGGATTGGTGATGAGCACGTCGATGCCACGGTCCAACTGCTCGGCGATCCAGTCCTCGCGGCGGGAGGCATCCACGCTCGCGCGCAGTACCGCCACCTTGAAGCCTTCTTGCTCCAGCAGCACCTTCAGGCGCGACGTGGTGTCGCGCGTGCCGGTGTAGACCGAATAGACCAGGGTCTTGCGACCTTCCGCCTTCTCCTGCTTGCAGATCTCGATCAGCTCGCGCTCCTTGGGCATCACCTCCAGCTCGTTGAACTGAGCAGGGACGAACGCCAAGGTGTTGCGCGTGCGCGGATGCACCACCGTTTCCGACCGGAAGCAGCAGTCCGGCCAGGCCAGCAGCACATTGAGAACTACACCGAGCAGCGTCGTGTCGCGCTTCGCCAGGGCCTGCTTCAGCTCCTGGGTCAGCCGACCCGCCAGATCGCGATAGGCCGCAGCTTGCGCCGTGTCCATCGCGACTTCGCGAAATTCCTCGTCGTAGGGCGGCAGCACATTGCCGCCGATGTCCTTCAACTTGAGGAAGACCGTGAACGGCAGAACGCAACGCAGCACGCCCTTCGGGCCGAAGCCCGGCGCCTTGACCGTGCGCACCGATACCTTGGTACCCTTGGCGGTCTTGTGCGCCGTGCCGGTGCTCTCGGAATAGATGTCCTTGAGCACGCCGTGATCGCGCATGAACGCCATCGCGGCCGAGGTCATGCTGCCGCTCTTCGTCGGCCGGTAGCCGTCTTCGATCATCCGCCCCGGCAGGGCTCGGAACAGCAGGTGGAACAGGTCGTCGCCGTAGCCGCCCATCAGTGTGCCGGTGAGCAGCAGCGTCTTGCGCGCCTTGGCCGCCAACACCCCCATGGCCTGGCCCTGGGCGGAGCCGCCGTTCTTGTACTCGTGCGCCTCGTCGGCGATGAGCAGGTCGAACGTACCTTGGGGAAGCTGCCTCTTGATGAACTCGGACGGCTGGTAGCCGCCCTCGCCGAAGCCGAACTCCATGTTGGCCATCGCGCGTTCCATCCGGTGAGCTTGCCGATCCGAGAAGACCAACTCGCCGCGGTCGTCCATCAGGTTGATGAACTCGTGGATGTTGTCCCCGAGCATCGACGCGAGGAAGGCGTCGCCGAACTTCTGCATCAGCTTCTGCGCGGTGACTTCCCCGATGGTTGGAATACGCTTCAGTGCCTTGAGCACGGTCGAGGACTGGTCGCTGGCGGACAGACCTCTGGGACGGATCAACGACCACAGCGGTGCACGGCAGTGGCTGCACTTGCGGCGGGACTCCTCGGCTTCCAGCTCAACCGGGTTGATCGGCTCGCCGTCGAGGTCGGTGATGACATGCCCGCAATCCGGGCAGGCCCCCACGTCGCCGTGAGGCGTGCGCCGCCGAACGAAGGCAGGTTTCCAGTGGAACCCCATCCGCATCCGCACGCGGCCCAGGACGAAGAACTCCTGGCCCTGAGCCGGCACGCCCAACTGCTCGCGCAGTTTCAGCAGCTTGACCAGCGTGTCCGGGCCATTGAGCACCCAGACCTTGGCGCCGGCCACCGTCTCCTGGATTTCGCGCCGCCACTTGTAGACCAGGTGGGGTGGCGAGAGCACCAGGGTGCGGCGGTAGCCTTCGGCATTGAGCACGGCGGCGGTGGCAATACCCACCGTCGTCTTGCCGCAGCCCATCTCGCCATTGACGATCGCGGCGCGTTCGCCACGATCGACCAAAAGCTCGGTGACGGCGTGGACCACATCGGCTTGCGCCGGGAACAGCTTGCGCTTGAGCGCGGCGAGGATCAGTTGCCGATGCACCCGCACCTGGCCGGTGTAGACCGGAGGATTGGCGCGGTTGAGCGAATCGAGCAGCTCGTCGCCGAACTCCGATACGAAGTCCTGCAGGCTGAGGGTGAGGGGTGAAGCGGCCGTTTCGAGCAGGTCGCCCTGCATAGCGGTTTCGGGAACGGTTTCGAGATTGAGGGACATGGTGATGCTCCAAAGCAATGGGGCATGCACCTCCCCAACGGGGCGGTGACATGCCCCTGGGTGGGAAGAAAGAAGCGGCGCGAGGCCGCTGGATGCGGATCAGTATTCGCTGGGCAACAGCAGTGTGGTGACGCTGCGATCCCATTCGGTGATGATCCAGAGCTTCAGGTCGCGCGTGACCTGGTAGGACGAGAACAGACGATCCTCACCGGACTTCAGCGCGGCGTCGTTCTGCCGTCGATCGCTGTCGTCCAGGTCGCCCCAATCGCCATGAAGATGGCGGCGCAGGTACGGCGAGGGGTTAAGCCGGCCCTGTCGGACCAGATCGTCGACGCCGATGGTCATGACCAACTGCCCCGGGGAAAAGCGTGCTTGCGACGCGAGGTTGATGACTGCGAGTGCCATGGTGGTTTCTCCTTTCGGAAAAGCGGGCCACGGCACCCCTTTGGGGCGACATGACCCCGGTGGGTGAAAAGGCATGACGGCGAGCCGTCGGGAAACAAGAATCAGCGGATGGTCAGCACCTCGCCCCGTGTCGGGGAGCCCGGCGTCATGTCCCAGGCGCGGATGACCGGCACGAACTTGTCGGTGAGGATGCGCGTCTCGGCCACGGAGCCGTCGTCGCGTTCGGTGTATTCCGTCTGGAGCGTCTTCTCCTTGTGGGTATCACCTTTGACGACAAGCACGCGCCCAGTCCTGGAAGTCACCGCGCCGGAGATCGCGCCCGCAGCCAAGGCCAGGGCGAGATGCCAGTGGGACAGGGCCCGCGCAGGTGGCCGCAGCGACTGCTGTGCGGCGGCCAGGTGCGTATCGAGCGCCGGCCAGAGTCCCTCCAGCCGGCCGACTTCATCGGCGAACTGCTCGGGCTCCATCGTCACGCGATAGAAGTGCTCCGGCTCGGCCGGGCTGACGGGGACGGTGTACGGCAGGAACGGCCATTCGATCGGCAATTCCTCGGCCTGCGTCTCGCCTTGCCCGATCTTCAGCAACAGACCACGCGCGGCCTTGGCCGACTCCGACGCCTGGTCGCGCTGGCGAACCCGGCGACCGAAGACCACCACCTGCTTGAACTGCGTTTCCACCGCACGGTAGATGCGCAGATCGGCGAAGTGGCGTGTCAGCCAGCCGACCAGCTCGGCGTCGAGCACGTAGGCCGGCACGATGAAGATCAGCACGCCACCGTACTGCAGCAGCGGCAGCGCGCGCTGGTAGAACAGCTTCTCCAGCCGCGCGCGGCCCTGGCCCTGATACCCGATGTTGCCGTTCACGTCCTTGCTCAGGTCGCCATACGGCGGGTTCAGCCACAACAGCCCGAAGGACTGGCGCGAGATCAAGGTGTCCATCAGGTCGCCGTGGATGCAGCGATCGACCAGTTGCCGTGCGTGGCGGGCACGCTCGGCGTCGTACTCGACGGCGAAGGCCTGGACCTGCTCACGCCCGAGGGCGTGGGCGGCTTCGGCAATCGCCACGCCTTCGCCGGCGCAGGGATCGAGGATGCACATCGGCCCGTCGGCGGGCGCCAGTGCGGCGAGCGCTCTTTCGAGCGTGGGTTCATCCGTGGGGAAGTAGCCGTTACGAATGAAATTGCGCGCCAGGCGCGGAAACATGAGTGTCATGGATTTCTCCTGGTGATGGATGAGGGAAGGCGGGCACGCGCGGCGCGCATGCCCGTGGGGATGGCTCACGCCACACGCCGAAGCGGTGCGTTCGCGGCCAGTTCGTACTGCGTGGCGCCGAGGGTGCCGTTGCGGATCAGCTCGCCCAACGCCTTCGTCAGCGCCGGGACATCGAGGGCCAGCCGATGGCCTTCCAGCGGCCCGAGGGCCAAGGGAAGACCGGTCAGCATCCGCCGTGTCTGCAACAGCTCCAGCACGGTGTCGCGCCAGTGGTCGAGCAGTGGCAGCGGGCAGGTGTCCTGCACCAGCGTCCACAGCCGGTCGAGCCGGTGAGCGGAATCCCTGGGCAGAAGCGCCAGCGCGCTGGCGTTGGCCTTGTCTGGCTTCACGCAGCGACGATCGAACAGCCACACATTCGTCAGCGAACCGAACAGCGTTCGCCGATAGGCGCGGGTGATGCGCTTTTCCAGGTTCTCGACGTTGCCGACGAAGACCGGGATGGATGCGTCCTGCTCGGTGATGACGTGGAACTGATCCAGTCCCTGTTCATCCCGGCCGAGGGTCAGACGGGCGAGGAATTCCTGGACCGCAGTGTCACGTGCCCAGATGGAGAGAAAGATCAGGTTGCCGTTCTCGTCACCGATGCAGCCGTCGGCCATCAGGTCGGGGCATTCGTCGATGCGATGCAGCGTCTTGGAAGGATGGGTGGCAGGCATGGTGTTGTCCTCGAATGAATCGGAGGCAGCACAGCCCGCCGGGGCTGTGACTGCCCCAGGGGTGGAAGAAAGCGCCGGGAACGGCTTGGCGAAGAGAAAGACCTGTGCGTCGCAACACACCGTAGCCTTGAAGGTCTTGGCTACCTGGGCATGCTGTCGGCAACGCCGACGGACATGAGGGCAGATTGCTTCAGGTGATCAATGAGCCGTAGCGAAAAACCGCTTTGCAGTGTGCCCTTGTTTGCCCGCTTGGCCCCGATGCCCTGAGGAGGGCGGTGGCCAGCAATACCCTCCCTTCAGTTCCCTGTAGCACGGTTCGGCAACCCGGGCGAGACGAAGGCAGACTTCGGCCATTATGCCCAGCGCCCAGT
>JAFEFC010000054.1:1008-6578 GCA_018240785.1 Pseudomonadota bacterium | reverse complement strand
CGCAGCTGAGCTTCATCAAGTAAGCCGCGGAAGGGGGGCGAGGTGCGCCCCCCTCCGTGTGCCTTGGCAGGCACGGCATGAACAGGATGAGACAGGAACAAGACCATGGATGAACTGATTCGCGCAGCAGCGCTCGACTACCACCGCTATCCGCGCCCGGGCAAGATCTCGGTGACGCCCACCAAGGTGCTGTCCAACCAGCGCGACCTGTCGCTGGCCTACTCGCCCGGCGTGGCCGCGGCCTGCGACGCGATCGTCGAGGACCCGGCGCAGGCGGCCGAACTCACCGCGCGCTCCAACCTCATCGGCGTGGTCACCAACGGTACCGCCGTGCTCGGCCTGGGCAACATCGGCCCGCTCGCCGCCAAGCCGGTGATGGAAGGCAAGGGCGTGCTGTTCAAGAAGTTCGCCGGCATCGACGTCTTCGACCTCGAGATCGACGAGCCCGACGCCGATAAGCTGATCGACATGATCGCCGCGCTCGAGCCCACCTTCGGCGGCATCAACCTGGAGGACATCAAGGCACCGGAGTGCTTCTACATCGAGCAGAAGCTGCGCGAGCGCATGAAGATCCCGGTCTTCCACGACGACCAGCATGGCACCGCGATCGTGGTCGGCGCGGCCATCCTCAACGGCCTGCAGATGCAGGGCAAGGAGCTGGACAAGGTCAAGCTGGTGACCTCCGGCGCCGGTGCTGCGGCGCTTGCCTGCCTCGGCCTGCTGGTGAAGCTGGGCATCCCGGTCGAGAACATCTGGGTCACCGACATCGAGGGCGTGGTCTATGAAGGCCGCACCGCGCTGATGGATCCGATCAAGGCGTGCTACGCCAAGAAGACCGACGCCCGCAAGCTCACTGAGGTCATCGAAGGCGCCGATGTGTTCCTCGGCCTGTCGGCCGGCGGCGTGCTCAAGGGCGAGATGGTGGCGAAGATGGCGCCCAATCCGCTGATCCTCGCGCTGGCCAACCCGACCCCCGAGATCCTCCCCGAGGAGGTCAAGAAGGTGCGCGACGACGCGATCATCGCCACCGGGCGTTCGGACTATCCGAACCAGGTCAACAACGTGCTGTGCTTCCCCTTCATCTTCCGCGGCGCGCTCGACGTCGGCGCGACCACGATCACCGACGAGATGCAGCTCGCCGCGGTGAAGGCGATCGCCGAACTCGCGCGCGTCGAGCAGAGCGACATCGTCGCCGCAGCCTACGGCGAGAAGGTCGCCGGATTCGGTCCCGAGTACATCATTCCGCGCCCCTTCGATCCGCGCCTGATCGTCAAGATCGCGCCCGCGGTGGCCGAGGCCGGCATGGCCTCGGGCGTGGCGACGCGTCCGATCACTGACTGGGCCGCCTACCGCAGCCAGCTCAACAACTTCGTGTGGCACTCGGGCCTGATCATGAAGCCGGTGTTCGCCGCCGCGCGCGAGAACCCGAAGCGCATCATCTTCTCGGAAGGCGAATCCGAGAAGGTGCTGCGCGCGGTGCAGCAGGTGGTGGACGAGGGCCTGGCGCGCCCGATCCTGATCGGCCGGCCCGACGTGGTCATCAACAACATCGAGCGTTTCGGCCTGCGCATGGCGGTCGATCGCGACTACGAACTGGTCAATCCCGATTCGGACCCGCGCTTCAACCAGTTGTGGCAGCACTACCACGCGCTGATGGAGCGCAAGGGCGTGTCGGTGGAGTACGCGAAGAAGGAAGTCCGCCGCCGCACCACGCTGATCGGTGCGCTGCTGCTGAAGTTCGGCTACGGCGACGGCCTGATCTGCGGCACCTACGGCATGCACCGCCTGCACCTCGATTTCATCGAGACCGTGCTCGGTCGCCGTCCCGGGGTGGATAACCTGTACACGGTGAACCTCGTCACCCTGCCCGAGCGCACGCTGTTCCTCGCCGACACCTACGTCAACTACGACCCGTCCGCCGAGCAGGTGGTCGAGATGACGTTGCTCGCGGCCGACGAAATGAAGCGTTTCGGCATCGAGCCGAGGGTGGCGCTGCTGTCGCATTCGTCCTTTGGTTCGGCCGATTCGCCGACCGCCGAGAAGATGCGCGCCGCGCTGCACCTGCTGCACGAGCACCATCCCGAGCTGCAGGTGGAAGGCGAGATGCACGGCGACTCGGCGCTCGACGCCAAACATCGGCTGCAGATCTTCCCCAATGCGCGCATGCGCGAGGATGCCAACCTGCTGATCTTCCCGACGCTGGACGCGGCCAACATCGCCTTCAACCTGCTCAAGAACGCCGCCGGGGAAGGCGTGACCATCGGCCCGATCCTGCTCGGCGCAGCCAAGCCGGTGCATGTGCTGACCCCCTCGGCGACCGTGCGCCGCATCATCAACATGACCGCACTCACCGTGGTCGAGGCCGGTCAGGCGCAAGTTTGAACTGTGGGTCAGCCCTTCGCTCCTCGGATGACCGTGAGCGGCGGCAAGCGAGCTTCAAGGCCTGTCGTTCGCATGAATGTTGCCTTCAGGTTAATCATGGTTTGAACGAGAGAGCGCGCTCGGAGCGCCACGAGTCCATACATTGCAGTCACCCGCTACACCAATGGACTGGAGACAACTGATGAAAAACTATCGCATCGCAACCATCCCTGGCGACGGTATCGGCAAGGAGGTCATACCGGCGGCACGTACAGTGCTTGAATCCATCGCTGCGCAGCAGAATGCGTTCAGCCTCGAGTTCGAGGACTTCGACTGGGGGGGTGACTACCACCGCAAGCACGGCGTGATGATGCCCGAGAACGGTCTCGACGCCCTGCGCCAGAAGGACGCGATTCTGTTCGGCTCGGCCGGTGATCCCGACATCCCGGATCACATCACGCTGTGGGGTCTGCGCCTGAAGATCTGCCAGGGCTTCGACCAGTACGCCAACATCCGGCCGACGCGCATCCTGCCGGGTATCGATGCACCGCTCAAGCGCTGCCGTCCCCAGGATCTCGACTGGGTGATCGTGCGCGAGAACTCCGAGGGCGAGTATTCGGGCGTCGGCGGGCGGGTGCACCAGGGCCACCCGATCGAGGCTGCAACCGACGTTTCGGTAATGACGCGTGTCGGTGTGGAGCGCATCCTGCGCTTCGCCTTCAAGCTGGCCCAGTCGAGGCCGCGCAGGCAGCTGACCGTGATCACCAAGAGCAACGCCCAGCGTCACGCGATGGTCATGTGGGACGAGATCGCTACGGAAATTGCGCGCGAGTTCCCCGACGTCACCTGGGACAAGGAGCTGGTCGATGCAGCAACCGCGCGCATGGTGAACCGCCCGGCCTCGCTGGACACCATTGCCGCCACCAACCTCCACGCCGACATTCTCAGCGATCTTGCCGCCGCACTGGCTGGCAGCCTGGGTATCGCGCCCACCGGCAACATCGATCCCGAGCGGCGTTACCCCTCCATGTTCGAACCGATCCACGGCTCTGCCTTCGACATCATGGGCAAGGGCCTGGCCAACCCGGTCGGTTCGTTCTGGTCGGCGGTGCTGATGCTCGAGCATCTCGGGGAACCTGCCGCGGCTGCGCACCTGATGCAGGCCATCGAGCATGTCACTGCGAATCCTGCCCTGCATACCGGTGACCTCGGCGGCACGGCGAAGACCGCGGAAGTGACCCGCGCTGTGTGCGAGTTCCTGGCCAGCGCGCAGCCGCCGGTCGCCTGACGCGAAGCGCCGGTGCGTTGCGCGCCGAGCTGAGCAAATCCAACACGAAAGAGACGGGTAGCCCGGCTTTCACGGCCGAACCGCCCGACGCACACCCTTCATGACGCGAAGCGCGTCAGGGGGGCGCTACGCCCAAAAAAGGAGGAAACCTCGATGAGTCCCATGGAAATCACCCTGCTGCTGCTTCTATTCGCGGCAGTGATGTTCGTCTGGGAGAAGATCCCGCTCGCACTGACTTCGGTGATCGTCTGTCTGTCGCTCGTGCTGACGGGCGTGCTCGATGCCAAGGTCGCGTTCAACGGCTTCATCAACACCAACGTCATTCTGTTCGTTGCCATGTTCATCGTCGGTGGCGCACTGTTCGAGACCGGGATGGCGAACAGGATTGGCGGGCTGGTGACCCGGTTCGCCAAGACAGAGCGCCAGTTGATCGTCGCCATCATGCTGATCGTCGGCTTGCTGTCCGGTGTGCTGTCCAACACCGGCACCGCCGCCGTATTGATCCCGGTCGTCATCGGTATTGCGGCCAAATCCGGCTTCGCGCGCTCACGCCTGTTGATGCCGCTGGTATTCGCGGCGGCCATGGGTGGAAACCTCACCCTGATTGGCGCACCTGGAAACCTGATCGCGCAAAGTGCGTTGCAGCCCATGGGGGCGGAATTCGGCTTCTTCGAGTACGCCAAGATCGGCTTGCCGATGCTGTTGTGCGGCATTGCGTACTTCGCCTTGTTTGGTCATCGCCTGCTGCCGGCTGGCAACAACTCGGCCGACCCCTACGACGACACGCACAGTGGCAAGACCGACTACTCGCATGTGCCGAAGTGGAAGCAATACACCTCGCTCGGGATCCTGTTGGCAAGCATCGCCGGCATGATCTTCGAGCGCAGCATCGGCATTCCGCTGCACATCATCGGCTCGGTGGGCGCGGTGCTGATCGTGCTGACCGGCGTGCTCACCGAGAAGCAGGCCTACAAGGCGATCGACTCGCAGACCATCTTCATCTTCGGCGGCACGCTGTCGCTGGCTACCGCGCTCGAGACCACCGGCGCCGGGGCGGCCGTGGCGACGACCGTGATGGGGATGCTGGGCAACGACGCGTCGCCGGTGCTGCTGCTGGTGGTGATCTTCGGCATCGCCTGCGTGCTGACCAACTTCATGTCGAACACCGCAACCACTGCGTTGCTGGTTCCGATCGGACTGTCGATCGCGGCGAGCATTGGCGCCGACCCGCGGGCCGTGCTGATGGCGATCGTTATCGGCGGCTCCTGCGCCTACGCCACGCCGATCGGCATGCCGGCCAACACGATGGTGCTCGCCGCCGGAGGCTACCGCTTCATGGACTTCGTCCGCGCGGGCCTGCCACTGATCTTCGTGTCCGGTGCCGTCAGCATCCCCTTGCTGCTGATCTTCTTCCCCTTCTTCCCGGGCTGATCGCTCGACCCACCCCGCATTGACTTCAAGGGTGCCCCGGGAACGGGGCCCCTCGATCCGACCCCCCAAAGGAGACCGAAATGCAAAGAGAGACCCAGATCGCGGCACTCACCGACGTGATGGCGAAGTTCACCGCCTACATCGGCAAGCGTCTGCCCAAGGACGTGAAGGCCAAACTGGCCGAACTTCGCACACTGGAAACCAACCCGCTGGCCAAGTCGGTGTACGACTCGATGGCGGGCAACCAGGAAGCGGCCGACAAGCTGAACCGCCCGAGCTGCCAGGACACCGGCGTCATCCAGTATTTCGTCGAGGCCGGCGCCAACTTCCCGCTGCTCGGCGAACTGGAAGAGATCCTGAAGGAGGCGACGGCCGAGGCGACCCGCATCGGCCCGCTGCGCCACAACGCGGTCGAGACCTTCGACGAGAAGAACACCGGCACCAACACCGGCACCAACATTCCGTGGCTGGACTGGCGCATCGTGCCGGA
>JAFEFC010000054.1:0-845 GCA_018240785.1 Pseudomonadota bacterium | reverse complement strand
CCGCGCGCCGCACTGATGGAGGAACTGCTCGAGCAGGGCCTCAACGAGATCGGCATCGGCCCTCAGGGCCTGACCGGCAACAACAGCGTGATGGGCGTCAACATCGAATCGTCCGCCCGCCATCCCTCGACCATCGGCGTGGCCGTCAACACCGGTTGCTGGGCGCACCGCCGCGGCAAGATCCGCATCAACGCCGACCTGTCCTACGAAATCCTGTCCCACGAAGGAGTGGTGCTGTGAAAAAGATCCTGACGACCCCCATCCGTGACGAAGACCTCGAAGACCTGGAGGTCGGTGACGTCGTCTATCTGACCGGCCGCCTGGTGACCTGCCGCGACGTGGCGCACCGCCGCCTGATCGAGCAAGGCCGGGAGCTACCGGTCGATCTCGAAGGCGGGGCGATCTTCCACGCCGGTCCGATCGTGCGCAAGAAGGACGACGGCACGTTCGAGATGGTCTCGATCGGCCCGACGACGAGCATGCGCATGGAGAAGTTCGAGCGTGAGTTCATCAAGCAGACCGGCGTGAAGCTGATCGTGGGCAAGGGCGGCATGGGGCCGGAGACGGCCGCCGGCTGCCAGGAGAACAAGGCGGTGCATGCCATCTTCCCGGGCGGGTGTGCCGTGCTGGCAGCGACGCTGGTCGAGGAGATCGAGGGCGCCGAGTGGCAGGACCTGGGCATGCCCGAGACCTTGTGGGTCAACCGCGTGCGCGAGTTCGGCCCGCTGATCATCTCGATCGACACCAAGGGCAACAACCTCATCCAGCAGAACAAGGCCGTGTTCAACGAGAAGAAGAAGCCCGTGCTGGAGAAGATCAACACGCAGCTGAGCTTCATCAAGTAA
>JAFEFC010000053.1 GCA_018240785.1 Pseudomonadota bacterium | reverse complement strand
TCTGGCTCATGGAGTGTCTCCCGTCTATGGTCGTCTAAATCGGTACAAAATGTTCCGATATCCGAGATGCTGAGACGAACTCTAGGGCCCAAAAATCAAAAGGTCAACAACAAATTCTAAAAAACGGTACGTATTGAATGTTTTTTTGAAATTCGTCTATGATGCGTCACCGGCTGCGATGGGCATCCGGCGATTTCGTGGCGGAATGCTCCGCAGGCGCGGATCAACGCAACGGAAAACGAGGAGACTGCCGTGACGGAAAGCGTGTTGAGCCACCCCGACCGAATGGTGTCGGTGCGCGAGGTGTTCGGGATCGACAGCGATCTCAAGGTGCCGGCCTTCGCCGAGCGGGACGACCACGTGCCGGACGTCGATGACGCCTACCGTTTCAATCCGGACGTCACCCTGGCCATCCTCGCCGGCTTCAGCCGCAACCGGCGCGTGATGGTGCAGGGTCTGCACGGCACCGGCAAGTCCACCCATATTGAACAGGTGGCCGCGCGCCTGAACTGGCCCTGCGTGCGGGTGAACCTGGACGGCCACATCAGCCGTCTCGACCTCGTCGGCAAGGACGCCATCGTCGTGCGCGAGGGCCTGCAGGTGACGGAATTCCAGGAAGGCATCGTGCCCTGGGCGCTGCAGCGCCCGGTGGCGCTGATCTTCGACGAGTACGACGCCGGCCGCCCCGACGTGATGTTCGTGATCCAGCGCATCCTCGAGCGCGACGGCAAGTTCACCCTGCTCGACCAGAACCGCGTTATCCACCCCCACCCCTGGTTCCGCCTGTTCGCCACCGCCAACACCGTCGGCCTCGGCAACCTGTCGGGCCTGTACCACGGCACCCAGGTCCTGAACCACGCGCAGATGGACCGCTGGAACATCGTCGCCACGCTGAACTACCTGCCGCGCGAGGAAGAAGTCGCGATCGTGCTCGCGCGCGTGCCGGGCAAGAACTACGACAAGGGCCGCAAGCTGATCGCGTCGATGGTGGCGGTCGCCGATCTCACCCGCAAGGGTTTCGCGGCCGGCGACATCTCTACGCTGATGTCTCCGCGCACCGTCATCACCTGGGCCGAGAACTGCGAGATCTTCCGCAACCCGGCGCTGGCCTTCCGCCTGTCCTTCCTCAACAAGTGCGACGAGGTCGAGCGGCCCATCGTCGCCGAGTACTACCAGCGCTGCTTCGGCGAGGAGCTGGACGAATCCTGGATGCGCGCGTCGGAAGCGCAATGATGGCCACCGCGCAGCAGAACGCGAAGCGGCAGCAGAAGGTCGAGGAACTGTGCGCGGCCACCCTGCGTGCGCTGACCGGTGACGCCGCGCTGCACTACCGCGGCCGGCGCCTGCACCGCGGATCGCGGCCGCTGCCGATGCATGCACCGCATCTGCGCATCGACCCCGACCACGACGACTTCGCCGACTGTCGCGCCGCCGCCGACGGCATGGCGCTTCGCCTGCTGCATTCGGACGCCGAGCTGCACCGCAGCCTGTGCCCCACCGACCCGATCGAGCGCCTGCTGTTCGAACTGCTCGAGCAGCTACGCGTCGAGACCCTCGCGCCCGCCGACATGCCGGGCATGGCCGCCAACCTCCAGCACCGCTTCGAGAACTGGTCGCGCGCCTTCTACCGTTCCGGGCTCACCGAGGGGCGGCTCGGCATCCTGCTGTACACTGTGGCGCAGATCTGCTGGTCGCGGCTGACCACCAAGCCGGTGCTGGAAGAGACCGAGGACTACATCGAGAGCACCCGCTTCTCGCTCGTGTCCCAGCTCGGCAGCGCGCTCGCCGGCATCCGCCGCCATCGCCACGACCAGAGCCGCTTCGCGCCTCATGCGCTGGAGATCGCGCGCATCGTCGCCGAGACCATCCGCGCCGAGACCGCGGCCTCCGCCGACGGTGACGAGGCCGAGTCGAAGGACGAGGAGATACGACGCGGCTTCGCCCTGCTGCTCGACTTCGACCGCGACGACGGCGACGAGGACGGCATCTCCGCCGCCCTGACCGGCCACAGCAAGGCCTTCGAGGACGCCGAGCAGGCCTACCACGTATTCACCACCCGCTACGACACCGAGGTGCAGGCCGGAACGCTGGTGCGCAAGGCCCTGCTGCGCGAATACCGCGAACGGCTGGACAAGCGCATTGCCGCCCAGGGCATCAACCTGCCGCGGCTGGCGCGCATGTTCGCCGCCATCATCGCCGAGCCGCGCCGCGACGGCTGGCTGTTCGGCGAGGAGGAAGGCCACATCGACGGCCGCCGCCTGAGCCAGTTGGTGAGTTCGCCGACCGAGCGCCGCCTGTTCCGGCAGGAGCAGTACAAGCCGGCGGCCGACTGCGTGGTGAGCTTCCTGCTCGACTGCTCGGGCTCGATGAAGGCGCACATCGAGCCGGTGGCGATGATGGTCGACATCATGATCCGCGCGCTCGAGATGGTGGGCGTGCGCACTGAGCTGCTCGGCTTCACCACCGGCGCCTGGAACGGCGGCCGCGCCCACCGCGAATGGCTCGCCCGTGGCCGCCCGCCCCGCCCGGGACGCCTGAACGAGGTCTGCCACATGGTGTTCAAGGACGCCGACCGCAGCTGGCGGCGGGCCCGCGCCGACATCGCCGCGCTGTTCAAGGCCGATCTGTTCCGCGAAGGCATCGACGGCGAAGCGGTGGACTGGGCGTGCAACCGCATGCTGGCGCGCGGCGAGGCCCGGCGCATCCTGGTCGTGATCTCCGACGGCTGCCCGGCGGACGGCGCCACCGGGCTGGCCAACGACCCGTTCTACCTCGACAACCACCTCAAGGACGTGGTCGCGCGCCGCGAGCAGCAGGGCGCCGTGGAGATCCTCGGCCTCGGCGTCGGCCTCGACCTCAGCCCCTTCTACCGCCGTTGCCTGGCCACCGACATGACGCGCGGGCTGGACAATGAATTGTTCTTCGACATCGTGCAACTGTTCGGTGGCCGCCACCGGCGCTGAAGCGCGCGCCGGAAACGAACACCCGGGCACTGCACTTCATCGACCGACGAGGCCCCACGACAATGACGATCAAGGTCATCGATTTCAGCCAGGACGACGGACAGCGGGAGAGCAGACGGCTCGCCGACCTGCCCGGCCGCGTCGTCGAAGGCGACCCGCAGCATCAGAGCACCACCTTCTTCGAGAACCCGGCCGGAGACTTCAGCGCCGGCACCTGGACCAGCACGCCCGGGCGATGGCATGCATTCACCGACCGCGACGAGTTCTGCTACATCGTCAGCGGCCATGTCCGCCTGATCGCGGCCGACGGCAGCGCGCAGACCTTCCGCGCCGGCGATGCGTTCCTGATCCCGGACGGTTTCCGCGGCTACTGGGAAGTGATCGAAACCACAACCAAGCATTTCGCCATCCGGAGCTACACGCCCGGCTGAACGCGCCGGGCGACGACCGCACCGTCGCCCGGGCACACACGACAAGGGAGCACTGACAATGGCCAAAACCCGCATGGTCACGCAGTTCGGCATGGGGACTTCGATCCGCAGCCAGGACTACACCCAGGCCGCGGCGCGCGCGATCCGCGACGCGCTGTGGCACAACTCGCTCAACATAGCGACGGCCTTCGACTTCCCGCGCGAGGCGATGCTGATCGACGTGGAGATCGGCGTGCAGAAGCCGGAAGCGGTGGACACCACGGCCCTGCTCGGCATCTTTCCCTACGGCCAACCCACGATCCGGGTCGTGCCCGGCGGACTGGACGTCACCAAGCCCGACGGCACCGGCCCTACCGTGATCGCCAACGCCGCGATCGTGGTGTCATTCGACATGGAGCGCAGCGATGACTGAGAAACGCATCATCCTGGAGATGGGGGCCGGCAACGACCTCTACGGCGGCGACTACACCAAGGCCGCCTGCCGCGCGGTGCAGGATGCCCTGCACCACTCCTCCATCGTGCTGTTCAAGTCGCTCGGCTATGACCACCGCGACATGCGGGTGCAGGTCACGATCGGCGTGCAGCAGCCGGACAAGGTCGATGCTGCCGCGGTGGCGGCGACGCTGCCGCGCGGGCGCGCGGAGGTGACGGTGGTGTTCGGCGGGCTCGACGTCCATGATCCGGTGCAGGACACCACGCACGTGATCGCCACTGCAGCGGTGGCGGCACTGCTGCCGATCACGGCCGGGGCCTGGCGCCTGAGCACGCCCCCGAGCCCTTGATGGCCCGAACCCGGATCAGGCGCCCGCGCCCGCCTTGATGCGAGCCAGACCGGCGTCTCGATCCGGGGCCGGTTGCGCGTTCGGAGCAGCGGCGGCGAGCGCTTTCGCCGCCGCGTGGCGGGCCCACAGTTGAGCGTCATCATCGGAGAGCCGCAGTCCCCGCTGGCCGAGTAGCTGCAGCGTGTCGGCAGCCTCCCAGGGTGCAGCGAGCACACGCTTCCTGCCGTCGCGGAACTGCACGTGAAGCCAGTACGCATCCGCATCCTGCGCATGACGGAGGTAGAGGCGCGCGACCTCGCTCGGCGACTCGAGCGCTGTCGAGACTGCGTCCTGTTTCTTCGCGCGTCCCTTGAAGTAGGAAATGAACAGGACGACGCCCAGGGCGACGAAAGCGGTCAGCAGTTCAAGCATCAGTGGCTCCTCTCGTGGCGCGAAGCGGCAGCTCAAGGCCCCCGCCAAAGCTTGCGGATTACGGGTCCGCAACATTTGAGGAGAGGATAAGGCGATTCGGGTTATTGATCACCCCTATCCATAGCACCAATTGTTATAACAACCCGAAAGCCGACTGCCGTTCACAGAACCCTGAACGCCAGCACCGCCACCAGCGTGGGCGGCAGTGCGGTAATCAGCAGGCCGAGCGGGTTGATCGACTCATGATCGAAATGCCCGCGCAGGATCGCGAACCCTGCAGGGTTGGGCGCGTTGGCGATGACCGTGAGCCCGCCTCCGGTCACGGCCCCGGCGACGAGAGCGTGACGGAATGCGGTGTCGGTGCCCTCGACCAGCGAACCGAGATAGGTCAGCGCAGCGTTGTCGGTGATCGCGGTGAGCAGCGTCGCGCCGTAGAACAGCACGTCCGCGTCCATACCGCCAAGCAGGTCCTGCAGCCACCATTGCTGCTGTGCGCCGAGGGTGACCAGGCCGGCGAGGAAGAAGGCCACCAGCAAGCCCTCGCGCAGCATCAACCGGTCCTGGTGATGCTTGTAGCCTTCGGCCACGCCGAGAAAGAAAAGGAACAGGCCGACGAACACTTCGGGGTGATGGGCGAAATAGACGATGCCGGCGAGAAAGCAGACATGAAGCGCGATCAGCGTCACCGGCACGGTGCGCTGGCCGCTGTCGGGGCGCAAGCTCAGGCCCGTCAGCTCGCGCCGGAACAGCCATGCGGCGACCGCCGCGTTGATGATCACGGCCACGGCCGCTTTCGAGCCAAAGTGGCCGAACATGTACCACAGATCCCAGTCCCACCGCGCTGCCACCATCAACACTGGCGGAGCGGCAAAGTGGGTCAGCGTGCCACCGATCGATACGTTTACGAACAGCGTGCCCAGCGTCACGTACTTGAGCCCGTGCGACACCCGCTGTGCATAGATATCGTCACGCAGCAGGAGCGCGGCAAGCGTCATCGCCGCCGGCTCGGTGATGAAGGATCCGAGCAGCGGGACCACCGACAGGCACACGAAATAGAACGCCAGGCCGTCGGCAACCGGTACGTATCGCGCCAGAGCGCGGCACACGAGGGCGCAAAGCTGCAGGATCGGCCGGCTGGCGGCAACCACCATGATCACGAAGACGAACGCGGGCTCGGTGTAGTTCAGGCTTTCCAGATACCCTGTCGCCGACTCCGCCCCGCCGGCGAGCAGCATGAACCCCAGGAGCACGAAGGCCCAGAAACCGAACACCACCTCGACTTCGCCGAGCAGGTGCCAGATGCCGGCATGGGCTGGCGTCTGGTGGGCCAGGCGCTCGAAATGCTTGGTCAGGAAGGTATGCAGCACGGCGGTCGCGAACAGCGCAGTGCCCACGATCTGGAGCAGGGTCGGCGTCATCGTGATGATCAGCGGAAAAAGGTATTGAAGATGAGCCCGCCACCGATCACGACGAGCACCCCGAAGGCAATGCGCCTCATCGTGATCTGCGAGAACGGAGGCGGATAGCGCCGTCCTGCGAAGGTGGCGAGCGTTACCAGCGGAACGGTGAAACCGATCAGCACCCAGACCTCGGGCGTGAACGTGCCCTGCGTGCCGGCAAAAATGGTCCGCGTGCCGGCGGTGAAGGCGAAGGTCAGCAACAACATGTTGCGCACCGTCGCCAGGTCGAAGGGCTGGCGATAGAAGTGGAAGATCACCGGCGGACCAGCCATGCCGAACAGCCCGCCGAACAGGCCCGACAGGAATCCGCTGAGGAAGAAGCTGCCATTGGAAGAGCGCTGCGCCAGCGGGGCCGGCCGCAACATGAAGACAATACCGCTGTAGATGATCGTGAAGCCGAGCAGCAGTTGCAGCAGGGTCGCTGCAGCCTCGCTCATGTATTCGAGCAGCAGCACGCCGGCGACCGCGGACGGCAACGAGCCAGCCAGCACGAAGCGTGCGGCGGGCCAGTCGATGTGGTGCATCTTGCCGGGCAGCGCGACCGCACTGTTCATCAGGGTGACCAGGCTGATGATGGCCGCCACCAGCGAGATCGGCGCCAGGTCAAAGCCACTGCTCACACCGATGACGATCATCCCCAGCCCGAAACCGGTGATGGTCTGGAAATAGGTGCCGACCGCGATCACGCCCAGCAGGGCAGCGGCAGTGTCGATGCTCATCCCGTCACCCTCCAGCGTTCAGCGCAGTCCCTTCGGCATGCACACCCCGACCGCAACACGGCGAATTCAATGCCCGGCCCTGGCTGCAACCTCGTGCGCCTGCACGACCGTCACCGCGATGACATGGAACACATCCTCGGCGCTGCAGCCGCGCGACAGGTCATTGGCCGGCCTGGCCAACCCCTGCAGCAGCGGTCCGATGGCCGCCGCGCCGCCGACGCGCTCGGCCAGCTTGTAGCCGATGTTGCCCGCCTCGAGGTTCGGAAAGACGAGCACATTGGCCCTGCCCTTCACCTGCGACTGCGGCAGCTTGCGGTCGGCGATCTCGGCAACGATCGCTGCGTCGAGTTGCACGTCACCGTCGATCGCCAGATCCGGACGCAGCGCCTTCACGCGTTCGGCCGCGGCAACGACCTTGTCCACCGCTGCATGCCTGGCACTGCCGCTCGTGGAGAACGACAGCATCGCCACGCGCGGCTCCTCGCCAAGCAGGTTGCGCGCACTGTCGGCGGCCGCCATCGCGATCTCCGACAACTCCTCGGCGTTCGGATCCACCACCAGGCCGCAGTCGGAGAAGATCAAGCCGCCCTTCAGACTGTGAAAGGGCTCGCACAGCATCATCAGGAAGAAGCTCGACACGAGCTTGAATGCCGGGTCGGTTCCGATCACCTGGATCGCGGTACGCACCACGTCGGCGGTGGTATGGACCGCACCGGCCACCGAGCCATCGGCATCCCCCGCGCGCACCATGAAGTTGGCGAACACGAGCGGCTTGCGCACCTCCTGCTCGGCCGCGGCGCGCGTCATGCCCTTCTTCTCACGCAGTCTGAACAGCTCTTCCGCGTATCCGGCCGTCAGGGGCGAATCGGAGGGGTCGATCAAGCTCATGCCACTCAGATCGATGGCCTCATCCTCGGCCAGCCGCGTGATCCGGGCCCGATCGCCAACCAGCAGGATGCGTGCCGTTCCCTCGCGCGTTGCGCGCAGGGCAGCCTGCAGCACGCGCGGATCGTCGCCCTCGCACAGCGCGATGCGCCCCGGGTTGGCGCGGGCCCGATCGATGATTCGATTGATCGCCTTCATGGTGCATGATCCTCATGGCCCGTCCTTGATGCGAAGGACAGGGGAAAAATGCCGGCTGCCAGGTCTGATGGCCTTGGCGCCGGCCAAACCCGATCCCGGGGGGACAGGGAGTCGGAATCGGGCGGAGGAGCTCACCGCGCCCGCGGCATCGCGGTGCGTGGCGAGAGTCTGGTGACGGGACCGCTCAGACGTAGTCCTTGTACTT
>JAFEFC010000052.1:3159-6049 GCA_018240785.1 Pseudomonadota bacterium | reverse complement strand
AGACCGCGCCGATGATAGTGAGGTCCGCCCTCGTGAAAGTAGGTCATCGTCAGACTAACCCCATCCCCCAACGCCCGAGACAAATACACGTCTCGGGCGTTCGTGTGTCTACCCGCCCCGCGTGTCAAGCCCGCTTCGCTGAAAGCGACCGGCCCATGCTCCAATGGTAAGCACCCGGCGAACTCACCTTCCTGCAGCCGCTTAGCCCATTGAAGATCGTGTCCATCAAGTTGGTTGGTGGACACGATGGATGTGACTATCCCGCGCCGAACCCGGCGCACGCACAGCGAAGCATTCAAACAGTCGATGACTTCGGCTCGTGTCGAGAGCCCGCGGCGTCTCGGTGGCCGGCGGTGCCTTGGCCAACGGCGTGAACGCCGACCGGGTGCATCGCTCGATGCGTGAGGGCAGTATCGTGCAGTTGAATTCTGTGCCGGTCCGGAGGATTGCGATTGCCGATGAACCGCGGAAGGGCGTGGTACCGGCGTGGTTGACGACCTTTGGTCGAGGGCTGAGCAGACTCGACATGCGAGGGGTGCGTATGGCAGATCGACGCGGGGATGAACTGGTACAAGTTGTATGCCCGATATTTTGGTGGCAGGAATTTCTCCGAAGTGCCAGGCCGTTCCTGGGAAATTCATATGCAGGGGCGACGGACGCAAAAAAGCCCGCATGATGCAGGCTTCCTTGCGCGGGGCTGAGGCTTACTTCTTCCGGATCGGTGGCAGGTCGGTGCAACTGCCATGCGCGACTTCGGCGGCCATGCCGACCGTCTCGCCCAGGGTCGGGTGCGGGTGGATGGTCTTGCCGATGTCGACCGCGTCGGCGCCCATCTCGATGGCCAGGCACACCTCGCCGATCATGTCGCCGGCCGAGGGGCCGACGATGGTGCCGCCGATGACGCGGTGCGTCTCGGCGTCGAAGATCAGCTTGGTGAAGCCGTAGTCGGCACCGTTGGCGATCGCGCGGCCGCTGGCGGCCCACGGGAACTTGGCCGTCTCGACCTTCTTGCCCTCGGCCTTGGCCTGCGCCTCGGTGTAGCCGACCCAGGCCACTTCCGGATGGGTGTAGGCCACGCCCGGGATCACGGTGGCGTCGAACGCCGCCTTGTGTCCTGCGGCGACTTCGGCCGCCACGTGCGCCTCATGCACCGCCTTGTGGGCGAGCATGGGCTGACCGACGATGTCGCCGATGGCGAAGATGTGCGGCACGTTGGTGCGCATCTGCGCGTCCACCGGGATGAAGCCGCGCTCGCCGACGATCACGCCCGCCTTGTCGGCGCCGATCTTCCTGCCGTTGGGCGAGCGGCCCGCCGACTGCAGGATCATGTCGTAGCGCACCGGCCCGGCCGGCGCGGCGTCACCCTCGAAGGTGACCCACAGGCCATCGTCCTTCGCCTCGACGGCGACGGTTTTGGTCTTGAGCATGATCTTGTCGAAGCGGTGGGCGTTCTGCTTTTCCCACACCTTCACGGCATCGCGATCCGGACCCTGCATCAGGCCGTCCATCATCTCGACGACATCGATGCGCGCACCCAGGGTCGAGTACACCGTGGCCATTTCCAGGCCGATGATGCCGCCGCCGATCACCAGCATCTTGCCCGGCACCTGGCGCAGCTCCAGCGCACCGGTCGAATCCACGATGCGGGGGTCGCGCGGCAGGAAGGGCAGGTGCACCGCGGCCGAACCGGCGGCGATGATGCAGTTCCTGAACTTCACCACCTTCTTCGCGCCGGTCTTGTCCTGCGCGCCGCCGGTGGTTTCCTCGACCTCGAGATGGTTCGGGTCGAGGAAGCTGCCATAGCCGCGGATCACGTCCACCTTGCGCGCCTTGGCCATGCCCGAGAGCCCGCCGGTGAGCTTGCCGATGACGCCGTCCTTGTGCTTCCTGAGCGCATCGACGTCCACCGAAGGCCTGGCGAACTGGACGCCGGCGGTATGCACATGCTCGGCCTCCTCGATCACCGCGGCCACATGCAGCAGCGCCTTGGACGGGATGCAGCCCACGTTCAGGCACACGCCACCGAGCGTCGCATAGCGCTCGATGATCGCGGTCTTCAGCCCCAGGTCGGCGGCGCGAAACGCCGCCGAGTAGCCGCCCGGGCCGGCGCCGAGCACGACCAGGTCGTACTCGACATCGGCCGCGCCGCCATGCGAGGCGGCCGCCGGGGCGGCTGCGGGTGCCGCCGCCGGCGCAGGGGCGGCCGCGGCCGGCGCTGCGGCTGCGGCACCGGCCGCCTCGATCTTCAGCAGCACCGCGCCTTCGCCCACCTTGTCGCCGACCTTGACCAGCACCTCCTTCACGACGCCGGCGGCCGAGGACGGTACATCCATGGTGGCCTTGTCGGACTCGAGCGTGCAGATCGCATCGTCCACGTTGATGCTGTCGCCGACTTTGACGAACAGCTCGATCACCGGCACTGAATCGAAATCGCCGATGTCCGGAACCTTCACTTCCACGAGACTCATGGCGATCTCCTTACAGCATCACGCGGCGGAAGTCCGCCAGCAGTTGCGCGAGGTACACGTTGAAGCGGGTGGCCAGCGCGCCGTCGATCACGCGGTGATCCACGGTGAGCGACATCGGCAGCGTGAGCCGCGGCACGAAAGCCTTGCCGTCCCACACCGGCTTCATCACCGACTTGTTCACCCCGAGGATGGCCACTTCGGGCGCATTGACGATGGGCGCGAAGTAGGTGCCGCCGATGCCGCCCAGCGAGCTGATCGTGAAGCAGGCCCCCGACATGTCGGCCGGACCGAGCTTGCCGTCGCGCGCCTTCTTGGCCAGTTCGCCGGTCTCGGCGGCGATCTCGAACACGCTCTTCTGGTCGGCGTTCTTCACCACCGGCACGACCAGGCCATTGGGCGTGTCGGCCGCAAACGCGATGTTG
>JAFEFC010000052.1:0-3002 GCA_018240785.1 Pseudomonadota bacterium | reverse complement strand
CTTCTTGATGCGCGAGAGCGGCTTGACTTCGATCTCGCCGAACTTGGCGAAATCGACCTTGGGCCACGGCAGCAGATCGAGTCCGCCGCCCAGGCTTGCGCCCGCGGCCGCCGCCGGGGTCTTGCCCGGGACCACGCCGGTCGTCATCGCGCTCTTGATGAAGGCGGCGACGTCTTCCTTGAGGATGCGACCCTTGGGGCCGGTGGCCTTGACCTGGCCGAGATCGACCCCGAGCTCGCGGGCGAACGCACGCACGGAGGGGCTGGCGTGCACCTTGCCGCCGACCTTGACCGCGGACGGCGCTGCGGCCGGCATCGCCGCCGGGGCGCTGGCGGCGGGGCCGCCGTCGGCCAGCGGCGCCGGCGAGGGGGCCGCAGCCGCCGCGGGCGCGGCAGCCGCCGGTGCGACCGGGATCGCGGCGGCCGCACCGCCCGAGGTCTCGAGCTTGAGCAGCACGCTGCCCATGCCGACCTTGTCGCCGACGCTGACCAGCACTTCCTTCACCACGCCGGCATGCGAGGACGGCACGTCCATCGTCGCCTTGTCGGATTCGAGCGTGGCGATCGCGTCATCGACCTTGAGGGTGTCGCCGACCTTCACGAACAGCTCGATCACCGGCACGGCGTCGAAGTCGCCGATGTCGGGCACCACCACCTCGACCACGCCGCCGGCGGCGGGCGCCGCTGCAGGCGCGGCAGCGGCGGGCGCCGCGGCGGGTGCGGGTGCGGCCGGGGCGGCAGCGACGGGCGCTGGCGCAGCGGCGGCCGCACCGGCGCCTGCCGAGCTCGCTGCCGAGGCCGTTGTGGACTCGACCTTGATCAGCACGCTGCCCTCGGCCACCTTGTCGCCGATATTGACCAGCACTTCCTTGACCACGCCGGCGTGCGAGGACGGCACGTCCATCGTCGCCTTGTCCGATTCGAGCGTCGCGATCGCGTCATCGACCGCGATCGTGTCGCCCACCTTCACGAACAGCTCGATCACCGGCACCGCGTCGAAGTCGCCGATGTCCGGAACCTTCACTTCAATGAGTTGGCTCATGTTCTTGTCTCCTTGCGCGCTCAAACCGACATCGGGTTCGGCTTGTTCGGGTCGAGGTTGTACTTGACCATCGCCGCGGCGACCTTGTCGCGGGCGATCACGCCCTCATCGGCCAGCGCCTTGAGCGCAGCCAGCGTCACCCAGTGGCGATCCACCTCGAAGAAGTGGCGCAGGTTCTCGCGGGTGTCCGAGCGGCCGAAGCCGTCGGTGCCCAGCGTGACGTAGGTGTTCTTCACGAAGGGGCGGATCTGCTCGGCGAACAGGCGGATGTAGTCGGTGGCGGCGATGACCGGACCTTGCGCGCCGGCGAGCTTGCGCGCGACGTGCGACTGCTTCGGCTCTTCCATCGGGTGCAGCAGGTTCCAGCGCTCGACCGCCTGGCCGTCGCGCGCCAGCTCGTTGAAGCTCGGGGCGCCCCACAGGTCGGCTTCCACCCCCCAGTCGGCCTTGAGCAGATCGGCCGCGGCGATCACCTCGCGCAAGATCGTGCCCGAACCCATCAACTGCACGCGCGGCCCCTTCGATTCGCCGCCCTTGCGCAAGGCATACAGGCCCTTGAGGATGTCGCCTTCCGCGCCCACCGGCATCTCGGGATGTTCGTAGTTCTCGTTCATCACCGTGATGTAGTAATAAACGTCCTCCTGCTCGGCGAACATGCGGCGCAGGCCGTCCTGCACGATCACCGCGACCTCGTACTGGAAGGTCGGGTCGTAGCTCACGCAGTTGGGGATCATGTTGGCCATCAGCAGGCTGTGGCCGTCCTCGTGCTGCAGGCCTTCGCCGTTCAGCGTGGTGCGCCCGGCGGTGCCGCCGATCAGGAAGCCGCGCGTGCGCTGGTCCGCCGCCGCCCAGCACAGGTCCATGGTGCGCTGCAGGCCGAACATCGAGTAGAAGATGTAGAACGGGATCATCTGCACGCCGTGCACGCTGTAGGCGGTGCCCGCGGCGATCCAGTCGGCCATCGCGCCGGCTTCGTTGATGCCTTCCTGCAGCACCTGGCCGGTCTTGCTCTCCTTGTAGAACATGAGCTGGTCATGGTCTTCGGGCACGTAGTTCTGGCCTTCCTGGTTCCAGATGCCGTACTGGCGGAACATGCCCTCCATGCCGAAGGTGCGGCTCTCGTCCGGGACGATCGGCACGATGTGGCGGCCGAGCTGCTTGTCCTTCAGGAGCGTGTTCATGATGCGCACCAGCGCCATCGTGGTCGACAGCTCGCGGCCTTCGCCCGAGGCCTTCAACAGCGCGGCGAAGGTCTCCAGCGCAGGCACCGCCAGCGGCGCGGCCTTCGTGCGCCGCTGCGGCAGGAAACCGCCCAGCGCCATGCGGTGCTCGCGCAGGTACTTGTACTCGGCCGAGTCCTCGGCGAACTTCAGGTAGGGCAGCTCCTCGAGCTTGTCGTCGGGCACCGGCAGGCCGAAGCGGTCGCGAAAGCGCCGGATCGCCTCAAGGTCCATCTTCTTCTGCTGGTGGCTGATGTTCATCGCCTCGCCCGCCTGGCCCATGCCGAAGCCCTTGATCGTCTTGGCCAGGATCAGCGTGGGCTGGCCCTTGTGCTCGGCGGCGGCCTTGTAGGCGGCGAAGATCTTGAAGAGGTCGTGGCCGCCACGGTTCAACTGCCACACCTGGTCGTCGGTCCAGTCGGCCACCAGCGCGCGCAGTTCGGGCGTATTGAAGAAGTGCTCGCGCACATAGGCGCCGTCCTTGGCCTTGAAGGTCTGGTACTCGCCATCGCACGCATCCATCATGCGCTGCTTGAGGATGCCCTTCTTGTCGCGGGCGAAGAGCGCATCCCAGTGCGTGCCCCAGATCACCTTGATGACGTTCCAGCCGGCGCCGCGGAACTCGGACTCGAGCTCCTGGATGATCTTGCCGTTGCCGCGCACCGGGCCATCGAGGCGCTGCAGGTTGCAGTTGATGACGAACACGAGGTTGTCCAGCTTCTCGCGCGCGGCCATGCCGAT
>JAFEFC010000051.1 GCA_018240785.1 Pseudomonadota bacterium | reverse complement strand
TAGTCCAAGCGCATGCTGGCTGCGACGGTGGACGCGTTTCGGGCCGAGTTGCTTGGGGTTATGAAGTAACGGTGCGATTGCCCTGGCCCGCGTCGCCCCCATCCTCAAACGCCTCCGCCAGTCCGTCCTCGCCGCCGCCACCTCGGGGCGGTTGACGGAGGATTGGCGGTTGAAGAACGCAGCAGATGTGTCTGCTGATCCCTCGTCCCCTCCTCCTGAACTCAGTCAGATGATCATTCCTCCGACCTGGATGTGGAGGAGCGTCAGCGAGCTTTCGGCCAAAGTCACTGACGGGGTCCACAAGAAGCCTACTTATATAGACAATGGCGTGCCATTTTTGACCGTAGGCAACTTGACTGCTGGTCCGGGTATTGATTTTTCAACAACTCGTTTTGTGTCGGAGGATGATCACGCAGAGTATTGCAAGCGGACTTATCCTGAGAGGGATGACATCTTGGTCACTAAGGATGGCACCTTGGGGGTGGTTCGGCGAATCGAGACCGATCAACCCTTTAGCATTTTCGTCTCGCTAGCTCTAGTGAAGCTGGTCGACAAACGGCAATCCCCATACGTCTCCTTAGCACTCGCCAGCCCGCATCTGCAGATTCAGATGAAAGGAGTTGGAACCGGGCTTCAACACATCCACTTGACGGACCTTCGGAAGGATCTGCTACCGCTTCCTCCGTTAGATGAACAAGCCGAAATCGTCCGCCGTGTCGAAAGCCTCTTCGCCTTCGCCGACCGCCTCGAAGCCCGCCTGCAGACCGCTCAGAGCGCCACCGAACGCCTGACCCCGGCACTACTGGCCAAGGCCTTCCGCGGAGAACTGGTGCCACAAGACCCGAACGACGAACCTGCGAGTGAACTGCTGCGCCGACTGCAGCAGGATGCACCGTCGTCTAGTACACGACGCGGACGGAAAAGCGCTGCATGAAGCTGCTGTCGATTGAGCTGTTCGGGCAATACAAAGGCCTAAGGGATCAGGCCTTTGACTTCTCAACGGTGAGGGGTGATGTGGCCGTTCTCATCGGCGCCAACGGCTCGGGTAAGTCGCAGGTGATGGAACTGATCGCCGAAGCCTTTGCCTTCCTTGAACGTCGACAGCGACTGGACTTCAGGGTACGGGTGCCGCTTGGGTATGACTTCCGCGTTACTTACGAGATGGCATCGTCTCGCTACGAAGGTCTTCGCAGGTTCGTTGTGGACACGCGGGATGGTCTTCGTCTTGCGGTGCATCAACTCGCTGAGCCGCCTAACGATGGTGTCGCACAGCCGTCTCAGGGGACGTGGAGTGAGATAACGGCGAATGGCTCATTGGAAGAGTTGGCGCTTCCTCGAGTCATCGGATACGCCTCTGGCATGTCCGAGAACCTCCAGCGGGCTTTCATGCGCAATGCGCTTCAGTACTTTGACGTGATTCGGGTCAGGGCGAACTTGAAGAAGGAGCTTGCGCAGCCCGAAGTGGATGAAAGGGCAACGCTGGCCATCAATGAGCGCTATCTCAGGCGCAACCCGGGCATTTTCGCTGCCGAAGGGGAGGATCCCGAATCGGGCCTTTTCAGGCTACGCGAGACCGACACGGCGATACCCAGAAACCTCTTCCTCGACTATGACTGCGCTGCGCTGCTGATCGCGATACTCGGCATGCTCCCGCATGCTGATCGTGACGAGGTATGGGATGAAATCCCTTTCCGCCATCCAGCGCGTGTGGTGTTGAGGTACGACCTGCGTGGCCAAGCGACTGCTTCGGACAACGCTCGCGACATCAAGCGCTTGATCGAATTGGCGGGACCACACAGGTGTACGCCGATCTCGCCACAAACCAGCGAGCCCGAGTATGAGTTGCTGGAGCTGGACTACTTGGCCGGCGACATCGAGATTGATTTCGCGGACCCGGAAGTTATCCGTCGGATGGCTGACAACTCGCGAGAGCCCGACCAGTGGTTCTCGGCCTTGTACAAGCTACAACTTCTGGGCGTCGATGAATGGTCGGGGGCGGTAAAACGCGCGCTGCGACGCGATAGCTTTCAAGGTCATGTTGAGAAGCCGCTGAAAGGGAAGCTCCCTCTTTCGGTGCAGGAACTCTGGATGTCCGATGGCGAGCGAACTGTCGCGCTTGACGACTTGAGCGACGGAGAAGTGCAGCTTCTATTGACACTGGGCGCCGTGCGACTCTTCGGGGACGGTGAGACGCTGTTCCTCTACGACGAACCCGAAACGCACCTGAACCCAAGCTGGCGCACCCGATTTCACTTGGACTTTGAAAAGGCGAATGAGGCCAAAGGAAAAGCCCAGGCCATCATCTCCTCGCACTCCCCCTTTCTGGTCTCTTCGCTGCCTAGCAGAGCGGTGTTCCATTTCAAGAAGATCGACGGCGTGACTGACATGACGAATCCGCCAGGAGAAACCTTTGGCGCATCGTTTGACGTGCTGATCAAAAAGCACTTCAACCTGCGTGCAACGATCTCTGAGACGGCTGTCCAGGAAATTCGTGAGCGGCTGGCGGATCGTCAATTTACGAATCAACAGAAGTTGCACTGGCTCGAAGACTCCGTGGGCGAGTCGATGGAGCGTTCGTACCTCATCAACAAGCTGCGGGCCAACTGATGCTGTTTGCGATCAGACCCAATCTTCAGCAGTCCAAAGTTTTCGACGGACTCAATCGCTTTCTTAGAGAGACGATGCTTGCCGCGCTTGAGGAGCGGCAAGTCGACGAAACGAACCTTCCGGCTGGCCTGTGCGCTGCGGTAGCTGGAAATCCGCCGACTTGTGCAGCGATTGACGCTTTGGTGGCGAAGTTGTCAGCGCTTCATCAGCGGCAGAAGCAAGCCCTTAAGGACGCACTGACACTCAACACAGAGCCTTGTGCATTCCTGGCTGATCGGGCAGAGCCGCTGCCATACATACCTGATGCGGTATGTCCCGCCCTGAAGACTCTCTCAGTTCAACTGTTTCAGCGCACGGCGAAGCTCAAAGGCGTGGAGCAGGCATGTGGTGAATGCATCAACGATCACTACGCTCGCTTCCGTCACGGCAACGCGCCAGGCAATGGCAATGTGTGCTGCGTTTGCGGGACCGAATACCTTGCTCAGGTTCGGGCTGACGAGAACGACAACGAGCAGTGGCGTGGCCCGTACGACCACCTGCTGGCAAAGGACCTGTACCCGCTATACGGGGTCGATCCTAAGAACTTGCTGCCCATCTGCAACACCTGCAACTCCAAAGCCAAGCTGGCCAAGGACTTGGTTTGCAAGGATGGGGTCCGTCGCCTCAGCTTTTCGCCGTGGACCGAGCACGCGTTGTCGCAAGAGATCGAGGTGGTCGTAGATGACGCGAACGATCTGTTTCCACGCGTGGTCGTGAACCTCAGGAGCGCTGATCCTGATCGGCAAGAGAAGCTTGCGACCTGGGATGATGTCTACGAGATCAAGTCTCGCGTGGAGGGCGAGTTCAAAGAGTTGGCTGCCAAGTTGGCCGAGGATGCCCACGCGCCCAACGATGCATCCTTTCTTCAGAACCTCCGTGAGGTCGGGCTTGCCAAAGCTCAAGCAGAAAGGCTGACGCCCTTCAACTACTGGCGTGCGCGTGTCTACGCGGCGGTGAGACGCATGAGTCCACGTAGCCGTGAGGCCTTGCGCCAAGCGACTGCACCCACGCCCCAAGCGATTCAGGACATGGAGGCGCTGTTCTTCCAGTGAACAGCGGTCTCTGTGCAGAAAAGCAGCTCCCGATGAGTGCGCTGGTGACTGTTAGGAAAGGGGCATGTCCAGATTCTTGTGTAAACCTGCCGCTCAAGAGCAACATGCCGACCGACCACTTTGGCCGAGAACGAGACGAATGGACGCCCGTCCGCTTTATTGGCTCGGACCGTTGTTTAATCGGGCATGGCGGCCGACCTGGCGCTGCTGTCGCAGGACATCCTGACCGTGCCGGCACAGGCCTTGCCAGCCACCCGAAGCGTGCTGACCGTGGTGGATGGCGAGATCGTGTTCGAGGATCCGGAGCTGGCTGCGACAGGCCAGTTCAAATGAACCGACGCCGCGGCGGTCGACGCATCAGCAGGGATGCAATGCATCGAGGCTGGGCATCAGGTTCAGCGCGCTGAAGACACGGGAGCGCTCGCGTGCGTGATCGTCGCCGCTTCCCGGGTCATTCGGGACAACCGCCCGCGCTGCCGTCCGGGCGGTAGAAACTTTCCTGCCAGAACGGAAAGCGGCTGAAATCGCCGTGTTGCTGCGGCTCGCAGGCCACGAACTTTCCGCCGACGCTGAACTCCTTCTGGTGAATCCTGCTGCGCAGGCTCGGCGACGAATGGATCTGTTCCGTCCGCAGGAAGTTGACGTACTGCCCCAGCGTCTTGTCCATCGGCGTCAGCGGATTGGAGAAGAAATCGTCGATCCAGGTCAGCAGCGAGCCACGCATCGCCGGATCCACGTAGGGCACCAGAAGGTCCCAGCGCTCGCGCTCTTCGGCCTTGTGATGAAGCGACAGGTTGTAGAACTGCGTCTTCGGGTGGCGCTGCAGGTAAGGGATCACGCTCTGCCTGAAATCCCGCACCGAACACGCAGCGGCCATGTAGACGATGGTGTCGGCAGGGAAGTCGGGAAATTCCCGCAGCAGCTCGTTGAGCACGATCGCGCCCATGCTGTGACCGACGAGCGTCACCTCCCAGTCGTCCGGCTCTTTCTGCAGTTGCTCGTGCAGGCGCCTCACCACGAGCGCGAGATCGCCCCGCGCCTCGTCCGTGTGGCCGTCCCGGAATTCGGCGGCGGAGTGGAAGAGGAGTTGCGTCCGTCGCAGCATGTTGTCCCATGCGGGGGTGCCGAAGCCGTCGATGAGGGGCGCCGCCACGAGCAGCCTGACCGGCTCCAGCAGCGCCCAACTGATCCCCGCGAACGACATGTCTGCCCAACTGCGATCGTCCTCTCCATGAACGATGTCGATGGCCATCGCCGGGCTGCCCCCGACCGGCGGCGGATCATCCTGCTTCCGCGCGAGTTGTCTCTGACGTTCCTCGAGCCCATACGGCAGATCCAGGCCAGGCCATGTCTGAACCCCGCCCTGCAACTGCGAGCCCCAGACGAGGGGCGCACGCACGACCGCACGCCCGATCCCGCGACCTTGCTTCCCGGGCCACGTGGCGCATCCTTCAAGCCCGCCAGCACTTCGTCCACATAGGCCTGGCGCTGGTCCTCTCTCAGCTCCGGGTACGGAATGATGCTGAGATGCTGCCCCTGACACAGCGCCGGCGGTTCCTGGCAGCCCACTGTTCCCGTCGGATCGAGCAGCCGGCCGTCCTCGTTGAACATGACGACGTGGCGGACGGGAACGTCCATCCGCATGTTCGTGCAGCCGCACAGCGCGGCCAGGGCGATCACGATGCAGAACCCGCGGCGGGTGGCGCGAGAGGGAAAAGTCACGAGCATGATCGACCTTCGCAGACAGGATCAAGGACCACCCGGGCTGGCGGTCTTCGACTTCGCGCAATGACGATGCACTCTAGCCCATGCGCAGGGCCTCGCCCAGCATGGTCATGGCCGGGACGGCGACCGGTGCTCCGCCGCACTCGTCCGGCACCACGTTCATCGCGTACCGTCGGATGACCCGGCGAGCAGGCGCTCCAGCCGCTCGACCCGGTGGCGGTGCGGTGTGGTGATGGCGTAGAAGCGCTCCTGCAACTGGGCAGACTGGCCGAGCCTGACGAGGCTGCCGGAACGCAGCTCGTCCTGCACCACGACTTCCGGCAGCACCGTCAGCCAGCCGCTGTCCCGCGCGATCAGGCGGAGCATCGCCATGTCATCGACTTCGGCGCGCAGCCGCGGCTTCACGCCCGCCGTGATGCACAGCGCATCGAACTGGGGGCGCAGCACGTTGCGGGGGCCGGGCAAGGCGATGTCCGCCCCGTCGAGATCCTCGGGAATCCTCAGCGTGCGGCCTTTCCAGATGTCCGCCGGGCCGACCAGCGAGATCGCCTGGCTGCCGAGGAAGCGGCTGAGTAAGGGGCGGTCCTGGTCGGAAGGCCCCGGCTCGTTGGCCAGCACGACGTCGAGCTTGTGCTGCACCAGCCGCTCCAGCAGCCCTTCCAGCGGCCCGGACTCCAGCGTCAGCGTCACGTTGGCATCCATCAGCAGCGGGCGGATCCAGTTTTCCTGGTAGTTGCGTGACAGCGTGGCGACGCTGCCCACCCGCACCCGCACCATGCCTTCGCTGCGCCCGTCGAGGCGTCCGAGCATTTCCTGACCGAGGCCGAAGATGTTCTCCGAATAGGTGAACACCAGTTGGCCCGTCTCGGTCATCACCAGCCGCCGCCCATCGCGCTCGAACAGCGCCTCGCCGAGGCGCTCCTCGAGCTGCCTGATCTGGGCCGACAGCGCGGACTGCGAGGTGTGCAGTTCCTGCGCGGCGCGCGTCATGTGCCCCGTCCTGGCGACACGCCAGAAATAGAACAGGTGATGAAAGTTCAGTTGCTCGAGGTTCATCGTTCTTTTTTCAATATCTAAACGTTCGATTCAATGAATTTTACAGAACGTCTCCGGGCGAGCAACATAAAGACACTTAATTCTCAAGGTCCCGTCATGGAACTCCCGACCTTCTTGCCTCTGGCCGGCGCCCTGCTGCCGGTCGTCCTGATGTGCTCCGCCCTGCTGCTTTCCCTGGCCGGCAGCTCCAGCGCCGAGCTGCTGTGGAAGCGGTTCGGCCTGCTGTCGTGGGGTGCGCTGCTGTGCGCGCTGGCGACGCTGGCCTGGCCGGCGTTCTACCCGGCGACGGGTTCTTCGCCGCAGTCGGCCTGGCTGGCCGTCACCACCCTCGGCGCCTGGATGGCCGCGCTGGTGCAGTTGCTGGGGACGGTGATCGCCGCCTTCTCGTCGCGCTACCTGCAGGGCGAACGCGGGCAGGCGCGCTATGTCGCCGCGTTCGCCGGGGTGCTCGCGTCGGTCCATCTGCTGCTGCTCGCCAACCACTGGCTGGTGCTGATCGCCGCCTGGGCGATGATAGGCGCGGCCCTGCGGCACCTGCTGTGCTTCTATCCGGATCGCCCGTTCGCCCTGCTCGCCGCGCACAAGAAGCGCCTTGCCGACCGCCTGGCCGATGCCGTTCTGCTGGTCGCCGCCGCCCTGGCGTGGTGGGAAGTGGGCAGCGGCACGTTCTCCGACCTGTGGCAGCACGTCGCCCAGATGGGTGCCACCGTCCCGCTGCAACTCAGCGCGCTGTGCCTCGTCCTCGCGGTGATCCTGCGCACCGCGCTGTTCCCCGCGCATGGCTGGCTGATCCAGGTGATGGAAGCGCCGACCCCGGTATCCGCGCTGCTGCACGCCGGCGTGGTCAACCTCGGTGGCTACGTGCTGATCCATTTCGCCCCCCTGCTCGAGGCGGCGAGTGCGGCGCGCTGGCTGCTCGTGGCCTTCGGCCTGGCCACCGCGCTGCTGGCCGGCCAGGTGATGCTGACGCGGGTCAGCATCAAGGTGCGGCTGGCGTGGTCCACCGTGGCGCAGATGGGTTTCATGGCCCTCGAATGCGCCCTGGGGCTCTACACCCTGGCCGCGCTGCATCTGATCGGCCATTCGCTGTACAAGGCGCACACCTTCCTCGCGGCCTCGACGGTGGTGCAACACAGCAAGCTGCAGATGATGCGCGGCCACGCCGCGTATTCGCCGGCCAGCCTGATGTCCGCGCCAGTGCTCGCGTTCGCCTGCATCGCCCTGGTCCAGTCGGTCGTCATGGGCGAATCCTGGCCTTGGTGGTGGAGCGGCTTGCTGGCGCTGGCCTGGGCGCCGCTGCTGTGGCTGGCGCTGCCGCAAGCAGGCACGCTGCGGACGGCCGCATCGGGCGTGATCGCCGGCCTCGCCATGGTCACCGGCCTCGCGGCGGCAGCGTCGCTGGCACACGCCCTGCCGTTCGGCGTGCATGACGCGCCGGACGACCTGGCGGGCATCGTCACTCTGGCCGGCATGGCGGCGATGTACCTGTTCCTGCTCACGCTGCAACTGCGTCCGCAGGCCCTGGCCGCATGGCGGCGCTGGAGTTACGCCGGGTTCTATGTCGATGAGTTCTACACCCGTCTCGCATTGCGGCTGTGGCCGACGCGCTGGACCCCGGCCACGCCGGCCGCGCACGTCCCCACGATGATCGGTGCCGTCCCTCAGGCCGCAACCAAGTAAATCCCGAACCGAATCCAGAGCCCCGGAGCCTCACATGGACACGATCCTTACCCGAGACCAGCAGCTTGCCGGCCAGCCCCGGCCGATGACACCCGACGTCGATGAGCGGCTGATGGCACGCATCGACGCCGCCTGCGAGCAGGCCTGCCAGGCGATCGCGCCGGCCTGGCCGCTCGACCGCGCGATCGCGGTGAATCCGCACTGGGGGCGCATCGGCCGGCCGCTGCGCGAGGTCGCCGCGCGCATGGCGGTGCTGGGCGACATCCGGGTGTTTCCGTCGCGCGACTACCTCAAGGAGGCGTGGGACGCCGGCCGCATCACCCGCGCCGATCTCGCCCATGCCATCGCGAACCTGCCCGCCGCGCAGGCTGCAGGCCTGACCGGCACGCAGTGCATCGAGACCTTGCACAAGGCCTCGAGCCTGCCGCGGCTGCCGCTGCTGATCGACGTGCTCGATGACGATCCGCAACGCCACGCCCGCCTGTCGTGGCGGCAGGCGATCACCCACCAGGTGAGCCAGACCTGCGCTGCCTACTTCGACGAACACCAGGCCGACTGGCAGCCGTCGCGGACCGAGGGCCTGTACGCCTTCTGGCGCGACACCATCACGCACGACCATGGCATCGCCGTGCTGATGGGCCTGCCCGACCTCGGCCGCGCGCTCGACGCGCTGCCGCCGACGCGCACGGATGCCGAACGCTGGGTCCTGCAGCGCCTCGGCTTGCCCGAGGCGGTGTGGCCCGAATACCTCGAAGCGGTGCTGCTCACCGTCAATGGCTGGGCCTCCTGGTGCGCCTGGCTGGGCTGGGAGGCGCGGCTGGCGGGCGGCACGGATGCGCATCTGCGCGACTTGCTGGCCATTCGCCTGGCGTGGGGCGCGATCCTGCTCGAATGCAAGGACGACGTCGTCACGCGCAAGGCGTTCGCGGCCTTGCTCGCCGAGTGGATCGAGGCGCCCGAGCGGCTGCGGCAGGCAGAGGACATGCTCGTCATCGACGAGGTCTGGCAGCAGGCGCTCGAAGCGGGTTACCAGCGCGAGCTGGCGCGCAAGCTCGGCCAGGTACCCGCTGCGCCGGCAACGGCGAGCGCGGACGCCGGCAGCGCGGACGCCAGCATCGAGGTCCAGGCCGCGTTCTGCATCGACGTGCGCAGCGAACCGATGCGCCGCGCGCTCGAGGCGGTGTGGCCGGCGATCCAGACGATCGGCTTTGCCGGCTTCTTTGGCCTTCCGGTCGCCTACACGCCGCTCGCGACCCCGGCGCGCAGACCGCAACTGCCGGGACTGCTCGCCCCCGCGCTGGACGTGACCGATCGCATCACGCCGGCTGCGGACGCAAACGACGCAAGCGGGCAGGCATTGAACGACGGCGCACGCCAGGCCCGCCAGCGCCGCTTCGCCTGGTCGGAGCAGGGGCAAGCCGCCAGCCGCTGGCCGAGCGCGGCGTTTTCCTACGTGGAAGCGGCCGGCGTCGCCTACCTCGGCAAGCTCGCGCGCTGGCTCAAGCCATCCGCCGCTGCGCGCACACGCGACGACCTCGCCGGTCTGCCCGCGCGCTACCGCGCCCTCTGCCGCCCGACTTTCAGCGGCATGGACACCGAGGCCAAGGTCGCGCTCGCGGCGCGCGTCCTCCATGCCATGGGGCTGGATCGCAAGCTGGCGCCGCTGGTGCTGCTGGTGGGGCACGGCAGCCAGAGCAGCAACAATGCCCATGCCGCCGCACTCGATTGCGGCGCCTGCTGCGGCCAGACAGGCGAAGTCAATGCGCGCCTGCTGGCGCAACTGCTGAATGAAGCGGACGTTCGCGCCGGCTTGCGGCTCGAGGGCATCGCCATCCCGGAGCAGACGGTATTCGTCGCCGCCCTGCACAACACCACCACCGACGAGATCGAAGGCTTCGACCTCGACCTGCTGCCGCCCGCCGCCCGCCCGCTCTGGGAGCGGCTGCAGGAAGTGTTCGCCCATGCCTGCGACCAGGTGCGCCGCGAGCGCGCACCGCGCCTCGGCATCGATCCGCGCGCCGGGCATGACGCGCTTCTCGCACAGCTTCGTCGCCGCGCCAACGATGGCGCGCAGACCCGCCCGGAGTGGGGGCTGGCCGGCAACGCAGCCTTCCTCATCGCCCCGCGCTGGCGTAGCCAGGGTACGGTGCTCGATGGACGCTGCTTCCTGCACGACTACGATCCCGCGCAGGACGCCGACGGCAGCCTGCTGGAACTGCTGATGACCGCCCCCATGCTGGTGACGCACTGGATCAACTGGCAATACCACGCCTCGACCTGCGACCCCGCACGCCTGGGCAGCGGCAACAAGCTGCTGCACAACGTGGTCGGCGGTCATATCGGCGTGTTCGAGGGCAACGGCGGCGACCTGCGCATCGGGCTGACGCGGCAGTCGGTGCATGACGGCGAGCGCTGGATGCACGAGCCGCTGCGCCTGACCGTCGTCATCGACGCGCCACGGCAGGCGATCGAGCATGTGATCGAGAAGCATGCCGTCGTGCGCCAGTTGCTCGACAACGGCTGGCTGCATCTGTGGCGCTTCGACGATGCGCGCCTGATGCGTTACATGGAAGGTGGCTGGCAGGCGCTTGGGCTGGAGGCCGCGGCCCCGTCGGCCGGGACAGCGACGAACTCGGACAGTCGCTGAAACCGCAATCTTCCAACGTCATGCCAGCGAAGTCTGGTCGCAGATCGAGCGCATCGCGTTCATCAACGGGATCGCGGCCAATCCGGAAGCCGGTCACGGCATCCGGGGAAGCTGCGGTTGCCGTAAGGTCCATTGGACATCTGCGGGACAAGGAGAACGGGGCGGTGCAAGGTTCATCTGCTTCAACGCGAACACCGAAGCCATCTGGCTCTTGATCGTCTACAAGAAAGCCCAACCGCCCTGCCGTGGATCACAGCCGCTCAAGCGAGTACGACGCGATCGATCGGTGGCGCGTCGTGTAGCGCCGTATTTCGATCTGGTACCATCTCGCCTGCTCGCGACCCAGATTGCGCTGCGCTCGGTTGTCGGCAGGGCGAGGATTCCTTTCGCCTGATGCTGAAAGGCTGCCGCCCACGGGTGCTTCGGCGACGGGCGAGGCAGCCGTGACCGACGAAGTGTCGGAACCGGGCCGGCGGCAGTGAATTCATGCATCTCGGCCTGCGCGCGATTCAGGACGGATCGTCGCACCGCGCCGAAGCCCCCTGCCGCTTGTCCGATGCGCGCGAGATTCAAGCGCCACCTGGTTCCGGCTCTCTCCTCGGTTCGCCGTGCCCGCAGGCGACTCCGCTTCAAGTTTTTCCCCTTCCTCTTTTGCCAGAGCCACTCCGTGACCCAAAGCTCCTCGAAGCCCGACACCCCACCCCGCGCCCATGGTCCCTCGCGCGGCCGCCGTTCCGGATCGAGGAAACCCAAGCCGCCCAAGCCGGTCGGCGATTTCGATCCGGCCGCCGCTCTGACGGAGGGTGCCTCGGTCGAAACGGCACCGGACCCGGATGCGCCGCCGCTCTATCTGTCGGATCTGAAGGCCCTGCACGTCTCGGAACTCCTCGAGATGGCGGAAGCCGAAGCGATCGAAGGAGCGCACCGGCTGCACAAGCAGGAACTCGTCTTCGCCTTGCTGCGCAGTCGCGCACGGGGCGGGCGGCCGATCTACGGCGACGGCACGCTGGAGCTGCTGCCCGACGGCTACGGCTTCCTGCGCTCGCCGGACACCTCCTACCTGGCGGGCACCGACGACATCTACGTGGCGCCCTCGCTCCTGCGGCGCCTGAACCTGCGCACCGGTGATGCCATCGAGGGCGAGTTGCGGGCCCCCAAGAGCGGGGAACGCTACTTCGCGCTCGTTCGCATCGACCGCGTCAATGGCCGCCCGCCCGAGGAGTGCAAGAACAAGATCCTATTCGAGAACCTCACGCCGCTGCATCCCGACAGCCTCTTCCGGCTCGAACGCGATACCGCCGGCGAGGACAACCTCACCAGCCGGGTAATCGACATGATCGCGCCGATCGGCAAAGGCCAGCGCGGGCTCCTCGTGGCGCCGCCCAAGAGCGGCAAGACGGTGATGCTGCAGCACATCGCCCACGCCATCACGACCAACCACCCGGAGGTGGTGCTGTTCGTGCTGCTGATCGACGAGCGGCCGGAGGAAGTGACCGAGATGCAGCGCTCCATCAAGGGCGAGGTCGTCGCCTCCACCTTCGACGAACCGGCCTCGCGTCACGTGCAGGTCGCCGAGATGGTGATCGCCAAGGCCAAGCGCCTGACCGAGCACAAGCGTGACGTGGTGATCCTGCTCGACTCGCTGACGCGGCTCGCGCGTGCCTACAACACCGTGGCACCCGCTTCCGGCAAGGTGCTGTCGGGCGGCGTCGACTCGAACGCGCTGCAAAAGCCCAAGCGCTTCTTCGGCGCGGCCCGCAACATCGAAGAAGGCGGCTCACTCACGATCATCGCCACCGCGCTCGTCGACACCGGCAGCCGCATGGACGACGTGATCTACGAGGAGTTCAAGGGCACCGGCAACATGGAGCTGCACCTCGACCGCCGCCTGGCGGAAAAGCGGGTGTATCCGGCGATCAACGTGAATCGGTCGGGCACCCGGCGCGAGGAACTGCTGCTGCCGGCGGACGTGCTGCAGAAGACCTGGATCCTGCGCCGCCTGCTGCACGGGATGGACGACCTTGAGGCGGTCGAGTTCCTCATCACCCGGCTGCGGGCAACCAAGACCAATGCGGATTTCTTCGGCTCGATGCGCTGAGAGGTGGGCCGACGACCAAGGCCGGTTCGAAGAACTGACTGCGTCGAGCCGCGCTGATGACGATCACGCCTCGTAAGCCGTCAGCACCACCTCCGCCGCCGCATCACGCAGCGGGATCAGCGCCTGATAGGCGGGCGACTTGAACCAGCTCTCGAGCGCGTCGGTGCCCGGGAAGCGCAGCACCACCACATCGGCGTGCGGGCACTGGCCGGCGAGGGCGGCGAACTGCTTGCCGCGGAACACCGGCTCGCCGCCCCAGGGGCCGAAGGTCGCGGGCACCTTGCTGCGGTACTCGGCCCACTTGCCCTCGTCCTTCACCGTCACCTGCCCGACCACGTATGCGACACCCATGCTGTGTCTCCCGCGATGGTTTGGGCAGCCAGTTTAGCGGACAACATCGCACCGAACGCGCCCAGGAATCGGGACGTAATTGGGGTCTGACCCCGTTATCGACGCGCGGTAGCAGAAGCGGGCACCCGCGGTGCGGAGATTCCCGGCCGTGCCGAGGCGAGCTCGATGGCATACCCGTAAAATGCCATAGGAATTATCATCGATGCCTTGCCCGTGCCCCTGCCATTGTGCCGCAGCGACAAGCACGCCTGACGAGGAGCCCTGATGACCCGCCACCCCCTGCCCCGCCCCCTGATCGCCATCACGCTGCTCGTCGTCGGCGCCGATGCACTCGCCAACCGCTGGAACGAGCCCGTCACCGCGGAGGAAGTCGAGCCCGCCATCCTGTGCACCGACGAGCGGCCCACGACGGCGTTGCTGAAGACCCTGGGGCCGCGGCTCGACACGATGGTGGCGGCCGGCTTTGGCACGCGCGCGGCACTGACCGACGTGAAGGACGGCAACCGGCCGGTGCTGGACTACGTGCCGAACGAGCCCTTCGTCGTCCTCGGCCAGCGCGTCGCCGGCCTCACCACCAATATGGGGATGTTGCCCACGGTGACGGCGATCTTCGACGCACCCATGGAGACCTTGCTGGAGCGCTATCGCGCCGCAGGGCACGAGTTCCGCTGCAGCGTGTACGACGAGGCCGGCGCCGACATCAGGATGTGCGAGGCGCAGCGCCCCGCAGGGTGGTTCTCCGACAACGTGCTCACGCTCACGGTCGGCAGCGGCCGGACGCTGCTGCCTGAAGGACGGTCGGCGGTCGCATGCACCGTCTTCGACAAGAACTGGAAGTTCCGGTGAGGGACCTGGCCATCGGCCGTCAATGGCGGCAGCAGCACACGCTTGGCGCGCACCGCGCCGCCCGCCTCAGCCGTCGGCGAAGTTGTGGAAGATCTTCTGCAGCGACTGCATCAGCGACTTTCTTTCCGCCGCAGACATGCCTTCATAGCCGCGCGCGAAGACCTTCTGCGTCGCCTGCTCGATGCGCGCCGCCAGCTCCTCGCCCCTGGCGGTGATCAGCACGTCGGTGACGCGCGCATCCTCGGGGTTGGTGCGCGTCTCGACGAGCCCCTCGTCGCGCATGCGCTGGACGATGCGCGTCAGCGTCGACATCTTGATGATGGTGTGCTTCGAGAGGTCGGAAATGCTCGCCGTGCCGCGCAGCCGCAGCATCAGCAGCACGCGGCGCGTCGGCATGTCGGTGCCGAGCTTCTTCAGCACCCGCTCCATCTCGACGACATAGATCGCGTGGGCGTGGGCGAGCCAGTAGAAGGGAAACTCCTCCTGCGAGAATTCCTCGGCTCCGGCAGAGGATGGGGTGACGTTCTTTTCCGGCATGACAGGCAGGGTTCGGGAACATGGGCCGCGGCGTACTGCGTGGCCGCCGACTATAAAGCAGAAACGGCCGCCTGCCTGCCATCCGGCTCATGTGGCCGGAACGATGGAATGCGCCGACGCGCGCATAGCGGGTCCGGCGCCGCCCCCATCACGCGGGGGCGGCACAGCGCACTCACTTCACCAGGGTCCACGCGCCGTTCGACACGGTGATCAGCTCGCGGCCGCGTGCGTCGAAGCCGCTGTGGTCGGCGGGCGTCATGTTGTACACGCCCTGGGTGGCCGGCATTTCCTTCGTCTGCTCGAGCGCGTCACGCAGCGCCGAACGGAACTCCGGGGTGCCCGGCTTGCCCTTGGCCAGCGCGACGGGAATCGCCTTCTCGAGCAGCAGGCCGGCGTCGAACACGTTGCCGCCGAAGGTCGCCGGCGTGGCGCCGTACAGCTTTTCGTAGGACGCGACGTAGTTCCGCGCGATGGTCCTGGACGGATGTGTCTCGGGCACCTGGTCCAGCACCAGCATCAGGCTGGCGGCGAGGATGGTGCCCTCGACCTTCTTGCCGCCAAGCTTCAGGAAGTCGGGCAGCGCAGCACCGTGGGTCTGGTAGAACTGGCCCTTGTAGCCACGCTCGACCAACGCAAGCTGCGGCAGCACCGCCGGCGTGCCCGGCGCGGCGATCAGCACCGCGTCCGGTTTGGCGCCGATCACTTTCAGCGCCTGCGCGGTCACCGAGGTGTCCTGGCGCTGGAATCGCTCGTCGGCGACGATCCTGATGCCCTTCTGCGCCGCGCCCTCGGCGAAGACCTTTGCCCAGTTCTCGCCATAGGGGTCGCCGGTGCCGATGAAGCCGACGGTCTTCACGCCGGTCTTCGCCATGTGCTCGAGCAGGGCGGCGGCGATCAGGCCGTCGTTCTGCGTGGTCTTGAACACCCACTTCTTCTTGTCGTCCATCGGCAGCACGACGGCCGCGGTGCCGACCGGCGCCAGCAGCGGCACGCCGGCCTCGGCGACGAACTGGATCACCCCCATCGCGTTCGGCGAGCCCGACGGCCCGACGATCGCATCCACCTTGTGCTCGCTGATGAGCTTCTTGACCGCGACCACCGACGCCGTCGGGTCGCTGCCGTCATCGAGCGCGATGTATTCGATCGTCTGGCCGCCGGCCTTGGTCGGCATCAGGGCGACGGTGTTCTTCTGCGGAATGCCGACCATCGCAATCGGGCCGGTGGACGACGAGATGACGCCGACCTTGACCTGGGCGAAGGCGGTGCCGACGGACAGCGCAGCGATCAGGACGGAACCCGCGAGATGCTTGATTTTCATGAAATGTCTCCTCTGTTTCTGGGAATGACTGCACGATGCGAACAGGGCCGCTGGCAAACTTGGGCTCGCTTCACTGCCCGTTCAAAAACGCATATTCATGTGATTTATCACATTTTTAGGTCACATAGGTCACATGCGCGGCCAGATCGGGGCAAAAGCGGCGTGCTGCCGGCGCGCCGCAGCGGCGATCAGGACGAGCGCATCAGCGTCCGAGCGACTTCGCGGTGACGCCCTTCATGCCGAAGTCGGTATTGGCGACATCGAAAATCATGACCCGCACCGGATCGGCGGGAATCGCCAGCGTGTCGTCGATCGCACGCGTCAGGCTGCCGATGAGCGCCTCCTTCTGCGCATCGGTGCGTCCGGCGATCAGGAACACATGCACCGTCGGCCCGCCCGGTTGCCCGCGCTGCGCATCCGCGGTGAGCATTTCGCCACCGACGCAGATGTGGGCGCGGGGCAGCTCGAAGAGGAAGATGCGCACCGATGGCCGGGGCGCGGCGATGCTGTCGACCACCGCATCGGTCATGCGTCGCAGCAAGGCGGCCTTCTGCTCGGCGCTGTAGCCTTCGACGAGATAGACGTTCAGGTTGGGCATGGGCTGCTCCCGGGCTCAGGCGGTGACGACGTCGGCGTCGCCGACGCCGTGGTAGCGGCGGGCGAAATACACCAGGCCGTCGCTCGCCTCGCTGCGGCGGATGGACTCGACTTCGCAGAAGAACACACTGTGCGAGCCGAACTCGGCGGTGTGCACGATGCGGCAGTCGAAGCTCACCAGCGCTTCGTCGAGCGCCGGACTGCCAGTCTCGAGCTGCTGCCAGCCGACGCGGGCGAAGCGCTCGTCCATGGTCACGTTGCGGTCGGCGAACAGGCCCGACAGGGACTGCTGGTCGGAGGCGAGAACATTCACGCACAGCGTGCCGTTGCCGGTGAACATCGGATGGGCATAGGACCCGCGGTTCATGCACACCAGCAGGGTGGGCGGCTGGTCGGTGACGCTGCTGACCGCAGTGGCGGTGAAGCCGGCCTGCCCCTGCGGACCGCCGGTGGTGACGACGGTGACGGCGCTGGCGAGCATCGCCATACCGTCGCGAAAGGCGTTGATGTCGACCATGATGGGCTCCTCTCTCTGTGTGGATTTGGCCGGATTCAGATGTCCAGCACCAGGGTGTCGCTCCTGGCGCGCGAGCAGCACAGCAGCATCTGGTCGTTGTCGGCCTTTTCCTCGTCGGTGAGGAAGATGTCGCGATGGTCGGGCACGCCGTCCAGCACGTTGCACAGGCAGGTGCCGCACACGCCCTGCTCGCACGACACCTGCACCTTGATGCCCACCGTGGCCAGCGCCTCGACGATGGTCCTGCCCTCCTCGACGCGCACGGTCTTGCCGCTCTTCTTCGCGACGATGTCGAACGCGGCACCGCTGGAGTCGGTCTCGACCTGGAAGTATTCCTTGTGGATCTGCGCCTCCGCGAGCCCCAGGCGGCGCGCCTCGCCGATGACCCAGTCCATGAAGCCCGACGGCCCGCACACATACACGTGCGCGCCCGGCGCGGCCTTGCCCAGCACCGCGTCGAGGTCGAGGCGCTGTTCGGCGGCCTCGTCGTCGAAATGCGGATGCACCCGGTCGGCGAACGCGCCGCTGGTGAGTTCGTCGAGGAAGGCGCAGGACGCTCGGCTGCGGCCGCAGTAGTGCAGTTCGAAGGACTTGCCGGCACCGTCCAGCGCGTGCGCCATGGCGATCATCGGCGTGATGCCGATGCCGCCGCCGACCAGCACGGTGTGCGGCGCCGCCATGTCCAGCGGGAAGTGGTTGCGCGGTACGCCGATGCGGATTTCGGTGCCTTCCTGCAGGCGCTCGTGCGCGGCGACGGAGCCACCGCGCGACTTTGGGTCCTTCAGGATGCCGAGGCGGTAGACGCTGCGATCACCCGGCTTGCCGGCAAGCGAGTACTGACGCACCAGGCCTTCACCCAGATGCACGTCGACATGGGCGCCGGCCTCGAACGGCGGCAGCGGCGCGCCTTCGACACTGGCCAGATCGAGCACCAGCACCCCGTGCCCCTGCTCCTCGCGTCGCCGCACGACGACCCTGATCGTTTCCTCGGACATCACATCACCTGCTCTCTGTCGGGACAGCCGCCCGTTCGTCATGTTGTCACTTCCCGCGGGGGCGGGAATTGGTTCGTATCGGTCCGGCAGTCATCTCAATGACGCTGGAAGCCTCCCTGTTCCTCCCCCTTCAAGGGGGAGGTCAGGAGGGGGATGGGGTTCTGGCGCTCCTGCGTTACCCTATCCCCACCCCAACCCTCCCCTTGAAGGGGAGGGTCACTGCGCACCGATTCACGTGGCACGAAGCAATGAATTGCCCGCTTGACAGACTGCTTCGAGCGCCCTGCAGGCGCTATCCACTCAGCGCATGAAAAGGCCGCCGTTCACATCCCAGGTCGCCCCGGTGGTGAAATCGGCCTCGGGCGAGGCCAGCATCACCACCAGGTCGGCGACGAACTTCGGGTTGCCGAGGCGCCGCACCGGGATGCCCTCGATCAGCTTCTCGAGCCGGTCGGGCGGCACCAGCGCGCGCACCGAGGGCAGCTCCATCGGCCCCGGCGCGATCGCATTCACCGTCACGTTAGCCGGCGCCAGTTCGCGCGCGAAGATCTTGCTGAGGGTGAGGATGGCGCCCTTCGACGACCCGTAGTGCGCCCCCGACGCGGTGCCGCCGTTCTGCCCGGCGAGCGAGGCGAGATTGATGATGCGCCCGTAACCGGCCGCCGCCATGTGCGCGCCGAAGACCTGACAGCCGAACAGCGTCCCGCGTAGGTTGACCGCCAGCACCTGGTCGAATTCCTCGGCGGAGATCTGCATCACCGGAGTCGCCTTGGTGAGGGCGGCATTATTCACCAGAACGTGCACCGCGCCCCACTGCTTCAGCACCGCGGCCAGCGCCTGCTCGAAGTCTTCCTTGCGCGTGACGTCGAGCTTGAGCCCCAGCGCGGTGGCGCCGCTGGCGTCGAGCCGGCCGGCCGCGTCGCGCGCCAGCGCCTCGGTGCAGTCGGTAACGACCACCTTGTAGCCCGCCGCGTGCAGCTGCCCGGCGATGATGTTGCCGAGGCCCTGCGCGGCTCCGGTAACGAGGGCGACCTGCGACATGGCCGGCTCCTTACAGGATGTAGCCGATACCCTGCAGCGTATCGGTCGAGTTGATGAGGCGGACCACCTTGCGGCGGATGAGGAAGCTGCCGCCGCTGCGCACCAGCTCGAAGCTGACGTCGGCGGTGTAGTGCTTGAGCACGTCCTTGCGGAACTCGCGCAGGTTCTGCGCGCAGCGCACGGTCACGTGGGTGCCGTCGTTGGACAGCACGCGGAAGCGCGACACGTCGCGCACCGTGCGCGGCACCGGCGAGGTCGAGATCGACTCGCCGCTGCCCAGCCGGGCGACGCGCTTCTCGCGCATCTCGGCGTTGTCGTAGGCGTAGTTCAGCGTGTTGGCGAAGTCGGTCTGCGCCGGGTCGATCGGCACGATGTAGAGGCCGTCGGGGGTCCAGGACTCGAGCCACTGCGCGTACTCGCCGTGGTCCAGCATGTCGGCTTCCTGCCAGATGAAGGCAGCAACCTGGGTGATCAGTTCGGTGTTCATGTGCGGTTCTCCGGGTCAGGCGGTCATCAGTTTTTTCCACTGCTGGTAGGCAGCGCGCATGCCGGTCTCGGCACTCACGTCGCTCGCCCGCCCGTCCGGCGTCGGCTTCTCGCCCGCCAGGCCGCGGTTCAGCATGATCCACAGGTCCTTGCCCGCGCTCGCGCCCTTCTGCACCCGCTCCCAGGCTTCCGAATCGTCCGGCGTGCCGAAGCCCATCGGCCCCTGGAAGTGCTCGTGCAGGCGCAGGCGTGCCTGGTTGGCGACCTGCGGGCCACCGTCCATGGTGATCACCGCGTGGTGGATCTCGGTCTCATTCACCGAAATCGGCTGCAGCACACGGAAGAAGGCCATCGAGCAGGCGACGTTGGGGAAGATGTTGAGGTTGAAGCCCGAACCGCCCACCGCGCGCACGATGCGGCGCACTTCCTGGTCGGCATGGCCTTCGGCGCGCAACTGCTCGGCCAGTTCGGCGAAGCGCGCGGGAATGGGCGCGTCGAGGTTTTCCTCGAGGTCGATCAGTTGCGGGATCATCACCATCACGCTGTGGCCGTTGCCCAGGTCTTCCACGTAGCCGGAGCCGCCGACGAAGTCGAGCATCTCCTCGGTCTGCTTGTCGACCGAGCTCAGGAAGGACTTGTGCACCAGCGGGAAGTGGTAGGCGTCGGTGGTGTTCTCGAGCTGGATCTTCCAGTTGCCGGGGAAGCGGAAGCGGTGTTCGCCCGCCACCTTGATCGGGTAGCCGGCGCCCTGCTTCATGAACAGGTCCATCCACTTCTTCGCCGGGCCGAGGTAGTCGACCAGCGGCTCGATATCGTTCTTCATCGTCGCGAAGATCATGCCGGCGTATTCCTCGACACGCAGGCTCACCAGGCCGAGTTCGCCCTTCTCGAGCTGATCGGCATAGCTCTCGGGGTGCGGCACGCCACGCAGCGCGCCGTCCAGCGAATAGCTCCAGCCGTGGTAGGGGCAGACGAAGCTGTTGGTCTTGCCCTTCTTGCCTTCGCACACGGTCGCGGCGCGGTGGCGGCAACGGTTGAGCAGCACGTGCACCTTCTGCTTGCGGTCGCGCACCACGATCACCGGTTGCACGCCGATGTAGGTGTTCTTGTAGCTGCCGGCCTCGGGGATCTCGCTGGCGTGGGCCACCCACACCCAGGTGCTGGAGAAGACCTTGTCCATCTCCTGCTCGAAGATGGCGGGGTCGGTGTACAGCGAGGTATGAACGCGGTCGGCCTGGACCCGGTCACCCAGGGTGAGCGCCTGCTGCGCGTCGGTCTTGTTCGTCATGGTCTTTCCTCTTGCTTGGACCCGGGACGGGCCCGGATCGTGAAAATCGTTGGTTCAGCGCGGCATCGGCAGCGCTTCGGGCTGGTTCCAGGCGCCGATCGGCCGGCTGAACAGGTTCTCGGTGCGGAAGTGCGCCATGCGCCACACGCCCTTGCTGCAGGCGAAATCCACCGTGAGCCGCGCGGCGTTCAGGTGCGAGGCGCCGCTGGCGAAGGTGGAGGTCTGCAGCATCACCCAGCTTCCGGTAGCGGCAACGGCACCGTGCAGCGTGATCAGCTCGGAGGTCAGGAAGTGCACGTTGAGCGCGAAGTGCGCCGGCTCGGTCATGTACTTGCCGAGCATGGCGCGGATCGCCGCGCGGCCGGTCAAGCGGCCGAAGGTGCCCTTGTACTTTTCGCCGATGCCTTCCCAGATCGCGTCCTTGGTGAACAGGCCGGCCAGCTCGTCCAGCGGTGTCGCCGCATCGAGCGCGTCGCACAGCACCATGTAGCGGTTCATGCAGGCGCGGATCGCGTGCTCGGCCTCGAAGCGGGCGAGCCGGGCCTCGAGGCGGCGGAGCTTCTTGCTGTCGGACATGGCCGGGGCTTCCTGTGCGTGTGCCGGATCAGTCGGGAATCACCAGCTCGCGGCCGATGCGGGCCTCGACGCGCATGTACTTCCACAGCTTGTAGGTGCCGTCGCCGACCGGGGTGACGCGGAACAGGTTGCAGGCGGCGGTCACGGTCTCGTAGTCGGGCACGTCGGCCAGCACGTAGGTGGTCCACGGGAAGGCCACCGACGGGCCGACCATGATGCGGTCATCGTCCATGTTGCCGAGCACGCGCACGCCGGGCAGGCGGGCGATGCCCTGCATCATGGCCACGAAGGCGGCCCACACGTCCTTCATCTCGTCCGGCGTGCCATCCATGAAGTTCTGGTTCACGCCCATGCAGAACAGCACGCGCAGGGGGGTCTTGTCGCTCATCTCTCGCTCCGTCTGAGTGGTGGATTCGGGTTGGATCGGGTTGGACCGCGGGTCACAGATAGCCCGGCAGGGGCTTCAGGCCGAACATCATGGCGCCGGCGTTCTGGTAGGTGATGTCGCCCATGAAGGCGTGCTGGGTGATCATCTGCACGTCGCGCACCTGCGCCGCCAGCGGGCAGGACTCATAGACGCCGGATCCGCCCGACACCATCTGCGCGCGGCGCGTGACGTCGGCGGCGACGCGCGAGGCGTGGGTGGTCGACAAGCGCAGCATGCTGACCTGCTGGTCGCTCGGCTTGCCGCCGGCGAGCAGCACCTGCCACACGTCGTCGATGGCCTGGTAGAACCAGGCGCGCGCGGCGCGCAGTTCGGCGTCGATCCTGGCCATCTCGAGCTGCACGTAGACCCGCTCGCCGAGGTTGGGAGCGCCGGTCACCGAGGCGCGGCCGACCGCCATGCCGATGACCTCGTCGATGGCGGCGCGGGCGATGCCCAGGCCGACCACGGTGAGCACCTGCGCGGCGAAGGACAGCGTCGGGTAGCGGTACAGCGGGGTGTCGAGCGAGGAGGCGCCGCCGCGCACGAAGGTCCATTCCTCCGGCACGACCACGTCCTTCACCACGATGTCGTGGCTGCCGGTACCGAGCAGGCCCATGACGTCCCAGTTGGGCGCGATCTGCACCTTGTCGCGCGGCATCACCGCCATGCGCGGCAGGCCGGAACCGTCAGCGTTCTTCGGCAGGATGCCGGCGCCGACCACTTCGGCGCCCATGCTGCCACTGCCCCAGCTCCAGCGGCCGTTGACCTTGTAGCCGCCCTCGACCAGCTCGGCCGGCTGCGGCGGGAAGATGCCGCCGGCGAACACCACGTCGGGGCCGTTGGCATACAGCTTTTCCAGCGTCGCCAGCGGCAGCGCGGCGAGATAGACGCCGCCGATGCCGAAGCTCGCCACCCAGCCGGCGGAGCCGTCGGCCCTGGAGATCGTCTCGACCAGTTCGCAGAACTCGGCGGGCGATTTCTCGTCGCCGCCGAAGCGCTTCGCCACCAGCGCGCGATACACGCCGACCTGCTTGAAGCGCTGGATGATGTCCGGCGAGATGAAGCGCTGCGCCTCGAATTCCTTGCGCCGCGCGCGGATGTCGCGCAGCAGCGCGTCCATGTCGCTGGCGGACGGCGCAGCGGCCGCAGCCACGGGAGTATTGGGTTCCTTCAGGCTTGCCAACATTGACGCCTCCGGGTTTCGGTTAGTGTTGGTGCAGACGGCCGGCGATCTGCCGCGCCACCGCGCAGAGCAGCTCGTCCTGGCCCTTGGCGGCCACGAGCTGCAGGCTCATCGGGAAGTCGCCCGCCGGCAGCGGGATGGCGATGGCCGGATGGCCGGAAAGATTGAAAGGCCGCACCAGCGAGGTCATGCCGACCAGCTTGCTGGTGTCGGCGGCCTCGGCCACCCGCGGCGGCGCATCGGCCATCGTCGGCAGGGCCAGCACCGGGAAGTCGCGCAGCGCCGCATCGACCTGCGCGGTGAAGGCGGTACGCACCTGCTCGGCGGCCTGCACATCGGCAGCGGTGGTTTTCGAGGCGGCCAGCAGGCGGCGGGCGACGTCCTCGCCAACAAGGCCGGTCGCGACCAGTTCGCCGCACGCCGCCCAGGTTTCGGCGTTGATCACCACCAGGCCCGCGTCGTAGGCGGGCACGAATTCGCTCAGGCTGACGCGGCCGGAGGCTAGGCCGCTGGCGGCGATCGCAGCGTCCACCGCGGCGCGGATCTCGGCCCGGGCCGCAACCTCGACCAGACCGATCGCCAAGCCCGCGGTGTCGGGCAGCGCGCCGAAGCTCGGATCGATGGCGCGCATGCAGCCGATCAAGGCGTCCATGTCGTCGGCGAAGGGGCCGACGCAGTCCAGGCTGGTGTGCGCCGGCATCACGCCGTCGCGGCTGACGCGGCCGAAGCTCGGCTTGAGGCCGAACACGCCGCAGCAGGCCGCCGGGATGCGCACCGAGCCACCGGTGTCGGTACCGAGCGCGACGTCGGCCAGGCCCGCCGCCACCGCAACGGCCGAGCCGCTAGACGAGCCTCCCGGAACGTAATCGGGAAAGCGCACGTTGAGCGGCGTGCCGGTCCAGGCGTTGAGGCCGGTGGTGCCGAAGGCCAGCTCGTGCATGTTGGCCTTGCCGACGATGTGGTAGCCGGCGGCGAGCAGGTGCTCGACCACCACCGCGTTGGCGGCGGCCGGCGCCGCGCCCTCGAGCGCACGGCTGCCGGCGCGCGTCGGCACGCCGGCGATGGCGATCGTGTCCTTGATCGCCACACGCGGGCCACTGCCGCCCAGATCCAGCTCCGCCACAAAAACGCCCATCACCGCACCCTTGTCTCTCGTTGGTCCAACGCTCCGTTCAGCGGAGCTGATTTGCTTTGTTGATGTCGAGATTAGGCACGTTTTAGTGATGTGTCAATAGATTTTTCATGTGAATATTCACGTGTTATTCCGCAGATCTGCAGGACGATGCCCTGCGTGAGACGCCGCCCACAAGGCGGCGTCAGGGGATCAGTCCTGCGCTACCGGCGGATCTCCGCGCAGCACGTGGGCGTGGCCGCGGCCGTCGCCCACGCGGCGCGTGAAGCCGACGCGGTCGAGGAACTCGAGGATCTGGATCGCGCGCTTGCGGCCACCGCCGATGCGGTCGCGAAAGTCGGCGGCGCGGATCCGGCCGTCGTTGGCGGCGGCGAGTCCGGCGGCGACCGCACACAGCCGGCCGACGGTCGCCCGCGGGTAGAACAGGTCGCGCACCACCTGGAAGACTTCGCCGCGCATCGCCATCCGGCGCAGCAGGCCGCGCGTGGCAGCTTCGTCGAGCGCGCACAGGCCGGCGAGGTCGCGCACCCAGGGCGGGTCGCAGTCGCCGGCAAGCAGATGCGACGCCAGCGCATCGGCACGCTGGCGGTCCGCAGGGCTGAGCTCCACGGTGTGCGTCGGCAGATGCCAGGACGAACCGGTGCGCGTCACGTGCCCTTCGCCCAGCAGTTCCTCGAGGCGGGCGAGGAACACCGCGGACGGCAGTTGCGGCATGCACATCCGCCGCAGGCGCTCGCGCTCGACGCCCGGCTCGTCGGCAAACTGCGCGTGATGCGCGGCCAGCCGCGCCAGCACGGCGTCGCCCAGCGCGGCCCAGGCGGCCGGCGAGAAGATGCGGCCGCCCGCCTTCGCCCCGACGTGCCGGGCGGCGGGCAGCAGATCGGTCAGGCCGCGGCCCGGCAGGTCGTGCGCCAGGGCGAGCTCTTCCACATCCAGCCCGCAGGGGGCGCGCTCGACCAGGGCGGCGAGCCGTGTGGCGCGATCCGGGTCTTCGAGCACGGCCAGCACCGCGAGGCGCTCGGGGCGGCGGCGGTGGCGTGCGGGCGGAAAGGGATCGAGCACGCGGCCGCCGCCCAGCGTCTCGCTGCCTGCGGCGTCGCGGATCACGATGCGATCGCCGCAGCAGGCGAAGATCGGCCGATCGCAAACAGCCTGAACGAGGCCGCTCGCGCCCGGCGCGAGACCGCCCGCCTCGAGGGCGCCATCGAGCAGCGCCAGCCGCGCCATGGCGTGTCCGCCGGCGTGATGCAGCGTCACGCCCGCCCACTGGCCCAGCTTGCGCGGCGCGTCGGGCAGCAACTGCAGGCGCAGGTCGATGCGGTCGGTGGCGCGCGCCGGCTGCGGCGTCAGAAGCCAATCGCCGCGTTCGATCTCGCCGTAGTCGATGCCGACGAGATTGACCGCGCAGCGGCTGCCCGGGCCGCCGGCTTGCGCCACGCGGTTGTTCACCCGCAGGCCGCGCACGCGCACTTCGCGCCGCAAGCCGTCCGCGCGCGCGAGCAGCACCGTGTCGCCCGCGCGCACCACGCCGGCATGCACGGTGCCGGTGACGATGGTGCCGGCGCCGGCGAGCGCGAAGCGGCGATCGACCACCAGCCGGAAGCCCGCGTCGGCGAGCGGCCCTGCTTCGTCGCGCGCAATCGCATGCAGGTGCGCGCGCAGCGCGTCGATGCCGGCCCCGGTGACTGCCGACACGGCGAAGATGGGGCTGCCAGCCAGCACGGTGGGCGCGAGCAGCGCGGCAATGTCGGCCTCCACCTCCGCGACGCGGTCGGGCGCCACGCGGTCGCACTTGGTCAGCGCCACCGCGCCGCGCGCGATGCCCAGCAGATGCAGGATCGCCAGGTGTTCGCGCGTCTGCGGCATGAGGCCGTCGTCGGCGGCGACCACCAGCAGGGCGAAGTCGATGCCGCTGGCGCCCATCAGCATGGTCGGGATGAAGCGCTCGTGGCCCGGCACGTCGATGAAGCCGAGGGTGCGCGCGGCGTCGGCCGCGGCCGCGTCGCCGCCTTCCACCGGCGCATAGGCATAGCCGAGTTCGATGGTGATGCCGCGCGCCTTTTCCTCCGGCAGGTGGGTGGTGTCCACCCCGGTGAGCGCGCGCACCAGCGTGGTCTTGCCGTGGTCGATGTGGCCCGCGGTGCCGATCAGCATGGGCGCCCGCTCCGCGCTGCGGGTGTCGTCAGTCGCGCGGCCAGTTGTGCGGCAAAGTCCGCCTCGTCCTCGCTGCGCAGGCAGCGCAGGTCCAGCCACAGCGCGTTGTCGGCGATGCGGCCGATGACCGGCAGCGGCAGGCTGCGCAGCGCCTGTTCGAGCCGGTTCAGCGTGCCGCCCTTGCGCTGCGGCCGGCAGACGAGGCCGGCGGACGGCAGGCGGTCGACCGGCAGGCTGCCCGAGCCGATCTGCGAGCGCATCGGCTCGACCGTGACAGCGAGTGGCCAGCCGGCCAGCGCGCGCGCGAGCGCAGGCTGCAGGCGCTCGGCCTGGGCGAGGATTTCCGTCTGCGGCCGCGTCAGCAGCCGCAGCGTCTCGAGGCGCTCGGGCAGGCGTTCCGGGTCGCGGTACAGGCGCAGCACCGCTTCGAGCCCGGCCAGGGTGATCTTGCCCACGCGCAGCGCGCGCTTGAGCGGGTTCTTCTTGAGCTTGGCGATCAGCTCGCGGCGGCCGACCAGGATGCCGGCCTGCGGGCCGCCCAGCAGCTTGTCGCCGGAGAAGCTGACGAGGTCGGCGCCGGCTGCGATCGCCTCGCGCGGCGTCGGCTCGTGCGGCAGGCCCCAGGCCTCCAGCGCGGTGAGCGTGCCCGAGCCGAGATCCTCGACGAAGGGCAGGCCGCGCGCGTGGGCGATGGCGGCCAGCTCGGCCCGCGGCACCACCTTGGTGAAGCCTTCGATGGCGTAGTTGCTGGTGTGCACCTTCATCAGCATTGCGGTGCGCGGACCGATCGCCTCCTCGAAGTCGCGCGCGTGGCAGCGGTTGGTGCAGCCGACCTCGACCAGCCGCGCACCGGCCCGCTTCATGATGTCGGGCACGCGGAAGGCGCCGCCGATCTCGACCAGCTCGCCGCGCGAGACGATCACGTCCTTGCGCTGCGCCAGCGTGTTGAGCAGCAGGAACACCGCCGCCGCGTTGTTGTTCACCACGGTGGCGGCCTCGCCGCCGGTCAGCTCCACCAGCAGCTCGTCGATCAGGTCGTCGCGGTCGCCGCGCCCACCGGATTCGATGTCGTACTCCAGCGCGCAGGGATGACGCGCGGCATCGACGATGGCGGCGATCGCCTCTTCCGGCAGCGTCGCACGGCCGAGGTTGGTATGCAGCACCGTGCCGGTGAGGTTGAAGACACGCCGCAGCGTCGACCGGCACGCCGCCTCGATGCGCCGCACGACGGCATCGACCAGCGTCGCGCCGGCGGGCAGCTCGCCACCCGCGCGCATCGCCTCGCGCACCGCCGCGAGTTCGGCACGGACGGCATCGGTGACGGGGCGACGGCCATGGACCTGCGCCTGCGCGAGCAGCGCGGGCTCGGCCAGCAGACGGTCCACCGCCGGGAGGGAGGCCAGTTTTTCCATGGTCATGACGCAGGCCCGGACCGGGCATCTGGTTTGGGCACCCAGTCTAACGGACAACATTGCACCGCGTCCTTGCGGGCCGAACGAGGCACGCCGGTCGCGTGCCCCATGCTCAACCCGAACGGCAAGGTCCTGTCAGCGAGCCTCGCGTCACAGCAGCGCGAACTTCGCCACGAAGGCGATGGCGATCAGCGCGACGGTCGCGGAGACGTCGCGCAGGCGCCCGGCCAGCAGCTTGATCGCCACATAGGAGATGAAGCCGAAGGCGATGCCATGTGCAATCGAGAAGGTGAACGGGATGGTGATGGCCGTCACCACCGCCGGCGTGGCCTCGGTGAGGTCGTCCCAGTCGATCTCGGCCAGGCCGCGCGACATCAGGATGGCGACATAGCACAGCGCCGGCGCGGTGGCGAAAGCCGGCACGGTGGCGGCCAGCGGTGCGAACACGATGCAGCCCAGGAACAGCAGCGCGACGACCACCGCGGTGAGGCCGGTGCGCCCGCCCGCGGCCGTACCGGCGGCCGATTCGACATAGGCGGTGGTCGACGAAGTACCCAGCGTGGCACCCGCGACGATCGCCACCGAATCCGCCAGCAGCGCCTTCTTCAGGCGCGGCAGGCGGCCGGACGCATCGAGCAGGCCGGCGCGGTGGCAAACACCGATCAGCGTGCCCGAGGCGTCGAACAGCTCGACCATGAAGAAGGTCAGCACCACCGACAGCAGGCCGGCATTGATCGCGCCGGCGAGGTCGAGCTGCAGGAAGGTCGGCGCCAGCGAGGGCGGCGGCGCCATGACGCCCTTGAACTCGGTCAGCCCCAGGGCCACCGAGGTGCCGGTCACTGCCAGAATGGCGATGATGATCGCGCCCGGTACCTTGCGGTACTCCAGCGCGGCGATCAGCATGAAGCCCGCCGCTGCCAGCAGCGGCCCGGGCGCATGGATGTTGCCCAGGGTCAGCAAGGTCGCCGGATGCGCGACCACCAGCCCGGCATTCTTCAGCCCGATGATGGCGAGGAACAGGCCGATGCCGGCAGAGATCGAATATTTCAGCGAAGTCGGGATCGCGTTGACGATCCACTCGCGCACCTTGAACAGGCTCAGCAGCACGAACAGGCAGCCCGAGATGAACACCGCGCCCAGCGCCGTCTGCCACGTGTAGCCCATGCCCTGCACCACGGTGAAGGCGAAGTAGGCGTTGAGCCCCATCGCCGGCGCCATCGCCACCGGGTAGTTGGCATACAGCCCCATGATCGCCGTGCCCAGCGCCGCCGCCAGGCAGGTGGCGACGAACACCGCATCGCGCGGCATGCCGGCCGCCGCCAGCACGTCGGGATTGACGAAGACGATGTAGGCCATCGTCAGGAAGGTCGTCAGGCCGGCCACGACCTCCGTCCTGACCGTGGTGCCGTTGGCCTGCAACTGGAATAGGCGCTCGAGCATGGGCGACTCCGGACGAAAGCTGAAGGGTACAACAGGTCGCTCGGTCGGCTGGTCGACGGCGATGAGGGGACGCAGAAAGGGAGCAGAATTGCCACATGACGCCCCTGCACGAACTGTTGAACCGCATCCGCTGGGACGCCGAATTTGGCGCTGCGGATTTCGTCGTGGGCTACTACGACCGGGTGGCTCGCGATATCGTCCGCGTCGATCTTCGCGCATTGTCGATCGACCCGGACAACCCTTCCCTGCTCGATCTGGTCGATGAGGACGACGTGGTACGGAGCATGCCGATGCATCGCGTCAGGGAAGTGTTTCGCGACGGCGAGCTGATCTGGAAACGGGAGCCTGGACGGACATGAACGACGGACTGCAGCGGCATCCCTGGTGGAAGGGCCACCGTGGCGAGTGGTACGTGGTGGTGCAGGGGCTGCTGTTCCTGCTCATCGCGTTCGGGCCGCGCAGCGCGTTCGGCCTGTCGCCGTGGCCGCAAAGCGCGGCGGGGCTGGCACATGCTGCAGGTCTCGCGCTGCTGGCGCTGGGCTTTGCGGTCTGCGCAGTGGCCGCCTTGCACCTCGGCAACAACCTGACACCGCTGCCGCACCCGAAGGACGACGCCACGCTCGTCACCGGCGGCCTGTACCGCCTGGTGCGCCACCCGATCTATTTCGGCGTGCTGCTGCTCGCCTTGGGCTGGGCGCTGTTCGTGCAGGGCTGGCTGACGCTGGGCTACGCGGCGCTGCTGTTCGTGTTCTTCGACATCAAGTCGCGCAAGGAGGAAGCGTGGCTGATGGCCCGCTTTCCGGAATACGCGGCCTACCGGCAGCGGGTGCGCAAGCTGGTGCCCTTCATCTACTGACCGGGACCTGCGCCAGTGGGCGGCAGGTCCCGGTCTTCAACGTGTCAGGCGATTTCCTTCGACGTGAGCGTGTAGCGGAATGCGTCGGCATCCAGGCTGTCGAAGCGGCCGGCGGCGCTTTCGGCCTGCGGATACATCAGGAAGGGCACCGCCGGGCCGGTGCTGCCCGGCAGCAGCAGATCATGGGCGTCGTTGTAGGCGAGCCAGTTCATCTCCCAGGCGCCGAACAGTCGCTGGCGCACTGCCAGCACTTTCGGGTCGTCCACCGCGAGCTGGCCGGGCGGCTCCTCGAGCACCACCTTGCGCACGTCGGCGGGGTCGACCGGCACCCAGCCGTAGCGCTCCAGAAAGACCTCGGCGCGGCAGTGCTGGGCCTTGGAGATATTGCCGCTCTTGCCCAGGCTCTTGTAGCCGAAGCGCGAATCCGCCACGCGAATGCCATACACGTCGCGCGCGGGCAGGCCGGCGGCGCGGCACAGGCCGACGTACAGCGCGCTGAGGTCGGCGCACTTGCCCGACAGGTTGCCGGTCTCCAGCATGCTCCGGATGTCGCCGAGGCCGCAGCCGCGGGTGCTCGGCTCGCGGAAGGTGTTGTCCACCACCCATTCGTAGATCGCGCGCGCCTTGTCCTCGTCGGTCTTCGCGCTACGGACGATGCCGCGCGCGGTGCGGTGCACGATGCCGTCGGTGGGCAGCAGCGCGGTGGCGCGCGTGTACAGCTTGCGCTCGGCCGCCGCCAGGGTGATCGGACGTGCCGCCGGCTTGCTGAAGTCGATGGCGCGGTCGCGGGTGGCGAAGCGGCTGACGACCTCGAGCACCGGCTCGCCGGTGCTGGCGCCCCATTCGGCGTACAGCATCTGCGCGCCGGAGGCGACATCGCCCACGACGCGCATCACTGCCGCGTTGCCCTGCCACAGGTTGCCCATCGGCCGCTGCCAGGCCGCATCGTCCATCGACGGCAGCGGCACCCAGGCGCGGATCACTCCGTCGGCGGGGCTCGGTTCGATGCGGGTGGTGACTTCGAAGCGACGCCAGCCGGACTCGGGCGTGGGCGCGAAAGGCGGGTGGGACATCGCCGCGGCGGCGGGCGACGCGAGCTGCGCGGCGCGGCCGACGGCGGGCATGGCGATGGCGGCGGCGATTGCGGAAGTCTTGAGGAAACTGCGACGGTTCATTCTGCTTGTCCTTTCGATTCTTTGCCGGCGAGGGCGCGCACCCGCGCCTGGATGGCGGGGTCGCGCCAGTCGGCCTCGCCGATCACGCGGTAGCGCGCCTGGTGGCCGGCGTCCAGCACATAGGTGGTGGGGATCATGCGGGCGTTCCAGGCACGCGCAATGCCCTGGTCGGGGTCGGCGACGACGACGGTGTGTTCCATCAGGTAGTCGGCGAGGAAGCGCCGGGTGTCGGCAGCGCGGTCGGCCACCGCGACGGTGATCAACGCCAGGCCCGGTTCGCTCTCGTCGAGCTCGACCAGCGCCGGCATTTCCTTGCGGCAGGGCTCGCACCAGCTCGCCCAGAAATTCACGATCACCGCCCGGCCGCGCACTGCGTCCAGCGCCTGCTGCAGCGCGGGCGGGGCGGGTGGCAGCCTCGGAGAGGTTTCGAGGCCGGCCGCGGAGGCTGGGGAAATGCCAGCCGCCAGGGCGGCTGCCAGCAGCGCGGCACGAAGCGAGGCGGTCGAGATCACGCGAACATGTCCTCGTAGCTGGAGCGTGCCCAGTTGAAGTCCTGGATCACGGTCTCGGGCTTGCGCTCGTTGTAGTCGATCTGGGTCTGCTCGATGACGCCCTTGTCATTGAGCTTGTAGTCGAACTGCACCGAGATGCCGACCTGCGGACTGCTGTCGACCATCATGAAGCACAGGTTGTCGGGCAGCCGGTAGGCCGGCTCGCGCCCGGCCTCGCGCTCGGCGATGTAGTAGGCGACGATGCGGGCATGGCGGTTGGCGACATGGCCGGCCTTGGGATAGAAGGCGAACTGCTCGGACACGAAGCCGACCGCATCGCCGATCACGAACACGTCCTTGTCCTGTCGATCGTGCAGGAACAGCGGATCGACGTCGGCCCAGCCGGCGCCGGGCTTGCCCTGGCCGGGCGGCGTGACTACGCCGGCTTTCCAGGCGAGGTCGCCAGCCTGGTGCGGCGCCATCAGGATGGCGTGGTCGAAGTCGAAGTCGCCCGCTTCGGTGCGGATGTGCTTCCTGAACGGGTCGACCTCCTCGACGCGCGCATTCGGCACGTAGGTGATGATGTCCTTGTACAGTTCCTCGAACGCGGCCCGGAAACCGGGGCCGATCGGGCGCGCGCCGTCCTTGTGGTCGAGGATGGTGATCTTGCCGGGGATCTTCTTGTTGCGGAACATCGACGCGATCAGGCAGGCGCGCTCGTAAGGGCTGGGCGGGCAGCGATGCGGCGGCGGCGGCAGGCTCATGACGAGGTGGCCGCCCTTGAAATCCTGCAGCGCGCGCTTGAGGCGGAAGTGCTCGGCGCTCGGGATGTAGGCCGCCGGGAAGCGCGCGCGCGTGGCTTCGGCCATGCGGCGGTCGTTGCCGAACCAGGCTTCGTAGTTGTAGCGGATGCCGGGCGACAGGATCAGGTAGTCGTAGTGCAGGCTGCCGGCCGCAGTGACGACCTGCTTGCGGTCGCGCTCGATCTCCAGGATCTCGGTCTGCACGAAGCGGTAGCCGTACGTCTCCGACACGCCGAGGTAGTCATGGGTGAGGAACTGGGTGTCCACCACGTCGACCAGCCACTTGTTGCTCATCGGGCAGGAGAAGAACACCGGGTTGCGCTCGAGCAGCACCACGTCGAGATGAGGTGCGAGCTGGCGCAGGTACTTGGCCGCGGTGACCCCGCCCCAGCCGCCGCCGCAGATCACCACCCGCGGCACCTTGCCGCGCGGTATCAGCGTGTCGCTGGAACGGCCGATGAGGAAGGGCAGCTTGCCCGCCGCCGGCGGATTGGGTGCCGCACCCTGCGCCAGGGCGGGCGAGGCTGCGGCGCCGGCGGCCAGCGCGCCGGCCGATGCCAGAAAGCGCCTGCGCGAGGCGCTGTGGTCGTGCGTCATCGAAGTCTCCCGATCAGACACAGCCGCCCCGGTGCGGGATGCCGCCGGGGCTTAATGGCCGGGCGCGCGGCCCGGCAGGGGTGGCGGACGAAAGACCGCCGGTCCGGACAGCCGATATGCAGATCGGCCGGATGTGTCCGCTAGTGCTCATGGGCCGGCGTCCTGAAAGGGCGGCACGCCGGGCCGGAAAGGGGTGCGTGCCATCGAGCGGCCCGCGGGCCGGATCAGACTACAGGCGGCCGGCTTTGTCCAGAAGGGGCAGCAGGTGAGTGCTGCGAATCCGGTCAGGCGGCGGGGGATGCGCTCCGCGTTCTGCCGCTACGCGGCCGAGGCGCTGCGGAGTTCACACAAATGCGCGACCTCGCTTCGCTCGGGACTCGGACAGTGCTCGCCCGCTCCACGCATCCCCCGCCGCCTGACCTACGCCATTGAAGGTTCCGGCCCACCGGCCCGCCTCGACGCCGTCTCAGAAACTCAAGGTCCTCCACGCCGGATCCATCACCCGCCCGAGGTAGGCGGCGACGCCGGCCTGGGCGGCGACTTCGGGGATGAGCGCGTCGGCGGCGACGCCGTGGCTGGCCATCGCGGTGGGGCAGGCCAGCAGGCGCACGCCGAGGGCCAGCGCCTCGCGGCGGAAATCGGCCACCGACTTGCCGCCGCCCGCGGCGGCCTCGATGCGCTCGGCACAGCCCCGGCGCAACAGCTCCACCGAGCGCGCGGTGAAGTACATCTCGACCTCGACATCCATCGCCGCGGCGGCGGCGGCGAAATAGAAGGGGGTGGCGCACAGCTCGGGCCGCGACGGATCGGCCGCCCACACCAGGATGGCGAGCTTGTCCGCGTACGCCTCAGAACTCACGGTTGTCCTCGTGGAACAGCGGCGCGGCAAAATCGGCAAGGTCGCGGAAGGCGTAGCGGTCCATGATGCGTTCGATCTGCGGCTGCGCCTCGGCCCAGCCCGGCAGCAGATCCTGCGGCACCGGGGCGGTGGCCTCCAGCTCGACCAGCCAGGCGGCGAAGGGGTCGCGGTTCATCGCACGCGCGGAAGGATCCAGCGCCGGGTTGGCAGCCAGCAGGCGCGCGGCGAAAGGCGTCTTCACCGGAAACACCGTCTTGCCCGCTTCGAGCAGGCCGAAGCCGCGCCCCGCCGCCAGCTCCACGCCAGTCGGCTTGGGCGTGAATAGCAGGATCTCGCCCGACAGCGCGATACCGAAGCGGGTGACGCCGACGCGGTAGCGCCCCGCACCCAGCGGCGCGAACCAAAGGTGGCTCTCCGCGTGGTACAGCAGTTCATCGGGGAATTCGCAGCCGCGCAGCAGCGACATCGGCAAGGCTCGGACAGGTGGGAGCGGTGATCGTAGCGGACGGACGGCGACCGCGCCGGCCGGGGCGCACGCCGCTAGGGCGTGAACAGGAACAGGTTGCGGCCGGCGCGCTCGAAGCCGGTGTCATCGACCAGCATGTCCAGCGCCAGGGTGGCCAGATCATCGGCAAAGGCGTCCACCATCGGGTCCTTTTCCATCGACATGATCTTCAGGCTGGCGTGGCACTCCGGGCAGGTTTCCGCCCTGACGGCCGGGTGCAGGGCGCCGCCTTCGCCTTCGAGGTGCTGGTAGGCGATGCCGCGGGTGTTGTGGCAGGGCACGCACTTGATGCGCGTCACATGCCATTCGCAGGCGCACAGGCTGCAGGTGGCGTAGCGCACGCCGTGGCCGGCGTCGCCGATGCGCACGATGGAGGCCACCGGATGCGAGCCGCAGGCGGGGCACAGGCTGTCCTCGAAGCCGACGGGCAGGTCGGCCGCCTGCAGCGCCAGCGCGCGCGCCGTCCACAGCACCTGCAACATGGCGCCGAGCAGCGGCGCGATCGCCAGTTCGGCCGCATCGGTGAGCTGTTCGTCGGCGCGCAGGATGGCGTGCGCAAGCGCCTCCAGCCGGGCCGCCGGATAGGCCGGCAGGTCGGCGATGACCGCCTGCAGGCTGGCCGGCGCGTGGGGTGCGACCGCGGCGGCGAGGGCGAGCAGCACCTCGCGCCAGTCGTCCGGCAGCGGCGCGCCGTGGGCGTCCAGCGGCGGCATGCCGTGCCGCCGGCAACGCGCCAGATGGGCAGCGTCCGGCCGTGTGGCCGGCAATCGACGCTGCAGCAGGGCGTGCTGGGCGTCGACAAGGTGCGCGGCGAACAGCAGGAAGTCGCCCATCGAATGTCCGCTGGCCAGCGTGCGCAGCCGCGCGGCACGATCGGCGAACACTTGCGGCGAAGGAAGGCGGTTGGTGCTGGCTTCGCCGGCGGCTTGGACGGCGATTTCTTCGGCGGAGATCAGTTTCTGCATGTCGGTCCAGGAAAACGGGGCCCAGCGGCCCCGCGAAAAACGGGATCCGGCCCGTCCGCACACGCCGGACTGCGTGCGGACGGAGCGGAAGGCGCTTACTTGCCGGTCATCTGGCGGTACCAGGCGCGGTGGTGCTGCTTCGCCCAGGCTCGCGTGACGGTGCCGTACAGCATGGCGCGGATGGTGCCACGGACCCAGATCGCGGCATACACGTGCACGATGATGGCGATGATCATCAGCGTGGCGAAGCCGGCATGCAGCAGGGCGGCGAGGCGTATCGTGCCGATGCCGAAGTAGGCCGAGAAGTACGCGCGCCAGATGACGATGCCCGAGGCGAACAACACCACCATGGCCAGCGCCAGGAACCAGAACAGCAGCTTCTGCCCGCCGTTGTACTTGCCCTGGATCGGCATGTTGTGGTCGTCGCCGTTCACCATCTCCCTCGCCCGCCTGACCCACTGCCAGTCGGTGTCGGTCATGCGGTTGAGGTGCTGGAAGCGGAAGAACATCACCACGAAGAACAGCATCATCACCACCCCGATGAAGGGGTGCAGGATGCGCGTCCACGTGCCGCCGCCGAACAGATAGGTGAGCGGAAACAGCGCCGGATGGAACAGCGCCAGCCCCGACAGCCCGAGCAGGATGAAGCAGATGCCCACCACCCAGTGGTTGGCGCGCTCGGACGCGGTGTAGCGCTGCAGGTCGGACGGATCGCGGATCATTTTTCGCCCTCCAGTTCCTTGTCGACTTCGGCCTCGATTTCCTTCGACACGTCGTTCGGACCTTTCATGACGTAGTGGAACAGGCCACCGAGCGCCGCGGCGGCGATGCCCGCCATCGCCAGCGGCTTGGTGACGCCCTTCCACAACGACACCGTCGGCGAGATCGCCGGGTCGGCCGGCAGGCCGCTGTAAAGGCCCGGCTTGTCGGCGTGGTGCAGCACGTACATGACGTGCGTGCCGCCCACGCCGGCCGGGTCGTACAGGCCGGCGTTGGTGAAGCCGCGCTCCTTCAGTTCGGCGACGCGCTCGTCGGCCCGCTCCTGCATGTCCTCCTTGGAGCCGAAGCTGATGCAGCCGGTCGGACAGACCTTCACGCAGGCCGGCTCGAGGCCGACCGCGACGCGGTCGGAGCACAGCGTGCACTTGTAGGCCTTGCTGTCCTTCTTCGAGATGCGCGGCACGTTGAAGGGGCAGCCGGTGACACAGTAGCCGCAGCCGATGCAGTTCTCCTGGTGGAAGTCGACGATGCCGTTCGAGTACTTGACGATGGCGCCGGGCGACGGGCAGGCCTTCAGGCAGCCCGGATCCTCGCAGTGCATGCAGCCATCCTTGCGGATGAGCCACTCGAGGCCGCGGTCGGTCTCGACTTCGGCATAGCGCATGACGGTCCACGACTGATCGGTGAGGTCGCGCGGGTTGTCGTAGGTGCCCGCGCAGTTGCCGACCTCGTCGCGCAGGTCGTTCCACTGCATGCACGCCACCTGGCAGGCCTTGCAGCCGATGCACTGGGAGACGTCGATGAGCTTGGCGACCTGCGGGGTCTTGCGCGCCTGCGGCGGCTCGGTGGTCGTGGCCGAGCGCTTGGCGATATCGAGCGATTGCAATGCCATGGCGGTCTCCTCAGGCTTTCTCGACGTTGACCAGGAAGGACTTGAACTCCGGCGTCTGGGTGTTCCCGTCCCCGACGAACGGCGTCAGCGTGTTGGTGATGAAGCCGTTCTTGGCCACGCCTTTGAAGCCCCAGTGCAGCGGAATGCCGACGTGGTGCACCGTCTTGCCGTTCACCGTGAGCGGCTGGATGCGCTTGGTCACCACCGCCACCGCCCTGATGTAGCCCCGGTTGGAGCTCACCTTGACGCGGTCGCCGGCCTTGATGCCTTTCTCCGCCGCCAGCGCCTCGCCGATCTCGACGAACTGCTCTGGCTGGATGATGGCGTTCGACTCGACGTGCTTGGTCCAGTAGTGGAAGTGCTCGGTGAGGCGGTAGGTCGTCGCCGCGTAGGGAAACTCGCTCGCCTTGCCGAAGGCTTCCATGTCGCCCTTGAACACCCGCGCCGCCGGATTCGACGTCGCTCCGGCATTGTCCGGATGCATGGGATTGACCCCGATCGGCGTCTCGAACGGCTCGTAATGCTCGGGGAAAGGCCCTTCGGTCATCATGCCGCGGGCGAAGAAGCGCGCCACGCCCTCGGGATTCATGATGAAGGGCCCCATGCCGTCCTCGGGGGCGGAGTCAACCTTGTAGTCGGGCACGTCCGAACCCGCCCAGCGGCCTTGCGCGGCATCCCACCACACCTGCTTGCGCTTCGCATCCCAGGGCTTGCCGGCGGGATCGGCGGAGGCGCGGTTGTAGAGGATGCGGCGGTTGGCCGGCCAGGCGAAGGCCCAGCCCAGCGTCTGGCCGTTGTGGTACGGGTCGGCGTTGTCGCGGCGGGCCATCATGTTGCCCTTCTCCGTCCACGCGCCGGAGAAGATCCAGCAGCCGCAGGCGGTGGAGCCGTCGTCCTTGAGCTGGGCGAAGCCGTCGAGCAGCTCGCCGGCCTTCTTCACCACCTTGGTCGGATCCTTCGGGTCGAGCTGGTCCGCCAGCGCCTTGCCGTTGTACTCCTTGGCGAGCTCGTCGGATGCCGGCTCGTGCGGGACCCGGTACGGCCAGGTCAGGTTCAGGATGGGGTCGGGGAAGGCGCCGCCGTCCTTGCGATACAGGTCGCGCAGGCGCAGGAAGATGCCGGCCATGATCTCCGGATCGGACTTCGCCTCGCCCGGCGGCTCGGCGCCCTTCCAGTGCCACTGCAGCCAGCGCCCGGAGTTGACGATGGAGCCATCCTCCTCGGCGAAGCAGGTGGAGGGCAGGCGAAAGACGGCAGTCTGGATCCCCGCCGGATCAACGTCGTTGAACTCGCCGTAGTTCTGCCAGAACTCGGACGTCTCGGTAGCGAGCGGATCGATGATGACCAGGAACTTGAGCTTGGACAGCGCCGCGCCGACCTTCGCCTTGTTGGGGAAGGAGTTCAGCGGGTTGAAGCCCTGTGCGACGTAGCCGTTCATCTTGCCCTGGTGCATCAGCTCGAAGACCTGCAGCACGTCGTAGGTCTTGTCGAGCTTGGGCAGGTAGTCGAAGGCCCAGTTGTTCTCCTTCGTGGCCGCGGCGCCGAACCACGACTTCATCAGGCTGACGTGGAACTTGCCGTAGTTCTGCCAATAGGAGAGCTGGCCCGGCCGCATCGGCTTGGGCGCACGCCTGGCGATGTACTGCTCGTAGTCGGTCTCCTTCTCGCCCGGCAGGGTCATGTAGCCGGGCAGCAGGTTGGACAGCAGGCCGAGGTCGGTGAGGCCCTGGATGTTGGAGTGCCCGCGCAGGGCGTTCACCCCGCCGCCGGCGCGGCCGATGTTGCCGAGCAGCAGTTGCACCATCGCCGCGGTGCGGATGATCTGCGAACCGGTGGAGTGCTGCGTCCACCCCAGCGCATACAGGATCGTCATCACACGGTCGGACGTGTGCGTGGAGGCGAGCATCTCCGCCACCTGCAGGAACTTGTCCTTCGGCGTGCCGCAGACCTTCTCGACCATTTCCGGCGTGTAGCGGCTGTAGTGCGCTTTCATCAGGTTCCACACGCAGCGCGGATCCTGCAGCGTCGGATCGGTCCTGACGTAGCCATCCTCGCCAAGCTGGTATTCCCAGCCCGCCTTGTCATAGCGCCGCTTCTCGGCGTCATAGCCGGAGAAGAAGCCGTCCTTGAAGGCGAACTCGTCCTTCACCAGGAAGCTCATGTCGGTGTAGGACCTGATGTAGTCCATGTGCACCTTGCCGCCGGCGATCAGGTAGTTGATCAAGCCGCCGAGGAAGGCGATGTCGGTACCGGTACGGATGGGCGCGTACAGGTCGGCCAGCGCCGCCGAGCGCGTGAAGCGCGGATCGACGACGACGAGGCGGGCCCTGTTCTTCGCCTTCGCTTCGGTCACCCACTTGAAGCCGCAGGGGTGCGCTTCAGCTGCGTTGCCGCCCATGATCAGGATGACATCGGCGTTCTTGATGTCGCTCCAGTGATTGGTCATGGCGCCACGGCCGTACGTCGGGGCAAGACTTGCCACCGTCGGGCCGTGTCAGACACGCGCCTGGTTGTCGAACGCGAGCATCCCCAGGCTGCGCACCACCTTGTGCGTGATGTAGCCGGATTCGTTGCTGGAGGCGGAGGCGGCGAGGAAGCCGGTGGTCAGCCAGCGGTTGACCGTCACGCCATCCGCATTCTGCGCGACGAAGTTGGCGTCGCGGTCTTCCTTCATCAGCCGGGCGATGCGGGTGAACGCCTCGTCCCAGGTGATGCGCTTCCATTCCTTGCTGCCCGGCTCGCGCACTTCCGGATGTTTCAGCCGGTTCTTGCTATGCACGAAGTCGAGCAGGCCGGCGCCCTTCGGGCACAGCGTGCCGCGGTTGACCGGATGGTCCGGGTCGCCCTCGATGTGCATGATCTCCGCCTGAACGTTCTTGGCCTTGTCGCCCAGGCTGTACATGATGATGCCGCACCCGACCGAACAGTACGGACAGGTGTTGCGCGTTTCGGTGGTGCGCGCGAGCTTGAAGGTCCGGACTTCAGCGAGGGCGGCGGTGGGAGCGAACCCCATCGCGACCAGGCTGGAGCCCGACATGCCCGCGGCGCAGACCTTGAAGAATCCGCGTCTGGAGACTTGCATTGCCTCGTTTCCTCCTGGATGTGGACGGAACTGCATTGATCTATCAGCAAATTCCATACCCCCACGAAGAAGGACGAATTCAGGCGCTCTGCGGCAATGGAGCGTAAAGAAACGGGGCAGATTGTCCCGTTATTGAACAATCTGCCCCGCTTCACTCCGCCTCAAGGTATCGCGAGCACGCTTCGTGCCCCGACACGCGGCAGGCTGGTCGATCAGCGCATCGCACGCAACCGGGCGATGCGCTCCTCGGTGGCCGGATGGGTGGAAAACAGGCTGCGCAGCCCCCCGCCCGACAGGGGGTTCATGATCATCATCTGCGCCGTCTCGGGATGCTCGTCGGCGGTGTGCATCGGGATGCCGCGTGCGTAGGCGTCGATCTTGGCCAGCGCGCTGGCGAGCGCTTCCGGATCGCCGGAAATCTCCGCGCCGCCGCGGTCGGCGCCGAATTCGCGCGTGCGGCTGATCGCCATCTGGATGAGCATGCCGGCCAGCGGCGCGAGAATCATCATCGCGATCGACACGATGGGGTTGGGCCTGTTCTCGCTGTCACGATTGCCGAAGAACATGCCGAAGTTGGCCAGCATCGAGATCGCGCCGGCGACGGTGGCCGAAATCGTCGAGATCAGGATGTCGCGGTTCTTCACGTGCGCGAGCTCGTGCGCCATCACACCGCGCAGCTCGCGCTCTGACAGCATGCGGATGATGCCACTGGTGGCGGCGACGGCGGCGTGCTCCGGGTTGCGGCCGGTGGCGAAGGCGTTGGGCTGGTCCTCGTCGATGATGTAAACCCTGGGCATCGGCAGGCCGGCACGCTGCGCCAGACCCTGCACCATGTTGTACAGGTAGGGCGAGGTGGTGGCGTCGACTTCCTGCGCGTTGTACATGCGCAGCACCATCTTGTCCGAGAACCAGTAGGCCCAGACGTTCATCGCGCCGCCCATCAGCAAGGCCAGCAGCATGCCCTGCCGGCCGCCGATCGCCGCGCCCATCGCGCCGAACAGCGCGACGATGCCTGCCATCAGGATGGAGGTCTTGATCCAGTTTCCGAACATTGCGGCCTTCCTCTCGATTGAACCCGTTTCAGCGCCCCATATGGGGTCGCTGCGCCGCAATCTCAAGCGGCATGCGCTCCGCCAATGGTGAAACGCTCGCCGACAGAGACCGCGAAACCGCGCAGGAATTCCCCGGCCGGCAGGCGCCGGCTGCCGGGGCGCTGTAAGTACGTGCAACGCAGCGCCCCCTTGCCGCAGGCCACGACGATGCCATCGTCACCGGCCGCGAGCACCGTGCCCGGCACGCCATCGGCATCGTCCACCCGTGCCGACCAGAACTTGACCACCGTGTCGCGCAGCGAAGATGACAGGCCGGGGAAGGGATCGAAGGCGCGCATCGCGCGTTCGAGTTCGACTGCCGGCCGCGTCCAGTCCACCGTCGCCTCGGCGCGGCCGATCTTGGCGGCATAGGTGACGCCCGCTTCAGGTTGCGGCGTGGCGACGAGGCCGCCCGCTGACAGCACGCCGAGCGCCTCGACGATGCATTCGCCGCCGAGCGCGGCGAGGCGGTCATGCAGCGTGGCCGTGGTGTCGGTCGGCAGGATGGGCTCGGCACGGCGCAGCAGCATCGGCCCGGTGTCCAGCCCGGCATCCATCTGCATGATGGTGATGCCGGTCTCGGTGTCGCCGGCCTCGATCGCGCGGTGGATCGGCGCCGCGCCGCGCCAGCGCGGCAGCAGTGAGGCGTGGATGTTGAGGCAGCCCAGGCGCGGCAGGTCCAGCACCGCCTGCGGCAGGATCAGGCCGTAGGCGGCCACCACCAGCACGTCGGGCGCACAGGCGGCCAGGCGCGCGCGCTGCTCGTCGGTGCGCAGCTTCTCCGGCTGGTCGACCTCGATGCCGCGCGCCAGCGCAAGCTGCTTCACCGCGCTGGCGGTGAGCTTCATGCCGCGCCCGGCAGGTCGATCGGGCTGGGTGAGGACGAGCGCCACGTCATAGCCGGCGTCGAGGATGGACTGGAGCGCGCGCGCGGCGAACTCGGGCGTGCCGGCGAAGGCGACGCGGAGGGGAGATGTCATCAGCGGACGGAAGAGGAAAGACCGGTGTGCAGGAAAGCAGACGGGATGCGGCCGCGCTCAGGCGGTGATGCGGGACTTCTTCGCCAGCTTGGACTTGATGCGCGTCTGTTTCAGCGAGGACAGGTATTCGACGAAGACCTTGCCGTCGAGATGGTCGAGCTCGTGCTGGATGCAGACCGCGAGCAGGCCTTCGGCCTCAAGCTCGAAGGCTTCGCCCTTCTCGTTGAGCGCCCTCACCTTCACCCGTTCGGCACGCCTCACGCTCTCGTAGATGCCGGGCACCGACAGGCAACCTTCCTCGCACACCTGCTCGCCGGAGCGTTCGACGATCTCGGCGTTGATGAAGGCCATCAGCCCCGACTGGTCCTCCGTGACATCGATCACGACCACGCGCTTATGCACATTGACTTGCGTGGCGGCCAGGCCGATACCCGGCGCCTCGTACATGGTTTCGGCCATGTCCTTGATCAGTTTACGGATTTCGTCATCGACGGCGGCCACCGGCGCAGCCTTGATGTGCAGCCGGGGATCGGGGTAGCGGAGAATGGGTAGGAGAGCCATGAATGCTTGCCGGGTTAAGCCTTTGAGTGCAGAATTTCAAGCGATTTGACATGCATTTGCATGTGCTGCGCCGGGTCGTGGCGGCGAGCATACGCCACGCGCCGCGGCTGGTTCAAACGATCGCGTTTTCACGAGCCTTGGACTCGTGAGGGTTGGCGGCGTTCCGGAGCGATCCGGACCAGGCCGCGCCCCCCACCAACCGGAATCGAGCAATGATCCGAATTATATTCCCTCTCCTCGTCGGCATCGCGACGCTGCTTGCCGGAAACGCAGCAGCAGCGGGCGGCGCAACCCTGAGGAGCGACGCGCCCGACAGCCATGTGGTGGTGAAGGGCGACACGCTGTGGGGGATCTCCGGCCGCTTCCTGAACGAGCCCTGGCGCTGGCCGGAAGTCTGGCGCATGAACCGCGACCAGATCCGCAATCCGCACCTGATCTATCCCGGCCAGGTGATCCTGCTCGACCGCAGCGGCCCCTGGCTGAGCGTGGGCCGGCGCATCGGCGGCACCCGCGACGACAAGCTCCATCCGCAGATCTACAGCGAAGCCCTGGGCGAGGCGGTGCCCACCATCCCGCTGCAGGTCATCGAGCCCTTCCTCACCAAACCGCTGGTCGTCGACCAGGCGCGCATCGACGGCGCCGCCACGATCGTCGCCACCGAAACGAGCCGCGTGCTGATGGGCTCGGGCGACACCGTGTTCGCCAAGAACGTGCGCGACGACGTCAAGGTATGGCAGATCCTGCGTCCCACCCGACCGCTGGAAGATCCCGTGACGCACAAGGTGGTGGCCTATGAGGCGAATCACCTGGGCACGGCGCGGGTGAGCGAGTTCGGCACGCCGGCCACGCTGGAGATCGTGTCGGCAGTGGAAGAGATCCAGGTCGGCGACCTCATGGTGCCGAGCGAGCAGCCTTCCGTGTTCGCCTATGCGCCGCACGCCCCGACGCAGGAGGTCGACGGCCGCGTGATGTCGATCTACCGCGGCGTGACGGAGACCGGCCGGTTGAACATCGTCGCGCTCAACATCGGCGAGCGCGACGGCCTGGAGCGCGGCCATGTGCTGGCCCTGCACCGCAACCGCGGCGTCGCGGAATTCAAGGGCGAAGCGGGCAAGGAGACCTTCGTGCTGCCGGACAAGCGCTATGGGCTCGGCCTCGTCTTCCGCGTGTTCGACCATGTCGCCTACGCGCTGGTGATGGAATCCGACGGCCCGGTGGTGATCGGCGACATGGTGCGCAAGCCCTGAACCCGAGCGATCTGCCGCGCTTGACGCCCGCCGAAGACCTTGCCGACTGGCTGCGGCTGACATCCATCCCCGGCCTCGGCGGCGAATCGCAGCGCCGCCTGCTGGCGGCGTTCGGCCTGCCTGGCCATATCTTCGCCGCAGGCCGCACTGCGCTGTCGGGCGTCGTCGGCGGCGAGGCGGCCGACCTGCTGCTGTCACCGCCCGGCCAGGCGGTCATCGACGCGGCCCTGGCCTGGGCGGCAGAACCCGGCAACCACGTCCTCACCCTGGCCGACGCCGGCTATCCCCGCGCCCTGCTGGACATCGCCGACCCGCCGGTGCTGCTCTACGTGAAGGGCGATCCCGCGATGCTGCAACGCCCGGCGGTCGCCATCGTCGGCGCGCGCTCGGCCACCGCGCAAGGCGAAGCCAATGCCGAGGCCTTTGCCCGCGCGCTGAGCGAGCACGGACTGACCGTCGTCAGCGGGCTGGCGCTGGGCATCGACGCTGCGGCGCACCGCGGCGCCCTGGCCGCCGGCGAAGGCGGCACGGTGGCGGTGATCGGCACCGGTGCCGACCGCATCTATCCGGCGCGCAATGCCGCGATCGCGCGCGACATCGCCACCCACGGCGCCGTCGTCAGCGAGCTGCCGCTCGGCACCAATGCGCTGCGCCACAATTTCCCGCGCCGCAACCGCCTCATCGCCGGCCTCGCGCAGGGCGTGCTGGTGGTGGAGGCGGCGCTCAACAGCGGCTCGCTGATCAGCGCGCGGCTGGCGAGCGAGAACGGTCGCGAAGTGTTCGCCATCCCCGGTTCCATCCACTCGCCGCTGTCGCGCGGCTGCCACCGGCTGATCCGCGAAGGCGCCAAGCTGGTGGAGACGGCCGAGGACGTGCTGGAGGAACTGCGGGGCCGCCTCGGCTGGGCGGCGCAGACGCCGCGGGCGCGCCGCCCAGCCGACCGAATCGCCACCGCCGCGGCCACGCCACCGCCCCGCCAGGCCCCGCTGCCGATCGACGAAGACGCAGCCCGGGTGCTGCAGGCGATGGGCCACGACCCGGCGGACATCGACCAGTTGGCGGGGCGCTGCGGCTTGACGGTGGACGCCCTCTACGCCATCCTCCTTGCCCTGGAACTGGATGGTCACATCGCCCGCTTGCCGGGCGGCCGCTTCCAGCGCGCCTGAACGGCGCAGCAACCGCACCACTCGCCAGGCTGCAGGCGGGCACCGTCGCCCAGGCACGCGACGGCAATTCAGGAGGCCTCCTTGTTCGACATCCTCGTCTATCTGTTCGAAAGCTACATCCACGCTGACGCCTGCCCCGAGTCCGAGCAGCTCGCACGCAAGCTCGCGGCCGCCGGCTTCGAGGACGACGAAATCTCCGAAGCGCTCGAATGGCTCGAAGGCCTGCGCCGCGTCACGCGCGAGCTGCAGCCGGGGATCGCGCCGGCGGAAGATTCGGTGCGGCTGTACTCCGACGACGAGTGCATGCGCCTGAGCACGGAATGCCGCGGCTTCCTGACCTTCCTGGGCAGTTCCGGCGTGCTGGACGCTGCCAGCCGCGAGCTGATCATCGAGCGCGCAATGGCGCTGGAGGGTTTCTCGATCACGCTGGAGCGGTTCAAGGTGATCGTGCTGATGGTGCTGTGGCAGCAGGAGCATCCGATGGACACGCTGATCGTTGACGAGCTGCTCACCGATGATGACGAGGGTGAGTTCCAGCCGGTGCTGCACTGACCGGCCGGTGGCGACCACCCTCTTGCCTGTCCGCCGGACCGCTCCTTATCATCCGCCGCTTCCGAACCCCTATGCGGGATGCCTTTCGGCGCCCCCAAGCTGGCCTCGAGCATGAGCAAGCAACTGATCATCGCGGAAAAGCCTTCCGTCGCGCAGGACATCGCCCGTGCGCTGGGCGGCTTCACCAAGGAGAAGGACTACTTCGAGTCCGACGAGTACGTCTTGTCGTCGGCCGTCGGCCACCTTCTCGAGCTCACCCTGCCCGAGGAATTCGAGGTCAAGCGCGGTAAATGGACCTTTGCCCATCTGCCGGTCATCCCGCCCCACTTCGCGGTGAAGCCGATCGAGAAGACCGAGGACCGGCTCAAGCTGCTGACGCGGCTGATCAAGCGCAAGGACGTCACCGGCCTCATCAACGCCTGCGACGCGGGCCGCGAGGGCGAGCTGATCTTCAACTTCATCGCCCAGCACGCCGGCGCGAAGAAGCCCATGCAGCGCCTGTGGCTGCAGTCGATGACCGCGCAGGCGATCCGCGACGGCTTCGCCCACCTGCGGGCGGCAAAGGACGTCGAGGGCCTGCGCAACGCCGCGATCTGCCGCGCCGAATCCGACTGGCTGATCGGCATCAATGGCACCCGCGCGATGACCGCCTTCAACTCGAAGACGGGGGGCTTCCACCTCACCACCGTGGGTCGCGTGCAGACGCCGACGCTGGCGATGGTGGTCGAGCGCGAGGACCGCATCCGCAAGTTCCAGCCGCGTGACTACTGGGAGCTGGAAGCGCGCTTCGGCTGCGCCGCCGGCGAATACCCCGGGCGCTGGTTCGACGAGAAGTTCAAGAAGCCCGAGGGTGACGAACACGCCACCGCCTTCCGCCTGTGGGACAAGGCGCAGGCCGAGGCCATCCGCGCCAAGTGCGAAGGCAAGCCGGGCGTGGTCACCGAAGAGGCCAAGCCCTCCACCCAACTGTCGCCGCTACTGTTCGACCTCACCAGCCTGCAGCGCGAGGCCAACGGCCGTTTCGGCTTCTCCGCACGCGTCACGCTGCAACTGGCACAGGCACTGTACGAAAAGCACAAGGTGCTGACCTACCCGCGTACCGACGCACGCGCCCTGCCCGAGGACTACCTCGCCACGGTGAGCGAGGTGATGCGCACCCTGCCCGACCAGTACGCGCCCTTCGCCAACGAGATCACCAGGCAGGGCTGGGTGAAGCCGAACAAGCGCATCTTCAACAACGCCAAGATCTCCGACCACTTCGCCATCATCCCCACCGGCACGCTGCCGAAGAACCTGTCCGACGCCGAATACAAGATCTACGACCTGGTCACCAAGCGCTTCCTCGCGGTGTTCTACCCGGCCGCCGAATACCAGATCACCACCCGCATCACCCGCGTCGAGGGCGAGGCCTTCAAGACCGAGGGCAAGGTGCTGGTCAACCCGGGCTGGCTCGCGGTGTATGGCAAGGAAGCCGCGAATGACGAGAAAGATGCGAAGGACGGCGGCGGCCCGCAACTGGTGCCGGTGAAGCAGGGCGAAACCGTGTCCACCGAGGACATCCTGCTCAAGTCGCTGAAGACCAAGCCGCCAGCGCGCTTCAACGAAGCCACGCTGCTGTCGGCGATGGAAGGCGCCGGCAAGATGGTGGACGACGAGGAACTGCGTGCGGCGATGGCCGAACGCGGCCTCGGCACGCCAGCGACCCGCGCGCAGATCATCGAAGGCCTGATCACCGAGCAGTACATCCACCGCGAAGGCCGCGAGCTGATCCCCAGCGCCAAGGCCTTCTCGCTGATCACCCTGCTGAAAGGCCTGGGCGTCACCGCGCTGACCTCGCCGGAGCTCACCGGCGGCTGGGAATACAAGCTGGCGCAGATGGAGCACGGCAAGCTCAGCCGCGAAGCCTTCATGAACGAGATCGCCGAGATGACGCGCGAGGTCGTCGAGCGCGCCAAGCGCTACGAGTCCGACACCGTGCCCGGCGAGTTCGTCACCCTGCAGACGCCGTGCCCGAAGTGCGGCGGCGTGGTGAAGGAGAACTACAAGAAGTTCGCCTGCCAGGCATGCGACTGGAGCACCTGGAAGATCGTCGCCGGCCGCCAGTTCGAGTACGACGAGATCGAAGCCCTGCTGCGCGACGGCAAGGTCGGCCCGCTGCTGGGCTTCCGCAACAAGATGGGCCGGCTGTTCAACGCCGACATCGTGCTCAACGACGAAAAGCAGCCGACCTTCGATTTCGGCCAGCCCAAGGAAGGGGAGGAGGCCGAAGCAGTCGATTTCTCGGCCCAGCAGCCGATCGGCGCCTGCCCGAAGTGCGCCAGCCGAGTGTTCGAGCACGGCATGGCGTATGTGTGCGAGAAATCCGTCGGCGCGCCCAAGAACTGCGACTTCCGCTCCGGCAAGATCATCCTGCAGCAGCCGATCGAGCGCGAGCAGATGGCCAAGTTGCTCGCCGAGGGCAAGACCGACCTGCTGAAAGGCTTCGTGTCGGCACGCACGCGACGCAAGTTCTCCGCCTTCCTGGTGCGTGGCAAGGACGGCAAGGTGAGCTTCGAGTTCGAGGCCAAGGCACCGAAGGCCGCAGCCGCGAACGCAAGCACCACCGAGAAGTCCGCGGGCGCTGAGGATGCCGCAGAAGCCGCACCCACTGAAGAAAAGAAGGCAACGACGCGCAAACGCGCCACCAAGTCATCCTGACTCAGGCCTTTACGCGGCAGAGAACTTGTACAGGCTGCGTTTCCGGGGCGGGGGTGTCCCCGCAGGCGCGAGGACTGTCTGAGCCGAGCGCAGCGACGGCGAGTTCCGCAGCGCCGGAGGGGACATCCCCGCCCCGGAAACGCTGATCACCCACCAGCGCTGACGTCCCGCCCCGGGGCAGGGCCGAAGACTCACTCCTCCAGCAAACTGCGCAGCATCCAGGCGTTCTTCTCGTGGATCTGCATGCGCTGGGTGAGCAGGTCCATGGTCGGCTCGTCGCCCACCTTGTCGGCCAGCGGCACCACGCTGCGCGCGGTCTTCACCACTGCCTCCTGCCCCAGCACGAGCTGGCGGATCATCTCCTGCGCATTCGGCACGCCTTCCGGCTCGGCCATGCTGGTGAGTTTCTGGAATTCCTTGTAGGTGCCCGGCGCCGGGAAACCCAGCGCGCGGATGCGCTCCGCGATCAGATCCACCGCCAGGGCCAGCTCGTTGTACTGCCCCTCGAACATCAGATGCAGCGTGTTGAACATCGGGCCGGTGACGTTCCAGTGGAAATTGTGCGTCGTCAGGTACAGCGTGTAGCTGTCGGCGAGAAGACGCGAAAGCCCCTCGGCGATCTTGGCGCGATCCTTCTTGTTGATGCCGATGTCGATATCCATTTACGTCCTCCTTGTCGCTGATGAGTCGCTGAAAACGCGGCGCAAAGCCGTCTTGAACGCTTCGATGCTATGCCACGCGAAGGCTCGGCGCCAATCGAATGTGGAAATCCCCCTCATGCCGAAGGCCTATCACCTTCGACTCAGGCCGCATCGAGCACCGGTACCCGCCCGACCGGCCGCACGCCCGGCAGGGCCGATTCCATGATCGCCGCACGCAGGATGTCGATCGCCCCGCTGCGCGGATAGGTCACCCGCCAGGCCAGCGCGACACGGCGCGACGGCTCGGGATCGGAGAACGGACGCACCGCCACCAGCGGCGTCTGCATCGTCATGTCGTCGGCCGCAGAACTCGGCAGCACCGTCACCCCCAGCCCGGTCGCCACCATGTGGCGGATCGTCTCCAGCGAGCTGCCCTCCAGCGTACGCTGCAGCCCACCCACGTTGCGGCAGCTCGGGCACACCTCCAGCACCTGCTCGCGGAAGCAGTTGCCCGCGCCCAGCAACAGCAACTGGTCGTCGGCCAGATGCTCCGGGTCGATGTGCGTCTCCGCCGTCCACGGATGACTGGCAGGCAGCAGCACGCGGAACGGCTCGTCATACACCGGCTGCGCCACCACGCCCGGTTCCTCGAACGGCAGGCTGATGATGATGACGTCGAGCTCGCCGCGCTTGAGCGCCTCGGCCAGGCGCGCGGTGTAGTTCTCCTGGATGATCAGCGGCATGCGCGGCGCAAGCTGGTGCACACGCGGAATCAGGCGCGGCAGCAGGTAGGGGCCGATGGTGTAGATCACGCCCAGGCGCAGCGGGCCAGCCAGCGGATCCTTGCCGGCGGCCGCGATCTCCTGGATCTGGCTCGCCTCCATCAGCACCTTCTCGGCCTGCTGCACGATGCGGCGGCCGGTCTCGGTGATCTTGACCTCGGAAGCGCTGCGCTCGAAGAGCTGGATGCCTAGCTCGTCCTCGACCTTCTTGATCGCCACCGACAGGGTCGGCTGCGACACGTGGCACTTCTCCGCCGCGCGGCCGAAATGGCGTTCGTGGGCCAGCGCGACGAGGTAGCGAAGATCGGTAAGGGTCATGGAATGCTCCGGTGTTCCGCCTTGCAACGATCGGCATGACTCGAATCGGCGATGTTACCCCCTTCGGGCAATCCTGCGTGCGGCCGCTGCCGGCCCGTCGGCTATACTCCGGCGCCCCCCGAAGTACGTCCCCAATCCCGAATGAGGCAGAAACTCGTCCCGCTCCGTGCCGCCGCATGCTCGATGCTGGGCCTGATCCCGCTCGCCTGCCTCGCCGTGCCGGACGAGGACCCCTACCTCGAGCCGCTTCCCGTCGTGCTCAGCGCCTCGCGCCTGCCGCAGCCGACGCGCGACGCCCCCGCCGCCATCAGCGTGATCGATGCCGACCTGATCGCCGCCACCGGCTATCGCGACCTCAGCCGGCTGCTGCGGCTCGCCCCGGGCATGCAGATCGGCCAGGAAAGGGCCAACACGCAATGGGTCACCTACCACGGGCTGGGCTTCGAGCTGCCGGCCCAGTTGCAGGTGCTGGTCGACGGCCGCTCGCTCAACCTGGGCTCCCTCGGCGACGGGGCCGACATCGGATCGCTGCAGAACATCGAACGCATCGAGGTGGTGCGCGGTTCCAACTCCGCGGCCTATGGCTCGAACGCCTTTCTCGGCGTGGTGAATATCATCACTCGCCACACTGCGACCGAGGAAGGCAGCACGGTGTCGCTGAACCTCGGCGACCACGGCATCGCCGACGTCGAGGCGCGCGCCGTCGCACACAGCGGCCCGTTGGGCCTGAGGCTCACGGCGCGCCATTTTGGCGACGACGGTTTCTCCGGGCTGCACGACGGCCGCCGCGGCAATGTCCTCAACCTGCGCGGCGATCTGCGGGTGAGTGAAACCGACGAGATCAACCTCACCGCCGGCGTCAGCGAGGCGTTCAATCAGCGCGGCTACACCGGCATGCCGTTCGAGACCGACCGCGAGCGCACCGCGCGCAGCACCGACAGCACCCTGCACCTGCGCTGGCGCCATGCCCCCAGCGCCGACGAGGAGTGGCTGCTGTCGTGGTATCACGCGCGCAACCAGTTGCGCGACGACTGGTTCCTCGATTCGCGCGCCAACCTGCCGCCGCCGCTCGCCGCCTATCTCGCCGCCTTGCCGGCAATGCGCATCCCGGTCAGCAACACCATGGACCTGGTGCGCAACAACCTCGAGCTGCAGCATCGCATGCTGGCCGCGCCCGATCTGCGCCTGCTGTGGGGGGCGGAGTGGCGTGGCGTGTCGACCGATTCCGACTTCTACTTTCGCGACGTGGTCAGGCATGAACGCGAAGAATTGCGCCTCTTCGGCAACCTCGAGTGGCGCAGCGCACCGCAGTGGCTGTGGAACCTGGGCGCGCTCGCCGAACGCATCGACGGCCAGCAGGCCCGCCTCGCACCGCGGCTTTTCCTGAACTGGCAGGCATCGCCGGCGAGCACCTGGCGCATCGGCTATTCGCGCGCCTGGCGCCAGCCGTCCCTGTTCGAGAACGCGGTCGACGCGCGCATCGTCGACCGGGCCTACGGCGTGCTGCAGCAACGCTTCCTGCCCAGTCCCGAGCTGGATCCGCCGCGCATGGACGCCTTCGAGCTGGGCTACCTCGGCACGCTGCCGGCGCTGGCGGGCACGCTGGACGTGCGCCTGTTCCACGAGACCATCCGCGACCTGATCGTGCGCCGGCAGGTCGACGTGACGCTGACGCCGGCTGACAACGCCCTCGCCGATCCCAACCTGATCCAGCGCCTGCTGCGCGCGACGAGCTGGCGCAACGCGGCCGACCCGGTGCGCCTGAGCGGCATCGAGTATCAATTGCGCAGCAAGCCATGGACGTACGGCGAGATCATCCTCAACCATTCGATGGTGCGGGCAGCGGCGAAGGATGCCGACATCCGGCGCAATGTCGCCCCCTATACCGCCAGCCTGACCTGGCTGCAGCGCCTCGGTGCCTGGCAATCGACGCTGACCCTGCTGCGCATGGGGCCGATCGACGCCGGCTTCGGCTTCACGCCGACCTTCCGCTACACGGTGCCGGCGTATACGACGCTCGACGCCAGCGTGGCGCGCAGCTTCCGTGTCGATCGCCAGGCGGTGGAAATCCGCCTCACCGCGATCAACCTCCTCGGCCGCCACCAGGAGTACGCCAACCGTCCGCTGCAGCAGTTGTCGCGCTTCGGCCCGGAGCGGCCGGCGAACGAACTCGGTCCGCAGGTCTGGCTGTCGCTGGGAACGCGCTTCTGAGCGACGCAGAAGGCCGCGCAAGACTTGCCGCGGCGAGCCTCTTGATACCCGCCGCAGCGATCCCTACCTTGTAGGCGTGCCCCCGCACGGGAACGGTGCACGCTGATTCGCGTCCACCGACCGTGCTTTCCTCATCGCCTTGAACGGGACTCTCATGCGCAAAGCTGTCGCCACTCGTGCCTTCGCCCTGGCCCTCGCCGCCTGCCTGCCCATCGGGGCCACCTTCAGCGCCCAGGCCGCCGACGCGCCGGCGCCGTCCGCCACCGTGTCGCCCAACCGCTACGGCCTGCCGGATTTCGGCGACCTTGTCGAGCAGGTTGGTCCCGCCGTCGTCAACATCAGCGTCGTGCAGCGCGTCGCGCAGCCGCAGATGAACGAGGACAACCCCTTCGCCAACGATCCCTTCTACGACTTCCTGCGCCGCTTCGGCGTGCCGGTGCCGGGCATGCCGGGGTCGCCCGGCAACGGCCCGCGCGTCAATCGCGGCATCGGCTCGGGCTTCATCGTCAGCGCCGACGGCTATGTGCTGACCAACGCCCACGTCGTCGCCGGCGACCCCAACGCCAACGGCGGCGGCGCGGTGGCCTCGGAAGTGACCGTCACGCTGATCGACAAGCGCGAGTTCAAGGCCAAGGTGGTGGGCATCGACCGCCGCACCGACGTCGCGCTGCTGAAGATCGACGCGCGCAACCTGCCGGCGGTGAAGATCGGCAATGCCGACCGCAGCCGCGTCGGCGAATGGGTGATCGCGATGGGCTCGCCCTTCGGCTTCGACAACACGGTGACCGCCGGCATCATCTCGGCCAAGGCGCGCCGCCTGCCGGACGAGAACTACGTGCCCTTCATCCAGACCGACGTCGCCATCAACCCGGGCAACTCCGGCGGCCCGCTGTTCAACCTCGCCGGCGAGGTGATCGGCATCAACTCGCAGATCTACTCGCGCTCGGGTGGCTTCATGGGCATCTCGTTCGCGATCCCGATCGACGTGGCGATGAACATCAAGGACCAGTTGGTCGCCCATGGCCGCGTGCAGCGTGGCCGCCTGGGCATTGCCATCCAGGGCCTGGACAAGGATCTCGCCCAGTCCTTCGGCCTGCCCGACGAGCGCGGCGCGCTGGTAGCCAGTGTCGACCCCGGCAGCCCGGCGGAAAAGGCCGGTCTCAAGGCAGGCGACGTGGTGCTGAGCCTGGACGGCACCCGCATCAAGGAATCGGCCGACCTGCCGCGCATCGTCGGTGAAAGGCGTCCCGGCACGCGGGTGCGCCTCGAAGTCTGGCGCGACGGGCGCAGCCGCGAAGTGGCCGCCACGCTGGAGGAGCTGAAATCCGAAAGCGCGCCGCTCGCCGCTGCCACGCCGGAAGGTAGCGAGAACATCGGTGCCAAGCTCGGGCTCAGCGCCCGTCCGCTGAACCCACAGGAAGCCAGCCAGCTCGGCGTGCGCGGCGGCCTGGTGGTGGAAGGCAGCGGCGGAGCGGTGGCGCGTGCCGGCGTGCAGCGCGGCGACGTGATCCTGGCGCTCAACAACCAGCCGGTGACGAGCGTGGCCCAGTTGCGTGAGCTGCTGCAACGCGCCGGCAACCGCTTCGCGCTGCTGATCCAGCGCGGCGGCGCGCGCATCTTCGTGCCGGTGCGCGTCGACTGAAGTGCCCGCGACGGAACGCGCCAACGCATCGGCGCGTTCCCGGCGATGACCGCTGCATCGAAAAGCCGATACACTGCCGAGGTTTTCGCGGGAGCGGCGGAGCTTTCCGGCCTCCCGTCGTTCATCCACCCAGATCCGTGAGGCCAACATGAAGAAAGCCATCGCCCGTAGCGTTCTCGCCGTGCTCGCCCTGTCGCTGGCGACCGCCGCATCCGCCCAGGTCAAGCCCTAAGACCAGATCAAGTTCCGCCAAGCCGGCTACCGCTTCATGAGCTGGAACATGGGCAAGATCAAGGGCAACCTGGAAGGCACCTACAACAAGGACCAGGTCGCCGCCGCCGCCAACGCCATCGCCGGCATCGCCAACTCAGGCATGGGCGCGCTGTACGGTCCGGGCACCGACAAGGCCATCGGCAACGTCAAGACCCGCGTCAAGCCGGAGTTCTTCAAGGAAGGCGACAACGTCGGCAAGCTCGCGCGCGAATTCAACGCGGCCGCCAACGATCTGGCCAAGGTCGCTGCCGGCGGTGACACCGCCGCGGTGAAGACGGCCTTCGGCAAACTCGGCGAAGCCTGCAAGGCCTGTCACGACAAATATCGCGAAGAGGACTGAGCCCGGCCGCGCCCGCGCGTCGTCTCGCCACTTCAAAGGAAAGCCGCCCACCGGGCGGCTTTCTCGTTTACCTCGGACAGGTGCGCGGCAGCACCTACCCACCGCACGTCGTCACCGCACCTGAATCACCAGGCCGGCGTCTCCTGCGCAGCTTGCGGCGGTGGCGGCGGCAGCAGGGCGCCGCTCGCCGCCCAGACCGCCGCCACGGCGACCGCGAGCGCCAGCACGAAGGCCAGCGCGCCGCCGCCGCGCGCAGGCTTCGCCTCGGGGTCGGACACCGTCTTGACGCCGGTGATCATCGGCTTCACCAGGTTGTCCTTCTTCGCATGGGCGTAATACAGGATCGCCAGCACATGCAGCGCAACGAAGGCGGCGAGCAACCACACGCTCTGCCGATGCAGGCTGCTGAGCCAGTCGCTGGTGTCCTTGCCGATGAGCGCGTAGAGCGGCCCTTCGAAGGCGATGTCGTCGTTCGACACCAGGCCGCTGCCGACCTGGAAGGCCAGTAGCAGCAGCAAGGCCAGCACCGACAGCGCGCCGAACGGGTTGTGCCCCAGCCCGTTCCATTCGCCGCGGATATGTGCCCAGATGTGCGCCGGCCCCGGCACGAAGTCGGTGAAGCGCGCGTAGGTCGAGCCGACGAAGCCCCACACCAGACGGAAGGCGAGCAGGCCACAGATGCCGAGCCCGGCGCGGCCATGCCAGTCGATCAGGTTGCCGCCGATCAGGCCGGTGGCGAACGCAACGACGACGAGGGCGAGCAAGGCCCAGTGGAAGATGCGGGTGGGAAGATCCCAGACGCGGACTTGGCGGGTGTTCATGGGCGCGGTTCGGTTCCGATGCAAGCCCGCATTATTTATCCGTCCAGTCTTCGTACGCCACTCTCATGGCACCGTCCTTGTACATGTAGAACAGCTTCTTCCTGCTGTTGTCGCTGAGCGGATTCGACGCCAGGATCTTTTCCGGCTTCCCCCGTGGTCCGTCGACCGCCTTCTTGCCGATGAAACCTGCCGGATCCAGAACGCCCCGATCCTTCGCACTCTTCGTCTTCCACTCCCCCAGCGTCATCGGCTTCGTGTCGTCCTTGTCCTTCTTGAACATCTCGTCATTCACGACCGTCACGAAGGAATTCCACCCCGCCATCACCGGCCTGCAATCCCGGCCCTGTTCGCCCAGGTATTGGCACAGGCGCCAGAGCGTACTGGGATTGCCCACGACATGGCCGTCCTTGATCGCCTCACCCGCGCTGACGCAGGCGACCAGGCACAGCTTCCTGACCGACAGCAGTTTCAGGTGCTTCAGCATCACGTAGAACTTGGCTTCGTCGCCGACACCGGCCAGGCCCGCCATGCTGCCGTGCGCAAGTACGTAGACGCCCAGGCTTCCGGCCGACTGCTCGAATCCGCTTGATTGCCCATCAGTTATCTCGTCTTCCTGCGCATTCCATTCGCCGGCCCCTTTCGTCGCCCCGAGCTTCACGAACTGCAATGTCCATGGCTTGTCCGGATATCTGTCCATGTACTTGTGCAGCAAAGCGTAGGCGCCCGCTTCCGTTTCCCTGTCTTGAACGGGGTTCCCGGTCATCACGCCAACAATGGCCAGCCGATCCACTCGCATGACGGTCTCCGAGGCGATCGCTACGAGCCGGCGCACGTCCCCGCCTGGCCGCGTCGAGCGCCCTTACTGTGTTCGATAGACGACCAGATGGTCGGTGCCCGATTCAGCCGCCCATACCTCCCCGGGCCGGCCGAGAATCTGGCGGATGGCGGCGTCCGGCTGCGGCGATGGAAACGACTGGAACCGTTCGCTGCGCGGGTCGAAGCGGAGCATGGCATTGGCACCGAAGTCGCTGACCCAGACCTGGTCCTGCTCATCCACATACACCGCGTACGGCCGGGGCGCTTCGCCCGGCAGCCGCCAGGCCTGCCAAGTGGCCGTTTTCGGCGCGTAGCGCGACAACTGCCCCGACAGCCACTCGCTGACCCAGATCCTGCCCTGCGAATCGGCCCACACACGGCGTGCCCCCTGTTGCCGCGTCGGCGGCTCGATCACGCGGGCTTCGCCAGTCGTGGTGTCGATGCGGGCGATGTGGCTGCCGCCAATGGACACATAGTAGATGTCCCCCTCCGGCGTGCGGGCGACGCCGTAGGGGCCGCGCCCGCGCGGTGCGTCGAACACGCGCAGCGCACCAGTGGCCGGGTCGAGTCGGCCGTAGATGCCCGCTTGGCCGGTGAACCAGAGGATGCCCTTGTCGTCGAACGCCGCCGTATTCAGGTTGGCGTAGCCGCTGCCTTCCGGCAGCGGGTAGCGCGTCACCGCGAACGACTTCGGGTCCACGCGCACGGTGGCATTCAGGCCGCTGTCGGTGATCCACGGCGCGCCGTCCGGCCCGACGATCACCCCGTGGGGCGCCGAGCCCCTGCCCAGTGGAATCTGTCGCGTCTGACCGGTCGCCGGGTACAGCACCCCCAGCGCCCCGTGGCCCTGCGCCGTGTACCACACCGGCCCGCCCGGCTCCGGTGCGGGCGCCACGTCGTGCGGACGGGCGCCGCCGGGCACACGAAAGCGCTCCATCTTCACCTCGGCGGCCATCGCGGCACCGGCCGCAACGAAGGCGAAGCCAAGAACCCATGCCTTCCAATGCATTGTGAGCACTCCCATGGCGATCGCTGCGGCGCGGCGCCGGACCGCATTCAGTCGCCCGGCGCGGCGACAGCATCGCGCCCATGATGAGGTATGCGGCGTGCATTTCATCGACGCTGAATTGTCTTTTCCTTTATCGAGGACGGGCCGGTGGCTTGAGAACACGACATGCTGACTTTATGACGTTCTTCGGGTAGTTTCCGCGTTCGGCGTTCTCGTTCCGAATCTCTATTCGCTCCCGAAGGAGGAGATAACTGTGAATCGAGTCATTGCAGTCATCTATGGCGTTACAGGTCTTTGGTTTCTGCTGCTGGCCAGTCCTCGATCCCTCGGAGAAGCCGCCGTAAAATATGCGTTCGCCGCAATTTTGCTGTTCTTTGCATACCGGCGTTTCCGCGCCTCCTCCAAGAATGCGGCCGAGTATGTCAAACAGGAAGATGGCGCTTGGCTGCAGTTGTCGGTTTCACCCGCTGCGCCCCCCATTCTCTGGTTTCCTGCCGTTCTCTCGATCATCCTGGGCGCAGGCGTCGTGGGAAGTGGAATGGCTTACCTGTGGGTCCCCGGCTTGATTGTCGCTTTCCTGACTTGGCTGGTCTTGCTGAAGGACCACCGGGGTGGCAATTCCACGGCGCCTCGCCGTTTTCGCGTGAATCCAGAAGGCATCGAGACCGACGGAACCTTCTTGCGCAAGGACGACATTCATAACCTGCGCATCAGGAACAAGTTCGCCGGGGGTGTCGAGATCGTTTACGACGCGAATCAAGGCGTTCCCACCGGCGTCACGATGGGGCTGGCGGGTCGGCGAGCGCTCGCCGAGGTCGCGTACCGGGTTGAAGTCGAAGCTGGCGGAAAGACTTATGTGCTCGCTGCCGGACTGGATGAGGTCACTGCCAGGGGCGTTGCCACTGAGGTCGGCAAGGCGTTGAACTTGGCCGTGCCGGCATCATGAGCACGGCACCTGATACCCTCCAGACGTCTGTCATGAGGGTACGGTGGGCTCAGTGCCGGATCATCCTGCCATGCCTCCTGAGTGCAGCGTGCAATCCTCCGCCTGAGCTCCAAGCTTCGCGAGCGGTCCACGCGACGACAGCGCAAAGCCCTCGGCCGGTTGCCGTCCTCCCGCTGCAGCGCGGCTACTACGTCGCCAGCGATACGCCTTGCGCCAAGGCTTCGAACGCCACCCTCTTGCTTCTCAGACGGAATGGCATCGGCGGAGCACGGTATTTCTGCGAGTTCAAGCGTATCGAGCAGACCGGTCCGGTCACCTATCGCGTGGAAGAAGCGTGCGCCGATTTCCAGGGGGAAGCGCCGGAGACTCGGCATCTGCAATACATCCTTGAAAATGACGCCCGCTTCTTGGCCAAGGAGCAGGACGTCATCGCTCTTGACGCTCGGTACTGTGCCCAGTCGGCATTGCCTCTTGAGTGGCGTAACACGGACATCAAGTCCGAAATCGAATGACGGGCGATACCCGACCAGGTGTTGGGTCGATCATCCCCTCGTACGTCGCTGAACATGCGTTCAATGATCGCTTTCCAGCCGAATGAACGCCACCACTCTGTGCACTTGAAGGGCCGTCCGTAGTCGATGCATTTGCCAGCGGAAAAAAGTCGCTCGCGAACGGCCCGCTTCGCGCTGTCGAATCTGCTCCTCGACCTGTGGATCGCGCTCCGGCTCATGAAGGACGACGCCGCACGAGGATGAGACGAGCCCGCGTGCCGGCGAAGCGGTGAACGCCATCAGCCCTGCGTGACCGTGCTGCGCGCCGCGAGGAACTCGCGCAGATGGCGCCCCGTGTGCGAGGCCGGTGTCGCCATCGTCACCTCCGGCGGACCTTCGGCCACCACCTGGCCGCCGCCGTCGCCGCCTTCCGGGCCAAGGTCGATCAGCCAGTCGGCCTCGGCGATCACGTCGAGGTCGTGCTCGATCACCAGCACGGTGTGGCCGGCGTCGGTGAGGCGGTGCAGCACGCGGATCAGCTTGTCGACGTCGGCCATGTGCAGGCCGACGGTGGGCTCGTCGAGCACGTACAGGCTGTGCTTGTCCGCCGGCAGCGGCACGCCGCCGGTGTCCTCCGCGTCGCCCGGACGGCGGCGCACCTTGGCGAGTTCGGTGACGAGCTTGATGCGCTGCGCCTCGCCGCCCGACAGCGTCGGGCTGGGCTGGCCCAGGGTCAGGTAGCCGAGGCCGACGTCCTGCAGCAGTTGAAGCGGGTGGGCGATCGCGGGATGGGCGGAGAAGAAGTCCACCGCCTCGTCCACCGGCATCGCCAGCACCTCGGCCACGGTCTTCTCCTTCCAGCGCACCGACAGCGTCTCCGGGTTGAAACGCGCGCCGCCGCAACCCTCGCACGGCGTCTTCACGTCGGGCAGGAAGCTCATCTCGACGGTGGTCTGGCCGGCGCCGTCGCACACCGGGCAACGGCCGGCGCCGGTGTTGAAGGAGAAGCGCGAGGCGTTCCAGCCGCGGGTGCGGGCGTCGAAGGTGTCGGCGAAGAGCTTGCGGATCGCGTCCCAGAAGCCGACGTAGGTCGCCGGGCAGGAGCGCGGCGTCTTGCCGATCGGGGTCTGGTCGACTTCCAGCACGCGGCCGACCTGCTGCCAGCCGTGGATGCCCTTGCAGCCGATCAGCGCCTGGTCGACTTCGTCGGGCTGGGCCTGGCCGCGGCGGCGGGCGCGGGTGGCTTCGGGGTCGCCCAGCCGCGCGCGCAGGTTGGCGTGGATGACGTCGCGCGCCAGGCTGGACTTGCCGGAACCGGACACGCCGGTGACCACCGTCAGGCGCGCCAGCGGAATGCGCACCGAGATGTCGCGCAGGTTGTGCAGGTTCGCGCCCTCGATGCGGATCGCCGCATGATCGTCGGGCACCGCGCGGCGCGGGCGCAGCGGATGCTGCAGCGGGTGGCGGAAGCATTCGCCGGTGGCGGATTCGGGCGCCGCCAGCAGGTCGTCGATGCGGCCTTCGGCCACCACCCGGCCGCCGCGTACCCCCGCGCCGGGGCCGAGGTCGATGACGTGGTCGGCGCGGCGGATCGTGTCCTCGTCGTGCTCGACCACCAGCAGCGTGTTGCCGCGGTCACGCAGCGCCTCCAGCGTGTCGAGCAGCAGGCGGTTGTCGCGCGGATGCAGGCCGATCGTCGGCTCGTCGAGGATGTAGCACACGCCGCGCAGGTTGGAGCCGAGCTGCGCCGCCAGGCGGATGCGCTGTGCCTCGCCGCCCGACAGCGTGGGCGCGGCGCGATCCAGCGCCAGGTAGCCGAGGCCGACATGCTGCAGGAAGGCCAGCCGCCCTCGGATCTCGCTGACGACGTCGCGCGCGATGTCGGTTTCGCGCTCGTTCAGCGCCAGTTCGGCGAAGAAGCCGGCTGCCTTGTCCACCGGCTGCGCGGCGAGCTGGTGCAGGCCGAGGTCGCGGAAGCGCACCGCGCGCGCCACCGGGTTCAGGCGCGCGCCTTCGCATTCCGGGCAGGGCTCGTCGCTGACGATGACTTCCTCCGCATCGCCGAGGTCGAGCGCGTCCGGATCCTCGATGCGCGCCGCGGTCTTCAGGCCGGTACCGTAGCACTTCGGGCACCAGCCGTGCTTGGCGTTGTACGAGAACAGGCGCGGGTCCGGCTCGGGGAAGCCGGTGCCGCAGCTCGGGCAGGCGCGCAGCGTGGAGAAGGTGATCGGCTGGGCGCCGAGCTTGCCGATCTCCAGCACCTTGATCACCCCCTTGCCGATGTCCAGCGCCTGGCGCACGAATTCGCGCAGCGTGGCCTCGTGCTCGGGCTGCACCACCACCATGCCGGTGGGCAGCTCGATGTTGTGCTCCTTGTAGCGGTCGAGCCGCGGCCATTTATTGGTGGGCAGGTATTCGCCATCGACGCGCAGTTGCGCATGGCCCTTGCCGCGCGCCCACTTGGCGAGGTCGGTGTATAGGCCCTTGCGGTTCACCACCAGTGGCGCCAGCACTTCGATGGACTGGCCGCGCAGCTCGCGCTGGATCTGCGCGACGATGGCCTCGAAGCTCTGCGGCGTCACCGGCACGTTGCAGTCGGGGCAGAACTGCGTGCCCAGCTTCACGTACATCAGGCGCAGAAAGGGATGGATTTCGGTCAGCGTCGCCACCGTGCTCTTGCGCCCGCCGCGGCTGGTGCGCTGCTCGATCGCCACCGTGGGCGGGATGCCGAACAGGCCGTCCACGTCGGGCCGGCTGGCCGGCTGCACGAACTGGCGCGCGTAGGCGTTGAGCGATTCCAGGTAGCGCCGCTGGCCCTCGCCGAAGACGATGTCGAAGGCCAGCGTGGACTTGCCCGAACCGGACAGGCCGGTGATCACGGTGAACTGGTCGCGCGGGATCTGCAGGCTGACGTTCTTCAGGTTGTGCTCGCGGGCGTGGCGGATCTCGATCGCGGGGGCGGCCAGCGCGCGGTATTCCACCCGCGGCTCGGCAGCGATCAGCCCGGAAATAGGGGACAGACCCCGATTTCCTTTGGGAAATTGGGGTCTGTCCCCTATTTCCTTCAGCGCCTGGGCGTAGTCGCGCAGCGCCGCGCCGGTGTGCGAGCCTGCATGCGCGCGCACCACCTCCGGCGGTCCTTCCACCACGATCGCGCCGCCGCCTTCGCCGCCCTCGGGGCCGAGGTCGATGATCCAGTCGGACGCGGCGATCACGTCCAGGTTGTGCTCGATGACGATCAGCGAATGCCCCGCCTGCAGCAGCTTGTCGAAGGCCCCCAGCAGCTTGGCGACATCCTCGAAGTGCAGGCCGGTGGTGGGCTCGTCGAACAGGAACAGCAGGCCGGGCTCGAGCTTGTTCACCGAATTTCCAACAAACTTATCCACAGGCCTGGCTTTGTATACAGTCTTCTTCTGCGCCGCCTCGGCGAGGTGGCCGGCGAGCTTCAGGCGCTGCGCCTCGCCGCCCGACAGCGTCGGTACCGGCTGGCCGAGGCGCAGGTAATCGAGGCCGACATCGGCCAGCGGCGCGAGCGCGGCGAGCACCTTGGGATGCTCGCGGAACACGTCCAGCGCCTCGTGCACGGTGAGCTCCAGCACGTCGGCAACCGAACGTCCATCCCATTGAAGTTCAAGGATTTCCGGGCGGTAACGCTTGCCTTCGCAGTCGGGGCAGCGCAGCCACACGTCGGACAGGAACTGCATCTCGACATGCTCGAAGCCCGAGCCGGTGCAGGTCGGGCAGCGCCCGGTGCCGGCGTTGAAGCTGAAGGTGCCGGGGGTGTAGCCGCGTGCCTGCGCCTCAGGCAGGGCAGCGAACAGGGCGCGGATCGGGTCCCAGGCGCCGACGTAGCTCACCGGGTTGGAGCGCGAGCTCTTGCCGATCGGCGACTGGTCCACCATGACCACGCCACGCAAGTTATCCACATTCTCGAGACTGTCGAAAATCCCGGGGGATTCGGTTGCCTCACCGAAGTGCTTGGAAAGCGCCGGGTAGAGCACGTCCTGGATCAGCGTCGATTTGCCCGAGCCGGACACGCCGGTCAGGCAGGTCAGGCGCTGCAGCGGAAAGCCCACCGTGAGGTCGCGCAGGTTGTGCTGGCGCGCGCCGGCCAGCTTCAGCCGCGGCGTGGCGGCATCGACCGGCCGCGGCGGTCGGTCGACGTCGATGCGCTTCTTCCCCGCCAGCCAGGGGCCGGTCACCGAATCCGGATTGGCGGTGATCTCGGCCGGCGTGCCGCGGGCGACGATGTTGCCGCCGCGCTCGCCGGGGCCGGGGCCGATCTCGAGCAGCTCGTCGGCGGCCACCATCACCTGCGGGTCGTGCTCCACCACCACCAGCGTGTTGCCGGCATCGCGCAGCCGCGTCATCACGCCGAGGATGCGGCCGATGTCGCGCGGGTGGAGGCCGATCGAAGGCTCGTCGAGCACGAACAGCGTATTCACCAGCGAGGTGCCGAGCGCGGTGGTCAGGTTGATGCGCTGCACCTCGCCGCCCGACAGCGTGCGCGACTGGCGGTCCAGCGTCAGGTAGCCGAGGCCGACGTCGGCGAGGTAGGTCAGCCGGCTGCGGATCTCGCCCAGCACCAGCTCGGTGGCCTCGTCGGGCACGCCGGGAACGTGCAGCGCGCCCACCGCCTCGCGGATGCGGTCGACCGGCATCGCCATCAGTTCGTGAATCGCAAGACCGACAGACGCCGCCGTAGGAGCGGGCTCGACCGCGATGCGCCTTTCGCCTCTTGCGTCGGGCTGGTCGCGGTCAAGCCCGCTCCTACGGGGGGCGTCTGTTCCGATGGGCAGGCGCCACAGCAAGGCATCCGGTTTCAGCCGCGCGCCGTGGCAGGCCGGGCATTCCGTGTAGCTGCGGTAGCGCGACAGCAGCACGCGGATGTGCATCTTGTAGGCCTTGCTCTCCAGCCAGTCGAAGAAGTGGCGCACGCCGTACCAGTAGCGCGGCCACGAGCTGTCCCAGTTCTTCCACTTCGGATCGCCCTCGCACAGCCAGTGGCGATGCTCCGGCGGCAGGTCGCGCACCGGGATGTCCATCGCCACGCCGTACTTCTTCGCCATCTTCTCGAGGTCGGCCTGGCATTCGCGGTAGCTCTCGGTCTGCCAGGGCTTCACCGCGCCTTCGGCGAGCGTCTTCGACTCATCGGGGATGACCAGGCCGAAATCCACCCCGATCACCCGCCCGAAGCCGCGGCAGGTCTCGCAGGCGCCGATCGGCGAGTTGAACGAGAACAGGCCGGGCGTCGCCTCGGAATAGTGGATGTCGCAGTCGGCGCAGTGCAGGCCGGAGGAATAGCGCCACACCGCCTCGCCCGGCGTGCCGCCCGCCTTCGCCGGCTTCACGCCCTCGCCCGAGGCATACACCGACAGCCGGCCATGGCCGCGCGCCAGCGCCGCCTCCAGCGCCTCGGCCAGGCGCGCATCCTCGGCGTTCGACGCGCGGAAGCGGTCCTGCACCACCTGCAGCACGTCCTGCCCCTCGGCGCCGGCACCGGCGATGCGTTCCTGGATGCGGGTATAGCCCTGCGCGTTGAGCAGGCCGGTGACCTCGTCCTCGCTGAAGTTCGCCGGCACCGTCACCGGAAAGCACACCACCAGCCGCGGATCGCCCTCGGCCGCGGCGCGCGCGCGCAGGTCGGCGGCGATGCTGTCGGCCGAATCGCGCCGCACCGGCTTGCCGCAGCAGCGGCAGTGCAGATGCGCGGCGCGCGCGTACAGCAGCTTGAAGTGGTCGGCGAGCTCGGTCATCGTGCCCACCGTCGAGCGCGAGGTGCGCACCGGGTTGGTCTGGTCGATCGCGATCGCCGGCGGCACGCCCTCGATCCGATCCACCTGCGGCTTGTCCATGCGGTCGAGGAACTGGCGCGCGTAGGGCGAGAAGGTCTCGACATAGCGCCGCTGGCCCTCGGCATACAGCGTGTCGAACACCAGCGAGGACTTGCCCGAGCCGGACACGCCGGTCACCACCGTCAGACGGTTGAGCGGCAGGTCGAGCGACAGGTTGCGCAAGTTGTTCTGGCGCGCACCGCGGATGCGGATGGCGTCGGCGATCGAGGCGGGGGCGTCGACCGGGGTGTAGCGGGTGTCGGAAACGGACATGGGGCGGGAGGCGGCGACGTGAGCCGCCATTTTAGGCGGGGATCGGGCTCGGACTCACGGAGCGGGGGGAAAGGTTCCCGTGGGGGTGCTGCGACGATCGAGGCGGGCTACAGGTGGTCGGCCGATGCTGTCGTCCAGCTCAAGTTGGAGCAACGGTCGGACCGCTTTCCGCCGCCGTCCATGCCGCGGTATGCATGCTACGTTGTGTGAGAACCTGACCCTGCGCTCAGCTTGCTATTCGCAGTACTTGAGCTTTGGGCGTGATCCTAGTCGGGCGAGTCCGGCGGTAGAGATACTAACTTTTCCACAAGTAGAGTCATTCCCGGATGTAGCTGCACTCTGGCTGCCTGAAGAATGACTTC
>JAFEFC010000050.1 GCA_018240785.1 Pseudomonadota bacterium | reverse complement strand
TCATGGGAAGCCCAAAAAAGCAGGAAACTACACAATTTATGACAGAGTGAACAGGGCTTTCGCAAGTTCATGAAAGTTAACGGAAAGTCAGACTTGGCATATGCGAATTAGGTGCGATTGCCCTGGTTGCCGAACTGAGTATCGCAACAGCTGCCAATCCCGATTTCTCGCTGATAGTGCTGCCACTAGTGGGCGTCCAAGCATAGCCTTGGACAACCACATACTCCCCTGTGGAGTCCCAAGCGAACGATCCTGCGTTCCCAAAGTAGGTCGACACGATCTTAGGTAAGAATCGCTCATGCACGGTTCGCTTGCGAGTCAAGTGCCACCAGGAGGTGTCGTCAATACCAGCGCGGCGTCGGAGTGCCGACTTATTGGGCTCGAGGTACTTACGGACATATTGTGGTAGCAAATCGAATAACTTCGATTCAGAATCTAATGTGGGAATGGATTCGCCATAAGGATAGAAAACCCAGTTTCCGTCATGAATCTGGCCATCTCGAATGGATGCGTTAATGATAGCCTTACGGAAAAAATCACGCTCTGGGCGTGGAAGCATCTTGTACTCTTTGTCATTCAGCACAAAGGCGTCATTCAGGCCAGTAATCGTTCCCTGATTGATCGTGTATAGAGAAGACAGCCGAGGGAGGGGCTTATAGCGTCGAAGTAGTTTGGTTGATGTAAGAGGACGTGGCGCCCAGTCGGCCGCTCCGTCGCAGACTTCGGAATAAATGCTGTAATCCCCATGATCAATCTCGATCACGCCGTCGCTCGGCGTCCAATCTAGGCTGCGCAAGGTTCGTAGAGCCCGATCCGATGCGCCACTCGTGTGATCTGCCCAAACCATCAAAGCGGGTGGGGTAGATGCAAGGGGCTCGGCCTGGCGACACCCCACATAAAGTGAAGCGTCAACGGTCGCCTGCTCAAAAATTGATTGGTTTCCAAGGCGCACGACCACTTGTTTGAACGCCAAGGCATCAAGGCGTGCTCGCAAGGGTTCGGCAGATCTTCCATCAAGTAAGGACGCAGGCAGTACAGCTCCCATCATGCCCCGCGCAGTAAGACTCTCGACGCCTTTGGTCAAGAATGCAAAAGCAAGATCGGGCCGAGATTGGGCAAGCGATCCCAAGGACTCAGTTAATAGAGCTCTGGCTGAAACGGAAAGTGAGCCCCAGGACGCGTAGGGAGGATTCATCAGGCAGATATCCACCTGCTGCGGCCAAGCGGTGTTCAGTGCGTCGCATTGTTCAATCTCCACTGTCACGCGCTTCCCCCAGCCGCGGGTTTCGTGAGCGAGTGCGAATCGGGCCATCAAGATGGCCGGCAGGGAAACATCAAAGCCAACGATTCGTAGCTCACCACGATAGTTGTGGAGTGACAACTGCCGGACACTCTCGCGCAGGAACTCACCGCTGCCACAAGCAGGGTCAATGAGGGTGAGTTGTGGTCGCGCAAGCAACTCCGGAGTGAGACACTGCTCTACCAGCGTACGCACCAATGGTGTTGGGGTGAAATATGCTCCACTGGAACGTGAGGTAGATCCCAGCGAAATCAGGTCGCCCTCGTCTAGCAAACTCATCTGTGGGGAGAGCATGACCAAGTTGTGCGCTTCTTGAAAGATGCGCCCCATAGCATGACGCAATACCAGTGGCAGGCGGGGGCGCTTGTCCGTGCCCTTTGGGGACAGCAGGTCGGCCATGATGCGCCCACGCGTGGAACTTCCGACTTGAGACCAGGATGCCTCGCATCGCGCTTTATCTACCCAGTACATGTTGCGCACGGTGTCATCGGAGGCTTGTTGCAGTGCGAAGAGAAAAGCCTCTAAACCTGCAGAGCCTTCCGGCAGCACCGAGCGAATGCGGTTGTAGATGCCCAGCGCGTGCGAAACAATCGACAGTTCTCGTGGCGCCCGTGCTGTTTCTAAGTAGTTTTGAAATGCTCGAAGATTATTTACCACATCGTCGACGGACGATCGCACGGGTTCCGGCTGATCCCAGCGCAAAACCTCTATACCCGACATGCTCACGCGAACGTAATGATCTACATCGGAGGACCAAGCGACTTCCCGTTGCTCAGCGCGCGCTGGCTCTTGACCGCTGATGTCAAGACAGAAATTCCCCTTGGCGCCATTGAGCATGACGAAACGTTGTTCTGCTTCGTCCTCTGACAGGGGGACGGGTAGATATCCCAGCGTTCGACGCCAGTCACTGACTTGTAGCAACTCCATCATGGTTATGCCTGCTTTTGTTTTGGTGGAGCCCCGACAGCAGTGGGACCCAAGGCGAGCGACATTTGTGTCGCTTCGTCATCTCCGAGTGAATCCAAAATTCGGCTGCGTAACTCCTGCGCCAAGTCGGACAAGCACAACTCAATCCAGATACCTCCGGCCGGTTTATGAGATGAGTTACCAGGGTGGATCGCCATCCGTGTAACGTCGATGAATACAGTGTGATCGTTCCCGCTTAGCAGCAACACGGACGATTTACACACTTCGAAAAGCTCTGTCGCAATTGGTGCAAGTTTGCTGACATCTACCCCTAGCTGTTCGACTAGGCGCTTGGTTACCAAGAGAACCATCACCTCAGAAAACGTGTAGCAAGGCCCGTAGCCACGCCGTTTGGCTAGCGCGGGATAGGTGCGCTTCCAGTAGCGTAAGGTCTGCTCGTTAACCTTCAGGACAGTTCGAACCTGTTGTGGAGATAGCTTCATGATCAGATTAAATTGTTGTTAACAACAGTTTAATCTGATCATGAAGGAAGTACAACTCGACGTCGCACGCCTCGCATGGCAAGGACTTGTTTGCTCGTGTCTTAAGGAAGTCGGGAGAGAGCACGGCTACGTGCGTCTTGTCGCTGCGCGTTGTCTTGACTGCCTGCCTGTGTTGCGTGTCAGCGCCTGATCGACCGCCAGTTCGAGAGTGATTGCACGATGTCACCGTACCACCTCGGCGGCCTCGCGAACGCCTTCAACATCAGGTTGTACCTGATCGCCTTGACCTTCCAGGCCTCCGTCAGACGCTGTTCCAGGTCCTCCACCAACCAGAGACCGCACATGAGCACCAGATGACGCGTGTCGCGCCGGAGGTCCTCGATGCCGATCCTACCTTCCGGCAGCAGGGGTACCTCCGTGTGTCCGAGCGTGGTCGCCAGGTGTTGCAGCAGTAACCCATTGTTCGACTTCGAACAGATCATGCCGCAGAGGTGATGCAGGACTCTGAAGAAGCCGAGGTCGAACCGATCGGCCGGATTCGATGCTGTCATGATGGATCGCAACATGGCCCCGGAGAACGCTCGGAGTGACTCAGTGGGGAATGTCTCCGGATGGCACGGGACCTCGCGGAGGTCGGTGCCGCACGTGGCGCAGGCGTGCATGGGTCGTGCGTCCGTCAATTCCCGCCCGAAATCTCCCCGATGCGGAGTGACGGGGCTGTGACAGGCCGGACATTCATCGTAGAGCGCGCACTGGTGCTCGGGGCAGTAGGTGTAGAGCGCCAGGCGCCATGTCTTCCTGAAGTAGGGGATGGGATCGTCAGCAAGGCAGGCGGGGCAGAACTGTAGGCCGAAGGCGTTTCTTCGCATGCCGTGGCCCTTGATCGGCAAGATCCAGCTCAACCGGCCGCTTGTCTGACGACGAGGGTATAGCCGTCCCCGGTACGTCACCAAGGTCGTGTGGAACACGTCCCAATAGTTGCACCCCGTATGCGCGCAGAGGGCGCGCAGCAACCACGGTGGAGCGGAGCGGTCGATATCCCGGTTCCACGGTGATCTCTCGTTTCCGAACAGCTGCCAGGACAGGGTCTGAAGCTTGATCGCATTAGCTTGGGCAACGCGCATGATCCACGACGACAGCAGCTCGTCCGGAAAAGGGTGGGGGTGTGCCGGCCACAAGTGATCACGCGGCATCTCACTCCCTCGGCTCCTTGCGGCGTTCGGAAGGCGGCACCCAATCGATAGTGTCGAGGATTCGCTTGTCGATTCGCTCCTGTCCGCGTTCAACCGCTGCAACAGCCGCATCCACGAGCAAACGGGAAATCTCGCCCAAGTATCCTTCGCTCATCGAGTAGATCTTGTCGGCCAGGGAGCCATCGATCAGCACGGAGGGGTAACGCAAGGGGAGGACGCGCTCAAAGGTGGCGAGCAGGCGCAGAAAGTCGTCGTCATTGGCCCAGCGCGGCAACAGGGCGTGATCGAATCGGTTGGAGAGCTGCGGATCGGTCTGGATGGCCCGGAACGCGTCCCGGGTACCGACGCCAACAATGGGGACTTCGAGCTCGTTGCCGAGATATTTGATCACGTTCAGAAACGCCTTTTGCTTCGCCATCGATCCGGCAAGCACGTGGTGGATCTCGTCGATGATCAGCATCTTCAAGCCCACCTCCCGGAGGAGCTTGATCGCCTGGAACTGCTTGCGGTCGGAGCGATCGCCCGGTTTGTAGGGTGCGAACAGGCGTTCCAGGATTGCGTTATAGAAGCGGCCCTCGTCCGGCACGGGAGGTGCCTGCAGGTACAAGACCTGCACCACCGCGGCTTCGCCCTCAGTGTTGTCGCGCGGTTTGTGCAGCCCGCAGAAGCGCTTCACCAACATGGTCTTGCCATTGTTGGTGTCGCCCACGATGAGCAGGTTCGGCATCCGGTGGGAGGCTGGGTAGGTCAGTAGCGTTTCGAGCTGCTTGAGCACCTTCTGCGCGCGTGGGTAACCGATCCACCGGGGTGACCTGATGTAGGTGATCCGCTCCTGATCTGTACGGGCAAGGTATTCCGCGGCTTTCTGGAGGAGATGGGAGGCGTCGTCACCCATTCCGGTCTCCCGAATCCGGCATTTCGTCGACCTCCTCGAACGGCACGACGGAGCGCGTGGGCTGGGGCGGCGCCACGGATTGCGGCATGACCTGAGAAGCAGGCGACGCAGGAAGGTGCTCGCGTGCGTTCGAAAGCCCCAGGCGACGGCGCTGTTGGTTGCGTCGCATCTTTTTGGTGAGCTTCTGCGCACTTTGCTCGATGGCCTGCATCTTGTCATAGGCGGCGAAGATGAGGTTTTCGTCGACGGTAACCTTGGTTTGGTCTTCCATGGCACGTCTCGTCGCCTCTCTCAGCTCCCAGATGCTGATCGCGGGGTGCGAGGTGTTTCGGTAAGGGATCGCGTAGTACTGCTCGACTTCGGGATCGTAGAACCAAATCGTGCTGATGTCGCGGGGATCCCGGCGGCACAGGAACAGCCGCTTGTTCTTCGGGTTATCTGGATCGGTGGAGTTGATCCAGCGGCGCAGCACATCATGTTGGTACTGGATATGGTCCCAGACAATGCCGTAGTGCTGCACCGTCCGGGTTTCGTAAGGCATGAGATCGAGCTTGAGGCGCAACTCGTCGGTGATCCGAGGAGGAATGCCAATGCCGAGCTTCTTCTTGGTGCCCAATACGCCCTCTTGCCACTTGGCGATCGGCGGCATACCCAGCTCGGAGTGTGTGCGCTGGTGATAGATCTCGACGCACAAGATCGTGAACCACTTTTCGAACTCCACGAGGCTCATGACCGAGCGGGCCTCCGAGTCGTACTCGCCACGCTGACGGGGGTTGGAAAAGGTGGTGCCAGGGGCCGAATGGATCTCGTCGTTCAGCGTACCCAGCAGTCGCTCGATGTGCGCTCCGTAGTGCGGTCTGGCCACGGGCCGCCACTCCAGATCGATGCCATATTCCTTGCAAGCCATCTTCAACATGTTCCCGCGGAATTCCTTGGCGTTGTCCGCGTGGATGGTGCGCGGCACACCCCAGCACGGCCAGGCGGTCTCGATTCCTTGCTTCGCGAGCCACTTCTCCTTCGGCAAAAACGCCTGCGCGAGGCACAAGCCCAGCGAGAGATTGCCCGGCGGGTCAAACGAGATGTAGAACCCGAGTACCATGCGCGAGAACACATCGATCAGCAGCGTGAGCCATGGGCGTCCGATCGGTAGGCGGTGGATGTCGTCAACGAGGATGATGTCGACTAGCGTGTGGTCAACCTGGACTACGGACAGGGGCTTGTCCGCGCCGGGAAACGGCCCCTTGATCGGTGCGTAGCCGTCCCGGGCCGCCTTGCTGCCCTCGCGAGCCTTGGTCTTCTTGAAGGCATCGAGTGCCTTGATTCGCTGGCGAACGGTGTTTCCATGAGGCGCTTGTAGCCCCGCTTTGGCGCAAAGCTTCTCGATCTCGCGGATCACCTTCGAAGGTTTCCGTTTTTGGGGAGTGAGGTAGAAGGAGTCGATCGTGTCGGTGACGATCTTGTCGACTTCCGGCGCAAGCGTTCCTTGGCCTTTGTCCTTGCGAGGTTGGCGCAGGAAAACGGAGATCTTTCCGGTTGTCTCGAAGAGCTTGAGCCAGCGGTAAAGGGTGACGAAATGAAGGCCCAGCTCTTCGGCGCGAAGTCGAACGTCCTCAGTAGTACGCTGCGGGTTATCGAGCAAGGGTTTGATGCACTCGAACTTGCGCTCGGCGCGCTCCTGCTGCTCTTCATTCTGTGCATGGATGTCTGGATGTGTCGCTACAGGCAGGGTCTCGACGGAACTCAGTTCGTCGATCGGCGCCTGAAACAGCTTGCCTGTCTCGTGCTCACGCAGAACCACTGTCCGGAAGTCCTGCGACTCCTGCTGGATGCTATGGCGCCGCCCCCGATAGAAGACCTCCGTGCCGTAATCCAGGAGAACCGGCGGGAGCAGGCTCTTGCTCACGACACGCGCCAGATTGGAGACTGCATGGTGATTTCCGTTTCCAGATCGACTCCGATCTGGTGACGCGCGACAAGATGCCAGAGGGCGGGGACGTACTCGGCTTGGCGCCACACGTCCGAGCTCACCAACTGTAGCACTGCGGCCGGCGTGCTTCTGCCTTCTGCAGCTATCGCCGCCAGGACCGTTTCGATCTCTCCTTGCGGAATGTTTCGACGCCCGAAGGATGAGAGGAAGCGAATGTTGACGAGCCGCTGTGTTCGCACCTCGACTTCAGTGATCAGGCGGAACCGCCAACCGTGCTGCTTGGCGTAGCGAACGCCCTGCCTGAGCTTGGGGTGCAATGTCGCCCAGTCCTTCGCGAGATCGGCGCGGTACTTGACCTCGCACAGCCATGGTTGTCGCTGCAGTTCCGGAACGAACTCGACCAGGACGTCGGGCGTGTAGTGACGCGGGCCCTTTTTCCTCCCGTCCGACCACTCGATGCGGACGGGCTGCACCTCGTAACGCGCGACCTCGGTGGAAAAGTCGAGCAGCGCCAGGAAGTCCCGTTCAAGAGTAGACTCGAACTGCGCCGGCCCTACAGCGTTGCCCGATGCGGCAATGCCGGTCACGTTGCGAAAGTTCTTTGGAATTTCCCGTACCGGCATTTCAAGGAGATTGCAGAAATGTGTGTAATTCTGAACTTAGTTGCACTGACCTATGTACTTTTTAGCGCGTATCGGTATAAAAGCAAGCCCTTTCCGGGGCTTTTTTTGCAAAAAGCGCTGTAATTGAGAGTAAGCATGGCCGAGGGGCGGATCGGTTTCTTTCCGGCCCTCATCCTTGCCGCCGGCGTCGCTTATGCAGGCGTGCAGGTGGGCAAGGGCATCGAGCGCTTCCGCCTCGCCGACCGCACCGTCACGGTGAAGGGGCTGGCCGAGCGCGACGTGAAGAGCGACTTCGCGGTGTGGACGCTGAGTTTCCGCCGCGCCGCGAACGAGTTCGCCGCCGTGCAGCAGGCGCTCACCACCGATCGCGAGCGCATCGTCGCCTTCCTGCGCGGCCAGGGTTTCACCGACGCCGAGATCGAGCCGCGCCCGTTGCAGGTGCAGGACCTGCTCGCGCGCGAATACGGCTCCGAGCGCGTGGCGCTGCGCTTCAACGGCCAGGGCCAGGTCACGGTGAAGTCCTCCCGGGTCGATGCGGTGGCGCTGGCCTCGAACAAGGTCGACCCGCTGATCGAGGCGGGCATCCAGCTCGGCGGCGACGACGCGGGCGGCGGGCCGCGCTACCAGTTGCGCGGCTTCAACGACATCAAGCCCAAGCTGCTCGAAGAGGCGACGCTGAGCGCCCGCGAGCAGGCAAAGAAGTTCGCCGTCGACGCCGGTGCCACACTCGGTCCGCTCAAGAGCGCCAACCAGGGCGCGATCCGCATCCTCGACGACGACGGCAGCGACGCCGACACTTCGCGCACCATCGGCAAGCGCCTGCGCGTGGTGAGCACCTTCGAGTTCACGCTGGAGTAGGCGCGCGCCCGGCTCTGGCGTTCCGGGCGCGGTCCGGCGTCGTCACGGACAGCCCTTGCACCCCTGCGTCTGCGCGTTCAGGAAGATCGCCTGGTCGATGTCGGCGCCGGTGAGGTCGGCGTCGATCAGCGAGGCGCGGGTGAAGTTGGCGCCGTGCAGTCTGGCGCCGGCGAGCGACGCGCCCTTGAGCTTGGCGGCGCGCAGGTTGGCGCGCTGCAGGTCGGCGCCCTGCAGGTTGGCGCCTTCGAGGCGGGCGTTGCTGAAGTCGGCGTTGGCCAGGATGGCGCCGGACAGGTCGACCTTGCTCAGGTCGGCGTTCTGCAGCGTGGCGTTGGTGAGGTTGGCGCCGGCCAGCTTCGCTTCGTTCAGCCGCGCGCCGCGCAGGTTGATGCGCACCATCGAGGCCTTGCTGAAATCGGTGCCACGCAGTTCGGTGCTGGCGAAGTTCGCTTCGTTCAGGGTGGCGCCGGACAGGTTGGCTTCCGACAGGTCGGACTGGGTGAACTGCGAGTTGGCCAGATTGACGCCGGCGAGCTGGGCGCCGTTCAGGTTGAGGTTGGTGCACAAGGTGCCGCGGCGGATGTCGCAGCCGCCGATCATGCCCGCCCGCTGCGCGCCGCTCGTGGCCGGCAGGTTCAGCGCCAGGACGAGGGTGGCCAGCACGGCAAGGCGTGCCCGCGGGCGCCCCGCGGAACAGTCGGCGCGCGGTGGCACGCCAGTGTCGCGACGGGGCATGCTCAGGCCGCTTCGGCCAGCAAGTGTTCGATCAGCGCGTGCAGGCGGGCGAAATCCGGTTCGCCGAGGATCTTCTGCACGATCTCCCCGCGCTTGTTGAGGATGAAGCTGGTCGGCGTCAGGCGCACGCCTTCGAAGTTGCGCGCGATGTTGCCGTCGCGGTCGAGCACGATGGTGAAGGGCAGGGCGCTGCGCTCGGCGTAGGCCTGCACCTGGCTGGGCGGGTCGTAATCCATCGCCACCGCCACGGTCTCGAAACCGCGCGCGTGGAAGCGGTCGTGGGTGTCCTTCAGGCCGGGCATTTCCTTGACGCAGGTGGTGCAGGTGGTGGCCCAGAAATTCACCAGCACCACCTTGCCGCGCAGGTCGGCGGTGCGGAAACTCTGGCCCTGCAGCGTGGCGAACGCGACGTCCGGCGCGGCCGGCTTCTTCGAGTAGACAAAAAAGCCGGCGATGCCGAGCATGACTGCTGCAACGACGGCAAAAATCTTCACTTTCATGCCCTGTGTTCCACTCTTTCCGGAGACTGCAATGCGTTCGATTCTGCGAGCTTTCGCCATCCTTGTCATCTGTGTTCCTGCATGGGCCGCGGACCTTTCCAGCCTGAGCAATGCCGACGCGGCGGGCGGCCTGAAGGAGGCGCTCACGCAGGGCGCTGGCCGGGCGGTCGAACTGCTGGGCCACGATGGCGGCTTCCTGAACAACGCCAAGGTCAGGATTCCGCTGCCCGGCGTGCTCGAGCAGGCCGCGCCGCTGCTGCGCATGGCCGGCCGCGGCAAGGATCTGGACCAACTGGTGACGACGATGAACCGCGCTGCCGAGGCTGCGGTGCCGGAGGCGAAGACGCTGCTGATGGCGGCGGTGCGGGACATGTCGGTGAAGGACGCCAAGGACATCCTCACCGGCGGCGACGACTCGGTGACCCAGTACTTCCGCAGCAAGACGCAGTCGCAGCTCACCCAGCGCTTCCTGCCGATCGTGAAGCAGCAGACCGATCGCCTCTCGGTGTCCTCGCAATACAACGCGCTGGCCAGCAAGGCGGCGGGCGTCGGCCTGGTGAAAGGCGAGGATGCGCAGATCGAGGGCTATGTGACGCGCAAGGCGCTCGACGGCCTGTACCTGATGATCGCCGAGGAGGAGAAGTCAATCCGCCGCAACCCGCTGGAAGCCGCCGGCAGCCTGGCGAAGAAGGTGTTCGGCGCGCTGTAGGAGCGCGCTTGAGCGCGACCGGGAACCGGCACCGAGGCGCGGTCTCGGGGAGGTCTGGTCGCGGTCAAGCCCGCTCCTGCACGGCACGGCAGCCCTGTGAGTGGCCCGATCGTTCCCGGAAAGCACGCGGCGCATTCTGGCTCAGGTACACTTGCTCCCCGCCTTCCCCGGAAGGCTGCAGCCTGTGTCCGAAACGATGTCCGCCCTCCTCAACGCGCCCCAGCGCGAAGCCATCCGCTATCTCGACGGCCCCTGCCTGGTGCTGGCCGGCGCCGGCAGCGGCAAGACGCGGGTCATCACGCACAAGATTGCGCACCTGATCAACGAGTGCGGCATCAGCCCCAACAACATCGCTGCGATCACCTTCACCAACAAGGCGGCGAAGGAGATGCAGGAGCGCGTCGCCCACATCATGGGCGGCCGCGCGCCGGGCGGGCTCACCGTGTGCACCTTCCACGCGCTGGGGGTGCGCATCATCCGCCAGGAGGCGTTGCATTGCGGGCTGAAGCCGCAGTTCTCCATCCTCGATGCCTCCGACACGGTGCAGATCGTCTCGGATGTGGCCGGCGACAGCGACAAGGGCATCGCCAAGCAGATGCAGTGGCAGATCTCGTCGTGGAAGAACGCGATGATCACGCCGGAGGAGGCCGCCCAGCTCGCCGACAACGAGATCGCCTCGGTCGCCGCCAGGCTCTACAAGGAATACGAACGCACGCTGCGCGCCTACCAGGCGGTGGATTTCGACGACCTGATCGCGCTGCCGGTGCGCCTGTTCGAGGAGCACCCCGAGGTGCGCGAGCGCTGGCAGAACAGGCTGCGCTACCTGCTCGTCGACGAATACCAGGACACCAACCGCGCCCAGTACCGGCTGCTGCGCCAGTTGTCCGGGGTGCGCGGCGGCTTCACGGCGGTGGGCGACGACGACCAGGCGATCTACGCCTGGCGCGGCGCCGATGTGGAAAACCTGAAGCTGCTGCAGCAGGACTACCCGAAGCTGAAGGTGATCAAGCTCGAGCAGAACTACCGCTCGTCGCGCCGCATCCTGGAGGCGGCCAACACCGTCATCGCCAACAACGAGAAGCTGTTCGACAAGCGCCTGTGGTCCGAGCACGGCACGGGCGATCAGATCGTGGTCACCAACTGCCGCGACGCCGACCACGAGGCCGAGTGGGTGGCGACGAAGATCTCGGCGCACAAGTTCGAGCACCGCACCCGCTTCAAGGACTACGCCGTGCTGTACCGCGGCAACCACCAGGCCCGCATCATCGAGCAGCAGTTGCGCAACAACCGCATTCCCTACGTGATGTCGGGCGGGCAGAGCTTCTTCGACAAGGCCGAGATCCGCGACCTCATCGCCTGGCTGCGCCTGCTGGTGAACGAGGACGACGACCTCGCCTTCATCCGCGCCATCACCACGCCGCGCCGCGGCATCGGGCCCACCACGCTGGAGGCGCTCGGCGCCTACGCCGGCCGCCGCCACATCAGCCTGTTCGCCGCGGTGTTCGAGGAAGGCCTGACGCAGCACCTCAACGCGAAGCAATTGCATGGCGTGCAGGAGTTCGCCGGTTTCATCAACCGGCTGCAGTACCGTGCGCCGCGCGAACCCGCCGCGCAAGTGCTGGAAGACCTGCTCGCCGCCATTGGCTACGAGGCCTGGCTGTTCGAGCACTGCGACACGCGCGAAGCCGAGTCGAAGTGGAACAACGTGCGCGACTTCGTCGGCTGGCTCGGCCGCAAGGGCGAGGAAGACGGCAAGAACCTCGTCGAGCTGACGCAGACCATTGCGCTGATGTCCATGCTCGACAAGGAAGATCCGGATTTCGACGGCGTGCAGCTCGCCACGCTGCATGCCTCCAAGGGCCTGGAGTTTCCGCATGTGTTCCTGATCGGCGTGGAGGAGGGCCTGCTGCCGCACCAGAGCAGCATCGACGAGGACAAGATCGAGGAAGAGCGCCGGCTGATGTACGTCGGCATCACCCGCGCCCAGCGCAGCCTGAACATCACCTGGTGCGAGCGGCGCAAGTCGGGCCGCGAGTTCCGTCCCTGCGAACCGAGCCGCTTCATCGCCGAGATGGGCGAGGACGTGAAGATGAACGACCGCCGCACCGCCGCGCCGGTGTCGAAGGAAGAAGGCAAGGCCCGCATCGCCAACCTGATGGCGATGTTCGAGAACCGCGACAAGGCTTGAGAATTCGCCCGCTGCGCCGTAAACGGACCTCACCAAGGGGTTCGTGGCGGGCGGTCCTAGTCCTCGTGCGCCCGGCGAATACCCACTTTCTCGGTTTGAACTGCCTGTGGCGGTGGGGAGCGCACCATCATGAGTTCTACATCCGGCATGGCGCTGAGCGTACGCCAGAAGGCCGTGGCCACGCTCGCCCTCGCCCTGCTCGCGGTGGCGGGGAGTGTCCTCAGCGTGCCGCTGTTCTTCAGCGTGGTGTTCATCTTCGGCTCGGTGGCGGCGATGCTGGCGGTGGCGCTGCTCGGCACACTGCCTGCGGTGCTGGTGGCGGCCGCCGGCGGGCTCTACACGCTGGTCCTGTGGGGCCATCCCTACGCGCTGATCGTGTTCACCGTCGAGGCGCTGGTCGTCGGCCTATTGTACCGGCGCGGCCTGCGCACGCTGGTGCTCGCGGACCTCGCGTACTGGCTGGTGCTGGGCGTGCCGCTGGTGCTGCTGTCCTACCACGGCAGAATGGGCGTGGGCTGGGAGGCGGCGACGATGATCGCCCTCAAGCAGGCGCTCAATGGCCTGTTCAATGCCTTGCTTGCCGGGCTGATCGTACTCGGCCTGCAACTGTGGTGGCGCGGCGCGGAGCGCCTCGGGCTGGGTGCGGCGCGCTTGTCCGGCCTGTTGTTTCACGTGCTGCTGACGACCATCCTGCTCGCCGGCGCCGTACCCGTCATCCTGGGAGGCTACGGCGAGCGCGTGCAGCAGGAAGCCTTCATGGCGGAACGGCTCGCCGAACGCGCACGGCATCTGGGCACGCGGCTCGCCGCCGAGCAGGCCTCCGGCACGGCGCGCCGGGCGGCGCTGCTGGCGGGTGAGCAGGACAACCCCGGCATGGGACTGGCATTGCTGGCTGCGGACGGCAGGGTACTGGCGCGCCACGGCGAGGTGGCGAGTCTGTCGGGCAGTGCCGGACAGCTGCAGCCGCTGGCAGCCGGTCTGGTCATCTGGCTGCCGAGCGGTGACATGCCTGCGATGGCGCGCTGGAAGCAGGGGCGCTACCACATCGGCCTGCCGGTCACCGAGGGCGGCGAGGTGGCCCGGCTGGTGATCGAGCAGTCGGCGGCGCCGCTGGTGCGAGCGCTCGAGCGTACCGGGCTGAAGCTCTTTGCCTATCTGGTGGGGCTGCTGCTGCTGGGCATCGTGCTGGCGCGCGTGCTCAGCCAGTGGCTCACCCGGCCGATCGCCGCGCTCGAGGCGGCCAGCCGCCTGCTGACTTCGCAGATCGCGAGCGGGACGCAGCCGCTTCTGCCGGCCAGCCCGGTGCGCGAATACGGCAACCTGGGCGGCAGCCTGCGCGACATGGCGGAGATGCTGGCCAGCAGCTTCCGTGAATTGCGCGAGACGCAGGCGGGGCTCGAGGCGCGTATCGGCGAACGCACCGCGGCGCTGCATCGCGCCACCGAGCTGCTCGAGAACGTGCTCGCGGCGTCGACCTTCTCGATCATCGCGACCGACACCAAGGGCGTGATCAAGGTCTTCAACAAGGGGGCCGAGAAGCTGCTCGGCCACGCGGCGGAGGACGTGGTCGACAAGCAGACGCCGGCGCCGTTTCACCGCGCGGATGAGGTGGCGGCGCGCTCGGCCGAGCTGAGCGCGGCCTTCGGCCGTCCGGTCGAAGGTTTCCGGGTGTTCGTCGAGCTCGCCGAGCGCGATGGCTCGGAGACGCACGAATGGACCTATGTCCATCGCAGCGGCCGCCCCATCCCGGTGTCGCTGGTGGTGAGCGCGATGCGCGATGCCGACGGGCGGCTGACGGGCTATGTCGGCATCGCCGAGGACATCACCGCGCGCAAGGCCGCCGAACGCGAACTGCGCGAGAGCGCGCAGCGCTTCCGCAGCATGCTGGAGACCAGCCCGATCGCGGCGCGCATCGCGCGCGCCGGCGGGCACGAGGTCATCTTCTCCAACCGCCGCTATGCCGAGCTGATCAATGCCACCGCGGACGAAGTCGGCGGCGTGGATCCTTCCGCCTACTACGCGCGCAGGGAGGACTACGAAGCCATCCTGCTGCGGCTGGGCGGCGGCGAGCAGATCTACGACAAGCTGATCGAACTGGCCATCCCCGGGGCCGGGACCAAGTGGGCGCTCGCCTCCTATTCGCCGATCCAGTACGAGGGCGCGGCGGCGGTGCTGGGCTGGTTCTACGACATCAGCGATCGCATGCGGGCCGAAGCCACCCTCGCGGAACAGGCGCAGCACACGCAGACGATCCTCGACAACATGGTCGACGGCCTCATCACCATCAACGCAAAGGGGATCGTGCACTCCTTCAACCCCGCTGCCGAGCGCATCTTCGGCTATGTCGCCGATGAGGTGATCGGCCGCAACGTGAAGATGCTGATGCCCAACCCGCACCGTGAGGCGCACGACGGCTACCTGCGCAACTACCAGACCACCGGCGTGGCACGCATCATCGGCATCGGTCGCGAGGTCGAGGGCCAGCGCCGCGACGGCAGCCTGTTCCCGATGGAGCTGGCGGTGTCCGAGATCACCCAGCACGGGCAGCCCCTGTACGTCGGCATGGTGCGCGACATCAGCGAGCGCAAGCGCATGGAGCGGATGAAGAGCGAGTTCGTATCCACCGTCAGCCACGAGCTGCGCACGCCGCTGACCTCGATCTCCGGCGCGCTCGGCCTGGTCGCCGGCGGCGCGCTCGGCCAACTGCCGGAGCAGGCGCGGCAGATGGTCGGCATCGCGCACAAGAACAGCCAGCGCCTCACCCACCTCATCAACGACCTGCTCGACATGGAGAAGATCGCCGCCGGCAAGCTGCACTTCGACATGCAGGTGCAGCCGCTGATGCCCATCGTCCAGCAGGCGGTGGACAGCCATCGCACCTACGGCACCGAGCGCCGGGTGGCGCTGGCGTTGAAGGGCGAGGCGACCGATGCCGAGCTGCGGGTGGACAGCCAGCGCCTGATGCAGGTGCTGGCCAACCTGCTGTCGAATGCGATCAAGTTCTCGCCCGAGGGCGGCACGGTGGAGGTCGTCGTGCGCCCGCTTGCCGGCAAGGTCCGGGTGGCGGTGGTCGATCACGGCCCCGGCATTCCCGCATCCTTCCGCGGCCGCATCTTCGAGAAGTTCTCCCAGGCCGATGCATCCGATACGCGCCAGAAGGGCGGCACCGGCCTCGGCCTGGCGATCACCCGCGAGCTGGTGCAGCGCATGGGCGGGACGATCGGCTTCGACTCGATCGAGGGCGAGGGCGCCACCTTCTGGATCGAGTTTCCCGCGAAGGTGGCGGGCGAGCCGGCCGCGCCGGACAGCCCGATCGTCGCCACCGCGCCGGATGCGCCGCGCATCCTGGTGGTGGAAGACGACCCGGACATCGCCCGGCTGCTGAGCCTGATGCTCACGCGCGCCGGCTACCGGGTCGATATCGCCCTCACCGGGCGGGAGGCGCTGGCGGCGCTGCAGGAGACTGCCTACGCCGCGCTGAGCCTGGATCTGATGCTGCCGGACGTCGGCGGCCTGGAGATCATCCGCCAGGTGCGCCAGCGTCCGGACACCGCGGACCTGCCCATCATGGTGGTGTCGGCCAAGATGGAAGAGGGGAGGCTCGCGATCAACGGTGATTTTTCCGCCATCGACTGGCTCGCCAAGCCGTTCGACGAAAACCGGCTGCTGGCGGTGGTGCAGGGGCTGCTTGCCCAGGCTGGCGCGTCGAATCCGCGCGTGCTGCATGTGGAGGATGACGATGACCTTCATCAGGTGGTCCGTTCCATGGTGGGCGAGCGCTTCCAGTTCGAGCGCGCGACGACGCTGCGCGAAGCGCTCGACCGCGTCTCGCGGGAGCGCTTCGACGTGGTGATCCTGGACATTGGCCTGCCCGACGGCTCCGGCTGGGATCTGCTGCCGGACATCCGCGCGCGCCAGCCGGATACGCGCATCGTCATCCTGTCGGGCGCCGATACCACGGCGGAGGAGGCACGGCGGGTCGAGGCGGTGCTGCTCAAGTCGCAGGTCTCGCCGCAGCAGCTGATTGACGCCCTCGACAGCCGCATTCGATCATTCAGATCCCGAAGGAGCCAGGCATGAGCACCCTGCAACGCGTCATGTATGTGGAAGACGAGCCCGACATCCAGGCGGTGGCCAAGCTCGCCCTTGAATTGGTCGGCGGCTTCACGGTGAAGGTCTACTCCTCCGGCGAGGAGGCGCTGCGCGAAGCGGAAGCCTTCGCGCCCGAGCTGATCCTGCTCGACGTCATGATGCCGGGCATGGACGGGCCGACCACCCTGCAGGCGCTGCGTGGCCTGCCCTCGCTGGCCACGGTGCCGGTCGCATTCATGACCGCCAAGGTGCAGCCGGCAGAAGTCGCGCATTACAAGACCCTGGGTGCGCGTGACGTGATTCCGAAGCCCTTCGACCCCATGACCCTGGCCAGCCAGGTACGGGCCATCTGGGAGGCCTAGGCGAGTGGACGCCACGCAACAGCAGGCCCTGGCCGCGCAGCTGGCGAAGCTGCGAGCGGACTACGTGGCGCGGCTGCCGGCCGAGCTCGCGGCGCTGCAGGCGCTTGCCGGCGAGCTGCAGGGCGCTGAACGCGATCGTGCCTGCCTCGAAGCGCTGCATCAGCGCCTGCACAAGCTGGCCGGTTCCGGCGGCACCTTCGGCCTGGCGGCGCTGAGTGCGGCGGCGCGCGCCCTCGAGCAGCGCGCCGTGGCCTGGCTGGCGGGAGAGCGGGACTGGATGGACGCGACGGCACGTCGGGCGCTTGCGGTGGAACTGGCTGGACTGGGTCAATGGGTGGGCCAGACGGCAGGCGAGACGGTGGGCACGATCGCAGCGCCGTCGTCCTTCATCCCGGCACCGAATGCCCTCCGCTCAGCCGGCAAGGCGATCCGGGTGTGGGTGATGGAAGACGACGCCGCGCTGGGCGAACAACTGGCTCGCCAGCTCGAGTCCTTCAATTATCGGGTGCAGCTGTTCACGCGGATCGACGAGGCCGAGCGCGCTGCGCGGAGCGAAAGTCCCGACATGCTGATCATGGACGTGATGTTCGAGGCAGAGGGCCGCAATGCCACCGAGGCGCTTGCCGATTTTCCCGCGCTACGCGCCTTGGCCTGCCCGCTGCTGTTCATCACCTCCGCCGACGATTTCGAGTCGCGCGTGCGCGCGGCCCGGCTGGGCGCCGTCGGCTACTTCCTCAAGCCCATCGACATTCCGCGGCTGGTCAATCGAATGGGGCAACTCGTCGAGCAGATGAGCGCACCGCCGCAGCGCGTGCTGGTCGTCGACGACGACGCCGATCTGGCCGCGCACCTGTGCCTGGTGCTGCGCGCGGCGGACATGGTGGCCGAGGTCCTGCGCGAGCCCGAGACCATCATGGACGAACTCGCCAGCTTTCAGCCGGATCTGGTGCTGATGGACATGCACATGCCGCGCTATACCGGCCCGGAACTGGCGGGCGTGATCCGCCAGCACGACAAATGGACCGGCCTGCCCATCGTGTATCTGTCGGCGGAGACCGACCTCGAGCGCCAGATTGCCGCCATGCGTCGCGGCGGCGATGACTTCATCATCAAGCCGGTGTCCGATGCCCAGCTCGTGGCGGCGGTGCGCGGTCGCGTCGAGCGTGCGCGCCAGCTCGCCGACCAGATCAACAAGGACAGCCTCACCGGCCTGCTCAAGCACGCCAGCATCAAGGATGTGGCGTCCAAGGAGATCAGCCGGGCGCGCCGCACCGCCAAGCCGGTGACGCTGGCGATGCTCGACATCGATCACTTCAAGTCGGTGAACGACACCTACGGCCATGCCGCGGGCGATCTGGTGATCTCGGCGCTGGCCACCCTGTTGCGCCAGCGCCTGCGGCAGTCCGACCATCTGGGGCGCTACGGCGGCGAAGAATTCCTCGTGGTGCTGCCCGAATGTGCCGGCGCCGCTGCGCAGCGGCTGCTGGACGACATTCGCCAGCGCTTCGCCAATTTGCGCTTCAGCTACGACGGGCAGAATTTCTCCTGCACCGTTTCCGCGGGACATGCGACGTCATGCAATGCCGTGCTTGACGATGCGGTGAACGAAGCGGTGGTGGTGGCCGGGGATGCAGATCTGCTGGCAGCCGCCGACGCCGCGCTGTACGACGCCAAGCGCGGCGGCCGCAACCGCGTGTGCGCCGCCGTGCTTGAGTCCAGGCAGGGCGAAGTACCTGACTGAGCGCGGCGCTCGAAGCTTTTCGATTCTTGCGCCCGGCGGGATCGGTTCCCGCGGGCGCACGTCCCGCCGCGCGGCGGACGGACGCTTACTGCTCGACCGGCGGCTCCTTGAAGCCCGAACCGGCCTTGCTCGTCAGGAAGGCGACGGCGCGCGCCACTTCGGTGTCGGTCAGGTCGGCGACGCCGCCGCGCGGGGGCATCTGGTTCTTGCCGGCGATCGCCGACTTGGTGAGCGCATCGAACCCCAGCGCAATGCGCGGACCCCACGCGGCGGCGTCGCCGGTCTTCGGCGCACCGAGGCTGCCGGAGTCGTGGCACCCGGCACACACCGCCTTCACGATCTGCTCGCCGGTGCGCTTGCCCGGGGTGACCTTTTCGGCCTTCAGCTCGACGCGGGCGACGGGCTGGATCAGTTCGGCCGTCTTTTCCGGATCAACCGTGGCAGTCGGCTTGCCGCAGCCAGCCACCAGGGCGGCTGCGACCATGGCGACGACAGGCATGGCGAAGCGGGTGGGCCGCAGGGCGGGGCGCGGGGCGCGGTGGTTCAGCATGCTCGAATCCTTTGACTTGTGTTATGGCGCGAGACGAAAGCCCGGATTATAGCGGGCGAAAAACCGTTGTGGCAGTGCGGCATGGACTTTGCCTGCGAACCGTTATATCCTCGCCGCTCTCTTGCGCCGGCAACACCGCCGGCCAGCCTCCGCGCCCGTAGCTCAGCTGGATAGAGTACTGCCCTCCGAAGGCAGGGGTCGGACGTTCGAATCGTCTCGGGCGCGCCAAAGAATTCAATGGGTCAGGTCCTGACAGGCCTGGCCCATTTTCTTTTGCGGTCGCTCGGCGACCCGCGCGTGGCCAAGCCCGATGGCGGTCACCGCGAGCCTCGTTGCTGGCCTGAAGCGCTTCCCGATCGAGAACGCCATGATGCATCTCCAGGCCGGCAGCGCCCGCCGGAGCGGCGGAAGTCGGCTACAGTCCTGACCTCGACAAATCAGGGCGCGCATCGACCATGGAAGCAGTGGCGGTAATCGACTTCGAAACCACCGGCCTGTCGCCTGCGCAGGGCGACCGGGCAACCGAGATTGCGGCGGTGATCGTGGAAGACGGCCGGGTGGTGGACCGCTACCAGAGCCTGATGAACGCCGGCGTGCGCATCCCGCCATACATCGAGGCACTCACCGGGATCTCGAACGCCATGATCCGCAGCGCCCCCGCCGCTGCAGCCGTCATGCGCGACGTGTCGGACTTCGTCGGCGACATTCCCATCGTCGCCCACAACGCGTCGTTCGACGCGAAGTTCTGGGACGCGGAACTTGCCCGGATCGAGCGCTCGCGCAAGGAGGATTTCGTCTGCTCGCTGCTGCTATCCCGCCGCCTCTTCCCGCTCGCACCCAGCCACAAGCTCGGCGCCCTCGTCGACTACGCCCGGCTGCCGGTCGCCGGCCGCTACCACCGCGCGCTCGCCGACGCCGAGATGGCCGCGAGCCTGCTGCTGCGCCTGGAGGAGGAACTGCGGCTGCGCCACCAGGTGCCCCAGGTGTCGGTCGACCTGCTGCGCCGCATCCAGCGTACATCCAAGGCGCAACTGTCCAGATGCCTGGCGGCAGCTCGCTGAAACTGCAAGGGGCTTGAAGCGCCCGGGTGTTGAGTGGAACGGATCACTCCGCAGGGCGATCAAGCGGTGCAGCGGCCAAGTCTGGCGGAGGGAACGATAACCGGCCGAGCCCGAAGTGGCGGGCGGGTTGTTTCGGCGATCAGCCGTCCGACACGCTTTCGCCACCGCGTAGCACCGCGCTATCTCTCCTCCGCACACACGCGCCTCAGCCACGCCCCGATGTCGGCGAGCTCGTCCATGCTCACCGAATGCGGCATGTCATAGGTTCGCCACTCCGGATCCAGGCCCAACTGCCTGAGCACCGCGACAGCCTGCTCGCCGAGGTCGAGGGAGACGACATCGTCGTCGGTGCCATGGGCTGCAAAGATCGGGATCTGCCGATTCGCCGGCGCGAAGTCGCTGATCAGCAGTTCGGGACTCGGGATGTAGGTCGACAGGGCGATGATCCCTGCCAGCGGCGAAGCGTGGGTGAGGGCGGTCAGGTAGGCCACGGCGCCGCCCTGGGAGAAGCCGGCGAGCACGATGCGCTCGCTCGGAACGCCCCGGTCCGCCTCGCGCTGGATGAGCTGGCGAACGATTTCACGGGATTCGAGCAGGCCTGCCTCATCGATTTCCCGATTGCCCGGCGCGAGCGAGACGATGTCGTACCAGGCGCGCATGACGTAGCCGCCGTTGCAGGTCACCGGGCGGTAAGGGGCGTGCGGGAACACGAAGCGCACCGCGGGCGTGTCGTGTAGACGCAGTTCCGGGACGACGGGCTCGAAGTCGCTGCCGTCGGCGCCCAGGCCGTGCAGCCAGATGACGGAGACGCGCGGATTCGGTCCGGTCTGGACCTCGAGGGGTGGGGTGCCGGGCATGGGGCTCGGTGCGGATCTCGATTGCACTTGGGTCACCTGGTTCGTTGGGTTGCCTGCGGCATTGGCGAGGGCGACAGCGCGCACGCCTGGCGGCGCATGGGTCGACGTCCGGATCGCTCGAATGCGCCGCTTGTGTTCCAGGACAGGTTACATTCGCCCTGTCCCGAACCAAAAGCATTTCCTGATGAACAAGAATCTCTGGCTGCTGGCCATCGCCCAGGGCCTGTTCCTGACCAACAACGTGGTCTTCATCGCCATCAACGGCCTGGTGGGGCTGAGCCTGGCGCCGGTGGCGTGGATGGCGACCCTGCCGGTGATGGGCTATGTGGTGGGCGGTGCGCTGTCGACCGGGCTGGTGGCGCGCAGCCAGCGCCGTTGGGGGCGCAAGGCCTCGTTCCAGCTCGGGTTGCTGGTGGCCCTGCTGACGGCGTTGCTGTGCGCGCTGGCGCTCTATCTGCGCAGCTTCGGGCTGCTCGTGGCGGGAACGTTGATCGCCGGCTACTACAGCGCCAACGGCCAGCTCTACCGCTTTGCCGCAGGCGAGCTGGCGCTGCCCGAGTTCCGCGAGAAGGCAGTGTCGCTGGTGCTGGCGGGCGGGCTGATCGGTGCGGTGATCGGGCCCAACCTCGCCAACCACACGCGCGAGACGATGGCGCTGCCCTTTCTCGGCTCCTACCTCGCGCTGGCGGTGGTGGCGCTGATCTCGATGGCGGTGATGGCCGGCATCCGCTTTCCGGCCGAGGCGCTCAAGGCGGCCGGCGGGGGCGGCGGCCGCCCGCTGGCTGAAATCATGCGCCAGCCGGGGTTCATCGTGGCGACGGTGAGCGCCGCGCTCGGCTATGGCGTCATGAACCTGCTGATGGCGGCGACGCCGCTCGCCATGGACGTGTGCGGCATGCCGTTTTCCGATGCGGCGCTGGTGCTGGAATGGCACGTGATCGGCATGTTCGCGCCGGGCTTCTTCACCGGGCATCTGATCAAGCGCTTCGGCGTGCTGCCGGTCATGGGCGCCGGCGTGGCGCTCAACTTCGCCTGCATCGCGGTCGCGCTGTCGGGCCAGGACCTGCACCAGTTCCTCCTCGGGCTGTTCCTGCTCGGCATGGGCTGGAACTTCCTGTTCACCGGCAGCACCACGCTGGCGATGCAGTCCTACCGCGCCGAGGAAAAGGACAAGGCGCAGGCGGCGATCAACTTCGCGGTGTTCGCTACCATGGCGCTGACCTCCTTCGCCTCGGGCGCGCTGGTGACGACGCAGGGCTGGTCCCTGCTCAACGTCGGTTCGCTGCTGCCGGTGCTGCTGACCGGTGCGGCGCTGGTCTGGCTGGCGCTGCGTCGGCGCAGGGAGGCGTCTGCCGCCGCCTGAGCGGCGGCCGCGTGGCCGATGAGGCGCGTGGCGGCTATCGTTGAGGATGGCGGGGTGGCTCCTGGGTGTCTTTGCGGAGGAGGGCGGCATGGGCCTGAAGATCAAACGTGTCTATGAATCCCCGGATGGCGGCGACGGTTATCGCGTGCTGGTCGACCGGCTGTGGCCGCGCGGGCTGGCGAAGGACAAGGCGGCGGTCGACCTGTGGCTGCGCGACGTCGCGCCGTCGAACGAACTGCGCAAGTGGTTCGGCCACGACCCGGCGCGCTGGGACGAATTCCGCGCGCTGTACCTGGCCGAACTGGATCGCGACGAACCCGCTGCCGCGCTGCGGGCGCTGCGCGAGCAGGCTGCGGCGCACCCGGTGCTGACGCTGCTTTACGCCGCGCACGACGAGGCGCACAACAACGCGGTGGTGCTGAGCGAACTCCTGCAGTCGCGCGGCTGAGCCGATCCGGGGCTTCAGCCCCAGGTCGGCAGCAGCTTCACGCCCAGCACGCTGCCGACTACCGCCAGCCACACCACCGCGGCGGCATAGGCCTGCAGGCAGTAGCGCACGTTGCCGCGCGCGAGCTGCCCGGGAGACAGGCCGTAGCGGCCCTGCAGCGCAAGATGAATGCCCGACATCGGCCCGGCCGCGAGGCCGATCGCCCACGACTGCACGAACACCAGCGCGAGCAGCGTCGGCTCCGGCTGCAGCGGCGCCAGCCAGGCCGACGCCATGGCGATGGTGATCACCGCATGGATGCCGAGCGCGGCGAGAAGGATCATCACCGCCAGCACCAGCGCCGCCTCGGTTGCGCCGAAGCCGGCAAAGGGCAGCCACAGGCCGCCGCTGTCGATGACCGCGCGCAGCCCGCTGGCGAACACCGCCGCCGACAGGAACAGCACCAGTTCGCCCGACATGCCCGGCAGGCGATCGTGCACGTGGCCATACAGCGCATGGCCGCCGGCCCGCGGTCCCTGTTGCGCCAGCACCGCGATACTTACCACCGCGAGCGAGGCCAGGCTGATGACCGCGAGCGCCGCCCAGTGCGGCACCACCCAGTGACCCGCTGCCACCAGCGCCGCCAGCACCGCGGGCACCTTCAGCGCGGCCGCGTGCATCGGATAGCCGACGAAATCCGCCGCGCCATTGCTGCTGGCGCGCTCGATGTCACGGCCGGCCAGCATCAGCAGCACCACCGCCAGCGCCATGCCGGATGCCGCCAGGCCGAGCGGGCTGGCGCCCGGGGCGTAGGTCAGCGCCACCGCGGTGGCGGCGAAGAAGGGCGACCACAGCGCCGCGGCGAGGAAGGCGCGCACCAGCGCCGCCGCCTGGTCGTGGCGCGGCTTGCCGTCCGGGCCGATGCGGTCGGCCATGATGAAGACCGCCGACAGGTTGATCACCGCGCCCAGCACGTGCACCGCGCCCAGGGTGCGCCACAGCGCGCCGCGGCCCCGCGGCAGGCCTTCGTTGCCGGCTTCGGGCGTGCGCAGCAGGCGCAGGAAGCTCACCGCCGCCAGCATGCCCAGCAAGGCCGTGTTCTGCGTCAGCAAGCCCATCAGGCTCGGCCGTCCGCCGCGGGCCAGCGCAACGCCGAACGCCACCAGGCCCGCGCCGGCCAGCAGCAGTGCCTGGCGTTTCTGCGCCCGCGCAAGCTGCGGCCACAACAGCGCGCCCGCACCCCAGGCCGCCACACCGGCGGTCCCCACCGGCGGCCCGTGGCCGGTGCCCGCCAGCGCGGCAAGCACGGTCATCGCAAACAGCAGCGCCGCCGCCAGCGTGCGGCGGCGAGGAGAGAGGGTGGGCACGTCAGGCGTCAAAAGGGCTCCGGGGCTTGGTTGAATCGACAGGCATCAGGGCCCGGTGCTCAGCAGATCCGCGGCAGCGCGTCCCCTGCCAGCCAGTCGACCATGCGGCGGCCGCCGAAGCGGGTCTTCATCTGCACGAAGCGGCGGTCGTCGGCGATGACTTCGCCGATGCGGGCGGCCTCCTGGCCGAGCGGATGGGCGCGCAGTGCGGCCAGGGCGCGGTCGGCGCTGGCGGCGGGGCAGACGACGATCAGGCGGCCTTCGTTGGCGATGTCGAGCGGATCGAGGCCGAGCAGCTCGCAGGCCGCAGCCACCGCCGGGCGCACCGGGATCGCGGCCTCGTCGAGCACGATGCCGACGCCCGACTGGTGGGCGATCTCGTTCAGGGTGGCGGCGAGGCCGCCGCGGGTGGGGTCGCGCAGCACGCGGGTGTCGGGCACGGCGGCGAGCAGTACGGCGACGAGGCCATGCAGCGCGGCGGTGTCGGACACGATGGGCGCATCGAAGGCGAGGTTCTCGCGCACCGACATGATCGCCATGCCATGGTCGCCGAGCGGGCCGGACACCAGCACCGCGTCGCCCGGGCGCGCGTTGGCGCCCGACACGTCGACGCCGTCGATGCGTTCGCCCACGCCGGTGGTGGTGATGAACACGCCGTCCGCCTTGCCGCGCTCGACGACCTTGGTGTCGCCGGTCACCACCGGCACGCCGGCGTCGCGCGCCGCGGCCGCCATCGAGGCGACGATGCGCGCCAGGTCGGCCAGCGGCAGGCCTTCCTCCAGCACGAAGCTCGCGGCCAGGTAGAGCGGACGCGCGCCCATCACTGCCACGTCGTTGATCGTGCCATGCACCGACAGGCAGCCGATGTCGCCGCCGGGGAAGAACAGCGGCGACACCACGTGCGCGTCGGTCGCCATCACCAGCGGCCCGGCGCAGGCCGGCAGGCGCGCGCCGTCGTCGCCCTGGGCGAGGAATTCGTTGCCCAGCGCGCGTGCGAACAGGTCTTCGATCAATTGCGCCATGGCGCGGCCGCCAGCGCCGTGCGACAGGTCGATGCGGCCGTTCCTCAGGTCGAGCGGGCGGGAATGAACAGGTTTCATGCGGAAGTCGTCGTGGTCACAGGCGGCGCTTCGCGGAAGCGGCCGTAGGTGTAATGCGCCGCGCAGGCGCCTTCGGACGACACCATGCACGAGCCGACCGGGTTGTCTGGCGTGCAGGCGGTGCCGAAGATGCGGCATTCCTCCGGGCGCTTCTCGCCGCGCAGGATGGCCGCGCACTCGCAGGCCTTGTGGTCGGGCACCGCGGCGTAGGGCACGGAAAAGCGTACCTCGGCGTCGAACGCGGCGAATTCCGCGCGCAGCTTCAGCGCGCTCGCCGGCACCGTGCCCAGGCCGCGCCATTCGAAGTGCTCGCGCAGCTCGAACACCTCGGCCACCAGCGCCTGCGCCTTGCGGTTGCCTTCCGGCGTCACCGCGCGGGTGAATTCGTTCTCGACTTCGGCGCGGCCGTCGTTGATCTGGCGCATCAGCATCTGGATGGCGCGCATCACGTCCAGCGGCTCGAAGCCGGCGATCACCACCGGCTTGCGATCGTCGCGCGCGAAAGGTTCATAGGGCGCGCTGCCGATCACGGTGGACACATGCGCCGGGCCGATGAAGCCATCGAGCTGCACGCCCTGCGGCGCGGCGAGGATGGCGTGCATCGCCGCCGGCGTCAGCACGTGGTTGCACAGCAGCGAGAAATTCGCGAGCCCCTCGGCCTGCGCCTGCTTCACTGCCACCGCGGTCGGCGGCGTGGTGGTCTCGAAGCCGATGGCGAGGAGCACCACTTCGCGTGCCGGGTTGGCGCGCGCGACCTGCAGCGCGTCGAGCGGCGAATACACCATGCGCACGTCGGCGCCGCGGCCCTTGGCGCGCAGCAGCGACAGCTTGTCGGAGGCGGGCACGCGCAGGGTGTCGCCGTAGGAACACAGGATGGCGCGGTGCTCGAGCGCGAGCCGGATCGCCTGGTCGATGCGGCCGATCGGCAGCACGCACACCGGGCATCCGGGGCCGTGGATCAGGCGGACCTGCGGCGGCAGCAGGTCGGCGATGCCGTAGCGCGAGATGGCGTGCGTGTGGCCGCCGCAGAACTCCATCAGGCGGTATTCGCGGCCGGGCTGCGCTTCGGCGTGGATCGCTGCGCCGAGCGCGCGCGCGATGGCGCCGTCGCGGAAGTCGTCGACGTATTTCATTGCGAGTGCGTCACGAGGCCTGGGCCGCGGCGTCGCCCGCCTGCTGCGCCGCAATCTCGCGGAACAGCGCCAGGGTGGCCTCCGCTTCGTCGACGTCGAGCTTCTGCAGCGCGAAGCCGACATGCACGATCACATAGTCGCCCACCGCCACGCCCTCGACCATCGCCAGCGAGATGCGCTTGCGCACGCCGTCGAGATCGACGAGGGCTTCGTCCTTGTCACAAAGTTCCACCACCCGAGCGGGAATGGCCAGGCACATTTCAGCATTTCTCCAGTAGGCGCCGCGCCACGGCCGCCTGGCCGTAGGCGATCGCGGTGTCGCCCGGCAGCAGGGCGAGGGGTTCGAGCAGGTGCAGGCCGGCGGCGTCGCAGCGGCGGCGCAGGTCGGCGGCGAGCAGCTTGTTGAACAGGCAGCCGCCGCCGACGGCGACGGTGTCGATGCGGTGGCGCTGCGCCGCGCACGCCAGCCAGTCGGCCAGCGCCGCACCCAGCGTGGCGTGGAACAGCGCCGCGCCGCGGCCCGGATCGGCGATGAAGGCGGGCGCGGCCAGCGCGTCGAGCAGCGGCAGCAGGTCCAGGCGCAGCGCGCCGGGCGTTTCGTCGATAAGGCGCCAGCCGCCGGCCAGCGGCTCCACCGGGCCGTGGCGGGTGGCCGCCTGTTCCAGCGCGATCGCCGCCTCGGCCTCGAAGGTCATCACCGTGCACAGGTCGAGCAGGCCGGCCGCGGCGTCGAACACCCGGCCCATGCTGGAGGTGGGCGGGCAGCGCAGGCCGGCATCCAGCATGCGTGCGAGCCCCGCTGCCGCGGGCAGCATTGAGAAGCGGGGGGCGATCTCGTCGCCACGGCCCAGCGCATGCAAGGCGGATGCCGCCATGCGCCAGGGCTCGCGCGCAGCCTTGTCGCCGCCCGGCAGGGCGAGCGGGCGCAGGTGGCTGATGCGGTCGAAGCCGGCGCCGCCGACTTTGAGCAGCTCGCCGCCCCAGGCGGTGCCGTCCGTGCCCAGCCCGACACCGTCGAGCGCAAGGCCCAGCACCGGGGCGTCGTGGCCATGTTCGGCACACACCGCGGCGATGTGGGCGTGGTGGTGCTGCACCGGCAGCAGCGGCACGCCGAGTTCGGCCGCCAGTTGGGCGGCGAAGCGGGTGGAGTGGAAGTCGGGATGCAGGTCGTGGGCGATGGCGGCGGGCCGTGCACCCTTTTCCGCCATCCAGTCGAGCAAGGCGCGCGCAGTGCGCTCGTGCGCCAGGCAGGCATCGACACCATCGAGGTCGCCCACGGTGCGCGAGATTGCGGCGACTTCGCCCTGCGCGGCGCACGCCGTATTCTTGAACCACGCGCCCATTGCCAGCACCGGAGGACCGGGGGGGAGCGCGAGGCGGTGCTCGATCGCGTCGGCGAGGTTCATCGAAGTCCCCTGTACGCACATGGGCGCCTCGAATCCGGTCTGCCGGCGGGGGATGCGCTCCACGTTCTGCGCAACTCGACCTCGCTGCGCTCGGGACTCGAACAGTGCTCGCCCGCTCCGCGCATCCCCCGCCAGCAGACCTCCTGCATTGCGAACTCGTACCAGTCGGAGCCCCTCGAGCGATAGCGCCGCATGGCTTCCTGGAGGAGGGCAGGGCGCAACTGCATCGTCACGCCGGTTCCTTTGCCTGCTGATTCGCCCCGCTGGCCTTGGTGCCGGCTGCAAGCCATTCCACCCATTCGTCCATGCCCAGCCCGCTGGTGGCCGACACGCGGATGATGCGGATGTCGGGATTCACCCGGCGCGCGCAGGCCTCGGCCTTGTCCACGTCGAATTCCAGGTAGGGCAGCAGGTCGCATTTGTTGAGCAGCATCAGGTCGGCGGCGCGGAACATGTCGGGGTACTTCAGCGGCTTGTCCTCGCCTTCGGTCACCGACAGGATCACCACCTTGTGCGCCTCGCCGAGGTCGAAGGCGGCCGGGCATACCAGGTTGCCGACGTTCTCGATCATCAGCAGGCCGCCGCGTGCCAGCGGCAGGCTGGTCATCGCGTCGCCGACCATGCGCGCATCCAGGTGGCAGCCCTTGCCGGTGTTGATCTGGGTCGCCGGTGCGCCGGTGGCGCGGATGCGCTCGGCGTCGTTGCTGGTCTGCTGGTCGCCCTCGATCACCGCGAGCGGGATGCGGCCGGCCAGGCGCTCGATGGTCTTCACCAGCAGGGTGGTCTTGCCCGAACCGGGGCTGGAGACCAGATTCAGTGAGAACACGCCGGCCTGGGCGAACGCGCGGCGGTTCGCTGCGGCCTCGGCATCGTTGCGGGCGAGGAGATCCTGCTCGATCGACACCTGGCGCAGATGGGCGGCGGCCGACGCGGCGACGGCCGATTCCTCAGCACTCGCAGTGCGCCCGGGCTTGCTGTTCGTCCCGGCCGCCGCCGTGGCGCCAGGCACGGCTGCGCCGCGCCGCCGCGCCACATAAGGATGGCCGGCGCGGTGGTGATCGATGGTGGCGCCGTCGCTGCCGCAACCGCAGGTGGTACACATGCCTCTTGCTCCCGATTATTCGACGTCCAGGTCCTTGACCCGCATTCCCGTGCCGCGCACCACCTTGAGCGGGCGCGATTCGCACCGCGGGCACAGGTCGTAGGCGGTCTCCATCGCTGCGCGCATGCCGCAGGCCGCGCATTCCCCTTCGCCCGGTATCGGCAGGATGTCGAGCCGCGCGCCTTCCGCGCAGGTGCCGCGGCTGGCCGATTCGAAGGCGAAGCTCAGCGCCTCCGGCTCCACGCACGACAGCGCGCCGATTTCCATGCGTACGACGCGCACGCGGTGAAAGGACTCGCGCCTGCCCGCATCCTCGATCAGCGCGATCGCGCTCTCGGCCAGCGACAGCTCATGCATGGCAAGCCTCCGTGTCGGCGCTCCAGTTGATGCAGGTCACAAGCCTGGCAGCAATTCCGTCGGGATCATTGTAATTCCGTGTCGCAGCGCGGCAAAATGATCATCAAGTCGATGCACGATTCCCTGCGCATCCCTGGCTCACAGGAGGACAGCGTGGCAGCAGCGAAGATCGCAACCATACTCGAACGGCATGGGCGCGACGGCACGCGCCTCGTGCAGATCCTGCGCGAGGTGCAGGACGCGCTGGGCTGGCTCTCGCCCCCGACGCTGACCGCCGTCGCCGAAGGCATCGGCTGGCCGCGGGCGCAGGTGGAAAGCACCGCCAGCTTCTACAGCTTCTTCCATACCCGCCCGCTGGGCGAGTACCGCATCCTGTTCTCGGACAACATCACCGACCGCATGCTGGGCAACCAGGATCTGCTGCGCTCGCTGTGCCACAAGCTGTGGCTCGAGCCCGGCCAGGTGTCGGAGGACGGCCTGGTCAGCGTCGATACCACTTCCTGCACCGGCATGTGCGACCAGGGGCCGGCGCTGCTGGCCAACTACCGCAGCATCACCCGGCTCACGCCCGAGCGCATCGACGAGATGGCGCACCTGATCCGCCGCCGCGTGCCGGTGGGCGACTGGCCGTCGGACTGGTTTCATGTGGAAGACAACATCCGCCGCCGCGACGTGCTGCTCGACCACGGCCTGGCGCCCGGCGAGGCGCTGGCCGCGGCGCTGGATCGCGGCCCGGCAGGGCTGCTCGGCGAGATCGAGCGTTCCGCCTTGCGCGGCCGTGGCGGCGCGGGTTTCGGCAGCGACATCAAGTGGCGCTCGTGCCGCGACGCCTGGGGCGACGCGCACTACGTCATCTGCAACGCCGACGAGGGCGAGCCCGGCACCTTCAAGGACCGCGTGCTCCTCAGCTCCTGCTTCGACATGGTGGTCGACGGCATGTGCATCGCCGGCTTGGCGATCGGCGCGAGCAAGGGCTTCATCTACCTGCGCGGCGAATACCGCTACCTGCTCGACCGGCTGGAAACGCGGCTGGCGCAGCGGCGCGAGGCGGGGTTGCTGGGGCGCAACATCCTCGGCCGCGGCTTCACTTTCGACATCGAGATCCACCTCGGCGCCGGCGCCTACATCTGCGGCGAGGAGTCGGCCCTGATCGAGTCGCTCGAAGGCAAGCCCGGCAAGCCGCGCATCCGCCCGCCGTTCCCGGTCACGCACGGCTATCTCGGCCAGCCCACCACGGTGAATAACGTCGAGACCCTGGCGCTGGCCGCGCTGATCGCGGTGAAGGGCGGCGAATGGTTCCGCGCCATCGGCACGCCGTCTTCCACCGGCACCAAGCTGCTGTCGGTGTCGGGCGATGTGGCACGGCCGGGCATCTACGAATTCCCCTTCGGCGTCACCGTCGCCGAAGTGCTCGAGGCGGCGGGTGCGCAGCACACCCAGGCGGTCACCACTGCCGGTGCGGCGGGCTCCTGCCTGGCGGCCGACGAGTTCGGGCGCCGCATCGCCTTCGAGGACGTGCCCACCGGCGGCTCGATCATGGTGTTCGACCGCTCGCGCGACATGTTTGAGGCGGCGCGCAACTTCGCCCACTTCTTCGCCCACGAGAGCTGCGGCTTCTGCACGCCATGCCGGGTCGGCACTGCAGTCAATGCGCGGCTGCTGGACAAGCTCGCCAACGACCACGGCTCGCCCTACGACCTCGACGAGATGGAGAAGATGCACCGCCTGATGCAGGGCGCGAGCCACTGCGGCCTCGGCAACACCGCGACGATCGCGCTGCGCGACATGCTCGCCAAGTTCCGCCCGGCCTTCGACCGCCGCCTGCATTCGCCCGACTACGAGCCGGGCTTCGATCTCGATGCGGCGCTGTCGCAGGCGCGGCGCATGACCGGCCGCGACGATCCGGGCGCGCATCTCACCGACAACCTCAGCGCCCATGCCGGCGAAGCCCCGAGCGAGGTTCAGCCATGAACAACAGCTTTCTGCTCGACGGCGAGGACGTCCCCTTCACGCCCGGCCAGACCGTCATGCAGGCCGCCGCCGCGGCTGGCAAGTACATCCCGCACCTGTGCTGGCATCCCGACTTCACCGCGCACGGCTCGTGCAAGCTGTGCACGGTGAAGATCGGCGGCCGCTTCGCCACCGCCTGCACCGCCCGCGCCGCGGCCGGCCAGGAAATCGACAACATCACCGAAGAGCTGACCGCCAAGCGCCGCACGCTGTTGCAGCTGCTGTTCGTCGAGGGCAACCACTTCTGCCCGTCGTGCGAGAAGAGTGGCAACTGCGTGCTGCAGGCCACCGCCTACGAAATGGGCATGCTGAGCCCGCACTTCGACCACTTCTACCCCGACCGCGCGGTGGATGCCTCCCACCCCGACGTGCTGCTCGATTTCAACCGCTGCATCATGTGCGAGCTGTGCGTGCGCGCCAGCCGCGAAGTCGACGGCAAGGACGTGTTCGCGCTGTCGGGCCGCGGCGCGAAGTCGCACCTCATCGTCAACAGCGAGAGCGGCCGTCTGGCCGACACCGACTTCGCCGTCACCGACCGCGCCGCCGAGGTCTGTCCGGTGGGCGTGATCCTCAGGAAGCGGGTCGGCTTCGCGGTGCCGATCGGGCAGCGCGACTATGACGAGAAGCCGATCAGCGAGAAGGCGGTCGGGAAGGCCGCCGATGGCGTGAAGGAGGCCGGGTGATGAGCACCGAAACCCTGGAAATCGGCGCGATCGCCCAGCCGCGCAAGCTCAAGGTCGCCACCGTGTCGCTGGCCGGCTGCTTCGGCTGCCACATGTCCTTCCTCGACATCGACGAGCGCATCCTGCCGCTGCTGGAGCTGGTCGAGTTCGACCGCTCGCCGATCACCGACATCAAGCACTGCGGCCCCTGCGACATCGGCCTGATCGAGGGCGGCGTGTGCAACGCCGAGAACGTGCATGTGCTGCGCGAGTTCCGCGCCAACTGCAAGGTGCTGATCGCGCTCGGCGCCTGCGCGGTGAATGGCGGCCTGCCGGCGCAGCGAAACCACCTGCAGATCGCCGACATCCTGCAGCAGGTCTATCGCACCGGCCACGGCCTGGCCGAGGGCAGCCGCATTCCCGATGACCCTGAACTGCCGCTGCCGCTCAACCAGGTGCATCCGGTGCACGAAGTGGTGAAGATCGACTACTTCCTGCCCGGCTGCCCGCCGTCAGGGGATGCCATCTGGGCCTTCCTGATGCAGTTGATCGAAGGCAGGGAACCCGCGCTGGGGCACGGGCTGCTGCACTATGACTGAGCATCACGCCACACCCCGCAGGATGGTGTGCCGACGGGGCGGACGGGTGGTGTAGGAGCGGGCTTGACCGCGATTCGTCGGGACCGGTCGCGCTCAAGCGCGCTTATATGG
>JAFEFC010000004.1 GCA_018240785.1 Pseudomonadota bacterium | reverse complement strand
TCTTGTCCATCGGCTCGCAGCTTACGTTCCACGCTTCCTTCCCACGCTCGGCCACCCTCACGCAGTTGCGCTTCACTTCGTTCGCTGTGATCAACTTACGGCGGGACTTGCACCCGCAGGAGTGCGCCCATGCTGGGCGCACAAACAAAAAGCCGCCCGAAGGCGGCTTTTTGACATGCAGCGGAAGCGGATCAGCGCTTCGAGAACTGCTTCGCGCGGCGGGCCTTGCGCAGGCCGACCTTCTTGCGCTCCACTTCACGGGCGTCGCGGGTCACGAAGCCGGCGGCACGCAGATCCGACTTCAGCTCGGCGCTGTAGTCGATCAGCGCGCGGGTGATGCCGTGGCGCACGGCGCCGGCCTGGCCGGATTCGCCACCGCCGACGACGTTCACCATGATGTCGAACTTGCCTTCGTTGCCGGTGAGCACCAGCGGCTGACGCACGATCATGCGACCGGTTTCGCGCGAGAAGAACTCGTCAACCGGCTTGCCGTTGACGACGATGTTGCCGGTGCCCGGCTTGATGAACACGCGAGCGACCGCAGTCTTGCGGCGACCGGTACCGTAGTTGTAAGTGACAGCCATCTATCGGCTCCTTCAGATCTCGAGAACTTGCGGCTGCTGAGCGGTGTGCGGATGCGACGGACCCGCGTAGCACTTCAGCTTCTTCAGCATGGCGTAACCCAGCGGGCCCTTCGGCAGCATGCCCTTCACGGCCTTCTCCAGCACACGCTCGGGGAAGCGCTGCTGCAGCTTGGTGAAGTTGGTCTCGTAGATACCACCGGGGTAGCCGGAGTGACGATAGTACTTCTTGTCCTGCGCCTTGTTGCCGGTCACACGCAGCTTTTCGACGTTGACGACGACGATGAAGTCACCGGTATCGACGTGCGGCGTATAGATTGCTTTGTGTTTGCCACGCAGGCGGCGGGCCACTTCGGCTGCGAGGCGACCAAGCACCTTGTCCGTGCCGTCGACAACGAACCAGTCGCGCTTTACCTCGTGCGGCTTGGCAGAAAACGTCTTCATTTAAAACCTCGATCTTGTCAGGCCTTGCGTGCCGGCCACCAAACGGAAAGCTGGCAATGTTAAGGCGGAGCAGGCCCGTGTGTCAATCGAGTTGCACGCGCGGGCGAGACAGGCAAAAAAAACGCAGTCCATTGGGACTGCGTTAAATCCACACCAAAGGAGGAGGGTGGAGGAGACACCGTTTGGATCCGGCACCCGCTTTGCGGTGCGTCTGCGATCCGACTGAGGTGAATTATCCATACGTCGCCGGGCTTGAGCAAGCAGATTTTGTGCGACGCACAATAAATCTTTGGATCACCCCATAAGTGGCTCTTATTTAATCTCAAAATATTGATTTATCTCAATATGCCTTGCTGGTATGGCCAAGCGACGGCCTCGGGCCACTACCCCATATATCCATATGACATGTTCTGTTGCGCACTGCAGCCATACGCTTTGGTACAGAGCTGACGAGTGCGACAGCATGATCACCGGCGACGACATTCGCGCCACTCTGCCACCGCCCCGGCTGCAACCGACCGGTTGCGCGGGAAGCCATCCGCCGTCTCCGGTAGAATGCCGCGCTGCTTTCCGCAGACCGGCTGCGAGGCCGGAAGTTCATGGAGACAAGACACATGGAATGCACGATCAAGTGGGTGGACGGCATGACCTTCATGGCCGAGACCGGGACCGGGCACCTGGTGGCGATGGACGGCGCACCCGACGCCGGCGGGCGCAACCTCGCGCCACGCCCGATGGAGCTGATGCTGGCCGGCGCGGGCGGCTGCACCGCGTTCGACGTCGTGCTGATCATGAAGCGCGGGCGCCACGACATCCGGGGATGTGAAGTGCGGCTGGAAGCCGAGCGCGCGGAGACGGACCCCAAGGTGTTCACCCGCATCCGCTTCATCTACACGGTGACGGGCAGGAACCTCAAGCGCGAAGTGGTGGAACGCGCGATCCACCTGTCGGCGGAGAAATACTGCTCGGCGTCGATCATGCTCGCCAAGACGGCCGAGATCACGCACGAGTGCGAGATCGTCGACATCGACTGAGCGCCCCGGCCAGCGCCGGTCGGAGCGACGGGGCACGGGCAGGAGCGGGAGGAAAACGCGCCGCGCGATGGAAGTGGCCGAACGCGGCGCCTGCCGTTTACACCCAGTAGGTCGTGCGCGTCATCATGCGCGCAGCGAGCTTCATGACGCCCTTCACCGGCGCCGGCAGTTCCTGAGCGCCGAGCCGCAGCGCCGTTTCGGCGTGCTCGACTTCGTCGGCCTTCATCTGCTCGACGATGGCTCGCGACTTGCGATCCTGCGCCGGCAGACTCTCGAGATGACTCTTGAGGTGGGCCTCGACCTGGCGCTCTGTCTCCGCCAGAAAGCCGAGATTCCAGCGGTCGCCGAAGCGACCCGCGGCCATGCCGATGGCCAGCGCGCCGCCGTACCAGAGCGGATTCAGCAGGCTCTTGCGACCACCCAGTTCGGCAATGCGCCGTTCGGTCCACGCGAGGTGCTCGGTTTCTTCGTCCGAGGCCTGCTGCAGCGATTCGCGGATCGCCGGGTCGCGCGACATCAGCGCCTGGCCCTGGTAAAGCGCCTGGGCGCAGATCTCGCCGACATGATTGACGCGCATCAGGGCGGCCGCGTGGCGCCGCTCGTCGTCCTCGAGCGCCGCGTCGGGAAGCTCGTCACCCGGCACGGGACGCACGGTGCGCGCCGGGGCAAAGACGGTGCGCAATGCCTTGTCGAATTCGAGTATCAGTTGATCGATCATGGCCGGTTTCCTCCTGGCTCGCCGGGATCCCGCTCGCCCTGCAGCCGGCGCAGCGCATGGTTGCGATCACGTGGCGCAGCGGGGCCATCACAGAAATAATCGTAAGCCAGCGCAGCGCGCGGCCGATTGTAGGAATTGTCGCCGATCGGCTGCCAGTCGCTCACCTTCATCGGCGCCCACTCGCCGCCCGTGCGGCCGCTGGCGTAGATGCGCCGCTCGCCGGTGGCGCAGCGTATGCCTTCGAAGGTGACGTTCTCCGCGCCACCCGGCGTGCGCACCACGAGCACGTAGCGCACCACGCCGTCGCGCCCCACGCTCACGCTGCGCTCGTCGACGAAGAAGCGGTTGGGCGAAGCGCTGCTGACGAAGAACGCCCTCAGGCCGGCTTCGGCCGGCGCGGGCGGCAGCACGTAATCTTCCTCCTGCCAATTGGGATCCGGATCGGTCAGCAGGCCGGCGGCGAAGCTGCCGGCAGGCAGCGCGAGCGCGGAAAAACAAGCGAGGGCCAACAGGCCCCCGCGGATGCCGGGACGCGATGAGGTTTTCAAACGCGAAGATCTCCACAGAGTGAGTTGCGAACCGTCGCCGATACCGGCTCGACGACCGCCGCGTAGGCGGGGTGGTCGATGCCGACGGCCAGGGCCGCTCCCTGAAGCATCGCGCGCGCCCGCTCGGCACCGAGTTCGAAACGCAGGAAATGCACCGACGACGTCTTTTCGTCATTCTCCCGCTCGAGGTCCTCGTCGGCAATGGCAAAGACCGGTTCGAACCCCGCCACCTTCACCCACACCCGGCGCTCGATACCTCTCAGGCGACCGAGCCAGAGCCGGCGTTCGGCCTCGTCGGGGAATTCGATCAGCATCGTCGCCTTCCAGTTCAGCCCGTCGGGAACGAGCGGACTGTAGGCGTCGAGTTCGTCCCGGATGCCGGCCTCCTCGAAGATGCGCTCGATGCGCAGCATCTCCTGCACCTGGTAGCGGATGGTCAGCTCATCCTCGAACACCAGCGTCACGTGTTCGCCGACGTGCAACGTGCGGGTCTTCTTGTGGGCCAGCACCCGCGCGCGAAACGCGGGCCGCTCGCGCGCGTACTGTTCGAGGCTCAACAGGCTGTCGCGTGCGATCGCCATCACGCGCCCTCCTCCAGGCCATAGGCCATGCGCAGCAAGGTGAGTGGATGCGCCTTCTGCGCCGCCAGCGTGGTACCCCCGTCGCGGATGCCTTGCTGGATGTGGCGGCCGGCGATCGGACAGTCGGAGCTGATGAAGTCCGGCTCCGCCTGCGCCATCTGCCGGAACACCGGCCGGCCGATCTTCATGGAAAGATCGAAGTACTCCTCCTTCACGCCCCAGGTGCCGTCGTGACCGGCGCAGCGTTCGACGGTGGTGACCTGCGTGCCGGGAACGAGCTGCAGGGTCTCGCGCGTCTTCTGGCCGATGTTCTGCACCCGGCCGTGACAGGGGATGTGGTAAGACACCTTGCCCAGCGGGCGCTTGAAGTCGGTCTTGAGCAGGCTGTCCTTGTTGCGCAGCACGAAGTACTCGAAGGGGTCGAACATCGCCTCCGCCACTGCGGCGACGTCCGCATCGTCCGGGAACAGCAGCGGCAGTTCCTGCTTGAACATCAGCGCGCAGGACGGAACCGGCGCGAGGATGGCATAGCCCTGCCGCGCGAGCTCGACGAGCGGCGGAACGTTGCGCTGTTTCAGCCGCTCGACGCCCTCCAGGTCGCCAAGTTCCAGCTTGGGCATGCCGCAACAGGCTTCCTGCCGCGCCAGCACGGTCGGAATCTCGTTGTGGTCGAGGATCGCGACCAGATCGTGGCCGATGCCCGGCTCGTTGTAATTGATGTAACAGGTGGAGAAGATCGCCACCTTGCCCGGCGTGCGCTCACCATGTCTCACCGGCCAGCGCTCGGCCACCCTGGCCTTCGAGCGGAATTTCGCCGGTGCGTAGGGCGGCAGCTCGCGCCGCTTGTCGACGCCCAGCACCGACTGCAGCACGCCGCGCGCGGCGCCATTGCGGTTGGCGGCATTGACCGTCTGCGCCACCACCGGGATCGCGGCGAGCTTGCCCAGCGCGTCGGTACTGGTGAGCAGCTTGTCGCGGAAGCGCACCTCGCCCTTGCGGAACTTCACCGCCTTGGCGCGCAGCATGAGGTGCGGAAAGTCCAGATTCCACTCGTGCGGCGGCACGTAGGGGCATTTGGTCATGAAGCAGATGTCGCACAGGTAGCACTGGTCGACGACCTTCCAGTAGTCCTTCTTCGCCACGCCGTCGACTTCACCGCTGCTGCTCTCGTCGACGAGATCGAACAGGGTCGGGAAGGTGGTGCACAGGTTCACGCAGCGCCGGCAGCCATGGCAGATGTCGAACACACGTTCCATCTCGCCCAGCAGCGCCGCTTCATCGTGGTAGGCGGGGTCACGCCACGCAATCGCGTGCCGCGTAGGCGCCTCGAGACTGCCTTCACGCTTGGTCATGACAACTCCCCCTTCGCTGCAAGGATCGCCATCCGCCAGCCATTGGCAGAACGGGCGGTTGCACCGCCCGTTCGTCCTTGCCCCGTCGCTCAGTCGGTCAGCGCATCGAGAGCCTTCTGGAACCGGTTGGCATGCGAGCGCTCCGCCTTGGCCAGGGTCTCGAACCAGTCTGCGATCTCGTCGAAGCCCTCATCGCGTGCGGTTCTTGCCATGCCCGGATACATGTCGGTGTATTCGTGCGTCTCGCCAGCGATGGCCGCGCCGAGGTTCTGCCGGGTGCTGCCGAACGGCAGACCGGTGGCCGGATCGCCACACGCCTCGAGGTATTCGAGGTGCCCATGCGCGTGGCCCGTCTCGCCTTCAGCGGTGGAGCGGAACACGGTCGCCACGTCATTCTGGCCTTCGACGTCGGCCTTGGCAGCGAAGTAGAGGTAGCGGCGGTTCGCCTGCGACTCGCCGGCGAAGGCAGCCTTCAGATTGCCTTCGGTCTGGGAACCCTTCAGTTGCATGTCTCCTCTCCTTGTCGTCCGTTGGATGAACGCCCCTGTCGCCGGGACACCTTCAGCCTAGACAAAGCGCGCAGCGCGCCCAAATAGCGGAGCGCTATTCCATGCATTGGTCGAGCCTATCCGCGCCGCCCTGTCCACCCAACTTCGACGTCCCGGGCGGAACCGGCGGCGTTCACGCGGCCAGCGCAGCCTCGATCTCGGCGAAATTGCGCGCAACCTCGGTCGCCGCCGGCAGGGGCTCGCCCAACTGGCGCGCGATCTGCGTCATCGAGAAGATGCCGCGGATGCGGGCGCGGCCGGCCGCCGCCGTCTCGATCACCAGCGCGTGCTGCCTGCCCGAACGCCTGAGGGTCGCGATGACATGCCCGACCTCGGCCCGCAGCACGTCCTCGAGGCGAACCGCCTCCATCGCCGCGAGCGGGGTCATGACCTGCGCCACGCTCACTTCACCCACGCGCAGACCGCGCTCCTGCGCGGCACGCAGCGGGCGCTCGCCGAGGAAGTCGGCTGCCGTCACCAGGCCGACCACGCCGCGCTCCGCATCGGTCACCAGGAGCAGCCTCACGCCCCGCGCCTGCATTGCGCGGAGGGCTTCATCCTGACTCATGCCGGCATCCACGGTGGCCGCCGGCACCTGGCGCAGGTCGGTCATCACCTCCAGCGCAGCCGAGTCGAGTCGGACGCGACGTTCGGCCGACACGTCGGCGATGTCGCATTGCAAGCCGTCGAGATGGGCCTGCGGAAGAGGTGAAAAGCGATCCCGATGCATGATGAGCCTCCCGTTGCGATATGGAGCGAGGCTCGCCCTCTTGCGTACGGCGAAGCGGCGAGCCCCTGCATCGAGTAAAGATCACACCGGCAGGCACGGCAAGCGCCGTGCGGCGAGGATCAACGCGCGGGTCAGCGGGGACTGTCGAGCACCACCTTGACCGGCTCGGCTGTGGCTGGCGCCGTCGTCAGCCGGTAGCTCTCCGGCATCTCGAAGCTGCGGGAGCGGAAGAGGACGCGGGCGAGCTCGACCAGCGCCAGTTGATACACCTGCCGCTTGAACTCGATCACCGCGTCGAGCGGCACCCAGTAGTCACTCCAACGCCAGGCATCGAATTCCGGATGATGGCTCGCGCGCAGACAGACGTCGGAATCACGCCCCACCAGGCGAAGCAGGAACCATATCTGCTTCTGACCACGGTAGGTATTGCGCCATTCGCGGCGTATCCAGTGCTTGGGCACTTCGTAGCGCAGCCAGCCTCGCGTGCGGCCGAGAATCTTCACGTGCTCAGGGCGCAGCCCCACTTCCTCGAAAAGCTCCCGGTACATGGCCTGCTCCGGTGATTCGCCATGCTTGATGCCACCTTGCGGAAACTGCCAGGAGTGTTCGCGGATCCGTTTGCCCCAGAAGACCTCGTTGCGCGCGTTAACCAGAACGATGCCGACGTTCGGGCGAAAGCCTTCACGGTCGAGCATGCTGAACCTTCAGATTTTGGTGAGTTGTCAGGATTTTTTCACACTTGCCTGCCGTTTGAAAGCGCGCACCGGCGCACGTTCCATCGTCTGCCGGTTCGTGCTGCGGCGCCATGCGCTAAAATCGGCCCCTCGACAAACGCTTTTCGACTCCTTCCATGCGCGCCAGCCAGTTCCATCTCTTCACCCTCAAGGAAGCTCCCTCCGACGCTGAAGTCGTCAGCCAGAAGCTGATGCTGCGCGCCGGCATGATCCGCAAGACCGCAGCCGGCATCTACAGCTACATGCCGCTGGGCCTGCGCGCGATCCGCAAGGTGGAAAACATCATCCGCGAGGAGATGAACCGCGCCGGCGCCATGGAGCTGGTGATGCCGCTGGTGCAGCCCGCAGAGCTGTGGCTGGAAAGCGGGCGCTGGGACAAGATGGGCGAGGAGATGCTGCGCATCAAGGATCGGCACGAGCGCGACTTCGCGCTGCAGCCCACCTCCGAGGAAGTCGTCACCGACATCGCACGCCAGGAGCTCAAGAGTTACCGGCAACTGCCGAAGAACTTCTACCAGATCCAGACCAAATTCCGCGACGAGCGCCGGCCTCGCTTCGGCGTCATGCGCGGGCGCGAATTCGTCATGAAGGACGCCTACTCGTTCGACCGCAGCGCCGAAGCCGCAGGGCGCAGCTACGACACCATGCATGCTGCCTACCACCGCATCTTCGACCGGCTGGGCCTCGAATACCGTGCGGTCGCTGCAGACACGGGCGCGATCGGCGGCGACCGCTCGCACGAGTTCCAGGTCATCGCCGACACGGGCGAAGACGCCATCGTGTATTGCCCCGCCTCCGACTATGCAGCCAACATCGAGCTGGCCGAAGCCGTTTCGCTGTTGCCGGGCCGCGCCGCCCCCGAGCAGGGCCTGGAGAAGACGCCCACCCCGGGGCGCGAGACCTGCGCCGATGTCGCCACCCTGCTCGACCTGCCGCTGGCACGCACCGTCAAGTCGCTGGTGCTCGCGAGCGACGATGTGGACGAAGCCGACCAGCCGGCCGGCACCACCATCTGGCTGCTGCTGGTGCGCGGCGACCATGGGCTCAACGAAGTGAAAGCCGGCAAGATCGAAGGCCTGAAGGCGGGCTTCCGCTTCGCGACCGAAGCCGAGATCCTGGAGTACTTCGGCTGCCGCCCCGGCTACCTCGGCCCGATCGGCACGAAGAAGCCGGTACGCGTCATCGCGGACCGCACCGTCGCCCACATGGCGGACTTCGTCTGCGGTGCCAACGAGGCGGATTTCCACTACACCGGCGTCAACTGGGGCCGCGACCTCCCCGAACCCGAACTGATCGCCGACATCCGCAACGTCGTCGAAGGCGACCCGTCGCCGGACGGCAAGGGCTCGCTGGCGATCCAGCGCGGCATCGAGGTCGGCCACGTGTTCTACCTTGGCAACAAGTACTCGAAGGCGATGAACGCGACCTTCCTCGACGAGGACGGCAAGCCCAAGCATTTCGAGATGGGCTGCTACGGCATCGGCGTCACCCGCATCCTGGGCGCGGCGATCGAGCAGAACAACGACGCCCGCGGCATCATCTGGCCTGCTTCCATCGCACCGTTCGAAGTGGTGATCTGCCCGGTGGGCTGGGGCAAGTCGCAGGCGGTGCGCGAGGAAGCGCAGAAGCTCTACGACACGCTGCTCGCCGCCGGCGTGGATGTGATGCTGGACGACCGCGACGAGCGCCCCGGCGTCATGTTCGCCGACTGGGAGCTGATCGGTGTGCCGCACCGCGTCACGCTGGGCGACCGTGGCCTGAAGGAAGGCATGGCCGAATACCAGGGGCGCCGCGACACCGAGGCGGCGAAAGTGCCGGTGACCGAGATCGCCGACTTCGTCATCGAGCGCCTGAAGGGCGCGCGGAGCTGAGCATGCCGCGTCTGCCCACTGCCCTCGCCACCGTTGCCACCGCGATCCTGCTCGCGGCAGCCAGTGGCGCCGCACGGGCCGGCGCGCAACAGTACGAGCCGCTGGCAGCGAGCGTGCGCGCCGCGCTGCATGCGGCAGTCAGCGATGCGGCAGCGCCCACGTTGCCGATTGCCGATGCGGGCGAACGCTCCCGCTGGCTGAACGAGATGTCGCGCCGGCTGGAGCGGCGCATTCCCGACCCGGCCTACCGCACCGAGCTGCTCACTTCCATCCATTACGAAGCGACCCGCGCCGGACTGGATCCACAGCTCGTGCTGGGCCTGATCCAGGTGGAGAGCAACTTCCGCAAGTACGCCATCTCCCAGGCCGGCGCGCGCGGATTCATGCAGGTGATGCCGTTCTGGCTGAAGGTGATGGAGCGCCCGGACGACAACCTGTTCCACCTGCGCACCAACCTGCGCTACGGCTGCACCATCCTTCGCCACTACCTCGACATCGAGAAAGGTGATCTCTTCCGCGCGCTCGGACGTTACAACGGCAGCCTGGGCCGCCCGGAGTATCCGAACACCGTGCGCGCCGCCTGGGAGCGAAGCTGGAGTTGGCGACGGGAGCAACTTGCCGCGGGCACGCTGACCGCCAGCGCGCGCAACTGACCCCGGCGCAAGCGGATGCGCCCATCCCGCAGCCGCGTGCGCAGGCCACCGAAAGCGGGCGCGTGCCCGCTTCCTCGCGTCAGCCGGCGACGGCCGCCAGCGGCTTGGCCTCGACGGTGAATTTGTCGCCGGTGCGGCTGCCCTCCTTGCTTGCAGCCGCCAGCGACTTGACGTCACCAGAGATCTCGCCGCCCTCCTCGATCAGGATCTTGCCGTAGCGGATCTTGCCGCTGACACGGCCGGTGGCGTGGATGATCAGTTGCTTGCGCGACGTCAGCTCACCGTCGAAGACGCCATGGATCTCGGCCACGTCGATGCCCACGGTGCCGGAGTAGGAGCCGTTCTGGGCGATGCGGATCACACGGCTGTCCATCGTCGCCTCGACGCGCCCCTCCACCACCAGCGTGTCGCAATCCAGGATCTCGGCGCCTTTCAGCTTCACGTCGGGACCGACGATGAGGCTGCTGCCGGTCGCCTGCGCGGGGTCGGCAGCCGGCGGAGTGGATGTCGATGCGGAGCTGTCCGCCGTGTCGGAGGGCGCAGTGTCCCGCACCGTGCTGACGGTGCTGGCGGGAACGGAGGACAGCGTCGCGCCGCCGGTCAGGCTGCTGGCGCTCTGTCCTGGCCGCAAACCGCGATCGGCCGGGGTTTCGCCATTCTTCGGGAACAGGGTGGGCTTGTTGAACATGGTTTCTCCTTGAGCATGGACCGGGTCGTCCGACGCGACCCGGCGCCAGCACATCGCAAGCCACGTGCCATGAATCGATATCTGATTTGATATCAATGACTTGTTCGAGCCCAGGGAGCCTCTGCGCGTTCCTGCCGTTGCGTTGCCCACGCCCGGGCTGTCGCCTTGGCCCGACAACCTCGCCAGGCGAAACGCCCAAACCATTGACGCGTAGGACTTAATCCTTGTCGCCGCGGCACGACAGAAGATGCTGCAAGGCGACACATCAGCTTGCACTTGCCATGCCCGCTGCAGCGCGCGCACGCCTAAACTTCATTCCCGCAAATCGAATTCCGACTGTCGCCACAATGCCTTCCCCCTCCTTCCGCCTCACCCTGCTGGCGAGTTTCACGCTGATTGCCGGCATCCTGGGGGCGGCTGCGGCAGGCGGATGGCTGAGCCTCGAGCGCTTCTCGCGCATGAGCAGGGATGGCGGCCGGGTGGCACTCGGCCTGACGAGCGCACTGCGCAGCCTCGACGAACGCACGGTGGATCTCGCGCGCAGCGGGCGCCAGTACCGTGTGCTGCGCGCCCCTGCCCTGTTGGCGAACTTCGACGCCGCGCATGCCGAGGCGCTCGCCGCCCTGGCGGTGCTCGAGGGTGCGGTTCCCGAACTCGCCGACTCCGCCGCCGAATGGCGCCGCCTTGCAAGCGAGACACGCAACGGTCTCGAACCGGCAGCGACAGACGACGAGGCTGCGCAGGATCCCCGGCTGCCACGCCGGCTCGCCCGGCTCGCCGCCCTTAACAAGAGCATCTCGCAGCGCGCAGAGGCCTTCCTCGCCGCAAGCAATGCGGCGCTGCTCGACACCCTCGACCGCAGCCGCGAACGGCTCGCGCTCCAGCTTGCCGCGGCCTTCGTCGCCGCCCTATCACTCGCGCTGCTAGCCGCCTGGTGGACCCTGCGCCCGCTGCGCCGGCTCGAGGACGCCGTCGTGCGTCTCGGCGACAACCGCCTCGACGAGCCGGTACCCGCCGGCGGCCCATCCGACCTGCGGCAGTTCGGCAAGCGCCTCGACTGGCTGCGCCTGCGCCTCGCCGAGCTGGAATCCGAGCGCAACCGCGTGCTTCGGCATGTCTCGCACGAGCTGAAGACGCCGCTGGCCTCGCTGCGCGAAGGCGTTGCGCTGTTGCGGGACGGCACCCTCGGTCCGCTGGCCAGCGAGCAGGGCGAGGTGGCCACCATCGTCGAGCACAATGCGCATCTGCTGCAGCTCCGCATCGAGCAACTGCTCGATTTCCACGCGCTGCAGTTCGACGCCGGCCGGCTGGTACGCGCGCCGGTACATGCGGGACGGCTTGCCGTGCGGATCGTCGAAGCACAGCGGCTGACGGCGCAGGCGAAAGGCATCCGCATCGAGATCGACGGCGACGTCGGCGAGATCCATGCGGACGCCTCGAAGCTTGAAGCGGCCCTGTCCAACGTCCTCGCCAACGCGATCGCCTATGCGCCTGCGAACTCCGCGGTGCGGCTGAGCCTGCGCCATGAGCCCGGCAGGGTCCTGATCGACTGTGTCGACGAAGGCCCCGGCATCCCGGCGCACGAGCTGGAACGGATCTTCGAGCCCTTCTATCGCGGCAGCGTCGCCACTGTGCGTCCGACCAAGGGCAGCGGCCTGGGGCTGGCCATCGCGCGCGAGGCGATCACGGCCCATGGCGGCCACATCGCCGCCCTGCCGGCATCGCACGGCGCGCATTTTCGGCTGGAGCTGCCCGATGCGCGCTGACCGATCCCTCCCCTTGACCGCAAGACGATGCCACGCGCTCTGCGTCACCGCCGCCCTCGTGCTCGCCGCCGGCTGCAGCGCCCTCCCTGGCGACCCTGTCGCGGCGCCGGCATACGACGGAGCAGGCGCCGCCCGCCTGCTGGCCTTCCATCGCAGCCTGGCCGCGCTCAACGCCGCCGACCTTGCGCGCGAACGGCGGCAGCTCGGCGGCGAGCGCAGCGCGGAGGCGAGGATGCGCCTCGCCCTGCTCTCCCTCCACCCGCGCACCCTCAACCTTCCACGCGCCCGCGCGCTGCTCGAATCGGTGCTCGCCGCGCAGGATGCCGATTCTCAGGCGATGCACGACCTCGCCCGGCTGCTGCTCGACCAGGTGGGCGAGCGCCTGCGGCTGGACACGCTCAACGATCGGCTCGCCCAGCAGGCCGAGCGCAATGGCACCCAGCTCGAACTTTCTGCGCGGCAGCTCGAGGAAGCCCGCGCGCGGGCCGACGCGCTGCAGCGCAAACTCGACGCGCTCGCCGAGATCGAACGCGACCTCTCCGCCCCGCCCCGCACGCTGCTGCCCGCAGGCGGTGCCACACCTCCGCCCGCCGACGAACACCGGACACGATGAGCCACCCCGCCAGCCCGCCACTGCCCTGCCCGCCAACGTCCGGCCGCGCCCCGCGCCTGCTGGTCGTCGATGACGATGCCGACCTGCTGCGGCTGCTCGAGATGCGGCTGCGCGCCAACGGCTATCGGGTGACGACGTGTGCGCGCGCAGAATCCGCGCTCGCCCATCTCGCGGCAGAGCGCTTCGACCTGGTGCTGAGCGACGTGCGCCTGCCCGGCCGCGACGGCCTCGCGCTGTTCGGCGACATCCGCGCCCAGTTTCCGGCCCTGCCCGTCATCCTGCTGACCGCGCACGGCACGATTCCCGACGCGGTGGAGGCCATGTCGCGCGGCGTCGCCGGCTATCTCACCAAGCCCTTCGACAGCCAGGAACTGCTCGAACGCATCCGCCTGGCACTGCATGATGCACCGGCGCCCGGCGTGCGTGGCATGGGCGCCAGCAGCGGCGGCATCATCAGCCGCAGCGCGCTGATGCACGCCTTGCTGGACGAAGCCGGCCTCATTGCCGCATCCGACGTCAGCGTGCTGATCCGTGGCGCCAGTGGAACCGGCAAGGAGATGCTGGCGCGTGCCATCCACGCCGCCAGCCCGAGGTCGCTGGCGCCTTTCGTCGCCATCAACTGCGGCGCGATCCCCGAGCCGCTGCTCGAATCCGAGCTCTTCGGCCATACCCGCGGCGCGTTCACCGGCGCTACCAGCCATCACACCGGCCTGTTCCAGGCGGCGCATGGCGGGACGCTTTTCCTGGACGAAATCGGCGACATGCCGCTGGCGCTGCAGGTGAAGCTGCTGCGCGTGCTGCAGGAGCGGACGGTGCGCCCGGTCGGCGCGACCCGCGCGGAGCCGATCGACGTGCGCATCATTTCGGCCACCCATCGCGACCTGGACGCGCTGCTCGCCACCGGCGAATTCCGCGACGATCTCTACTACCGCATCAACGTCGTCAGCCTGGCGCTGCCCACGCTGGCCGAGCGACGCGAGGACATCCCGCTGCTCGCCGAGCACTTCCTCGCCGCGCTGGCGCGCAAGTACGGCAAGAAGGTGCGCGGCTTCGCGCCGGAGGCGCTGGCGCTGCTCACCACCGCGGCCTGGCCCGGCAACGTGCGGCAGTTGCATAACGTGGTCGAGCAGGCCTGCGCGCTCGCCACCATGCCGCTGATCCCGCGCGCGCTGGTCGAGCGGGCGCTGCGCGTCCCGCCGCTCGAGGCCCTCAGCTACGCCGAGGCCAAGCAGCGCTTCGAGCGAAACTACCTGATACAGCTCCTGAAACTCACCGCGGGTAACGTTAGCGACGCTGCACGGCTGGCAGAGCGGAACCGCACCGAGTTCTACCGCCTGTTGCAGCGCCATGGCCTGGAGCCCGGCCTGTTTCGCAGCGACACTGCCGAGCCCGCGCCAGAACGACAACAACGACACCCCTGACAAGGAGCACACATGATCAAGCGCCAGACAGTTGCCGCCGTCCTGACCACCACTGCCATCGCCTTCTCGATCTGCGCCCCGGCGCGCGCCGCCAGCCTTGCCGAAACCTATGCCGCGCGCAGCGTCGCCCACGCCGATAGCCGCAATGACAAGCCTGGCGGTGCGCCCACCGGCGAGACCGGGGCCCGCCCTCACGGGTGCAAGTGACGAATTCGCGCGGTCCGTCGTCCTGCCTCGCCCTCACGGGCGGGGTTCAGCTTCCGCGCAGCAGCGCCAGCAGATCGGCCATGATGGCGCCCGCTTCGCCGTCGATCCTGGCGGCGCGACGTTCGATCTCGTTGGCGATGTCGAGCATCAGCCATTTCAGCTCGTCGATGGTCGCAGCGACTTCGGAAGCGACTTCCGGATCGTCGTGGATCATGTCCACCAGCGTGTCGTGATACTCCGGGCTCATGCCGGAGTTATGCACCAGCGTCTTCAGCATTGCGATGCGCTCGCGCACGAAAGCGAGTTCGCGCACACCAGCCCCTTGCGCATGCAGCCTTTCCAGCAGACCCGGTGAGTCGGCAAACAGCCGCTCGAAGCGGGTCAGTTGACTCATGGCCTCGACCGCCGCCAGCCCGCTGTCCGGGTGCTTGTGCCCGATCAACAGCAGCTCGCGCAGCGCATGCACCACTGCGGCATCGAAGCGCTGGTGGTTGAGCCGCAGCAGCACGTCCACACGCTGCGTCTCGCCGCGGCGCACCAGTCCTTCGACGACTTCGGCCACGCACAGGATGCGGGCCAGGCTGTGGATGTTGTCGCCGGCCAGGCCGGATGGATATCCGCTGCCGTCCAGCCGCTCGTGATGCTGCAGCACCGCCTGCAGCGTCGCGTTGGAAACGGAAGGGATGTCGCTCAGCAGCACGTAGCCCGTCACCGGATGCACATGGATGAAGCGCCGCTCATCGACCGTGATGCGATGGCCGGGCGCCAGCAGATCGGGGTCGGTGTGCATCTCGCCGAGATCGTGGCACAGCGCCGCCACCAGCAGCTCGTTCAGCTCCCGCTGCGGCAGCTTCATGCGCACCGCCAGCGCATAGGTGATCAGGGCGATGCGCAGCGTGTGATCGAAGAGTGCGCCGCGCATCTCGCGCATGACCGTCAGCCGGAACATGATGGGTGCCGGCAGCGGCAGTGCGCCCAGGCACTGGCGAAAACCGAGCGGGTCGCCGGAGCGCTCGGCCAGCGCCGCCATGATCGGATCGGCGGCAAGCAGCTTGTTCGCCTCGAAAGCCAGTTGCGTCGGGTCGACCTGCTTTTCGGCCGCCAGGGCGAGGTCCAGCGGTGCGCGCAGCTTGTGCCGGCTAAGCAGATCGATGTGGCTGCAATCCACACTCGAACCACGCGCCAGCAGCTTCATGCCGTTCGACGCGTAGATATCCTGATGAGCGACGATGGCCTGCGATTCCCCCAGCTCGGCCACCGAGCGTACGAAATGGGGACGCTGATCCATGGGTTCGGGGAGGCCGGCCGGACGCGGGACGAGGGACATGGATGCAGCAGCGAGGATTGGTTATTGTCGATGTTACATCAGGGCCATGATCTGCCGCCCTGCAGCCCGCCCCACAATGGGGCGAACCTTGCCGAAGGCGGCGGAGCAATCAAGCGCCGCCAGCGTCGTGCCTGAGCGCCCGCCAGCGGGTGGAGGAACCCCCTCGATCAGGCCGTGCCACCCACCGTCAGCCCGTCGATGCGCAGCGTCGGCTGGCCCACGCCGACAGGCACGCTCTGCCCGTCCTTGCCGCAGGTGCCAACGCCGGGGTCGAGCGCCATGTCGTTGCCGATCATGCTGACGCGCGTCAATACATCCGGTCCGTTGCCGATCAGCGTCGCCCCCTTCACCGGGCGGGTGACCTTGCCGTTCTCGATCAGATAGGCCTCGGCCGTCGAGAAGACGAACTTGCCCGAGGTGATGTCCACCTGGCCGCCGCCGAAGTTCACCGCGTACAGACCCTTCTTGACCGACTTGATGATCTCCTGCGGGTCGCGGTCGCCGTTCAGCATGTAGGTGTTGGTCATGCGTGGCAGCGGCAGGTGGGCGAAGGATTCACGCCGGCCGTTGCCGGTCGGGGCCATGCCCATCAGCCGCGCATTCATCATGTCCTGCATGTAGCCGGTGAGGATGCCGTCCTCGATCAGCACCGTGCGGCGGGTCGGATTGCCCTCGTCGTCCATCGTCAGCGAGCCGCGACGGTCGGGCAAGGTGCCGTCATCCACCACGGTGACGCCCTTTGCCGCCACCTGCTGGCCGATGCGACCGGAGAAGGCCGAGCTGCCCTTGCGGTTGAAGTCGCCCTCCAGGCCGTGGCCGATGGCCTCGTGCAGCAGGATGCCGGGCCAGCCCGGACCGAGGACCACCGGCATGGTGCCGGCCGGCGCCGGTGCGGCGGCCAGGTTCACCCGTGCCTGATGCACCGCTGCTCGTGCGTAGTCGTGCAGGCGGTCATCGCAGAAATAGCCGTAATCGTAACGCCCGCCACCGCCCGCGCTGCCCTGCTCGCGGCGTCCGTCATCTTCCATGATCACGGTGATCGACACCCGCACCAGCGGCCGCACGTCGGCAGCCATGTGACCGTCGCTGCGCGCCACCAGCACGACTTCCCAGGAGCCGGCGATGTGGGCCATGACCTGGGTCACGCGCGGGTCCTCGGCGCGTGCCATCGCCTCCAGGCGCTCGAGCAGGCGCACCTTGGCGGTGTCGTCGAGCGAATCGAGCGGATCGTCGCCACGATAGAGCCGGGGTTTGGCGCGTTTCGCCGCGATCGCAACCTTGCGCTTGCCGCCGGCGTCGGCGATCGCGCGCGTGGCCGTCGCCGCATCCACGAGCGCGTCGAGCGAGATGTCGTCCGAATAGGCAAAGGCCGTCTTGTCGCCGCTGATGGCGCGCACGCCCATGCCCTGCTCGATGTCGAAGCTGCCCGACTTGACGATGCCCTCCTCCAGGCTCCAGGCCTCGGAGCGCTGGTACTGGAAGTACAGGTCGGCGTAGTCCAGGCGATGCCTCATCAACTTGCCGAACACCTTCTCGAGATGCGTCGGATCGAGGCCGTAAGGAGACAGCAGGTAGCGGTCTGCCACCTTGAGGGGGTTCTTTGTCTTGCTCATGAGAATTCCAAGGTCACGTTGCCCGATTGGACCGGGTTCGCCCAAAAACGATCTCGATATGCTCGCGCCGCCCGCGGGCATCCGCCTCCGTGGCTCACAGGCAGCGATGGCGCAGGGCCGGCAGGCTTTCACGGACTGCGGCAATGCGCGCCGGGTCGAGGTCCGCCAGCACCACGCCGGGGCCTTCGTCGCGGCAGGCGAGGATCTCGCCCCAGGGGTCGATGATCATCGTGTGGCCCCAGGTCACCCGCCCGCTGGGATGGCGCCCACCCTGCGCCGGCGCCATCACGTAGCAGAGGTTCTCGACGGCGCGCGCGCGCAACAGCACCTCCCAATGCGCGCGGCCGGTGGTGTAAGTGAAGGCGGCGGGCAGGATGATCAGGTTGATCTCGCCGAACGCCCTGAAGAGTTCGGGAAAACGCAGGTCGTAGCACACCGACAGCCCGGTCGGACCGGCCGGCGAATCGAAGCGCACCACCTCGTGGCCGGGCTCTATCGTCACGGATTCGTCGTAGCGCTCGCCACCGCGCTGGAAGCCGAACAGGTGGATCTTGTCGTAGCGCGCCACCCGCCTGCCCTGGTCGTCGAACACCAGGGTGCTGTTGCGCACCTTGTCGGCATCGTCCGCCACCAGCGGCAACGTGCCGCCGACCAGCCACACGCCGTGCCGGCGCGCCGCGTCGGCGAGGAAGTCCTGGATCGGGCCGTCACCGTCCGCCTCGCGGATGCGCACCTTCTGCTGCTCGTCGCCCGAAATCAGCGGAAAATACTCGGGCAGGGCGACCAGCCGTGCGCCTTCCGCCGCCGCCTCGGCGATGAGGCGGCCCGCGGTGGCGAGGTTCTCGTCCACATCGGGGCCGGACACCGTCTGGATCGCGGCGATGCGGACCGTACGGCCGGGCGCCGCGCTGTCGCTTGGGGTCTGCTGCAAACTCATCGTCTCGCTGTGTGCTTCGGCGCGCCCATCAACGCGCACGGCTTGGGGGAACGCTGGTGAAATTCACTTGCGCGCGGGCTGGCGGTCGTCCCGCGTCGCGGCGGCGCCACCTGCCACGCTGCCCGACTTGGTCACGACCGGATCGTCCCACGTGCCGGTGATCGTGTATTCGTAGCTGAAGAATTTCTCGATCGGGTCGCTCAGCACCTTCTGCGCGACGTAGGCCACGACGCCGGCCACCGGATTCACCAGGCCTGCAGCAGCCCCGACCGCCACCGATTCCGACAGCGTGGGTTGCACCGACACCTTGATGTCCTGCGTCTCGGCGTCGATGTCGGCCGCGCCCCGCATGTGGATGCGCGCCGCCGGGCCGCGGATCTCGAGGTCGTCGGTGTGCAGCACGCCACGGGCGACATCGATGCTACCGGAAATGCGATCGAAGGCGAAACCGGAAGAAAAGACATCACGGAAATCCAGCGTGATGCGCCGCGGCAGAGACTGCAGGCTGAGGATGCCGAGCAGACGGCCGACACCCGGCTCGAGCTTGTTGAACTGTCCTGAGCCCGCCTCCAGCGTCATCTTCCCCGACAGCGACGGGAAGTCGATGCGCGTCGGTGCACCGCGCCAGCTCAGCTTGCCCGCCAGGGTGGCCTGTCCGCCGCGCACCGCGTCCGGGTAACCCAGGCGGCGCGAGAAGCGGCCGACGTCGGCGGTCTCCAGCGTGAAGTCGAGATCAGTGAGCTGGCGTCCTGCCGGCTGCCAACGCCCCGAGCCGGTCAGCTTGCCGTCGGCGTTCGCCACCGACAGGCGCTCGAGTTGCCACAGTCCGCCCCGGTTGCGGGCGAAGACCTCCAGGCGCCCCAGATCCTTGCCGCGCAGCGAGAAGCGATCGGCGACGACGTCCAGCCCGGGCAGGCTGCGCGGCGGCGTCTCGTCCGTGGCGGCTGCCGCCTTCGCGTGCTCTTCCCCCTCGCCGGCGAGCGCCAGGTGACGGAAGTGCGCATTCAGCGTGCCATCCCCTGCATGCCGCCAGTCGAACTCGCCTGCCGCCAGGTCGCTGTCCAGGCGCGCCCTCCAGCCGCCTTCGTCGGGCAGGGCGCGTAACTGGACCCCTTTGAGCATCTGGCCGAATGCCCGCATCTCGCGAGCCTGCAGCGCCACCCCGGCCAGCGCCAGCGGTGGCGGGCCGGCCGGCGCCGCGGCGGTAGCCTCCGCCCCTTCGCCAGCCCCGGCGAGCACGCGCCTCCAGGCGTCGACGTCGAGAATCTCGAACTCGGCTGCGACCATCACGCCCTTTTCCGCCATGCGTACCTGCTGCAACACACCGACGCCGCCACGCCATGCCGCATCGCTCGCAGCGTCCCGTTGCAGTTGCGCCGCCACCCGGTCGCCAAGATTCACGTCGAGCTTCAGCGCGCCGTCGCCCGGCGGATGCGCGAACTCGACCCGCAACGGCCAGGATTCGTTCGCGGACTTGTTGAAGGGCGCGGGCAGGCTGGTGCTGATTCCGTCCAGTTCCGAGCTCACCAGCACGCGGGTGCCGCCCCGGCCGACGCGGATGTCCGCTTTCCAGGGCGTGCTGCCGGACAGGTGATCCAGCACCGGCCAGCCTTCGGCCTGACGCCAGCCGGCGCGCGCCGCAGACACACTGACTGCCCCGGCCGCCTCGAAATGCACGCTGCCATCGGCCTCGGTGCGCGCAACCAGGCGCATCGGCTCACCCAGCGCCTGTGCGCGCACCTCGGGAACGGCCAGCGACTTCTCGGTGAAGCTCACCCGTCCGCTCGCGGCGTCGAGCGGCGGTACGCCGGCCACCAGCCACAGCCGATTGCCGCTGAAGCGGTACTCCCCCTTCACCGTCGTGTCGGCCACCTTGCGCAGCGGCATCACCAGGCGCAGGTCCAGTGCGCCACTGCCTTCGGCGCGCATGCCGTCGGTGAAGTGGTCGATATGCCCGGACACCGGGCTCTCGGCGACGAAGCGCAGGAAGTCCGCCGTGGCACCGCTCGCCCTGCCGTTGATGGTCATGATCTCGCTCGGCAGCGCGTCGAGGTCGGGCACGTCGGCGACCACGTCGAGCAGCTTGACGTCGAACATGCGCGCAGCAGGCGCCTCGATGCGCATGCCCGGCCCTTCGAAGCGCACTTCGCCATGGATGCCGTCGATCACCGGCCAGCCCGGCGCGTAGTCGAGCAGCCCATCGGCCACCTTCACCGACACCAGGAACTGGCCCTTGCCGTTACGGAACGGGAAATCGTCCAGCCGGCCCTTCAAGCGCAGCCGCGCGTCGGGAACCGCGGCGCGGCGGATGGCGGTACGCACCCACTCCTGCGTGTCGTGATTGACCACGCGCGGCAGGTAGCGCCACACGGAAGTGCCTTCCGCCCGCGTCAGGCGCGCCTGCATGTCGATCTCGCCCGCTCCACCCGGCTCCGGCCAGTAGCGGCCCGACGCGGTGCCGGCTGCATCGGCGTTTTCGAACGTCGCCGTATCGAGCGAGATTTCGAGGCGCCCGCCATGGCGCTGCCAGCCGCCCTCGGCGCGCAGCGCCGCAAAGGACAGCATCGACGATTCGAACACCTGCGGCAGGTCGACGTGGGCATCGCGGCTGTCGATGCGATAGCGTCCGCCACGCTCATTGCCTTCGATGTGCCCCGACATTCCCCCCAGACCGGGCAGCCCGTCGCGTGCGGCGACCCCCATGCGGGCGAAGTCCCCCGCCAGCGACCAGCTCTCCGGCGCGGCGGCGTCGCCGTGCCACTCCAGCCGCAGACCCGACAGTTCGCCACGCGGATCGAAGCCGGCCAAACCCGCCCGCACTGCGTCGTCGAACGGCAGGTAGGCCGCCAGGGCTGCCAGCGCGGCAAAATCGAGGCGGTTCGCGCGCAGGCTCCCTTGCAGCATCCGGCCGTCCGGCGCATGACGGACCTGCAGCGAGAAATCGGTGGGCACCACCCGCAGCCCGTCGCCGGTCTCGAGCGCCAGTTGCCGCGTGCCCACGTCGAAGCCGTCGGCACGCCGCGACGCGCTCAGGCGGCCCACGAGGTGGCTGAGCCGCAGCTCCGGCAGGCGCTCTCCCAGCCGCGTATTGACTGCGTTCAGGGCGACATCCGCGGTGACGGAAATCGCCCGCGGCTGCGTCACCGGCTGTTCGCCGAAATCGACCCACGCGCGCAGCGCCCCCTCGCCCTGCAGCGGCAAGGGATAATCGACCCACGGGCGCCAGCCACCCAGATTGGCCCGGTCGAGCGACAGATACAGCCTACCCGCTGCGCGCAGCGGGTCATCAGCCGACAGGCGCCGCAGTTCGCCACGCAGATCCAGTGTCGACGCCAGCTCGGCCGGCGGCTGCGCCAGCAGCGCGAAGCGATGCACACCAAAGTGGCGCTGCAGGCGGAATTCGAGATGCTGCAACTGCAGCCCGGGCGCACCGCGCAGCGCGTCGTCCCAGGACACCGAGGCGTCGCGAATGACGATCTGCCCCTGGCGCAGCAGCCAGTCCAGCGTGCCGCTGCCGCCCGCCTCCGTGCCGACCCGCAGGCCGGCGACGAACAGGCTGCCGTCGGCATCGCGCCGCACGGCCAGCGTCGGCGACCGAATCTCCAGACGGCTGAAATAGGGTGACAGCCGCAGCAGGGACATCCACGAAAAGCTGGCATCGATGCGCGGCAGGCTGAGCGCAGGCCGCCCTTCGGCGTCGGAGACGACGACGTCGTTCAGGTGCAGTCGCGGGCGCAGCCTGCTCCAGTCGCCATCGATGGCACCGATCGACACCGGCAGTCCCAGCGCCCTGCTCGCGATCGCTGCGATGTCGTCGCGATGCTCGCCGACACGCGGCAACAGCACGTCGCGCACCAGCAAGATGCCGGAGCCGACCACGAACCACGCCACCAGCGCACACACCGCCACGATGCGCAGCACCCGCCGCGCGCGCGAGGCCTCGCCCACGGCGGGCACCGGGCCTGCAGCGTCTGTCGTATCGAGGGAGAAATGTTGGGGATCGTTCATGCCTGGTTGCCGCGGCGATCGCCACCGCGGATGCGGCCCCGACAGGCCGCTGGAGCCTACCTCCCGGATGCCTCCGTCAAGCCAGCACCCGCCGGCCCGGATAGAATCGGGGCAATGTCACGGCAGGCTGTTGCCACGCGCTGCAGCCCATGCATTCTACCAACGATCCCTCGCTCTCACCGGGAGTCCGATTGATGTCATCCCTGCCAGCCTCCGTCCTCGCCACGCTGCCCGCGCCGATCCGCGAAGCGGCTCGCCTGTCGCGTTTCCTCGCGCGCATGCTGGACAGCCGGCCGTGGCTCGGCGCCCGCCTCGCGGAAAGCATCGACCGCGCACTCGACGCCGAAGCCATGCACGCCTTCGTCGATGCGCAGGACGCCGCCTTCGGCGGCGCAGAAAACGCGCTGCGGCCCGGCTTGCGCCACCTGCGCACCTGGGTGCTGTGCCATCTCATCGTGCGCGACCTCGGTGGACGCGCGCCCCTGGCCGAAGTCACCGAGACCATGACGGTCCTCGCCGAGGTGGCGGTGCGTCGCGCCCATGACGTGCTGCGGGCCCCGCTGGTGCAGCGCTACGGCCAGCCGCTGTCGCAGACCGGCTGGGAGCAGGAACTGCTGATCATCGGCATGGGCAAGCTCGGCGGCCGCGAGCTCAACGTGTCCTCCGACATCGACCTGATCTTCATCTATCCGGAGGACGGCGACACCGGCGGCACCAAGATCATCAGCAACTTCGAGTTCTTCGAGCGCCTGGGCAAGCAGTTGATCCAGGCGCTGGCCGACGTCACCGAGCACGGCCAGGTGTTCCGCGTCGACATGCGGCTGCGGCCGAACGGCGACTCCGGCCCGCTGGTCGGCAGCTTCGACATGCTGGAGAACTACTTCATCACCCAGGGCCGCGAGTGGGAGCGCTACGCCTGGATCAAGGCCCGCGTGCTGGCCGGCGATCGCTGGCAGGAGCTGGAGAACATCGCCCGTCCCTTCATCTTCCGCAAATACCTCGACTTCGGCGCGATCAACGCCATGCGCGAGCTGCACGCGCAGATCCGCCGCGAGGTGGCGCGCCGCGACCGCGCCAACAACATCAAGCTCGGCCCGGGCGGAATCCGCGAGATCGAGTTCATCGCCCAGGTGTTCCAGCTCATCCGCGGCGGGCGCGACGCCTCGCTGCAGATCCGGCCCACGCTGAAGGTGCTGGCGCTGCTCCCCGAGCGCGGCATCCTGTCGGCCGAGGCGGTGCGCGAGCTCGCCGAGGCGTACGACTTCCTGCGCCGGCTCGAGCACCGCCTGCAATACCTCGACGACGCGCAGACCCACGACCTGCCGGCGAACGCCGCCGACCAGGCCCTGATCGCCGAGGGCATGGGCTTTGCCGACTTCGCCGCGATGCTCGAAGTGCTCGACCGCCATCGCGCGGTGGTGAGCAGGCACTTCGACGCGGTGTTCGGCGACCCGTCCGAGGAAGATCACAGCCTGGACGCCGTCTGGAAAGCCGCGGAGGACACCGAGCAGGCCGCCGCCGCGCTGGGCGAACTGGGCTACCGTCGTCCGCGCGCCGCGGCCGACCGCCTCGCCGCGATCCATGCCGGCCCGCGCTACCGGCAGCTGCCCAACAACATCCGCAGCCGCTTCGACGCGCTGATGCCGCGGGTGATCGAAGTCGCCGCCACCACGGCCGGCGCCGACGACACACTCGCGCGCTGCCTCGACCTGCTCGAGGCAATCGGCCGCCGCGGCGCCTACCTCGCACTGCTGCAGCAATATCCCCACGCGCTGCTTCGCGTCGCGGATCTCGTGGGCGCGTCGCGCTGGGCGGCACAGTACCTGACGCGCCACCCCATCCTGCTCGACGAGCTGCTCGATCCCCGCGCGATGGAAACGGCACCCGACTGGCCGCGCTTCCGCGAGGCGCTGGCTGCCGACCTCGACGCCCTCGAGCCCGACATGGAAAGGCAGATGGACGTCATGCGCGAACGCCACCACGCGCAGGAGTTTCGCCTGCTGACGCAGGACATCGCCGGCCTGCTGACGGTGGAGAAGCTCGCCGACCACCTCTCCGAGCTCGCCGACATCATGCTCGACGTCACGCTGCCGCTGGTGTGGCGCAAGATCAAGATCCGCCACCGCGAGGACCCGAAGTTCGCAGTGATCAGCTATGGCAAGCTCGGCGGCAAGGAGTTGGGCTACGCCTCCGACCTCGACATCGTCTTCCTGTACGACGACCCCGCACCCGAGGCAGCCGAGGCCTACGGTCGGCTGGCGCAGCGCACCAATACCTGGCTGTCCTCCCACACGGCCGCCGGCCAACTGTTCGAGACCGACCTGCGCCTGCGCCCGAACGGCGAATCGGGCTTCATCGCCAGCTCGCTCGACGCCTTCCGCAAGTACCAGCTCGAATCCGCCTGGGTGTGGGAGCACCAGGCGCTGACGCGGGCACGGTTCTCCGCCGGCGACCGCGCGCTGGGCGAGGCCTTCGAGCGCATCCGCAGCGAGGTACTGCGCCTGCCGCGCGAGCTCGACCCGCTGCGTGCCGAGGTGCTGGCGATGCGCCACAAGATGCGCGACGCACACGGCGGCAAGAGCGAACTGTTCGACCTCAAGCACGACCGCGGCGGCCTCATCGACGTCGAATTCCTCATCCAGTACCTGGTTCTCGGCCACTCGCACGCGCACGCCGAACTCACCGGCAACCTCGGCAACATCGCCCTGCTCGGCATCGCCGGGCGCCTCGGGCTGATCCCCGCCGACCTCGCCGGCGCCTGCGCCGACAGCTACCGCCAGTTGCGCCGCCTGCAGCATCGTCAGCGCCTCAACGACCAGCCTTCGCGCGTTGCGCCCGAAGAAGCCGAGGCCGCGCGCAAGCCGGTGATGGCGCTGTGGCAGGAGGTGTTCGGCGAGTAGCGCCTGGCCACCACGATCAGGTTGAGCGGCAATCCTTCATGTCATGAAACCGCGCATGACGCGCACCGGGGCGGGCGACTAGAATCGATACCCCATGAACCCGCCGCAGGCCGCACTGCGGACGCTGCCATGAGCCAGGAAATCGAACTCAAGCTCGCCCTGCCCCCACGCACCGCCGCCGCGCTGCGCCGCCATCCGCTGCTTGCCGCCGCGGTCAGGCTGGGGCCTTCGCGCCTGCTGAACAACACTTACTACGATACCCCTGCGCTCGACCTGAAGGCGCACAAGGTGGCGGTGCGCACGCGGCAGCAGGGGCGCACCTGGCTGCAGACGGTCAAGTGCGCAGCCGTATCGAGCGGCGGCCTGTCGCAGCGGCCCGAATGGGAGCAGCCCTACTCCGGCAGCTTCGATTTCTCCCGGGTCGACGCGCCCGACGCCGCCAAACTGCTGGCCCGCCACGGCGCCAGCCTGGTCCCGGTGTTCACCACCCGCTTCCGCCGCGAAACACACCGCCACGCACCGCGCGAAGGCGTGAGCATCCTGCTGATGATCGATACCGGCAGCATCGAGGCCACCAGCGCGGAGGGGGAAACGCACACCGACACGATCAGCGAGCTGGAACTCGAGCTTGAGCAAGGCACGCCGCTCGACCTGCTCGAGCTCGCCTGCGAACTGGCGCGCGACCTCCCGCTGATGCCGTCCGACCTGTCCAAGGCCGAGCGCGGCTACCGCCTCTTCCTGCAGCAGGAGTTCACGCCGCTGCGCGCCGAGCCGTCAGCGGTGCGCGCCGAGCAGAACGTGATCGACGCCTTCCGCACCCTGGCGCTGTCGTGCCTGCGCCAGTGGCAGGCCAATGCCGCCGGCGCCGCGCGCAGCCACGAACCGGACTTCATCCACCAGTTGCGCGTGTCGCAGCGCCGCCTGCGCTCGCTGCTGAAAGCGTTCGCGCCGGCACTGCCGGCCGAATTCGTCGGTGAATGGAACGTGCGCCTGCGCGACAACACCGCGCGCTTCGGCGATGCGCGCGATCTCGACGTGCTGCACACGGAACTGCTGGAGCCGGTGCGACCCGAGGGCCTCGCCGAGGCCGACGGCATGGCGCGCCTGCTGCACGTGGCCGCGGATGCGCGTGCCGCTGCACGGCGCAAGGCGGAACGCAATCTCGACCCCGCCGAACAGGGGCGCCTGATGCTGGAGTTCAGTGCCGCCCTGCTGCGCCTGCCTACCGGCCCGCTGGCCGCCGCGGCCGATCTGCGCACTTTCGCCCGCCTGCGCATGGCGCGCCTGCGCAAGCGCGGCCGGCGCCAGTTCGACGCCGCGGCAGCGCTCGAGCCGACGCGCCTGCATGCGCTGCGCATCGGCTTCAAGCAGTTGCGCTACGGCATCGAGTTCTTCGCGCCGCTGTTCCCCGCGAAGGCCACCGCGCGCTACACCGCGGACCTGACGCGCGCCCAGGGCGACCTGGGCTTCCTGCAGGATGTGGACATCGCGCGCGGGCGGCTGGCCGCCTGGGCCGGCGAAGATGCCGGGCTGCGGGCCGCGGCCGCCTTCCTCCTCGGCTGGCATGCGCCGACCTACGCACGTCTGCGACGGCGCGTGCTGCACGACTGCGAACCTCTGCTGTGGGGCAAGACGCCATGGTGAACACCGATCCGCCGCTGGTCGCGCTGGCCGAAAGCGGTCTCGCCGACATCTCCCTGCAACAGGAAAGCCCCACCATGCCGTCCCCTGCAAGGACGGAGAGAGGCATGGATCTGTTGTTGTGGCGCCACACCGAAGCGGTGGAGGGCAGCCCGGACCACACCCGCGAGCTGACCGATCGCGGGCGCAAGCAGGCGCGGCTGATGGCCGCCTGGCTGCAGGAGCACCGCCCCAGGCACCTCAAGGTGTATGCCAGCCCGACGCTGCGCACGCGCCAGACGGCCGCCGCATTCACCCACAACTTCCAGATCATGCCCGCGCTGGGGCCTACCGGCGGCGTATCCGATATCCTCGCCGCCACCGGCTGGCCGGATGCGCGCGGCGCCGCCCTCGTCGTCGGCCACCAGCCGGCGCTGGGCCGCCTGTGCGCGCTGCTGCTCTCCGGCGCCGAGGCCGACTGGACGATCAAGAAAGGCGCCCTGTGGTGGTTCACCAACCGCGTGCGCGGCCATGAAACGCAGACCGTGTTGCGCGCGGTGATCCCGGCAGACTTCGCCTGAGGTCCGGACGCCCCGCCGTAGGCCGGGCACCGTAGCCAAAACGCGCCGGAACTGGCATTCTCGCCTCGCTCGTCCCGTGATCGCGGCCATCGGTCGCAACCGGGGATCCGATACGTTTGCGGCGATGAATACAGCCAAACTCACGCCCTCTGCGGCCAGCACCGACCTGCCCAACGGCACGCTCGACACCATCGACGGCGTGCGCCGCGTCTATTACGACGGCTACTGGCTCAAGGTCTACGACCCGCCGCTCGATTCGCTCAGCACCAAGAAGACGCTGATCCAGGCACTCACCCGGCGCCTGTTCAACCACGTCGAGCACGGCATCAACATCCCCGGCAAACGCCTCAGCGACGCACGTCGCGCCTATGACGGCGAGCAGGATCCGGCGCGCAAGCGGGTCAAGGGCGCGATGCTGGCCGGCGCGCTGTTCAACCGCGCCACCGACATCTTCACCAAGCTGGTCGAACTGCAGGAACTCGGCATCGAGATCGACACCGACAATGCCCTGATGCGCGAATGCGGCTTCTGCCTGCAGGAGGCGCTGGAACTGGGAAAGCTGGTGCTGCATCGCAGCGGCGAGGAAGGCATCGACGAACTCTGGGGCGAGCCTTTCCGCGCCTTCTCGATCCCGGTCGAAGCCTTCTACGAAAGCCGCTATGTGAAGATCGCGCAAGCCCTGCGCGACATCGACCTGATCGCCGCGGTGATGATCTCGACCTTCACCGCAAGCCCGATGTTCCAGGGCGTCGAGCCGCTGGTCGCGAATTTCGCCCGCATCGCCAAGATCAAGTGCGAGACGCTGCGTACCGACCCCGACATCTTCGACGTGTGGGCCGATTTCGTCGTCGCCTCCGAGGAGCTCGGCCTGTTCGCGCCCAGGCTGGCGCACACCTCCAACCCCGCCGAACAGCAACTGGCCAGCGACGGGCTGCACCTCATCGTGCAGGGACGCAACCTTCTGACCGACATCACCCGCGCCCGTGTGACCATGCCCAAGAGCGCGGGCGAATACATCGAGCGCTGCGCGCGCTACGGCGAACTGGTGCGCAACGCCGGCCGCGCGGTGCTGGCCGGCGCCGTCCCGCTGCGCACCTGAAGGCGATCCAGCCCCATGCGGCCCGGCCCAAGGCCGGCCATGGCCTGGGCTCATCGATCAAGCCGCCAGCCCGCGCCATGCGCGGCTGGCACGCTAGAGCACGACCTGCGAACCGAGCTCCACGACACGATTCGATGGAATCCGGAAGAATGCGGTCGCACTGCCGGCATTGCGGAACATGGCGATGAACAGGAGCTCCCGCCAGTACGCCATTTCCGAGCGCAGCCTGGGAATCAGGGTCTCGCGTCCGAGGAAGAACGAGGTATCCATCATGTCGAGCGTCAGCCCGGCCTCGGCGCACATCGACAGCGCCAACGGAATGTCCGGCTCGTCCTTGAAACCATACAGCACGGTCACCTGGCTGAAGTTGCCGTTCAGGCGCTTCACTTCGACGCGCTCCGCATCCGGCACATAGGGGACGTCGAAGACCCGCACGCTCAGGATCACCACCTGCTCGTGCAATGCCTTGTAGTGCTTGAGGCTGTGCAGCATCGCGTGGGGGACAGTCTCCGGGGTCGGTGTCATGAACACTGCCGTACCCGGCACGCGCTCGACGCCGTCGGCGACGATGCCGGAAATGAACGGCTCGAGTTCCATCGCTTCTTCACCGAGGCGACGTGTCAGCAATTCGCGCCCGCGTTTCCAGGTGGTCATCAGGATGAAGATGGCCAGCCCGAAGGCAAGAGGGAACCAGCCACCATCGGGAATCTTGACCGAATTGGCGAGGAAGAATCCAAGATCGATGCAGATGAAGGGAAGCGCACCCAGGATGGCACGCGCCGGGTGCCAGTTCCAGAGTCTCACGGCAACGGCAATTGCCAGCACATTGGTGATCAGCATCGTGCCGGTCACGGCGATGCCGTACGCCGCAGCCAGATTGGACGACGAACCGAACTCGATGACCAGGGCAATGATGGAAATCAGCAGCAGCCAGTTGATGGCCGGCAGATAGATCTGGCCGATCTCCTTGTCGGAGGTGTGCTGGATCTCGAGGCGTGGCGTGTAGCCCATCTGGATGGCCTGCTGGGTGATTGAGAAGGCACCGGAAATGACCGCTTGCGACGCGATCACGGTGGCGACCGTTGACAGGATGACCATCGGGTAGCGCGCCCACTCCGGCGCCAGCAGATAGAAAGGGTTCTCGATCGCGCCGGGATCCGCCAGCAGCAGCGCGCCCTGGCCGAAATAGTTGATGAGCAGGGCCGGCATCACGTAACCCAGCCAGGCGTACTGGATCGGCCTCGCTCCGAAATGCCCCATGTCGGCATAGAGTGCCTCGGCACCCGTGATGCACAGCACGACGGCCCCGAGGGCGAGGAAGCCGAGCATGGCATTGCCCAGCAGGAAATGGAACGCATGCAGCGGGTTGATCGCGGCCAGCACCGAGGGGTTCTGGGCGATGGAGAGCAGACCGAAGATCGCGAGGACTGCAAACCACAACACCATGACGGGCCCGAACAGGGCGCCGACGCTGGCCGTGCCCTTGCGCTGGAACAGGAACAGGCCGCTCAGGATGAGCAACGAGACAGGGACGATGTAGGGCTTGAAAGCCGGAGTCATGATCTCCAGCCCCTCGACCGCCGACAGGACCGAAATGGCCGGCGTGATCACGCCGTCACCATAAAAGAGGGCAGCGCCGAACAGGCCGAGCATGACCAGCAGCTTCTGTTGCCAGGTGCCGGGCTTTCCGTCGTGCAGCGCCAGGGTCATCAACGCGATGATGCCGCCTTCGCCCTTGTTGTTGGCGCGCATGACGAAGGACACGTACTTCACGGTCACCACGATGATGAGCGACCAGAAGAACAGCGAGAGGATCCCGAGGACGTTTTCCGGCGTGATCGGTACGGGGTGGTGCGCGCTACCGAAGACTTCCTTGACGGAGTACAGCGGACTCGTTCCGATGTCGCCATACACGATGCCGAGCGCAGCCAGGGTCAGCGTCGCGAGACGCCCCTTGTCCTGTTCGATGTGCACGATGTCCCCTTACGGCTGGAAGCGATAGCCGATGCCGGTTTCGGTCAGAAAGTGTTTGGGTTGCGTCGGGTCGTCTTCCAGCTTCTGTCGGAGATGGCCGACGTAGACCCGGAGATAGTGGCTGCTCTCGACATACGACGGCCCCCAGATCTCGCGCAGCAGCTTGCGTTGGGTAAGCACCTTGCCGGGGTGCCCGACCAATACCGTCAGCAGGCGATATTCGATCGGCGTCAGATGGACTTCCGCGCCGTCGCGCGTCACCAGCCGTCGCGACAGGTCAACGACAACCTGCCCGAACGCGATGACGGGCGAGGCTGACTCCGCGCTGCGGCTGCCACGCCTGAGCAAGGCCCGGACACGCGCTCGCAGCTCGCCCACGCTGAACGGCTTGGTCAGATAGTCGTCGGCCCCGGCATCCAGCGCATCGATCTTGTCGTGCTCCTGCGAACGTGCCGAAAGGATGAGCACCGGAATGTCGGACCAGCCGCGCAGGTCGCGGATCAGGTCGATTCCGTTTCCGTCCGGCAGACCCAGGTCCAGAATCAGCAAGGCGGGTTGCCGCGCACCCGCTTCGAGCAAGCCCTCCGCCCTGGTCTCCGCCTCGACCACCTCGCAGCCTTCTTCCTCCACCGCCACGCGAACGAAGCGGCGGATCTGTTTCTCGTCTTCGACGACGAGAACCCTGGCTGGCGTCGTCATGCCAGTTCCTCCTCGATGCTCGGCGGATTGCCCACGGGCAAGGTGAAGCGGACCAGCGCACCGCCTTCGGGCCGGTTGTCCGCCTCGATCGTGCCGCCATGCGCCTCGACAATCGCCTTGCAGATCGCGAGCCCCAGCCCGGTGCCGGGCTTGGCGGATTCGCCATGGCCGCGCACGAACATGTTGAAGAGTTCGTCACGACGCTGCGCTGGAAAGCCCGGGCCATGGTCGAGCACGGCCACCTCCACGGCCACGCCGGACTGCCTCGCCCGAAGCTCGATCGGCCCCTGTGCCGGCGAGTACTTGGCCGCATTCTCCAGCAGGTTGCACAGCACGCGCTCGATGAGCACCGCATCGAACTCCAGCAGCGGCAGTGCCTTGTCGAGCGTGACCTTCAGCGGATGCCCCGCCAGGGCATTGCCCAGCAGCTTGATGCTGGCGCCGACCACCTCCTCGAGCGGCTGCCACTCGCGACGCAGCGTCACCTCGCCGGCATTGAGCCTCGCCATGTCCAGCAGGTTGCCGACCAGGCCGGCCAGACGCTCGGCCTGCTCATGCAGGGCTTGCGCGGTTTCCAGTGCCTCACCGGGCAAGGCCGGCTTGACCAGGAACAGCGAGTCGGCAAGGCCGACCATGGCGGTCAGCGGAGTCCGCAAGTCATGGGAGAGCGCCGACAGAATCGAACTGCGCAGCCGCTCGGTCAGCATCTTCACTTCCGCATCCTGTGCGACCTCGACATAGCGCAGGCGCTCGAGCGCGACGGCAATCAGGGAAGCCACCGCGTCGAGCAAGGACAGCGAATCGTCGCCGGGCTCGCCTGCCTGCTCGTCAAAGGCAACGGCCAGCACGCCACAGATCCGCATCGATGCCTTGAGCGGGAAGTACAGGTCGGCATAGCCCAAGCCGCGCACCTCACCGCTGCGCACGCGCTCGCCGCTGTCGAAGGCAATGTGTGCGAGGTGCGGTTCGGTCGGCAGCGGGACACCCGCCGGGGCCGCCTTGAGTGTCCTGCCTTCGCCGTCGGGGAGGAGCAGGACCGACCGCGCGGACAGTTGCGAGCGTACGAAGGCTTCAGCAATCTCGACGACCTGTTCGACCGCCAGCGCGCCGGCAAGCCGCCTGGCAAGCTGGTACAAGGCCTGCGTGCGCAGCTCCCGCTGCAGGGCCTCCCGCGCCCGGTGACGCAGTGCGGAGGTGAAATGCGTGGTCGTCAGGGCCGTCACCAGCATGGCTGCGAAGGTGACCAGGTACTGGATGTTGCTGACCGCCAGCGAGAATCGTGGCGGAACGAAGAAGACATCGAAGCAGAGGACGCTGAGGACCGAAGCCAGGATGGCCGCATTGCGTCCCAGCTTCACGGCGACCAGCAGGACCGTGAGCAGGAACAGCATCACGATGTTGGCCAGATCGAGATAGCCAAGGAACGGTGTCGCCAGGAGCGTCGTCCCGGCACAAGCGACCACCGTCAACGCGATGCGCTGCGTGGCATTGAGATCCTTCTCGCGGGCGGGGGTATCGAACGGCATCTGGCGTTTCCGACGACGGGGAGGGAAGAGGGTAACCCGTCCAGGTACGCTGCCATTCTGGCAACCGACGCGTAAAAATGTCGTAAAGATTCGGCGCCTTGCCGGCGGCGTTCGATCCTGCTCCCGCCTCGGGCGCACAATGCCCGGCGAGTCTGTGACCGGCCGCCGACTGATGCTCGGCCGCCGCTGCTCAGCCGCGCGCCGACGACTGCAGCAGCCGGTCGAGCCGGTTGGCGAAGGCCTGCCGGTCGGCGGCGCTGAACGGCGCCGGTCCGCCGGTATCGACACCGGTGTTGCGCAACGTGTCCATGAAGTTGCGCATGTCGAGCAGCTCGCGGATGTTCTCCTTGCCGAAGAGCTCGCCCTTGGGCGACAGCGCATGGGCGTCGCGCGCAACGACGTCGGCGGCGAGCGGGATGTCGGCGGTGATGACGAGATCGCCCGCCTGGACGTGGGCAGCGATGTACTTGTCCGCTTCGTCGAAGCCACCGGGCACCTGGATCATCCTGACGTGGGCCGAGGCGGGCACGCGCAGATACTGGTTCGCGACCAGCGTGAGCGAACGTCCGGTGCGCGCGGAGGCACGGAACAGAATGTCCTTGATGACGCCGGGGCAGGCGTCGGCATCGACCCAGATGTGCATGTCGCTCAGACGATCACGCCGCCGCCCAGGCAGACCTTCGATTCATACACCACCACGCTCTGGCCCGGGGTCAGCGCCCATTGCGGCTGCGCGAAGGCGATCTCGGCGCGGCCGTCGGCAATGACATCGATCTCGCACGGCATGTCGGGCGTGCGGTAGCGCGGCTTGGCGGTGTACACCCAGTGCGTGTGCGGGTCGCGGCCGGCGATCCAGTTGAGGTCGGTGGCGACCAGGCGATCCCTCAGCAGCGCCGGGTGGTCGTGGCCCTGCACCACGTACAGCACGTTGGCCTTCACGTCCTTCTTCGCCACGTACCAGGCGTCGTGCTCGCCGGCGTCGTCCTGGTTACCCTTGATGCCGCCGATGTGCAGGCCCTTGCGCTGGCCGATGGTGTGGTACATCAGGCCCTGGTGCTCGCCCAGCACGCGGTCGTCGTCGAGCGCGCGGATCTCGCCCGGCTTGGTCGGCAGGTAGCGCATCAGGAATTCGCGGAACGGACGTTCGCCGATGAAGCAGATCCCGGTGGAATCCTTCTTCGTCGCCACGTGCAGCCCGGCCTGCTCGGCGATCTTGCGCACCTCGCGCTTGTACAGTGTGCCCAGCGGGAACATCGTCTTCGCCAGTTGTTCCTGGTTGAGGCGGTACAGGAAGTAGCTCTGGTCCTTGGTGCCGTCCTCGGCCTTCAGCAACTGATATTCGGTGCGGCCGTCGTTGTTCCATTGGCGCACCTGGGCGTAGTGGCCGGTGGCGATGCGCTCGGCGCCCAGTTGCATGGCGTGGTCGAGGAAGCAGCGGAACTTGATCTCGGAGTTGCACAGGATGTCGGGGTTGGGCGTGCGGCCCGCCTCGTATTCGCGCAGGAAGTCGGCGAACACCCGGTCCTTGTACTCGGCACTGAAGTTCACCACCTCGAGGTCGATGCCGATCACGTCGCATACCGAGGCCACATCGACCAGGTCCTGGCGCGTCGAGCAGTACTCGTCGTCGTCGTCGTCCTCCCAGTTCTTCATGAACAGGCCGGTCACATCAAAGCCCTGCTGCTTCAACAGCAACGCGGTCACCGACGAATCCACTCCGCCGGACATGCCGACAACCACTTTCATCCCGTTCGGATCCTGCTTACTGGACATTCGGTCCACCTCCCTCTAGCCATTCCGCAAGCGGCAGCACGATGGCCGCTTCGCCATTGTCGACGAACCAGCTGTCGACCACGTATCGGTTGCCGGCGTCCGCGTCGTCGGCCGGCCGACCGGCAGATTCTTGCGTACCATCGGCGGACGTATCCGGCCGCCGGACGTCGTTCATCACCTCGGCGCAGTCGCACTGCGCGAGCATCACCGCCATGTAGTCCGGCACGGCAGCCGGCCGCGCATGCTCGGGCGCGGGCCGGCGCGGCGCGACCTCCTCCACCACCGCGCCAAAGTGCTGCATGATCAGCCGGGTGCGGCGCGCAGGCTCCAGCACCTGGTGGAAGCGCAACCAGCCGTGGGCCTCGATCATCCGCAAGATGCGGGTGGTGGAGGTGGAGTGATCGATGCAGTCCATGCGCCCCTCGACTTCCTGGTCGAGGAAATTGCCGCCGCGATCCGCCGCCACCGGCGTCTGCCGGCCCGCCTCGGCCAGCAGCATGCCCACCGCCTGCGCGAGCACGGCGCGCTCGGCGGCGGCATCGGGCGCCGACGCCAGCCACTGGCGCAGGGTGTCCAGCGTTCCGCCCGGGACCGACACGTCCTGCTCGGTCATGCAGCCGTAATTGAAGCAGATGCGGAAAGTATCATCGACCATGGGCTCGGGCGCAGGCGCCCGCGTCGTCGCCGGATGCCCCCCGGGCTGCGCCTTGGCCAGCGCCACGACGGGCCGCGCAGGCGCACGCGGCGCGGCAAACGCGGCCGACGCCAACAAACACAGCATCACCACCGCCAGCAGACGACGCATCGGCCCGGCCCGCTCAGGCGTAATGCCGGAGCAGCTCGAGCGGGTAGCGCCGCCCGGCGATCCAGTCGTCCACGCACTGCAGGATGAGCGGGCTGCGGTGGCGCTCGCGGGTGGCGACGAGTTCGTCGCGCGTCATCCACAGCGGGCGCACGATGCCCGCATCGAGCGCCCGACCGCTTTCCTCGCCGGTGACCTGGCCACCGAAGGCAAAGCGCAGATACGTGATGTCGCCCTGCGGCCGCGGCCACTGGTAGATGCCGACAAGATATTCGGGCACGAAGTGGTGCGCGGTTTCTTCCAGCGCCTCGCGCACGCTGGCCTCGAGCAGCGATTCGCCCTCTTCGAGGTGCCCGGCGGGCTGATTGAAGCGCAGGCCCTCCGGGGTTTCCTCTTCCACGAGCAGGAAGCGCCCGTCACGCTCGATGACGGCGGCAACGGTGACGTTCGGTTTCCAGCTTCGGTCCATGCAAGGGGCTCCATCGGCGACGAGCCCGAATTCTACCGCGCCAAAAGCCGGATCAAGGCTGCCGGCACGCGAGTCGGGCGCATTAACGGCCCTCCTTTGCGCTAGAATCTGAAAGTTCTGCCCGGGCTGGCCGGGCCGTTTCATACATTTCTCGAGTTGGAGATCCGAATCATGTCCATGGCTGACCGCGACGGTTTCATCTGGCAAGACGGAAAGCTCGTTCCGTGGCGCGAGGCGACCACGCACGTCCTGACCCATTCCCTGCACTACGGCCTGGCCGTATTCGAGGGCGTCCGCGCGTACAACACGGCCAAGGGCACCGCCATCTTCCGTCTCGCCGAGCACACCCAGCGGCTGATGAACTCGGCGAAGATCTACATGATGGACATCCCGTACTCGAAGGATGAACTCATGGAGGCGCAGAAGGAAGTCGTGCGCGCCAACAAGCTGGAATCCTGCTACCTGCGCCCGCTCGCCTTCTACGGCTCGGAAAAGATGGGGATCTCCACCATCGGCGCCAAGGTGCACGTCATCATCGCCGCCTGGCCCTGGGGCGCCTACCTCGGCGAGGAAGGCCTGGAAAAGGGCATCCGCGTGAAGGTGTCGTCCTACACCCGGCACCACGTCAACTCGACGATGCCGCGCGCCAAGCTGTCGGGCACCTACCCGAACTCCATCCTCGCCAACCTCGAAGTCACCCGCCAGGGCTACGACGAAGCGCTGCTGCTCGACAACCAGGGCTTCGTCGCCGAGGGCGCGGGCGAGAACCTCTTCATCGTGCGCGACGGCAAGATCTACGAACCCGAGATCGCCTCGGCGCTGACCGGCATCACCCGCGACTCGATCCACGCCATCGCGCGCGAACTCGGCTACGACGTCACCACCAAGCGCCTGACCCGCGACGACATCTACCTCGCCGACGAGGCCTTCTTCACCGGCACCGCCGCCGAAGTCACGCCGATCCGCGAACTCGACGACCGCAAGATCGGCGAGGGCAAGCGCGGCCCGGTCACGGCGAAGATCCAGGCGCGCTTCTTCGACGTGGTCGGCGGCAAGGCGCCGGAATATGACAACTGGCTCGCTTACATCTGAGACCCGAGGGGAACACCACCATGGTTGAGAACACCGACAAGACGCAGGCCGTCGTGATCCACGCCAAGGATCTGCCGCTTCACTGCCCGCCGCCCGGCGCGCCGCTGTGGGCGCGGCACCCGCGTGTGTTCCTCGATGTACTGAAGACGGGCGAGGTGGTGTGCCCGTATTGCAGCGCGCACTACGTTTTTGCCGGCGAGCGCCCGAAGGGCCATCACTGAGCCTGGCGGAACGCTGAAGGTGGATCAGGCACGGGGGCGTCACGCCCCCGTTTCCTTTTGACGCGACCGTCCCGCTGCGCAATCCTTCCTCCGCTCAATCCTTCCTCGGCCAAGATCTCCACGCCCGCCACCGATGAACCGGCCGTCCGCCTACCGCGCCCCCTGGTGGCTGCCCGGCAGCCATCTGCAGACGATATGGCCGCTGGCGCGCAAGGGTGCGCTGCCCGCCTACCGTCGCGAGCGCTGGGACACGCCGGACGGCGATTTCATCGACCTCGACTGGGCGCCCGGCGGGCGCGACGATGCGCCGCTGGTGGTGCTGTTCCACGGTCTGGAAGGCTCCAGCCGCTCTCACTACGCGCGCACGCTGATGCGGGCGGCCAGCGAGCGCGGCTGGCGCGGCGTGGTACCGCACTTCCGCGGCTGCTCCGGCACGCCGAACCGGCTGGCGCGCGCCTATCACTCGGGCGACAGTGACGAGATCGACTGGATCCTGCGCCGCCTGCGGTGCATCGCCGGCGACGCGCCATTGTTCGCCGCCGGCGTGTCGCTGGGCGGCAATGCGCTGCTGAAGTGGCTGGGCGAGGGCGGCGCGCAGGCCGGCTCGCTGCTGCAGGCCGCCGCCGCGGTGTGCCCGCCGCTCGACCTGACGATCTCCGGCCACGCCCTGGGCCGCGGCTTCAACCGTCTCTACACGCTGCACTTTCTCGACACACTGAAGCGCAAGGCGCTGGCAAAGTGCGAGCGCCATCCCGGCCTGTTCGACGCGCAGCGCATCCGTCGCGCACGCAACCTGTACGAATTCGACGACGCCTATACTGCGCCGGTTCACGGCTTTGCCGGCGCCGACGACTACTGGCGCCGCGCCTCCAGCAAGCCATGGCTGGGCGCGATCACCTGCCCCACCTTGCTGCTCAATGCCGCCAATGACAGCTTCGTGCCGCCGGCTGCGTTGCCTGCGGCCGACGAGCTGTCGCCCGCGATGGCGTTCGAACGCTCCGCCGAGGGCGGACACGTCGGTTTTCTGGTCGGCCCCTGGCCGGGGAACCAGGACTGGCTCGCCGCAAGGCTGATGAAGCACTTCGACACGAAGCGCGTCAGCGGGCCGTGACATACTCGCGCGCGCCGCATCGCAACGAGAAGCCCCGACTTTCGTGACAGATCACCCGCTCCATCCGGATCCCGACATGACCCAACACCTGCACGCCCCGCCCGCCCCTGAAATCTTCAAGGCCTATGACATCCGCGGCATCGTCGATACCGTGCTCACCCCCGACGCGGTGCGCGCGATCGGCCATGCGCTCGGCTCCGAGGCCGTGGCGCGCAGCCAGAAGACGATCGCGGTCGGCCGCGATGGCCGCCTGTCCGGTCCGGCGCTCGCCGGCGCGCTGGCCGACGGCATCCGCGCCGCCGGTGTCGACGTCATCGACATCGGCTGCGTGCCCACCCCGCTCACCTATTTTGCCGCTTACCAGCTCGGCTGCGACTCCTGCGTGTCGGTCACCGGCAGCCACAATCCGCCCGACTACAACGGCCTCAAGATGGTGCTCGGCGGCCAGACGCTGTATGGCGACATGATCCAGTCGCTGCGCCGGCGCATCGCCGACGACGAGCTTGTACGCGCCGCCGCGCCGGGCGCACTGCGCCAGGCCGAGGTCGCCGCCGCCTACGTGGACCGCGTCGCCAGCGACGTGAAGCTGGCACGGCCGCTGAAGATCGTCGTCGACTGCGGCAACGGCGTCGCCGGCGGCATCGCCCCAGAACTGTTCCGCCGCCTGGGTTGCGAGGTCGTGGAACTGTTCTGCGAAGTCGATGGCAGCTTCCCCAACCACCACCCCGATCCGTCCAAGCCCGAGAACCTGCAGGACGTGATCCGCGCGCTGCGCGACACCGATGCCGAGCTGGGCCTGGCCTTCGACGGCGACGGCGACCGCCTTGGCGTGGTCACCAAGGACGGCGAGATCATCTACCCCGACCGCCAGTTGATGCTGTTCGCCGAGGACGTGCTGTCGCGCGTGCCGGGCGGCGAGATCATCTTCGACGTCAAATGCACCCGCAGCCTCGCGCCCTGGATCCGCGCCCGCGGCGGCCGGCCGACGATGTGGAACACCGGCCATGCGCTGGTGAAGGCCAAGCTCAAGGAAACGGGAGCGCCGCTGGCCGGCGAGATGAGCGGCCACATGTTCTTCAAGGAGCGCTGGTACGGGTTCGACGACGGCCTGTACGCCGGCGCGCGCCTGCTGGAGATCCTGTCCGCCCGCGCCGACGCCAACGCCGCGCTGAAGGCGCTGCCCAACGCGGTGAGCACGCCGGAACTGAACCTCAAGATGGCCGAGGGCGAACCCTTCGAACTGGTGAAGCGGCTGAAGGAAGCCGCGCGCTTCGACGGCGCGATGGAGACAATCACCATCGACGGCGTGCGCGTGGAATACGCCGACGGCTTCGGCCTGGCGCGCCCGTCGAACACCACGCCGGTCGTCGTGCTGCGCTTCGAGGCGGACGATGCGGCTGCGCTGGCCCGCATCCAGGCCGCCTTCCGCGCCGCCATCGACGGCGTATGGCCGGGGCTGGTGTTGCCGTTCTGACACCGTTCGCCGCTGGACCGACGCCCTCCCTTCAGGGGTCACCGGCCTGCGGCGTCGCGATGCATCGCGACGCCGCCACGCCAGCAAGAGGCAATGGCGCTCATCGAACTCAACCCCTTTGCCCGCGCCAACGCCTCGGCTCTAGACGACTGGTCTAATTGCACCTAGAATGCCAAGCATGAGCTCCCGCCACGCCGATACCCGCCAGCACATCCTCGACACCGGCAACCGCATCATCGCGGCGAAGGGCTTTTCGTGCGTCGGCCTGAACGAGCTGCTGCAGGCGTCCGAGGTGCCCAAGGGCTCGTTCTATCACTACTTCAAGTCCAAGGAACGCTTCGGTCAGGCGCTGCTGGAGGACTATTTCGACAGCTACCTGCGCCAGCTCGACGCCCTCCTTGAGGCGCCGGGCCTGACTGCTCGCGAGCGCCTGTTGCGCTATTTCCAGCAGTGGCGGGCGACGCAGGCGGAAGAAGGCGACGAGCAGAAATGCCTGGTGGTGAAGCTGGGTGCCGAAGTCGCCGACCTGTCGGAGGCGATGCGGGTGACGCTGCGCGATGGTACCGAGCGCATCATCGGACGGCTGGCTGGCTGCATCGCCGCCGGCGTCGCCGACGCCACCCTGCCGCAGCTCGATGCCGATGCGAGCGCGCGCATGCTTTACCAGATGTGGCTGGGCGCCAGCCTGCTGGCCAAGCTGCAGCGCAACGCCAGCCCCCTGGACCAGGCCTGGGCGGCCACCCTGCAGCGGCTGTCCGCATGATCGACCTGCCGTTGTCAAAATTTTGCCCGACGATTAGACGACCAGTCTAATTCTTATCATCCAAGGCCGCACACGCCGCGGCAAAGGAGTCCGCAATGCAGAACTTCGACTATTACAACCCCACCCGCATCGTCTTCGGCCAGGGCAGCATCACGCGCCTCGACGAACTGGTGCCCGCCGATGCACGCGTACTGGTGCTCTACGGCGGCGGCAGCGCCGAGCGCAACGGCACCCTGGCCGAAGTCGAGGCCGCGCTGGGCCAGCGCACGGTACGCCGCTTCGGCGGCATCGAGCCCAACCCCAGCTACGAGACGCTGATCCAGGCGGTGGCGCTGATCCGCAGCGAGCAGCTCGACTTCCTGCTCGCGGTCGGTGGCGGCTCGGTCATCGACGGCACCAAGTTCGTCGCCGCCGCTGCGCCGTACGATGGCGATCCGTGGCAGATCCTGGAACAGGGCGGCAGCGTCGTCAGCCGTGCCCTGCCGATGGGCTGCGTGCTCACGCTGCCGGCGACCGGGTCGGAGATGAACTGCTTCTCGGTCATCAGCCGCAAGTCGCTGCAGGCCAAGCTCGCATTCTCGAGCGAGCTCGTGTTCCCGGTGTTCTCGGTTCTCGATCCGGTGAAGACCTACTCGCTGCCGCCGCGCCAGGTCGCCAACGGCGTGGTGGACGCCTTCATCCACGTCATGGAGCAATACCTGACCTACCCCGCCAACGCGCCGGTGCAGGACCGCTACGCCGAAGCGCTGCTGCAGACGCTGATCGAGATCGGGCCGCGCGCGCTGGCCAGCCCGCAGGACTACGACGTACGCGCCAACCTGATGTGGACCGCCACCCAGGCGCTGAACGGCCTGATCGGCGCCGGCGTGCCGCAGGACTGGGCGACGCACATGCTGGGACACGAGATCACCGCGCTGTACGGCCTGGACCATGCTCAGACGCTGGCGATCGTGCTGCCGGCGATGATGGACCTGCGCCGCGAGGCCAAGCGCGACAAGCTGCTGCAGTACGCGGCGCGCGTGTGGAACATCCATTCGGGCGGCGCCGATGAGCGCATCGACACCGCCATCGCGCAGACGCGGACCTTCTTCGAGTCGCTCGGCGTCAAGACGCGCTTCGCCGACTACGCCATCGGTGCCGAGGCGGTGCCGCGCCTGCTCGCCCAGCTCGAAGCCCACGGCATGACCGCGCTGGGCGAACGCCAGGACATGGACCTCGCCCTGAGCCGCCGCGTGCTCGAAGCCTGCCTGTGAGCCGCAACCGACTCGCCCACGCTCCATCGCCCCCGATTCACCTCAAGGAAACCGAACCCATGTCTTCGCTGTTCGAACCGTTCAAACTCAAGGATGTGACCCTGCGCAACCGCATCGCGGTGCCGCCGATGTGCCAGTACATGGCGACCGACGGCGTCGCCAACGACTGGCACCGCGTGCATCTCGCCAGCCTCGGCCGCGGCGGCGCCGGCCTGGTGATCGTGGAGGCGACCGCGGTGTCGCCCGAAGGCCGCATCACGCCGGCCTGCCTGGGCTTGTGGAACGACGCGCAGGCCGAGGCGCTGGCGCCCATCGCCGCGTCGATCAAGGCCGCCGGCGCGGTGCCCGGCATCCAGATCGGCCACGCCGGCCGCAAGGCGAGCGCCAACCGCCCGTGGGAAGGTGACGATCACATCGCCGCGGACGATCCGCGCGGCTGGCCGACGATCTCGCCCTCGGCCGTCGCCTTCGGTGCGCACCTGCCCAGGGTGCCGCGCGCCATGACGATGGACGACATCGCCCGCGTACGTGCGGATTTCGTCGCCGCGGCGCGTCGTGCGCGCGACGCCGGCTTCGAGTGGCTGGAACTGCACTTCGCCCACGGCTACCTCGGCCAGAGCTTCTTCTCGGTCCACGCCAACCAGCGCACCGACGCCTACGGCGGCAGTTTCGAGAACCGCAGCCGCTTCCTGCTCGAGACGCTGGCGGCAGTGCGCGAAGTGTGGCCCGAGCGCCTGCCGCTGACCGCGCGCTTCGGCGTCATCGAGTTCGACGGCCGCGACGAGCAGACGCTGGCCGAGTCCATCGAGCTCGCGCACAAGTTCAAGCAGCGGGGCCTGGATCTGCTCAGCGTCAGCGTCGGCTTCTCCACGCCGACCGCCCAGGTGCCCTGGGCGCCCGCCTTCCTCGCGCCGATCGCCGGCCGCGTGCGCAATGAGGCCGGCATCCCGGTGGCCTCGGCCTGGGGTATCGACACGCCGCAACTGGCCGACGCTACCGTGCGCAACGGCGAGCTCGACCTGGTGATGGTCGGCCGCGCCCACCTCGCCAACCCGCACTGGACGTACCACGCCGCGCGCACGCTGGGCATCGAACGCCCGTCCTGGGTGCTCCCTGCGCCCTATGCGCACTGGCTGGAGCGCTACGCGGCGGGCTGAGCCTGCACGCGCGGCATTCCAACATCGCAGGAGCGTTTCTTGGCATGATCGGCCCTGGCGTCGAGACGACCCCGCACAGGAGAAATTCATGGCCGACCACCCGATCGCAGTGACCGAGATTCCATCGGACGAACACCTCGCCCTGCGCGTGATGCCGATGCCGGCCGACCTGAATCCGGCCGGCGACGTGTTCGGCGGCTGGATCATGTCCATGGTCGACGTCGCCGGGGCGATGCCGGCCATCCGACGCGCGAGCTCGCGCGTGGTCACGGTCGCGGTGAATTCCTTCCTGTTCAAGCAGCCGGTGTCGGTCGGCGACGTGGTGAGCTTCTACTCGACGGTGGCTTCGGTCGGCCGCTCTTCGATCACGGTGGACGTGCATGTGTTCGCCGAGCGCCACCCGGCCGACCCGGTGACCGTCAAGGTGACCGAGGCGCGCCTGACCTATGTGGCGGTGGATGGCGAGGGCAACAAACGGCTGGTGGGCGAAGCCGACCCGGCGTGCGCCCCCGGAGGCTGCGCCGAACCCTCGGACAAGGAGCTCGTGCTCAGGGTGGTGCCCTTCCCTGCCGACCTCAATCCGGCCGGCGACGTCTTCGGCGGCTGGATCATGTCCATGGTGGACATCGCCGGCGCCGTGCCGGCCATCCGCCAGGCGCGCTCGAAGGTGGCGACCGTGGCGGTGGATTCCTTCGTCTTCAAGCAGCCGGTGTCGGTCGGCGACGTCGTCAGCTTCTATGCCGAGATCGTGCACGTGGGCACGACCTCGGTGACGGTCGAGGTCGAAGTCTATGCGCGACGCAATCCGGAGAACCCGGTGGTGGTGAAGGTGACCGAGGCCAAGCTCACCTACGTCGCGATCGACGAACTCCGCACCAAGCACCCGATTCCGGCGAAGTAAGGCGCCCCCGCCGCGCACGGACATCCGCGCGCAGCAGCTTGCCGGAAGCCACACCGATCGATGCGGACGAGGGGGCGCCCTCCCGGCTCAGTGCTTCACCTCGAGCAGCTCGATCACGAAGCTGAGGGTGCTGTCGGGCGGGATCTTGCCCGCCACGCCGCGGCTGCCATAGGCCGTCTCGGGCGGACACACGATGCGCACCGCGCCACCCGGCTTCATGCGCTGCAGCACCTCCTTCCAGCACGGGATCAGCGCCTCCAGCGGCAGCTCCGCCGGCTGCCCGCGGGTGTAGGAGCTGTCGAACTGCCGACCGTCGGCGAGCGTGCCCTGGTAATGCACCCGCACCACGTCTGCTGGCGTCGGCGAAGCACCGCGCTCACCTTCGCGGTAGGTTTGGACGATGACGCCCGACGGCAGGGTGACGTCCTGCGGGCTGGCTGCCAGTGCGACGGGCAGGTGAACAAAGGCGAGCAGAGGCAGCAGTCGGCGCATGGAGGCTCCTGGAAGGTGGATTGGTCTCGACCACAGGCAAGGCTGCGAGCTTACACCGGATCTGAGAGCCGGCATCTGCCGCCGGCCGCCCTCGTCAATGTCCGGCCGCCCGCGGCGGCTGCGCCCATCGGAGCACGCCGCACCTCGCGCGATTCATGGACGAAGCATCATTCGGGAAGAGCACCAAGCGATCGAAGCCAGGCAAACCCCGTCACTCAAGGGCGCGGTTGAAATCCGCGATCAGGTCGGCTTCGTCTTCGAGACCGATCGACACGCGGATCAAGCCTTCGGCAATGCCCATCGTGGCGCGCGCCGCCGGGCCCGCTTCCCAGAAGATGGTCGGTGCGACCGGGATGACCAGGGTGCGCGTGTCGCCAAGGCCAGTGGCCTTGAGCGGCAAGCTGAGGCGGTTGAGCACGTCAACCATGGACGAAGGGTCGCGCAGTTCGAAGCTCAACAGCCACGACCCGGCAGTGAAGAGGGTCGTGGCGCGCTCATGCTGGGCGTGTGAGGGCAGGAAGGGGTAATGCACCGCGCCGACCTTCGGATGCTGTTCGAGCCACCGCGCCAGCGCGAGAGCCGTGCTGCAGCTCTGCTTCATGCGCAGCGCCAGAGTCTCGCTGCCGATGCCGATGCGATGCGCCTGGTCCGATGCAAGCGTTGCGCCCATGTCGCGCAAGCCTTTCTTGCGGATCTGCAGCAGACCCCAGGCTTGGGAGTCTCCCTTGCGATAGGCCGGAAAGATGTTCGGGTAGCGAGCCCAGTCGAACAGTCCGGTATCGGTGACGGCACCGCCGAGCGCTTCGCCGTGGCCGGCAATCGTCTTCGTCAGCGAGTTGATCACCAGGCTCGCATCGACCGTACGCGGCCGAAACAGCGCCGGCGACGTGATCGTGTTGTCGACCACGTAGATCAGCCCGCGCTCGCGGCACAACTGGCCGATGCCCGCGAGATCGGCGACCTGGGTCCGCGGATTGGCGATGGTCTCGACGAAGACCATGCGCGTTTCAGGCCGGATCGCTGCCGCGACCGCCTCGACCGAACAGGCGTCGACCTTGTCGACCGCGACACCCAGGCCGCCGATCGTGTCGAGGAGGCTGTTGGTGTTGCCGAACATGTACCGGCTCGCGACGAGGTGGTCGCCCGCGCGCAGCAGCGTGAGGAAGGTCGCTGCGATCGCGCCCATCCCGGTGGCGAAGCACACCGTGCCCACGCCATCCTCCAGCGCGGTGATCCTGGCTTCGAGGGCGGCCGTTGTCGGCGTGCCTTGACGGGCGTATTGGTAGCCTCCCTTGTAGGTACCCTGGAAGGCCCCGATCAGGTCCTCGACGCGGTCGAACGCGTACTGCACCGAGGTGTGGATCGGCTTGTGGATTCCGCCGTGCTCGACGCCGAAGCGACGGTCGGAGTGGAGGTTGTCGGTGCGCAGCGCGCGGTTGTCGGATAATGGTTTCATTGGTTAACCTTACATCAGCTTGACGCGGTGACGGCATTGTCCCGCATCCGGGTCGACATGATGGCGACACCTGTTAGCGCAGCCTCGCGGTACGGCCACCACAGCAATCGGAGTCTAAGTTCAACATGGTCACACGCTCCGAATCGTCGCTGCCGCCCAGGTCGATCGTCTTCATCGGCCTGATTGCGCTGGCCATCGCCATGGGCATCGGCCGGTTCGCCTTCACACCGATGATGCCGCTGATGCTGCGCAATGGCAGCCTCGATGCCGTGACCGGAACGGAATGGGCGACTGCGAACTACATCGGTTACCTCCTCGGGGCGCTCAGCGCGTCGTGGTTTGCGCGCAGCCCCCGGCACGGCCTGCAGATCGGGCTGATCGGTGTCGCCGCGACGACCCTCGCGATGGTCTGGGGAAACGTATCGGTCCCCTGGCTGGGCCTGGTCCTGCGGGGCAGCGCGGGCGTCTTCAGCGCCTGGGTGCTGGTGTGCGCCAGTAGCTGGTGCCTGCCAGAACTGGCGCGTCGGAACGCCACCTCCCTGGGGGGATGGATCTACACGGGAGTCGGTCTGGGCATCGCCGCAACGGGTCTCATGACGTGGCTGGGAGGCGCACAGGCCGCGGTGTTGCTCTGGATGGAGCTCGGGCTGCTCGCCATCGTCGGCGCCGTGCATGTCATCCGGAGTCTGCCGCGGCAGCCTGCCGCCTCGGCGCCTTCAGGCCCTGTCGACGCACGAAGGCCGGCCGCGCCGTCAGGCGCGAGCGGGAATCTTGGTGTGGTGCTCTGCTACAGCGCGTTCGGCTTCGGCTACATCGTCCCCGCGACCTTCCTGCCCACGATGGCGCGGCACCTGGTGTCCGACCCTCTCGTGTTCGGGCTCACCTGGCCCATCTTCGGCACGGCGGCGGCGCTGTCCGTTGCCTTTGCCGCGCACAGGCTGCATGGCTGGTCACGCCGGAAGGTCTGGGCGATCGCGCAGGGCGTGATGGCGGTGGGGACTGCGCTTCCGCTGTTGCAGCAGGCCTTGTGGGTGCTTGCAGCCTCTGCGGTTCTGGTCGGCGGGACGTTCATGGTCACCACCATGGCGGGCCTCCAACTGGCCCGCGAGCGCATGCCCGGGAATCCGACACCGCTGCTGGCCCGCATGACCACCGGCTTTGCCGCGGGCCAGATCGCCGGACCGCTGCTCGTGCGGCTCATCGGCGACGCACGAATCGCCGGATGGGATGCCTTGAGCCTGGCCAGCGCAGCAGCCAGCGTACTGCTGGCGATCACATCCATCTGGCTGTGGCGCGGCGGCACGGCCTCGCCATCGCGGCAGCCATCCGCATAGCGGACAGGGCACTCAAGCCCCTGTTTCGATCCTGCCGGACCTGGCCCGAACCTGGCGGGCGGCCTGCACCTGCGGGTCGCGGCTGACATCCTCCGGCAGCGGGCGGCACTGACGCCGCCCGCTGCCGGCTCGCCGGCTTAAAGCTTCCCGGCCACCCAGTCCTTCACCGCGGCCAGCGCCGCCGGCAGGTTCTCCGGCTGGGTGCCGCCGGCCTGGGCCATGTCGGGACGGCCGCCGCCCTTGCCGCCGACCTGCTGGGCGACGAAGTTGACCAGTTCTCCGGCCTTCACCTTGCCGGTCTGGTCGGCGGTGACGCCGGCGATCAGGCTGACCTTGCCGTCGGCCACCGCGGCCAGCACGATGGCCGCGGATTTCAGCTTGTCCTTCAGCTTGTCCATGGTTTCGCGCAGGGTCGGCACGTCTGCGCCATCCAGCACCGCGGCGAGCACCTTGATGCCCTTGACCTCGGCCGCCTGATTGGCGAGGTCGTCACCCTGGCTGGAGGCGAGCTTGCTCTTCAGGCGTGCGAGTTCCTTCTCCAGCGCGCGCACGTTGTCGAGGATGCCGGCGACGCGCTCGGACACCTCGTCGGGCTGCACCTTCAGCAGCGCGGACATGCCCTGCACGCGGCGCTCCTGCTCCTGCGCGTAGCGCAGCGCATTCTCGCCGGTGACGGCTTCGACGCGGCGAATGCCCGCCGCGACGCCGCCTTCGGACACGATCTTGAACAGGCCGATGTCGCCGGTGCGCCCGACGTGCGTGCCGCCACACAGCTCGCGGGTGCTGCCGATCGACAGCACGCGCACCTCGTCGCCGTACTTCTCGCCGAACAGCATCATCGCGCCGGTCTTCTGCGCCGCCTCCAGCCCCATCAACTCGGCCTTGGTGTCGGTGTTGGCGAGGATCTCGCGGTTGACGATCTCCTCGACCTCGCGGATCTCCTCGGCGCTCATCGGCGCCGTGTGGGCGAAGTCGAAGCGCGTCTTGTCGGGATCGACCAGCGAACCCTTCTGCAGCACGTGGGTACCTAGCACCTCGCGCAGCGCCTTGTGCATCAGGTGGGTAACCGAGTGGTTGCGCGCGGTGGCGGCGCGCGCAGCGACGTCGACGCGGGCGGCGACGCCCTGCCCCACCGCCAGTCTTCCGGTGCGCACCACGCCGTGGTGGCCGAACACCGCGGCCTGGATCTTCTGCGTGTCCTCGACGCCGAAGATGCCGGCCGCGCCGCGCAGCTCGCCACGGTCGCCGACCTGGCCGCCGGACTCGGCATAGAACGGCGTGTGATCGAGCACCACCACGCCCATCTCGCCCTCGAGCAGTTCATTGACCGGCGTGCCGTCCTTGTACAGCGCGAGGATGTTGCCCTTCTCCTCGAGCAGCTCGTAGCCATGGAAGACGGTTTCCGGCCCCTCGTATTCGAGGTTGGCGGCCATCCTGAACTTGCCGGCGGCGCGCGCCTGCTCCTTCTGCCGCGCCATCGCGGCGTCAAAGGCGGGCGCATCCACCGTCACGCCGCGCTCGCGGCAGACGTCGGCGGTGAGGTCGAGCGGGAAGCCGAAGGTGTCGTGGAGCTTGAACGCGGTGTCGCCACTGAAAACGACGGCTGTAGGCGTCCCAAACTTTGTCGAAGAAAATCCACTGGCCTCCCCTACGTGAGCATTTTCGAGCACCTCAAGTTCGGCTTCAAGAATGGCCATGCCGTTCTCGATGGTGGCGAAGAAGCGCTCTTCCTCCTGGCGCAGCACGTCCGTGATGCGGCGCTCGCCTTCCTTCAGCTCCGGATAGGCGGCACCCATCTCGGCGACCAGGTCAGGCACCAGCTTGTGGAAGAAGGCCGCGCGCGCGCCCAGCTTGTAGCCGTGGCGGATGGCGCGGCGGATGATGCGGCGCAGCACGTAGCCGCGCCCTTCATTGCCCGGGATCACGCCGTCGGCGATCAGGAAGGAGCAGGCGCGGATGTGGTCGGCCAGGACCTTCAGCGACGGCGAGTCCATGTCGCCCCCGGAAGTCTCACGCGCAGCGGCCTTGATCAGCGCCTGGAACACGTCGATCTCGTAGTTGGCATGCACGCCCTGCAGCACCGCCGAGATGCGCTCCAGGCCCATGCCGGTGTCGACCGAGGGCTTGGGCAGCGGATGCATCACGCCCTGCTCGTCGCGGTTGAACTGCATGAACACGTTGTTCCAGATCTCGATGTAGCGGTCGCCGTCCTCCTCGGGCGATCCCGGAGGGCCGCCCCAGATGTGCTCACCATGATCGTAGAAAATTTCCGTGCAGGGGCCGCAGGGGCCGGTGTCCCCCATCATCCAGAAGTTGTCGGACGCGTAGCGCGCGCCCTTGTTGTCGCCGATGCGGATCACGCGCTCGGCGGGCACGCCGACTTCCTTGGTCCAGATGTCGTAGGCCTCGTCGTCTTCCGCATACACGGTGACCCACAGCTTGTCCTTGGGCAGCTTGAAGACCTCGGTGAGCAGTTCCCACGCGTAAGAGATGGCGTCGCGCTTGAAGTAATCGCCGAAGCTGAAGTTGCCGAGCATCTCGAAGAAGGTGTGGTGGCGCGCGGTGTAGCCGACGTTCTCGAGGTCATTGTGCTTGCCGCCGGCGCGCACGCACTTCTGCGAAGTGGTGGCGCGGGTGTAGGGACGCTTGTCGAAGCCGAGGAAGACGTCCTTGAACTGGTTCATGCCGGCATTGGTGAACAGCAGCGTCGGATCCTCGTGCGGCACGAGCGAGCTGGAGGCCACGATCTGGTGGCCTTTGGATTCGAAGAACTTGAGGAAGGCATCGCGGATTTCGGCTGATTTCATGTCAGGTTGAGGCCAGGATGTTGTTGAATCGAGAGCGATCGGGCAGACGATAGACGTCGAAATCCCGGTCGAGTGTCAGGATGTCGCGCACGCCACTTTCGAGCGCGAGCACAATGAGCGACCCGTCGGCGATGTCCATCGGCAGGTCGCGGTATTTTTCGGAGAGCTGGCGGATCAGCGAGACGGCACCCGCGCCGGGCGTGGTGACCTCCACGCCGCCGCGCTCCACCCACTGCAGGAAGGCGAGTTGGCGATCGACCGAATGACCGAGCATATGACCGACTTCGGTCAGCACCGGCCAGGTGGTCAGCAGCGCGCCCTCGTAATCCTCGATGAAGCTGCGCACGCGTGCGTGATTGCGCTCGGCCGGCTCGAACAGCGCGATCAGTGGCCCGGAGTCAGCGATCGTTCTCAGCACGCAGCCGCTCCACGACGGTGTTGCGGATGCGCTCCTTGCTGGTAAGGTCGAGCGTCGGCGCAGCGGAGGACGGATCGCCGAACAGGTCCTTGCCAAGCTCGTAGGGCGTCTTCCGCGGTGCGATGCGGGAGAGATACTCTCGCAAGCTGGCCTTCACCAGCTCGCTCTTGCTGCGCCCGGTCTGCGCGGCGGCGCGCGCAAGTTCGGACTCGAGCTCGGGATCGAGGCGGATCGACAGGGTCATGTCGAGGACTTCCTGTAATACAGTGCGTATCGCATCGTATGCCGGGCCCGCAGCGAAGTCAATTTGGACCCCTTACCCCTATAATTGACGTTCACGTCAACCACCGACAAGGACTGCCATGGGACACCGCCTTTCCAAGATCTACACTCGCACCGGCGACGCCGGCACCACCGGCCTGGGCGACGGCAAGCGCGTATCGAAGAACAGCCTGCGCATCCACGCGCTGGGTGAAGTCGACGAGACCAACGCCATCATCGGCCTGCTGCTGTGCGAGGAACTGCCGGATGACGTGCGCGCCCTGCTCACCGACGCGCAGCACGACCTGTTCGACCTCGGCGGCGAGGTATGCATCCCGGGCATGAGCATGATCACCGACAAGCAGGTGACCCATCTCGAGAACGAGCTCGACCGCCTGAACGAGCCGCTGGAGCCGCTGAAGGACTTCATCCTGCCCGGCGGCACGCGCGCCGCGGCGCTCGCCCATCATGCGCGCACCGTGTGCCGCCGCGCCGAACGCGCGCTGGTCGCGCTGGCGCTCGAAGAAGCGGTCAACGACGGACCGCGCCAGTACCTGAACCGCCTGTCGGACCTGCTGTTCGTGCTCGGCCGCGTGCTGAACCGTGCCGGTGGCCGTGGCGACGTGTTGTGGCAGAAGCGCAAGAACGCCTGACCCGAGGCGAGCCGACGGCGGCGTACGCGCATCTCCCGTACTGGACACGGCAACACTGTCTGGGTTGCGCCACAGCTCGCCCGCTTCTCTGTTGCAAATAACAACCATTTAACCAGGCTGTCACATTTCACTGTCAGAGTCGAAAGCGTCGAACGGCCCGCCGTCGCGGGCCCGCTCGCCTTTCCCCATCCTTCATAAACATCAGGATCCAACAGTGAAAAAGACTCTCATTGCCGGCGCGATTGCCGCGGGCCTGTCCGGCGCTGCTTTCGCCCAGACCAACGTCACCGTGTACGGGATCATGGATCTCGGCTACCTGTACCAGAAGGCCGACGGCCAGAAGAACCGCAACGCGATCGACAGCGGCATCTCCTCGGGTTCGCGCCTCGGCTTCCGCGGCACCGAAGATCTGGGCAACGGCCTGAAGGCCAACTTCCTGCTCGAACAGGGCATCAAGGCCGACACCGGCGAATCGGACCAGAGCGGACGCACCTTCGGCCGCCAGAGCTGGGTCGGCGTGTCGGGCGAGTTCGGCGAAGTGCGTGCCGGCCGCCAGAACGCGCTGGGCTACGAGTGGTTCGGCGGCGGCGTGACACCGTGGGGCACCAACTACTCGCAGGCGAACCCGAAGACCATCTTCGGCTACGACAACGTCGCCGAACGCCTGGACAACTCGGTGCTCTACTACTCGCCGAGCTTCTCAGGCTTTCAGGGTGCGGTGGGCTATTCGACCCGACGCGACGGGTCGGAAGTTTCCGGCAGTGACAACAACGAACGCGCCGTCACCGCCGGCTTGCGCTACCGCAATGGTCCGCTGATGGCGGTGCTGACCTATGACCAGGCCCGCGCCTCCGACAGCACGAAGACCGCCGCCACCGGTGAGACGATCAAGAACGTCGCCCTTGGCGCCACCTACGACTTCGGCGTGGTCAAGGCCCACCTCGGCTACGGCCAGTTGAAGAACCGCAACTTCATGGACGCCGCCGATACCGAGCGCGCCTGGATGGCCGGCGTCACCGTGCCGGTCAGCAGCGCCGGCAAGCTGATGGCGACCTACCAGCGCGCCAACGCCGCCCGCAACATCAACGAGTTCAAGAGCAAAGCCTACGACGACAATCGCAGCGGCTTCGCCGTGGTGTACGACCACGGCCTGTCGAAGCGCACCAGCCTGTACGCCTACGCCAGCCAGTACAGCAACGCGGTCAAGGACGGCGCCCAACTGGGCGACAAGACGGAATTCGCCGTCGGCATGCGCCACAGCTTCTGATCGATTCCATCTCGATCGCATGAACAGCGCCACCTTCGGGTGGCGTTGTCGTTTGCTGTCCATGGTCCTCGCTCCAGACGTTCTCGCAGGAGCGACGCCATCCGCGTCGGCGACCTGGCCCTGCGGTGCCAGCCGGCACTGCGGCCCGTCAGCTTCCCGTGTTCGCCTCGCCCTGCGCTGCCAGCATCTCGCGGAACAGCGCGGAAGACTGAGCCAGCTGCCACGCGCTACCCGTCGCCTCCACCCTGCCCGCGCGCATCAGGATCACGCCGTCGAAGCGGTCAAGCAGATGCAGGCGGTGTACCGACGAGATCAGCGTGGCATCGGCGAAGTGCTCGAAGAGCCGCCCATAGACCTTCGCTTCCGTCTCCGGATCGAGGCTGCTGGTGGGCTCGTCGAACAGCACCAGCGACGAACCTTCGGCCGCCAGCACCCCGCGCGCCAGAGCCAGACGCTGGCGCTGGCCGCCTGACCAGTTCGAGCCGCCCTCGGTGACCCGGGTGGCGAGCCCGCTCTTGAGGCCATCGACCAGCGGATCGGCACAGGTGGCACGCAATGCCGCGGCGATCCGTTCCGGCCCCGCGCTGCCGCCGAGCAGCAGGTTTTCGGCCAGCGTGCCCTCGAACATCTCGGCCTGCTGCGGGATCAGCGTCGCGATGGTGCGCAGGGTGGACGCCGGATCGGACTCGCGCGCGCCATCGAAATGCAGCGAGCCCTCGGCTGCCTCGTCGAGCCCGGCAAGCAGGCGCAGCAGCGTGCTCTTGCCCCCGCCGCTCGGGCCGATCAGGGCGTAGTGGCGACCGCGCTCGAGCTCGAGGTTGTCAATGTAAAGACCCGCCCCTTCGCGCGTGCCGGCGTGGGCGAAGCGCAGTCCTTCGATCTGCAGGCGCTGCCAGTGGTCCGAAGAGGAAGAACGCACCACCGGCACCTCGACCTCGCGCGCCTCGAACAGCGGCTGCGCAGCGGCGTAATCCGCGCGCTGGCGCGCCAGCGACTGGAAGTGCGCGGCGATCGCGGTGATCACGCCGCCCGCCTGCTGCGAGTATTCGTACACCATGAACACCTTGCCCAGCGCGATACCGGACGCGGCTGCGCCCACCGCCGCGCCGCCGATCGCGCCGGAAGCCTCGGCCGCATACACCGCCACCAGCACGCACCACAGCATGCTCGCGAGCAGATCCACCGAGCACCACTTGACCTCGTTCAGCACGATGCTGCGCTTGAGCGGGCCGAACACCGCCACCAGCCGATCGCCGATCAGCCGCGTCACGCCTTCGCCGCGGCGCAGCGCCAGCACCGATAGCACGTTGCCCAGCACATCCACCAGCGCAGCGGAATACGCGCGCTCGGCACGGTTCTCGTCGACGGCGAGGCGCATCATGACGCGGTCGAAGCGCGTGATCAGCAGGCCGATGAGGCCGTAGCCGACGATCGCCACCCAGCCGACCAGCGACGAGATCAGGTACAGCGCGATGATCGGGCCGACCAGCCGCACGGTGTTCTGCAGGTAGATGAACTGGCTCTGCGCGAAGTCGTAGAGCGCATGGGTGCTCTGCTGCACGCGGTGGGTGACTTCGCCGGAATGATGGCTCTCATGCCAGGCCAGCGGCGCCGACATCAGCCGCCCCACGAGCAGGCCCGACAGCCGCTCGCGCACCTTCAGCGCGACGTTGCGCTCCAGGATGCGACCCGGCCCGTGCAGCAGCCAGCTCGCGACGATGGCAGCGAACACCAGCGCGAGCCAGCGTGCCGCAGAAGGCAACGAACCCAAGCCGCCCGACTGGATGGCGTTGATCGCATTGCCGGCAAGCCAGGGCACGAACAGCTTGAAGAGCTGCGATGCGAGCAACAGCAGGAAGGCGCCCAGGATCACCTTGCGCATCCCTTCCGCGTGATGCCACAGCGCCTTGTAGAGGGCCGGCAGGCTGACGGGGCGTTCGTGCGGGACGTGGGCTTCGTCGATGGCGACGGCGGGCGGGTGAGGCTGCGGATCCTCGAGAGCGGCGGAGGTCGGCTCGGTCATGATGATGACCTCGAAGGTCGGTTTGTCGTTTGAATGTCCGGCTCGCTGATATCGTCGCACGCCGACGCGTCGTCGAACAGCCCGATCTGGCCATGCGATCCGGAATTTTCCTCCTCCTCCGCGAAGCGCACGCCCACGCCCAGCAGCCGCACCGGACGCGCACGCCGCGCATGGCCTTCGTCGAGCAATGCCAGCCACAGCACGTCGTCCGGCGCGCTCGACACACACTCCACCGTCGTCTGGCTGAAATCGGAGAACTTGATCTTCACCACTGCCTTGTGCACCGGCCGTGTCTCCCGGGCCCGTGCGAAGCGCCGCCTGAACTCGTCGATGAGCGCCGGCATCGCCTCGCGGCAGGCGGCGAGATCGGGCAGGTCGACGGTGTAGGTCGTCTCCACCGACAGCGACTTGCGGATGCGGTCCGGCCGCACCGGCCTGTCGTCGATGCCGCGGCACAGCCGGTGCAGGCTGGCGCCGAAACTGCCGAACTCGCGCGCCAGGTCGGCGAGGCTCCACGCGCGCAGGTCGCCACAGGTTTGCACCCCGAGCCGGTTCAGCTTTGCCGCGGTGACCTTGCCGACGCCGAAGATCTTCTTCACCGGCAGCGCGGCGACGAAGGCGTCGACATCCTGCGGCCGCACCACGAACTGCCCGTCGGGCTTGTTCCAGTCGCTCGCCACCTTGGCGAGGAACTTGTTCGGCGCGATGCCCGCCGACGCGGTGATGCCGACTTCGTCACGAATGCGGGAGCGAATCTCCTGAGCCATCAGCGTCGCCGAGCCGCGGCAGCAGTCGACGCCAGTCACGTCGAGATAGGCCTCGTCCAGCGACAGCGGCTCCACCAGCGGCGTGTAGTCACGGTAGATAGCGAGGATGCGGCGCGAGGCCTCGCGGTAGCGGGTGAAGTCCGGCGGCAGCAGGATCAGTTGCGGGCACAGCTTGAGTGCGCGCGCGGTCGACATCGCCGAATGCACGCCGAAGGCCCGCGCCTCGTAGTTGCAGGTGGCGATCACGCCGCGCTCCTCCGCCCGCCCGCCGACCGCCAGCGGCTTGCCGACGAGCGAGGGGTCGTCGCGCATCTCGACTGCGGCGTAGAAGCAGTCGCAATCACAGTGGATGATCTTGCGCATGATTCAGCGCGGATCGAACCGAATCGCGGCCAGGTCCGCTCCCACACCGGCCCCGGGCGCAACGCGGGGATTCGATCGCCAGCTCAGGACGCGGAACACCGGCACTCCGGGGATTGGCGCACGGTAGCGGCGGACGCGCGGGGTGTTCCCGGAGCCGGCGAGGACTGTCCGAGCCTGAAGGGCGAGTTCCGCAGCCGGCGGAGGGAACACCCCGCGCGTCCGCCGCGGGCCAACAGCTCGCGGGCCTCCGATCACCGATTGCGTGCGCGCAAAAAGGCCCGCACGCAGCGGGCCTCGATCACGCTCATGGGAAGCAGGACTCACTCGAACTGCGTTGCCCGCTTCACCCGGCGCTGGCGCACCGCCTCGGCGAGCACGTCGAGCACGACCACGCTGTCCTCCCAGCCGATGCAGGCATCGGTGATGCTCTTGCCGTATTCGAGCTCCTTGCCCGGCATCAGGTCCTGACGCCCCTCCTTCAGATGCGACTCCACCATCACGCCGATGATGCGATCGTCCCCATTCGCCATCTGCACCCCCACGTCGCGCGCCACCTCGATCTGCAGGCGATGCTGCTTGCGGCTGTTGGCATGCGAGAAATCGATCATCACCTTCGCCGGCACGCCACCCGCGGCCAGATCCTTGCACGCCGCCTCGACGCTTGCCGCGTCGTAGTTGGTGCTCTTGCCGCCGCGCAGGATGGCATGGCAATCCTCGTTGCCGCGCGTCGACACGATGGCCGAATGCCCCGCCTTCGTCACCGACAGGAAATGATGCGGCGACTGCGCCGCCTTGATCGCATCCACCGCGATCTTCACGTTGCCATCGGTACCGTTCTTGAAGCCCACCGGACAAGACAGGCCGGATGCCAGCTCACGATGCACCTGGCTCTCGGTCGTGCGCGCGCCGATCGCGCCCCAACTGATGAGGTCGGCGATGTATTGCGGCGTGATCATGTCGAGGAACTCGGTGCCCGCCGGCAGGCCGAGCTCGTTGATCTCCCACAGCAGCTTGCGTGCCAGGCGCACGCCCTCGTTGATGCGGAAGCTGTTGTCCAGGTAGGGATCGTTGATCAGCCCCTTCCAGCCCACGGTGGTGCGCGGCTTCTCGAAGTACACCCGCATCACGATCAGCAGGTCGTTCCTGAGCCGGTCGGCCTCCGCCTTGAGCTTGTGCGCATATTCCAGCGCCGCTTGGGCATCGTGGATCGAGCATGGCCCGATCACCACCAGCAACCGGTCGTCGGCACCGTAAAGGATGCGGTGAATCGCCTGCCGCGCGTCGTAGGCGACCTCCGCCGCCCTGGGGGTAGCCGGAAACTCGCGCAGCACGTGGGCCGGCGGCACGAGTTCCTTGATCTCCTTGATGCGGACGTCGTCGATGTGGATCTTCATGGAAGCAGGCATGCTGGCAGTCTGTGCTAGGTCAGAGGGGAGAGAGGGATTCTAGCCGAAGTCGCCGCCCCGCTGGTTTTGCACAGGATTCCACGGCGAAGGGGAATGAACACGCGTTCCCGGGTACTCACCGGACACGACCCACAGAGGGAGACGCACCATGAATACCGAGCGCACGCTGCTGGCACCGCTCGCCCTGCTCCGGCATGTACGGCCATTCCGGCACGGCGCCGGCGATGACGCGGGACGGCGTACTGATGACCCCGGCCGGCATGACCACACGTGAGCTGCTGTTGCCAGTGGCCGAAGCGGTATATCGACCACCCGTCCCTTGAACCGAATCGCGCTGCGGGAGTCACATCCCGGCAAGCGACAGAAGCCACGCACGTGACAGGCGCCACCCCTTGGCGCCGGCTGCCGAAGATCGCTGCAGACCCAGAGGCGCCGGCGCCCCTGCCCGACTGCCGATGAAACAACCCCGACCAAGCCCCGCAATCATGCTCATCCAACGTCCTTCCGACATCCTGCCATCCGAAATCACCCCCCGCACCCTGTTCGAGGAGCGCCGCCGATTCCTGCGCGATGCCGGGCTGCTGCTTGCTGCCGGCGCACTTGGTGGCGCGCTGCCGAGCGCCGAGGCGGCCGTGACGGCCGCGCCCAAGCTTGGCCCGCTCGGCGCCTCGCCGTTCAGCACCAGCGAGGAGAAGACCCCCTACAAGGCCGTCACCACCTACAACAACTACTACGAATTCGGCACCGACAAGAGCGATCCGGCCGAGAACGCTGGCCGCCTGATCACGCGCCCATGGACAGTGCGGGTCGAAGGTCTCGCCGGCAAACCACGCACCTTCGACATCGACGAGCTGCTGCGCCTGGCCCCGCTCGAGGAGCGCATCTACCGCATGCGCTGCGTGGAAGGCTGGTCGATGGTGATTCCCTGGGTCGGCTTGCCGCTCGCCAGCCTGCTCAAGCAGGTCGAGCCGCTCGGCAGCGCCAGATACGTGGAATTCGTCACCTTGCACGACCCCAAGGTGATGAGCCGCCTGCCAGTGCTCGACTGGCCGTACACCGAGGGATTGCGCCTGGACGAGGCGATGCACCCGCTGACCCTGCTGGCGGTCGGCCTTTACGGCGAGGTGCTGCCGAACCAGAACGGCGCCCCGATAAGGCTGGTGGTGCCGTGGAAGTACGGCTTCAAGAGCGCGAAATCCATCGTCACCATCCGCCTGACCGACAAGCAGCCCGCCACCGCCTGGAACAAGGCGGCAAAGCATGAGTACGGCTTCTACTCGAATGTGAACCCGCAGGTTGACCACCCGCGCTGGAGCCAGGCCACCGAGCGGCGCATCGGCGAGTTCCGCAAGCGGCCGACGCTGATGTTCAATGGTTACGCCGAGCAGGTCGCCAGCCTCTACCAGGGCATGGATCTGCGCGCCAATTTCTGAGCCCGACTCTGAGCCCCGACGCAATGATGAACATGCTGCAAATGCCCAGCCGGACGCAGATCGCGTCGATCAAGGCTGCCCTCTTCGCCCTCTGCCTGATGCCGGCGCTGCGCCTCGCGCTTGGCTGGCAGGACGACACCCTGGGCGCCAACCCGATCGAGACCATCACCCGCGCCAGCGGTGACTGGACGCTGCGCTTCCTGCTGATCACGCTGTGCGTCACGCCGCTACGCCGCTTCACCGGCCTCAACTGGCTGCTGCGCCTGCGCCGCATGCTGGGCCTGTTCGCCTTCGCCTACGGCTGTGCGCACCTGACGACCTATGTGTGGCTGGACCAGTTCTTCGACTGGACGGCGATTGCACACGACATCCTGAAGCGCCCCTTCATCACCGTGGGCTTCGCCGCGCTGGTGCTGATGACGCCGCTGGCGCTCACCTCCAACGCCTGGTCCATCCGCCGCCTGGGCGGGCGCAAGTGGCAGGCGCTGCACCGCTCCGTGTATGGGATCGCCATCCTGGGCGTGGTCCATTACTGGTGGCTGGTGAAGGCCGACGTGCGCGAGCCGATGCTGTACGCCTTCGCGCTGGCGTGGCTGCTGATCCTGCGCGCCTGGTGGCGCGAACTGGAACGGCGCCGGCAGCAAGCGGTGCCGCCGCCGGTGCCGGCCTACAAGGGCCGCGTGATCCGCATCGTGCCGACCGGCAAGTGAGGCGCGGCCGGCGCGCCCGGCTCAGGCCTGCCTGGGGCGGATGGCGCTCTTCGGCCGGAAGGCCTTGATCACCGCATCGTCCGTCTCGATGTAGGGCCCGCCGATCAGGTCGACGCAGTAGGGGACGGCGGCGAAGATGCCCACATGGCGCACGCTGCCGTCGGCGGCGCGCACCCCTTCGAGGGTCTCGCGGATGGACTTGGGCTGGCCGGGCAGATTGACGATGAGGCTCTTGCCGCGGATCACCGCCACCTGGCGCGACAGGATCGCCGTCGGCACGAAATTCAGGCTGATGCGGCGCATCTCCTCCCCGAAGCCGGGCATCTCCTTGTCGCCCACCGCCAGCGTGGCTTCGGGGGTGACGTCGCGCGGCGCCGGCCCGGTGCCACCAGTGGTGAGGATCAGCGAGCAGCCCGCATCGTCCGCCAGTTCGATCAGCGTCCGCTCGATCAGCGGGCGCTCGTCGGGGATCAGCCGCGCCTCTGCGCTCCAGGGAGAGGTCAGCGCCTTGCCGAGCCAGTCCTTCAGCGCGGGAATGCCCTGGTCTTCATAGCGCCCGTCCGAGGCGCGGTCGCTGATCGACACCAGGCCGATGCGGAGGTGTTCACTCATGGTTGCTCCCGGCTGCGCTCGATGTCCGCGCCGTCGGCTTCCTCGTCGCCTGCCGCAACGTCCTCCCGTGGCGCCGCGGCCTCCTCCAGTTCGCGCAGCACGCGGAAGATCTCGCGAAAGGATTTGGGCGGCTTGCCCGCCTCGCGCTCCTTCAGCGCGTTGCGGCGCAGCGTGCGCAGGTATTGCAGGTCGGCATCGGGCCAGGCCTCGGCAATGGCGCCGATCGCCTTCTCGTCCTCCAGCAGTTCGTTGCGCAGGCGCTCGAGGCGGTGCATCTTCGCCACTTCGGCCGCGGAGTTGCCGTTGAAGATGTCGAGCTGGGCCTGGATGGGCCCGGGGTCGATATTGCGCATCAGCTTGCCGATGTACTGCATCTGGCGCCGGCGCGCCTCCATCTTGAAGCGCTGCGCGTCGCGGATGGCTTCGTAGAGGGATTCGGGCAGCGGTACCTTCTTGAGCCGCTCGGCAGAGAGCGCGACGAGTTGCTCGCCGAGATCCTGCAAAGCATGCATCTCGCGCTTCAGGCTGCTCTTGCTTGGCGGCTCGGGCGGTTCGTCGGCAGGGTCGGAATGGCGGCGGCGCGAATCGGAATGCATCACGAAGTAGAGGGCTGGCGGGAACGGGTTAAGATTATAGCCCTTGCCCCACCCGCTCCCGTCCATGTCCGAACAAGGCTTTTCCTTCTCCCAGGCGCAGTTGCGCGAGATCGCCACCGACATCCTCAAGTACGCGAAGAAGCGCGGCGCCTCCGCATGCGCCACCGACGTGTCGGAAGGTTTCGGGCAATCGGTGTCGATACGCAAGGCTGAGGTCGACACCATCGAATACAACCGCGACAAGGGCGTCGGCGTTACCGTCTATCTGGGCCAGCAGCGCGGTTACGCGAGCACGTCGGACTTTTCGAAGGCCGCGCTCAAGGCGACCGTGGATGCCGCGCTGTCGATCGCGCGCTTCACCGCGCCCGACCCGTGCGCGGGGCTTGCGGACGCTGCGCTGATGGCGAAGGACTGCCCGGACCTCGACCTGTTCCATCCGTGGGATATCGAGGTGGATGACGCCATTGCGCTGGCGCGCCGCTGCGAGGAGGCCGCGTTCGCGGTGAGCCCCAAGATCACCAACTCGGAAGGCGCCAGCACCTCGATCCAGCAGGCGCACTTCGTGTCGGCCAACAGCCACGGCTTCATCGGCGGCTACGCCAGCAGCCGGCATGGCCTGTCGTGCTCGGTGATCGCCGGCGAGGGCGACGCCATGCAGCGGGAATACTGGTACGACTCGCGCCGCGACGCGGCCGAGCTGATGTCGGCCGAGGACATCGGCCGCATCGCCGGCGAGCGCGCACTGGCGCGCCTGGGCGCGAAGAAGATCCGCACCTGCGAGGTGCCGGTGATCTTCGAGGCGCCGCTGGCGGTCGCGCTGATCGGCAATTTCGTGCAGGCGGTCAGCGGCGGCTCCCTGTACCGCAAGTCCAGCTTCCTGCTGGACAGCCTTGGCCAGCCGGTGTTCTCGCCGGTCGTCAGCATCTCCGAGCGGCCGCACCTGAAGAAGGCATTCGGCTCCAGCCCCTTCGACAACGAGGGCGTGGCGACCCACGACCGCGAGGTGGTGACCGACGGCGTGCTGCAGGGCTACTTCCTGTCGGCCTACTCGGCCCGCAAGCTGGGCATGCAGACCACCGGCAACGCCGGCGGCTCGCACAACCTGCGCGTGAAGTCAGGCGACGACGACCTGCCGGCGCTGATGCGCAGGATGGACCGCGGCCTGCTCGTCACCGAACTGCTGGGTCACGGCGTGAATTACGTCACGGGGGACTACTCGCGCGGTGCGGCAGGCTTCTGGATTGAAAAGGGCCGCATCAAGCACGCGGTGGAAGAGATCACCATTGCCGGCAACCTGCGCGACATGTTCCACGGCATCGTCGCCGTCGGCAACGATGCCCTGCCGCGCGGCGCCAAGCATTGCGGCTCGCTGCTCATCGAACGCATGAAGGTCGCCGGCCGCTGACCTGCCCCTGCGGGGCTGGGGTTTTCCGTGAGCACCGGTCTGATTGCCGTGTCTATAATCATTCGCTGATGTATTCATCCCTCAACCACGACTAGGAGACAACGTGGAACGTCGCTCATTTCTGAAGAAAGCCGGCGCTGGATTGGCAGCCGGAGCGGCCGTGGGCCTTGCCGCCTGCGGCAAGACGGAACAAGCCGCCGCTCCCGCCGCGCCTCCGGCGGGCGCCCCCGCAGGAGCACCAGCGGTCCACACCGGCCTGCCGGAAGTCAAGTGGCGCATCACGTCCAGCTTCCCCAAGAGCCTCGACACCATCTTCGGCGGTGCGGAGACATTGGCGAACCGCCTGCGCGAGATGACGGACGGCAAGTTCGACATCCGCGTGTTCCCCGGCGGGGAGATCGTTCCCGGCCTGCAGGCGCTCGACGCGGTGCAGCAAGGCACCGTTGAAGCCTGCCACACCTGCTCGTACTACTACGTGGGCAAGGACAAGACCTTCGGCTTCGGCACCTCGGTGCCCTTCGGCCTCAATGCCAGGCAGATGAACGCATGGCTGCAGTTCGGCGGCGGCCAGGCCTTGCTCGACGAGTTCTACAGCAACTACAACGTGGTGTCCTTCGCCGGCGGCAACACCGGCGTGCAGATGGGCGGCTGGTTCCGCAACCCGGTGAAATCGCTGGACGACGTAAAAGGCCTGAAGATGCGCATCGCCGGCCTCGGAGGAGAGGTGTTCGCGCGCATCGGCGCAATCCCGCAGCAGATCGCGGGCGGTGACATCTACCCCTCGCTGGAAAAGGGCACCATCGATGCCGCCGAGTGGGTGGGTCCGTACGACGACGAGAAGCTTGGCTTCTACAAGGTCGCGCCGAACTACTATTACCCGGGCTGGTGGGAGCCGGGCCCGGCGATCCATTTCTTCGTCAATAAGGCCGAATGGGACAAGCTGCCCAAGATCTACCAGTCGGCGTTCCGCGCGGCGGCGCACGAAGCCAACGTGACGATGATGTCCTCGTACGACGACAAGAACCCGCAGGCCCTCGCCCGGCTACTGTCGAACGGTGCCAAGCTGCACGCCTTTCCGGACGACGTGTTGAAAGCTGCCTACAAGGCGGCATTCGAGTTCTACAACGAGGAGTCCGGCAAGAATCCGGCCTTCGCCAAGATCTTCGCCGCCTACGACAAGTACCGCAAAACTGAGAACGCCTGGTTCAGCGTCGCGGAAGCCAGCATGGACCGCTTCGTGCAAACGCAGCGTTAAGCACCGCAGCGTTAAGCACGGCTGCCAAAAAAAAACCGCACTTCGGTGCGGTTTCTTTTCGTTCCTGCCTCCGGCCGGCACCGAAGTACCGGCCGGTCTGGGTCATTTCTGCCCCTGCAATTGCTGCAGCAGGTCGGGCGTGCCCCCGTCACCGCCTCCACCCCCCTGCTGCAACTGCAGCTCGAGCTGGAGCTCGGCCGGCTTGCCCCCACCCTTGGCAACCTCGTGCGAGATCAGGTTGGGGAACATGATGATCAGCGCGACCATGATGATCTGGATGATCACGAAAGGCACGGCGCCCCAGTAGATCTCCGTGGTCTTGACCTTGGGCGGCGCCACCGAGCGCAGGAAGAACAGCGCGAAGCCGAACGGCGGGTGCATGAAGGAAGTCTGCATGTTCACCGCCAGCAGCACGCCGAACCAGATCAGGTCGATCCCCAGCTTGTCCGCCACCGGTGCCAGCAGCGGCACGATGATGAACGCAAGCTCGAAGAAATCGAGGAAGAAGGCGAGCAGGAAAACGAGGATGTTCACCGCGATCAGGAAGCCGGTCTGGCCGCCTGGCATGGAGATCAGCAGGTGTTCCACCCACAGGTCGCCATTGACGCCGCGGAAGGTGAGACCGAAGACGGTGGAGCCGATCAGGATGAACACCACGAAGCACGACAGCTTGGTCGTGGAGTCCATCGCCTGCCTGAGCAAGCCCAACGACAGGCGCTTGCGCGACAATGCCATCAGCACGGCGCCGACGGCACCCATCGCACCCCCTTCGGTCGGGGTCGCGACGCCGATGAAGATCGTACCCAGCACGAGGAAGATCAGGCCGAGGGGCGGGATCAGCACAAAGGTGACACGCTCGGCCATCCTCGACAGCAGGCCCATGCCGGTCACGCGGTTGATGATCGCGGCGACGAAGGCGAAGCCGATCGCCACCAGCGCACCGATCACGATGACCTCGTCCTTGGCCTTGCCTGCGCCAAACCACTGCGCAAACAGCCAGGCCACGCCGACCGACAGCACCAGCAGCACGCCAAGCGAGCGCAGGCCGCTGGCGCCATCGACTTCGCGGATCGTCCTTGCCTCAGGCGGCATCGCGGGCGCCGCTTTCGGCCAGAAGATGGTGACCAGCAGGATGTAGCCTACGTACAGGCCTGTCAGCACCAGGCCGGGCAGCAGCGCGCCCTGATACATGTCACCGACCGAGCGGCCCAACTGGTCCGCAAGCACGATCAGCACCAGCGAGGGCGGGATGATCTGCGCCAGCGTGCCCGAGGCCGCGATCACGCCGGAGGCGATGCGGTGGTCGTAGCCGTAGCGCATCATGATCGGCAGCGAGATGAGCCCCATGGAGATCACCGAAGCCGCCACCACGCCGGTGGTTGCCGCCAGCAATGCGCCGACGAAGATCACCGCATAGGCGAGGCCGCCGCGGATCGGCCCGAAGAGCTGGCCGATCGTGTCGAGCAGGTCCTCGGCCATGCCGCTGCGCTCGAGGATCAGCCCCATGAAGGTGAAGAACGGGATGGCCAGCAGCGTGTCGTTGGCCATGATGCCGAAGATGCGCTCCGGCAGGGCCTGGAACAGCGCCGGGCTGAGCAGGCCGAGCTCGATGCCGACGAGGCCGAACAGGATGCCATTGGCGGCGAGCGCGAACGCCACCGGGAAACCCAGCAACAGGAAGAACACGAGTGCCGCGAACATCACCGGCGCCATGTTGGCGATCAGGAACTGGGTCATTGCGCCTCCCCTTGCTTCTGCGCCGTGATCGAGGCGGCGAGCTCCTCTTCGGCCGAAGGCCCGTTGCGCTTGTCGAGCGGATTGGGGATGTGGCCGGCAAGGAAGGCGATGCGCTTGATCAATTCCGAGATTGCCTGCAGGAAAATCAACGTCATGCCCACCGGCAGCAGCAGCTTCACCGGCCAGCGAATCAGGCCGCCCGCGTTGGCCGACATCTCGCCGGACTTGAACGACAGCATGAAGGGCGACCACGACAGCCACAGCACCAGCCCGACCATCGGCATCAGGAAGAACAGGATGCCGATGATGTCCACGATGTTCTGCCCTCGGGGCGACAGGTGGCTGGTGACGACGTCGATGCGCACGTGCTCGTTGCGCAGGAAGGTGTAACCCGCGGCAAGCATGAAGATCGCTGCAAACAGATACCACTGGATCTCGAGCAGGGCGTTCGAACTTGTGTTAAACAGCTTGCGGACGAGCGCATTGCCTGCGCTGATCACCACCGCGATCAGTACCAGCCACAGCACGCCTCGACCGACCCGTTCGTTGATCCAGTCGATCAACCGGGAGAGGCTAAGCAGGAAGGACACAAGAAGCTCCTCGAAAGAAATATCGGTTCGGATTCCGGCGGACACATGCATCCGGCTCCGCAGGAGAGCGCTCCACGAGTTCCACGAACGTGAAACGGAGCCAAAGGGCGCGAAGATTATTGCATGGGGCGGGTTTGCGCCAACCTAGGGCGATTACGTATCAATGAACAGGCACATCCAAGCTTTCACCCCCAACGCTTGCAGGATCTGCCTCGTCCGCCATGGCGAGACGAGCTGGAATGCCGAGCGGCGCCTTCAGGGCCACATCGACATCCCGCTGAACCAGAGGGGTCATGCCCAGGCACAGAGCACCGCGCACAGCCTGGCAGCCTTCCATTTCAGCGCGATGTACAGCAGCGACCTGCAGCGCGCGCAAGTCACCGCGCAGGCGATTGCCGCGCAGCGCCAGCAACCGCTGCTGACCGAGCAACGCCTGCGAGAGCGCCATTACGGAGACTTCCAGGGCCTCACCTACGATGAGGCGGCCAGGCGTCATCCCGAGGCCTATGCGCGCTTCAAGGCGCGCGAGCTCGACCAGCCCATTCCCGGACAGGGTGAAAGCCTCGCTGCCTTCGCCGCACGCGTGACGGAAGCCCTGGTCGACATCGCGCAGCGCCACACCGGGCAGCACGTGCTCGTCGTCACCCACGGTGGCGTGCTCGATATCGCCCACCGCCTCGCGGCCGCCAAGCCACTGCACACGCCACGCGATTTCGTGATCCCCAATGCCGCACTGAACTGGATCGAGCACGACGCGGGGCACTGGCGCCTGATCCACTGGGGCGACGAGCGCCACCTGGCGCAGGCGCTGGACGAACTGCCAAATGCCTGAATCGGCCTGAACCGGCGCAGCCCGCCTGCGCCGCGGCGGAGCCCGACGTGCGCTCGCATGGTAGAATTTGCGTCCGAAATCAACCCTCTTCAGAGTCTGCTCCATGTTCTCCTCGCAAGACACCCTCGCCAAGGTCGATCCCGAGCTGTGGGCCGCCATTCAGGCGGAGAACCGCCGCCAGGAAGATCACATCGAACTGATCGCATCGGAAAACTACGTCTCCCACGCCGTGATGGAAGCCCAGGGCTCCCAGCTCACGAACAAGTATGCGGAAGGCTATCCGGGCAAGCGTTACTACGGCGGGTGTGAACATGTCGATATTGCTGAACAACTGGCGATCGATCGCCTGAAGAAGCTGTTCGGCGCCGAGGCAGCGAACGTGCAGCCAAACTCGGGCTCGCAGGCGAACCAGGCAGTCCTGATGGCCTTCGCCAAGCCCGGCGACACCATCATGGGCATGAGCCTGGCCGAAGGCGGCCACCTCACCCATGGCATGCCGCTGAACATGTCGGGCAAGTGGTTCAATGTCGTCGCCTACGGCCTGAACGAGAAGGAAGAGATCGACTACGGCCGGATGGAAGCGATGGCGCGCGAGCACAAGCCGCGCATCATCATCGCCGGCGCCTCGGCCTACTCGCTGCGCATCGACTTCGAGCGTTTCGCGAAGATCGCGAAGGAAGTCGGCGCCATCTTCTGGGTGGACATGGCGCACTATGCCGGCCTGATCGCGGCGGGTTTCTACCCGAGCCCCGTGCCGCACGCCGACGTCGTCACCTCGACCACGCACAAGACCCTGCGCGGCCCGCGCGGCGGCATCATCCTGATGAAGGCCGAGCACGAGAAGGCGATCAACTCCGCCATCTTCCCTGGCCTGCAGGGCGGCCCGCTGATGCATGTGATCGCGGGCAAGGCGGTCGCCTTCAAGGAAGCGGCTTCGCCCGAGTTCCGCAACTATCAGGAGCAGGTCATCGCCAACGCCCGCGTGATGGCGCGCGTGCTGTCCGAAGAGCGCGGCCTGCGCATCGTGTCCGGGCGCACCGAGAGCCACGTGTTCCTGGTGGACCTGCGCCCGAAGAAGATCACCGGCAAGGCTGCCGAAGCGGTGCTCGGCAGCGCCCACATCACGGTAAACAAGAACGCGATCCCGAACGATCCGGAAAAGCCCTTCGTCACCTCCGGCATCCGCATCGGCTCGCCGGCGATGACCACCCGTGGCTTCACCGAGATCGAGGCCGAGAAGATCGCCCACCTCATCGCCGACGTGCTCGACGCGCCGGATGATCAGGCGGTGCTCGCACGCGTGCGCGGCCAGGTCGCAGAGCTGTGCGCCAAGTTCCCGGTGTACGGCAAGTAAGCGCCCCGGGCAGGGTGCATGCCCTGCCCTTCGCGCCCGACCAGCCATGAAGTGCCCCTTCTGCGGCGACCCGAACACTCAGGTCACCGACACGCGCGAGAACGAGGACGGCGACGTCGTGAGGCGTCGCCGTCGCTGCGTCAACTGCGACAAGCGCTTCACCACCTACGAGCGCATCGACCTCAAGATGCCGCACATCGTCAAGCGCAACGGCAATCGCACCGAGTTCGACCACGACAAGCTCGCCGGCAGCATGAAGCTCGCGCTGCGCAAGCGCCCCGTCACCATGGAGGCGATCGAGGCCGCCGTCGACCGCATCGAAGGCCGCCTGCTGTCGATGGGCGAGCAGGAAGTACCAAGTGAGAAAGTCGGCGAACTGGTGATGAAGGAGCTCAAGCAGCTCGACAAGGTCGCCTATATCCGCTTTGCGTCGGTGTATCGCAACTTCGCCGACGTGGACGAATTCTCCGAAGTGATCCGGGAAGTGCAGGCCCGTCCCAAGCGCGGCCGTCCGCCCGCGCAACCTGCCGCCGACTCCGAGAATGACCTTTTCGGCAACTGACCACGCGGCGATGGCCCGGGCGCTCGCGCTCGCTGCGCGTGGCCTGGAGACGACCTCGCCGAACCCCCGCGTCGGCTGCGTGCTGATGAAGGACGGCCAGATTGTCGGCGAAGGCTGGCACCGGCGCGCCGGCGAACCTCATGCCGAGGTCCACGCACTGTCGATGGCGCGCGGTGCCGCGCGCGGCGCCACCGCCTACGTGACCCTCGAACCATGCTCTCACTTCGGCCGCACCCCGCCCTGCGCCGATGCGCTGATCGATGCCGGCGTCGGACGTGTGGTGGCGGCAATGGAAGATCCGAATCCGCTCGTCGCCGGCCGCGGACTCGCACGCCTGCGTGCGGCCGGCATCCTCACCGAGCACGGTCTGCTGCAGGGCGAGGCACGAGAACTCAACATCGGCTTCGTGTCGCGCATGACGCGCGGCCGCCCCTGGCTGCGGCTGAAGGCGGCGAGCACGCTGGACGGCAAGACTGCGCTGAACAACGGCGTCAGCCAATGGATCACCGGCGAAGCCGCGCGCCGCGACGGTCACCGCTGGCGGGCACGCGCCTGCGCCATATTGACCGGCATCGGCACCGTGCGCGAGGACGATCCGCAACTCACCGTGCGCGCCGTACCTTGCGAGCGGCAGCCCTTGCGCATCGTCGTGGACGCCAGGCTGGACATCCCGCCCCAGGCGCGCATCCTGCAGGGCGAGCCCATCCTGATCGCAACCGCCGCGGAGGATGGGGCCCGCATTCGGGCACTGGAAGCCGACGGGCATCGGGTGGAAGTGTTGCCGGATGCAGCCGGCAAGGTCGACCTTCAGCGACTGATGCAGGCCCTCGCCGACCGCGGTCTCAATGAGATCCACGCCGAGGCCGGCATGAAGCTGAACGGTTCGCTGCTGCGCGCGCATTGTGTCGACGAACTGCTGCTTTACGTTGCGCCGATGCTGGTCGGGGATGCGGCCCAGGGTCTGTTCCGCCTGCCCGAACTTGCCCGACTCGACGACGCGCTGCGCCTGCGCATCCACGACCTGCGCAGCATCGGCAACGACCTCAGGCTGCTCGCCCGCCTCGTCCATGGCGGCCAGGCGCCGGACGGGCAAAGCTCATAGGGGCGGCGTCGGCTGCTGCGCAGGCTGGCCGCACACGGCGCAGCCTGGATCCTTGCCGTAGGCCACGCTGCGCCAGGTCATCGACAAGCCCTCGAGCAGCAGCAGACGCCCGGCCAGCGGTTCGCCGCAGCCCACGATCAGCTTGAGCGCCTCGGCTGCCTGCACCGCACCGATGATGCCGACCAGCGGCGCGAACACGCCCATCACCGCGCAGCGCACCTCCTCGACATCTTCGCCTTCGGGAAACAGGCAGTGATAGCAGGCTGAATCGGCGTGGCGCAGGTCGAAAACGGACACCTGGCCGTCGAAGCGGATCGCCGCACCGGACACCAGCGGCTTGCGATGGCGCACGCATGCACGGTTCACCGCATGGCGGGTGGCGAAGTTGTCGCAGCAGTCGAGCACCACGTCGGCCGCCGCAATCTGTTCGGCCAGCGCCTCGCCTTCAAGGCGCTGCGCAATCGTCTCCACGCGGCAATGGGGATTGAGGCGGTGCAGGGTGTCGCGCCCCGATTCGACTTTCAGCCTGCCGATCGACTCGGCCGAATGCAGGATCTGGCGCTGCAGGTTGGTCAGATCGACGGTGTCGTGATCGGCAAGCGCCAGCGTGCCGACACCAGCCGCCGAAAGATACATGGCCGCCGGCGAGCCGAGCCCCCCGGCACCGATGACGAGCACCCGCGCGCCGAGGATGGATTCCTGGCCGGCAACGTCGATTTCAGGCAGCAGGATATGGCGGCTGTAGCGCAGCAGTTGATCGTCGTTCATGTCCGATGGGCGCACCAAGATGCAGACTCGAAGTTGGCGCCGGTGCGTGGCGGAATGTTGCCGCGCGACTCGTGCCCGCCCTCCTGTCGTCCTGCCTTACTTGTATTCGCGAAGCTCCGGCGGCGTGTCGTCGTGATCGCCGTGCACGTGATGGTTCCAGGCCTGGATGTAGACCTCGTTAGACTGCTTGATCAGCCGTTCGGGAGAGACCAGGTTGTGACGCTGGGTTTCCTCGGTGAAATACACCAGCGCGCGGACAAGCTTCATGTACAGCGTATTGTCGAGGGCGAATCCGGCGTCGCGCAGCGCATCCTCGAGCACCTCGAGCGAGTAGTCGAGCACCGAATAGCGCACGATCACTACGTGCGCGCGGTCGCTGCGCTCCACATGCAGGCCCTTGAGCATTCTGAGGGCCTGCCACGCACGTTCGACCTGGCCGGGCGGCATCGCCTTGAAGCGCAGTTCGCGCTGCTTGGTCAGCCCGCTTCCGGGCGCGGGGTGCTCATGATGCCTGCCGGCCAGCTTGTAGGCGGTTTCCCGACGCATCATGCGGCTCCCTGCATTTACTTGTTTTTATTCTGGACGATCTGCAATCCCTTGAGAAGGTTGATCGCCTGGTCGAGCTGGCGGTCATCCTTGCCCGCCAGTTCGAAGCGGGGCGTCTCGACCGCCTCATCTTCTGCCGGCGTTGCGGCCTTGTCCTTCTGCTCCGCCTTGCGCTCCGCGCCCGGATCCTTGTCGTTGCCGAGATGACGCTGCAGATCGACTTCGCGCAGCCGCTTGCCCGAGCCGTTCGCGGTGTCCTCGACGACGATGTCCGGCTCGATGCCCTTGGCCTGGATCGAACGTCCGCTCGGCGTGTAGTAGCGCGCAGTGGTGAGCTTGATCGCTGTATTGTTGTTGAGCGGCAGGATGGTCTGGACCGAGCCCTTGCCGAAGGTCTGGGTGCCCATCACGACGGCGCGCTTGTGATCCTGCAGCGCGCCGGCGACGATCTCGGAAGCTGACGCCGAGCCACCGTTGACCAGCACCACCATCGGCAGATCGCGCACGACCGGCGGCAGGTGGCGCAGGAAGTCATCCCGCGAGCCGCGCAGGTAGTCCTCGGGCGAAGCACGGTATTCACGCTTGGCGTCCTCGGTACGTCCGTCGGTGGACACCACCAGCGTGTTCGACGGCAGGAAAGCCGCCGCCACGCCCACCGCGCCGTGCAGCAGGCCGCCCGGGTCGTTGCGCAAGTCCAGCACCAGCCCCTTCAGGTCGTTGCCCTTGGCCAGCTTGTCGAGGTGCTGGACCAGCGACGATGCGGTGTTCTCCTGGAACTGTGCAACGCGCACATAGCCATAGCCCGGCTCGACCAGCTTGGACTTGACGCTCTGCACCTTGATGACCTCGCGCGTCAGCGTGATCACGATGGGGCGGTTCTCGCCCTTGCGCATGATGGTCAGCGTGATGTCGGTCTTGGGCTTCCCGCGCATGCGCTTGACCGCATCGTTCAGGCTCATGCCCTTGACCGGCGTGTCATCGAGCTTGACGATGAGATCGCCGGTCTTCACGCCGGCGCGGAAGGCTGGCGTGTCCTCGATCGGCGACACCACCTTGACGAAACCGTCCTCCATGCCGACTTCGATGCCGAGGCCGCCGAACTCGCCCTGCGTGCCAACCTGCAGCTCCTTGAAGGCTTCGGCATCCAGATAGGCCGAGTGCGGGTCGAGCCCGGACAACATGCCGCTGATGGCGTCGGTGATGAGCTTCTTGTCCTCGACAGGTTCGACATAACCCTGCTTGATCGCACTGAACACGTCGGCGAACGCACGCAACTCCTCGACTGGCAAGGGTGCGAGCGCAACCTTGTCGGCATTGGCGGAGAAATTGAGGCTGATCATCACGCCGGCGAACACGCCCGTCATGACGAGTCCGAACTGCTTCAGCTTGCTGCCCATGAATACTCCATCGGAGAAGATGCCTGCACGACGCCTTGCGCCGCCATTCCTATCTGAGCCTGACCCACTGCATGGGATCGAGCGGCCGGCCCTGATGGCGGATCTCGAAGTATAAACCCGAATCCGCCGAGCTTCCGCCCGCCCCGACGCTGGCGACGACATCCCCGCCCTTCACCACGGCGCCCACTTCCTTCAGCAGGGCGTCGTTGTTGCCATATACGGACAGGTAATCGCTGCCGTGGTCGATGATCAGCAGGTTGCCATAGCCGCGCAGCCAGTCGGAATACACGACTTCGCCAGCGGCAACCGCCCTCACCTCGCTGCCCCCGGCAGCGCGAACGAACACGCCCTTCCAGGTGGTTCCGCCTTCCGCCCTTTGAGCACCGAAACGTCCGATCAGTTCTCCGCGCACCGGCAGATGCAGTTGGCCCCGCAACTGGCCGAAACTGACGCCGGTGGGCGTCGGCCCGGCACTGCGCGCCACCTCCGCGACCACCGGCTCGGCACGGCGCGCCGGAGCAGGCGCCGGCGCACTCGGCGGGGAGGACGCCACTTCGGTCCGCGCGGCAGCCGCAGCAGCCGCCGGCGCGGGCGTAATCTCGCCCGATCGGGCCTGGGCAGCCCGCTGTTCGGCCGCGCGTTGGTCCGCCGCACGCTGCTCCGCTGCGCGTTGTGCAGCCGCACGCTGTTCCGCCGCCTTCAGTTCGGCGGCGCGGCGTTCGGCGGCGCGTTGCTCGGCCGCCCGGCGGGCCGCCTCGCGCGCCGCCTGCTCGCGTGCGCGCCTGACCAGGGTGTCGATGAGGCGCGCAAGGCGCTGCTCGTCCTGCTGCAGGTCGGTCACTTCCTTGCGCTGATCCCGCAGTTGAGCCGAGAGTGCGGCAAGGGCTTGCCGCCGCTGGGCATGGACGGACTCGAGCTCGCCCTGCTGACGGCGCTGTTCGGATTCGAGCGCCGCAAGGCGGTCGCGGCGCGCGGCGATGTCGGTCGCCCGCGCGCGGGTGTCGCGCAAGTCCGAGCGCAGCCCCTCGATCAGCGCCAGCCGCGCGCGGCCGAGATGCTCGAGATAATGCGCGTCGCGCGCGATCTGGTTCGGATCGCGCTCGGCCAGCAGCGGCGCGACGCCGTCCGCCGGTCCGTGCATGTAATGGCGGCGCAGCCAGTCGCCAAGCTCTCCCTGGCGCATCGCAATACGCGCGAGCACCGCCTGCTGCTGCTCCTCGAGCGACGCAATCTCCTTTTCGGCATTGCCGCGCTGGCCCTCGACCTCACGCAGGCTGCGCTGCACGCGCGACACCGCGCGCTCCGCTTCGGCTACCGCGTCCGCAGCACCCGAGCGCGACGCTTCGGTCTGCGCCATCTCCTTCTGCAGGTCGCGAATGCGTCGCTTGAGGTCGTCGAGATCCGAACGCTTGTCGGTGAGGTCGCCGCCGGATTGCGCACCGGCCAGGCCGGGCAGGCCGGCGGCCGCCACCGGCAGCACCAGGGAGATCAGCGCAGCACGCACGATCGCACCGCTGCGGCACTTCGCGCCCACCGAAACTCAACCCCTCGCCGGGCCGGGATGGCGGGCCCGCGCGGCGCGCCCTCCTTGCTTGCCGTGGGGGCAGTAGCGGGCGTGGAGCGAAGACGAGTGGTACATGGTGCGCGAGTTTCCGATTGCGATGCAGGCGCCGGCACGACAAAGTGGCGCCCGCTATCCGAGCATGAGCAGAGTGCAATATTTTATACTACTGCTTTTGTCGGACCCGGCCCCCACTCGTGAATAAAGACGACATCCTCGCGCTCATCGAGAAAGACGAGCACATCGAGACTGCGGCGCGCGCGCTCAAGGCCATCGCCCACCCACTGCGGTTGAAGATCCTTTGCGTGCTCGGCGACAGCGAGGTCTGCGTGCAGGATATCGTGGAGGCTGTCGGCACCTCGCAGAGCAACATCTCGCAGCATCTGGCGATCCTTCGCGACAAGGGCGTCCTGCAGACGCGCAAGGACGCCAACCGCGTCTATTACCGTGTCGGCGACCAGCGCACGCTGCAGCTCATCGGCCTGATGCGCGAAGTGTTCTGCGGCATCCCTACCGATTCCTGACCCCAACTGACGGAGCACGTATTTCGTGGAATTCCTGCAACAAAACTGGTACTGGGCGGCGCTCGCGGCTGCCAGCGGTGCCTGGCTGCTGGTGGATCTGGCGCGCAGCCAGGGCGACAAGAGCCTGCTGTCCCCAGTCGAGGCCACCTTGCTGATCAACCGCGAGGACGCCATCGTGATCGATGTGCGCGAGCAGGGCGAATACGCCCAGGGCCACATTCCCAATGCCCGCCATGTGCCACTCGGCGAGATTTCGCGTCGCGCGGGCGAGCTCGACAAGTTCAAGAGCCGCCCGGTCATCCTGTGCTGCGCCAGCGGTACCCGCTCGGCATCGGCGCTGTCCCAGCTCAAGAAGGCGGGCTTCGAGAAGCTCTACAACCTGCGCGGCGGACTGGCCGAATGGGAAAAGGCCGGGCAGCCCATCAGCCGCAAGAGGAAATGACCATGCAACCTGCCATCCGGATGTATTCCACCGCCGTCTGCCCCTACTGCGTGCGGGCGGAGCAGTTGCTTCAGCGCAAGGGCGTGACCAGCCTCGAGAAGATCCGCATCGACCTCGATCCCGTGCGCCGCGACGAGATGATGACCCTGACCGGCCGCCGCACGGTTCCCCAGATCTTCATCGGCGACTACCATGTCGGCGGTTGCGACGATCTCTACGCCCTCGACCGCGAGGGCCGGCTCGACCCGCTGCTACGCGGCGAGACGGCCTGAGCGCACGCGCCCATCCCAGCGGGCGAAACCCCCGCAGATATCCACCCCGCAGTCCCACTCCCGGAAATTTGAAATGACCGAAAACGCGCAACCCGTCTTCTCCATCGAAAAGATCTACGTCAAGGATCTGTCGCTCGAAGTGCCGGGCGCCCCGCAGATCTACCTCGAGCGCGAGACGCCCGAAATCAACATCCAGTTGCGCACCGAGGGCCGCGGGCTCGACGAAGGCCTTTTCGAAGTGGTGCTCACCGTCACCGTGACGGCAAAGCTCGGCGGCGACCGCAATGTGTTCCTGGTGGAAGTCGCCCAGGGCGGCGTGTTCCAGATCCGCAACATCCCGGAAGGCGATCTCGAGCCGGTGATGATGATCGGCTGCGCCAACATCCTCTTCCCCTATGCCCGCGAGACGGTCTCCGATGCCGTCACCCGCGCCGGCTTCCAGCCCGTCCTTCTCGCGCCGGTGAACTTCGAGGCCCTGTACCAGGCCCAGCGCGAGCAGGCGGGCCGCGAATCGGGCGAAGTGCCCATCCAGTGAGCGCATCATGCTGAACGCCCCTGCCCTGTGCCGGCGCTTCGGCGCCGCGCTCGCACTGGCCTGCGGTCTCGGCGCGAGCGGCATCGTCCATGCGATCGAATACCGCTCGGTGTCGGCGCCCGCCATCCTGTACGACTCGCCTTCGGAGAAAGGCAAGCGGCTGTTCATCGTCGCCACCGGCACGCCAGTGGAGGTCATCGTGAGCCTCGACAAGTGGATCAAGGTGCGCGAGCCGGCCGGTTCGATCAACTGGATCGAGCGCAGCGCACTCAGCACCAAGCGCACCGTCCAGGTCAGCGCAACACGCGCCGTGATCCGCAAGCAGCCCACCGAGTCGTCTGCGGCGGTATTCGAAGCCGCCAAGGATGTCCTGCTCGAGCTCGCCGACGCGCCCGCAGATGGCTGGGCCAAAGTGCGCCACGCCGACGGCGCGAGCGGCTACATCCGCGTGAACGAGGTCTGGGGCCTGTGACGCATGCGGCCAGCGGCAGCAGCTGCCGGATCAGCGTCTTCGGCGCTGGCGCGTGGGGTACGGCGCTGGCGCAGGCTTTCGCCGACGGCCATCGCGTGCGGCTGTGGGCGCGCGACCCGCGACAGGTCGAGGAAATGGGGCGTGCGCGCGAGAACGCGCGCTACCTGCCCGGCATCCCGCTCAGCCACGCGCTCGAGTTCGCGCCCGACTTCGCGCAGGCTGCCCGCGATGCCGATCTACACTTGGTCGTCACGCCGCTGGCGGGCCTGCGCGAGACGGTGCGGACGCTGCGCCGCCTGACCCCCGGCACGCCGCTGCTGTGGGCCTGCAAGGGGCTCGAGGCGGGAAGCGGCAAGCTGCCGCATGAAATCATCCGGGAGGAACTCGGCGGCGACGAACGAAGTGGCGCGCTGACCGGCCCGAGCTTCGCGGCTGAGGTGGCACGCGGCCTGCCCACCGCGATCACTCTCGCCGCCGCCGACGCCGCCTTCGCTGAAGAATGGGTCGCCGTGCTTCATCAGCCGAGGCTGCGCATCTACGCGAATACCGACGTGGTCGGCTGCGAGATCGGCGGCGCGGTGAAGAACGTGATGGCGATCGCGGCTGGCGTGTCCGACGGCATGGGCTTCGGCCTCAATGCCCGCGCAGCGCTGATCACCCGCGGCCTCGCCGAGATCTCACGCCTGGGCCGCGCCCTCGGTGCCCGCACGGAGACGCTGATGGGGCTGGCGGGCATGGGTGACCTCATCCTGACCTGCACCGGCGACCTGTCACGCAACCGCCGCGTGGGTCTCGCGCTCGCACAGGGCAAGACCCTGGCCGACATCCTGCGCGACCTCGGCCACGTCGCGGAAGGGGTGTCGACAGCCCGCGAAGTCGTCAGGCTCGCCCGCCGGCTGCAGGTCGAGATGCCGATCTGTGAAGCGGTGGATGCCCTGCTGCATCATGATCTCAGCGCCCGCACTGCGGTCGAGCAGTTGCTGGCACGCGACCCCCGCCACGAATAGACGGGCTGCCGCCGTCGCGCCAGGCCGTTGGCTCGAGACCGCCCGGCGGTCCACCGGGCACCGCGAGAGCCCGGCAATCACGCATTGCATTGAGCTGTCCCTACGCTGCCCCTGCAAACCCGTGCTGCCGCCAGGCTTCGTACACCACCACCGCCACCGCGTTGGACAGGTTGATGCTGCGATTCGTCGGCCGCATCGGGATACGGAGCCTGAATTCCGGCGCAAACCCGTCCAGTACCTCGGGCGGCAGGCCGCGGCTCTCCGGCCCGAACACCAGCACATCACCCTCGCGGTAGGCGACGGCATCGTGACGGCGGCTGCCTTTGGTCGTCAGCGCAAACAGGCGCCGTCCCGCGAGGTGTGCGCGGCAGGCCGCCCAGTCGGGATGAACGGTGACGTGGGCAAGGTCGTGATAGTCGAGCCCGGCGCGCGCGAGATGCTTGTCGGACAGGTCGAACCCGAGCGGCTCGACCAGATGCAGCCGCACCCCGGCGTTGGCCGACAGGCGGATCACATTGCCGGTGTTGGGCGGAATCTCGGGTTGGTACAGGACGATATCGAACATCGGTAGGGGGCGCGCACCTGGCACCGCGTCCGACAGGCTGGAACAGCGGTCGGGCGCGGACGATGGCACGCATCGCGGGGGCGGAAGGCAAGCCGGGAGGCGGAACTCTAGCTCAATCCGGCATCGGCGTGCGGGCGACGACGAAATTGCCGACCCATGCCGCGCCTTGCTGCTTGAGCACGCGCGCGAGCTCGTCCAGCGTTGCGCCCGTCGTCATCACGTCGTCCACCACCGCAATCCTCAGCCCCTGCATCGACGCGCCGCAGGTAAAGGCGCCGCGCGGATTGCGCAGCCGCGCTTCGCGATCAAGATCCACCTGCGCCACCGTGTTGCGCACACGACGGACGGCGCCCAGTTCGAGCGGCAGCCCGACGGCCCGCGCCAATGGCCGCGCAAGTTCAACCGCCTGGTTGAAGCCGCGCTCGGCCAGTCGGCGCGGATGCAGCGGCATGGGCAGGATCACGTCAGCCTGCAGCCGCAGGTCCGCCGCCAGGCGGGTCAGCTCGGCAGCGAAGAAGTCCGCCAGCGCGAGGCGATGGCCGTATTTGAGCGCGTGCAGCATGGTCTGGACCGGAAACGCGTAATCAAACACCGCACGCGTCGCATCGAACGCCGGCCGTCGTCGCTGGCAGCGGCCGCAGATGCCGCCACCACCGGTCGGCTCCGCGCACACCGGGCAGGCGGCGGCAGGATGATTCGGCAGTTCCGCGCGGCACGGCGCGCACACCGCCTCGCCACCAGCCAGGCTGCCGCACACGAAACACTCCTGGGGCATCAGAAGGTCGGCGACATGCAGCAGCAGGCCGCGCAGGGTATCGGGGGCGTTTGACAAGGTTTCGACCGCTGGCAGAACATTCGGGCTTTTCGGACCACGCTCCCAATTAGAGCGTGGATGCCGATCCATGACAACGGTCAATTCAGCGCAGCAGGCTGCCTGGCAGGCCGCCGCCGGCACGGCCGGCGCGCCGGCGAGGTGCCCCATCCCCTCGACCCTCCCGAATCCGACGCATGACAACCTCCTCGCAAGACTCCATGGCCGACGCGACGCCCACGGAAGGACACGGCGACTTTCGCCTCGACCGGCGCCTGGTGCGGCATCGCTACGGTCGCGCGGCCGCAAGCTCGGACGGCGCCGACCCGCTGATCCGCGAGATCGCCCGACGCATGGACGAGCGCCTGGACTACATCCGCATCGCCCCTGCGCGCGTCCTCGACCTCGGCTGCGGCACTGGTCCCGACCTACCGCGCCTGGGCGAGCGCTTCCCCGAGGCGCAGTTGATCGCGGCGGATTTCGCCCTGCCGATGCTCGCACGCGCCCGTGCGCGGCGGGCCGCCGCTGCGCAGGGAAGCCTGCTGCGGCGCTTGCTCGGCGGCACCGGCAAGCCGCTGCCTGCGGTCGCAGCGGACGCCTGCGCCCTGCCCTTCGCACGCGGCAGCATGGGCATGGTGTGGTCCAACCTGATGCTCACGGCGCTCGACGAGCCGCTGCCTGCGCTGAAGGAGATCCACCGCGTGCTCGAGGTCGGCGGCATGCTGATGTTCTCGACCCTGGGTCCGGACACGCTGCGCGAATTGCGCGCCGCGCTGCCAGCCGCCGCAGGCGAACGCGTACACCGCTTCATCGACATGCATGACATCGGCGATGCGCTGGTGAAGGCCGGTTTTGCCGACCCGGTGATGGACATGGAGATGGTGACGCTGACCTATGCCGACATCGACGGCCTGCTCGCCGACCTGCGCGCCACCGGCAGCACGAATGCCAGCACGGCACGCCCGCGCGGGCTGGCCGGACGTGCCGGCTGGGCTGCGGCGCGGGCCGCCTACGAGCGCCTGCGCCGCGACGGCCGCCTGCCGGCGACGTTCGAGGTGATCCAGGGACACGCCTGGAAGGCTGCGCCCAAGACCACCGACGACGGTCGCGCCATCATCCGCTTCCAGCCCCGACCCGGCAGCCCGGGCGCCGCCTGAACGGGCCGTCCCCTCGCCTCCTCGAGCGCACCATGTCCCTCGCCCCCGTCTGGCTCTTCGACCTCGACAACACGCTGCACGACGCCAGCCCGCACATCTTTCCGCACATCAACCGCAGCATGACCGCGTATCTGCAGCGGCATCTGGCGCTCGACCGCGATGAGGCGAACGCATTGCGCATGCACTACTGGCGGCGCTACGGCGCCACGCTGCTGGGGCTGATACGGCACCATGGCACCGATCCGCGGCATTTCCTCGTCGAGACGCACAGTTTCGACCGGCTGCACGAGATGATGGTGTTCGAACGCGCCCTGCGCGGCATGCTGCGCCGCCTGCCCGGCCGCAAGATGGTGTTTTCCAACGCGCCGCGGCACTACGCCGAGGCCGTGCTGGAGATCATGGGCATCCGGCGCGAGTTCGAGGAGGTGGTGGGGATCGAGGACCTCGATTATCAGCCCAAGCCGGGCATCCGCGGCTATCGCAAGCTGATCGCCAGCCGGCGCCTCAACCCCCGCCGCTGCATCATGGTGGAAGACTCCGCCGTCAACCTGCGCACCGCGCGCCGCCTGGGCATGCATACGGTGCTGGTCGGGCGGGGACTCACGCAGCCGGCCTATGTGGACCTGAAGATCCGCTCCATCCTGGATCTGCGCCGAAACAGCGGACGGCTGGCGGGCTGAGGCGCTCATTGCCAGGCGGGCCGCCCGCGCGCGCGGCGACCCGGCTGGGGCGGGCCTCAGGCGCCAGCCTTCATCCAGCGCGCGGCGTCGAGCGCAAAGTAGGTCAGGATGCCGTCTGCGCCGGCGCGCTTGAAGGACAACAGCGCCTCCATCGCGCACGCCTTCTCGTCCAGCCAGCCGTTGAGCGCCGCCGCCTTCAGCATGGCGTACTCTCCGCTGACCTGATAGGCATAGGTCGGCACCTGCAGCTCCAACTTCACGCGGCGCACGATGTCCAGGTAAGGCATGCCGGGCTTGACCATGAACATGTCCGCCCCCTCGGCGATGTCGAGCGCAACCTCGCGGATCGCCTCGTCGCTGTTCGCCGGGTCCATCTGGTAGGTGTACTTGTTGCCCTTGCCGAGGTTGCCGGCCGAGCCCACCGCGTCGCGGAAGGGGCCGTAGAAGCTCGACGCATACTTCGCCGAGTACGCCAGGATGCGCGTGTAGATGCGGCCGTCGCCGTCGAGTTCGGCACGAATGCGCGCGATGCGGCCGTCCATCATGTCCGACGGCGCCACCACGTCGGCGCCGGCCTGCGCATGGCACAGCGCCTGCCTCGCGAGCGCTTCCAGCGTCTCGTCGTTCATCACGTAGCCACGCGGATCGGCCGGATCGATCAGGCCATCCTGCCCGTGGCTGGTGTAGGGATCGAGGGCGACGTCGGTGATCACGCCCAGTTCGGGGAAGCGGTCCTTGAGCGCGCGAACCACGCGCGGTACGAGGCCGTCCGGATTCCACGCCTCCTCGGCGCCTTCGGACTTGCGCTCCGCACCGATCACCGGGAACAGCGCGAGCGCCGGCACCCCGAGCGTCTGCGCCTCTTCGGCGACGCGCAGCAGATTGTCGAGCGAGACACGGCTCACTCCCGGCATCGACGGCACCGCCTGGGTCGCACCCTGGCCTTCGAGCACGAACACCGGGTAGATCAGGTCATTGGTCGTGAGCACGGATTCGCGCATCAGGCGCCGGGAGAAGTCGTCGCGGCGCATGCGGCGCATGCGCGCGGAAGGAAAGGCGGGTGTAGGTCTCATGGTTTCAGCTTGGATGGTTTCAGCGGACGGTCGGAACATGCACGGGGTGTTGCTTCAGCACCGGCGCTCACCCCGGCTCCGAAAAACATGCAGAAACGAAATCGATCATGAACTTCTTGCGCGATGGTCTATCTTAGAGTGCAGATGGTGCTGAGCCGTCTCCCGCTTCACCTCCCTGAGCGGGTGCCTTACCCCCCAGTAAGGCATTTTCACCCCCGGCTATATCCCCTGGTCGGGGGTTTTTGTTTCCTGCCTGCCGGCGCTGCCATCGGCCGCGCCCAACCCCAGCCAGCCGGCGATGATGCGCTCGGTTTCCTCCACGCCGGCCTTCTTGAGGCTGGAGAAGAGCTGCACGGTCACCTGCGGCCCAAACCCGGCCAGCTCCCGCCGCACGGCCTGCAGTGTCGCACTCGCTGCGCCACGCGACAGCTTGTCGCTCTTCGTGAGCAGCACGTGAAGCGGCCGACCGGAGGGCGCGAACCAGTCGATCATCTGCCGATCGAGGTCGGTGAGCGGACGGCGCACGTCCATGATCAGCACCAGGCCGATCAGGCTCTCACGCTTCTTCAGGTAGGCCTCGATCAGCCCCTGCCACTGGCGGCGGATCTTCTCCGGCACGGCGGCATAGCCGTAGCCGGGCAGATCGACCAGCAAGGCGCCGCAGTTGAGGCGGAAGAAGTTGATCAGTTGCGTGCGCCCCGGCGTCTTCGACACGAAGGCGAGCCTCACATGCCCCGCCAGCGTGTTGATCGCGCTGGACTTGCCGGCGTTGGAACGCCCTGCGAAGGCGATCTCCGCGCCGCTCAGCGGCGGGAGGCCGGAAGGTTTGGCGATCGAGATCTCGAATTGTGCGTTGCGGAACAATGACATGAAAAAACCGGGTGAAAACCTGCTGGACTGCGGGCTGAGGCCTACATCGCATCGCGCAAGGCGCATTTCATGGGATAGAATACCGCGTTTGAAACATTCACTCACGGCTTTCAGAGGACATCATGATGAAGCGTTCCCTGCTGCTTTCGTCGCTGCTGCTGGTTGCCGGCAGCCTTCAGGCCCAGACGCCGGCTCCCGACCTCGCCAAGGCGAAGCAGACTGCAGAGACGGTCTGCGCGGGCTGCCACAACGCGGACGGCAACAGCGCGATCCCGGCCAACCCGAAGCTGGCAGGGCAGCACGCCGACTACCTCTACAAGCAGTTGCACGAGTTCAAGAGCTGGGACGGCAAGAAGGCCGTGCGTGAAAACGCCATCATGTCGGCAATGGCTGCCGGCCTGGAAGAGTCTGACATGAAAGGCCTGGCCGAGTATTTCTCGTCGCAGACGCTGAAGCCCGAGCCGGCCAAGAACGTGGCCACTGTCGACCAAGGCCAGAAGATCTGGCGCGGTGGCATCCCGGCCAAGGGCGTCCCCGCCTGTGCGGCGTGCCACGGCCCGGCCGGTGCCGGCCTGCCGGCGCAGTACCCGCGCCTCTCGGGCCAGTTCGCCGACTACACCGAAGCGCAACTGAAGTCGTTCCGCGACGGTGTCCGTGCCAACGATCCGAACCGCATGATGCGCATGATCGCGCTCAAGATGACCGATCCCGAGATGAAGGCCGTCGCCGACTACGCGGCCGGCCTGCGCTGATCCTGCAGGCATCGGAGCAATCAAGAAGGGGGTGGTGATGGCCGCCCCTTTTTCTTTTCAGCCGTCGGCCTGATACGCCGGGCTGACGCCAGCCGATCCGGCGCAAGCCTTCCTTCTTCAGAGACCAGCATGCAACGCGGCACTGCGCGCGCCCTGTTCGAGCTGTTGAGCTCGATGCGTTTTGCCATCAGCCTGCTCACCATCCTTGCGATCGCATCGGTGGTCGGCACGGTGGTGAAACAGAACGAGCCCTTCAATGCCTACCTGAACCAGTTCGGCCCGTTCTGGTTCCCGGTGTTCGAGAAGCTCGGCATCTACTCCGTCTACAACGCGAGCTGGTTTCTCGTCATCCTGGCGTTCCTGGTGGTGTCGACCTCGCTGTGCATCATCCGCCAGACACGGCCGATGCTGCGCGAGATGCGAAGCTTCCGCGAGCATGCGCGCGAAGCTTCGCTGCGGCAGTTCAGCCATCAGGCAAGCATGGTGCCCGCAAGCGGCGTCACTGTCTCGCTGGATCGCGCTCGCGCCTATCTTGCACGCTCCGGTTTCCGCTTCCGCGCGAGCGAGCGCGAGGACCATGTGCTGCTCGCCGCCAAACAGGGCAGCGCTGGCCGTGCCGGCTACTTCCTTGCCCATGGCGCGATCGTACTGATCTGCGTCGGCGGTCTGCTCGACGGCGACCTGCCGCTCAAGCTGCAGATGGCCACCGGTGGCAAGCAGGCGACGTCCGGCAACCAGTTGATCGCCGACATCCCGGCCTCCGCACGCCTGGGCACCGGCAACCCCAGCTTCCGCGGCAACGTGTTCATCCCCGAGGGTCGCTCGGCAAGCACCGCGGTGCTCAACGTCGGCGACGGCATCCTGCTGCAGGAGCTGCCCTTCTCGATCTCGCTGAAGCGCTTCCACATCGATCACTACGAAAACGGGATGCCCAAGCGCTTCGCCAGTGACATCCTGATCACCGACGACAGCGGCAAGGCGCTCGAGCGCACGATCGAAGTCAACAAGCCCTTCGAATACCGCGGCATCACCCTGTACCAGTCCAGCTTCGAGGACGGCGGCTCGGTGCTCAGTCTGGCCGTCCATGGCCTGGCGCATGGCGTGCCGCGACTGACGACCATGCAGGGCGCAGTCGGCGACACCGTGCCGCTCCTCGCCGGGAATGCGCGCTACACACTCGAACTGACGCAGTTCCGGGCGTTCAACGTCGAGGACATGGGCACGGCGAAGGACAACGACGCGCCGGCATCGGGCATGGCTCGTTTCGAGCAGCACCTGGGCAGCGGCGCTAAATCGCCGACGCAGAAGAACCTGCGCAACATCGGCCCGAGCTACACCTTCAAGCTGCGCGACGAAGCCGGCCAGGCGCGCGAATTCAACAATTACATGATGCCGATCGAGCAGCAAGGCCGCTGGTATCTTTATTCGGGAACACGCGACAGCCAGGCCGAAGCCTTCCGCTACATGCGCATTCCGCTCGACGCCGAGGGCAAGGCGGAGACGTGGTTCGCCCTGCACGACATCGTCTTTGATCCCGCGCTGCGTGCCCAACTGGCGCAGCGCGTCGCAGCGCGCAGCGCCGCGGGCACAAGTGCAGCCGACAACGGCATGCGCGACCGCCTCACTCAGACGGTCGAACACACGCTGACGCTGTTCGCCGACCGCGGGTACGAGTCCATCGGCCGCTTCATCGAGGCCACGGTCCCTGCAGCCGAACGCGAGCGCGCCGCCGACGTGTTCGTCAAGATCATGCAGGGCGCCGTGTGGGAAGCCTGGCTGATGACGCGCGAACGCAGCGGCCAGGCCGCGCCGGCGCTGGACGAGAACAATGCCGTCTTCCTGCGCGACAGCATCGCAGCGCTTTCCGACAGCCTGTTCTACGGCGCGCCGGTATACCTCCAGCTCACCGCCTACGACGAGCGCCAGGCCACCGTGCTGCAGGCAACCCGCTCGCCCGGCAAGGCACTGGTTTTCCTCGGCTCATTGCTGCTGGTGCTCGGCGTGTTCGCTATGCTCTACATACGGGAGCGGCGTCTTTTCGTGCTGATCAAGCCGAACGAAGTGCTGATGGCGATGTCGTCCAACCGCAAGGCCATCGATGTGGACGAGACCTTCCAGCGCCACGTCGACGGGCTGCGCGAGCTCTTCGCCGCCCCCGAAAACCGCCCAACCTGAATCGCGAGACGCATGATGGAACTGGCCCGCACCTCCCACCAACCGCAACCCGGCGGCGCCTCGCCACGCTCTGGAGACTGGCTGCGCAGCCTGGGCCTTGGCGACTGGCTCTATGCCGCCGCACTGGTGCTCGGCGCATTCTTTGCGCTGCAGCAGTACGGTGCATCGATGGACGTCTACGACAAGGGCATCCTGCTGCTGCACGTTCCGATCCTGATGGCGGTCGGCTGGCACTGGAAGGCCTTTCGCCCCTTCCTTGCCGCCGTCGCGGCAGTGTCGCTGGCGAGCATCGCGCTCTATCAGGGCGAGCTTGCGCGTGCGGAACAATCCTTCCTGCTCAAGTACCTGATCTCCAGCCAGACGGCGATCATGTGGATGAGCGCGCTGGTCTTCATGGCCACCGCGGCCTACTGGCTGGGGCTTGCGCTGCGCTCGGATTTCGCCGAAAGGACCGGCAACGTGCTGACCTGGGCTGCGGTGACGATGGGCACCAGCGGCCTCTTCGTGCGCTGGTACGAGTCCTACCTGATCGGGCCGGACATCGGCCACATCCCCATCAGCAACCTGTATGAAGTCTTCGTGCTGTTCAGCCTGCTCACCGCGCTGCTCTACCTGTACTACGAGCTGCGCTACGGCACGCGCAGACTGGGCGCTTTCGTGCTGACGGTCATCTCGGCCGCAGTGGGCTTCCTGCTGTGGTACACCTTCACGCGCGAAGCTCACCAGATCCAGCCGCTGATCCCGGCGTTGCAGTCCTACTGGATGAAGGTGCACGTCCCGACCAACTTCATCGGCTATGGGGCCTTCGCCTTGTCGGCAATGGTGGGCAGCGCATATCTGCTGGCCGAGCGCGGCGTGCTCGCCAGCCGCCTGCCGCCGCTGCGGGTATTGGAAGACGTGATGTACAAGGCGATCGCCATCGGCTTCGCCTTCTTCACCATCGCCACCATCCTCGGCGCACTGTGGGCGGCCGAAGCCTGGGGCACCTACTGGCAGTGGGACCCCAAGGAGACCTGGGCGCTGATCGTGTGGCTGAACTACGCGGCCTGGCTCCACATGCGCCTGACCAAGGGCCTGCGCGGATCGATGCTGGCGTGGTGGGCGGTGGTCGGCCTCGTCGTGGTCACGTTTGCCTTCCTCGGCGTCAACATGTTCCTGTCGGGCCTGCACTCCTACGGCTCGCTGTGAGCCGCGTGGCACAGCGCTCGTTGCTGCGCCCGCGCGCCTGCCCTCCGAAGCCCTGCCCTCCGAAGCCCTGCCCTCCGAAGCCCTGCCCTCCGAAGCCCTGCCCCCGCAAGGCGCCGCGCCAGCGTGCTGCTCAACGCCCGCCGGACAGGGCGTCGAGCTCCGCATCGCTGAACCCCGCCGCACGCCGCGCCTCGCGATGCAGCGGCGGATGCGGGCGTGGCGCATCGAAACTGTCGATCAACGCGAGGTAAGTGGCCTCCGGCTCCAGGCCGCGCTGTGCGCACAGGAGCCGGAACCAGCGGTCGCCGATGGCGACATGGCCGATTTCATCGCGCAGGATGACTTCGAGCACCGCAACGCTCCGTTCGTCGCCGATCGATCTCAGCCTCGCCATGATGGGCGGCGTCGCATCGAGCCCACGCGCTTCCAGCACGCGAGGAACCAGCGCCATGCGCGCCAGCAGGTCATGCGCGGTGCGGCAGGCCATCAGCCACAGGCCGTTGTGCGCGGGGAAATCGCCGTAATCGAAACCGAGCGCCTGCAGGCGCGCACGCACCAGGCCGAAATGGTGAGCCTCTTCGGCCGCCACCTGCAGCCAGTCGTGGTGGAAGGCGGACGGCATGCTGCGGAAGCGATGCACGCAATCGAGCGCGAGATTGATCGCGTTGAATTCGATATGCGCGATGGCGTGCAGCAGCGCCGCATGCCCCTCGCGGCTGCCGATGCCGCGCCGGGGCACATCGCGGCCGTCGACCAGGCTCGGCCGCTGCGGCCGCCCCGGCACGATGATCGGTTCGGCGCGGTCCGGCCCTGCCACCGCCTGCAGACGCCCCTGCGTGCAGGCCGAATGCACTGCCTGCGTTGCTGCGCATTTTTGGTCCGGATCACACCGCAACAGGGCGTGGAGTGCGGCGTCGTGAATCGATGCGTTCATGCGCGCAAGTGTACCAAAGCCGCTGCGCCTTCCCCGCTGCGCTGCCTATCCGGCACCACATTGTGGTAAAAGGAAACCAGTTGCACCGTCGATCGCAACACGGATCACAACAGATGCCCAAGGACCGCCCCGCAGACACTGCACGCAACCAGGTCAGTGTCGCCGCCGCACGCAGGATCATTCTCGACAGCATCTCCCCGGTCAGTGGATGGGAACGCGTCGCAGTGCGCGCCGCGCTCGGCCGCGTGCTGTGCGAGGACGTGATCGCGCCCTGCAACGTGCCCGCGCACGACAACTCGGCCATGGACGGTTACGCGGTGCGCGCCGCCGACCTTGCCGCCGAAGGCGACACCGTCCTGCATGTGGTGGGGACGGCCTTCGCCGGCCGGCCATTTTCAGGCATCGTCGGCGCCGGCCAGGCGCTGCGCATCATGACCGGCGCTGCCATCCCCGAGGGCGCGGACACCATCGTCGTGCAGGAAGCGGTCCGTCGCGAGGGCGACCGCCTCTTCGTTCCGTCCGGTCAGAAAGCCGGCCAGAACCTGCGCCGCGCCGGCGAGGACCTGCCGCTGGGCGGCGTGGCGCTGGCGGCCGGGACGCGCTGCGGGCCAGCCGAGCTCGGCCTCATCGCGTCGCTCGGCATCGCCGAGGTGGCGGTGCAGCGACGCCTGCGAGTCGCATTCTTCTCCACCGGCGACGAGATCGCCTCCATCGGCCGCCCGCTGGCCCCTGGCCAGGTCTACGACAGCAACCGCTACACCCTGTTTGGCGCGCTGAGCCGGCTGGGCTGCGAGTTGCTGGACATGGGCGTGGTAGCCGACGACCCGGCAGCCCTGGAAGACGCCTTCCGCGAAGCCTCCAGCGCAGCCGACGTCGTGATCACCAGCGGCGGCGTCTCCGTCGGTGAAGCGGATTTCATCCGCGACATGATGTCGCGCATGGGCGAAGTCGTGTTCTGGAAGCTGGCCATCAAGCCCGGCCGGCCGATGGCCTTCGGCCGGGTCGGCAATGCGGTGCTGTTCGGCCTGCCCGGCAACCCGGTGGCGGTGCTGGTGGCGTTCTACCAGTTCGTGCAGGACGCGCTGCTGCAGATGATGGGCGTGTCGCCGCTCCCGGCGGCACAGCATTTCGCGGTGCCCTGCGAGGTGGCCATCCGCAAGCAGCCAGGCCGCTGCGAGTTCATGCGCGGCAAGCTGCTGCGCGACGGCGCCCGACTGTCGGTAACGCTGGCCGGCGCGCAGGGCTCGGGCGTGCTGCGCTCGATGTCCGAGGCCGACTGCTTCATCGTGCTGCCCGAGGACTGCGCCGGCATCGAGCCCGGCGAACCGGTCCTCGTTCAGCCTTTCGCCGGACTCGCCTGAGCCCGGCGCAAGCTGCACCCACATGCTCACGCCTTGCAACCGGAAAACCCGATGACACAGGACGAACTGAAGAAAGCCGCGGCGCTCGCCGCACTCGACTACATCATCGACGACACCATCGTCGGCGTCGGCACGGGGTCGACCGTCAATCACTTCATCGACGGCCTGGCGGCGATGCGTTCTCGCATCCGCGGCGCGGTGTCGAGCTCCGAGGCAAGTTCCGCGCGGCTGAGGGCGCATGGCATTGCGGTTTTCGACCTCAACGGCATCGAGCAGATTCCGGTCTATGTGGATGGCGCGGACGAGATCGACGGCCGTTTCTGCATGATCAAGGGCGGCGGCGGCGCGCTCACGCGCGAGAAGATCGTCGCCGCAGTAGCGGACCGCTTCGTCTGCATCTGTGACGCCAGCAAGCGCGTCGACACCCTGGGCAGCTTCCCGCTGCCGGTGGAGGTGATCCCGATGGCCCGGTCGCATGTGAGCCGCGAGCTGGCACGGCTTGGCGGACAACCGCGCGTGCGTGAGAATTTCGTCACCGACAACGGCAACCTGATCCTCGACGTGCATGGCCTTGCCATCACCGACCCCTGCGCCGTCGAGCGCGAGATCAACCAGATCGTCGGCGTCGTCACGAATGGACTGTTCGCCAGCCGCGGTGCCGACGTGCTGCTGCTCGCCGGTGCCGGTGGCGTCGAGCGGCTTGTGCGCGACGCATCGGCCTACGCAACAAGACGTTAACATTCTGCAGGTATGCTCCTGCGACCTGGATTGGACCATGGCGACAATGAACACACACACTTACCGACAGTTCGACTCCGAGCTCGAGGAGATACGCAGCGGCGTGCTCAATATGGGCGGCCTGGTCGAGACACAAGTCGCGAACGCGATCGAAGGCCTGAAGTCGGGAAACATCGCCCTGCTGGATCAGGTGATCGAGAGCGACCACCGCATCAACCTGCTCGAGATGCAGATCGATGAGGAATGCAACCACATCATTGCCAAGCGTCAGCCGACCGCGGTCGACCTGCGTCTGGTAATGACGGTGGTGAAGTCGGCATCCGATCTCGAGCGCATCGGCGATGAGGCGAAGAAGATCGCGAAGGCGGCCAAGCGCCTGCATGGCGGCGACCAGCCCATCTCGCCGCGGGTGGAACTCGGCCACAGCGCCGCGATCGCGCTGGACATGCTGCGCAGTGCGCTCGACGGCTTCGCGCGGGCCGACGCGTCGAGCATCGACGCGATCAAGCAGCAGGATGCGGAAGTCGACGCGAACTTCAAGGGGACGATGCGCCAGCTCATCACCTTCATGATGGAAGACCCGCGAACCATCACCAACAGCCTCGATCTGCTGTTCATCGCCAAATCGATCGAGCGCATCGGCGATCACGCCAAGAACATCGCCGAGTTCGTGGTCTTCCTCGTGCGCGGCAGCGACGTCCGCTACGAGAAGTCGATCGCCAAGGAAGCGGGAAAGAACAAGCAGGCCTGAGCCCGAGAGTCCGCTGCCAGAAAGCATGAAGGGGATNNACCATCCCCTTCATGCTTTCTGGCTCCCGCCGACCACCCGCAACGGGAGGTCGGCGCATCACGCGCCTACTGTGCAGGCGGCACGTAGCCGCTGACCTGATCGGCACCACCGCCGAAGAAGTGCTTTTCCATCTGTTCGGCGAGGTACTTCCGCGCCCGCGCGTCCATCAGGTTCAGGCGGTTCTCGTTGATCAGCATGGTCTGGTACTTGACCCATTGCTGCCAGGCCTCCTTCGACACGCTGTCGAAGATCCGCTTGCCCATCTCGCCCGGAACCGGCGGAACATCCAGCCCTTCGGCCTCGCGGCCGAGCTTCACGCAGTTCACCATGCGCGCCATCGTTCAATCCTCAGAATGATTCATCAAGAAGCCGAGACTGCATTCTAGCCCGAATGAGCGCCCAGCTCGCCCACCCGACGCGACGACAGCGTCCAGCGGTTGCGTCCTTCGCTCTTCGAACGATACAAGGCCTCGTCAGCAGCGGCCATCAAGGCCCCGGCATCGACCGCGTGTTCAGGATAGATCGCCACGCCGAGGCTGGCGGTGACACCCACCGTGCGGCCTTCGAAACTGAATTGCAGGGCTTCGATGCCCTCGCGCAGGCGAGTCGCAAGCTCGGACAGGCCGTGCGTGTCCGTGTCCGGCACCAGCAGCGCGAATTCGTCGCCCCCCAGGCGAAAGAGCATCTCGTTGCGGCGGATGATGCGCCTGACTCCCTCGGCCAAGCCCACCAGAACCTCGTCGCCGGCCTGGTGACCGAAGGCGTCATTGATCGGCTTGAAACCATCCAGATCGACCGCCACCAGGCCCACCTTGCCGTTGCGCCGCGAGGCATCGACGAGCATGCGCTCGAGCTCCTCGTGGAAGCGGCGCCGGTTGTACAGGTTGGTGAGCGGATCGCGCTCCGCAAGCGCCACCAGTTGCTCCGACACCCGGCGCGATTCGGTGATGTCCTCGTAGATCCAGAGCCGCCCGATACCGTGCGCCGCGCGCCCGCCCACCACCACAGCGGACATGTCGGTCACGATGCGCCCATCGCGGAAGCGGATCTCGAAGGGCTCGCTGACCGTCAGATGACTCGTGACGACATGGTCGAGATGGGCGAGAAAGGCCTCGGGCTCGGCAAGCAGCGGCACTGCCGACTCCTTGAGCACCGCCTCGCGCGTGCCGATCAGGTTGGTGTGGGGCGGAAAGCCCCAGATCTCGAGCATCGCGCGATTCGCATAGAGCACGCGACGCTCGTTGTCGATGAAGAGGATGCCCAGTCGGATCAGGTTGAGCAGGGCCGCGAGGCGCTGGCGCTCGTCGTTGCTGCGCACCAGATAGTGCTCGCGCAAGGCCTGCGCGCGGCGCAGTTCGGCCACCGTTTCGAGCAGCTTGTACTCGGTTTCCTTGCGCGACTGGATGTCCTCGGTCGACAACTGCAGCATCGGCGGCTCATCCTCTTCCCCATCCAGCCGCCGCCAGTGGGTGGCCATCCACACCACGCTGCCGTCGGCGCGGGAAAAGCGCAGTTCCGCGTCCTGCGGCGCACTGTCGGACAAACCCTGCGCGAAAAGCCGGCGGCCGTGTTCGCGGTCGGAATCCATCACCAGGAGTTCGATCGCGTCACTGGCAGCCAGGCATTGCGCCGGCGTGCGGCCGGTCACGCGCTCGATCGACGGACTGATCCACAGCAGCCGGCCGTCGGCATCGAGCAGCGCCTCCACGCCATGGACGCCTTCGGCAACCCGGCGCAGCAGGGAGAGCTCCCTGCCCTTCATCACGCGTCCCGCCTCATCGGCTGCGCACACCAGCGGCGGCGATCGTCATAGCGACTTCACGAACACCTTGGAGCGGCGCTGGTAGTTGTAGAGATCGCGCTTCTTCTGCGGCAGCGCCTCGGGGCCGGTTTCGGAGAAACCGCGCTCGCGGAACCAGTGCGCGGTGCGCGTGGTGAGCACGAACAGGCGCTCCAGGCGCTGCACCCGCGCGCGCCGCTCGATGCGCTTGAGCAGTTGATCACCGAGGCCGGCGCGACGGTATTCGGGCGTCACCGCCAGGCAGGCGAGTTCGGCAGCGTTCTCCTCGCTGAACGGGTACAGCGCCGCGCAGCCGACCAGCACGCCGTCGTGCTCGACCACGGTGAAGCGCTCGATTTCCTGCTCCAGCAACTCGCGCCCGCGTCGCACCAGGGTACCATCGGCCTCCATCGGCGAGATCAGCGACACCAGCGCACCGACGTCGTCGATCGTGGCCTCGCGCAGGCGGAACAGCGGATCGCGCGACACCACGGTGCCGACACCCGCCCGCGTGAAGAACTCGAGCAGCAGCGCACCATCCTTGTCGCGGTCGATGAGGTGGCAGCGCGACACGCCGCGTCGCACCGACCGGATCGCACAGGGCAGGTACAGGTGCAGATCCTCGGTGAGCCCCTCGCCCGCATCGAGCTTCTGCTGCGCCTCGTCCGCCGTCACCGACTCGATCAAGCGGCCGTCGTTGTCGAGCAGACCGGGCGCATCGCACAGGTAGATCAGCTTTTCCGCCTTGAGCGCAACCGCCACTGCCTCGGCCACCTCCTCCATCGCGAGGTTGAAGATCTCGCCGGCCGGGGACACGCCCAGCGGCGTGATCAGCACCACGTTCTGCTGGTCGAGGTCGGCGTTGATCTCCTCGGCGATGATGCGGCGCACTGCGCCGGTGTATTGGTAATCGACGCCATCGACCACGCCCACTGGCCGCGCGGTGATGAAGTTGCCGCCGGTCACGCGCATGTAGCTGCCGGCCATCGGCGTGTTCGGCAATCCCTGCGACAGCAGCGCCTCGACCTCGAAACGCGTCACCGCCATCGCCGCCTTGACGCACTCCAGCGCAGCGGCATCGGTCACGCGCAGCCCCTGGTGAAAGCGCGGCTCGAGGCCGCGTCGCGCCAGTTCGGTGTCGATCTGCGGGCGGGCGCCATGCACCAGCACCAGGCGGATGCCCAGCGCGGCGAGCAGGTTGCAGTCGTAGGCCAGGGTCTGCGCGCGCTCGCCGGCCGCGACCTCGCCGCCGAAACCGAGCACGAAGGTCTTGCCGCGAAAGGCGTGGATATAGGGCGCTGCGCCCCGCACCCAGGCGACGAACTGCGAAGTGGAATCTGCCGGCGCTGCAGCGGCCGGGACAGGCAGGGAATCGGCGTTCAAGCGCTCACCGCATCGTTGCACCGGCGAGACCTTGGCCAACGCCTCGCCGGACTGTTTGTGAATGCCGCGATTCTAGCGGAAGCCTTACGCCTCGGGCGGCATCGCGCAGCCTGTCCGGAGCACGGCACGACGAATCGCGGGCCCGGCGCTGCCGCTCAGAGATCACCCCAGCGCGCCTGCAGCACGGCGATCGCCGCCAGGCCCGCCGTCTCGGTGCGCAGCACGCGCGGACCAAGTCCCACGGCAACGCAACCGGCGGCGCTGCATGCAGCCAGCTCATGCTCCGTCCATCCGCCTTCCGGCCCGATCATGAGCTGCACCTCGGCGTCCGGCGAGGGCCCCGTGCCCAGGCTGGACTCTCCCCCCGGAGAAAGCACATAGCGCACCGCCCCGGATCCGCGGCCGAGCCACTGCGCCAGCGGCAGCGGCGCCGCCACTTCGGGCACGCGATTGCGGCCCGACTGCTCGCAGGCCGAAACGGCGACCTGCTGCCAGTGCGCACGCCGCTTGTCGGCGCGCTCTCCGGCGAGGCGCAGCACCGAGCGCTCGGCCTGGATCGGCTGTATGGCCGACACGCCCAGCTCCACCGCCTTCTGCACGATCCAGTCCATCTTGTCGCCGGTGGCCAGCGCCTGCACCAGCACCAGGCGCAGCGGCGACTCGCGCTGCGGCTCGCGGTAGCCGCCGAGCGCGGCGAAAGCCGTCCTGCCACGCAGCACCAGGCGCGCCTCGACTTCTCCGCCGGCACCGTCGAACAACACCAGCGGATCGCCATCGCCCAGGCGCAGCACCCTCACCGCGTGATGGGCGACGGACTCGGGCAGCTCGATCTCGCCGGCGTGCGGCACGGGCGTCGGGAAATGAAAGCGGGAAATCATCGTAAAATTATAAGCCCGCCCCGAAGTGAAGACGCCGCGCCGCGCGCGTCGCCGATGCGGGGCGATACGTCCGGTGCAGGCGCGGCCCTGGCCTCGCCTCTCCTGGACATCACCGCCAGAGGCCCGAGATGAACAACGCAAGCAGCCGCCTGACCCAGGCGCGCGCCCTCGAATCGGTCGTGCGGGACATCGCGCGCGAGGAGATCCTGCCGCGCTACCTGAAGTCCGCACGTAACAGAAAGAGCGACGGCTCGCTGTTCACCGAGGCCGACATCGCCTCGCAGCAACGCTTCACCGAGGCACTGCCGCAGCTCCTGCCCGCCGCCGTGCTCGGCGAGGAAATGAGCGGGGAGCAGCAAGCCCGCCTGTGGAGCACCGGCCGCGACGGCCTGTGGTGCATCGACCCGATCGACGGCACCACCAATTTCGCCAACGGCATCCCCTTCTTCGCGGTGTCCATCGCCTACCTGGTCGATCATCAGCCGGATTTCGGCGTCGTCTACAATCCGGTGACGGATGAAGCCTTTTATGCCGCGCGCGGCGCCGGTGCGTTCCTGAACGGCGTTGCGCTGCCGCTGCGCGCCCCGGCGACGCAGGTTGCCGACGCGGTGGCTGGCGTCGATTTCAAGCGCGTCAGCAATCGCCTCGCCGACGAGCTGGCCGTCAGGCCACCCTACTATTCGCAACGCAACTTCGGCTCCAGCGCGCTGGAATGGTGCTTCGTCGCCGCCGGCCGCCTCGACGTCTATCTGCACGGCGGCCAGATGCTGTGGGACTATGCCGCGGGCGCGCTGATCCTCGCCGAAGCAGGCGGCTCCGCTGCCGCGCTCGACGGCGGCACGCTGATGGCTGGCCCGGCGGTCAAGCGCGGCGTAATCGCGGCGGCCAGCCCCACCCTGTTCGCCGAATGGTCCGCCTGGCTCAAGGGCCGGTCCTGAGCACGGTCGAACGGAGCACATCCATGTCCAAGAAGCACCCGATCATCGCCGTAACCGGCTCATCCGGCGCCGGCACCACGACGGTCAAGCACACGTTTGAAGCCATCTTCCACCGCGAGGAGGTGAACGCCGCGATCGTCGAAGGCGACAGCTTCCATCGCTACACCCGCAGCGAGATGAACGCGCTGATCGAGGACGCCGAGCGCGTCGGCCAGCGCGGCATCAGCCACTTCGGACCGGAGGCCAACGCCTTCGAGGAGCTCGAGGCGCTGTTCCGCGGCTATGGCGAATCCGGCATCGGCCGCCGCCGCCACTACATCCACTTCGAGAGCGAGGCCGTCGCCTGGGGCCAGCCACAGGGCACGTTCACGCCCTGGGAAGACCTCCCGGTGGGCACCGATTGCCTGTTCTACGAGGGGCTGCACGGCGCGGTAGTCACCGACCGGGTCGACGTCACCCGGTATGTCGACCTGCTGATCGGCGTCGTGCCGGTGGTCAACCTCGAATGGATCCAGAAGCTGCACCGCGACAAGCGCACTCGCGGCTACTCCACCGAGGCGGTGACCGACACCATCCTGCGCCGCATGCACGACTACGTGCATTACATCGTGCCGCAGTTCTCGCGCACCCACATCAACTTCCAGCGCGTGCCGGTGGTCGACACGTCCAATCCTTTCATTGCGCGCGAAGTGCCCACGCAGGACGAATCGCTGGTGGTGATCCGCTTTCGCGATCCGCGCGGCGTGGATTTCCCCTACCTGCTGCGCATGATCCACGACTCGTTCATGAGCCGCGCCAACACCATCGTCATTCCCGGCGGCAAGCTCGACCTGGCGATGCAGCTCATCCTCACGCCGCTGATCTGGAAGCTGACGGAGCGGCGCCGCAAGCATCTGTGATGCCGCCGCGGACGACAGGTTCAGTGCTGGCTGCCTTCGTAGCTGGCGAGCGTGACGCCGGCCCGCGCAAGGAATTCGCGCAGGGTCTTGATGTCCTGCTTGCCGCAGGTGCTGCTGTTGTGCGGATGATGCAGGAAGACTTCCATGTGGTTCAGCACGACCCGGAAACGCGCGCCGTGGGCCGGTTCGACCGTCGCGCCGAGGTGGGTCAGCAGCGACTCGACCTCGCGCCAGTGGATGTTGCCGCTGGGCGGATCCTGATAGATCGCGCGCAGAAGATGCAGGTGTTTGTGGCTCATGATTCCTCCCACTCTTGCAGCGGGCGCGCCCGACTGCGCCCGCAGGCCGGCGTGCCCGACGCGACATTATCGCACTGCGGGGCGCGGCCCGGCAGCCATGCAGCGGGCGGTTCCGAGCGGCGCACCTCGCGGCGGGATCGTGACCGTCGTCCTACCAAACACCCGCGCAATCAAGGATAATTCCCGTTTTAGCCATTGAGCCCCGCGTCGGCCCACCACGCCATGTCGTCTTCGAGCGCAGCCCGTCCCCCCGTCTTCAATCCGATCACCGGCGCAATCCGTGCCCTGGCCATGGATGCCGTGCAGCAGGCCAATTCAGGCCATCCCGGCGCGCCGATGGGCATGGCCGAGATCGCCGAAGTGCTGTGGCGCCGCCACCTGAAGCACAACCCGGCCAACCCGAAGTGGGCCGACCGCGACCGCTTCGTGTTGTCCAACGGCCACGGCTCGATGCTGCTCTACGCGCTGCTGCACCTCACCGGCTATGACCTGCCGATCGAGGAGATCAAGCGCTTCCGCCAGTTGCACAGCAAGACCCCGGGCCACCCCGAATACGGCTACGCCCCGGGTATCGAGACCACCACCGGCCCCCTCGGCCAGGGCATCACCAATGCGGTGGGCATGGCGCTGGCCGAGAAGGTGCTGGCCACCGAGTTCAACCGCCCGGGCCACACCGTGGTTGACCACCGCACCTGGGTCTTCCTCGGCGACGGCTGCCTGATGGAAGGCATCTCGCACGAAGCCTGTTCGCTCGCCGGCACCTGGGGCCTGGGCAAGCTGACCGCCTTCTACGACGACAATGGCATTTCCATCGACGGTCACGTCGAAGGCTGGTTCACCGACGACACGCCCAAGCGCTTCGAAGCCTACGGCTGGCAGGTGATCCGCGACGTCGAGGGCCACGAGGCGGAGGCGATCGAAGCCGCCATCGAGCAGGCGAAGGCCGACACCACCCGCCCGACGCTGATCTGCTGCAAGACGGTGATCGGCGCCGGCGCACCGAACAAGCAGGGCAGCCACGACGTGCATGGCGCACCGCTGGGCGCCGCCGAGATCGAGGCCGCGCGCGCCCACATCGGCTGGTCGCACCCGCCGTTCCACATTCCGGCCGACGTCTACGCCGCATGGGATGCGCGCGCCAACGGCGGCGTGCTGGAAGCCAACTGGAACGCCAAGTTCGCCGCCTACCAGGCCGCCTTCCCTGAGCTCGCCGCCGAGTTCAAGCGCCGCGTCATCGACAACGCGCTGCCGGCGGACTGGCCGCAGCATGTGGAAAGCGTGCTGGCGAAGATCGCCGACAAGGCCGAGACCATCGCCACGCGCAAGGCCAGCCAGAACGCGATCGAAGCCTTCGCCCCCAAGCTGCCCGAACTGATCGGCGGCTCGGCCGACCTCGCTGGCTCCAACCTCACGCTGTGGTCGGGCGCGAAGGGCATCACCAGGACCGAAGGCGGCAACTACATCTACTACGGCGTGCGCGAATTCGGCATGGCGGCCATCGCCAACGGCCTCGCGCTGCACGGCGGGCTGATCCCCTACACCGCCACCTTCCTGATGTTCAGCGAGTACGCCCGCAACGCGCTGCGCATGGCGGCGCTGATGAAGCTGCGCCAGGTCTTCGTGTTCACCCACGACTCGATCGGCCTCGGCGAGGACGGGCCCACCCACCAGCCGGTCGAGCAGACCGCCTCGCTGCGCGTGATCCCCAACATGGACGTCTGGCGTCCCTGCGACACCACCGAATCGGCGGTCGCCTGGGCCTGCGCCATCGAGCGCAAGACGGGCCCGTCGTCGCTGTGCTTCTCGCGCCAGAACCTCCCCTTCCAGGCGCGCACGGCGGATCAGGTCGCCGCGATCCGCAAGGGCGGCTACGTGCTGTCCGAAGCGCCCGGCCAAGCCCGTGCCGTGATCATCGCCACCGGCTCGGAAGTCGCGCTGGCCATGGCGGCGCAACAGGCGCTGGCCGACGAAGGCATTGCAGTGCGCGTGGTGTCCATGCCCTCGACCAACGTGTTCGACCGCCAGGACGCTGCATACAAGGCGAGCGTGCTGCCCGCCGGCCTGCCGCGCGTCGCGGTCGAGGCCGGCTGCACCGACGGCTGGTACAAGTACGTCGGGCTCGACGGTCGCGTGATCGGCATCGACCGCTTTGGCGAGTCGGCCCCGGCGGGCGAGCTGTTCAAGTATTTCGGCATCACCGCGGATGCGGTGGTGCAGGCAGTGAAATCGGTGCTCTGACGAGAACCTTGCGCGGGAGCGGCTCCGGAGACGGACCGCTCCCGCAGCACATCAGGGCGCGGTCCGGCGCGAGCCGGCAGGGCATCAGCAAACATCAACATCCGGTTTTTCGCCGTTATCTCAGGGAGAAGCATCGATGAGCATCAAGGTCGCCATCAACGGTTTCGGTCGTATCGGTCGCTGCACGCTGCGCGCCATCTACGAGCAGGGGCTGCAGAACGAATTCGAAGTGGTCGCCATCAACGCCTCCGGCGATCTGACGACCAACGCCCACCTGCTCAAGTACGACACCACCCACGGCCGCTTCGCCACCACGGTCGACACCGAGGGGGAGAACATCATCATCATCGACGGCAAGAAGATCCCCTTCTACTCCACCAAGGACCCGAAGGGCGTCAACTGGGGCAGCCATGGCGTGGACGTGCTGCTCGAATGCACCGGCGCCTACACCACCAAGGCCAAGGCGCAGGCCCTGCTCGACCAGGGCGCCCGGCGCGTGCTGATCTCCGCCCCGGGCGGTGACGACGTGGACACCACCATCGTCATGGGCGTCAATGAAGATGTTCTGAAGGGCGACATGACCGTCGTCTCGAACGCCTCGTGCACCACCAACTGTCTGGCCCCGGTCGCCAAGGTGCTGGCCGACAGCGTCGGCATCAAGCAGGGCCTGATGACCACGATCCACGCCTACACCAACGACCAGGTCACCGTGGATGTGCGCCACAAGGACCTGCGCCGCGCCCGTGCCGCCGCCGCCAACATCATCCCGACCAAGACCGGCGCCGCCAAGGCGGTCGGCCTGGTGCTGCCGCAGCTCGCCGGCAAGGTCGATGGCTTCGCGCTGCGCGTGCCGACCATCAACGTCTCGCTGGTCGATCTCACCTTCACCGCCGAGCGCGCCACCACCAAGGAAGAGATCAACGAGCTGATGACCGCGGCGGCCAACGGCCCGCTGAAGGGCATCCTGGCCGTCAACACCGAACCGCTGGTGTCCTCCGACTTCAACCACACCACCGTGTCCTCCACCTTCGACGCGACCCAGACCCGCGTCATCAAGGGCGAAGACGGCTCGGTGCTGGTCAAGGTGCTGGCCTGGTACGACAACGAGTGGGGTTACTCCTGCCGCATGCTCGACGCCGCGCGCGCCTTCGCCAACGCCAAGTAACACGGACATCCAATCGAACCGACGCCCTGCCCCGCAGGGCGTTTTCACGAGACCGAAGCGAATCATGCAAGTCAAGAAACTGACCGACCTCGACGTGCGCGGCAAGAAGGTGTTCATCCGCGCCGACCTCAACGTGCCGCAGGACGAAGCCGGCAACATCACCGAGGACACCCGCATCCGCGCCTCCATCCCGTCCATCCGCTACTGCCTCGACAACGGCGCGGCGGTGATGGTCACCTCCCACCTCGGCCGCCCCACCGAGGGCGAACTGCACGCCGACGACACCCTGCTGCCGGTGGCGGTGCGCCTGGGCCAACTGCTCGACAAGCCGGTGCGTCTGGTGCAGAACTGGGTCGACGGCGGCTTCGAGGTCAAGCCCGGCGAGGTGGTCCTGCTCGAGAACTGCCGCTGCAACAAGGGCGAAAAGAAGGATAACGAAGAACTCGCCAAGAAGATGGCCGCGCTGTGCGACGTCTACGTCAACGACGCCTTCGGCACCGCCCACCGCGCCGAAGCCACCACCCACGGCATCGCCCGCTTCGCGCCGGTGGCCTGCGCCGGCATCCTGATGGGCGCCGAAATCGACGCGCTGTCCAAGGCGCTGCACAACCCGGCGCGGCCGCTGGTCGCGATCGTCGGCGGCGCCAAGGTGTCGACCAAGCTCACCATCCTCAAGACCCTGGCCGACAAGGTCGACCAGTTGATCGTCGGTGGCGGCATCGCCAACACCTTCCTGCTGGCGGCGGGCAAGCGCATCGGCGAATCTCTCGCCGAACCGGAGATGGTGCGCGAGGCGCAGCAGGTGATGGACATCATGAAGGCGCGCGGCGCCGAAGTGCCGCTGCCCACCGACGTCGTTGTCGCGGACGAGGTGTCGGCGCTGGCCCGCGCCAACCGCATCTCGGTGGATGAAGTCGGTCCGCACGACCGCATCCTCGACTTCGGCCCCAAGACGTCTGCCAAGCTCGCCGACATCATCGCCCATGCCGGCACCATCGTCTGGAACGGGCCGGTCGGCGTGTTCGAACACGCCCAGTTCGCCGGCGGCACGAAGATGATGGCCTCGGCGATCGCCCACTCGCAAGCCTTCTCCATCGCCGGCGGCGGCGACACGCTGGCGGCAATCGCCAAGTTCCACATCGCCGATGACGTGGGCTACATCTCCACCGGCGGCGGCGCCTTCCTCGAGTTCCTGGAAGGCAAGACTCTGCCGGCGATCGCGGCGCTGGAAGCACGGTTCAGCGGCTGATCGCCTGACCCGTGCAAAGCAACGGCCACCCTGCAGGGTGGCCGTTCTGCTCTCAGGCCTCTGATCCCCTGAGCTCCTGGGACAAGCCCGCGACGATCGCCCGCGGCTACTTCAGCGGCCCGGGCACGACCTGCACCCTGGGCTGGCCCTTGTCATACACCACGGTCGTCATCAGGCGCAGCGGCTTGTCGCTCGTATTACGCCACTGATGCACGACTCCTCGCGGCGTATGTACGGCCTCGTTGGCGGACAGCCTGCGCACAGCCTGACCTTCAGCACCGATATCCACCGTGCCGTCGATCACCACCCCGACGCAGTCACCCGGATGTGTGTGAACCGGCGAAGCGGCGCCGGGAGCGATATCGACCGCGATGATCACGATCTCCTTGCTGTCATCGCCGCTCATAGGCGCAATGATCAAGGGCTTGGACGAGAAGCCCGCGGTTTGCGGCACCGCAGGCTTCAATGCGTCGGGCGCCTCGGCCAGCGCACCGAATGAAGCGAATCCCAGGCCAACACTGACGACGAATCCTGCCAATCGCACGCGGTTCATCATTCCATCCTCCCCTCCGTCAAGAAAATCCCGCTTTCTTTCAACATAGCCCAAGACATGCTGAACGTCATATGAAGTAAGAACCTGATCGAGTCGGGCGTTTGCCGCGCTCGCGCGCACCAGCCTGCAAGGTCGGGCATGATGCGTTCGTCCAGTCTGTCCCAACGTGCAGCAGCCCTTCGCACCGAAACATGAAGCCGCCCATTCAGAACCTGTCGATGCGCGTGCTGTCGATCATCCCGCCGATGACGCAGTTGAACACGCCCTACCCCTCCACCGCCTACATCACCGGCTTCCTGCGTTCACGTGGCATCGATGCGGTGCAGGAGGATCTCGCGCTGGCGCTGGTGCTGCGCCTTTTCAGCGGCGCAGGGCTGGATCAGATTCGCGAACGCGCGCAGGCGCAGGCGGCGCGCAAGCGCTCGGCGATGGTGAGCTTCTTCCTCGAGCATTTCGACCGCTACCGCTCGACGATCGACCCGGTGATTGCCTTCCTGCAGGGGCGTGACACCACGATTGCGCACCGCGTCGCCAGCCGCGCCTTCCTGCCCGAAGGGCCGCGCTTCGATGCGCTCGATGTTTACGTGGATCCGGACGACCCGACCGGCGGCGATCCGCTGGCCTGGGCCTTCGGCGCGCTCGGCACCCAGGACCGCGCCCGTCACCTGGCCACGCTTTACCTCAACGACCTTGCCGACGTGCTGCGCGACGCGGTGGATCCGCGCTTCGAGTTCGTGCGCTATGCGGAATCCCTGGCGCAGAGCCAGCCCACCTTCGAGCCGCTGGCCAGTGCGCTGGCCGCGCCGCACAAGCTGGTGGATGACATCCTGCGCGAGCTCACCGTGTCCGCGCTGGAACGCCACAGGCCGCAGGTGGTGCTGCTGTCGGTGCCATTTCCCGGGTCGGTATATGGTGCGTTCCGCATCGCCCAGGCGGTAAAGGCCTTCGACCCGGCCATCGTCACCGTGCTGGGTGGGGGCTTCGTGAACACCGAACTGCGCGAACTGGCCGAGCCACGGGTGTTCGATTTCTTCGACTACGTGACGCTGGATGCCGGCGAGCGGCCGCTGCTGGCCCTCCTCGAGCACCTGGCCGGAAAGCGCTCGCGCCAGCGCCTGGTCCGCACCTTCGTGCGCGATGCGGAGAGCGGCGCGGTGCGTTACATCAACTTCGTCGAACCCGACATTCCCTTTGCCGAAGTGGGCACACCCACCTGGGACGGCCTGCCGCTCGACCGCTACCTGTCGGTCCTCGACATGCTCAACCCGATGCACCGCCTGTGGTCGGACGGGCGCTGGAACAAGCTCACCGTGGCGCACGGCTGCTACTGGAAGAAGTGCAGCTTCTGCGACATCAGCCTCGACTACATCTCGCGCTACGACGGCGCGACCGCCGCGACCCTGGCGGACCGCATCGAGGCGATCATCGCCGAAACCGGCCAGAGCGGTTTCCACTTTGTCGACGAGGCCGCACCACCGAAAGCGCTGAAGGCCCTCGCGCTCGAGCTGCTCGAGCGCAAGCGCGCGATCTCATGGTGGGGCAACATCCGCTTCGAGAAGTCGTTCACCCCCGAGGTGTGCCAGTTGCTGGCCGACAGCGGCTGCATCGCCGTCTCCGGCGGCCTGGAAGTCGCCTCGGACCGGCTGCTGAAGCTGATGAAGAAAGGCGTGTCGGTGGAACAGGTGGCACGCGTCACCCACGGTTTCGCCGAAGCCGGCATCCTGGTGCACGCCTACCTGATGTACGGCTTCCCGACGCAGACCGTGCAGGACACTGTGGATGCACTCGAATACGTGCGCCAGTTGTTCGAGGCCGGCTGCATCCACTCGGGATTCTTCCACCGCTTCGCCTGTACCGTGCATTCGCCGGTCGGCCAGCAGCCCGAGGAGTTCGGCGTCACGCTGAAGCCGCTGCCGCCGATCAGCTTCGCGAAGAACGACGTCGGCTTCATCGACCCTACCGGCACCGACCACGCCACACTGGGCATTGCCTTGAACAAGGCGCTGTACAACTACATGCACGGCATCGGCCTGGACGAGGATGTGCGCGCCTGGTTCGACGGCCGCGTGCCACGCAGCCGGGTGCCGCGCAACTTCATCGCCCGCGCGCTGCGCTGAACCCACCGCACGCAAACTTGGCCCAAGCAGGGCTCAACTCGCAGGGTGGAACACCCCGTCGGTCTTGCGCCGCCCCGCAGTGGCGCGCCGGTCGAGTTCACCCTCGGCGTCCGGGGCGCCGTGCTGCAGCCGGGGCGACCAGATATTGCGGCGCGCATGATGGCGGCGGTCGTCGTGATGCGCGTATGTGCACGTGCATTTGAGCGCGCTGCAGCCCGGCAGCGGCAGGGTCGGCGCCTCATGGGCGAGGAAGCGCAAGCCTTCCAACCGTCTTGCCACTGCACAGGCATTCGAAGCCGACTTGATCGACACGCAGTGGTACGGATGAAGCTCACGCAACGCGACGGGTTGGGCAGGCGCAGGCTTGCTGCGGCCGAAGAAACGCACCATCGCCGTGACCAGGATGAGTGCCAGCGCGCCCCAAACAATCCCTTCCGCCATGATCAGCCCCCCAATCCAGATGACATCATTATAGGACAGCGAAGCGCAGCCTGTCGGCAAGAAACCCTCGCAGCGCCCGGCCAACGCTCCATGCGACGGGCGCTAGAATGCAGCGATCCGAAAAGCACAATCACGGGAGACAACATGCCACGGCACACCAAGATCGTCGCCACGCTGGGCCCTTCCTCGACCGATCCGCAGGTGCTGGAGCGCATGGTGCACGCCGGCATCGATGTGGTGCGCATGAACTTCTCCCACGGCAAGACCGAGGATCACATCGCCCGCGCCGAGGCCGTGCGCGAAGCCTCGGCACGGGCCGGCCGACCGGTCGGCATCCTCGCCGACCTGCAAGGCCCGAAGATCCGCGTCGGCCGCTTCGCCGATGGCAAGGTGACACTGCAAAAGGACGCCGAGTTCATTCTCGACGCCCGTTGCGAACTGGGGAACGCACAACGCGTCGGGCTGGACTACAAGGACCTGCCCAAGGACGTGAAGGCGGGCGACGTGCTGCTGCTCGACGACGGACGGCTCAAGCTCGGCGTGACGCGGGTCATCGGCCACGAGATCCGCACCGTGGTGAAGGTGGGCGGCGAACTGTCGAACAACAAGGGCATCAACCGCCAGGGCGGCGGTCTGACCGCGCCGGCGCTCACCGCCAAGGACATGGACGACATCAAGACCGCGGCGCAGATCGGCGTCGATTTCGTCGCCGTGTCCTTCCCCAAGAGCGCCGCCGACATGTACATGGCGCGCCAGTTGATGCGCGCGGCCGGCGCCGATGCGCTGCTGATCGCCAAGATCGAGCGCACCGAGGCGGTGGCCAACCTCGACGAGATCCTCGACGCGTCCGACGGCATCATGGTGGCGCGCGGCGACCTCGCGGTGGAGGTGGGGGACGCCGCGGTGCCGGCGCTGCAGAAGAAGATGATCCGCGCCGCGCGCGACCGCAACAAGCTCACCATCACCGCCACGCAGATGATGGAGTCGATGATCAACAGCCCGGTGCCGACCCGCGCCGAAGTGTCGGACGTGGCCAACGCGGTGCTCGACGGCACCGATGCGGTGATGCTGTCGGCGGAGACGGCATCGGGCCAGTTTCCGGTCGAGGTCGTCGAGGCGATGAGCCGGGTCTGCCTCGAAGCGGAAAAATCCGCCGAAGTCAGCCTCGACCGCGAGGTGCTGAACCGCGTGTTCACCCGCATCGACCAGTCGATCGCGATGGCGGCGATGTGGACCGCCTACCACCTCAACGTGAAGGCCATCGCCTCATTGACGCAGACCGGCTCCACCGCGCTGTGGATGAGCCGGCTCAACTGCGGCGTGCCGGTGTATGCGCTGACGCCGGAAATCCGCGCGCGCAACCAGATGACGCTGTACCGCGAGGTGTATCCGCTGCTGATGAGCCAGACCCACAACGACCGCGACCTGCTGCTGTGGGAAGCCGAGCAGGTGCTGCTCGAGCAGGGCGTGGTCGATTACGGCGACCTCATCGTGCTCACCATCGGCGAGCCGATTGGCGCCTCGGGCGGGACGAACACGTTGAAGATCGTGCGCGTGGGGGATCATCCGGCGCCGGGGACGCTGGAGTGAGTGACCAACCGCGCGGTATTCGAGCGGAAGCGCGCAGAATCCGGTCTGGCGGCGGGGGATGCGCTCCGCATCCTGCGCAACTCGACCTCGCTTCGCTCGGGACTCGGACAGTGCTCGTCTGCTCCGCGCATCCCCCGCTGCCAGACCTGCCGCGTTGCCAACCCGAACCCTGTTGGGCAAGCGCCCGTGCGATCGCGCACGGCCATTTGTGACTATCCGCGACGGCCCGTTCCGGCGCCCGAACGGTCGGGCTAGAATTCGGTCTTTACCTCACCCGCATCGCCGGCCCAGACCGGCCCCTCGGAGATCAGAAATGCCCCTCGTTTCCATGCGCCAGCTGCTCGACCACGCGGCTGAACACAGCTATGGCCTGCCCGCGTTCAACGTGAACAACCTCGAACAGGTCCAGGCCATCATGGAAGCGGCAGCCGAGTGCGACAGCCCGGTGATCATGCAGGCCTCGGCCGGCGCGCGCAAATACGCCGGCGAAGCCTTCCTGCGCCACCTGATCGACGCCGCCATCGAAGCCTACCCGCACATCCCGGTCGTGATGCACCAGGACCACGGCCAGAGCCCGGCGATCTGCATGGGCGCGATCCGCTCCGGCTTCTCCAGCGTGATGATGGACGGCTCGCTGATGGAAGACGGCAAGACGCCCTCCTCCTACGAATACAACGTCGCCGTGACGCGCGAAGTGGTGAAGTTCTCGCACGCCATCGGCGTCACGGTGGAAGCCGAGCTCGGCTGCCTGGGCTCGCTGGAAACCGGCATGGCGGGCGAGGAAGACGGCATCGGCGCGGAAGGCAAGCTCGACCACAGCGCGCTGCTCACCGACCCCGACCAGGCCGCCGACTTCGTCAAGCAGACCGACTGCGACGCGCTCGCGATCGCCATCGGCACCAGCCACGGCGCCTACAAGTTCACCCGCAAGCCCACCGGCGACATCCTCGCCATCGACCGCATCAAGGCCATCCACGCACGCATCCCCAACACCCACCTGGTGATGCACGGCTCCAGCAGTGTGCCGCAGGAGCTGCTCGCGATCATCCGCCAGTACGGCGGCGACATGAAGGAAACCTACGGCGTGCCGGTCGAGGAGATCGTGCAGGGCATCAAGTACGGCGTGCGCAAGATCAACATCGACACCGACATCCGCCTGGCGATGACCGGCGCGATCCGCAAGTTCCTGTTCGAGAATCCGTCCAAGTTCGACCCGCGCGAGTTCAACAAACCCGCGCGCGAAGCCGCCAAGCAGGTGTGCAAGGCCCGCTTCGAAGCCTTCGGCTGCGCCGGCATGGCGAGCAAGATCAAGCCGCTGTCGCTGGAGAAGATCGCCGCACGCTACAAGGCCGGCGAGCTGACGCAGATCGTGCGCTGAACGTCTCGTACCCTGAGCATCCGAAACGCGCCTGCGGGCGCGTTTTTCTTTTCCGCGTCCGGTCAGCGCTCCATCGCCCGCATCATCGCCGCCCCTTCCGTCTGCAGGAACTCCAGCAGCGCCTCCAGCGCAGGGGTGAGCGGGCGGTCGGCGCGGGCGACGACGTTCCATTCGCGGATCACCGGCGTGTCCTGGATGTCCAGGCGCTGCAGGCGGCCGTATTCGGCTTCCATGGCGAAAGTGTGATGTGACAGGAAGGCGATGCCCATGCCGGCCATCGCCGCCTGCTTCAGCGTCTCGTTGCTGCCGAGCTGGTCGGCCGCCAGCGGCTTGACGCCGTTGGCGCGCAGGAAGCGCTCGAGGTTGTCGCGCGTGCCCGAGCCCTGCTCACGCAGCAGCAGGCGCTCGTCCGACAAGGCCGCCACCGGGATGTTGCGCTTCGCCGCCAGGCGGTGGTCCGGCCGTGCGACGAAGGACAGCCGGTGCGGCGCGAACGGGATGCGCCGCAGGGCGATGCCGCGCGGCGGTTGGCCCATGATCGCCAGGTCGACACGGTTCTCCTGCAGCAGCGCATGCACCCGCTCGCGGTTGTCGACGGTCAGGCGAAAGACGATGTCGGGATGCCGGCGACCGAACTCCGCCAGCAGGTGCGGCACGAAGTATTCCGCGGTGGTGATCGCCACCACGTCCAGCGTGCCGGCCGCCACGCCCATGCGCGCTTTCAGCTCCACCTCTGCCCGCTCCAGGCCATCGAGCGCCTCGCGCGCGGCGCGCAGCAGGATCTCGCCTGAGGCCGTCAGGTGGATCTCTCGCCGGCCATCCACCAGCACCTGGCCGACCACGTCCTCCATGTCGCGGATCTGCATCGAGATCGCAGGCTGCGTCAGGTGCAGCAGGCGTGCGGCCTGGGTGAAGCTCGCGCTGTCGGCCACCGCCACCAGCGCGCGGAGCTGCTTGAGGGTCAGGCGTTGCGCAAGCTTCATCAGAAAACCTTATCTCAAATCGCCATAAAACGTCATTGGAGCTTATTTACGCATCGGCCTATTGTCCAGTCACCACCACCAAGGATTCACCCACCGAGGAGACGACAATGGGCGCCGCAGACACCCCGCAGCAGATTCTCGACCCGAAGAAGCGCTACCAGGCCGGCGTGCTGAAGTATGCCCAGATGGGCTACTGGGATGCCGACTACGAGCCGAAGGACACCGACGTGCTCGCGGTCTTCCGCATCACCCCCCAGGAAGGCGTCGATCCGATCGAGGCCGCCGCCGCGGTGGCGGGCGAATCCTCCACCGCCACCTGGACGGTGGTGTGGACCGACCGCCTCACCGCGTGCGACAAGTATCGCGCCAAGGCCTACCGCATCGACCCGGTGCCCGGACAGGAAGGCCAGTACTTCTGCTGGGTGGCCTACGACCTAGACCTGTTCGAGGAAGGCTCGATCGCCAACCTCACCGCATCGATCATCGGCAACGTGTTCAGCTTCAAGCCGCTGAAGGCCGCGCGGCTGGAAGACATGCGTCTGCCGGTGGCCTACGTGAAGACCTTCCGCGGCCCGCCCACCGGCATCGTCGTCGAGCGCGAGCGCCTGGAGAAATACGGCCGCCCGCTGCTGGGCGCGACGATGAAGCCCAAGCTCGGCCTCTCCGGCAAGAACTACGGCCGCGTGGTGTACGAAGCCCTGCGCGGCGGACTGGACTTCACCAAGGACGACGAGAACATCAATTCGCAGCCCTTCATGCACTGGCGCGACCGCTTCCTGTACTGCATGGAAGGCGTGAACCAGGCCGCGGCGCAGACCGGCGAATCCAAGGGCCACTACCTCAACATCACCGCCGGCACCATGGAGGAGATGTACAAGCGCGCCGAATTCGCCCGCGACCTCGGCTCCTGCATCGTCATGATCGACCTCGTCATCGGCTGGACCGCGATCCAGTCGATCAGCAACTGGTGCCGCGACAACGACATGATCCTGCACATGCACCGCGCCGGCCACGGCACCTACACGCGGCAGAAGAACCACGGCGTGAGCTTCCGCGTGATCGCCAAGTGGCTGCGCCTGGCCGGCGTCGACCACCTGCACGCCGGCACCGCAGTCGGCAAGCTCGAAGGCGATCCGATGACGGTGCAGGGCTTCTACAACGTCTGCCGCGACATGGTGACCAAGCAGGACCTCACCCGCGGCCTGTTCTTCGAGCAGGACTGGGCCAGCATCAAGCGCGTGATGCCGGTCGCCTCCGGCGGCATCCACGCCGGGCAGATGCACCAGTTGCTCGAGCTCTTCGGCGACGAAGTGGTGCTGCAGTTCGGCGGCGGCACCATCGGCCACCCGATGGGCATCCAGGCCGGCGCCACCGCCAACCGCGTCGCACTGGAAGCCATGGTGCTCGCCCGCAACGAAGGCCGCGACATCGCCAACGAAGGCCCGCAGATCCTCGCCGACGCCGCCAAGTGGTGCCAGCCGCTGCGCGCCGCCCTCGATACCTGGGGTGACATCACCTTCAACTACACCAGCACCGACACGTCGGACTTCGTGCCCACCGCCAGCGTGGCCTGAGCCATCGAGCCCCGAGGAGAAACCATCATGCGCATCACCCAAGGCTGCTTTTCCTTCCTGCCCGACCTCACCGACACCCAGATCGCCGCGCAGGTGAACTACTGCCTCGAACAAGGCTGGGCCGTGTCGCTCGAATTCACCGACGACCCGCACCCTCGCAACACCTACTGGAACATGTGGGGCCTGCCGATGTTCGACCTGCGCGACCCCGCCGGCGTGATGGGCGAACTCAAGGCCTGCCGCGAAGCCAACCCCGAAACCTACATCCGCATCAACGCCTTCGACTCGACCAAGGGCTGGGAGACGGTGCGCATGTCCTTCATCGTGCAGCGCCCCACCGCCGAACCGGGCTTCCGCCTCGTGCGCCAGGAAAACCGCGGCCGCAGCCTGCACTACACGATGGAGAGCTATGCGGTGGGCAGGAATCCGGAAGGGGCGCGGTACGCGCCGTGACGGCTCGAGGCTAGCCGAAGGCACAAGCAGAGGCTGGCCGGGGGATTCCTGGAGGCGGGCGAGGACTGTCTGAGCCCGAAGGGCGAGTTCCGCAGCCAGCCGAAAGGAATCCCCCGGTCAGCCGCCGAGCAGGCACGAACCCCATCCCCCTCCTAGCCGGAAGTCTCGGCTTCGCCTCGCCGCTACGCAGGCGTCGAGCGATGCTCGCCAAAACCCCTGCTCCGCCCCCCTTGAAGGGGGAGGAACCCACCCTCGGCAGAAGCCGCGCCATAAACGAACGAGACCGACAGGAGACGCCCCGATGAACGCCCCCGAGCAGGCCCCCATCGCCCCACCCGCGGCAATCGACCTCGGCGCCGAGTTCCGCGACGCCGGCATCGGCGAAGTGCTCGAGGCGCTCGAGCGCGATCTCGTCGGTCTCGCCCCGGTCAAGCGCCGCGTGCGCGAGATCGCCGCGCTGCTGCTGGTCGACCGCGTGCGCCAGCGCCTCGGCCTGGCCACCGAACACCCGTCATTGCACATGAGCTTCACCGGCAACCCCGGCACCGGCAAGACCACCGTCGCCATGCGCATGGCCGAGATCCTGCACCGGCTGGGCTACTGCCGCCGCGGCCACGTCGTCGCGGTGACGCGCGACGACCTCGTCGGCCAGTACATCGGCCACACCGCGCCCAAGACGAAGGAAGTGCTCAAGCGCGCGATGGGCGGCGTGCTCTTCATCGACGAGGCCTACTACCTGTACCGCCCGGAGAACGAGAAGGACTACGGCCAGGAAGCGATCGAGATCCTGCTGCAAGTGATGGAAAACCAGCGCGACGACCTGGTGGTGATCCTCGCCGGCTACGCCGACCGCATGGAGCGCTTCTTCGAATCCAACCCCGGCATGAAGTCGCGCATCGCCCACCATGTGGACTTCCCCGACTACAGCAACGGCGAGCTCGCCGAGATCGCACAGCGCATGCTCGGCGGCTGGAACTACCGCTTCGACGACGGCGCACGCGCAGCCTTCGACGAATACGTCGTGCTGCGCCGGGCGCAGCCGCACTTCGCCAACGCGCGCAGCATCCGCAACGCGCTCGACCGCATGCGCCTGCGCCAGGCCCTGCGCCTGTTCGAGGCCGGCGGCCTGGTCGATGCCGAAACCCTCACCACCATCACCGCAGCCGACGTACGCGCCAGCCGCCACTTCCACGCCGACACCGCAAGCCGCACCCAATAACGACAGACCCTGATCCCGCGCCGATCCGGAGGAGACCACCATGTTCAGCCTCGACCGCAGCACGCTCACCGAATACCTGATCGAGCACCGCCGCCGCAACCCGGAAGCCACCGGCGAATTCAACGCGCTGATCCTGCAGGTCGCCCAGGCCTGCAAGGCGATCTCGCGCGCGGTGGCCCACGGCGCGCTCGCCGACGTGCTCGGCAGCCAGGGCAGCGCCAACGTGCAGGGCGAGGAGCAGAAGAAGCTCGACGTGCTCGCCGACGAGATCTTCCTGCGCGCCACCCACTGGGGCGGCGACCTCGCCGGCATGGTGTCGGAAGAGAACGAGGCGCCCATCCCGCTGCCCGCCAGCGACCAGCGCGGCAAGTACCTGCTCGCCTTCGACCCGCTCGACGGCTCCAGCAACATCGACGTCAACGTCGCGGTGGGTTCGATCTTCTCCATCCTGCGCGCGCCCACCCCCGGCGCCGACGCGCAGACGCCCGACTTCCTGCAGACCGGGACGCGCCAGGTGGCCGCCGGCTATGCGATCTACGGCCCGTCGACGATGCTGGTCCTGACGGTCGGCCGCGGCGTCGCCGGCTTCACGCTGGACCCGATCATCGGCGAGTTCTACCTCACCCACCCGGACATCCGCGTGCCCGAGACCACCCGCGAGTTCGCCATCAACGCCTCCAACGCGCGCTTCTGGGAGTGCCCGGTGCGCCGCTACGTGGATGAATGCCTCGCCGGCCGCAGCGGCCCGCGCGGCGCCGACTTCAACATGCGCTGGATCGCCTCGCTGGTGGCCGAGACGCATCGCATCCTGATGCGCGGCGGCGTGTTCCTGTACCCGCGCGACCGCAAGGATCCGAAGAAACCGGGCCGGCTGCGCCTGCTGTACGAGTGCAACCCGATCGGCTTCATCGTCGAGCAGGCCGGCGGGCGCGCCAGCACCGGCGTGCGGCCGGTGCTGGAAGTGCAGCCCGAGAGCCTGCACCAGCGCATCGGCTTCGTGTTCGGCTCGAAGGAAGAGGTGGAGCGCATCGAGCGCTACCACCAGGAGCGCGAGCCCGACGACGACCTGCCCGAACAGCCGCTGTTCCACAGCCGCTCGCTGTTCCGCGACACCGAACTCAGCCAGTAGAAGCCCGAATTGCCACCCGACGGGGGAGACCATCATGTCCGAACGCCATCCCATCATCGCCATCACCGGTTCGTCCGGTGCCGGCACCAGCACGGTGCAGCGCACCTTCGAGGAGATCTTCCGCCGCGACGGCGTCACCGCCGCGGTGATCGAGGGCGACAGCTTCCACGCCTACGACCGCAAGACGATGCGGGCGAAGCTGGCCGAGTGCGAGGGAAACGCCTCGTGCCAGTTGAGCCATTTCGGCCCTGAGGCGAACCTTTTCGGCGAGCTGGAGAACCTGTTCCGCACCTATTCGGAAACCGGCGGCGGCATGCGCCGGAAGTACCTGCACAGCGCGGAGGAGGCCGAACACTACAGGCAGGAGCCCGGCACCTTCACGCCCTGGGAGGAGTTGCCGGCCGGCACCGACCTCCTGTTCTACGAGGGCCTGCACGGTGCGGTGAAGCACGAGGAGGTTGATGTGGCGCGTTACGTCGATCTGCTGATCGGTGTGGTGCCGGTGGTGAACCTGGAGTGGATCCAGAAGCTGCACCGCGACAAGAGCACGCGCGGTTATTCGACCGAGGCGGTGACGGACACGATCCTGCGCCGGATGCACGATTACGTGCATTACATCTGCCCGCAGTTCGCGCGCACACATGTGAATTTCCAGCGGGTGCCGATGGTGGATACGTCCAACCCCTTCATCGCGCGCTCGATTCCGACGGCAGACGAGTCGATGGTGGTGATCCGCTTCGCGAATCCGAAGGGGATCGATTTCCAGTATCTGCTGAACATGATCCACAACAGTTTCATGAGCCGGGCGAACACGATCGTGGTGCCGGGCGGAAAGATGGAGTTGGCGATGCAGTTGATCTTCACGCCTTTCATCTGGCGCTTGATCGAAAGGCGAAAGAAGGCTCTGAGCCAGTAGTCGCATCGAGCCCCACCTGCCCCGCGAGCACCGCAATTGCCTAGTGGCGTAGTTGGGGTATCCGTGGAATGGGCGAGGACTGTCCGAGCACCGAGCGCAGCGAGGGCGAGTTCCGCAGCCCATGGAACGGATACCCCGGCTGCGCCGCGGGTTAGGAGCAACGGTCGTGATTGCTTGGGGGTAAGGAAGAGGGAAAAACCTTCCCTGCCCTGTGTCTGTCCCACGAAACGCGAGGCGCACAGGGTGTTCCTTCCGCAGCCTGCGGAACTCGCCTTCGCTGCGCTCGGCTCAGACAGTCCTCGGCTGCTCCAGGAACACCCTGCACGCCTCGCTGGCTGTGGTGGTGATCGAAGACCTCATCTTGAAAACGCATTCTGGTTCGGATTGGAGACGACTCAATGAACATGCGACTCACCCAGACGGCCATCGACACCCTGTGCGCCAACGCCCTGCGCTTCCTCGCCATCGACGCCGTCGAAGCCGCCAAGTCAGGCCATCCCGGCATGCCCATGGGCATGGCAGAGATCGCCGTCGCACTGTGGACGCGCCACCTCAGGCACGACCCGGCCGACCCCGCCTGGCCCGACCGCGACCGATTCGTCCTGTCCAACGGCCACGGCTCCATGCTGCTGTACGCCCTGCTGCACCTCACCGGCTACGACCTGCCGCTGGACGAGCTCAAGCGCTTCCGCCAGCTTGGCAGCCGCACCCCTGGCCACCCCGAAGTGGGCCACACCGCAGGCGTCGAGACCACCACCGGCCCGCTCGGCCAGGGCCTCACCAACGCCGTGGGCATGGCGCTTGCCGAAAAGCTGCTTGCCGCCGAATTCAACCGCCCCGGCCACACGATCGTCGATCACCGCACCTGGGTCTTCCTCGGCGACGGCTGCCTGATGGAAGGAGTCAGCCACGAAGCGGCCAGCTTCGCCGGCGTGCAGCGGCTGTCGAAGCTGATCTGCTTCTGGGACGACAACCGCATCTCCATCGACGGCGACGTCGCCGGCTGGTTCGGCGACGACACCGCGGCGCGCTTCCGCGCCTATGGCTGGAACGTCGTCGCCGACGTCGACGGCCATGACGTCGAGGCGGTCGACCGCGCCATTCGCGAGGCGCTCGCCAATGCGGACAGCGACATCGGCCCGACGCTGATCTGCTGCCGCACCACCATCGGCCGCGGCAGCCCGGCCAAGGAAGGCAGCGCCGACGTGCATGGCGCGCCGCTGGGCGCGGCCGAAGTCGCCGCGACGCGCGCCGCGCTCGGGTGGACGCACGCTCCTTTCGAGGTGCCGGAGGAAGTGCGTACCGCGTTCGATGCGCGTTCCGATGGCCGGATGCACCACAAGGAATGGAAGGCGCGACTGGCCGCGTATGAAGCCGACCATCCGCAGCTCGCTGCCGAATTCAGTCGCCGCATGCGTGGTGAGTTGCCCGGCGGCTTTGCCGTGCTGGCCGATGCGCTGGTGGCGACGGTTAACGAAGAGGCGGCCACGATCGCCAGCCGCAAGGCGAGCCAGCTCGCCATCGGCCGGCTGGCGGGGGGGTTGCCGGAGCTGCTCGGCGGCTCGGCCGACCTGACCCACTCCAACCTCACCGACTGGCCGGGCTGTGGCGCGGTGCGCGCCGACCAGCCGGGGCGCCACATCAACTGGGGCGTGCGCGAGTTCGGCATGAGCGCGGCGGTCAACGGCATCGCGCTGCATGGCGGCTTCATTCCCTTCGGCGCCAGCTTCCTGGTGTTCTCGGACTATGCACGCAACGCCATCCGCATGAGCGCGCTGATGCGGCAGCGGGTGGTCCATGTGATGACGCACGATTCCATCGGTCTCGGCGAGGACGGTCCCACCCACCAGCCGGTGGAGCATCTGCCCAGCCTGCGCCTGATTCCGGATCTGGACGTGTGGCGGCCGTGCGACGCGGTGGAGACGCAGGTGGCGTGGAATGCCGCGGTCGTGCGGCGCGACGGGCCCACGCTGCTCGCCCTGTCGCGCCAGAACCTGCCGCACCAGCAGCGCAGCGACGCGCAACTGCAGGCGATCGCCCGCGGCGGCTACGTGCTGGCGGATGCTCCCGCGCCGAGCTTGGTGATCATCGCCACCGGCTCGGAAGTGGCGCTGGCGATGGAGGTGCGCGCTGCACTGCAGGCGGAAGGCGTGGCGCTGCGGGTGGTGTCCCTGCCCTGCACCAGCGTCTTCGACCGCCAGCCCGACGATTACCGCGCCGCCGTGCTGCCGGCCGGCGTACCGCGCCTGGCGATCGAGGCGGCGCGCAGCGACGGCTGGTGGAAGTACCTCGCCGGCGTGCGCGGGGCGGTGGTCGGCATCGACCGCTTCGGCGAATCGGCACCGGCCGGCGATCTGCTGCGGAAGTTCGGATTCACGGTGGATGCGGTGCTCGAACGGGCAAGGGCGCTGCTGTCGGCGACCTGAGGCCGCAAGCGAACGGGGCAAACTCGCTCCGACAGTGAAGCACGAGATGCGTGCGCGCTCATGTGGGAGCAGCGCAAGCCAAGACATCAACCAACCCCCGAGGAGACTCCGATGAACTTCCTTCGTCTTTCCGATGTGGATCTCGCCGGCAAGCGGGTCTTCATCCGCGCCGACTTCAACGTGCCGCTGCAGCCCGATGGCACGCTGGCGGACGACACCCGCATCCGCGCCGCGCTGCCCGGCATCCTCGCCTGCCTGGAGGCCGGAGCGGCGGTGATGATCACCTCGCACCTGGGCCGGCCGCGGGAAGGCGCGCTGACGGCGGCCGACTCGCTGGCGCCGGTGGCCGCCTGCCTCGGCGACCTGCTGGGACGGCCGGTGCCGTTGGTGCGCGACTGGGTGGATGGCGGCTTCGCCCTGCGTCCGGGCGACGTGGTGCTGCTGGAGAACTGCCGCGGCAACGTCGGCGAGAAGGCCGACGACCCGGCGCTGGCCGCGCACATCGCCCGCTTCGTCGACGTGTATGTGAATGACGCCTTCGGCACCGCGCATCGCAAGGAATGCACGCTGCACGCGCTGGCGATGGCGGCGCCGGTGGCGTGCGCGGGGCCGCTGATGTGCGGCGAGCTCGACGCCCTGAGCCGTGCGCTGGCGCAGCCGGCCCGGCCGCTGGCGGCGATCGTCGCCGGCTCCAAGGTGTCGACCAAGCTCACCATCCTCGAGAGCCTGGCCGACAAGGTGGATGTACTGGTGCTGGGCGGTGGCATCGCCAACACCTTCCTCGCCGCGCGCGGCTACGCGGTGGGCCGATCGCTGTACGAGCCTGATCTGACCGACGCTGCGCGCGCGGTGGAACGCAGGCTGGCGGCGCACAACGGCGTCGTGTGGCTGCCCGAGGACGTGGTCGCCGCCGATCGCTTCGCCGCCGACGCTCGCACGCGCTGCGTTCATGCGGACGAGGTCGCGGCCGACGAGATGATCCTCGACATCGGTCCCGACAGCCGGCGTTCGCTCGCGGAGCTGCTGGAGCGCGCCGGCACCATCGTGTGGAACGGGCCGGTCGGCGTGTTCGAGCTCGAACCGTTTGCAGCCGGCACTGCCGCGCTGGCGGGCGCAGTGGCGGCAAGTCCGGCCTTCAGCATCGCCGGCGGCGGCGACACGCTGGCTGCCATCGCCCGCTTCGGCGTGGCCGACCGCATCGACTACATCTCCACCGGCGGTGGCGCCTTCCTCGAGTTCCTCGAAGGCCGCGAGCTTCCCGCCATCGCCGCGCTGAAGGCGCGTGCGCGACCCGGCAGCCGACGCGTGGAGCCGGTGCCTGCGTTCGAGCACGAACCCGAAATGAGCTGATCCGCTGGCCACTTCGTGTAGGAGATGTAATGGACGCCTCC
>JAFEFC010000049.1 GCA_018240785.1 Pseudomonadota bacterium | reverse complement strand
CCATATAAGCGCGCTTGAGCGCGATGAACACCGCAATCGCGGTCAAGCCCGCTCCTACGAAACAGAACCCTCCCAACTTCCGGAGTCCCCCATGTCCATGATTGCCCTGCGTCAACTGCTCGACCACGCCGCCGAACACGGCTACGGCGTGCCCGCCTTCAACATCAACAACATGGAGCAGATCCACGCCATCATGCTCGCCGCCGAGGCCACCGGCAGCCCGGTGATCCTGCAGGCCTCGGCCGGCGCGCGCAGTTACGCCGGCGAAGCCTTCCTGAAGAAGATGGTGGAGGCCGCCGTCGAGCAGTGGCCGGACATCCCCATCTGCCTGCACCAGGACCACGGCGCCAGCCCGGCGGTGTGCCAGCAGTCGATCCGCAGCGGTTTCACCAGCGTGATGATGGACGGCTCGCTGCGCGACGACATGAAGACACCGGCGAGCTACGCGTACAACGTCGAGGTCACCCGCCGCGTGGTGGAAATGGCGCATGCGGTGGGCGTGTCGGTGGAAGGCGAACTCGGCTGCCTGGGCTCGCTCGAGACCGGCCAGGCCGGCGAGGAGGACGGCGTCGGCGCGGAAGGCACGCTCGCCCACAGCCAGATGCTGACCGATCCGGCGGAGGCCGCCGATTTCGTCGCCGCCACCGGCGTCGATGCGCTGGCGGTGGCGATCGGCACCAGCCACGGCGCCTACAAGTTCACCCGCCCGCCCACCGGCGACATCCTCGCCATCGACCGCATCGCCGCCATCCATGCCCGCATCCCCGACACCCACCTGGTGATGCACGGCTCCAGCAGCGTGCCGCAGGAATGGCTTGCGATCATCCGCGAGCACGGTGGCGAGATCGGCGAGACCTATGGCGTGCCGGTCGAGGCCATCGTGCAGGGCATCAGGAGCGGCGTGCGCAAGGTCAACATCGACACCGACCTGCGCCTGGCGATGACCGGCGCGATGCGCCGGCTGATGATGACCGACCGCAAGGAGTTCGACCCCCGCAAGTTCTTCAAGGCCGCCCGCGACGCGGCGCGCGACATCTGCCGCGAACGCTTCGAGGCCTTCGGCTGCGCCGGGCAGGCCAGCCGCATCAGGCCGCTGCCGCTGGAGGTGCTGGCAAAACGCTACGGGGTGGCGCCACGGTAGGTCTGGCGACGGGGGATGCGCGGAGCGGACAAGCACTGTCCGAGTCCCGAGCGCAGCGAGGTCGAGTTGCGCAGGCCGACGGAGCGTATCCCCCACCGCCAGACCGGGTTTGCGGCACTGGTCGCGCGATCCGGTGCAAGAACCCGACATGCGTAGTTTCCACAATGTGGATGAACACAATTTCCCCTTTGGGCGGTGGCGGACACAATCCGCCCACCTTCCAAGGAGGAGACAACCATGATCCGGAAATCGCTGTTCCGTTCGCTGTACTTCCAGGTGATCGTCGCGATCATCCTGGGCGTGTTGCTGGGCCACTTCTACCCCGAGACCGGCGCCGCGATGAAGCCGCTGGGCGACGGCTTCATCAAGCTCATCAAGATGATCATCGCCCCGATCATCTTCTGCACGGTGGTCGTCGGCATCGCCGGCATGGAAGACATGAAGAAGGTCGGCAAGACCGGCGGCCTCGCCCTGCTGTATTTCGAGATCGTCAGCTCGATCGCGCTGATCGTCGGCCTCATCATCGTCAACGTGGTGCAGCCGGGCGCCGGCATGAACGTCGATCCGGCCACGCTCGACACGAAGGCCATCGCCGCCTACACCGCACCGGGCAAGATGCAGACGACCACCGAGTTCCTGCTAGCCGTGATCCCGACCACCGTGGTGGATGCCTTCGCCAAGGGCGAGATCCTGCAGGTGCTGCTGTTCTCGGTGCTGTTCGGCTTCGCGCTGCATCGCTTCGGCGGCCGCGGCACGCTGGTGTTCGACATGATCGAGAAGTTCTCGCACGTGCTGTTCGCCATCGTCGGCTACATCATGAAGGTCGCCCCGATCGGTGCCTTCGGCGCCATGGCCTTCACCATCGGCAAGCACGGCGTCGGCACGCTGGCCCAGCTCGGCATGCTGATGGCCACCTTCTACGCCACCTGCCTGATCTTCATCTTCGGCGTGCTCGGCACCATCGCGCGGCTGCACGGCTTCTCGGTGGTGAAGCTCATCCGCTACATCAAGGAAGAGCTGCTGATCGTGCTCGGCACCTCGTCGTCGGAATCGGCCCTGCCGCGCATCATGGCCAAGCTCGAGAACCTCGGCTGCAAGAAGTCGACCGTCGGCCTGGTCATCCCCACCGGCTACTCCTTCAACCTGGACGGCACTTCCATCTACCTGACGATGGCGGCGGTGTTCATCGCCCAGGCCACCAACACGCCGATGGACATCACCCAGCAGATCACCCTGCTGCTGGTGCTGCTGCTCACCTCCAAGGGCGCCGCGGGCATCACCGGCAGCGGCTTCATCGTGCTGGCGGCCACGCTGTCGGCGGTGGGTGGCGTACCGGTGGCCGGCCTGGCGCTGATCCTGGGCATCGACCGCTTCATGTCGGAAGCCCGCGCGCTGACCAACCTGATCGGCAACTCGGTGGCGACGGTGGTGGTGGCCAAGTGGTGCAAGGATCTCGACGAGGAGCGCCTGCGCAGCCACCTGAACAACGAGACCGAACTCGAGGCCGACGAGCCCGAGGTGGTGCTGGACGCGGTCGAATCCCACCTGCACGTGACCTCGATGGCCGGCCAGAAGGCCTGAGCCCCGCGGCAGGGGAGGCCGGCACGGGCTTCCCCTTCGCACCGCCGCGCTTGTCCCCACATCGAGCCTGGGCAAGAATGCGGCTTCCTCATTCGACGCGGGCGCCCCGGGGCGCCCGCCGCGCATTCAATGCCCTTCTTCGAACAGCACCCGCTGCGCCAGACGCTCAGCGACGAAGTCCATGCCCGTCCGCCGGTCGCGCTCGACACCCCCGAGTTCGTCACCTATCTCGCCTTCCTGCACCACGAAGGCAGCGCCGAGCGCGAAGCGGATCACCTGAGGGCGCTGGCCGCGCAGCTCGACCTGCCCGAGCCGGACTTGGCGTCGGGCCACCTGCTGCTGCAGTCGGCCGGCTTCCGGCTGAAGTGGGAGCGGCACAACGAATTCTCCAGCTACTGCTTCTTCCGCCGCATCGATCCCACCGACACGGCCGACGAATACGCGCTGCTGCACGTGCCGGCCGCCTGGCGCAAGGCCATTCCGGGACAACTGATCGCCGCCACCCACATCGAGGTGCGCGGCACCGACGAAGTGCGGCCCGAGACGGTGCTGCAACAGCAGTCGCCCCGCGGCCAGGCCATGGTGGCCTCAAAGGTGGCCGACGGCGCCGGCTGGGTGCTGACCGACTTCCACCTGCATGAGGGCTTCTCGCACTTCCTGGTGCTGGACGACGACCTCACGCCGCGCCAGGCCGGCCGCATCGCCCAGCGCCTGGTGGAAATCGAGACCTACCGCGTCATGGCGCTGCTCGCCTTCCCGGTCGCCAAGCAGGTGGGCCGCCTGCTGTCGCGCGCGGAGGACGAGCTGGCCGACCTGATGGACGGCATGGGCCAGGCGCGCAGCGCCGAGGACGACCGCGCAGTGCTCGCCCGCCTGTCGCGGCTCGCCGCCGAGGTGGAACGTTCGGTGGCGCGCACCACCTTTCGCTTCGGTGCGGCGGCAGCCTACTACCGGCTCGTGCAACAGCGCATCGACGACCTGCGCGAGCAGCGCCTGCCCGGCTTCTCGCCCATCGGCGAGTTCATGGATCGGCGCCTGGTGCCGGCGATCGACACCTGCGCCTCCATCGCCCGCCGCCAGGACGACCTGTCGGCGCGGATCGCGCGCAATTCGCAACTGCTGCGTACGCGGGTGGACATCGAACTCGAACGCCAGAACCAGGAGCTGCTGGCGCAGATGAACCGCCGCGCCAAGATCCAGCTCCACCTGCAGGAAACGGTGGAAGGCCTGTCAGTGGTGGCGATCACGTATTACGCGTCGCAACTGGTCAATTACATGTCCAAGGGCGCCAAGCATCTGATCGAGCCGGTGTCGCCGGAGCTGCTCACCGCGGTGTCGATCCCGGTGATCGCCGGCTTCGTGTACATGGGGCTGCGGCGGATGCGGAAATTGCTGGGCAAGGAAGAAGGCGACGCGCATCAGTGAGTCCCGCTCCGCCTCGCATGGGCGGCAGGGGGCGGAGCCGGCGGTCGCAATTTCGATCGGCAGAGACGTGAACCCACTCAGAGTTTCAACAGCTTCCTGGCTGTTTCGCCCAGGATCAGCTTCTTGTCCGAATCGTTGAGAAAGTCATAGCCTTCGACCTTGTCGCAGGGGCGCTCATAGCCCATGTCGAAACAATAATCGCTGCCCAGCATGATCCGGTCGGCACCGACCAGTTTCACCAGATACTCCATGACTTCATTGGAGTGGGAAATATTGTCGTAGTAGAAACGTTTCAGATAAGCATCCGCGCCCCGGCCCTTGCTGGCGTCGAGACCACCTTTGCTCCGTTCCCAGGCGCGAGTCATGCGACCGAACAGAATCGGATAGACGCCGCCGGCGTGCGGCAGGACCACCTCCAGCTTCGGAAAGCGGTCAAGGATGCCGCTGAAGATCAGTCGCGAGGCAGCGATACCCGTGTCCACCGGATTGCCGATGGTGTTGACCATGAAGTATTTGCCCAGCCGCGCCGGCTCGACCACATGCACTGGATGCAGGAACAGGGGCAACCCCATTGTTTCGAGGCGCTCCCACAGTGGATACAGGGACTCGTCATCGATCTCCTTGTTCCTGGAGATCCGGGTTTCGGAATAAATCCCCTTCAGGCCGGGCATTTTCGCAATGCGATCGAGTTCCGCGATCGCCAGATCGATGTTGTCGAAAGGCAGGGTTGCGAGTACGCAAAGCCGATCCGGGTATTTCTGATAAGCCTCGAACGCCGAGTCATTGTGAGCTTCAACCAGTTGTTGTTGCAGCTTTGCACCAGCCCAGAGAATCATCGGCATGGTCATGGAAATTGCATGCACATCCACGCCGATCCTGTCCATGTCCTCAATCCGGGCCTCCATGTGAATGAAGCGGTCTTCCAGGGCTGAAACGGTGGGCGGCGACTTGATGACGGGCCTGGACGGGTTCGAGGTATCCACCATGGCACCGAACTCCGATCCATGTTTTTCAATCAGACGGATATAGGATTCCGGATAGTAGTGCGCATGGATGTCGATGGACGAATGGGCGTGGTGATGCATGGCTTCACTCCTCTGGCCAGGAACAGGCTGACAAGAACCGATCACAATGGATCGGGTGCAAGGATTGCAGCTTGCGGGCCGAACGGCAATGCGTTCCCCTGGTACGCGCGTTCGTCAATCGTCATGTCCTGCGACACCTCCGGAAGGGAGCGTCGCCGGCCGCCTGGTTGTTGCGGGCCAGGGCGGGAGAAGCGGTATCGCCGAGGGGTTCGCGCAGGGCGAAGGCGCTCGGTATTCTCAAGCCCCTCTCACGCCCCTCTCACGCTCGAAAGAGCGCGCCCCTCCCCTATAATCGCTGCTTTGCCAGCAACCGAGGCCCCGCCGTGGCGACTCCCCTGTTCGAATCCTCCATCAAGAGCCTGCCGCTGCTCGGCCGCGGCAAGGTGCGCGACATCTACGCGGTCGATGCCGACCGTCTGCTGATCGTCACCAGCGACCGCCTGTCGGCCTTCGACGTTGTGCTGCCCGATCCGATTCCGGACAAGGGCCGCGTGCTGGTGGCGCTGGCGAACTTCTGGTTCGACAGGCTCGCCCACATCCTGCCCAACCAGCTCACCGGCATCGACCCGGAGACCGTGGTCGCCGCCGACGAGCGCGACCAGGTGCGCGGGCGTGCGCTGGTGGTCAAGCGCCTCAAGCCACTGCCGATCGAGGCGGTGGTGCGTGGCTACGTGATCGGTTCGGGCTGGAAGGACTACCAGGCTACCGGCGCGATCTGCGGTATCGCCCTGCCCGCCGACCTCAAGCAGGCGGCCAAGCTGCCGGCGCCGATCTTCACGCCGTCATCCAAGGCGGAAATGGGCGAGCACGACGAGAACATCTCCTTCGAGCAGGCGCAGGCGCGCTGCGATGCGCTGCTGAAGGACGCGCTCGCCGGCACCGGCAAGACCGGCGCCCAGCTTGCCGAAGAAGCGCGCAAGTCGGCGATCGCGCTGTATTCGGAAGCAGCCGACTACGCTGCCAGCCGCGGCATCATCATCGCCGACACCAAGTTCGAGTTCGGCATCGACGCCCAGGGCACGCTGCACCTGATCGACGAGGCGCTCACGCCGGATTCGTCGCGCTTCTGGCCCGCGGACAGCTACCGCGAAGGCATCAGCCCGCCCTCCTTCGACAAGCAGTACGTGCGCGACTATCTCGAGACGCTGGATTGGGGCAAGACGGCCCCCGGCCCCAAGCTGCCGGCCGACGTGATCGAGCACACCGCGGGCAAGTACCGCGAAGCCTACGAGCGCCTGACCGGCCACCAGCTGGCGTAACCGACGCCGGCAGCACCCAGCGGAGGAGCCCGAGAAGAGGCTCCCCGCCCCCGAGGGGATCTCCATGCAAGCGCCTGCTTCCGGCCGCACGATGGCGATGGCTGTCGTCGTCGCCGCCTACATGCTGTCGTTCTTCCACCGCTTCGCCCCCGCGGGCATCGCGCAGGATCTCGCCGCCGCGTTCCAGACCAGCGCCGCGTCGCTCGGCGCGCTCGCGGCCACCTACTTCTACGTCTACACGATCATGCAGGTGCCGACGGGCATCCTGGTCGACACCCTCGGCCCGCGCCGCATCCTGCTGCTTGGCGGGCTGGTCGCCGGCGCCGGCAGCGCGCTGTTCGGCCTCGCCCCCAGCCTGGAGGTCGCGCTGGTCGGCCGCACGCTGGTCGGCCTCGGCGTGTCGGTGGTGTTCATCGCCATGCTCAAGCTGATCGCCGTGTGGTTCGACGAGCGCCGCTTCGCCACCCTGGTCGGGCTCGCGATGCTGATCGGCAACCTCGGCTCCATCCTCGCCGGCACGCCCCTGGTGGCGGTGGCGCAGGCCACGTCCTGGCGCGGGGTGTTCCTTGGCGCCGCGGTGCTGTCGGTGCTGCTCGGAGTGGCGTGCTGGGCCTTCATCCGCGAGCGCCATGCGGCCGACGCGCCGCGCCCGCGCATCGACCGCACCGTGATCATCGGCGGGCTCGCCGGTGTGCTGCGCAATCGCGCCACCTGGCCCGCAGTGTGGGTCAATTTCGGCCTCGCCGGCAGCTTCTTTGCCTTCGGCGGCCTGTGGGCCACACCTTACCTGATGCAGGTGCACCAGCTCAGCCGCGTGCAGGCCGCCAACCACCTGTCGCTGTACTTTGCCTGCCTCGCCGTCGGCTGCCTGGCCGTGGGCAGCCTGTCCGACCGCATCGGCAAGCGCAAACCGGTGCTGATCGCGGGCAGCGTCGCCCTGTGCGTGCTGTGGCTGGTGTGGCTGTCCGCCGTGCGCATGCCCGTCCCGGTCAGCTACGCGCTGTTCGCGCTGATGGGCCTCGTCACCGCGAGCTTCTCGCTGACCTGGGCCTGCGCCAAGGAAGTGAATCCACCACAGTTGTCCGGCATGAGCACCAGCGTGACCAACATGGGCGGCTTCCTTGCCGGCGCCCTGCTGCAACCGGCGGTGGGCGCGATCATGGATTTCGGCTGGGAAGGCACCATCGTCGACGGCGTGCGGATGTATCCGGTGGAGACCTTCCGCTACGGCATGGGCCTGCTTGCCGCCGCCGGACTGATCGGCACCGTTTCCACGCTGTTCCTGCGCGAAACCGGATGTCGCAACATCTGGAGGGCTGCCAACCAGGATTGACGCGCAACGGGAACGCGATAGCGAACGCCAATCAATCTCATTGATGAACTCATACGAAATTGTCCTGATCCAAGCTACTGACCGCGATCCGTCGAGGACGCGCCCGACGCTAGCGGTCTAGGATCCACCTGGACGTTCCTCACCGCACGGAGGTTGTCATGGACAAATCGATGCATTCGCTGCACCAGCACTTCCACCTGCCGCACATTCGCGAAGCCGGCGCTTCGCGCCCCTTCCACTGGCTGAGACTGGGATGGGGCGACATGCGTGACAACCTCGGCGCCAGTCTGACGTACGGCATCTTCTTTGCCGCGGTCGGCTATTCGATCCTGACCTACGCAAGCGGCAAGCTCTACCTGTTCACCGCCGCCATCTCGGGCTTCTTCCTCGTCGGCCCGATCGCCGCAGCCGGGCTGTACGAAATCTCGCGCCGCCACGATAGGGGCGAGCCGGCGTCCTTCGGCACGTCGCTGCGCGGGCTGACCCGACACGGCGACAGCCTGATGTACTTCGGCCTGTTCCTCGCCATCACGCTGATCGCCTGGGAGCGCTTGTCCGCCATCCTGTTTGCGCTGTTCTATCAGGGCGCTGTACCGGAGCTGTCCAATTTCGCGCGTGACGTCTTCCTGTCGGGCGACTACACCCACTTCGTCGTCGCCTACCTCGTCGTCGGCGGAGCGCTCGCAGCGGTTGTATTCGCGCTGTCGGCGATCGCCATCCCGATGATCATGGACCGCGACATCGATGCCATCAGCGCGGCGATGACCAGCGCCAAGGCGGTCGGCGTGAATCTCGGCGCGATGGCGCTGTGGGCGGCGCTGATCGTCGCGCTGGTCGCGGTCGGCTTCGCCACGATGATGATCGGCATGGTGGTGCTGCTGCCGCTGCTCGGCCACGCCACCTGGCACGCGTATCGCGACCTGGTCGACTGACCGGGATCGGTCGCGGCCCTCATCGCCGCGACCGTCGCGACAGCCGGGCGCCCATAGCGGCGCCCGGCGTATTTTTTGCGGCAGAATAGTTCCAGACAACGCAACGAAATCCCCAACGGATACACAGTGAACATGACGACCCCGACGTCCTCCCCCGCAGACAACGCTTCCAACCCGCTGCTGGATTTCTCCGGCTTTCCCCGCTTTGCCGATATCCGCCCCGAGCATGTCGCCCCGGCGATCCGCCAGTTGCTGGACGAGAACCGGGCGCTGATCGAACGCCTCACCGCCGATCTCTCCGTCCCCACCTGGGAAGGTTTCGTCGAACCGATGAACGAGGCCGGCGAGCGCCTCGGCCGCGCCTGGGGCGTGGTCGGCCACCTGCACAGCGTGAAGGACGTGCCCGAATGGCGCGAGGCCTACAACGCGCTGCTGCCCGAGGTGTCGGGCTTCTTCGCCGAAGTCGGGCAGAACCTGGCGCTGTTCCACAAGTACAAGGCGCTGCACGACGGCGCCGAATACGCCACGCTGACGCCCACCCGGCAGCTGATCCTCGACCACGAGGTGCGCGATTTCCGCCTGTCCGGCGCCGAGCTGCCGGACGAACTCAAGCCGCGCTTCAAGGAAATCCAGGAGGAGCAGTCGCAGCTCGCCGCGAAGTTCTCCGAGAACCTGCTCGACGCGACCAACGCGCACGAGGAGCTGATCACCGACGAATCCGAGCTTGCCGGCATCCCGGAAGATGCGCTGGCGATGGCCCGCGCGTCGGCCGAAGCCGAAGGCAAGCCGGGCTGGCGCTTCACGCTGCACATGCCGTCCTACCTGCCGGTGCTGCAGTACGCCGACAACCGCGCGCTGCGCGAACGCATGTACCGCGCCTATGCCACGCGCGCCTCCGAGCAGGGCAAGGCGGATTGGGACAACGGCCCGCTGATCGGCCGCATCCTGGCGCTGCGTGCGGAAGAGTCCCGCATGCTGGGCTACGCCAACTTCGCCGAAGTGTCGCTGGTGCCCAAGATGGCCGACACGCCAGCCCAGGTGCTTGCCTTCCTGCGCGAGCTTGCGGCCAAGGCCAAACCCTTCGCCGAACGCGACCTCGCCGAACTGAAGGCCTTCGCCAAGGCCGAACTCGGGCTCGATCCGCTGGAACCCTGGGACGTCGCCTACGCCTCGGAGAAGTTGCGTCAGTCGCGCTACGACTACTCCGACCAGGAAGTGAAACAGTACTTCCCCGAGCCCAAGGTGCTCGACGGGCTGTTCGGCGTGATCCGCGCGCTGTACGGCGTCGACATCCTGCCCGATGAAGCGCCCACCTGGGACCCGGACACCCGCTTCTTCCGCATCGAGAAGAGCGGCGACCTCGTCGGCCACTTCTACCTCGACCTGCACGCGCGCCCGACCAAGCGCGGCGGCGCTTGGATGGATTCGGCGCGCAGCCGCCACCGCAGCGCGCACGGCACCGAGACGCCGGTCGCCTATCTCGTGTGCAACTTCCCGAGCGCGGTCGGAGGCAAACCCGCCACCTTCACCCACGACGACGTGCTGACGCTGTTCCACGAATGCGGCCACGGCCTGCACCACCTGCTGACCAAGGTCGAGGACCTCGCGGTGTCGGGCATCCACGGCGTGGAGTGGGACGCGGTCGAACTGCCCAGCCAGTTCATGGAGAACTTCTGCTGGGAGTGGGACGTGCTGCAGGGCATGACCGCCCACGTCGACACCGGCGAGCCGCTGCCGCGCGCGCTGTACGACAAGATGATCGCCGCGAAGAACTTCCAGAGCGGCATGCAGACGGTGCGCCAGCTCGAATTCTCGATGTTCGACCTGCGCCTGCACGCCGAGCTCGACGCCGGCGCGGACAAGACCTCGGGCCCGGTGCCGGTCGAGCGAGTGATGGCCCTGCTCGACGAAGTGCGGCGCGAAGTGGCGGTGCTGGTACCTCCGCCCTGGCATCGATTTCCGCACAGTTTCTCGCACATTTTTGCGGGCGGCTATGCAGCGGGCTACTACAGTTACAAGTGGGCGGAGGTGCTGTCGGCCGACGCCTTCGAAGCCTTCGAGGAAGCCGGCGCCGGCAAGGGGAGCTTGCTCGACCCCGAGACGGGCGCCCGCTTCTGGCGCGAGATCCTCGCCGTCGGCGGCAGCCGTCCGGCGATCGAGTCCTTCAAGGCCTTCCGCGGCCGTGAGCCGCGCGTCGACGCGCTGCTGCGTCACAACGGGATGGTGGATGCATGATCGGAGCGGGCGTTCCCTGGCGCATGGCGGTTAGCGTAGCCGTCGTGCTGGGCAGCCTCGGCGCCCCGGCCTGGGGCGCCGAAACCTATCGCTGGATCGATGAAAGCGGACGGGTAAACTACTCGGACCGGCCGCCGCCGCAGAACGTGCGCAAGGTGATCGAGAAGCAGCTCAGCGACGCGCCAGCCGACACCGCGCTGCCCTACACGACACGCAAGGCGGCCACCGATTTCCCGGTGACCTTCTACACCAGCGACAACTGCGGCGGCCTGTGCGACGAGGCGCGCAGCCTGCTGACCCGGCGCGGCGTGCCCTTCGCCGAGCACAAGCTCGCCACCGAGGCCGACATCGCCGCCTACCGCGAACGCTTCGGCACGCCCGAGGAAGTGCCCGCCATCAGCGTCGGCAATCAGGTGCAGAAGGGCTACGAAGCCGGACGCTGGACCCGCATGCTGGACGACGCCGGCTACCCCAAGGCGCTTTCGAAGTGACGGTTCGTGAGAGCCCGCAACATGGCAGGTCAGGCGGCGGGGGAGACGCGGAGCGGACGAGCACTGTTCGAGTCCCGAGCGCAGCGAGGTCGAGTTGCGCAGGACGTGAAGCGTCTCCCCCGCCGCCTGACCGGGGGTGGGGGATAGCTGCAATTTCATGGACGCCTCTTTAGCCGCCGCGCTGAATGGAGCAAGGCGCGCGTTACAATGCGCGCCCTTTCGCAAGGCCGGCAACAACGCTGTGCGCCACGACCGGATCGCCCATGAAGATCGCCACCTGGAACGTCAACTCGCTCAAAGTCCGCCTGCCGCAAGCGCTCGACTGGCTCGCCGCCAACAAGCCGGATGCGCTGTGCCTGCAGGAACTCAAGCTCGAGGACAAGGCCTTCCCACTCGCTGAACTGCAAGCCGCCGGCTACCACGCCGCCTTCATCGGCCAGAAGACCTACAACGGCGTCGCCATCCTGAGCCCGGCGCCGATCGACGAAACGACCGTGGTGCGCAACATCCCCGGCTTCGAGGACGAGCAGAAGCGGCTGATCGCCGCCACGATCGGCGGCGTGCGCGTGGTGTGCGGCTATTTTCCCAACGGCCAGGCCGTGGGATCGGACAAATTCGAGTACAAGTTGCGCTGGCTCGCCGCGCTGACCGACTGGCTGCGCGAGGAACTGAAGGCGCACGAGAAGCTGGTGCTGGTGGGCGATTTCAACATCGCACCGGAAGACCGCGACGCCCACCCTGACTGGAAGGACGAAATCCACGTCTCCGAGCCCGAGCGCGCCGCCTTCCGCGCGCTGCTCGACCTCGGCCTCACCGACGCCTTCCGCCTGTTCGAGCAGCCGGAGCGCAGCTTCTCGTGGTGGGACTACCGCATGATGGCCTTCCGCCGCAATTTCGGCCTGCGCATCGACCACATCCTGGTGTCGCCGGCGCTGCGCGAGGCCTGCCGCAGTTGCACCATCGACAAGGCGCCACGCAAGCTGGAACGCCCTTCCGACCACGCACCGGTCGTGCTGGAACTCGACGCCTGACGGCCGCCACGCGGCACATCCTGCAGCCAGCCCAGACCGTCGGCTTTCGTGCTATATTAGAAAAGTCTTACGAACACTTATCGGAGGCTTGCATGAAAACGAACGTTGGCGGCATGGACAAGATCGTGCGCATCCTGGCAGGCATCGCCCTCCTCGCCTGGGCGCTGATGGGCGGCCCGATGTGGGCCTGGATCGGCGTGGTGCCGCTCGCCACCGGCCTGATGGGCTGGTGTCCGGCCTACACGCTGTTCGGCATGAACACCTGCCCGCTGCAGAAGAAGTAAGCCCGCATCCGGCGCGACCGCATCGCGCGCGGGGATCGCCAGACGCACACGAACAAGGCCGGGGACTCCGGCCTTTCGTTTTGTTGCACGCCGCCGCGCCGCGCGAGGGTGCCGCCCACGCCGCGGCGCATTAGAATTCGACGGTTGCCGCGCAACGCGGTCATCATGCCCGGCGGGCCCGCGCGCGGCATGCTCCCATCGAACCCGTCAGAGGAAGACCATGAGCGACTCCACTCCCAAGCAAGACGTCACCCCCGCCCGCAAGGCCGAGATCCTCGCCGAAGCCCTGCCCTACATCAAGCGCTTCTTCGACAAGACGATCGTCATCAAGTACGGCGGCAACGCGATGACCGACCCGCACCTGAAGGAATGCTTCGCGCAGGACGTGGTGCTGCTCAAGCTGGTCGGCCTCAACCCGGTGGTGGTGCACGGCGGCGGGCCGCAGATCGAGAACCTGCTCGCCCGCGTGGGCAAGAAGGGCGAGTTCATCCAGGGCATGCGCGTCACCGACGCCGAGACCATGGAAGTGGTGGAAATGGTGCTGGGCGGCCAGGTGAACAAGGAGATCGTCAACCTGATCAACCAGGCGGGCGGCAAGGCAGTGGGCCTCACCGGCAAGGACGCCAGCTTCATCCGCGCCAAGAAGCTGCTGATGCAGAAGCTCGACGCCCCCGCTGGCGACGTGGTCGATGTGGGCCAGGTCGGCGAGATCACGCAGATCGACCCCAGCCTGATCTCCTTCCTCGACCAGGGCGACTTCATCCCGGTGATCGCGCCGATCGGCGTCGGTGAAGAGGGCGAGACCTACAACATCAACGCCGACGTGGTCGCCGGCAAGCTGGCCGAAATCCTGAAGGCGGAAAAGCTGGTGCTGCTCACCAACACCCCGGGCGTGCTGGACAAGTCCGGCAAGCTGCTGACCGGCCTGACGCCGCGCCAGATCGACGAACTGGTGGCCGACGGCACGCTGTCGGGCGGCATGCTGCCCAAGATCGGCTCGGCGCTGGATGCCGCACGCAACGGCGTGAAGTCGGTGCACATCATCGACGGCCGTGTCGAACACTGCCTGCTGCTCGAGATCCTGACCGACCACGGCGTCGGCACGATGATCAAGAGCAAGTGAGGCAGAGCCGGGCGGCCGGCGCGCTCGTCAGTGCGCCCCGCTGGCGGGCGTGAAGGGCGGGCGCGTCCACCAGATCAGGCCCAGCAGGCTGATCATCAGCACGCCACTCACCAGGAAGACGTCGTTGGTCGCCAGCAGGTAGGCCTGCACCGTCACCTCGCGGTTGGCGTGCGCGAGCGCCTGCTCCGGGCTCAGCCCCAGGCTGCCGAGGCGCCCGAGATAGTCCAGCGCGGCCGGGTCCTGGCGGGTGATGTGCTCGGTCAGCACCGCATGGTGATGGATGCCGCGGTGATCCCACAGCGAAGTCACCGCCGCGGTGCCGAAGCTCGATCCCAGGTTGCGCATGAAGTTGGACACGCCCGACGCACCGGCAAGCTCCGGCCCGCTCAAGCCCGACAGGTTGATCGTGATCAGCGGCAGGAAGAAGCAACTGATGCCGATGCCCATCACCAGCCGGGTCAGCGCCACCGTCCAGTAATCGACGTCCGGCGTGAAGGTGGTGCTCCAGAACGCGGTGCCGGCGAACACGATGAAGCCGAAGGACGCCACCGCGCGCGCATCGATGCGATGCAGGTTGGCGCCCACGATGGGACCGAGGATCACCGCGAACACCCCGCCGAAGGCCACCGCCTTGCCCGCCCACAGCGGCGTGTAGTCGTGGTAGGTCTGCAGCCACAGCGGCAGGATCACCACCGTGCCGAAGAAGGCGACCGTGCCCAGCAGCAGGCAGACCACGCCGATGCCGAAATTGCGTCGCGTGAACAGCCGCAGGTTCACCACCGGATGCGGGTCGTACCACTCCCAGATGACGAAGTAGGTCAGCGCGACGGCAGATACGCAGGCCAGCGTGACGATCAGCGGCGAGCCGAACCAGTCGAGTTCGTTGCCCTTGTCGAGCAGGATCTGCAGCGAGCCGATGCCCACCACGAGCAGGGCGAGGCCGACGTAATCCACCGGCTTCCTGGCCTTCGGCGTCTCGCGCTCGGCCAGCAGCTCCCACGCGAACAGGCTCACCAGCAGGCCCACCGGCAGGTTGATCAGGAAGATCCAGTGCCAGGACAGGTTCTCGGTCAGCCAGCCGCCGGCCAGCGGCCCCGCGATCGGCGCCACGACGGTGGTCATCGACCACAGGCCCATCGCCAGGCCGCGCTTTTCCGGCGGGTAGATCGATGTCATCAGCGCCTGCGACAGCGGGATCATCGACGCGCCGAACACCCCCTGCAGCACGCGCGCCGCCAGCAGCATCGGAAAGCTCACCGACATGCCGCACACGGCCGATGCGAGCGTGAACAGCAGCGTGGCGACGGCGAACATGCGCACCTGTCCGAAGCGACCGGCCAGCCAGCCGGTGAGCGGCAGCATGATGGCCTCGGCCACTGCGTAGGAGGTGATGGTCCACGTGCCCTGGGTGACGCTCACGCCAAGATCGCCGGCGATGGTCGGCACCGATACGTTGGCGATCGACAGGTCGAGGATGTTCATGAACGACGCCAGCCCGAGCGCCGCGGTCGCCAGCACCAGCGTGAAACCCTTCAGCGGAGGATGGGCGGGTTGCACCGGCCGGCCCCGTTCAGCGGTTGGCCTGGATGACGCGCGCGATCAGCGCGTCGGCCTCGGCAGCGCGGCTGGCATAGACGTCTGTCGCGAATGCCGGCCCCGGGCGCGGCGCACTCGCCAGGCGCTCGCCGTCGGTCTGGTGCACATCGACGGAAGCCTTCATCGACAGGCCGAGCCGCAGCGGATGCTCCTTGAGCCCATCCGGCTCCAGCGCGATGCGCACCGGCAGCCGCTGCACCACCTTGATCCAGTTGCCCGACGCATTCTGCGCCGGCAGTACCGAGAACACCGCGCCCGTGCCGGAAGCGATGCCCGCCACGGTGCCGCGGTATTCCACGCTGCCGCCGTAGAGGTCGGACGCGAGCGTCACCGGCTGGCCGATGCGCACATCGCGCAGCTCGGCCTCCTTGAAGTTGGCCTCCACCCACAACTGGTCGTCCGGCACGATCGCCAGCAAGGGCGCGCCCACCGCGATGCGCGCCCCCAACTGGACGCTGCGCTTGGCCACATGCCCGCGCACCGGCGCGAGGATGCGCGTGCGCGCCAGCGCGAGGTACGCCTCGCGCAGTTGCGCCGCCGCGGCCTGCACGCGCGGATGGGTTTCCAGCGAAGTGCCATCGACCAGGCCCTCTGCCCCGGCCTGCTGGCTGCGCGCCTGGGCGACCGCCGAGCGCGCCTGCTCCAGCGCGGCACTCGCCGCGTCGCGGCTGGCCCGCGCCGAATCAACCGCGGTACGCGCCACCTGCAGCGCCTCGCTGGAGATGAACTTCTGCCGGTAGAGCGATTCACGCCGCGCCAGCTCGTCAGCGGCGCGGCGCAACTCGGCCTGCGCGCGGTCCAGCTCGTGCTGGTTGCGCTGCACGTCTGCGAGGCGCTGGGCGACACCGGCACTGGCCTCGCCCTTGCTGGCGTACAGGCCGCGCACCGCTCTCACCGCCTCGCCCAGCGCCGCCTCCGCAGCCTGCACTTGCACCTTCGCGTCGGCATCGTCGAGCTGAACCAGCGGCGCGCCGGCCTCGACGAGGTCGGTGTCGTCGGCGAGGATGGCCACCACCGTTCCCGGCACCTGGGCCGAAACCTGCACCAGGTTGCCGGCCACGTAGGCGTTATCGGTGCTGACGTGGTAGCGGCCCCACAGCGCCCAGTAGGCCCCGAAGGCCAGCGCGGCGACGACGAGGAAGGCGGTGAAGGCGAGCAGGACCCGCTTGCGCTTGCCCGACAGGGCGGACTCGTTTTCCATGGGCGTCGTCGGCATGTTCAGGTGGTGGCATTGTGCAGAATCCGGTCGAGCACTTCGATGCCCGCCTGCAACTCGGCATCGGAGAGACCGGACAGCATGTGTCGGCGCACGTCCATCACTTCGGCATCGATCTGCGCCATCAGCGCGCGGCCGTCCGCGGTGATCTCGACGTGCTTCTGGCGTCGGTCGCTCGCATCCGGCAGGCGGCGCACGAGGCCGAGCTTCTCCAGCCGGTCCAGCAGCCGCACCAGGGTGGGCGTCTCGACCCCGATCCCGGCGGCGAGGCAGCTCTGGTTGTAGCGCTGCTCGTCGGCCAGCAGCAGCTTGAGGATGCGCCAGGTGGAATAGGTCATGCCCCGCGGGCGCAGTTGATCGTCCACCCGGCCGCGCCACACGACGGCACAGCGATACAGCAGCGCGGCGAACTCATCCCTTTTGGCGGTCATTGTTAGCATGCTAATAATTTTGTTGCTAATATATTGCCGTCAACCGATCGTTTCGTCCACATGCATCTGCTTCCTCGCGCCACCTCTTTCGACAGCTTGTCCCAACGCCACGGCGAGCGCTACAAGTGGCTGGTACTGCTCGTCGTCGGCCTCGGCACGATCGCCGGCGTGCTGTCCACCACCAGCTTCGCGGTGGCCATCCCTGCGCTGATGCGCGACTTCGGCCTGGGGCAGGAACAGGTGCAATGGACCATGACGGGCTTCATGGCAGCGATGACCGTCGGCATGCTGCCCACGCCCTGGATCCTCGACCGCCTCGGCTTCCGCAAGCTCTTCCTCGGCGCCATCGTGCTGCTGATGGCCACCAGCATCGCGGGCAGCCTCGCCACCAGCTACCCCTTCGTCGTGGCGATGCGCATCCTGCAAGGTCTGGCAGCGGGCGTGCTGCAGCCGCTGGGCACGCTGGCCGTCGTGCGCCTGTTTCCGGACAAGGGTCAGGGGCGCGCTTCGGGGGCGCTGGGTTTCGGCATCGTGCTGGCGCCGGCCGTCGCACCCAGCCTGGGTGGCCTGCTGCTCGACCACTTCGGCTGGCCGGCCATCTTCCTGATCAATCTCCCGGCGTGCCTGCTGGCGGGCGCGCTCGGCCTCTACCTGCTGCCGCTGCCGCGCGAGATCGTGCGCCGCAATTTCGACTGGCTGGGCGTGGCCCTGCTGACGGTGTCCACCCTGGCGATCGTCGAGGGCATCGCGAGCCTGCAGCACAGCGGCCCCGCCGCAGGCTGGACGCTGCTGCAATTCGGCTTCGCGGCGCTGGCGGTGGGGGCCTTCGTGCTGCATGCACGCAGGGCGCGCCACCCCATCATCAGCCTCGGCCTTTTCCGCAGGCGCTCGTTCTCGATGGGCACGGTGGTGTCCTTCGCCTACGGCTTCGGCCTGTTCGGTTCGTCCTACCTGATTCCGGTGTTCCTGCAGCACGCACAGCATTTCTCCGCCACCGCAGCGGGCACGGCGCTGCTGCCGTCGGGCATCGTGCTGGCGCTCACCATCCCGCTGGCCGGGCGCATGGCCGACCGCCATTCACCGCAGGGCGTGACCATCGCCGGCCTGGCGCTGTTCTGCCTGTCCTTCGTGTTCTTCAGCGTGGTGGCGGCGCACATCAGCTATCCGGAAATCATCACCGCCACCGTCCTCGGGCGCATCGGCCTGGGCCTGGTGCTGCCGGCGCTGAGCCTGGCCACGCTGAAACACCTGGAGCCGCATCATCTCGGCCAGTCGTCGGTGGTGGTCAGCTACATGCGCCAACTCGGCGGCGTGCTGGGCATCGCCATGGCTGCGGTGTTCGTGTCGTGGCGCGAGACGGTGCACGCCGGCGCGGCGGACGGGGTCGCCGCAGCCTATGCGGACGGCTTCATGCTGGTCGCAGGGGTGTTCCTGGTCGCGCTCGCCGCAGCCTGCCTGATGAAGGCTCAGCCGCCGCACCGCGAGGACGTGCGGCCGTTGTAGGAGCGAACTTGACCGCGACTTCGGGGACGCCGGTCGCGGTCAGGCCCGCTCCTGCAGGCACAGATCCTGCGCTCAGGGTTCGCGGTCGGCGATGAGGCCGTGCTGCCCCAGGTAAGCCAGCACCTGGTCGGCGGCTTCCTCGACGCTGCAGGTCGAAGTGTCGATGCGGACCTCGGGCGTCTCCGGCGCCTCGTAGGGCGAGTCGATGCCGGTGAAGTTCTTCAGCTCGCCGCGGCGCGCCTTCTTGTACAGCCCCTTGGGGTCGCGCTCCTCGGCCACCGCCAGCGGCGTGGCGACGTGGATCTCGACGAACTCGTCCGCCTCCAGCAGGCCGCGCGCCATGCGCCGCTCGGAGCGGAAGGGCGAGATGAAGGCGGTCATGACGATGAGGCCGGCATCCACCATCAGCTTCGCCACTTCGGCGACGCGGCGGATGTTCTCCACGCGGTCGGCGTCGGTGAAGCCCAGGTCCTTGTTCAGGCCATGGCGCACGTTGTCGCCGTCGAGCAGATAGGTGTGGCGGCCCATCGCATGCAGCTTCTTCTCGACCATGTTGGCGATGGTCGACTTGCCCGCGCCGGACAGGCCGGTGAGCCACAGCACGCAGCCCTTCTGCCCCTTCATCGCGGCACGCGCGGCCTTGTCCACATCCACATGCTGGAAGTGGATGTTGTGCGCGCGGCGCAGCGCGAAATTGATCATGCCCGCGCCCACGGTGTTGTTGGACAGGCGATCGACCAGGATGAAGCCGCCGGTGTCGCGGTTGTGCGCGTAGGCGTCGAAGGCGATCGGCCGGTCGAGGCTGAGGTTGCACTCGGCGATGCCGTTCAGCTCCAGCTTCTTGGCGGCGATGTGCTCCAGCGTGTTGACGTTCACCTGGTGCTTGATCTCGGTGATCGTCGCCGTCACCGTCTTGGCGCCGATCTTCAGCAGGTAGGGGCGGCCGGGCAGCATCGGCTCGTCGTGCATCCACACCAGCGTGGTCTCGAACTGGTCGGCCACTTCGGCAGGGGCGTCCACCGTCGAGATGACGTCGCCGCGCGAGATGTCGATCTCGTCGGCCAGCGTCAGCGTGATCGACTGCCCGGCCACCGCCTGCGCCAGGTCGCCGTCACGGGTGACGATGCGCGCCACCGTGCTCTGGCGACCGGAAGGCTGCACGCGGATGCGGTCGCCGGGGCGGATCACGCCGCTCGCCACCTGGCCGGCAAAGCCGCGGAAATCCAGGTTCGGGCGGTTCACCCACTGCACCGGCAGCCGGAAAGGCTCGCGCTGCATGCGCGCGTCGTCGATCTCCACCGTCTCCAGGTAGCCCATCAGCGTCGTGCCGTGGTACCACGGCATCGCGTTGCTGGGCTCGATGATGTTGTCGCCCTTGAACGCCGACATCGGGATGAAGGTCACGTCCTGCAGGCCGAGCTGGCGGGCGAAGGCGGAATAGTCCTCGACGATCTGGCGGAAGGTCTTTTCCGCGTAGTCGACCAGGTCCATCTTGTTGATCGCCACCACGATGTGGCGGATGCCCAGCAGCGACACCAGGAAGCTGTGGCGCCGCGTCTGGGTCAGGATGCCCTTGCGCGCATCGACCATCAGGATGGCGACGTCGGCGGTCGACGCCCCGGTGACCATGTTGCGGGTGTACTGCTCGTGGCCCGGCGTGTCGGCGACGATGAACTTGCGCTTGTCGGTGGAGAAGAAGCGGTAGGCCACGTCGATGGTGATGCCCTGCTCGCGCTCGGCAGCGAGGCCATCGACCAGCAGCGCGAAATCGATCGCATCGCCCTGCGTGCCCCATTTCTTCGAGTCCGCTTCCACCGCGGCCAACTGGTCCTCGAACAGCATCTTCGATTCGTACAGCAGGCGGCCGATCAGCGTGCTCTTGCCGTCGTCCACGCTGCCGCAGGTGATGAAGCGCAGCAGGCTCTTCCTCTCGTGCGCCTTCAGGTACTGCTCGATGTCGGTGGCGATCAGATCCGATACGTGTGCCATTTAGAAGTAGCCCTCCTGTTTCTTCTTCTCCATCGAGCCGGCCGAATCGTGGTCGATCACCCGGCCCTGGCGTTCGGACGTTTTCGTCAGCAGCATCTCCTGGATGATCGCCGGTAGCGTGTCGGCTTCGGACTCCACAGCGCCGGTGAGCGGGTAGCAGCCCAGGGTGCGAAAGCGCACCTTCTTCATCATCGGCTTCTCGCCCGGTTTCAGGGGCATGCGCTCGTCGTCGACCATGATCAGCGTGCCGTCGCGCTCGACCACCGGCCGCACCGCGGCGTAGTACAGCGGCACGATGGGCACGTTCTCCAGGTAGATGTATTGCCAGATGTCGAGCTCGGTCCAGTTCGACAGCGGGAACACCCGCATCGACTCGCCCTTGTGCTTCCTGGCGTTGTACAGCTTCCAAAGCTCGGGGCGCTGGTTCTTCGGGTCCCAGCGGTGGCCGGCGGTGCGGAACGAGAACACGCGCTCCTTGGCGCGCGATTTCTCCTCGTCGCGGCGCGCGCCGCCGAAGGCCGCGTCGAAGCCGTATTTGTCGAGCGCCTGCTTGAGGCCCTCGGTCTTCATGATGTCGGTGTGGATGGCCGAACCGTGGGTGAAGGGGTTGATGTCCTTGGCCACGCCTTCCGGGTTGATGTGCACCAGCAGGTCCATGCCGGTCTCGCGCACCATGCGGTCGCGGAAGGCGTACATGTCGCGGAATTTCCAGCGCGTATCCACATGCAGCAGCGGGAACGGCGGCCTGGCCGGATGAAAGGCCTTCATCGCCAGGTGCAGCATCACCGCGCTGTCCTTGCCGATGGAATACAGCATGACCGGGTTGTCGGCTTCGGCGACGACTTCGCGCAGGATGTGGATGCTCTCGGCTTCCAGGCGCTGCAGATGGGTGAGCGTGACGGGGCTGATAGTGGACATGGCGTGCAAGGCAGTACTGTCGTGCGCACATGCTCGCCCGGTTTGGGCTGGCACGCGCCGCGGACTTCGACTCGAAGAGGAAATATTTCCCGGAAGGGCGCTATTAAACCGCGTTCGACTCGCGCTGAATATAAAAGCGATCGCTAAAATGGCGACTGCCATGATTCAACCCGGATTTCCGTCGTGACGAATGCGTCTTGCGCCGAGCGCCTCGACCTCATCGAGCACCTGATTCCCGTCATCCGCGACGCGGGTGACGTGGTGATGTCCATTTACGAAACCGATTTCGCCGTGCGCGGCAAGGACGACGCCTCGCCCGTCACCGAAGCCGACGAGCGCGCCGAAGCGCTCATCGTGCCCGCGCTCGACGCGCTGCTGCCCGGCGTGCCGGTGGTTGCAGAGGAAGCGGTCGCTGCCGGCCAGGTGCCCGAGGTCGGCGATCGCTTCTGGCTGGTCGATCCACTCGACGGCACCAAGGAATTCATCAGCCGCAATGGCGAGTTCACCGTCAACATCGCGCTCATCGAGCACGGCGAGCCGGTGCTGGGCCTGGTGCATGCACCAGCGCTGAAGAAGACCTTCGCCGGCGCGGCGGGCTGCGGTGCCTTCATCGAGAACTGCATTGGTCGCCGGCCGATCAAGTGCCGCCGGCCACCGCTCGAGGGCTTCACCGTCGTCGCCAGCCGTTCGCATGGCGACGCCGCAGCGCTCGACGCGTTTCTTGCCGGGCGCAAGGTCGCCGAACTGAAGAGCGCCGGCTCCTCGCTCAAGCTGTGCCTGATCGCCGCGGGCGAGGCCGATCTTTATCCGCGCCTGGGCCGCACCATGGAATGGGACATCGCCGCCGGACATGCGGTGCTGACCGCCGCCGGCGGCAGCGTCACGCAACTGGCGGGCGGCAGGTTCAGCTACGGCAAGCCCGGCTTCGACAACCCGCATTTCGTCGCCCAGGGCCTGATCGGCTGACCGGCGACTCCGCCGGCTCCCTCGCCATGCCTGCATGACGGCCTATCTCGTCCTCGGCTCCATCGCACTGCTGCTGGCGCTGCTCATCCACGGCCGCATCAGCCCTGCGGTGCTGTTCGCCGGCTGCGCCGCGTCGTATTACCTCCTCGGCTGGGTCGACCAGGGGTCGCTGCTCTCCAGCTTCACCAACCCGGCGCTGGCCACCCTGATCCTGCTGCTGCTGGTGTCGCTGACACTGGAGCGCTCGCCGCTGCTCGACCGCCTGTCCGACGCCTTGCTCAAGGGCAGCACCGCTGTCGCCATGCTGCGACTGTCAGGCTTCGCGGTCGTGCTGTCGGCCTTCATGAACAACACCGCGGTCGTCGGCGCCCTGCTCGGCATGGTCAGCCGCCAGCGCCTGCAGCCGGCATCCCGGCTGCTGATCCCGCTGTCCTACGCCGCAATCCTGGGCGGCATCACCACGCTGGTGGGTACCTCCACGAACCTGGTGGTGAACTCCTTCGCCGTCGGCGCCGGGCTGCCGCCGCTGGAGATGTTCCAGTTTTCCATCGTCGGCGTGCCGGTGGCCATCGCCTGCATCGCCGTCATGGCGCTCACCAACCGCCTGCTGCCGGCCCATCCGCCGGGCGACAGCGAGGCCGGCAGCCCCTACTTCCTCGAGGCGCGGGTGATGCCTGGCTCGGCCCTGGCCGGCCGCAGCATCGAACAGAACCAGATGCGTAACCTCGAAGGCCTGTTCCTGCTCGAGATCGAACGCGGCGACCGCCTGGTGTCGCCGGTCGGCCCCGAGGAAGTGCTGCAGGAGGGCGACCTGCTGGTGTTCACCGGTGAAGTTCGGCGCGTACAGGCGCTGCAGCGCTTTCCCGGCCTGCACGTGTTCGGCGCGCGGGCGGACAAGCTGCTGAAGTCGAACCTGGTGGAGGTGGTCGTCTCCAGCCAGTCGGAGCTGGCCAACCGCACGCTGCGCGAGGTGGATTTCCGCACCATGTTCGACGCCGGCGTGGTCGGCATCCGCCGCGGCGACAAGCGCCTCGCCGGCCAGCTCGGCCGCATTCCGCTGCGCGTGGGCGATTGCCTGCTGCTCGCCGCCGGGGCGGATTTCTTCCAGCACCGCAACCTCGACCGCAACTTCCACGTGCTCAACGGCCAGGGCGTGCGGCCCAAGCTGACCTCTGGACAGAGCACGGCGGCGCTGTCCGGTTTCGCGGCGGTGATCGCGCTGTCGGCGCTGGAGTGGCTGTCGCTGTTCGACGGCCTGCTGCTGCTGATGGCCGCCCTGCTCGCCAGCCGCCTGCTGACGCTGGGCGAGATGCGGCGCCGTTTTCCGTTCGAGCTGCTGGTGACGATAGGCTCGTCGCTGGCGATGGCGAAGGTGCTGGAGAACTCCGGCGCCGCCGAGCTGATGGCGGGCTGGATGCGCGCCGCCTTCGCCGACTACGGCGTGATGGGCGCCTTCGTCGGCGTGTATCTGATGACGGTGGCGCTGACCGAGCTCATCACCAACAATGCCGCCGCCGCGCTCGCCTTCCCCATCGCGCTGACCACCGCGCGCGCCTTCAACGTGGACCCGACGCCCTTCGTGATGATCGTCGCCTACGGCGCGAGCGCCGGCTTCCTCATCCCCTTCGGCTACCAGACCCACCTGATGGTGTATTCGGCCGGCCGCTACCGCATGGCCGACTTCATCCGCGCCGGCCTGCCGGTGAGCCTGACCTTCGGCATCGGAGTGCTGACGCTGGTGCCGATCGCCTTTCCGTTCGTGAAAGGCTGATCGCGGTCACCCGCTCAGCTCGCCGACAGGCGGCTGACGAACTCCACCACCGTGCCGACGGTGGCGAACGAACTGCCGTCGATCTCGTCGTCGGGCACGGCGATGCCGAAACGCTCCTCGATGGCATGGATCACCGCGATCACCGCCATGGAGTCGAGCTCCGGCAGGCTACCGAGCAGCGCGGTGTCAGCGTCGAAGCTCAGGCCGCGGCCGTTCAGGCTCAGCGTCTCGTCAAGCAGCGACAGGATTTCTTCCTGGATATTCAAGGGAACGGACTCTCCAAAACCGGATCGGCAACACCCGCCCTGCAAGCCACGGGGCCGGCGTCAAAACGCGCGCATTATACTCAGGCTCGTGCGACACCAACCCCACTGCTTCCACACGATGCGCCAGACAAACCTTCTCCACGAGCTGATCCAGGCCTCCGCCCACCGCGCCGCAGACGGCATCGCGCTCACCAGCGGCGCCCTCGCGCTGAGCTACGGCGAACTCGCCGCACAGTGCGAGCGCTTCGCGTCGGGGCTCATCGCGCTCGATCTCGCACGCGCGGAACGGGTCGCGGTGTATCTCGACAAACGCCCGGAATTCGTCGCCGCCTGCTTCGGCGCGGCGGCTGCGGGCGGAGCCTTCGTGCCGGTCAATCCGCTGCTCAAACCCGACCAGGTGGGCTACATCCTGCGCGATTGCAACGTGCGCGTGCTCGTCACCAGCGCCGAGCGCCTTGCGCTGCTGCAGCCGGTGCTGGCCACCTGCCACGACCTGCGCCAGGTCGTGGTGGTCGGCGAACCGAAGGAACTGCCAGGGGTGGAAGGCGCCTCGGTACACCGCTGGCGCGACCTGTCCGACGCGTCCCCAAACCGCGGGCACCGCGTCATCGACACCGACATGACCGCCATCCTGTACACCTCCGGCAGCACCGGACGGCCCAAGGGCGTAGTGTTGTCGCACCGCAACATGACGATGGGCGCGCACAGCGTGGCGAGCTATCTCGGCAACCACGCTGGCGACACCCTGCTCGCCGCGCTGCCGCTGTCCTTCGACGCAGGCTTCTCGCAGCTCACCACCGCCTTCCATGCCGGTGCCCGTGTCGTGCTGCTCAATTACCTGCTGCCACGCGACGTGCTCAACGCGGTGGTGCGCGAGCAGGTCACCGGCCTCACTGCGGTGCCGCCGCTGTGGATACAGCTCGCGCAGCTCGACTGGCCGGAAGGCGTCACCGAGCACCTGCGCTACATCGCCAACACCGGCGGGCGCATGCCGCGCGAGACGCTCGCCGCGCTGCGCGCGCGCCTGCCGCGCACCCGGCCCTTCCTGATGTACGGCCTCACGGAAGCCTTCCGCGCCACCTACCTGCCGCCAGAGGAAGTCGACCGCCGGCCGGACTCCATCGGCAAGGCCATTCCCAACGCCGAAGTGCTGGTGCTGCGCGAGGACGGCAGCGAATGCGGGCCCAACGAACCGGGCGAGCTGGTGCAGCGCGGCGCGCTGGTCGGCATGGGCTACTGGAACGACCCGGAGAAGACCGCCGAACGCTACCGACCGCTGCCCGCCACCATCGCCGGCCGCGACAGCGGCCTGGTGCTGCCGGAGATCGCCGTCTTTTCCGGCGATACGGTGCGCCGCGACGAGGACGGCTTCCTGTACTTCATCGGCCGCCGCGACGAGATGATCAAGACCTCCGGCTACCGCGTCAGCCCCAACGAGGTCGAGGAAATCCTCTACGCCACCATGCTGGTCGGCGAATGCGCCGCCTTCGGCGTGCCGCACGACACCCTGGGCCAGGCCATCGTCGCCGTCGTCACGCCACCGCCCGGCGCCAGTCTCGATCCCGCCGCGCTGCAGGCCGAATGCCGCAAGCGCATGCCCGCCTACATGGTGCCGGCGCGCATCGAGGTGCGAGAGGGCGCGCTGCCGCGCAACCCGAACGGGAAAATCGACCGAAAGGCGCTGGCAGGGGCGATGTCGTAGAAGCGGATCTGGCCGCGATCCATGCGCCTGTCGCGGTCGAGCCCGCTCCTACAGGCAAGGCTGCCGCCTATCGTGCAGGCGCGGGCTTGACCGCGACCACAAGCGCGCACTTGCCTCAATCCCTCCGAACTGCCACCATACATACATTAGCGTACATACATAATGGAGGCGACGATGCCCACTCTTGTCAGCCGGACTTTCATGAACGGCAACAGCCAGGCGGTGCGCATTCCGCAGGAGTTCCGCCTCGAGGCACGCAAGGTCGAGATCACGCGCGCCGACAACGGCGACTTGATCATCCACCCGCTGCCGCTCGACCGAGGCGCAGCTTTGCTCGCCGCGCTCGAAGGCTTCGACGACGACTTCCTGGACGCGCTCGAAGCGGACCGCCTCGCTCAGGCCGAGATGCAGGACAGGGAAGCGCTTTGAGGTACATGCTGGACACCAACATCCTGATCTATCTCATCAGGAACAAACCGGCCTCGGTGGCCGAGCGGGTCAACGCGCTTGATGAGGGCGCGCCGCTGTGCATGTCCTTCATCACCTTCGCCGAGTTGCTCAAGGGTGCCGAGCGCAGCGCCCGAAAGCCTGAGGTCCTGCGACGCCTCGACGCCCTGACCCGAGAAATCCCCGTGCTCTATGGCACGAACCGGGCGTTATGCGAGCACTACGCCATTCACTTCACACGCCTGAAGGAAGCGGGCACGCCGATCGGCGCCAACGACCTGTGGATCGCGTGCCACGCACTCGCCGAAGGTGCGACCCTGGTCACCAACAACACCCGCGAATTCGAACGCATACAGGGTCTGCCCCTGCAAAACTGGTCGATTTGACGCGCTTGCACACGCCTCTCCGCCTGATCCCACCATCGCAGATCGAAACGCTCGCCAAAATGACCACCAACATCCCGCACAAGACCGCCCCGGTCCACGCCCCGATGTCCCAGTTCCCGATCGACAACGGCGAACTCGTCATCGGCGGCGTCCCGCTCACCCGGCTTGCGGCCCGCATCGGCCAGACACCCTTCTACGCCTATGACCGTAGCCTGTTGAGCCGGCGCGTCGGCGAGCTGCGGGCGGCGCTGCCGGCATCGATCAAGCTGCACTTCGCGATGAAGGCCAACCCGATGCCGGCGCTGGTGGCGCACATGGTGCGGCTGGTCGATGGCATCGACGTCGCATCCGAGCGCGAGCTGACGGTGGCGCTCGATGCCGGCGCCGATCCGCACGACATCAGCTTCGCCGGCCCCGGCAAGCGCGACCCGGAGCTGATGCGCGCGGTGGCCGCGGGCATCCTGGTGAATGTCGAATCCTTCCGCGAAGTGCCGGTGCTGGCGCGTGCCTCGCAGGCGCTCGGCCTGCCGGCGCGGGTGGCGGTGCGGGTGAATCCGGACTTCGAGCTGAAGAGCTCGGCAGTGAAGATGGGCGGCGGCCCCAAGCCGTTCGGCGTCGATGCCGAACAGGTGCCGGCACTGCTCGCCGAGATCGACCGTGCCGGGCTGGCTTTCGAGGGCTTCCACCTCTTCGCCGGCTCGCAGAACCTGAAGGCCGAGGCCATCGTCGAGGCGCAGCAGAAAAGCCTCGCGCTCGCGCTGCGCCTGGCCGAATCGGCGCCGTCGCCCGTCAAGGTGCTGAACCTCGGCGGCGGCTTCGGCATCCCCTACTTCCCGGGCGAAAGCCGGCTCGATCTCGGCCCGATCGGCGCCAATCTCGCAGAAATCGCGGAAGTCGCGGCGCAGCGCCTGCCCGGGGCGGAACTGGTGCTGGAACTTGGCCGCTACCTCGTCGGCGAGGCCGGCGTGTACGTGTGCCGCGTCACCGACCGCAAGGTCTCGCGCGGGCAGGTGTATCTGGTGACCGATGGCGGCCTGCACCACCATCTGTCGGCCAGCGGCAACTTCGGCCAGGTGATCCGCAAGAACCACCCGGTGGTCATCGGCAACCGCATGGACGACAAGGCGGCCGACGAACCGATCTCGATCGTAGGGCCGCTATGCACGCCGCTGGACCTGATCGCCGACCGCATGGCGCTGCCGGACGCGCAGCCGGGCGATCTGGTGGTGGTGTTCCAGTCGGGCGCCTACGGCGCGAGCGCCAGCCCCCAGGGATTCCTCAGCCACCCGGAAGTGGCGGAGGCGCTGGTTTAGAAGGCCATCGCGCTGCCCGCTGCGGGTTCGTATCCGGTCGCGGTCAAGCCCGCTCCTGCACGGTGGGGGCCGATCCGGCTTGGGGCAGGAGCGGGCCTGCCTGCGACCGAGTCAATTGCGCCGTACCGGTTCAGGGGCACTTGACCTGGCCGGGCAGCACGGACACCACGAGTTCGCCGCCGCCGCAGAAACTATAGCTGCCGACGCCGTTCGGATAGACGGTGTAGCTCGACTGCCCGCCCGAGCCGTAGTCGTAATTGACTTTCGCCTGGTTGCCACCGGAATTGCCTGTCACCGACCAAGCCCCCACCTTCTTGGACGGATCGACCTTGTCGTTCGGCCCCATCTTGTAGTCGATCAGATTTCCGCCTGGCGCGTGATATTCCTGCCACCGCTCCTTCCCGCGCGCTCCGCAGACGGTCTTGCCCGAGAGAGCCGTATTGATCTGGCCCACGTTCAGGGCGTTACCGTTGCACGCCGCCATGGCCTGCCCCGCAAGCAGCATGGAACCGGTCGCAAGCAGCCCGACAACGACTTTCCGCTTCTTCATCACCACTCCTCGCATTCGTTCACCAAATCGTCCACCCGTCGCCGTAGCACAGGACGCCAGCCTGGCTGAGCTCGTCGCCCGCGAAACCCGACAGCAGCGTTCGCAGTTTGCCGCATCCCGTACGACAATTGCAGCGGTCCTTCACGAATTCATGCGGATGATGAGCACCACTCCACACCAGCCCGCGTCGCGCGCGTGGCAGCACGCGAAACTCGCCATCGCCTGGGCGGTGTTCGTCACTTACGGCAGCCTCGTCCCGCTCGAATTCAAGCCCAACCCCCACGCGTGGCAGCAATTCCTGCAGACACCCTGGCTGCAACTGGGCGTCGGCTCGCGCGCAGACTGGGTGGCCAACATCCTCCTTTATGTCGTTCTAGCCTATTTCGCCGCCGGCGCGGTGTGGACGATGCGTGCCACGCGCAGCCTGCGCGTCATGCTGCTCGCCATCGTGCTCGCCGCCTGCGTGGCGCTCGCCGTCGGCATCGAGTTCGCGCAGCTCTACTTCCCGCCGCGTACCGTGTCGCTCAATGACCTGCTGGCCGAAGGCCTCGGCACCGCGATCGGCGCGGGGCTGTGGTTCGTATCGGGCAAGCGCGTCGCCGCGATGTGGGAGCGCTTCGTCATTGGCGGCACCAATAGCATCCGCGCACTGCTGGCGCTGTATGCGCTCGGCTACCTGGGATTGAGCTTCTTCCCCTACGACTTTCTCGTCTCCTCCGCGGAACTCTCCGCCAAGCTCGCCAAGCCCGACAGCTTCAGCATCGGCCCCGGGCTGAGCTGCGGCAGCAGCTTCACCTGCGGCGTCAAGCTGCTGGTGGAGGCGCTGCTCGCAGTGCCGTTCGGGCTGCTGCTGGTGCTGGCGCGGCGCGGGCGCGGCAGCCGGCCGCTCGCGCCGGGGTGGGGCTTCGCGGCGGGCGCCGCGCTGGGCATCGTCGTCGAGGGCGTGCAGATCTTGCTGGCCTCGGGCACCACCCAGGTCGTCTCGGTGCTGACCCGCGCCGTCGGCACCGGCTGGGGCGCGATGCTCGCAGGCAGCCATCCGCGGCGCTGGCTGGACTACTCGCCGGCAACGGCGCGCCGGGCGATCTTCCTTCTGCTGCCGGTGCACCTCGGCCTCGCCCTGGCGCTCAACGGGCTGCTGCCGCTGCGCCTGCAGCCCGAATGGGCCGCGCTGGAAAAGCTCGACGGCCTGCGCTTCCTGCCCTTCTATTACCACTACTACACCAGCGAGACCGCCGCGGTGCGCAGCCTGCTGTTCGTTGCCGGCAGCTATGCGCCGATCGGCGTGGCGGCGGCCATCGGCTGGCCCTCCGCGCCCCGTCGCGCAGCCTTTGGCGCCGTGCTGGCGTCGCTGGTGCTGTGCTTCGGCGTCGAGGTGCTCAAGCTGTTCTCTCTCGGCACGCGGCCCGACCCCACCAACCTGCTGATCGCCGCGGCCAGCGCCTGGCTGGCGCACTGGATCGTGCAGAGGCTGCTGGCACATGCCGCCGGCACTGCCGAGCACGGCACCCTGTGGGAGCGGCGGCAGCCGCGATACGACGCTGCCGGCACGGATGATCCGCGCGCGATCGCGGCTATCGCCGCGCCTACAGCGGACAGTGGCCTGCAATCCCTGCGCCCCGTGCTGCTCACCGCGGTGCTGCCCATCATTGCGATCTTCATCGTGGTGGCCACCACCGTGCCATCGGCGCCGCCGGCCAATCCGGTGAACGAGGCCGAAACCACCTACCCGCCGCCCGCCGCCATCGCGCCGGTCGCACTGCCGGGCTTCCGCCTCGCCCATCCGCGCCTGCCGCATCCAGCGCCCACCGACGTGGCGATGCTGCAGACCTTCAACCCCAACTACCTGGCGCAGATCGCCAGCGCCGCGCGCAGCAACCCCAACGCCATCGACACCGCCATCCTCGCCGCCGCGGTGAAGCCCAGCAGCGTCGATCTGTCCCGCACCCATGAAAAGCTGATGGCGCTGCAGTTCTGGGAGCGTGGCCACGGCCAGGTCAAGCCGCTGGCGCTGGCCTACGACTGGCTGTACGACCAATGGACGGTCGCCGAGCGCGAGGCGCTGCGCGACAAGCTCGCCAAGGGCTGCGACTACGTCATCGACGTGATCCGCAAGGAGGCGCTGTCGCCCTACAACGTGTATCTGTACAACGCCCCGCTGCAGGCGCTGATGGCGTGCTCCATCGCGCTGTACCGCGACCATCCGCGCGGCGAGGCCTACATGGCCTTCACCCACGAGCTGTGGAAGAACCGCGTGCTGCCGGTGTGGCGGCAGGTCTTCGGCCGCAACGGTGGCTGGCATGAGGGCGGCGAGTACGTCGCCATCGGCATCGGCCAGGCGATCTACACCCTGCCGGCGATGTGGCGCGCCGCCACCGGCGAGGATCTGTTCAGGTCCGAACCCGGCATCCGCGGCTTCCTCGATTTCCTCGTCTACCGCACGCGGCCGGACGGCACGCAGTTCCGCTGGGGCGACGGCTCCTACTTCCTGCGCCCCTCGCCGGACGCGACGCCGCTGGCGCTCGAATTGCGCCACGCCGCCGCCTACACGCTCGCCCCGCCCGAGCGCGGGCCGCTGCCCACCGGCTGGCCCTGGGGGCCGCTGTCGGACACCACCCTGATCGACCCGCACGCCGCCGCAGCCCTGCCACTGGCAAGACTCTTCGACGGCATCGGCATGCTGGTGGCGCGCAGCGACTGGTCGCCCGACGCCACCTACCTCAGCTTCAAGGCCGGCGACAACTTCTGGTCGCACAGCCACCTCGACCAGGGCGCCTTCACCATCTACAAGGGCGGCGCGCTGGCGATCGACAGCGGCCTGTACGGTCCGGCCTACGGCTCGGACCACCACATGAACTACACCTACCAGAGCATCGCCCACAACCTCGTCACCGTCACCGACCCCGACGACGTCATGCCCGGCCCCGGCTTCGACGCCGGCAATCCGCGCCATTACGCCAACGACGGCGGCCAGCGGCGCATCGGCTCGGGCTGGGCAGTCGAGGCCGCGCCGCTGGACTTCAACGAGTGGCAGAAGCGGCGCGACACCTACCACACCGGCCGCATCGTCGCCCATCTGGACAAGGACGACCTCGTCGTCGCCGTCGCCGATCTCACCCCCGCCTACACCAACAGCCAGTCCGGCCGCGGCGGCTTCCCCGATCGCACCAAGCGCGTCGAGCGCCTGTGGCGGGTGTTCGGCTACGACCGCGCCAACGACACCATCGTCGTGTTCGACGACGTCGTCGCCACCAAGGCGAGCTTCCGCAAGCGCTGGCTGCTGCATGCCATCGAACCGCCGCTCGTCGGCGCCGACCGGTTCAGCCTGTTCATCCCCGCCACCACCCAGCCCGGCCACGCCGGCGGCCAGCTCACCGGCCAGGTGCTGCTGCCCCGCAAACCGCTGCTCAACACCATCGGCGGGCCGGGCTTCGAGTTCTTCGTCGACGGCAAGAACTACGACGACGGCGGCAAGGTGCAGCAGGCGATGAAGAAGGCCGAGCCGGGTCGCCCCGAGCCCGGCGCCTGGCGCATCGAACTGATGCCGCCGAGCGAGGCAAAGGAAGACCAGTTCCTCGTCGTCATGCAACCCAGCCTCGCCGGCCAGAAGCCGCGCGCCACGGTGCGACGCCTGGAAGAAGCCGGCCGCGTCGGCGCCGAGATCACCGGCCCGCAGCGCACCACGCGCTGGTGGTACCGGCCGGGCACGCAGGGCGTGGAGGTCGAAGTGCTGGAAGGAGGCAAGTCCGAAAAGCACTCGATCACAGCGATGCAATGAGTGAGCCGGATCGCGAGTGAACCACCGCCTCGCGAGCGACTCGAAGCTCTTCTTGAGGTACCATATTCAGCATCGTAAAAGGCATCACGACCAACATCATGGCGCACACCATTCTGACGCAGACCACTGCGAGCATTTCCGAACTGAAGCGCGACCCGATGGGCACCGTCGCGGCCGGCGAGGGCTTTCCGGTGGCCATCCTGAATCGCAACGAGCCTGCCTTCTACTGCGTTCCAGCGCAGGCTTACGAGGCCCTGCTCGACCGGCTCGAAGATCTCGAGCTCAACGCCATCGCCGATAGCCGCGCGGGTCAGGACGAAATCGCGGTAAAGCTCGATGAGCTTTGAGCTGCGCTTCAAGCGCGAAGCGCTCGCTGAGTGGCACAAGCTCGACGCCACAGTGCGCACCCAGTTCAAGAAGAAACTCGCCGAGCGCCTGGAAAATCCGCGCGTGCCCAGTGCAAAGCTTCACGGCCACCCCGACCGCTACAAGATCAAACTACGCAGTGTCGGCTACCGGCTCGTCTACGAAGTGCATGACGCCGAGGTGCTTGTCGTGGTCGTCGCCGTCGGCAAGCGGGAACGCAACGCCGTCTACCGGGCTGCGGACGCCCGCTGAATCGTCAGCTCACACCGCAAACAGCAATCCAGAAGGGACCCCCGCATGCGCATCCTCGTCACCGGCGGCGCCGGCTTCATCGGCTCGGCCGTCGTGCGTCACCTCATCAACGACACGCGGCACGAAGTCGCCAACGTCGACAAGCTCACCTACGCCGGCAACCTCGAGTCGCTCGCCTCGGTGGCCGATTCGCCGCGCTACCGCTTCCACCAGGTCGACATCTGCGACGGCCCGGCGCTGGCGAAGGTGTTCGCGGAATTCCGCCCCACGGCGGTGATGCATCTCGCCGCCGAATCGCATGTCGACCGCTCCATCGACGGCCCGGCGGCGTTCATCGAAACCAACGTCGTCGGCACCTACACCCTGCTCGAAGCCGCCCGCGCCTACTGGAACACGCTGCCGGCGGCGGAGAAGGACGCCTTCCGCTTCCACCACATCTCCACCGACGAGGTGTATGGCGACCTAGAAGGCACCGACGACCTGTTCACCGAAACCACGCCCTACGCGCCCAGCTCGCCCTACTCCGCGTCCAAGGCCGGCTCCGACCACCTGGTGCGCGCCTGGCAGCGCACCTACGGCCTGCCGACGCTGGTCACCAACTGCTCCAACAACTACGGGCCCTTCCATTTCCCGGAAAAGCTCATCCCGCACATCATCCTCAACGCCCTGCACGGCAAGCCGCTGCCGGTGTATGGCGACGGCGGACAGATCCGCGACTGGCTCTACGTCGAAGACCACGCCCGCGCGCTGGTGCAGGTGGTGAGCCGCGGCGACGTCGGCGAGACCTACAACATCGGCGGCCACAACGAGAAGCGCAACATCGAGGTGGTCCATACCCTGTGCGACCTGCTCGAGGAACTCGCCCCCGAAAAACCGCAGGGCCTCGCCCGCTACCGCGACCTCATCACCTTCGTGAAGGACCGCCCGGGCCACGACCGCCGCTACGCCATCGACGCCTCGAAGATCCAGCGCGAGCTCGGCTGGGTGCCGCAGGAAACCTTCGAGACCGGCCTGCGCAAGACGGTGCAGTGGTATCTGCACAACGAAGCCTGGTGGCAGCGGGTGCTGAGCGGCGCGTATCAGCTCGGGCGGCTGGGGCAGGGTTGAACTTACAATGGCGGGGGCAAACCCTCAGCGCACATCGCCCGGCTCGGGTGGCACATCAGGCACCGCCGCAAGGGCGGCGTCGAATGCGGCGTCATCCGCACGTTGCGCCCGAGCAAGGATGTAATCCTCCGCTGCAAGCGCAGCGAGCTTCTCGGCAAGGGCCGTCGCCACCAACTGGTTCAGGGACGTCCCCTCCTTTTCAGCATAAAGCCGGGCATTCTTGTGAATCGACTCGGGCAAACGCACGCTGAGTGTGGTCATCGATCATCTCCTTCGAGCACCGCCAGAAACTGGCCGGGGGTAACGATTTCGAGGCCGTGAAAGCGACATGCTTCGAAGTCACGGACGTTGTGCGTCACCAGATAAGCCGCCCTTGCATTGACCGCCGCCTCAAGGACCAGTTCGTCTTTTGGATCCCTCAACTGCGGACGCCACAGGAAGTGCACCGCCTGCTGAACAGCCTCTCGGCAGACCATGTCAAGTACAGCGTCCACCGCGGCCGAACTCAGCGGCACCATACCCGGGCGGGCAAGCACATCGTCGTACTCCATCACCAGAGGCACGGTGACGCAGAGCTGAAAACGCCGAGTACGAATCATCTCAAGCAGTCGAAACGAAGCCCCCCGCCTCGAACGGAGACCTGCGACGAGAACATTCGTGTCGAAAACGGTTCGTGGCGGGCGGATCATGGTTATACAGATAATACCACTGAGAACCTGATCCCGCCTCTGAACCTGCGCGATGCGGTCGCGATTGCACGCGAAGCCGAGACAGATCGTGCCGGCAGCAACGGAAGGGAATAATCGAGCGTCCCCCGTCCATCGCGCCTTGCCGCCCTCTGCGCCCTCGCCCACAATGTTTCCGACGTTCAGGAGCAAAGCCATGGGACAAGCGCAAGAAGTCGCACCGCTGAACCGCGAGGCCTACCTCGCGTGGGAGGCGACGCAGGAAGACAGGCATGAATACATCGCCGGCGAAGTGTTCGCGATGGTCGGCGTGCAACGTGAGCACGCCCTCGTCGCGCTGACGATTGCCAGTCACCTGCGTGCTCACCTCAAGGGCAGCCGCTGCCAGACCTTCATTTCCGACATGAAGCTCTTCGTCGCCGCGGCCGACGCCTACTTCTACCCCGACGTGATGGTCACCTGCGACGAGCGCGACCGCCGCGCCGACCTCGCCATGGAGCACCCCCGGCTGATCGTCGAGGTGCTGTCCGATTCCACCGCCGCCTACGACCGCGGCGCCAAGTTCGCCGCCTACCGCAAGCTCGCCGACCTCAGCGAATACCTGCTGATCGACATCCAACACCGCCGCCTCGAACTCTATCGCCGCGAAGCCGACCACTGGCTGATGTTCGAGACCGAGCCCGGCGGCCCAGCGCTGCAGCTCGCAAGCGTCGATATGCCGATCACCGCGCGCGAGGCGTTCGAGGATCTGCAGGACTGACCCCACGCCCCGTCCTGCAGGAGCGCGCTCGAGCGCGACCGCCCACTACGAATCGCCGTCAAGCCCGCTCCTACAACACCACACCCAACGACAAGCGCAGCCCATCCCTACACCGC
>JAFEFC010000048.1 GCA_018240785.1 Pseudomonadota bacterium | reverse complement strand
GCCCGCCCAATCGCCGGAAAGATCGTGGTCGCGGTATCGCACATCCAGGGGCTGATCGGTCGCCAGCGCGACCAGAACCGGCTTGAGGTCATCATTCGTGCAGCGGACTCCTGATACTGTTCGTTCAATAGACGACTGCACAACAGCCTTCAAACCGCGTTGTCTGGTGCAGTCGTCTTCTGAAAATGACAGTGGCCAGCAAATCCAATCATGTAAAGAAAACCATCGTTATTTTTACGCCTATTTTGGATTGCGCAATCCAAAATTGAAACACTAGATATGGTGGCCGCGATCAGCTGCCGGCGCACAAGATGGGGTCGTCTCAGAATTCGGAAAATAAAGCACGGTAAGCGGTTTGCAGCGGCCGTGCATGTCCTCAACTGCCCGCTCAATCCTTGGCCAGCACGTCGATGATCGGACAAGTCGTATGGCCGTCCCTCACGTCGCACTGCTGTACCAGTTCCCCCAGCACCCGCTGCATGGCCGCGAGGTCAGCAATCTTCTGCTCGATCAGACCCAGCTTGCGTCCGGCCAGCGCCTGAGTCTCGCCGCAGGCGCGCGCCACATCCAAGGTCAGCAGTGCGGCCACCTCATCGAGCGTGAAGCCGAGCGCCTGTGCCCGCTTGATGAATCGCACACGCTTGGCCTGCTCAGGCGCATAGCGCCGATGCCCACCGAGTGGCTTGGGCGGCTCATCCAGCAGGCCGCGCCTCTGGTAGTAGCGAATCGTCTCGATATTCACACCGGCAGCGTCAGCCAGCTTGCCGATGGTCAGTACTGTTTCCATCACACTCCCCTTGACTCCGTACTTAAGTACGGGATTTATAGTAACAGTTGGGCAAACAGGTTCAAGGAAAACGACATGGCACGACTCACTGAAAAAAGCTCGTTGATCGCGAGCGTACTGGCCGCCATCGGCGCGTCGGTGTGCTGTGTCGGGCCGCTTGTCCTGCTGGCGCTTGGCATTGGTGGCTCATGGGTTGGCAGCCTGACCGCGATGGAGCCGTACCGGCCCTTTTTCATCGGCATGACGCTGCTGTTTCTCGGACTGGCCTTCCGCAAGCTCTATCTGGTGCCGCAGGTCTGCACGCCCGGCACGCCGTGCGCTGATCCGCGCACACGCCAGCGGCAGCGCCTGACGTTCTGGATCGTCACCGTGCTGCTGCTTGGCCTGTTGGCCGTGCCGTGGTTCGCCCCATTGTTCTACTGAAAGGAGACTCCCATGCGCAAACTGCTGATTGCTCTGCTGGCAGCCATACCGCTCACCGTGCTGGCCGCTACCCCGAAAACCGTCACGCTGGCCGTGCAGAACATGACCTGCGAGCTATGCCCGATCACAGTCAAGAAGTCGCTGGAGAAAGTGCCCGGAGTGAGCGCCGTCAAGGTCGATTTCGACAGGAAAACGGCCATCGTCACCTATGACGCCGACAAGGCCCAGCCGGAGGCGTTGACCAAGGCCACGACGAACGCAGGCTATCCGTCCACCGTGCAGAAGTGACGCCACGATGAGCACTGTCATCCTCGAATCCGTGCTGACCTGTCCGCACTGCGGCCACGCACAAAAGGAAACCATGCCCACGGACGCTTGCCAGTTCTACTACGAGTGCCCGGCCTGCCATACGCTGCTGCGTCCAAAGCCGGGCGATTGCTGCGTGTTCTGTTCGTTCGGATCGGTGCCATGCCCGCCGATCCAGCAGCAGCGTGGGTGCTGCGGTTAAGTCGGGGACAGCGGTCGCAATGGCCTGAATTTTCCCGCGCCGATCTTGGCACTGCTGCGCCAGAGGTAATCGCCGGTCAGGTTGATGTGCTCCCAGCCGAGCGGCGACAGGTACTGCAACAGGCCGTCATCGACGGCTTGAGCGTGGCCACGTAAGGCGTTCGCGGCCCGCTCCAGATAGACCGTGTTCCACAGCACGATGGCGGCCGTGACCAAGTTGAGGCCGCTGGCTCGGTAGCGCTGCTGCTCGAAGCTGCGGTCGCGGATTTCCCCCAGGCGGTTGAAGAACACGGCGCGGGCCAGCGCGTTGCGCGCCTCGCCTTTGTTCAGCCCGGCATGCACGCGGCGGCGCAGCTCGACGCTTTGCAGCCAGTCCAGGATGAACAGCGTGCGCTCGATGCGTCCCAACTCGCGCAGGGCGACGGCCAGGCCGTTCTGGCGCGGGTAGCTGCCAAGCTTCCTGAGCATCAGCGAGGCCGTCACCGTGCCCTGCTTGATCGAGGTGGCCAGCCGCAGGATTTCGTCCCAGTGGGCGCGGACGTGTTTGATGTTGAGCGTGCCGCCGATCATCGGTTTCAATGTCTCGTAGGCGGCATCGCCCTTTGGAATGTAGAGCTTGGTGTCGCCCAGGTCGCGGATGCGCGGCGCGAAGCGGAAGCCCAAGAGGTGCATCAACGCGAAGACGTGATCCGTGAACCCTGCCGTGTCGGTGTAGTGCTCCTCGATGCGCAGGTCGGATTCGTGGTACAGCAGGCCGTCAAGCACGTAGGTCGAATCGCGCACGCCGACATTGACCACCTTGGTGTGGAACGGCGCGTACTGGTCGGAGATGTGGGTGTAAAAAGTCCGCCCTGGGCTGCTGCCGTATTTCGGGTTGATGTGGCCGGTGCTCTCGGCCTTGCTGGCGGTGCGGAAGTTCTGACCGTCCGACGATGACGTGGTGCCGTCGCCCCAATGCCCGGCGAAGGGGTGCCGGAATTGGGCGTTGACCACCTCGGCCAGCGCTGTGGAATAGGTTTCGTCTCGGGTATGCCAGGCTTGCAGCCAGGCGAGCTTGGCGTAGGTCGTTCCGGGGCAGGACTCGGCCATTTTCGTCAGCCCCAGGTTGATCGCGTCGGCCAGGATCGTGGTCAGCAACAGGTTCTTGTCCTTGGCCAGATCGCCCGATTTCAGGTGTGTGAAGTGGCGAGTGAAGCCCGTCCAATCATCAACCTCCATCAGAAGCTCGGTAATCTTGACGTGCGGCAAGATCATGGCCGTTTGGTCGATCAACGCCTGCGCAGTGTCCGGCATTGCCGCATCGAGCGGCGTGATTTTCAGGCCCGACTCTGTGATGATGGCGTCCGGTAGGTCGTTGGCCGCCGCCATCCGGTTGACCGTGGCGAGCTGCGTTTCCAGCAACGTCAGCCGTTCATGCAGGTACTGGTCGCAATCGGTGGCCACGGCCAGCGGCAATTCGCTGGCCTGCTTGAGGCTGGCAAATTTCGCTGGCGGCACCAGGTAGTCCTCGAAATCCTTGAACTGGCGGGAGCCTTGCACCCAGATGTCGCCGGAGCGCAGTGCGTTCTTCATCTCCGACAGCGCGCACAGTTCGTAGTAACGCCGGTCGATTCCGGCGTCGGTCATCACCAGCTTTTGCCAGCGCGGCTTGATGAAATCGGTTGGCGCATCGGCGGGCACCTTGCGGGCGTTGTCGCTGTTCATGTTGCGCAGCACTTCGATAGCGTCGAGCACGTCCTTGGCGGCGGGCGCGGCCCGCAGCTTGAGCACGGCGAGGAATTCCGGCGCGTAGCGGCGCAGCGTGGCATAGCTCTCGCCGATGCGGTGCAGGAAATCGAAGTCCTCGGGCTGCGCGAGTTTCTGCGCCTCGGTGACGCTCTCGGCGAAGGCATCCCAGGACATGACGGCTTCGATGGCGGCGAACGGATCGCGGCCGGCTTGCTTGGCCTCGATCAGCGCCTGGCCGATGCGTCCGAATAGCCGCACCTTGGCATTGATCGCCTTGCCGGATGCCTGGAACTGCTGCTGATGTTTGTTCTTGGCGGCGTTGAACAGTTTGCCCAGAATGCGGTCGTGCAGGTCGATGATTTCGTCAGTGACGGTCGCCATGCCTTCGATGGTGAGCGCAACCAGAGTCGCGTAGCGGCGCTGCGGCTCGAACTTGGCCAGGTCGGCTGGCGTCATCTGGCCACCCTCGCGGGCGATCTTGAGCAGCCGGTTCTGGTGCACCGACCGCTCGATGCCGGAGGGCAGGTCGAGCGCCTGCCACGCCTTGAGGCGTTCGATGTGTTCCAGCATGTGCCGCGAGTTCGGTTTGACCGGGGATTGCCGCAGCCAGGCCAGCCAGGTCGTCTTGCCGTTGTCGCGGCGCTTGAGCAGATCGTCGAGGCGACGGCGATGCATGTCCGATAGCGGTTCGGCCAAGGCGGCGTAGATGCGCCGGTTGGCGCGGGTGATCGCCTCGGCGCTCGCCCGCTCGACGGCGTTGAGAGCAGGCAGAATGACCGACTGCCGCCGCAGGTGCTCGATGAAGGCGCTTGCCAGCACAATGCCCTTGTCGGTTTGCATGGCCAGCTCGGTCAGCGTGTGGACGGCCTGCCGGTAGTGGCTCATGGTGAAGGGCCGGAAACCGAAGACGGTTTGCAGCTCGATCAGGTGCTCACGCCGGGTCTGCTCCCGCTGTCCGTACTTGCCCCAGCTTTCGATGCTGACCTTGAGCTGGTCGGCGACCAGTTTCAGCAAGGGCGGGAACGGCGGTTCATCAACGCCCAGTATGACGCCCGGAAAGCGTAGGTAGCAAAGCTGCACCGCGAAGCCCAGCCGATTGGCTGGCCCGCGCCGCTGTCGGATAATCGAGAGGTCGGTATCGCTTAATGTGTAATGTCGAATCAGGTCGTCCTTGGAGTCCGGCAACACCAGCAGGCTTTCCCGCTCGGCGGCGGACAGGATTGAACGACGTGGCATATTTACTGATTCGTTCTCAAGTATTGATACAGGGTTTCGCGACTGATTCCGAATTCATGTGCCAGCTTGGTCTTTTGTTCGCCAGCCTCGACACGTTGGCGCAGTTCGGCAATACGCTCAGACGGCAGGGATTTCTTCCTGCCACGGTAAGCACCGCGTTGCTTGGCAAGCGCAATACCCTCGCGCTGACGCTCGCGGATCAAGGCGCGCTCGAACTCGGCGAACGCGCCCATCACCGAGAGCATCAGGTTCGCCATCGGTGAGTCCTCGCCGGTGAAGGTTAAATGCTCCTTCACGAATTCGATGCGCACGCCGCGATGGGTGAGGCTCTGCACCAGGCGGCGCAGGTCGTCGAGGTTGCGCGCCAGACGATCCATGCTGTGCACCACCACCGTGTCTCCTTCGCGCACGAAGGCGAGCAGCCGTTCCAGTTCGGGCCGCCGTGTGTCCTTGCCCGACGCCTTGTCGGTGAACAACTTGTCCACCGGAACCTGTTCCAGTTGCCGCTCCGGGTTCTGGTCGAAGCTGCTGACGCGGACGTAACCGATGCGCTGACCGTGCAAGGTATCCTCCTGAGGGAAATGTGTCAGGAAGAAATCTATGACCTTTGACGGCCTGTGTCAAACAATCCGCAAGGTGGCTCTATTCTGACGTTTCCTCACCGGATGATCTGACGCCAGGTTAGGGTATGC
>JAFEFC010000047.1 GCA_018240785.1 Pseudomonadota bacterium | reverse complement strand
GGGTCGGGTGCCGTCGCGTGCGCAGTGTCAAAGCTGACATGACTAATACATGAGATGGGCTGATGCTCGCCGTCCGGTCAGGCAGCTGCCCCCCTGCAGGACTCACAGCAGTTGTATGCCACCCGTCATCCGAGACGTCAGTCGGCCTCATCCAGACCGGAACAATCTGGACGTGACGTCCGGCTGGCATTGCCGTGATCGAAATGGCGGCTAGTGACACGACTGTTGGGTCTACCCCATCGACCGGGCGCGGGACAAGCCACGTTGATCGGCTGACGGAATTTTCGGCGGTTCCGGCTTAGAACCCCTGCATCGGCCAAACAACACGGACGAGCTCTGGCGCCTCCTAACCCCTCATGGGGAACGGGAACTCGACCTCAACGCGACTGCTGCTTATCGGCGTGCCGCTCCTAACCCCTCATGGGGAACGGGAACAGGCGGGCGTGGGCATCATCACCACGATCAACAAGGCCTCCTAACCCCTCATGGGGAACGGGAACGGGCGCTGGCAAAGGCTACGTTGGCCGGGGCTGCTGCCTCCTAACCCCTCATGGGGAACGGGAACTCAGGCGAGCATCCCGCCGTTGAAACTTCCGGGTGAGGCTCCTAACCCCTCATGGGGAACGGGAACCGGAATCCAGCCGTTGCGGATGTCCGCTCCGACCTTCTCCTAACCCCTCATGGGGAACGGGAACCCTCCTGCCGGCAAGGTCTAACGGTTGCAGCAGGGGACGAAGAAGAAAAGATCACTGGTAGATCATGCAGAAAAACACTACGCACCCCACCGCTCTTCACACGATCCGATACCGTAGTCACAAGATCAGCGCACTCATTTCGTGGTGAAGAAGGGAACGCTCGGTCAACGCGCCGTTACCACTATTTTTCTCCAGAATGGAGGCTTCGATGTTATGGCGATTCATCGCACGAAACTGCAAAACCCGATCGTCGGCGTTTGCGATCCTGGATATTCCGGCCCGTAATTTACGATATTGTGCCTCGGTCAAGTCCCCGGCAAAAACCGAATTCTGTTCGTGCGTTAGGAACTTCAACAGAAGGCGTTTATAGATCTCCGTTCGGTTCGCCCTTACGTCGTACGTAATCACGACAAACATCAGATCTGCCTCCGCCAAGGACGGTATTCCTTTATCCCAAGGAGATCGCGCTCCAACGCCAGCGCTTCTTGGCGTATTGTCTCCCGGAAGGATGGTTCACCCTGAACCCGATCCTCCGTCTTCCGCACCCATAGCTCCAGCGTTGTGGCTCGTCCCTTTTCAGATAAACGGCACACTTCTTGTTCCTGGTGGAACCATTCGGACCTCAATTGATCGCGCAGAACAGCTTCGAAGATCAAGGTGTCGCAGATGGCAGGCTTGAATATCTCTGAAAGATCCAAGGCCAATGATGCGCGGGCATCCTGGCTGGAATGCAGAAACGAAATGCAGTCATCCAGATGAGTCTTTGCAATCTCGTGCCGAACCAGCGCATAGGCCAGTCCGTTGAACCAGGAAATCAGACAATTGATTGGATTGTTTGGCGGTCTACGCCTGCGCGCCCCGAAGCTCAACCTATGATCAATCGTGCCCCAAGCATCGTAATAAAAGGCACGGATCTGTCCCTCGACGCCCATTAGGCTTTCCACGGTCTCCATTTCTGGAATGCGGGCGATTAGAGCCTCGATAGGGGACAGGCTCCGCTCCAAATCGCGATTGCCTCTGTATGCGCGATATTTCAAGTTTGCTCTTATGTTGCGCGCTGCGCCCAGCACGAACGCACGTGCCAGTCCTATGCGACGAATGGGATCGAGGCGCGCGGCAGCTTGAAGAAGGTGAATTTTCCCGGCTGCGGGCGAGCCCTTGGGTTCAAAACTTCCGACTACGTTTCCGTACCAGTCGAGAATTGTCACTCGGACCGCACCGTGACCGCAGAGTCCGAGCACGGCGGTGGTCAATTGTGCCTCCCCTGCCACGATGACATGGCGCAGGCCTTCGATCGGCACCCGGCGGCGAGGGCCCTCTGACGGGACGACTACAAGGGTTGAATGCTCCCGCGCCAGTTTGACGTCCTTGGTCAGGTAGAGGGTTTCCATCAGACATGCCCACACAAAAAGCGGTAGGAGCACGACGCACAAATCGGCTTTCGCGGCGCCGCGGGCGGCAGGGGGGCAGATCGCATGCGCACTAGGCACTCTGCCATCGCGACCATCTCGACAATGCTTGCGAGGCCGATCTCAACCACGATGTGCTTTCGCCCTCCGATGATCTCGTTGGCGGCCGACCAGCGCGCACCGGTGGCGGCCATCAGCATGATTGCGTAGAAGCGGGTTTGCCACGAAACGGCTGCTCGTGCGCCAGCCCCCGCCTTCGCTTCGATGACTTCGCGCCGTGCCCAATCGATCCGGTCCGGCGCAATCCCCATCAGTCCCTCGACCGAATGATCACGGGGGCGATGAATCTCATGTGCCACGATGCCCAACTGCATCCGGGGCTCCAGATGAACGTAGTCGATCCGGTTGAGATGCAACCAGGCACGTCGCTCGCACAACTCGAGGTGTTGGAACAGCAGCCCATGCAGCTCCGACTGTTCCGCGAGCGCATGAAATCGCCGTATTGGGGCGTCCCAGTCCCCGAGTTCAGCAGATGAGGCTTGCGCCATCGGCCACAGCTTCGTTTCCGGTCACCGGCACGATGCTCGACAGCCGGACAAGTCGTTCAGCGGCTTCGAGCATTTCGTCCTGATCGTCGGACAAACCCGGATCACGCTTCTCCGACGTGACGACGCGCAGCCAGGCCTCCCGGATCCCGTCCAGTTCAAGCGATTTCGTCCAACCTGCATGCGGGAAAAGAACCTCTTCGCGGCGACGTACCCGAAGCCCCCCCAAGGCACCCTCAATCTCCCCGATCGGACTCGATAACAGCACCTCGACTTCGTCGTTTCCCGTCAAGCGGGTGGGCGCCGAGATCAACGCTTCGGTACTCGCATAGAGCTGCCACGGGATCGCCTTCCTCGTTCCGATCGGATCGATCAACCAAACCTTTGGCAAGATCATGCGCAGCCGCTTGGCCTCATTGACGAAGGCTTTCGCCCAAGCGCGTGCGGAAGCCAGCCGCCCATGCTCTAACTTGGCTAATAGCGCGCCAACGGTCGCAGCGTGCCGAGGACGGAAGTTGCGCAGGGTGTCTTTCATGCCTTTGTAATGCGCGCTGCGCTCTAACGCGATCCAGAACAGGCCGGCGCACCAGATCGCCGATTGCGGCATGCGACGAAACACACTCTGCTCTTGGTCCAGTTCGTCGGCACGCACATCGAAGCGCGCACGCACCGCTTTGAGCACAAAATCAATGAAGCGATCCACCGGAATACGTGTCGCCTGCACCGCTAGATCTCCTCTCAGCTCGCGCAGCCAGGCATGACGATCGAACTGCATGCCGGTGACGTGCACAATCACGGCGCCCGACAGGTCGCCCCGTGCGACGCGACCGATCCGTTGCACGAACGAGCAAGCGTCATGCCCCGGCTCCATCAGAATCAGGCCGGCCTTGAAGGTTACGCCCATCTCGATGCTCGACGTTGCCACCAACACCTTGAAACGTTGCGGATCGGTCTGGCGCCCGATGGTGAACAGTTCGCCGAGTTCGCGCTCCACGCTGTCGTCCACCGAATTGATCGCCAGTCGGTCGGTCGGCCTGACACCGATGTCGTCGAACCACGCGGCAAGCGCTTGCTTGTCGGCAAGCAACTGCTTCACAGAGTCATACACAAGCACCACTTGCCGCCCGTCGTCGGTACGAGCCAGGGTGTCAATGATCTGCGCACGATGGCTATGCAGCGAGGAAAGCAGGCCTTCGCCATCCTCGATGCGGACGGACACATCGCCATGAATGGCACGCATGCCCGCCGTTTCAACCTCGGTGCCCGTCACCACGGTTTCCTTGGCCACCGCAATCTGGTCCGCAGGGATACCGAATCCAACCAGGGTGGTCTTGAGATCAATGGGCGTGGCGGACAAGAAGCTGATGCGTGCGGTCCCGAGCACCTGCGAAGCAAACGTGGCCAAGGCGCACGCCATACCCATGCCGCGTGCTTCGATGGTGTGGAATTCATCGAAGACGATATGGGACAGACGCAGGAGATCGAGCAGGTTCTCGGGATCGATGCCGTCGCTGCGCAGTTGTGGATTCAGCAGATAGCAGGCGACGCTTTCCGGGGTGGCAATGACCATGAAGCCCCCGCCGCTATCTGCCGCCTCCGCGCGTACTTGCCGGATCCTGCGGTCGCGGTTGCGAATCTGCGGCTCGGCAGCTTCCTGTCGCTTCCGCTCGTCCGATGTCCACAAGAACACTTGCCCCAGCGCTTTGTCCTCCGGCACGCCATCGCGCATCAGATCCCTGACCAGTCCTTCGGCCAGGTTCTGCGCCAAACGGCGGGTGGGAACAATAAATAGCACCCGCTCTGCACGCTCGCGCATGGCCTTTTGAAACGCGTAGCTTTTGCCTGCGCCGGTTGGTGCGGAAAAGATCCGGATTGGCGCTGGCTCGTTCAGCATCTGCTCCTGCAACGGCGACAGGCCACTGTGCGGATCGGATGGCACAGCGTGGCGCGGGATGATGAACTCGACCGGGTCCATGTCCGTCACCCCTCAAGCCCGGAAGTCGCGCCAGTTGCCGACCGTCGCGGCTGCGACGTTGAGCTCCATCGGCGAAGTCACTTGCATGTCATACAAAGCGAACACATCTACGGCCATCGCCGGGTCGTCCGCCGGGCGCTGGCCGAAAAGGTGGGCGGTGTGGGCGTTGAGTCGGACCGGTCGCGGGTCTGTCTGGCGGGTAAGCGCAAGCAGTCCGCCCAGATGTCTCCCGGTACGGACGACAATCTCAGTGACCTCCCTGCGCTCCACTTCACTCGCCATAAGAAAGGGATCCGTTCCGAAAATTGCGCCGTCGTACTCCACGCCGACTGGAACTTCCTGGATATAGAACCAAGTCTTCAGGTTGCCGGTGCCGGTCGCGTCCATGACCCGCTTTTGATAGCCACCTTCGGCGTCCAGGTTCAGCCGCTTGCCGATCGCTGGTAACAGACGGGGGTTACGCGCCTCGAAAACCGAGCAGAGCCAAGGCAGTTGGCGCAGATCGCGCTCATAGTCCTTTTTTGGCAAGGCCGCCGACGGAGCGAGCGCCCCCATCGCACCGGCGAGCGCGTAAGACATTGAACGATCCGCCAAGTAGGGCGCCAGTGTTGCGGTGCCTGAAGGCACCGCCAGACTGTGATAGTAAAACGGCGTGAGGGTAACGGCCCGCACTGGCGTGGCAGTTGGCGAGTTCATCCGCCTATACCCTCAAACCACGCGTCGAAATAGGCGCCGATCTTCTTCGCGTTGGCTTGATAAGCCACGCGCATGCCAGCGTCTTCCGCCTCGAGTCGGGCGACAAGGGATTTCTGTACCTCGACAAGGTCGGCGCCACTCACTGCGGTCGGGTAGGCTTGCGAGTACAGGCTCTTGCAGACATCAACGACGGCGGCGGGATCCACGATATCCGCTCCAGCCTGATGGAGGCTGTCGATGGCCACATAGGGGCTGGCCAGGTCGCGTTCGAAACGCCCGGCGTAGCAGCCGACCAGATGATTGCGCACGTTCACGCCGTAGATCGAAGTCTGCCCACCATAGGCGCCCGCCAGACCCATCGAAAGGATCAGGTGTTCGACCGCCTCGAGCGGCGCCACCTTACCGTTGAACGAGATGGTTTGCAGCAACAGGGTGCCGGGGCGAACATAATGCCTCTCGAAAAGATTGTTCGAGTTTTCCTTCTTTTGCGCATTGAATAGCGTGCCGTCTTCCGACGCGCGGTTGTGAAAGGTGACATCGACCGCATCGCTATATTCCTGCAGCGACACCGCGTCCGAATACTGCGCCGCTGCCTTCACTGGCAAGACCTTGTTGCCGGCATTGGCGCTGTCACCGAACACCAAAGCATTCAGATCGAACTTCTCGGACGGCTTCTGCTTGCCGTAAAAGGCCGTCTTGTTTTGAGCGGAAACGCCCCCCGCTCCGAAAAATCTCAACACCTGCAGGCCGCGCGCTCGTTCGCCGAATTTGAACTTGTTGGCCACTGCCCGAACATGGCGCCGGCCCCGCGATTCGATATCGGTGATTTCCGATTCAGCGTTGCGAAACGCGGCCGGCGAGATGACCTCCCTCAGCACCACCAATGTGACCGAGCCCAAATTTTTCAATGCCGGTTGGGCGTAGGATTTACTTGCGTCCTCCTCGGTGATCGAAAGCAGAGCATCGATGTCGCCGAGATAGGGTTTCAAGGTGTTCAGGGGCATCATGATCTCCAGTTCAGACTTACGCATTGGGTTCAGAGCTCACATGGATCTCGGCAGCGTTATCCGCTACCGTCGCTTGAGGATTCGGCTTGTCGCGAGGACGGTAGGATTCGGTCTCGAATGCCACCTGGTAGACCGCCATGGCGATTCGGCGCGCTTTTGAGGCCGGCGGGCGCCCCTTGAAGGCAATGGGCCACACCTGCTCAACAAACAAGGAGGCCGCCGCCATCGCCGCTTTGCGCGGGAACGGCAGGTCCCTTTGACTGCCGCGCCACGCCAGGCGCGATGAACGCTCGAATTCGTTCTCGAGGGCGCCTGCGATAGCGGCGATCTGGGTTTCCTTGCCTGTTTGATGCAGGGCCACTGCGCAGGCCTCGACGGCATCGAGCGCAATCTTTAGGCCGAGCGTACGAACCGCGTTGCTGGCATCGCGGGAAGGCGCTTCTTGCACCCGGGTCATGGCCCGGGCGAATTCGATTAGAACGTTATCGGACGGCGTCATGATGGTATCGGGGCTCCGGGTGAAAGTTTGAAGGACCCGTCTGAGGTCGGCGAGCTTGTTGAGCTTGTCGTCCGGCAGACGATTGAGCACCGCCAGCGCCTCGCAAGCCGCGGCAAAACGGGTCGACGGATCGGCATAGCGAAGCGCTAACTCCAGCCCGAGATTCGGGGTTTCACTCATCGCTTCGAGATTGCGCAACAGTCCGATCGCCGACGGGATCTGCTCCAGCCGTAGGGAACGGCCGCCAATGCCGCGTTCGATGACAGAGGGCAGGAAGTCGAAATGCACGAAGGCGTTCTCGGAGGTGGGTAGACCCCTGAACACATGCACCGGCCGACCCATCCGCAATGCGGATTGCAGCATCATTCTGGTAAAACTGATGACTTCCGCGGTCTTGCCGGGAATGGACGCATGACGGGCGAACATCAACCGATGCCCATAGGTCTCGCTCTCTGGGAAAACTGGCTTGTCCGCTCTAATCTCCTGGCGCATCAGGTCGTAGTGATTCAGTTGAAGGAAGTCGGGATCCGCTCTCATGTTGAGGCTGGCAAAAAGCCCCATCATAGTTGGCGTAGAGACATAGGCTGGGATATCGCCATTCCCACGCCCTTCGCCCATCAGGGTACGCAGGCGGTGCTCAGCCGCTGCCGGGGCGGAAACCAGGGTTTGGGACTTGCTGCTTTCGAACGATTCCGGCCGTCCCTCCCGCCCGGAAAACGCGCTTGTCTTGATCCCTTCCAGGCCGGATTTCGCGTCGATGCGGGTGTCCTTACTGACCGGCAGGTTGGTGAAATGGCAGCGTCCTTCACTGTCGTCGTTCTCAGCGCCGACAAAACGGCGGTTGAGCGCACCCCTTAGCCACTGTGCGGCCGCCTCTATCAAGACCGCACCCGGGTCACCGATCTTGTCAAACAGGCCGGCCCGGCGGGCGCCATCGCCACAGAGCCAGAGTTTGAGCAGACCATCGCTACCGAAAAGGCACTCGCTCAGTACCTCGTCCCGCTCTGCAAGAGCTGCCGCCCAAGCGGCCAGTAGCGACTGGCGGCTCAGGCGGTGATGGATTCCGGCCATCCAGTCCGGTAGGACATGATTGGTCTGCGCCAGTGCGGCTACGAGTTCAGCTTCGCGCACCTCCGCTGGCGGCACCTGCGCCGCAAGTGACTTTTCTTTCGGTTCGGCGCAGCCGAGTGCGACCGCAATCATTGCCGCCTCCGTTCGGAGGGCGTGAATCAGTTCGTCGTCCCCCGCCCGGACCGGCCAGAGTTGGAAGAGCTTTCCGCCGAACTTGTCGATGCCAGCATAGTTGGGCGGAAAACCGAGCGGTCCGAACAGGCTGTCGATCGCGTTTCGCAACGATTGTTCGCCTGTAAGAAAGTCGATGTGCACGAACAGGGACTTCGCGGCGCAAACCGGATCGTCGCGTAAGGCGTCGTGCAGGTCCTCCGGTCCCGACCCGCCGTCCTGCATGTCGCGCATGCCGTTTCCCTGGGGCACGATCACGCGGAGACTCAGGTTTAGAGGCCGGGTCGCACGCCGGATCCCTTCTTCAATGATCCGGTTGGCCATTGGCTCGGGGACGATCGCAATGAGCTCGCCGTCGTGATGGATTTCCAGCAATGGCGGCATGCCGCAGGTGGCGATGGTTTGAGCACACAAGCCGCGCTGAAGTGCATTCAGCAGGAAGGGTGTATGTGCCGAACGAAGGTGTAGGACACGCCAGCCGGTGGCGAAATACGGGCTGCGGAAGCCCCCGTATTTTTGCAGCTCCGCAACCATCGCTACGGGGCCTTGAGCGCTGTTGAGGAAGAGTCCCTCGAGCCGATCGGCAAGCCGCACGTAGCCGCAATCCGCGTGTTCTTCTGCCGTCAGAAGGCGCATGCCCGGCTTCAAGGTACCACTGCGGCTTACCTCTACCGCGTGAATCATTGAAAGTAGATCGGCCGGGGAAACGCGCACCCCGGTCACTTCGAGGAAGCGGTCAACATGAAAGCGCTGGAGTAGATTCTCGACATGTTCGGGCTTGAGTTCGTCTGTTCGCGAAAGGCCGAGAATTTTGTCGGTGTCGTGTAAGAAGCCCACAGCAATGAGTAGCGCGATCCGCGAACGGATTCCTGTGTCGTTTACGCCCACTGCGCGCAGGTCCAGTTCGGCAAGCACTGCACCACCGCGCGCGACCGAAACCAGATGATCGAGCAGGGTGATGTTGCGGAAGCTCTCGCGCTTGGAAAAATCCGGGCCAGGAAGGTAACCACCCTTACCCGAGACCGTCATCAGATAGGGTGTGCGGTGATCGATGCGGCGACCGGAGGCGACTTCCTGTGCGGACTTCGCCCCGAGCGGGCCGGCCGTCAATGCCCGTTCTGAATCGCTGAAAACTCCGTCGATCACGACGGTGTCGAGGAATTTCTTGAAGAGCTGGGGAGCGATGGACAACATGTAGTGGCCTCAGCGCATCAGGATCGGGCAGCCGAACCCGGCATGCGTCTTGGCGCCGACCCCAGCGAGAAAAGCGAATCTGACATCCTCCGGCCGGCCACGCAGTGTCATCGGAACGGAAAAGGCGGGATGGAAAAGTGGCTTGCCATTCGGCAGGCGCCGCACGTGGACGAGCTGCTTTCTGAGATCCGTCGCCATCGATAGCCGATCGGTTGAAATCGTCAGATCGAGGGATCGTCCGGCACGTCGAGAAACGCCGGCAACCAGCGCCGCGTTGAGGTCTACGCCGGATAGATCGTCATAGAAGTGGGTCTTCTCGCGCCCTTGCTTGGGCATGGGTACGAGGAATGGGCTGGCAAAGGCCACCATCAGTTCGTCCACACCCCCGGCCGGCACGCTCGGGCAATGCCGGAGCACTGCGTCGGCGAGGCAGATTGTGTCGCCGTTGCTCGACGCCACTCGGAATTCTCCGGGATCAAGGCGCGTGAGTGCCTGTGCAAAACGCTCGGAGGGCGAAGAAAGCGTGACCGAAGCGATGATCCGCTTACCGTCGGGTCCAGCCCTTCCCGCGGTGCCGAATGTCCACGGAAGCGCCCTCTCCCCGACTAGCTCGTCTGAACGCAACCCGGCCGCCACCAGCCCGGCAACCAATGCCGCGTTCATGCTGTCCGTGTATCTGTACCGTTGGGGGTTCCTGCCGAAGTCGATTAGAACTCTCATGCCATAGCCTCGTCAGAAATCACGAGAGCATCATATGCGAGCGTCGAAGATATTTGGTTATTCTAAGTGTGATATTTTCACACATCATGAAAATTCCTAAGATCAATGAGCTTTGCCTTGAGTACCTGGCCTACTGGGAGTCAGGCCTCCAAGCGTCACGACTTGCCAGAATCCTCGGCCAGAGCCGGGAGCATGTGCAGCGCAAAACGATCAGTACATTCGAACACACTTATCCGGTTCCACTGATCAACGCCGGAAAGCGCATGCGCAAGTTGGCGGATACCTCCGATGGCTTACGGTTCGCACCTTCCAGGCCCTCGGATCTGATGCGTATGCTCGATGGCGTTTCGGTCCTGTTTCAGAATTCCGACGACGACTACCCGTTTGGCGTGCGGCTGGAGAATCCACTGAGTGGATGCACGCCTGAGCCCGATGCAGAGATATTCCGTGCTCTCTATGCAGCGTGCGCCCAAAAGTGTGCAGTTATCGTGCAGTACCGCTCCAAGGGAGGTGTCTTCCCAATGACCTTTAGTCCGCATGCCTTGGTGCAGGTGCCCGACAGAGTCCATTTCAGGGGGTATGCTCAATGGGCGGCAGGGCAGGAAAGAGGGCGTTTCATCGACCTTGTTCCTGCTCGCGTCCTTTCAATCGAACACGAATTGCTTTTCGATGCAGTGCCTTCAGCAGGAGACATTGATTGGCACACCAAATCGGACGCGGCCTTTCGCCTGTCTGAAGACCTACCCGCTGGTCTCCGTGCTGTAGTCAGCCAGGAGTGGGGATCGTCCATGACTGACCGTAGCAGGCCTAATACCATGGTCATTCCGTCTGTTCGGACGGCGGTCAGGCTATATGTCAATCGGGCGCTCAGGTATCGATGGTTCGGCGATACCCTTTACGAAACGTGGCTTCCGGAACCTGTAAAGTAGCGAAGAAGAATGGTGCCGATGCACCCACGCAAGGTAGGGGTCGTCTCAGAAAACGGAAAATAAAGCACGCAAAGCCGTGCCGCGGTAGCGCTCGGTTTGTGTCGTTAGCTACTGAGACGGACGGTCGTTCAACGTGCTAGTTCACAGGCAGGCCACGCTTTTTCCGCATCGTCCGTACCGGAGGGGTATGCGGCGCATAGCGCCTCCAGCTTCTGGACGACGGATTCATATTCTGACGTGACAAGTCCCACGGAAGGGTGTTGGCGGAACTCGAAGTCGTCGCCACGGCGAAGGGCAGCGACACGAGCAACGCCACCACGATGGCCTGCACCGCCGACAACGCGGCCTCCTCGCCTCGATGCTCGCCGACGCGCCGGGCGACGATCGCGGTGACCGCCATCGCCAGCCCCATCGCGATCGAATACAGCAGGAAGCGACAATAGGTTTCCGTCAACCCGACGGTGGCCACCGCCGACGATCCGAGCTTGGCGACGAAGAAGATGTCGACCACCGCGAAGGTCGACTCGAGCACCAGTTCCAGCATCATCGGCACGGCCAGCAGGAACACCGCGCGCTTCAGGGGAATGCGCGTGTAGTCGGCGTTCGTGCCGCGCAGCGCGGCGCGAAGGTCGGCCCACAGGACGTTGGAGGCGCTGCCCGAGGTCGTATGTGCGTCATCCGCCACAGATGCCGTGTCGCGGACTGTCATGCCCCGACCCGCTGGACCACATCGGCCCCGATCCCGTTCGGATCGACCACGACGAAATGGCGGTCGTCCCTGAGCTGCACGGCCTGCGGGAACGAAGTCAGCTTGCCGGGCGGTACATGGGGTTGTAAGCCGGAACCCCAGAAATTTCCGTCACCCAAGTTCATACGCTGCCAGCCCGCCTCCGGACACGGCCTCACCAGCCCTTGCAAGTGGTCGGCCGGCGTCTCTGCGCCCAACCACGCCGCGTAATCCCCCGGTGCCAGGATCACCCGCTCGCCGCTCGGGTGCTGGCGAACCACCGCTAGGCACTGCATTGGCGCCGCGTTGTAGAGATGACGGCTGGTGACACGACTGCTTGGTCTACCACCGAATGGTGGACCGTGCCGATCGCAAAGCCGGAAGGGGCTTAGCGTACGATTTTCTCCGTTTTCTGAGACGACCCCAGGAAGTTCAGCTTGGAGGAGAAAGCGGTGAGCGCGAATGCTGGCTGCGAAGGATTGGTCGTTCGTACTCAGGAAAGCCATTTATGTTCTGTTTATGATACTGGAGAACATAAAGACCCTCCTGCATGATGACGCCACATTCACGGAGGGTTTATGCGTCATCCATCTTTCAAGATCGACCGCCAGCGGTTGCATGAACTGCGCGAAAAGAGGGGCCTGACTCAAGCTGCCCTGGCGCGCCAGATCTGCGACCGTCTGGGCCTCGAGCAGGATGAGGAAACGTACACCGCCAGCTATCGGCGCATCGAAAAGCGGGGCAGCACCAGCCGCGAGCGGGCTGAAGCCATTGCTAATATCCTCGATGTTCCCCTGGCGGATCTGCAGGGCAGCATCGCGCCAGACCCCAGAAGCTACGAGAAGTGGATTCTCGAACTGCTTACTGAACAACTCAGCCAGGGAAACGCCTCACTACAAAGGGCGTTGGATGAAGAGAACGGTGCCGAAGGCGCGCTGGAGTGGATGGCCCGCGATGTGGGCAGGCGCATTGAATCCGCTCAACTCGCACGCAATCCAGCCGAGCTCGCCGAGCTGTCGCAACTTACCGGGCTGAGTGAAGACGAGATCTTGAAGCCGGCGAATGTGGACGGCCATTGGCTGGTGGTGGCCAACGAAATGGGGGGTACCCGTACAGAAGTTGTTCGTGGCGGCGTCGGGGTTATGGCTTTGATTCGTGAGTTTGTTGGCGATCGTCTCGACCACCAGAGGGGAAGCGATGACCGGATCCGGATGTATCGTGCGTCACCCTGGTATCGGCTTGAGATCGAGCAGCTTCGCGGTCGATTTGTGATCCGGATCGACTTCGTCCGGTGCCTCCCTGACGCCAATGGGCTTCGGTGGCTGAAGCCCAGTCGGCTTGATGTTTGGCTGGTTGAAGATCCGCTGATCGACTGGGCGTACTCCGTTGTGAGTTTTGTGACCGGTTTCGACGGATCTCCTCAGCCGGGCGATGTACGCAGGCTCCGGCTTCTGGTGACGGAGTACAACGGCAAAGAGAGTGAGCGCCTCTCTGAGCACGTGGTCGCGGGGTGTCTTGAGGAAATTCCCGACGAGAGATTTGATGCGTACCAGGCAGAGGGCGTCAGTCACAGCGCTGCAACCAGGATGCTTGGAGGTGCCCTCCAGGATCTCCTCGAGCCAGACCTTTCGGCCTACCCGCGCAAGTGGTGGGAGATCATTCCGACAGGCGATGGTTGTGAGCTCAATCTGTGGCCGACCGCGGGAACGCAAGGGAGTCCGTATGGCTTGCGGTACCGGATCCAACTCGTCGAAGAGACGGTGCCCGAGCAATTTCGCCCCGTGCCCTGGCGGCACAAGGATCGGGATGATCTGAAGCAGCGCATCGAAGCGTGGCTTAACTAGCCCGCCGTCCAATCCCGTTTATCCGTTCTACGAGCGAGGGTACGCCTCGGGCCCTCTCTCGCCCTCAAATTCCGGGGCACTTCCACAGGAGATGAACATGAACCACCTCGAAAACGGTCCGAGCAAGACTGGCAATCCGTCCGGCCCTGGCCGGGGCAACAACCCGCCGCGCAAGTAACCGCATGGACCGGGTCCTTTCGGATGCCTTCGATCGATGAAATACAGCACTTCAAAGGAAGTCGATTCGCTCGTGCGAGCACTCTTGCGCGAAGGCTGGCGCTTTCGCCGTGGGAGAAAGCATGGGCGTCTGACGCCGCCGTCAGGGCGCTCTTTCGTGACCGTTTCCTGCTCGCCGAGCGACAGACGGACATTTCTGAACCTGCGCAGTCAGGTCAGACAGGTCGTCGCAGGGCCACAGCTATAGGGAAACTGCCCGCGAAGGGAACTCGTGGATAGACGCTACCGGACCCACATTGGCAAAAACGAGGTAGCGAAGCATGGGGTGTTCAAACGTCGTTTCACAACAATGACTGCCCGGCGTCAATTACCTTGGCCGGTCGACGTCAATTATCCTGGCTGGTGGAAGCGAGGCATGAGCGGTTCAGCCTTTCGGCTTTGAGGTGTTGGGGTTGCGTTGCTCAGAAGGGGCGAGCCCCTTCTGAGCAACGCGGCGGCGGAAGCTCTCCACGTTCATCTCAAAGATCGTGGCGTGATGCACGAGCCGGTCGACGGTGGCCAGGGTCATGGCCGGTTCGGCAAAGACGTGGCCCCACTCCGAGAACAGCTGATTCGCAGTGATGGCCAGGCTTCTGCGCTCGTAGCGCTCGGCGATGAGCTCGAAGAGCACTGACGTTTCGCCCTGATCGCGGCGAACGTAGCTGAAGTCGTCGCAGATCAGCAGGTCGAAGCGGTCGAGCTTGGCCAACTCGGCCGGCAAGCGCAGATCGCGCCGAGCGGCCTGCAGGCGCTGCACCAGATCGCTCGTGCGGGTGAAGAGCACGCGGTAGCCGCGTTCGATGAGGGCGTGGCCGATGCTGGCAATCAGGTGCGTCTTAGCGTGCTTTATTTTCCGTTTTCTGAGACGACCCCCATTGCGGCACACTTCGCCCCTTTCCGATCGTAAGCGCTTGGCGCACTGGACTGTGAGGACGTAATGAAACAGCGGCTTCTTGTGATGAATGGCTCCCGAATCGTTCAAACCGAGCAGGAGGGCCAATGGCGCAACGAGAAGGTCGACAAGGCCGGTGCCCTGAAGCCTGGCATCTACAATCTGTATCTTGCCCGTCCGGCCGACAAGACCGCGATCTGCAGCGGGATGATTGTTCACGTCGACAAGGACGGCGTGTTCCAGCAGAACGGCAAGACCTATGTCGTCCATGCGCGCGCCGATTTCGACAAGACGCCTGAGATCGGCAGCCTGATGCGCATCAGCTACGACGCGCAGGGCCGGGCCAGCCTGGCCGCTGAAACGGTCCAGCTCAGCCGCGGGCGCTCCCGTTCGCTTTAGCGGCTAAAGCGCTCGACTAGCGGGAACTGGGCCGGAAAAGGCGCGGGTGCTGTGTCCGGAAAGGTTCAGCGATGCACGTGTCGGTCTGGAGTCCCCCTGCGGGCGCAGACAGTGGCGGCAAGGGGCAGCGCGCGGTCGTTGTTTAGCTGCGGGAACTGATTGGCCGGCCCGCGGGCCGGGAGGGGGACTACGCTGCGGCGCCGGGCGTGGTCCGGGCGCTCGAGGCCCCGCTCACGCGGCGCGCGCCCTCGGGCAAGGCTCGCGCCCTGCCCGCCCGCGCCCGGCGTCTTCGCTGCGCGCTGCGCTTGCCTCCTGGGGTCGGCTGCGCCCACCCCGCCGCGCTGCGCTTGGCCTCCCCGAAACCTGCCGGCAGCTTCGCTACCGGCCGGACTCCTCCACGCCTCTTCCTTCTCCACCCTTCGTCGGCTGCGGTAGGCCGCTTCACAGCGTCGACAGCAGCGCCAGTGCGGCCGCGAACACGGCCATGCCGGCGGCGATCAGGTTCAGGGTGGCGATCCGTCGGCCTTCGCGGATCGGGCCGGCAAGCTGCGCCAGCGCCGCGTCGATCTCGTGCCGGGCGGCGGTGGCGGCGGCCTTCGCGCCCGCCTCCATGCCGCTTTTCATGGCGTCCGTGCTTGCCGCGAGCGCGGCGTTGAGCGTGCGCTCGGCTTTGCTGCGGGCGTCCTCGCCCCAGCGGTGGGCGATGCCCTCGAGTTCTTCCCTGAAGCGATCGAGGGCTGCCTGCTGGGCGGCCGCGTGCTCGCGCATCAGATGCGCGTTCATCGTCTGCAGGATCATGATCGGGTCGTCGCGGCCGACGGCGATGCCGTGTTTGGCCGCGATCTCCCTGACCAGCGCCTCGATCTGGTCGGACATCAAAGCACCGCGGCGTTGTCGAGCTGGGCGAAGAGTTGCGTCTTCACGATTTTGAGGCGTTGGCGCGTCATGATTGTCAGCGTGCTCAGGGCGAGTGCCTCGTCGAAGGTGAGCCTCGCCTGCAGCATCTGGGCGAAGTCGCGGCCGTAGGTCTCTTCCTTGAGCGGCGGGATCTGGATGAGGGCCGACACCCGCGCCTTGTGGCTCAGGTACGCCTTCATCTGCTCGAAGCCCTTGCCCTCGTGTGCGATGGGCCCCCAGTACGGGTTGAGCCAGGCGACGAACTGACACTGGGCAGGGAACTGGCTGGCGAGTTGGGCGAAGCCGCTGACCGTATCGGGCAGGGCCTGCCCGCCGGTGATCACGGTGTGCACGATGAGCGCGTGTCCCATGTCGTGCAGCAGGGCCGGCACCTGGTTGCTGATGAGGTAGTGCGACAGCGGCACGAAGGCGCTGGCGCCGTTGTCGATGATGACATCGCCCTCGGCGGCGGCGATCTGCTCGATGAGCGCATCGAAGTGGCGGGTGTTGATCTCGTTGCCTTCGAGGATGTTTACGCGCTGCACACCGAGCGCCCCGTAGCCTGCGAACGTGGCGTTGACCGGATCGGTGTCGAGGCACAGCGGCGCCCGTCCCTTGCTCGCCTTGTACTGGGCGAGGACGGACGCGATCATCGACTTGCCGACGCCGCCCTTGCCTTGCAGAACCATGTGGATCGTTGCCATCAGAACAGGTCCTCCGTCTTCGGGGTGGCATTGAATGTGAAGCCGCCCACCGAGGGTGGGGGCGTCTTGCGGGGTTCGCCCGGTGCGGGCGGTGGGGTGGACGCCGGCGGTGCCGGCGGGGACGGTGAGCCTGCGGCCGCGGGCGCCGTCCGCAGATAGCGCTTCACGTGCTGGGTGAAGGTCTCGTAGCGGCCGGCGAGGCGCCCGGTGGCGGTGAGGTGGGCCCAGATGGTTTTCATGGCATAGCCGGCCTCGAGCGCCGCCCTGACATCCTCCTTCACGGCCAGGAAGGCGACGATGTTGCGGTCCTGGCGCGGCCGCGGCGCGGCGCGTCGGCTCACCCAGCCGGCCAGCTCCTCGGTGTAGCGTGTCGTCATCCTGATCCCTCCTTCCGGGCTGCCTGTCGGCATCGCCGCGCATTTCTCGCGCATTCCCGTGCGCTGCGACCTGCAATAACAGCGCAAAAAGGCGCAACTTCCGCGCATTCCGCCGCTACGACAACGGGATTATGAACGAGCTTGCGTAATTTCGCTATATCCGTCTAGTATGCAGTCGCAGGTTAGCGCAGGAATGCGGATAAATGCGGTTCCGCGATGCGTTCTTCTTCTGGCGTCATGAGGTCTGAACGGCGGGCAGGATGGGCGAAGTTGGCTAACCGGCAAGCCGGTCATCCCCCTTCGCTTTGGCCTTATTCGCGCCGGGGGCGCTCAACGGGATCCTGCTCTGCGAGGCCCAGCCGGCTCCCGCCGGCATTCACAGCGAGGTGTGAGGATGGATGGGACGGTGAAACTCGCTGCCCGACCGGCGGCGGTCGAAGCGGCAAGCGCGGCGCCGGGCGCCGCCCCGCAAGGTGCCGCCCGGCGCGCCCATCACCTGCGCGTGCCGGTGTCGCCCGGCGAGAAGGCGCTGATCGAAGCGCAGGCGCAGCGCGCGGGCATGAGCGTCGCCCGTTTCCTGCGCGAGGTCGGACAGGGCTATCGCATCGGCGGGGTGGTCGATTACGAGCAGGTGCGCGAGCTCGCGCGGATCAATGGCGATCTGGGGCGGCTCGGGGGGCTCCTGAAGCTGTGGCTCACCAACGACGAGCGCACCGCGCAGTTCGGCGAGGCGACGCTGCGCGCGGTGCTCGCGCGCATCGAGGCGACGCAGGACCAGATGGGCGAAGTGATGATGAAGGTCGTCCAGCCCCGGGCCGGGCGCGAGCCTTTTAGCGGCTAAAGAGACGAAGGCGCGCCCGTGATCGCCAAGCACGTGCCGATGCGCACGCTCGCCAGGAGCAACTTCGCCGAGCTGGTCGAGTACATCACCGACGCCCAGGACAAGACCGAGCGGCTCGGGGAGATCCGCGTGACGAACTGCGCGGCCGCGACGCTGCCGGCGGTGCTCGGCGAGGTGCTGGCCACCCAGCGGCAGAACACCCGCGCGGCGGGCGACAAGACATTTCACCTGCTGGTGAGCTTTCGGCCGGGCGAGGCACCGGACGCGGCGACGCTGCAGGCGATCGAAGCGCGGCTCGCTGCCGGGCTGGGTTTCGGGGGGCACCAGCGCGTGAGCGCGGTACATCACGACACCGACAACGTGCACCTTCACATCGCCATCAACAAGATCCACCCGGAACGGCGCACGCTGCACGAGCCGTTCCAGTCGTACCGCACGCTCGCGGATCTGTGTGTGACGCTCGAGCGCGAGTACGGCCTGCAGGCGGACAACCATGTCCCGCTGCGCTCGGTGGCCGAGGGGCGCGCAGCCGACATGGAGCGCCACGCCGGCGTCGAGTCGCTCGTCGGCTGGGTGCGGCGGGTGTGCCTCGAGGATCTGCTGGGTGCGCGTTCCTGGGCCGAACTGCACCAGGTCCTGTCGGACAACGGACTCGTGCTGCGCCCGCGCGGGAACGGGCTCATCGTCGAATCGCAAGACGGCACGCGGGTGAAAGCGAGCACGCTCGCGCGCGGACTCTCGAAACCTGCGCTGGAGGCGCGGCTGGGGCCGTTCGGGGCGCTGGCCGAGGGGCCCGCCAAGGGGGCGTCCGACGAGCCGCCCGCCCCTGCCGTCGTTCGCGATGACCGGCACTACCGCAAGTCGCCGGTCCGTCTGCGCATTGATACCACCGCGCTGCATGCGCGTTACCAGGCCGAGCAGCAGCGCTCATCGGCGCAGCGCAGCGAGGCGCTGGCGGGCGCCCGGCGGCGCAGGCTGCGCGCCGTCGACGACGCCTGGCGGGCGAACCGGCTGTGGCGGGCGACGATCAGGGTGGCCGACGGCAAGGGCATCGACAAGAGGCTGCTGTATGCGCAGGCGAGCCGCGCGCTGCGCGAGCGGCTCGCGCAGATCCACACGGCCTACGCCCGGGAGCGGGCCGCGCTCTACGACAGTTTCCGGCGGCGGACGTGGGCCGACTGGCTCAAGCACGAAGCGCTGCAGGGCAACGCCGCGGCGCTCGCGGCGCTGCGCGCCCGCGAGGCCGCGCAGGGGCTCACGGGCAACACCCTGGCGGGCGCGGGGACGGGAGCGGGCGCGAATGTGGATCCGTTGCGGCCGGGCCCGGCGCCCGTGCAGGACACCGTCACCAAGAAGGGCACGATCATCTTCCGCGCCGGCGCCTCGGCGGTGCGGGACGACGGGGACCGCCTGCAGGTGTCCCGCGCGCTCACGCGCGAGGGCGTCAAGGTCGCGCTGGGCCTGGCGATGGCGCGCTATGGCCGCGAGATCACCGTCTGCGGTACGCCCGAATTCAAGGCGCTGGTCATCCGGGCGGCGGTGGACGCCCGGTTTCCCCTCACCTTCGCCGACCCCGCCCTGGAAGGGCGGCGGCAACGGCTCTTCACCCAGGAGACGGCTCATGAATCCACTGAACACCCCGAGCGAGGACGCGCTGATCGAGGCCGCCCTGGCGGTGCTGGGGCCCGAGCTCATCGATACGGCAAGCGATCCGGTGACCGACCGGATCAGGACCGCACCAGAGCCGCTGGGGACGCGTCCCCCCGTGCCGCCGGAAAGCCCCACCCTGGCCGCGCTGGAGGCGTCCCGCCGCCCGCATCCCGGCACCGTCTGCGAGACCTGTCCGAACTCGGTGTGGTTCGCTTCGCCCGCGGAGGTGAAGTGTTACTGCCGCGTGATGTTCCTCGTCACCTGGAGCAGCTCGGAGCCGCACCAGATCACCCACTGCGACGGGGCGCTGCCGGGGCTGGCGGACGGCGCGCAGGCGGGATGACGCCGGCGCAGCGCGCAGCAGCCGTGCGCTACATCGCCGAGCGCGAGGAAAAGCGACAGAAAGGAATTGATATACCGAAATACGCGCTCTATGATGGACGTGCTGGTGTCATTTTATTTGCCGGTCTGCGTACCGTCGACGGTCAGCCGCTGGCGCTCCTCAGGCCGGGCGATGCGGCGGCGGGTGCGGAAGGGGGCGCGCACGTCGTGTTGGTCCTGCCGGTCGACGCGGCCACGGCGAGGCGCCTGTCCCGCGTTTCGCGGGGCGATGCGGTGAGCGTGACGCGGCACGGCACGATCCAGCGTTCGGGAGGACACAGTCGATGAAGATCGAGGTGAATAACGCGGCCGGTCCACAGGTGCGCGCCGGGTGTGCGCCTGGCGGCAGGCTGTTGCCCGCGCTCGCCGCGCTGTCGCTCGCGGGCGGCCTGCAGTCGGCCACGCAGTTCTTCGCTCACCGCTTCGGCTACCCGGCGCAGTTGGGCGAACATCTGCACCATGTCTATGCGCCGTGGGCGATCCTCGAGTGGGCCTCGAACTGGTCGGCCCGTTATCCGGACGAGCTCCTGCAGGCGGCCAGTGTCGGCATGATGGTGTCGGCATTGGGGCTCTTCGGGGTCGCGGTGGCGAAAGTCGTGTCGTCCAACTCGTCGCGGGCGAACGCCACCCTGCACGGCTCGGCGCGCTGGGCCGGGAAGAAGGACATCGAGGTCGCCGGTCTGCTGCCCCGTCCGCGCACCCTGGGGGACGTTCTCACCGGAGCGGTGGCTCGCCGCTCGGCGGGCGTCTATGTCGGGGGCTGGGAGGATGCGCGAGGCCGGTTTCATTACCTGCGGCACGACGGGCCCGAGCATGTGCTGACCTATGCGCCCACCCGCTCGGGCAAGGGCGTGGGTCTCGTGGTGCCGACGCTGCTGTCCTGGGGCGCGAGCGCGGTGGTCACCGATTTGAAGGGCGAGCTGTGGGCACTCACCGCCGGCTGGCGCAAGGCGCATGCCCGCAACACCGTGCTGCGCTTCGAGCCGGCCACGGCCAGCGGCAGCGTGTGCTGGAATCCGCTCGACGAGATCCGGCTGGAGACCGAAGACGCGGTGGGCGACGTCCAGAATCTGGTGACGCTGATCGTCGATCCGAACGGCAAGGGGCTCGAATCGCATTGGCAGAAAACCGCCTTCGCGCTACTGGTGGGCGTCATCCTGCACGCGCTCTACAAGGCAAAGGCCGATGGGGTCCCGGCGACGCTGCCGGCGGTCGATGCGATGCTGGCCGATCCGAACCGCGACGTCGGCGAGCTGTGGATGGAGATGGCCACCACCGGGCACCTCGACGGCCAGCCTCACCCGGCGATCGCCTCCGCGGCACGCGACATGATGGATCGCCCGGAAGAGGAAGCCGGCTCGGTGCTGTCGACGGCGAAGTCCTACCTCGCCCTGTACCGCGATCCGGTCGTGGCGCGCAACGTCAGCCGCTCTGAGTTCCGCATCCGCGATCTGATGCACGCGGACGATCCGGTGACGCTCTACATCGTCACCCAACCCAACGACAAGGATCGGCTGCGCCCGCTGGTACGCATCCTGGTGAGCATGGTGGTGCGCCGCCTGGCCGACCGGATGGCGTTCGAGAACGGCCGGCCGGTGGCCCATTACAAGCACCGGCTGCTGCTGATGCTCGACGAGTTCGCCGCCCTCGGCCGGCTGCCGATCCTGCAGGAGGCGCTCGCCTTCGTGGCGGGTTACGGCATCAAGTGTTACCTGATCTGCCAGGACCTCAACCAGTTGAAGAGCCGGGAGACCGGCTACGGGCCGGACGAGACGATCACCTCCAACTGCCATGTCCAGAACGCCTATCCGCCCAATCGCCTCGAGACGGCCGAGCACCTCTCGCGGCTCACCGGGCAGACCACCGTGGTCAAGTCGCAGGTCACCACCAGCGGGCGGCGCACCGCGGCGATGCTCGGCCAGGTGTCGCGCACCTTCCAGGAGGTGCAGCGCCCGCTGCTGACGCCGGACGAGTGCCTGCGCATGCCCGGTCCGCGCAAGGGCGCCGATGGCCACATCGAGGCGGCGGGCGACATGGTCGTGTATGTGGCGGGGTTTCCGGCGATCTACGGCAAGCAGCCGCTCTACTTCAAGGATCCGGTGTTCCGCGCCCGGGCTGCGGTGCAGGCGCCCGCGGTCAGCGATCGCCTCATCCAGTTCGCGGAAGCAGGGGAGGAGATCACGATATGAGCACGCGGCTGATCCTGGCGCGAATGGCGAGCGCGCGGCGCCCCGAGCGACCCGCGCCGTCACGGTGTCGTCGGCCGGCCGAGGATCGGCGCATGAATCGTCGCTTCGAGAGGATCACCGCAGCGGTGGCGCTGGCGGGCGCTGCCGGCATGGTCGGTGCGGCGCTGGCCTTTGCAGCCGGCGCGCGCATCAACACCACCCGAAGCATTCCGGTCGGTCTGTACTGGGCGAGCAGCGCGGCGGTGGAGAAAGGCACCTATGTCCTGTTCTGCCCGCCGCAGGCCCAGGTCTTTCACGAAGCGCGCGCGCGCGGCTACATCGGCGCCGGCTTCTGCCCGGGCGGCTACGGCTACATGATGAAGCGCGTTCTGGCCGCTCAAGATGATGACGTTGCCGTATCCGACGAGGGCGTGCGCGTCAATGGTGTGTTGCTACCCCTGAGTGCCCCCAGGGCCGTCGATGCCGGGGGGCGCCCGCTGCCGAGGTTCCAGGCCGACCGCTACACCCTCGGCGCCGCCGAACTGCTGCTCATGTCCGACGTGAGTGGCACATCGTTCGATGGCCGCTACTTCGGCCCCCTCCATCGTTCGCAGATTCAGACCGTCGTTTCCCCGCTCATCACCTGGTAAGGGAGGCAAGAACCATGCGATTGTTCATCGCTGAAAAACCATCCGTCGCAAAGGCCATTGCAGGCGAGCGGGGCCAGACCGGAACGGGCGACGACTTCCTCCCGTGCGGCACTGATACGGTGACTTGGTGCTTCGGTCACATGCTCGAAGAGACCGAGCCCGACGACGACACCCTTGACGACGTGCCCCGCCACGACAGCGGCAAGAAGGTCTGGCGCGTCGATGGGCTGCCCATCATCCCGGCTGACTGGATTCTCCAGCTGAAGGAGGATGCCAGGAAGCAGCTCGCCATGATCGGCAAGCTGCTCGAGGAGGCCAGCGAGATCGTCAATGCCGGCGACCCCGACCGCGAGGGCCGATTGCTGGTCGATGAGGTCCTCGAGCACTTTTGCAGCAACAAGCCTGCGCGGCGCGCTCGGGTGTCCGCGCAGGACGCCGTTTCTGTGAAGCGTGGCCTGGCCGCCCTCAAGGACAACGGCACCTGTTTCGGCTGGGGCGATGCCGCGCGGGCGCGGCAGCGGGCCGACCGGATCATCGGGATGAACCTCCGTCGGGCTTACACCCTGCGCGCGCAGCGCAAGTCCGTGCCGAATCACACCCTCCGGGCCGAGCGCCCGCATGCCGGCGACACCTTCCTCGCTTTCTGGCGGGGGCAGGAAGATCAGGCAGGCATCGATTCCGAGCGCCGCCTTGGCGCTGAATACAAGCACGAGCCCAAGAAGCCGAAACTGAAAGGACGCCCGGGCGACAGCGGCGTTCGTGAAACGAGCGAGGAGCAGTGACCATGCCCGAGAACTATGACGAAGACCCGATCCAAGCCGAACCGACGAGCGCAGAGGATACGGTCCACGAAAAACTGGTCGACGCGACATGCCCCGGCTATGAAGTGGAGTTCAGCCCCGAGGAGGCCGAGCGGGCTGGTGCGTTTCCCGAGGACGCCTTAAGCGAAGAGGATGCGCGCGAAAGCAGCGTTGATCTACCGGGCGCCGCGACGCCAGCCAATCGGGAGGACGGTAAGGGACGACGTCCATGAAAAAACGCCCGCCGTCCACCCCTTCCCAATTCAATCTCTTCGATGATTGGCTCGTGGCCCCGCAGCCCGTGACGCCCGCGCTGCCTGATCAGGCGTTATCGCCGGGCCCCCCGCCCTCTCCTGCCGCGCAGGAGGAGCCCGCGACGCGCCTGCCTGACGTAGCGCGCCATCTGCTGGCCGCGCGCCTCGCCGCCAAGCTTGCCGCGGACGGTGAGATCACCAGTGGTTTCCTGTTCGAGGCCGCCAACGAGGCTTTCGGGGGCACGCAGGCCGCTGGAACGTATCTGTCCAAGGACGCCTACGATGCCATGGAGGCCGCCTTCAACCTGCACCTGATGGCGACCGAGACCGCAGCATGGTCGGGACAGGGCGCGGACTGGGCGACGCGTAAAGTCATGGAACTGGCCGCGCGCATGCAGCGGCTCCCGGCCCAGACCCGGCGCGATCCGGAGATGGACGAGTTTCAGCAGTTCAGCACCCCACCGGTCGTCGCATTTCTCGCCAATTGGGTTGCGAATGTGACGGCCGCAGACCGGGTTCTGGAGCCGTCGGCGGGGACCGGTGACTTGGCCGTCTGGTCGCGCATCGCCGGCGCCGATCTTGTTCTGAACGAGCTGTCGCCGCGACGGCATACCTTGCTCGCACAGATCTTTCCCGACGCAACGCTTTACCGCGAGAACGCCGAGCAACTCGACAACCTCTTGCCCGCAGGCATCGTCCCGACCGTCGTCGTGATGAATCCGCCGTTTTCCTCCACAGCTGGCCGCGTGCAAGGTCAGCGTGCCACCTCCAATGGCGCCCGCCACATCGAGCAGGCCCTGAAGCGTCTGGCCGAGGGTGGGCGCCTGGTCGCCGTCGCTGGAAACGGGATGGCCGCGGAGCGGCCCGCGTTCTCCGCCTGGTGGCGAGACATCGCGAACCAATACTCGGTGCGGGCTAACGTCGGTATCGACGGTCGTGAGTATGCGAAGTACGGCACGACCTTCGACAACCAGCTCATCGTCATCGACAAGACGGGGCCGACCACGCAGCCGGTCATGACCGGCCGCGTCAATGTCATTGCGGAACTGCCCGCCCTCCTGGAGTCCATCCGAAATGACCGCCAACCGATACGCGTTCCACAACCTCACGTCGTTGAACCAGCAGGCCGCCGCGATCCTCAAGGACTCTCGGATCCCCTTCGCCCCGAACGACGAACTGGCCGCCTTGGTCCTGGTCCGGAGCGCCATCGAACGGGGCCAGATCGAGATTCCGACCCTACCGGAACCACTGCTGCTGATCGCCAAGCTCCAGGCAGATCCGGACCTGGCGATGTCTCTGATGACGGAGTCGGAGCCGGGGGTGAGCTTCGAGATCATATTGCCGCCAACGATCGAAGAAGCGGCGGCGACGATACTGGAGGAACTGGTCGCCTCGCTGACGGCGAGGACGCCACCCGCGTCACGGTAAGCGCCGCTGAGGGCGCAGCCGCGGAGTTCACGGATTCGGTTTTCGCCACCTACGCACCCCAGCGCCTGACCATCCCGGACGCCCACCCCCACCCGGGTAAGCTGGTCCAGTCGGCCGCTATGGCGGCCGTCGAGCCCCCGCTCCCGACCTACTCGCCTGTCCTGCCTGACCGACTCATCCGCCAAGGGCAGCTTTCCCTGGCCCAGCTCGAAGCCATCGTCTATGCCGGCCAGGCGCATTCCGACGTGCTCCCCAACGGCTCCCGCAAGGGGTTTTTCATCGGCGACGGAACCGGCGTGGGAAAGGGGCGCGAGATCTCCGGAATCATCATGGACAACATGATGCAAGGCCGCCGGAAGGCCGTCTGGGTGTCCTTCAATGAAGGGTTGATCGTCGATGCCCAGCGCGACTTTGCCAGTATTGGTGGCGACCCCGACCGCCTCTTCTTCCAGGGAAAGACCAAGGCCGGCAACGACATCGTCCAGAACGAGGGCATCCTCTTCACCACCTACTCGACGCTGCGGGGCGGCGAGAGGCGGCAAGCAACCGACGCCGCGCAGCAGCGCGGGAAAACCCGCCTGCAGCAGATCGTAGCGTGGCTGGGACCGGACTTCGACGGCGTGATTGCCTTCGACGAGGCCCACAGCATGGGCAATGCGGTTGCCATCAAGGGCAAGCGCGGTACGCGCAAGCCTTCTCAGCAGGCCATTGCCGGCATCAACCTCCAACGCGAGCTGCCCGACGCTCGGGTGGTCTATGTCTCGGCCACGGGCGCGACCGAGGTCAGCAATCTGAGCTACGCCGATCGCCTGGGCTTGTGGGGCGAAGGGACGCCGTTTGCAGACGTCAGCGCCTTCATCAGCAATGTCTCCGCCGGAGGCATCGCCGCCATGGAGCTGATCAGCCGCGACATGAAGGGCCTGGGCATGTATATCGCCCGGTCCTTGTCCTTCGACGGCGTGACCTACGAGCGTCTGGAGCACACCCTGACGGCGCTGCAGGAGGACATCTACAACGAACTGGCAGGGGCGTGGCAAGTCGTCCTCAACAACGTCAACCAGGCCCTGGAGATCACTCAGGCCGGCAACAACGGCAGTGCGAAGAGCGCGGCCATGGCGCAGTTCTGGGGCGCGCACCAGCGGTTCTTCAATCAGATCGTCACGGCGATGCAGACACCCGCCGTCATCGATCACATGCGCGATCAGCTCGAGGCCGGCCATGCCGCCGTGATCCAGCTCGTCAATACCAACGAGGCCGCCCAGGAACGCATCATCGCCGACGCGACCGCGAACGACATGGCACTGGAGGAGCTGGATTTCACGCCCCGACAGATGTTGATGGACTACGTCCGCAACGGCTTTCCCGTCGAGGCCTTCGAGGAGTCTTCGGACGAGAACGGTAACAAGGTCTATGTGCCGGTGAAGGATTCCGAGGGCAAGCCGGTGTTCGACCGGCAAGCCCTCGCAATGCGGGAGGCGTTGCTTTCCACTCTTCAACACATCCGCGTCCCGGAAAACCCGCTCGATTCGATCGTCAACGCCTTCGGTGCCGACCAGGTTGCCGAGGTGACCGGCCGCCACCGCCGCTTCATCCAGACCCGAGACGCCGAGGGCAATCTCACGGTCGAAGAAGAGAAGCGCGGCCGACATGCCTCGCGCACGGATGCCGACCTCTTCCAGCGGGACAAGAAGCGCATCCTCGTGTTCTCCGGCGCCGGCGGGACTGGCTACAGCTTTCATGCCGACAACACGGCCGAGAACACCCGCAGGCGGATCCACTACATCCTGCAGCCCGGGTGGCAGGCCGCGGCGGCCGTCCAGGGGTTCGGACGCACCCACCGGACCAACCAGGCCGTTGAGCCGCACTACGTTCTTCCGACCACCAACCTCAAGGCGCAAAAGCGGTTCGTCTCCTCCATCGCCCGGCGCCTGGATCAACTCGGCGCCCTGACGCGCGGCCAGCGCCAGGCCACCGGCCAGGGCATGTTCACCGCCGCCGACAACCTGGAAAGCGAATACGCCAAGGTGGCGTTGGCGAACTTCTTCACCGACCTTCACCGAAACACCACCGGGCTGGACTTCCATAAGGTCGCGCGGGAGATGGGGCTCAGCCTCGTCGACGAGAACGGCGCGTTCAGCGAAAGCAAGATCCCCGACATCCCGCAGTTTCTGAACCGACTGCTGTCTCTCAAAACGGACCAGCAGAACGCGGTTTTCGAGGCCTTTGAAAGCCGCCTCGTGGAAGCCGTCGACTATGCCAAGCAAAAGGGCCTGTTTGACGCAGGCCTCCAGACGTTCCGGGCGCAGAGTATCCGCAAGTCCCGCGACGTCGTCGCTTACGAAGATGCCCGAACAGGGGCGAAGACCCGCTACGTGGAGCTGGATGTCTCGAATCCGATCGCCTACCTGGCGTGGGATGAGATTTCAGCCATTGCCCGAAGCAACCGCAGGGGCGGCGACCTGGGAGGCTGGTACGTCGCGGAGTACGGCAAGACCCAAGGGCAGGTGTTTTTCCTCGCCGACCTCGGGGACCGCCTGGATTCTGAGGGCAACCCGCTCCGCCGGGGCGTCATGTACGGGATCGAGAAGCACCACCACCGCTACATCGACAACGCTGACGTGATTCACCGCGGCTGGGAGCATCGCCGCGTTGGCGGCGCCATGCAAAGGGTGACCCTGACGCGTCAGGTGGACGAATCGGAAGCGCAGGGCCTGTGGAATGCGCAGCTCGCTGCCGCCCCGAAGGTGCGGACCACCACGGAGCGCATGCTGGTGGGCATCATCCTGCCGATATGGGACCGGGTCGAGGGCTCCTCGACGATCTACCGACTCCAAACCGACGACGGCGAGCAGCTACTCGGCCGGCGTATGGGACGCGAATCCGCCAGGCAGACCCTGCGCAACCTTGGCCTCGACTCCCCGATTGCCCAGATGTCGAGCGCCGACGTGGTCAGTGCGATCCGCGCCGGCCGTCGCGCAATCCTGGCCAATGGCTGGGAAATCTCCCTTTCCCGCGTCAACAAAGAGGACCGCATCGAGATCAAGGCGAAAGGCCACATCACCACAGCGGAGCAACGTCTTCTCACGACCCAGGGCGCCTTTATCGAACGGATCCAATGGGCCGAGCGGGTGTTTCTCCCCGCGGGCTCGAATGGCCTCCAGGCCTTCGAGCGCATCACCGCCTCCAAGCCCGTCATCGATCTCCACGACACCCCGCAGCGCGGCGCGTCGCCAGACGACACCGCCAACGCCGTGGGGCTCCCGGCAGCGGGTGCGCTGGATGCGCAACCCTTCCCAGGCGGAGCGCCACGCCCCGTGGCGCCCGCTTCACCGGAACCTTCAGTCAAGGGGGAAACTGTGGCCGAGAAACGATCTTATGCCGAGCAAGTGGCCGACAAGCTCATTGAACAGTTGAGACAAGGCGCCGCTCCCTGGCAGAGGCCCTGGAACGCTGCGCCTCCCGGTTCCTACTACCCGATGAATCCCACCACCGGCAAGCGCTACCGTGGGATCAACTCCGTGTACCTGCTCGCGCAGGGTCGCACGGATCAGCGGTGGATGACTTACAAGCAGGCCGCGGCGGTCGGCGCTCAGGTTCGGAAGGGTGAAAAAGGCACGCCCATCCAATTCTGGAAGTTTGAGGAAGAGCAACCGAAGCGCGATGAAAACGGGGTGCCGGCCCGCGACGCGGAGGGTCGCGTGCAGACGGTGACCGTTCGTTTGGAACGGCCGCGGGTGTTCTTCGCCACGGTCTTCAACGCAGAACAGATCGACGGCCTGCCGCCACTCGAACGGCCGCCCAGGACCTGGAATCCGGTTGAGCGGGCAGAACGCATCCTGCGAGGCTCCGGCGCGGAGATCGCGCACGGCCGTCAGGACCGAGCCTATTACCAGCCAGCGACTGACACCATCCAGCTGCCGGACAAGGGACAGTTTCCGAGTGCTTCGAGCTATTACGCCATCGCACTACACGAGCTGGGCCACTGGACTGGACATGCGTCCCGCCTGAATCGCGACATCCTCAATCCGTTTGGAAGCGAAGGGTATGCCAAGGAAGAGCTGCGTGCGGAAATCGCATCCATGATCCTCGGCGACGAGCTGGGCATCGGGCACGATCCTGGGCAGCACGCTGCCTACGTCGGTTCGTGGATCAAGGCGCTGCGCGACGATCCGCTGGAGATCTTCCGGGCGGCGGCCGAGGCCGAGAAGATCAAGGACTATGTGCTGGCCTTCGAGCAGCAGCAGGTGCTCGAACAGGGCGTGCCACAGCCGCAGGCCGATCAACGCCCGCCCCATGAAATGACTCCCGACGAGTTCGCCGCCGAGGCCACGATTGAACAACTGATCGATCACGGCCGACGGTGGAGCGTGACGCTGGGCGTACGCTACGCCGCGTTTTCGGATGCGCCCAGCGCCAAGGCGGCGGTGGCCGACGTGCATCGTGGCGCGGTCAATAACGCCCTGTTTCTGAACACGCCCGACGCCGCCGGCATCGGGTTCCCCCCAGTCTTGCCGCCGCCGGCGGTGCTCGCCCACTACCCCGATCTGGTTGCGCAATATCTCCCGACGCATGAACAGGAGACGACGATGCCCTCCCCTGTCCGGCCCCCCACCATACTCCCCGATGACCTGCTCGCATCCCGGGCCGGCGACACACCGGTGTCCCGGCCCGGCGCCGAGGCCTGGATCGTGCGCCATCTCGAGCGTGGCACGCTCGTCGCTGCGCTCGAGACCGCGAACTTCGCCCAGATCGAGCGTGTTGCCGAGATCCTCGAGGCGATGCAGCCGCTCAACACGCAGAACGCGTTCTGGACACGGCATGCGTTGCCGCAGGATCCCGATGCCCTGGACGCGAAGATCGGGGCGGCGATCGAGCCGCTCGAGCAGCTCCGCGAGGAAGCCAAGGTGGGCGAGGCGCGCAGGGCCGGCGATCGCGCGGCGTTCGATCGCGCGGCGCGTGACGCCTTCGACATTGCCTTGCCGCACGACTGGAACGGCCATGTCGTCGTGCAGGCGAGTGCCGAGGTCGCGTTCAATGGTGCCACCCACGTCGTGGCCGCGGCTGATCTGGGGGTGGCGCCCCGGCTCTGGAGCGTCTACGCCCAGCGCGAGGATGGGCGTCTCGCGTTCGTGCAGGACTTCGGAAGCGCCCGGCAGGCCGAGCATCTGGCGTTCCGGCTGACCGTGATCGCCGCTCATTCGAGCGACGACGAGCAGGAGCGGGCAGCCATCCTGGCGCGTGCGCACGAGGATCGCATCCGGCGCGATCCGAACCGCACGGACGAGGACATCCGGGCGGCCGAAGAGGCGCGCAAGGCGGCGGCGCTGGATGCGACGCTTGTCGCGTCGGATTGGCAAGAACACAACGCCGGGCAGGACGCGCGGCAGCCGCTGGCGGCCGATCGCCCTGCGCGGGACGGGCGGACCTACCTCCAGGTTCCGTATAAGGAAAAGGACGAGGCCAAGGCGCTCGGGGCACGCTGGGACCGCCAGGAACAGGCGTGGTACGTGCCCTCAGGGGTCGATGTGGTGCCCTTTGCCCGGTGGACCCAAGCGGCCGCAGACACCCGCCAGGGCCCCCAAGCTGGCCACCAGGCCGGCCCGGAGCGCATCTACCTCGCCGTGCCCTACGGTGAGCGGGCCGCCGCGAAGGCCGCCGGCGCCGCGTGGGACAAGGCCGCCCGCTCCTGGTATGCGGGCCCGAAGGCCGACATGGAGCGGCTGCAGCGCTGGTTGCCCGACAACGTGCCGGCACAGCAGGCGCCGGCGATGAGCCCGCGCGACGAGTTCGCGGACGCGCTGCGCTCGGTGGGGTGCGAGCTGAGCGGCGATCACCCGATCATGGACGGCAGGACGCACCGGATCGGCGTCGAGGGCGACAGGAAGGGTGAGCAGGCGGGGTTCTATGTCGCGCACCTGGACGGCCACCCGGCCGGCTACATCAAGAACAACCGCACCGGGGTCGCGATGACCTGGAAGTCGAAAGGCTACGTCCTCGACGCCCAGGAGAAGGCACGGTGGGCGGCCGAGGCGGCGGGCAAGCTCGCCGCCCGCGCCCGCGAGCAGGACCGCGTGCACGAAGCGGCCGCGCAGCGCGTGGTGAAGCAGCTGGCCGATCTGCTGCCGGTCGTGGCGCCGACCCCGTATATCCGGAACAAGGGAATCCAGGTCCACGCCGGGGTCTTCACCGACAAGGGGGGGAAGACCACCTGCATCCCCGCCTTCGATGTGCATGGCAAGCAGTGGACGATGCAGTACATCCAGGAAGATGGCACCAAGCGTTTTGCGAAGGACAGCCGCAAGGACGGGTGCTTTCATCCGGTCGGTGGGCTGGAGGCACTCGCCCGGGCCCCGGCGCTCGTCATCTCCGAAGGGTACGCGACGGCGGCCACCAACGCCGAGGTGCTGGGCTTTGCGACGGTCGCCGCCTTCGACTCGGGGAACCTGGCTGCGGTCGCCCGGGCGTTGCACGAGACGTTTCCCGACAAGCCGGTCCTCATCCTGGGGGACGACGACCGGCAACTGGAGCTCACGCAGGGCACCAATGCCGGTCGGGTGAAAGCCCAGGAAGCGGCACAGGCCGTGGGGGGCAAGGTGCTGCTGCCGATTTTCGCGCCGGGCGAGAATGCCTATCCCGCCGAGCTGCCCCCTATCACGCCGCAGCGCTACCGGGCGCACCTTCGCGCCACCAAAGCGCTGGAGGACGTGCAGAAGGCGTCTGAAGGGGCGTCTGAGGGCGTGAAGCTCACCGACCAACAGGTGGCGGAGCTGAAAGGCGCTCTGCTCAGCGACCTGCAGATGGCGGCCCTCGAGCACATGAAGGCGCACACCGATTTCAATGACCTGGCGACACGCAGCGTGCTTGGGCGGGAAGGCGTTGAACGTCAGGTGAAGGCTGAAGTCAGCCACGTGATCCACGAGGCCGAAGTGAAGCGCGAGCACACACCGGAACCGGAGAAGGAGCACAACATCCACGCGCCGCTGCAGCCCAGGCGTGTGGCGCGGATCGCTTGACCCAGCAGGCTCGTCGGCAACTGCGATCGGGCGAGCCGATCGACGAAGCGCTGCAGAGCACCACGCGGGCCCACATCAAAGCGCTCGGGCCGTCGTCTGCATCACCGCTTCCCCCGGAAAGCGGCCGGGCGGCATGCCGAGGTTGCACGGCAGGCCGACGTCCACGGGGTGGAAGGCGCACGCCGATCGCAAGGGCATGGCGATACCGAGCAGGACCGGTCGCGAAGGCGTTGAACATCAGAGAAGGCCGATGCGGCCCGGGTGATCCGTGAGGTCGAAGGACGGCGCGCTGCGGATTGCGTGATTCCGCGCGGATTCCGTTTGCCAGGCAGGAGTCGCGGCCCGCTTGAAGGGTGCCGGGATTCATGCAGAATGCACAGACCGTCTGCTGGCAGGTGGCGCCCTTTGATCAGCCACGCCACCCCACGTGTTTATGCTTATGGGAAATAGACCATAATTGAAACAGTCGGATGCCGTTATCGAGCACTGAAAAGCAGCATCCCATTGCGTGGGATGAGGTTTTGCCAATTGCAGGCTGTGGGCCGGGGCCGCATCTTCATGCGCTGGCCGAATTCGCGGCGGTCTTTGACAGCCTGTTCGATGGCACGCAGTTTCCAACCGCCCCTTATCTGGGGGCGAGTGGCAGTCTGCAGGCGTCGTTCGACGAGCGGCACGACACCGGGGCGCTGATCGTCTTCTATCGCGTGTTCTGGGGAGACGACCGATGCTGGGTGGTTGCAGCGCTGTGCGAAGCGGCCTTCGCGCGCCCCGTTTTGATGGCGATGACTGCTTTCGGTCTGGCCTGCGGGCCCGGGGCTGCGGACGTGACGGCTGCGATCGGCAGTGTGACCTTCAAGGCGGTGTTGCGCAGCGTCGATCTGTGAGGAGGGCGCAATGAACAGAACAGAGTTGTCGCAGGCGCTTGCGGACGCGACGGGGAACACGCCAGAATTTGCGGCATCCTACCGGACGGCGCAAAACTATTTGGCATTCGGCCAGGCATGCCGGACGCTGCGCGAGGCCCGCGGGTTGACACAGCAAGCGTTGGCCGAGCGCGTCGGCATCGATCAGGGCGACATCAGCCGGATCGAGAATGGCGTGTGGGGCAAACGGGGCGTCAGCGTTGCCACGATGGAACGCATCCTGGCCGAGTTCGACTACCGCCTCCAATTCAGCATGGTCCCAATCCAGGAAACGCTGGAGACGGAACAGCCGCGGATGACAAACGTGCTGGAAGAGGCCCTGGATGTACCCGACCGTACGCGGCGGATCGAGATCACGGATCAGGTCACCGTGAGCCGGGTTTGGTCTGATCTGGTGCAGGACGATGAGCCTCGTTACCGTTAACGCGGTAGCCGAGTTGTTGAGCGCCGAGAACTGCCCAGAGCACGAACAGCAACCTGAATGTCCTGCCGCTCGGCCCCCACCCATGCCATTTCATTTCTCCTTGTCCAGGGCATCCAAAATGCGTTCGCGTGCTTTCTCCGCCCAGTTCGGGGCCGTGCTAGACGAACCCTGAATGGGCCTTAAATGCGGCAGTTTGCTTGGCGTATTCTGCTCGGGGTCATAACCGGCATGGAACACGGGCAGAATTGTCATCGCGTTCTCCGCATGCCGCTGCAAGGCTTGCTCCATCTCCCATTCGCACACCTTGCGCCCTTGGGCATTGGGCTCGAAGTAATCCGGCGTCAGTATGGCGAGAAAGACCCGCGACTCATGAATGACACGCCCAAGCCGGTTTGCCCAGCTATTACCAGAGTAAATCCCCTCCGAATCAAAGAACAGGCTCAGTGTGCGGCCGTCGACGCGCCGTATCGCCTCGAGCATGGGTTTGAGTGTCCCCTCGACCCAGTCACGATGGCTATGCCGGTAGCTCACGAATACATCGTAGGCGGCGAAATCCATGTCGAGCAGCGCCTTGCGCGCCTGCTCTGCCCCGAGCGCGATCGTGCCCTGGTAATGCGTTGCAAGTGCCAGTGTCAGCAATAGGGTGAGCACGGGCAGCAGGATCTGGCTGAAGTCGTGCCCCAGCAGGCGCGCCAGACTGATCAAGCCCACAGGCAAGAGCAAGGCCACGCCGCCGGCCACCAGCGCAATGCGCGAGGGATTCAGGCGCCAGCGACGGAAGAAGCGCAAGAGGCCAACGAAGAACAGCAGGGCTACCCCGGACGTCAGCAGCGCTAGCAACAAATGCATCGCAGCATTATTCAGCATGCTCCGTCCGCCCAATCCGAGCAGGTCATTCACTGCCCAGGCGATAATCTCGGGGCCGGGCCGGCCGGCATAGGGGCTTGGGTCGTCGGCAAAACGCCCCACGACCACGATCCGGTTACGCAACTGGGGCTGCGACGACAGGCACTCGCCACCGTACTGGCGCCAGCCGAAGGGGCAGACCTGATCAAAACCCAGCACCTGGTGCGTTGGGCTTTGCAGCAGGGGCTCGCCGAGGGGTATACGGCGTTCGGCGCCGTCCTCTCGGTCGCACATGCCCTGCTGCCCGGCCAACAATACCGCCATTGCCATGGGCCACTGCCCTCCAGGGCATGGCACATAAAAAGCCCAAGCATCCGAACTGCTCGGATTATTGATGGCATTATGGCCTACACCGTCCATTCGACCATAAACGGCCATGATGTGACGTTTATCGTAATCGGCATCCAAGCCGTCTCTGTTTTCCTTGTAAATGTTCACTGCGCCGATCACCGGCACTTTCTGATCCTGCAAGGCCGTAATTCCGGCCAGCACCCGCTCATGGCCGGGTGTTTCGGCCTCGAACCACATGTCCAGCCCCACCGTACGCGGCAGATTGCCCGGCTGGGTGGTCATTCCCTGCAGCATCCCGCCTAGACGCGCGCGAAACTCCGGGATGCCCCCGCCCTTGGGTACATCCACCAGCACAATGTCTTTGCTGAAGGCCGCGTTGCCCGCCTGAAGCCGCGTTGCGAGCCGTGCATCGAGCTCGTGCATCACATCCCACTGGAACAGGCCAAGCAACAGCAGAAAACCCGCTGTGCCAACCATGGCATGTCGCGCCCAGGCAGGAATAAATCGCCTGATTTGCTCAGTCCCGCTCAAGGTTTGCTCCGTCGGGGGGGGGCAGCAGGTTTGCCGTAAAGCGCCTCGACCGTTGCCATTCCAGGATGATTCACGCCTGCCTTGCGCAAGGCGGCAAAGTCATCCAGCACCGCTTCGCGGACGGTCTGGGTGGCATTGAGCGGCTTGTCGCGGTACTGCGTATAGATCTCCAGTGCTTCGGCTTCGCGGCCCATCAGGAGCAGCGCATGGGCTTCATTGATGCGAATCCAAAGTTGGTCGGGAGCGATTTGCAGCGCTTCACGGGCATTGCGTAGGGCCTCGCTGTTTTGGCCGACGAGTAGGCGTGTGAATGACAGGTTGCCCAAGCTCTCGCCAATGTCTGAATGCATGCCGCCGGGGTAGAGCTGGCGCTGGAGTTTCACGCTCTCGTCGTAATACCCGATGGCTTGCCGGAGGTTGTCCGTGCCGCCCAGAGCCCGGTAGGCGGCCCCGAGGTTGTGGAGGCTCGTGGCAATGTCCGCATGCTCGCTGCCGGGGTAGAGCTGGCGCTGGATCGTCAGGCTCTCCTCGAAGAATCTGACGGCCCGCTGGAGATTGTCCGTGCCGCCCAGATCCGCGTAGGCAGCCCCGAGGTTGTTGATGCTCTGGGCAATGTCTCCATGCACGCCGCCGGGGTAGAGCTGGCGCTGGATCTTCAGACTCTCCTCGTAGTACCCGATGGCCTGCTGGAGGTTGTCCGTGCCACCCAGAGCCCGGTAGGTATTCCCGAGGTTGTTGAAGCTCGCAGCAATGTCCGCATGCACGCCGTCGGGGTAGAGCTGGCGCTGAATTGTCAGGCTCTCCTCGAAGTATCCGCGGGCCCGCTGGAGGTTGTCCCTGTCGCCCAGGTTCGCGTTGGCAGTCCCGAGGTTGTTGAGGCTCGTGGCAATGTCCGCATGCACGCCGTCGGGGTAGAGCTCGCGCAGGACTTTCAGGCTCTCTTCCTGGTACCTGATGGCGCGCTGGAGGTTGTCCGTGCCGCCCAGAGCCCGGTAGGCAGTCCCAAGGTTGTTGAGGCTCGAGGCAATGCCCGCGTGTACGCCGCCGGGGTAGAGCTGGCGCAGGATCTTCAGGCTCTCCTCGTGGTACCCAATGGCCCGCTGGAGATTGGCCGTGCCGCCCAGATCCGAGTGGGCGACCCCGAGGTTGTTGAGACTGTCGGCGATGGTCGCATGCACGCCGCCAGGGAAGAGCGTGATCGCGATTTGGCGGCTTTCATCGAAGAAAGGGATGGCCTCTCGGTACTTGCTGAGCGTTACAAGGACGATCCCCACCTGATTGAGCCCGGTTCCGATGCGAATCGGATCGCCGCTCTGGCGGTCCGCCTCAAGATTCTTGCGGTAATAGGTTTCGGCTTCGCCAAAGTTTTTGAAGCGTGCGAGGTATTCGTCGATGTCGAGCCGGTAGGTCTTGCGTTCGCCGGCCTTGAGCGTTTCGGAGACGGTGATCGTGCCCTCTTTGTTGCCCTCATCGATCTTGAGCTTGCCTTCGCGCTCGATGCGTACGCTGCCTTCTGCAACGTCGAAGGCGATCTCTTTCTCGGGTACGACCTTGACGCTGTAGCGGGTGCCCTTGACGATGGCCTGGAAACGGCCATGGCGCACATTGAAGAAGTTGAGTGCGCGCTTTATGTCGAAGAAGCTCTCCCCGGTTTCCTGGCCGAATTCCTCCCCCACGTCGCTACCGGCTAGCACGCGAATGCGGCTTCCGGGCAGCAGCCGCACGCTGTTGGCGTTGCTGCTCTTGAGCATCAGGGTCGTGCGCGCCGGAACGGCGATGACGGTGCCGACGGCAAAGGATTGGCCTTGCTGGACCGGGCGGCTTAGCGCACTGGCTTGCTGGGGTGGAGTGATTTGCAGGGTGGCTTGGGAGACCTTGGCGCCATCGACCTCGATGCTCACGACTTCTAGTGACCAATCGGCAGCAAACGCGGTGCCGCCGAGAACTGCCCAGAGCACGAACAGCAACCTGAATGTCCTGCCGCTCGGCCCCCATGCCATTTCATTTCTCCTTGTCCAGGGCATCCAAAATGCGTTCGCGTGCTTTCTCCGCCAAATCGGGAGCGAATTAAACGTATGAAACCAAAGCGTCAGGAGCCCGGACTCTTGTAATGAATTACTCCAAGTCCGATGGATAGGCATGTCGTGTCGTTTAGGTGCTGTCTCACGTCAAGGGTTCGCTCTCGGAACGCATACAGCGGACCTACGATTCGGAGTCTAGACTACCGTTCTCTGAACAGCGGGAATTGCCGCTCTGGCCGACGACACGATAAAGGGGTGGCGGCGAGCGTCGGCTAACTGGATCGAGCCGTCGTTTGACGGAGCACTCCGTGGATGGGACGACCAGCAGCTTGTGGCCGATACGACCCTTCCAGCATCCCGCCGGAAAGCAGCCGCCCGTCGCGTCGAAGGCTTTCTTCGGGCAGCCGCCGGGACACGATCAGATTTCGATCTGCTCAGAGATCTCCAAGGCATCGTCGACCTCGATACCGAGGTACCGGACTGTCGATTCCAGCCTATGCCCGAGAAGAGTTCCCACGATTCCCCGGAGCAGTCGCCGAGCAAGTCACATCAAGGGGGGTGCGATGTGGTAACGCTGCTTCGGGCTACGCCCTTCGCAGCGTTACCACATCGCACATCAGGGATCAGACTATTTTGCCAAGAACTCAGCGAACCCAAGCGCACCCCTCAAAGCCGCTGATCATGACCATCAATCAGCGAGATCATGTCGTTGGACTGCTTGATCATGAAGAATGGAATCTGCAACGAACCGATTCGGCGAGGGGACGGGCGGCCGGACATGGCCGGACCCAGTCCACGGCCTTCGCGCACCCACTTGTCCCTCGCACGATTCCCGCACTTGCCTGCGCCTGATGCGCGCTGTACCGGGGTGATATTCTTGCCCCATGGCGCTCTCGAATCGCATGTTCCTGCTGGATCAGGCTGATCGGCTGTATCGGCTGCCGGGCGCACTGTTTGAGCGCATGCTTCTTGACCCTGGCGGCCACCCGGTACGCCAATTTTCCGGTGCGCGGATACGTATGATCGACATGCTGGTCCAGCTTGAGAACCGTCAGCCGATTGATGTTGCCTGGATGTCCTGTCATGTCCTCACCTTCGATGCGTCCGGATGCCTCGACCCGGGCGCATTCGAGCGTCACCAGCGGGCGCGTGCTGATCTGGGTCTGGCGGCGTTGAGCGGCACGTTCGATCGCAGTGCGTCCGTCGTCGACGCCGCGACGCATTTCGTTGCGCGGGGTGGAGGCTGGACGCCGTCACCCGGCATGCTGCAACGTCTCCGTGATGTCGCATTGGGCAAATCAGCCTGTGCCCGGCTGTCACTGCGCCGCGGTCCGCGTACGCCGCCATCTCGGTAGAACCCATGCACGCAGCCCTGGAACAAGAGATCGATCGTTACCTTCGCAGCGGAAACGTCGAGATGCGTTACTCGGCATGGCCCGGGGAGGCCTTTTGCGATCGTGTCCGATACGGCGAAAAAGCGCTTCGCGCTGCGCTGATCGAGGCCGTGCGCTGCCGCCGCCCACGCCGCCGGCGCGGTACGGTGCCGTCCGAGCAGAGCGGCGCGGCGTTCGTTCGCACGAAGCTCGCGCCGATGGTCCAGGGCCTGTTCCCGCGCCATGAGCAGGCGCGCGTGCTTGACGTGCTCTGTGGCTCGATCGTCTTTGTGACGCCGACGACCATTGAGGGGGTGCTCGAACGGGTGTCCTCACTGAACACGGCGTGGAAGCTGGCCAACCTCTATCTCGCGAGCATCGATGCCGCACTGCTTGCCGACGATGCGCCGAGGATCGTGGGCCTGAGCGAGGAAACGACGTGCTACGTGTCGGGCGAATACTTCAGGGAGGCGGGTCGCTTCGACGACTATCTTGTCCACGAGGCCGCGCATGTCTTTCATAACTGCAAGCGTGAAACGATCGGCCTGCGCCAGACCCGGGTGAAGGAATGGCTGCTGGAGATCGATTATGCCAGGCGCGAGACCTTCGCCTACGCCTGCGAGACCTATGGCCGTATCCTGGAAATCGGTAGCGGGCTGAGGGCGCGGCAGCAACTGCTCGCCGACTACGCTCGCGGGCCGATGCCCGCCGACGACCGGGTGGAGACCGGCGAGTATCTGGACATCCTGGGCGAGGCCATTGCCGCCCGCAATGGCTGGAAAAGCATTCTGGCGCGGTGCGCTGCGCCCCGGCCGATGCGTCCCCACATCACGGGCCATGGAGCATGGTGAGCGGACCCTGTCCTGGACTTGCATGTCGGCTTTGCGACGATTGACGGGTTTAAGCGAAGAGAATGCCAGCCTTCAGGGATCTCTTCCTGAAGAACGCTCCAGGAAGACACACCCGTTTCATGTCGTCGCGGTGCGACCGGTTTCAGGTCGGTCGTGATACCGCTCACTGGCTGTGTCGTCGACCGTCCCTTTTTGAGCCGGGGTAAGAGCAACACGAGGCTCTCGACGTCGATCGGGTGCAGCTTCCGCCCGCAGACCTTCTACACCCGCAGCCCATGGCGGAACATCGCCAGGATCAGGCAGTGTTCGCGCGCCTCGGTGCGGCTGACGCCGGTGGCAGTGATCAGGCGCTCGATCTCGCGCGCGGCGAGGTCGCGACGCTCATTCATCCTGTCGCGCAGGAGAAACCGGCATGACCGCTCAAGCCTTCAAGAGCCATCCCAAACAGGAAAAGAGGCTACCGCCAGTTCTCCACCTGTAAGCCCCACACACGATTGAACTCGCCGACGTTCGACGTCACCACGATCAAACCGCGTGCGACCCCGGTGCCCGCGATCAACACGTCGTAGGCGCCAATCGGCTGCCCCTTGTTCTTCAGCGCAGCCCGAATGGCCGCTGTGGCCTGCGCATCGGCATCCTCGAAGAATACGGTACGCGTCACGGAAAAGAAGGCATCGAGCATGGGCGCCAACCTTCTCGCGCGCTCGCTGTTGAGCGCCAACCCATAGTCGATCTCCATGCGTGTGATCGAGGAAACGACGATCTGATGCGGCGAGGTGGCCTTGATGCGGGCCAGCACGCCGGGCTGGCCTTTCACGAAATCGGACACCGTGCAGGTGTCCAGCAGATATTTCATGCCAACGGATCTTCCACGGGGAGAGTCAGCCGGTCGCGCCCCGCCTCGAACGGCGGTATGTCCGCCATGCCCTGGAAGTCCATCACCGCATCAGGCCACTGGGCCTGCGCGTGTCGTGCAAGCCATTCGCTGACCGCCTTGCGGATCAGCGCATTGCGGCTCTCTCCCGCCTGCGCGGCAACGGCCGTCAGCCGCTGCCCGGTCACGTCATCGAAATAGACATTGAAATGCATGCACGCCTCCAGCACTCCGGCATCACACGTTGTGATGTTATACGCTCGCCGTAACGGGCTCAAGGAGGGGTCGTCTCAGAAAACGGAAAATAAAGCACGTTAAGCCGATTGCATTGGCCACCGCATCGCACGGGTAGGCGAGCGTCTTGCCACCGGCTGCAGTGCTGGTCAGGCGCCCGGCCGCATCTCACACGTAGGCCACGGTGTGGCTATTGTCGGCGTACTTGGCCTGGGTGCGACGGCCCAGCAGATCGTAGGCGAAGGCGACGTTGTCAGCGGCCGTGGGGTAGCTGCGGCTGGTCAGGCGGTGCAGGTTGTCGTAGGCGAGCGTGATGGTTTCGCCGCTGCGCTTGCGGTGGTTGATGAGGCTGCCGACTGCGTTGTAGCCGAACTGCTTGTAGTCGGTGGTCGATGAGGTATTGACGGTGCTCGGGTGCGGGTAGCGCAGCTTCACCCGGCGGTCGTGGCCGTCGTACTCGTAGGGGCCAGCTCACGAAACGGGAAAATCGCATGGTAGTGGCGTGGATCTGTACGGCAATCTGCCGTATAATTTCAGCCGGAGGACAAGACTATGCCCGCAGCCATTTCTACCGCCCGCCTCGAAGCCCGGATCAGCACCGATCTGCATTCGATGCTCAAGCGCGCCGCCGAACTTCAGGGGCGCACCATGACTGATTTCGTGGTCGCTGCCGTCCAGGACGCCGCGCAACGCGCCATCGAGCAAGCCGAGGTCATCCGCCTGTCGCTGGCCGATCAGGAGTGCTTTGCACAAGCGTTGCTGTCGCCGCCGCAACCGGCCCCGGCCTTGGAACGCGCTTTCGCCCGTCGCCGCAAGCTCTTGCGTGCTGAATGAGCAGCGCACCGTTCCTGCTCACGCCGCTCGATGCCGCGCATGTTCGCGCAGCGTTCAACTGCGGTTCAGAACCGCTTGAGCGCTACCTGCGGGAACAAGTCACCCAAGATGTTCGCCGCCGTGTGGCTGCCTGCTTCGTGGCGTTGGCAGAAGGGCAGCGCATCGCGGGCTACTACACGCTGGCGTCGGCAAGCCTGCTGCTGGCCGATCTTCCGGCCAGCGTCGGCAAGAAGCTGCCGCGCTATCCGACCGTCCCAGCGGTTCGCATGGGCCGCTTGGCCGTCGATCAGGCTTTCAAAGGGCAAGGGCTGGGCGGCGCACTGCTGGCCGATGCGCTTGACCGTGCTGTCCGTTCCGAGATTGCCGCCTATGCCTTGATGGTGGATGCGAAGGACGAGGCGGCAGCGGCCTTCTACCGACATCATGGCTTCATCGCTTTGCCCGACTCACCGTTCACGCTCTTCCTGCCGCTGGCAACGGTGGAGGCGTCTCGGAAAACGGAAAATAGCGCGCGCTAAGCCGTTGGCATTCTTGCGCGTCAGGTTGGGCTATAGCTCAAATTGACGTTGACACCACTTATTGGCCTCATCGTTCTGGGCATTCATCTCGTTCATTAGCTTGCTGACCGCCTTACGGATCAGCGCATTGCGGCTCTCTCCCGCCTGCGCGGCAACCGCCGTCAGCCGTTGCCCGGTCACGTCATCGAAGTAGACATTGAAATGCATACACGCCTGCGGCACGCCGGTATCACGCATCGTGATGTTATACGCTCGCCGTAACGGGCTACAGGCTGGCCGCAGCGGCGCTCCCTTGACGCGCCGACCGCCGGGCGCATGGCGTCCTGAACGCACAGGGTCGGCGTTTGGGGATCGCGATTTCCGATATTGCACATTTATCGTTAATTAAGATACTCTGCATTTATCGGTTTTCCCGCTAGGAATCCATGATCAGGCTCAACTCCCCCCAGCAGGCCGGCCAGATTCTCGTCACTCGACGAAAGGCGCTCAGCCTGTCCCAGGCAGCCGTCGCGGCATGCCTCGGCATCAGTCAGAACCGTCTCTCGGAGCTGGAAGCCCATCCCGAGCGCTTCACGCTCGACCGTCTCCTCGCCCTGGCGAGCCAGCTCGGCCTGGAACTTGTGCTCCAGGACAAGACGCCGCCCACCAATGAGAGCGAGTGGTAATGATGGGGCGCCCTGCCCACACCCGCTCGCTCAATGCGTGGACCAACGGCAGGCTGGTTGGCCAGTGGCGTTTGCCGGCGCGGGGACCGACCGAGTTCCAGTACGAGCCGGCCTGGATCGCCTCGCCCGAAGGGCGCCCCCTGTCTCTGTCGTTGCCCTTCACGCTGGACAATCTGCCCCTGCGCGGCGATGTTGTCCGCAACTACTTCGACAACCTTCTGCCCGACAGCGACCGCATCCGTGCGCGCCTGCAGTCCCGCTTTCGCACGGAAAGCACCGGAGCTTTCGATCTGCTGCAGGCCATCGGACGCGACTGCGTGGGTGCCGTGCAACTGCTGCCCGATAACGTCGAACCCGACAGCGTGTTTCGCATCGACGTAGAGCCGCTCGACGACGCGGGCGTGGAACGCATCCTCAGGGGTACTGTGTCCCTGAGCGGCGTTCTCGGTCTGGCCGCGGTGGAGGAAGGCGAGTTCCGCATCTCGATTGCGGGTGCCCAGGAGAAGACCGCACTAACCTGGCATGCGGGTCAATGGTGCCGCCCCTGCGGCGCCACGCCCACCACTCACATCTTCAAGTTGCCGCTGGGTCTGGTCGGCAACCGTCAGGCGGACATGCGCACTTCGGTCGAAAACGAGTGGCTCTGCGCCCAATTCCTGGCCGGCTTTGGTCTGCCGGTTGCGCCTTGCAAGATCGAGCGCTTCGGTGACCAGAAAGTCCTGGTCGTGGAACGCTTCGACCGCCGGCTGGCGAGCGCCGGCGACTATTGGCTGCGCTTGCCCCAGGAGGACTTCTGCCAAGCCACCGGCACCCCTCCCGGGGCAAAGTACGAAGCCGATGGCGGCCCCGGCCTGATGGACATCGCGCGCATCCTGCAGAATTCGGAAACGCGCGAGGCCGATCTCCGGACGCTTCTGAAGGCGCAATTGCTCTTCTGGATGCTCGCGGCGACCGACGGCCATGCCAAGAACTTTTCGCTCTTTCTGCTCCCCGGCGGGCGCTACCGCCTGACACCGCTCTACGACGTGTTGTCGGCCTGGCCGGTCACCGGCACGGGCCCAAATCAACTCGATTACGAGAAGCTTCGCCTGGCCATGGCCGTGCGCGGCAAGAACACCCACTACAGGCTGCGCGACATCCAGCGCCGGCACTTCAACGATATGGCCCGCAAGTGCGGCCTCGGTGCCGACATGGGGCCCCTCATCGACGAACTGGTGTCCCGCACCCCCCGCGTGCTCGAGGCGGTGAGCCGGGCACTGCCACCGGATTTCCCGCCGGACGTTTTCGATGCGGTCGCTGCTGGTCTGCGTAGCTCGGCCAAGCGGCTATGAGCGGTCGGTGCGTCTGGCGGGACGGCTCGCCGGTGACCGCTACCTGCGGGTGAGCCGCCCGCCCGCGCAGGTGCAAGTGCGGGCGACCAGCGGCGCCTCAGTTGCCCGGGAGGCCCGATGACGCGTGCCGTCGCGCTGTCCGCTCGAGCATGAATTCCTGTACGTTTACCCACCCACACATCGACGTCATTGCGCTCCCCGCGCGAGAGGCCCCATGGAACCCGCTGACACTGCGCACCGCACAACCTATGCAATTAAGCGTCAGTCCACCCAAGTCGACGCCACGCCCACCCCCGACCTCTTCGACAGCCTCGAGCGCTGGCTCACCACGCCTGACCTCGCCTATGCCTCCTGGCTCAATCGCCAGAGGCTGCGGGCCTCCACGAAGACGGTCTACACGGCCATGTTCGGCCGCTTCTGCCAGTGGCTCAATGCCCAGGGGCGCCGTCTGGACACGCTCGACGCCGACGACATTCGGCGCTTTCTCGACAGTGCGGGCTGCGCGCCGCGCCAGCGGGCCCAGAGGGGGCGGCAGCGCCAGCAGTACGTGCGCCAGCTCGAGCGCGTGTTCGCGCATCTGGGCGCGCTGGGCTACCGCGGTGACAACGTCGGCAGTCTCGCGGGCGCCGAACAGGTGGGGCAGGGCGACGATCAGCCGGGCCGGTTCCTAAGCGCGGCCGAATGCGAGGCGCTGATTGCGCTGCTGACGACGACACTGGCGGACCTCGCGCAGGAGGGGAAGGGCGCCGAGGCGTGGATCGAGTACCGGGATCTGGCGCTGGTCGCGGTGATGCTGGGGGCAGGGTTGAAGGTGCGGGATGTGGTGGGTCTGACGCTTAATTGCATTGATTTGGTGGAGGAACGCATCGAACTGAGCCGCCCGGGGTGCGCCCACCGTGCCCGCATCCTTGGCTTTGCCGTCGCGCCGATCCGGGCGTGGCTCGCGCTCCAGGACCAGATCCACGGCGCCGCGGACGCGTCGCCCGTGCGCAAGGTGTTCGAGGCGGACCGCTCGGCCGGCTTCGGACGCCTGAGCAAGAAGGTCACGCTCTCCGCCTCCTCGGTCCACCGCCGCACGCAGAAGCTGCTCGAGGAGGCGGGCATCACCGGCGAGCGGGCGTGTGCGCAGACGCTGCGCAACACCTATGTGGGACTGCTCATCGACGGCGGCGCCACCGACGAGCAGTTGATCGACTATCTGGGGCTGCAGGCCTCGATTAGCGCACAACGCTTGCGCGCCGATCGCGCACGTGCGAAGTCTCTGGAGACTCATAGGCGCCAATGATCCGATGCATCATTGCCTGCCGCGTCAGTACGTTTTCCGTATACTCAATTTATCCAACACCCCTTTGGTACGCTCAGCGGGACCAGCCTGTCAGTTGGCTTCGATACCGGAAGAGTATGCATGCGGCAGAGCGGTGCCAAAGCGTCTCTATTAGCGCTGCTGCCGACAGCGGGCGGTTTCGATCCCGTTAATGCGTTTCCACAGGATGTCGCTCGGCTTGTCGCTGTCGCAGCAGCGTCCGGTTATCGGTTGGTGTCCTCGGTCACGGGCGATCTCTGGGCCGGACGTTCCGAGTAACTCGCCGTGACATGGCTTGGTCTGCCGGACGACGATGCAGAAACGGTTCACTATTTTCATGAACGTGACATCGTGGTCGAAGAGGGGCGCGTTCTGCTCCCGCCATCGGGACGATTCTCAACGCGGCTCGACTACGCGTTCATCAGCTTTCGCACGGGCGCGCCACAGTTTGGGGCACGGGTGGGTTTCTGACGGTTTGGCGACGTACTTCGAAGAGACGACAGCGAACATCGCACACGATGGGCTCGGTGCCACGGAGATGGAGCGTCATCCTGTCGACGCACGAAGTGAAAGGGCCCAGCCCGAGCGTCGCAACCTGTTGTCCGGCGTGGCGGTGGACTGGGCCGCAGGTAGGAGAGGGACAGCCTTTCGACAGCCCAAAAACGACATGGCGAAATCTTGATGTCATGACTATGCTGGATCGTTTCGCAAGCATCCAGCTTGGGATCACGGCGGCCGGTCATCCGCCGAGCACCACAGCTTGATCTCTACGCCCACAGCACCGTACGCAGGAGGCTTCGTCATGCCTGACACACGCATCTCTCCCGTCGAACTCAACCGAAAACTTGCTGACCTATCGATCCCGGAGCGTGATCTGGCGCGCTATTTTCTGACCGACGACGACCGTTCAGGGCTCTTCAATCCCCGGCTGCAGCTCAACCCCGAGACCGTCGAATTACCCGCCGATCCGAAGGAAGCACGCGCGCGCAGCGATGCGGCGATGAACTTCGCCAACGGCATTGCACGCATGCGCCGCAAGCTCCGCTTCGATCGCCTGGTGGCGGACGGACATGAGGGCCCCATCCTCGTGTCGGAGGGCGATTCCTGGTTCCAGTATCCCATCGTCCTTGAAGACACCATCGATCAGCTGTTTGACAAGGGCTTTGCCATCCGTAGCCTCGATGCCGCAGGCGACACCCTCGAGAACATGATCAAGGAACACGAATACATCGAGGCGATCCGAGAGACCGGCGCTTCGGTGTTTCTGCTCTCGGCCGGTGGCAACGATGCGCTCGGGGGCGGCAACCTGAAGGCTCATCTGCGTGATTTCGATCCCGCGCTGACGCCCTCAGCGCACGTGCTGCCCAGCTTCGAGCGCTTGCTCGACCATGCACTGACGATGTACGAGCGTGTGCTGCGCGAGGTGGAGGCAGAACCCGGTGTCGTGACCATCTGCCACGGCTACGATTATGTGATTCCCAATGCCGGCAAGTGGCTGGGCAAGCCGATGACGTCCCGTGGCATCAAGGACGGCGCCGTACAGCGCGCGATTGCCGCGCACATGATCAACCGTTTCAACGAACGCCTGCGTCGGCTCGCGGCGCAGTTCGGCAACCGCGTCATCCATGTCGATGCTCGCGGCGCAGTGGGCAACACGCTCACCGCCTGGCACGACGAATTACATCCCAAGAACCCGGGTTACGGTCGGGTTGCCGACCGCTTTGAGCAAGCCATCAAGGCAGCCATCCAGGCCAGTACGCCCCGTTCGCGCGGACTTGCCGCGGCCGCCGCACCGGCTCGTCGCGGCTGGTCGCTCCATGTCGGAGTGAACACGCTCGACCCGGCACATTATGGTGGTGACGCGCCGCTATATGGCTGCCACTTCGACGCTGAGGACATGGAGCGCATTGCCAGGGAGCGAGGTTTCGAGAGGAGAACCGTCCTCTTCGACAATCAGGCCACACGGGACGCGGTTCGCAACACCATCGCCGAAGCTGCAGCCGCGCTAAAAGCAGGCGATGTCTTCATGTTCACGTATGCCGGTCATGGCAGCCAAGTGCCTGACTTCAACGCTGACGAGGACGACAGCGCCGACGAAACCCTCTGCCTCTACGATGGGATGTTGATCGACGACGAGCTGTACGAACTGTGGTCTTCGTTCGCCGACGACGTGCGCATCGTCATGATCTCCGACAGCTGCCACAGCGGCACGGTTTCTCGTGGGGCACGGCGCACACCGTTACTGGCTGACCAAACCGGGGCGCCGGTGGTCGGCACCCGCCTGCTACCCCTTGAGCTATCGGCGAAGGCTTTCCGCATGAATCGGGACTTCTACATCCGACTCGGTCGCCAGCAGCGCGGCCCTGACGAGCGGTTGCTGACGCGCGAGCTGAACATGCCCCTGAATGGCCCGGTGCTCCTTGTCGCTGGCTGCCAGGACAATCAGGAGTCGCAGGACGGCGTCGGCAATGGTCGCTTCACGCAAGAACTACTGCGGGTTTGGGACGAAGGCCGGTTTCAAGGCGACTGGAAGGCGATGGCGGAACGAATCATCAGCAACATGCCACCCAATCAGACGCCTCGCCTGACGTTGATCGGTCGGTCGCCAGAAACCCTCGCGTTGCAAAGTCCATTTTGGATCTAGCCCTGAAGGCCCATGTGTGCAGACAACGACGCGTGATCTCCGATCCGCCCAGCTTGCGTCTTCGCGGTGTGTCTAAAAGCATGAGTATGAGTCCTCCGTCGCGAACACGAACGCGCCAGTCATCGTTGGGGCCCCGTCGGATGGCACGACGATTGACTTCGAATCGCAAGAAGGGGACCGTCCGCGACCGCATAGCGACTTTGTGGCAATCATGGCCGCCAACCTCAATCAAGCCGAGAATCGACCCCTATCTCTGGTCAGCGGCCGCCACAGACCGGGCAGCTGACCCGACTACAATCCGGTCGCGAACGGCAGGTGACGGGAGCGCAGCTCAGGGGCATGACCCGGCCAGAAGCGGCCATTGGTTCTTACGGTTGAATTCACTACCATTTTGCGCCGATAACAACCCCGTGAGTCCGATTTCCCTATGCGGAAGGGCACCGGTCTGGCCTGTAGT
>JAFEFC010000046.1:1072-13424 GCA_018240785.1 Pseudomonadota bacterium | reverse complement strand
ACGGGTCGTCTCAGAAAACGGAAAAAATCGTACGCTAAGCCGTTCCTCAGCCCCACGATGCAAACAGCCCGCGCGAAGGCGGGCTGTCGATGATGCCGGTGAAAGCTGGGCGCTACCCGCAACACCCGCGCTGCGCCTGAATCGGCGGGCATTTCACCGAGCCGAAGGAACAGAACACGCAGCAGTCGCCGGGGTTGGGGCGCAGCAACGCCTTGCAGTTGCAGCACTCGTAGAAGAACTGGCAGGCGTCGGTCGGCATGGTTTCCTGCTGGGCATATCCACAGCGTGGGCACGTCAACACGGACTCCAGGACAATGGGACTCACGGCGCACCTTGCCCGGTGGCGCGGACGCTCAGACTTACCTTGCCCTTGCTGGCAAGGTGCGCAACAACATGAATTGCGCTTGCCTCGCTGATCTTGAGCTTGGTCGCCAGGGCCGTTGCATCTGCCGCGCCCTGGTCGTCCAGTGCCGCGAGCGCCTCACGTTCCAGGCTTTCCATCCACTCGCCGAACAGGGTGTGAAGTTCGGGCGTAGCAAGCGCGGCCATCGACGTTGTCTTGTGGATGGCCGCCAGGATTTCCGAGCACATTCCCATCATCTGCTGCATGGGGTTGCCGGCCTCGCCGCCGGGCTGACTTCCCATCTGCCCCATCATCTTCTGCATCATGTCCATGGGGCCTTCGCCGCCCGAGCCCATCTGAGCCATCATCTTTTTCATCTTAGGGTCGTCTCAGAAAACGGGAAAAAATCGTACGTTAAGACTCGTTGACCAGCCGCCGCAACGCAGCGCCGATCAACGTTCCTTCGCTTTTTGCGTCGTCACTGCTGGATGTTTTCTCCCCGCCGGATGGCATACGCACGCCTCGCCATGGGCGGCGGCCTCCAGTTCGTGCAGGATGCCGCAGTCCGCAGCCACGTGCCCGGCCCCGCAGCTCGCCCGCAACGCCACCAACTGATTCTCCAGGGCGTTCAGGGACTTCAACCGCGCCCGCACCCGTCCGAGATGCTCGTCGATCAGCCGGTTGATCTCACCGCAATCGGCCTCCGGGTGGGCGACGAAATCGAGCAGGTGCCTGATCTCCGCAAGCGACATGTCAAGCGCCCGACAGTGGCGGACGAAGCTCAGGCGTTCCAGGTGTGCCGCGCCGTAGGCGCGGTAGCCATTCGCTGCCCGGGCGGGCGGCGGCAGCAACCTCGCCTTCTCGTAGTAGCGAATCGTTTCGACATCGACGCCGGTCGCCTGGCCAAGTTCTCCGATCCGCATGACACCTCCTCGCACGATTGCTCATGCTAAGCCGTTGACCCCGGAGCGACTACAGGGTTTTCAATGTTGACACTGCCGCAGCGGGCAGGACTCAGGGAACCCTCGAAAGGAGCGCAAGATGAAACCATTGATCACGTTGGGATTGGCCGCGGCCCTCGCGATGCCGGCGCCGTCCCTCTTTGCCGCCGACCCGCCAGCCGGCGCGGGCGGGCAGACGAAACAGGAGGCCCCCGGCACGACGGACTTTGACAAGCAGATGGCGCAGGTGCAGGAGAACATGAGAGCGATGCAGGAGCAGATGGACAGGATCCGCCAGACGGAGGATCCCCAGGCGCGGCAGAAACTGCTCCAGGACCACTGGACCACGATGCAGAACAACATGCAGATGATGCACGGCATGTGGGCACCGGGGATGATGGGGTGTTGCGGCGGGGCGCCGATGATGGGCCAGGGCCGTATGGGCGGCCGCATGATGGGCGGGCCCATGTGGGGGGACTACCGGCGTCTGACGCCCGAGCAACTCAAGCAGCGCCAATTCATGATGGAGCAATACATGCCGATGCAGCAGATGATGATGGATCAAATGATGCAGCATCAGCAGTGGATGTCGCAGCAGCCGCAGCCGAAGTGAGCCGTCCCGGGGTGGTCACTTCGGTGTCATGCCCCGCGAGCGACCGTTGCATTCCTCGTGCAGGACCACCATGAAGCAATCCGTTTTCGTCATCACCCACATGGACTGCCCGACCGAGGAGGCGCTGATTAGGGTAAGTGGTTGACTCTGTGGTCACTACAGGGTTTTCAATGGCGTCAAGGAGCGTGATCATGAACAAAGTGACTGAAGATACCCAGCTCTGCAATGTCGGGGGTGCATGCGCGCAGGACGCGACGCCGTCGCAGGAGCTTTTGCCCGGCGCGGCGGCCGAGAATACGGTTTATCGCATTCCGGCAATGGATTGCGCTACCGAAGAGATGGAGATCAGGCAGGCGCTGTCGTCGGTCGTCGGGGTTCGCCGGCTTGGCTTCGCGCTGGGTACGCGCACGCTTATGATCACGGCCGGCGCGGCCGGGCAGCAACAGGCACAAGATGCAATACGTGCGGCGGGCTTCGAGATCAATCTCGTCGATGCGGGGCAGTCTGGCCAGACGTTGCAAGCCGAGTCCGCTGACGACGATCGGCGAATCGGAGCTGGGCTCGCGCGGCTGATGGGTGCCCTGATCTTGGCGGTGGGCGCTGAAGCATTGGCCTACCTTGCACCGGCAACCCTCCTGGTCAAGGTCGTGGGTATGGCCCTTGCTGCTGCGGCAATCGGCTTGTCGGGTTTGAGCGTTTATAAGAAGGGGCTCGTCGCGCTCAGTCGTGCTCGCCTGAACATCAATGCCCTGATGTCCGTCGCCGTCACGGGCGCATTCGTGATTGGCCAGTGGCCCGAGGCGGCCATGGTCATGGCGCTCTATGCCATCGCCGAGTTGATCGAGGCGCGCGCGGTCGACCAGGCACGCAATGCGATCACGAGCCTGATGGCCCTGGCCCCTGACGAAGCCGAGGTGAGGCAGGCGGACGGAAGTTGGGTGCGCGTCGCGGCGGCCTCGGTGCACCTGGAGGCCATCATTCGCGTGAAACCCGGCGAGCGTGTGCCACTTGATGGTGTCGTGACCGTCGGAAACAGTGCGATCAACCAGGCGCCGGTCACGGGCGAAAGTATTCCCGTCGACAAGCAACCCGGCGATCTCGTCTTTGCCGGGACGATCAATGAAACCGGGTTGCTCGAATGTCGCGTGACGGCCGTGGCGAGCAATACGACGCTGGCACGCATCATTCATGCTGTGGAAGAAGCACAGAGCACGCGGGCGCCCACGCAGCGATTCGTCGACCGTTTCGCGGCGATCTACACGCCCGCCATCTTCGTGATCGCGCTGGCGGTGGCGATCGTCGGACCATTGGGATTCGGCTGGCCATGGCTTGATGCGCTCTACAAGGCGCTGGTCCTGCTCGTCATCGCCTGTCCCTGCGCGCTGGTCATCTCCACACCGGTGACCGTCGTGAGCGGGCTCACCGCGGCTGCACGACGGGGCATTCTGATCAAGGGTGGAACGTACCTCGAGGATGCGCGCAAGATCAAGGCGATCGCGCTTGACAAGACCGGCACCGTGACCGAAGGCAAGCCACGCCTCGTGGCCTTCGACGCCATCGCCGCCGACCATACCGAGCAGCGAACCGGGAGCCTTGCCGCAAGCCTTGCCGCCCACTCGGACCATCCGGTCTCGAAAGCCATTGCGGCCGGGCTCGATCACCCGCTGGAGGCCGTCGACGAATTCAATGCCCTTGCGGGGCGCGGTGTTCAGGGGCGCGTCGGCGACGACGTCCATGCTCTGGGTAACCACCGTTTGATCGAAGATCGCGGCCAGTGCAGTGCTGAACTCGAGGCACGGCTGGCGGAGCACGAATCGCAAGGACGCACTGTCACGCTGCTGGCCTCGTCGACGAAGGTGCTGGGCCTGTTCGCGGTCGCGGACACGATCAAGGCATCGTCCCGGACTGCCATTGCCGAATTGCGTGCGCTGGGGGTCACCCCGGTGATGCTGACCGGCGACAATGAAGCGACCGCACGGTCGATTGCCGCGCAGGCCGGTATCGAGGATGCCCGCGGCAATCTACTGCCTGAAGACAAACTCGCTGCGATTCGCGACCTGCAGCGCCAATATGGTCCTACGGCAATGACAGGGGACGGCATTAACGATGCGCCGGCACTTGCTCAGGCCGACATGGGGATCGCCATGGGCGCGGCGGGCACCGATACGGCGATGGAGGCGGCTGACATCGTGATCATGAACGACGATCTGCGCCGTATCCCCGAGACGATCCGTTTGTCGCGGCGCACGCATTCGGTACTGTGGCAGAACATTACCCTGGCGCTCGGCATCAAGAGCGTTTTTCTGGTGCTCGCTCTTCTGGGGTCGGCCACGATGTGGATGGCCGTGTTTGCCGATATGGGCGCGAGCCTGCTCGTCGTGTTCAACGGCCTGCGCCTCTTGCGCCCGACCGAACGCACGGACTGAGGGACGGAACATCGGTGGAGGAGAAGTATCGTGCATGCGAGCAGCCGCTGCGAAACGGGCGCTGACCAACGCTACCGGTCGCTGTACGGAACCGAGAATCCGATCGTCGTCATTCCCTGAGAGGAACGAGCAAACGTCCGCCCCCCATGCATGCGCGCGATCGCGGCAACAATCGCAAGGCCCAAGCCATAGTTGTTATCCTCGCCATGCTTGCGCGCAGCATCGACCCGGTAGAAACGGTCAAAGAGGCGAGAAAGGTGCTCTTCGGCAATCTCGGGACCCGTATTGGTAACGGATAACGCGACTTCTCCCGGCGCCGCTTCGTGGATATCGACCTCGATCGTCGTGCCAGGTTGCGCGTATCGGGTGGCATTCGACAAAAGATTCGACAGCGCCTGCCGAACGAGACGACCATCGACGCACGCTACGGCATCGCCAATGATCCCGATCGTGAGCCGCGCCTCGAGCAGCGGGGCCTCATGGTACTCGGCGACTTCACGCGCAAGCGCGGCAAGACTGCTGATCGTGCGGGTGCGTGCCTTGACGCCCCGGTCCGCATTGGACAGGAACAGCATGTCGTGCACGAGACTCGAAAGACGGTGTAGCTCTTCGAGGTTTGAACCCATGATGTCGCGAAGCTCAGCCGCGTCACCTTTGCCCTTCAGCGCCAGTTCCGTCTGCCCTATCAGCGTCGTCAAGGGGGTTCGCAGTTCGTGTGCGACGTCTGCGTTGAAACCTTCCAATTGGATGTACGCTCCCTGCAAGCGTTCGAGCACGGCGTTGAACTGCTGAACCAGCGGCTGCACTTCCTCTGCCTGCGCGGCGCCGTCGAGCCGTTCTGCGAGCCGTTCGGGCACGAGACGCATCGCCTGTTGCGCCAGTTCGTTGACCGGCTCGAGCGCTCGACGCACCAGCCACGCTCCTCCCAATGAAATCGCGATCGTGCCTGTCAAGGCGCAGGCGGCCAGTGTCCATGCAAGTCCGCGCAGCAACTGATCGTCGGATGAAACGTCCAACGTCAGTTCTGCCTGCATCAGGGCGAAGGGATGTGTTGGAGAAGCGATCTCGAAGACCACCCGCTTCTCGTTTGCGAGCATGAGGAGGCCTCGATCATCGGCGCCGTAGACCCACTGGCCCGATGCGGAGCGCAGGCGCAAGCGCAGATCGGATCGACCGGCAAAAAAGTCGTCGAGCTTGTGACGCAAGATGGCCAGGTCGCCCGGGGTCGTAAGCTCTTCAACGAGATGTTCAATCACCTGACGATGTTGCTCGAGCGAAACCGCCTGCCGGGACGCCAGACTCAAGTGTGTGGCCACATACACGGCTGCGCAGACCAGACCCAAGCCGACGAGGGTCAGGAGGGCAAGCCCTCGCGAGAGCCACCGGCGCAGCGAACGAGGGGCCGCCGGTTTCATTCTTCCCGGCTTTCGAGCACGTAGCCCATCCCCCGGACCGTGTGCAGAAGCTTCCGGTCGAAGGGATCGTCCAGTTTCCCGCGCAGGCGGCGAACGGCGACTTCGACGACATTGGTATTGCTGTCGAAATTCATGTCCCAGACCTGCTCGGCCAGGACGGTGCGGGAGAGGACCTCCCCCTGCCGGCGCAGCAGCAACGTCAGTAGCGTGAACTCCTTGGCGGTCAGCTCCAGCCGCAGCCCGCCGCGGGTCGCCCTGCGGCGCATCAGGTCGAGTTCGAGGTCTTCGAGGCGAAGCATGTTGAGTTCCGCCGCGGGTGACGCGGAAAGGGCACCCCGGCGCATCAAGGCCTGCACCCGCGCGAGCAGTTCGGACAGCGCAAACGGTTTGCCGAGGTAATCGTCGGCGCCGTCCTGTAGCCCCCGTACCCGGTCTTCGATCCTGTCGCGCGCCGTCAGCATGAGGACCGGAACCTGATTACTCTTGCGCAGTTCGTTCAGGACGCCGAAGCCGTCGACGACCGGCAGCATGACATCCAGCAGGATCAGATCGTATTGCCCTTCGCGGGCGAAGTGCAGTCCGGTGGCCCCGTCATTGGCGACATCGACAACGTAGCTGCTCTCCGACAAGGCCTTGCGAAGATAGTCGGCAAGCTTGGGCTCGTCTTCAATCACCAGGACTTTCATGATCGAATTATGTCAAGAACCGGCTGAGCCGGACATTACAAAAACGTAATGCGGCAGTTCGCAAATTGACGAAGCGGCCTTCGTATAGTCGATTCATGCCTTCACCCTCAAGGCATCGGCAGGCCCAAACCGGTCTGGCGTCACGGATGATTCGACAGGAGTTCCATCATGGTCGCTCGCATACTCACTTCCACTGCGCTCATCGCCAGCCTTCTGGTCGCCCCCACCGTCTCGTACGCGGACGTCTGGCATCGCACGACGACCGAGGTGGGCTGGACGTTTCATCCCGACCATGGTGAAAGCACCAAGACCCGCGCTGACGTGATGCGCGAGCTTGCGCAGGCCAAGGCAGACGGAAGTTACGAATCTTTCCTGCGTGATCTGCCGATGCCGGATACGAACGCGGGCCCCGGCAAAACGCGAGAGCAGGTCCTGCAGGAACTCAAGAACGTGACGCCTGCCGAGCGCGCTTACATGGAGGAACTCTATGGCGCGAACTGAGCCTCCAGTTCGCGCCACGGATTGATGCCACCCCATTTCCAACCCTGAGACCTCCTGTAGAATCGGTGCGTGCGCAAGCTTCTGATCGTCCTCCTCGTGTTTTTTCTGCCGCTGCAGTGGAGCACCGCGGCCGTGGCGGCATTTTGCTCGCACGAAGGCGGTTCCCTGAAGCGCGCTCATCTGGGTCATCACACGCACGATCATGCGGACCGTGACGGCACCGAGCGCTCGGATCACGGGACGAGCAAGGCGTGTGACGCCAGTTGCAGCGCCGATCACGACCACAGCCATAGCCCGCACGCCCTGTTTGCCGCCACGCACAGTCTCGAGGTCTTCCCGGACCGCTCGGGCGACAGTCCCTATCGCTCCCCGCTGTCCGAGCCGCCGCCGGACAACCTCCTTCGCCCGCCCGCATCCCTCCTCGTCTGATTCCGCCGACGAGTTCGGGTTTCATGGATCCACGCATCGGTTGAGCACCGGTCGCGTGGCCGCCCTCGTCGGTTTCCTTTTGATCCGTCTCGCCGGGCGCATTGCCCGAGCGAGCCTGACGCCGTCCAGACGAGGACTCAATGACGAAGATCGACCCTTCGCGCGGCATCGGCCTGTGCGTCGCACTGTGCTTTCCCCTCATGACGTGGGCGCAGAACCCGCCCACTTCCGCGCCGGCCGCGCCAGCGCCAGCATGGCGTTCGCAGCCGGCAGCCGGCGACGCGGCAGTGAGTGGCACCCTGTCGCTAGGCCAAGCGCTCGCGCTGGCCCACGCGCAGAACCCGGAACTGGCCGCATCGCGGCTCGAGGTGGAGGCGATGGCCGGCGCGAGCCAGCAAGCGCACAGCCGCCCCAACCCCGAAATCGCCTACCTGCTTGAGGACACCCAGCGTCAGACGCGGACGACGACGCTCCAGCTCAACCAGACGATCGAGCTGGGCGGCAAACGCGCGGCGCGCATGCTGGCGGCCGAGCGCGGCCACGACATCGCCGCCGAGGAACTCACGGCAAGGCGACTCGCGATCCGCGCGTCCGTCACCTCCGCGTATTACGACGCGCTGACCGCACAGGAGCGCGTGCGCCTGGCCGAGCAGGCCATGGAGCTTGCCCAGCGGGCAAGCCGGGCCGCCGGCCAGCGCGTCAAGGCCGGCAAGGTGGCGCCCATCGAGGAGACCAAGGCCCACGTTGCGCAAGCGGGCGTACAGGTCGAACTGAGTCAGGCGCGCAGTGAGTGGGTCGGTGCGCAGGCGCGGCTGGCGGCCTTGCTCGGCGAGCCCGGCGGCCTGTCGTGGAGGCTGGACGCCCAGCTCGATGCGTTGCCCGCGGTCCCGTCGATGGCCGATCTCGAGCGCTCGCTCGACAACGCGCCGGCCCTGCGCCGCGCCCGACTGGAGATCGACCGACGGCAGGCGCTGACGGAACTCGAGAAGGCGCGCCGAATCCCGGACATCACCGTCAGCCTGGGGGCGAAGCGGTCTGAAGAGTTGGGGCGCAACCAGGCCATCGTCGGCCTGTCCGTCCCGCTGCCGATCTTCGATACGAATCGGGGCAACCTGCTCGAGGCGCTCAAGCGCGAGGAGAAGGCTCGGGAAGGACTCTCCGCCAGCCAGTTGCAGGTGTCGGCCGAAGCGCGGGAGACCCGTGCGCGCCTGGCGTCGCTACGCCAGGAAGCCCAGCTCTTCGCCGAGCAGGTGCTGCCCGGCGCCCAAAGTGCCTACGACGCGGCGGCGAAGGGCTTCGAACTGGGGAAGTTCAGCTTCCTCGAAGCGCTCGATGCGCAGCGCACGCTGCTGCAGGCCCGCAGCCAGTACCTGCGCACCCTGGCCGATACCCACCGCGCCCGCGCGGACCTCGACCGGCTGCTCGGCCTCGACGAATCAACCGAAACCCCGCTCGCGCCGGCAACGGTCCGGCGCACTGGAGAGTGAAATGGCAGAAACCAAACCGAAGAACACACACTGGGCGATCGTCGCCGTGCTCGTCGTCGGGCTCGCGTTGGGTGCAGCGATTCTTGCGACCGATGGCAACAAGGCCGTCACTGACGAACATGGGCATGCCGCCCACCCGGAGGCGCCCGGGCACGCCGAGGAGGAGCATCACGGTCAGGCCAAGTCGACCGACCACGCCGACGATGCCTCGCATGCCGATGAAGAGCACCACGAGGCCGCCGCCGAACCGGCCAAAGGTCCACACGGCGGCAAGCTGCTCACCGATGGCCGCTACGGCATCGAGGTGACGATCTTCGAAACCGGGGCGGAACCTCAATTCCGGCTCTACACGTACTGGGAGGGCAAGCCGCTCGATGTCGCGCAGAGCCAGATCCAGCTCGTCCTCGAGCGGTTGGGACAGTCGCCGCAACGTTTCAGCTTCATCAAGGAAGGGGACTACCTCAAGGGCGATGCGGTCGTGGCCGAGCCGCACTCCTTTGCGGTCAAGGTACAGGCGGACTACGAAGGAAAACGCTACCAGCTCGGCTACGAACAGGTCGAGGCCCGCGTCACCATGACCGATGCACAGCTCCAGGGTGCCGGAATCGAGCTCGCCGAAGCGGGGCCGGCCACGATCGGAACAGCGCTCGAGTTACTGGGAGAGGTGCGCTACAACAGTGATCGTACCGTGCAGGTCGTCCCGCGGCTGGCCGGCCTGGTGGAGTCGGTGGCGGTCAGCGCAGGCGAACGTGTGCGCAAGGGACAGGTGCTCGCCGTGCTGAGCAGTCAATTGCTCGCCGACCAGCGTACCGAATTGTTGGCCGCGCAGCGTCGTCTCGCACTCGCGCGGACCACCTACGAGCGTGAAAGGACGTTGTGGCAGGAGAAGATCTCGCCCGAGCAGGACATGCTGCAGGCGCGCACCGTCATGCAGGAAGGCGAGATTGCCGTACAGAGCGCACAACAGAAGCTCGCCACTCTGGGCAGCGTTGCTTCGGGCGGCAGCGCACTCACGCGCTATGAGCTTCGCTCCCCGATCGACGGGGTCGTGACCGACAAACGCCTGTCGGTCGGCGAGGCGGTCAAGGAGGACGCCGCGGTCTTCACCGTCTCGGACCTGTCGTCGGTATGGGTGGAGGCGCCGGTGTCCGCGCAGGATCTGGGTGCGCTCGCCGCAGGCCAGACGGTAACGATCCGCGCCAGCGCCTTCGACGCGTCGGCGCCGGGCAGGGTCACCTTCATCAGCCCGCTGATCGGCGAGCAGTCCCGTACTGGCATCGCCCGCATCGTGGTGCAGAACCCCTCCGGTGTCTGGCGACCGGGATTGCCGGTGTCCGTCACCGTCGTCGCCGCGGAAACGAAGGTGCCGGTCGCGGTCGCGGTGGACGCCGTCCAGGATCTGCGCGACTGGAAGGTGGTATTCGGCCGCTACGGCGACGCCTTCGAAGCGCGCCCGCTCGAACTGGGTCGCAGCGACGGCCGACACGTGGAGGTGCTGGCAGGCCTGCAGGCGGGCGAGCGCTACGCGGCGAAGAACAGCTATGTCATCAAGGCGGAGCTCGGCAAGGCCGGCGCCAGCCACGACCACTGACCGGGAGCCCCCGACATGAAACAGATCACTGCCATGATTCGCCCCCACCGCCTCGACGCCGTCGAGACGGCGCTCGAAACGCTCCCGCATTGCCCCGGCTTCACCGTATTCGGCGCGAAAGGCCATCCCCGCGGGCATGGGCCGGACCACCGGTTCGTCGCCGATGAATGGAATCCCCACGCCCACGATGTGCTCGTGCTGCTGATCCTGTGCCAGGACGATGACGCGTCCGCCATCGTCGACGCGGTCGCGGCGGCGGCACGCACGGGGCAACCGGGCGACGGGATGGTCGGTGTCGTCGAACTCGTCACCGCGGTCCGTATTCGCACCGGCGAACGCGACGCCGCGGCGCTTTGAGGAGAGGCTCGTGTTCGAACGCATCATCCGCTTCGCCATCGATCAACGATGGCTCGTGCTGCTCGCCGTGCTCGGCATGGTCGGCGTCGGAATCTACAACTATCAGCGTCTGCCCATCGACGCGGTGCCCGACATCACCAATGTCCAGGTCCAGATCAACACCGAAGCACCCGGCTACTCCCCGCTGGAGTCCGAACAGCGCGTGACCTTCCCGATCGAAACCACGATGGCCGGTTTGCCCAATCTCGAGCAGACCCGTTCCCTGTCGCGCTATGGCCTGTCCCAGGTCACCGTCGTGTTCAAGGACGGCACGGACATCTACTTTGCCCGGCAACTGGTGAACGAGCGCATCCAGGAGGCCCGCAGCAAACTGCCGGCCGGCCTCGCCCCGGCGCTCGGCCCCATCGCCACCGGGCTGGGCGAAATCTACATGTGGACGGTCGAGGCGACCGAGGGCGCGAAAAAACCCAACGGAAGCGCGTACACACCGATGGATCTGCGCGAGATTCAAGACTGGATCATCAAGCCGCAATTGCGCACCGTCCCAGGGGTCACCGAGATCAACACGATCGGCGGCTATGCAAAGGAGTTTCAGGTGGCACCCCTGCCCGAGCGCATGGTGTCCTACGGGCTGGCCATCAGCGATCTGGTCACGGCGCTCGAGCGCAACAACGCCAACGTGGGGGCAGGTTATATCGAGCGTCGGGGCGAGCAGTATCTGATCCGCGCACCGGGACAGGTCGCCGGCATCGACGATATCGCCAATATCGTCGTCGGCCACGCCCAAGGGGTCCCGATACGCATCCGCGATGTGGCTGAAGTGGGCCTGGGCAAGGAGCTGCGCACCGGTGCCGCGACCGAGAATGGCCGCGAAGTGGTGCTGGGCACGGTGTTCATGCTCATCGGTGAGAACAGCCGCGACGTGTCGAAGGCGGTCGACGCACGCCTGCAGGCAATCAACAAGACCTTGCCCGAGGGCATCGTCGCCAAGACGGTCTATGACCGCACCATCCTGGTCGAAAAGGCCATCGACACGGTCAAGAAGAACCTGACCGAGGGCGCTCTGCTGGTCATTGCCATCCTGTTCCTGTTTCTCGGCAACATCCGTGCGGCGCTCATCACCGCGATGGTGATCCCGCTGGCGATGCTATTCACCTTCACCGGCATGGTGACGAACCGGGTCAGCGCCAACCTGATGAGCCTGGGCGCCCTGGACTTCGGCATCATCATCGATGGGGCCGTGGTGATCGTCGAGAACTGTGTGCGCCGCCTCGCCCACGCGCAGGCTGCGCTCGACCGGCCGATGACGCGCAACGAGCGGTTTCACGAAGTCTTCGTGGCGTCGAAGGAATCGCGGCGGGCGCTGCTCTTCGGCCAGCTCATCATCATGGTGGTGTACCTGCCGATCTTTGCCCTGACCGGGGTCGAAGGCAAGATGTTCCACCCGATGGCCTTTACCGTCGTGACCGCATTGCTGGGCGCGATGATTCTGTCGGTCACCTTCGTACCCGCAGCGGTTGCGCTCTTTCTGTCCGGCAAGGTCAGCGAGACCGAAAATCGGCT
>JAFEFC010000046.1:0-878 GCA_018240785.1 Pseudomonadota bacterium | reverse complement strand
ACCGACCCGATGCCACCCAATGTCGCCGACAACTTCGTGATGCTCAAGCCGCGGGACCAGTGGCCGGACCCGCAGAAGTCCAAGAGTGAGCTGGTCGCGGCGATGCAGCGTGCGGTCGGTCAGATACCGGGCAACAACTACGAGTTTACGCAACCGATTCAGATGCGATTCAACGAGTTGATCTCGGGCGTTCGCAGCGACGTGGCGGTGAAGGTCTTCGGTGACGACATGGACACCATGAACGAGACGGCAGAACGCATTGCCGCCGTGCTCGAGGGGGTTCCGGGTGCTGCCGACGTGAAGGTGGAGCAGACCACTGGCCTGCCCATGCTGACGGTCCGGATCGAGCGGAATCAGATTGCCCGGCTCGGCCTGAACGTCGCCGACGTCCAGGACAGCGTCTCGGCTGCGCTCGGCGGGCAGGAGGCCGGGGCGGTGTTCGAGGGCGACCGGCGCTTCGACATCCTGGTCCGGTTGCCCGATGCGATTCGCGGTGACCTCGAGGCGATCCGCCGTCTGCCAATCCGCGTGCCCGCCGGCGAGAACGGCGCGCGTGGCTTCGTCCGGCTGGGCGATGTCGCACGCATCGAGTCTGCGCCCGGCCCCAACCAGATCAGCCGCGAAAACGGCAAACGTCGGGTTGTGGTGACCGCCAACGTGCGCGGGCGCGACATTGGTTCCTTCGTCGCCGAGGCGGAAACGAAGATCGCCACGGCGGTGCAGGTGCCCACAGGGTACTGGACGACCTGGGGCGGCACCTTCGAGCAGTTGCAGTCGGCCGCCAAACGGCTTCAGATCGTCGTGCCGGTCGCGTTGCTGCTTGTCCTAACGTTGCTCTTCATGATGTTTGGCAATGTCAAGGACGGGCTGCTGGTCTT
>JAFEFC010000045.1 GCA_018240785.1 Pseudomonadota bacterium | reverse complement strand
TACAAAATTTATGACAGAGTGAACAGGGCTTTCGCAAGTTAATGAAAGTTAATGAAGAGTCAGCGTTCGCCTATGCCAATTAGGTGCGATTGCCCTGCTGTGACTCATCGAGTCCTGGAGAACTTGGCGTGTAGGTAAGAGTGGCGGTACGCCAAGCATTTTGCCATGTAATTTCAATCGTATTGTCTTCGCCAAAGCTTTGCATTTTCGAGGTCGCCGTAGCGTTTCCTGGCGCACCAAATTCTACGGTGAACTGAGCGACTCGTTTCACGAAAGCACTTACGCCACCCTTGGCGGATAGTGAATAGCCGTAGAGCCGACCAGAGCAAACCCAAAGCTGACTTACCACCTCATTGCTTCTTGCGTCGGCCAAGAGATGGCCGCCACCCCTTGGGTCCGCAGAAACGATCAAGCCTTCGCGGCGAGCTGCATCAATCGCTGCGGCTTCCGACACGCCTTTGCGAAGCTCGTCAAATGAATACGACAGGGCAGATGCAGAACCTGCTGGGAGTGCCAAAAGCACGGCGATAAGTAGTTTCATAATTGGCAGCTCCCGAGAAGATGGCTTGGCGCCCAAATTTTTTTCTGGCGACAGTTCTGCCGCTTAACATCAGAATGCCTGATAACGTGTTCTGCAAGTTGCTATTTAGAAGCAGGAACAACGCGCAAAAAAGAATAACAAGACAGGAAAAGCAGCAGCCGACGCCCTAGCGGGTCGATGCTTTCCATCTGGCTCACAGGCCGGTAGCATAGCGCCTCGCCCGGATGGCCGCTATCCGGATCGGGTGGCGACTGGCGGCTTCTGGCCGAGGCGATGTAAAAATGGCTAGGGCGGCAACGACCGGCTGCGGTTTCTCGCCACCTTGTGCAAGTGAAGTCGTTGGAGGATTGCGAGTTGCCGCTTCAAATGAGGTAAAAAGGGCCGACATCAGGCTCCAATTGCCGTCATTAACGCCTCATTTCCCATCAGCTTCATCACTCGCTTCGCGTTGTACGCTAGAACGTGCAGGCTCATCTCGGTTCGGACGCGCTCAAGGCCGTTAGTGTGCGTTGACGAATGGATTGATCGATCGTCCCTTTGCGATAACACCGTACCGGCCTGAATGACCAAGCGGCCGAGTACTCCATGCGCTCAACTCAAGCCATAGCACCTTGTGAACCCGACTGAACGGCTGCTGCGTGCGGCGGCCATCAGGCCCCGGGCCACAGCCGGGCAAAATCGAATGAGAGTTGACGATGGCGCCGAATGGACTGCATGTACACGGTGGCATTAGCGTCCGTCGCCGTATAAAGCATCAGGTAGTCGCCGTGCAGGTACTCGCGTAGCGCGTTTGGGGCGCCGGAAGGGAGCGCTGCAAGCTGGGCCAACGCCTCGGCCGATTGCGGCGGGTTGTTCAGGTAAGGGCGGCCGATACGCGGGAACCGGCTTAGATTGGGGATCACCGTGGCCCGCAGTTCGGCCAGCAGGGCATCGAGCGCAAAGCCTGCGCCGGCATCGAGAAGGAAGGCCTCTATCGCCTCGAGGCGCTCCAGAAAGCTCGCGGTCAGCTCGACGCGGTACAGGCCCTCAGTCACGCTTTTCGGCGGGCTTGCCGGCTGCGGAAGTCTTTTCAGCGGCAGCGGTCCGGCGCGCCTGAAGCCGGGCGATGGCGCTGTCGGCCTCGACGCTGCGGCCGGCGACGATGTCGGCCAGACCGCGTCGGGCATCGTCAAGCAGCAACAGGTGGATGCGCTCGCGCTCCAGGCGGTGGTAGTAGTCCAGCCGGTCAGCGTCGATCAGTGCGACGTAGCTTTCGCCGTTCTTGGTGATGATTTTCTCGGCCCCGGCCTTGGCCTGGTCGGCCAGCTCGGAGAGTCTGGCCCGTGCCAGGGTAAACGGCACCACGTCTCCGGTAGAAAAGCCCATGACCGACTCCTGGAATGGGTTGCAGAATTGTGCTCAGAATACCGCGCAACAGCGTCGGTCGTCGATGCCGAGAGCCCGCCACTCCGCCCGGCTGAAGGGTTGGTGGCCATGGCAAGGACTGGCCCACGTTCCCAGCTTCGCAGGTGCGACGCTACTGCGACGCCGATCTTGCAGTCGATGGGATGCCGCGAGCACATCGCTACCGCGTTGTCGAGCACGAAACTCATGCCCGCCCTTCGTCGATCAGCACCTTGAACGCGCTATCCTCGACCGGCTGCGCTGCGTGCATGAATTGACGCATCGCCTCGACGGCCGCCACCGAATCCGCTTGTTGGGTGGCTTCGGCCGGTACCAGATATGCAATCGGCTTGCCACGCAGGGTGATCGTGTAGCGCTTGCCCGCCTGCACGCCACGGAGCAGCTCCGGCAGTTTGGTTTTTGCCTCATACGAGCCGATTTCAAGGTTCATGACGTTCTCCGATTGCCATAAACCAGCTTACGACGAATCAAGAACGGTGTTCCGCCTGCTCTTCGTTCAGCCCCGTGCGTTCGAACCACTCTTCCAGGAATTCGACGCACACCCGCACTTTCGCCGAGGTCGACAGCCGTGACGGATAGACGGCCCACACGTCCGCCTCCTGCGAATACGCGGGCAGGATGCGCTGCAGCGTGCCGTCGCGGAGGTCGCCGGCGACGTCCCACAGCGAGCGCAGGATGATGCCGTGGCCGGCGATCGCCCACTGGCGGACGATCTCGCCGTTGTTGGCCGACAGGGGCCCGCCGACCTTGACCGTCTCGGTGCCCTGCGGCCCGCGCAGGGTCCAGCGGCCGAAATCCTGGTCGCGCTCGCGGATCACGATGCAGTCATGATCCGCGAGGTCGGCCAGTTGCTGTGGCATGCCGCGCTGCGCCAGATAGGCCGGCGCCGCACACAGCGCCCGGCTGTTGCGCGCGATGCGGCGCGAGATGACGCTGCCCTCGACGACCGCGCCGACCCGGATGTCGAGCTGGAAGCCCTCCCCGACCAGATCGACCGGCCTGTCCAGCAGTTCGACCTGGATCTCCAGCGCAGGGTAGCGCCGCGCCAGCGCGGACAGCGCCGGCGCGAGCCGGTTGCGGCCGAAGCCGGAGCTGCTGCACAGGCGCAGCAGTCCGCTCGGCGCCACCCGCTCCTGCGACAGGGCTTCGGCCATCTGGTCGACGTCGTCGAGGATGCGCTGCGCCCATTGATGGACGATCTCGCCCTGGCCGGTCAGCGCCACGCTGCGCGTCGTGCGGTGCAGCAGCCGGGTCGCCGCCGCCTCCTCGAGCATCGCCATGCGCTTGCTGACCACCGCTTTCGACACCCCCAGCTCGCGCGCCGATGCCGCGAAGCTGCGGTTGCGCACGACGACGCAGAACAGGCGCAGATCTTCCAGCAAGGGCCTGGCGTTCACGATGCGTGGCCTCCACGGTCACGTGTTGATGGATTATGGATTGATCAGTGAACGGTATTCTTTGCTCCACCCCGCGACGGGTCAAGCCAACGGTTCAGGAGACGACACATGAAGAAGCACAGGATCGCCGTCATCGCCGGCGACGGCATCGGCCAGGAAGTCATGCCGGAAGGCCTGCGCGTGTTGCAGGCGGCCGCGCGCAAGCACGGCATCGGCCTCGAGTTCGAGACCTTCGAGTGGGCCAACTGCGACTACTACCTGCAGCACGGCAAGATGATGCCCGACGACTGGTTCGAGCAACTGCGCGGCTTCGACGCGATCTACTTCGGCGCCGCGGGCTGGCCGGCGACCGTGCCGGACCACATCTCGCTGTGGGGTTCGCTGCTCAAGTTCCGGCGCGAGTTCGACCAGTATGTGAACCTGCGCCCGGTGCGGCTGATGCCCGGCGTGCCCTGCCCGCTGGCGAACCGCAAGGTGGGCGACATCGACTTCTACGTGGTGCGCGAGAACACCGAGGGCGAGTATTCGGCGGTGGGCGGGCGCATGTTCGAAGGCACCGAGCGCGAGACCGTGCTGCAGGAATCGGTCTTCACCCGCAAGGGCGTGGATCGCATCCTCAGGTTCGCCTTCGAGCTGGCGCAGCAGCGGCCGAAGAAGCACCTGACGTCCGCCACCAAGTCCAACGGCATCGCCATCAGCATGCCGTACTGGGACGAGCGGGTGGAAGCGATGGCGCCGGCCTACCCCGAGGTGCGCTGGGACAAGTACCACGTCGACATCCTCGCCGCGCGCTTCGTGCTGAGCCCGGAACGCTTCGACGTGGTGGTCGCCTCCAACCTGTTCGGCGACATCCTGTCCGACCTCGGCCCGGCCTGCACCGGCACCATCGGCATCGCGCCGTCGGCCAACCTCAACCCGGATCGTACTTTCCCGTCGCTGTTCGAGCCGGTACATGGCTCGGCACCGGACATCTTCGGCAAGGGCATCGCCAACCCGATCGCGATGATCTGGTCGGGCGCGATGATGCTCGACTTCCTCGGCAACGGCGACGCGCGCTACAAGGCCGCGCACGACGACGTGCTGAAGGCGATCGAGGCCGTGCTGGTGGACGGCCCGCGCACGCCCGACATGGGCGGCAAGGCGACGACGACGGAAGTTGGTGCCGCGATCGCTGCGGTGCTGCACCCGGCTGATCGATAAGGAACACGATCCTCCGTGCCGGGGCATCAGGCGTCGAACTGCGCGAGGAACCCGGTCACCAGCTCGAGCACCTCGGCGGGGCGCTCGCGGTGCGGCACATGGAAAGTCTCCGGCATGATCGCCACCCGCGACGGGCCGGCGCACAGCGCGGAGATCGTCTCGGGGTGGCGCGACGATCCGTATTCGTCGTGCTCGCCGTGTATGGCCAGCAGCGGGCACCGCACCTGCGGCAGCACCGGTGCCAGCGACCACGTGGCGTGCTCGGGATGCAGCCAGGTCTCGGTCCACGCCTCGAGCACCCAGCGCGCCTTGTCGCCGTGATACCGCACCAGCCGGCTGAACTGCGTCTCGCCCTTGAACTGCTCCTTCGCCTCGGCGACGCCGGCCAGCGTGCGCTCTTCCGGAAAGGCCTGCGCCGATTCGGTGATCAACGCCACGCAATCGTCGCCGAAGGCAGCGGCGCAATACACCGCCATGCCGCCGCCCACGCTGTGGCCGAAGGCGATGAAGCGCTGGAAGCCGAGCTGCTCGCGCAGCGCCGGGAAAAAGGTCTGCGCCTCGTCGGCGATGAAGTCCAGCGCCGGCGGCGCCACGCGCGCACCGGAGCGGCCGAAGCCGAGGCGGTCATAGGCGATGACCCGCCGGCCGGTGGTGGCGCTCAGTTGCGCCGGAAAGTCGCGCCACAGCTCGACGCAGCCCAGGGAATCGTGCAGCAGCACGATGGGCGCGACGGCGGCGGCAGCGCGCTCGCGCGCTGCGGGCACCCACACGCGGGCGTAGATGCGCCCTTGCGGGTGCTCGACCCAGTGGTCGCTGGCGACGATGTCGGAAGGCTGGAGGTCGATCGTCATGCTGTCTCTGTCGAAAAGGGGCGTGAGTCAATGGAACTGTTTCGGCCATTGTATTTTTGTTGACGTTAACGTCAACTTAAGCCGCCACCGCAGCCGCGGGTGGAGCGCGAAGTTTTGGTAGTCTGCCAGCCTGGAGCTTCGATCAGCATGGGCGGGAGGGCGACACGATGAGCGCGGCGAGCGTGACACGGTCGGCGAGGATGACGAAAACGGCGATGGGCCACCGGAGCGCATCCACGCTCCCGCGCGGGCTGACGTGGTGCGCGGCGGCAGGCGCGGCCTGGCTCGCCGCGGCGTGCGCGGTGCTGGCGCCGGCCCCCCTGCAGCAAGGCGTGTCGAACCGGGAAGAGGTCCTCGCTGCGCTGGGCGAGCCCGCCCTGCGCTGGCAGGATCCGGACGGTCGCGAGCAACTGGCCTATCCGCACGGGCCGGCCGGCACGGAAACCTTCATGGCCTTCCTCGCCCCGGACGGACGCCTGGAGAAGCTGGAAAAGGTGCTCAACATCGCGCACTTCGCGCGCATCGAGCCCGGCAGGAGCGACCGCGCCGCGGTGCTGCGCCTGCTCGGCCCCGCGCTCGCCAGCGGCACCTCCTACTTCGCCCGGCGCAACGAGCTCGTCTGGGAGTGGCGCTACTGCGACGAATGGAACGGCCAGGCGTTCTTCGACGTGATGTTCGACGCCGCGACGGGCATCGTGCGCTCGACCATGCAGCGGCCCGAGCTGGGCGGCTGGGACGGCGTCCAGCCGCAGTGCAGCCAGTGGGTCCTGCCGGTGCGATGAATACGCGCAGGAACCGGAGGCCGGCTCCACATCGCAGGAGCCCTCCATGAGCGACGACATCGAACGCTATGCGCAGAACCTGCGCGACGAACTGGACGGCGCCGCACTCTATGCGAGCCTGGCGCGCGCGGAGACCGATCCGGTGCGCAAGGACCTGTTCATGCAACTGTCGCAAGCGGAAACCGAGCACGCCGGGCTCTGGCAAGCCAAGCTGGAAGCCGCCGGCGCACGGTCTCGCCCTTTCACGCCGAGCTTTCGCACGCGCATGTTGAGCGGCCTCGCCAGACGCTTCGGCACGCGCTTCGTGCTGCCCGCGCTCGCCGTGGCGGAATTCGCCGACCGCGACAAATACGCCGGCCAGGACGATGCCAAGGCGATGTCGAGCGAGGAACATTCCCACGCGGCGGTGATCGAGGCAGCCGCCGGGCGCCCCAGCGGCCTCGCCGGCGCCGACATCGCGCGTGCCGAGCGCTGGCACCGCGGCGGCACGGGCAACGAGTTGCGCGCGGCCGTACTGGGCGCCAATGACGGCCTGGTGTCCAACCTTTGCCTGGTGACGGGCGTGGCGGGTGCAGGCGCATCGGCGCAGACGATCCTGCTCACGGGGCTGGCCGGGCTGGTCGCCGGTGCGGTGTCGATGGCCCTGGGCGAATGGCTGTCGGTGACCAATTCGCGCGAGTTCGCGCGCGCGCAGATCGCCCGGGAGCAGCAGGAACTCGAGGAAACGCCGGAAGCCGAGCGCAAGGAGCTGGCCCTGATCTTCCAGGCCAAGGGGCTGGCGCGCGAGGATGCGCAGCGGGTCGCGCGCGAACTGATGAGCAACAAGCGCTCCGCACTGGAAACCCTGACGCGGGAGGAACTGGGCATCGACCCCACCGAGCTGGGCGGCAACCCGTGGAGCGCGGCCGGCTTTTCCTTCTTGCTGTTCGCCGCGGGCGCGTTCTTCCCGGTGGTTCCGTTCTTCTTCAACGACGGTTTCGCCGGCATGGCCTGGAGCATCGGCCTCAGCGTGCTGGCGCTGGGCGTCATCGGCCTCGGCACCTCGCTGTTCAGCGGTCTCGGGCCGGTGTATTCGGCGGTCCGGCAGATCGTGATCGGCGCCGCTGCGGCGGGCGTCACCTATGGCACAGGAGCGCTGATCGGCGTTTCCATCTCGTGATCGCGCCGCGGGTCCGTGCGCACCCATGCCGCCCCGGGCGCGGCCGGAGGGCATTGATGCGCGCGATGCGGCAGTCCCTGCGACACCTCAGCGCCGCCTGACCAGCCAGTCGAGCAAGGGCTTCCACTGGATCAGATCGACCGGGTCGACGGTGCCGCCATCGAACAGCGTCACGCCGGTCTCGACCGCATGGACGTAGCGCTGCGCCTGGCGGATGCACGTCACGAGCGGCAGATCGAACTGCTGCAGGAAGTCCACCAATTGCCGGGATGCGATCGTGCGCGGATCGACGCGCATGCCGACCACTCCGATGTCGACCCGGTCCTTGCGCACCGCCTTCATTTCCGAGAGTTCCTCGAAGAATTCACGGCTCGCGAGCATGTCGAAGCGCGAGGGCGAAACCGGCACCACGACCTTGTCCATCTCGTTCAGGAAGAGCTTCAGCCGCTTTCCGTGCAGCCCCGCCGGCGTGTCCAGGACGGCGACGGTGCAATTCGCGGGGGGTTTGTCGAACTCGTCGCTGTCGACGTCCCAGTGATGGATCGGAGCCAGGTGGCCCGGCCGCTCCCTGAGCCAGTTGCGCGTGGACTGCTGCCGGTCGAGGTCGGCCAGATAGACAAGCTCATCGTTCCTCGCGAACCAGCTCGCCAGATGTATCGCCAGAGTCGACTTGCCGCTCCCGCCTTTGGGATTGGCCACCATGATCCTGTGCATCTTGATTGCTCCTGGTACGATAAAGTTATAAATTGTTTATACAGTTTATTTCCTTTCATCTCACCCGGGAGCTCAACATGCACGATGAAGCCCAGTCAACGCCGAACGCCGACGCGGCACCCGCTGCCGAGCAAGCCACCACCGGGGTGAAGACGCCCGCCGAAAGCGCGCCCTCGCCCCAGCCTGCCACCGAACCCCCGGCCAAGTCGAGCCCCAGGTCGAGCCCCAAGGCCACGACCGCGAAGGCGCCGGCCAGCGCCGTCAAGCCCGCAGCGCGCGCCAGGGCGCCCGCACGCCCGGCCAGCAAGCCTGCAGCGGCCGCGGCCGTCGAGACCGCGGCACCCGCGGAGGCGCCCAAGGCAGACAAGGCGAAGAAGCACGCGCCGGCCAAGCCGAAGCTCGTGCGCGACAGCTTCACCCTGCCCGCCGACGACTACGCGCTGTTCGCCACGCTGAAAAAGCGCGCGCTCGCCGGCAAGACCGAGGTCAAGAAGAGCGAGCTGGTGCGAGCCGGGCTGGCAATGCTTGCACGCGCCGACGATGCAGAGTTCATGAAGGCGATCGGACTCGTCGACCGGATCAAGACGGGGCGGCCGAAGAAGTGATTCGGCCGGGGGCATCGCCAGGCTGCCGCGGTGCACGCGCCTGACGTCGATCGCGCCGGTGCCGCCGGTGCAGTCGGTGGCGATGCTTCAGCCCCGACATGGCGTTCATGTACGATGCGGTCCCTCGATCACGCTCGACAGCGCGCGATATCGCTCGATATCAGATTCCTCCGAGACACGGACATATGAACGCCCTCCCCAAATGCCCCCAGTGCAGTTCCGAATACACCTATGAAGACGGCGAGATGTTCGTCTGCCCCGAGTGCGCGCACGAGTGGCCGAAAACCGCGGCCACTGCGGCGGAGGAGGTGCGCATCGTTCGCGATGCCGTCGGCAACGTGCTGCAGGACGGCGACAGCGTCACCGTCATCAAGGACTTGAAGGTCAAGGGCTCGTCGGCGGTGGTGAAGGTCGGCACCAAGGTCAAGAACATCCGCCTGGTCGACGGCGATCACGACATCGACTGCAAGATCGACGGTATCGGCGCGATGGGGCTTAAGTCGGAGTTTGTGAAGAAGGCCTGATGCGGCCCGAGCCCGCGGCGGCGGCGGTGTGCAGCGCCCAGCGCAAATGCACCGAGCGCAAGACAGGCCAGCGTGCCGGGCTCGGGCACGGCGGCGACCCGGGCGACGACGGTGAAGTTGAAGCTGCTCGGGAAGAAGTCGCCCGCGTAGTCGGTGCCGGTCATCGACAGGGTGGTGCCGTCGAAGCTGCCCGCATAGCTGCCGAACGACCCCATCGAGCTGCAGGAACCGGTGGACGGGAACCAGGTGCAGGGGTCTTCGCTGGCGGCGAACGCCTGGCCTGTCAGCACTGCGAAATAGGTCGGGAAGACAAAGCCCGCCGTCGCCGCCCCGCCGCTATTCACGGCGATGGCCTCGAAGCGGATCTGTTCGCGGTCCACGACCGTGAGCGGGTCGAACGAGAGGGTGATGGGCACGGTCTCCTGCGCGACATCGAAGCGACCGGAAAGCGTGAAGGTCTGCGGTGCGGTGGACGTCGAGCCGCCATCCGGCCCGCCGAAGCTGAAGCCGCCCGGCGTATACGTCACCGAACTCTGGCTGGGGTCGATGGCGAGCGTGATGGCGTGCGCGCTGGTGGTGGTGGCGCCGAGAGCAAGGGTGACGACGGCGCACGCGATGGCGGTGCGGCGGGCTTGGACGACGAGGTTCATGTTCGGCGATATCCCTTATGACGAAGCGCTGGAGCGGCACCTGACCAGCCCGCGAGGCGGGTAGCCGTGCCGGCTCGGCTCCATGCAATTTGGATGCCATTAGCATGAAGCCCGCGCATCGCCTGAGCTTGCGCGCCGGGTACGAATGCGGCGTGGATACGGATGAGCGCGAAGTGTAAGAAAATCCGACGGGCATTTCGCCCGGTCGGACGACCCGGCCCCTGTCGGCCCTGCGCAGGGCGGCCTGCGATGCGCCCAATAGCTCGCTCAAGGGCGTCAACCGCAAATTGTCCGTTTCGGGACATAGGGGGATAAAAGGGGTGCCAGCGAGCGGTGCCATCGTTCGGGCGCTTATGCTCTTCACTTGGCCAGAAAGCACTTTCCAAATCGATTCGGCCCGCTCTCTGCCGACGCCAGTCGCCGCCTTTCCCAGTCCACGCCCGAGCAACTCGAGGTCTGGGCCGCGCGCGCCGAGCGTGCGCAAGTCGGCGGGCAATTGATCGAGCTCGATGCGCGTCTCGGGCAGCGCCGCCGGCAACTGCGCCGGGATCAGGACGTAGCGGGCGCGCAAGGGGTCGTCCTGCACCATGAGTTCGAGCGAGGCCAGGGATTGCGACTCGGCGGCGTAAATCATCGCCCGGCCTTTCGGATTCCAGCGTCCGCCATACAGCCGCGCGCCTTCGCCATCGAAGGCGGAAGCCGCAAAGCGTGCGGTGGTGATGCGCCACACGACGCGCACCAGGCGAACACGCCGTGCTCGATGCGGCCGAGCGTGTCGAGCACGCTGTCGGCGCCGATCTCCGTATCGAGCAGGGACAGCGGCCTGACGCCGCCGAGCGCGGCGCAGGGACTCTGCAGCCAACCCAAGGCGGCGTCGGCATCCTCGAACACCGTCTCGGCGCGCTCGACGACGCGCGCAAAGCGAACGAGCTTCGCGGATTCCTCGGGCGACAGCGTGCCTTCGCGCTTGCGCCGCACCAGCGTGCGCTCCGGGATGCCAAGCGCACGCGCCAGATCGCTCTGGGTGATGCGAGTAAGACGAATCGCCGCGTCCACCGACGCCGACGGCAGGCCCTGGCCTGGGCGGCGACGGGCAACCCGCTCGGCCGCGAGCTGATGCAGCGCTGCGCCAAGGCGCGCTTCCTGGAGCTGATCCACGACTTAGTGGTGTTCGACGCCGGCATCAAGAAGCTGTGCCGGCACCACCAGTCCTTCGGGTGCGTGCGGCGCAGGCGCGCATCCGCCGGCGCGAGGGCGGGATCTTCTGGCACACCCAGGGCTCGGGCAAGAGCCTGACCATGGTGTGGCTCACCAAGTGGATCCGCGAGCACTGCGCGGACGCGCGCGTGCTGATCATCCCCGACCGCAGCGAGCGCGACGAGCAGATCGAGAAGGTGTTCAAGCGCGTCAATGAGGACATCCATCGCACCAAGCGCGGCGCCGACCTGATCGCGCGCTTCAACGACAGCACGCCCTGGCTGCTGTGCTCGCTGATCCACAAGTCCGGCGGCAAGGACGAGAAGGCGCGGTGCGCCTGGCGGCGATCGGGGTCGCTGCGCCGCCGTGGCGCTTGCGCTGGATGAAGACGAATTGGCGAAGCTGCAATCCACGCGCTCCGCGGCTGTGGTTCAACCTGGCGCTGGTGAAGGTGCCGCCCGAGTGCATCGAGTACGTGGTGCTGCGCGAGCTGCTGCATCTGGTCGACGCCTCGCACGGCGACCGCTTCATCGAGGCACTCGACCTCGACTTGCCTGATTCGCGTGAGCGGCGAGCCCTGCTCAACGCCCAGCCGCTGAGCGACATCCAGAACGCGTCCTGACCGACCGCGGAACAGGCGCTTGCCACTGCCGCTCAGCTTGGGCCGCGGCAACGCACCATCGGCTCGAACCCGTCGCCAGCCCCGCATTCCCGACGTTCGTTCCATTGCGGAGCGGATGAAACGGCACCCTCAGTGACGGCTCGATCTACGCGCGACTCGGACTCGGGAGCGCATTGATGGCGTATGCGGGGTACGCGTTGCACTCGCCGCCCTTGTCGGTGTCGTCGCATGCCGAGCGCTGGCTGTCGCCCATCGTTGGACTCGTCACCTGCGCAATGACCGGCGGCACCGACGTTTTCGTCCTGCCCGCCGTACCCATTCTTCAGGCGCTAAGGCTGGACAAGGACGAACTGGTGCAGGCGCTCGGCCTGTCACGCGCTTCAGTCACCTGAACAAGCACTGATCCCACACCACCGGCTCTGGCGTGCTCACCCTCAGCTTGAACAAATCCGGGTGCGACGGATTGACGACGGCGTTGTACTCCAGCCTTGCGACCACGGACGGCACGATCAGCACCAGACTTCGCTGCGACGCGAGCCAGTCGTCACCGAAGAGGCGCGCCACGCCGCTGTCTTCTGCATCCCAGCCGTCCGGCAAGCTCGCCTGCTCATGGCGCTCGATCAGCGCGTCTTCGTCGGGAACCTCGGCGATCACGCTCTGCTGCGTGTCGGGAATGCGTCCGATGCCGGCATGCGCGAGGATCTCAAGCATCGCGCAGGCGAAACTCGGCGAACCATAGATGGCAGGACGCCCCGGGCTGTTCCAGCGCCCGCCCAGCAGCGCGGCCCCCGTTCCATCCCAGATCGGGTGACGCCTGTCGGCGATGCGGTAGATGCGCATCACGCAGCGATACCGTAGAACAACCTCCACAGCAGGGTCTCGACCCGGCGCGCGCCCAGCTCGGTCATCGCAACCTCGAGCGGAGGCTGCCCGCCCAGCATCGCGTGCGGCGCGTGCAGAAAGGCGAGCGCGTCCTCGTCCGAGTTCCAGACGTGACGCGCGCTTGCATACACGCGCGCGAGACGCTCGGTCTTCTCGGATTCGGCAGCGCTGAGACGGTCGCGACGGCGCTTGAACGTCGCCTCGGGCACGACGCGGTGAAGCAGTGTGCGGCGCTCGTCGGCGTTGCGCCCCAGGCGCTCGACACCGGCCTTCAGCGCCGCCTTGGGCAATCCCTCGGCGACTTGCGCGTCGAGCTCGGCAAACGAGTGCGGCGTGGGTGCGAGCGCCATCACTGCGGCGATCTGTTCAGGGGTGACCAGTTGCACGGCCGGAACTCCGGTATCACATGATGAGCTTAATATGGATCACGTGATACCGCGAATCAAGTGCCGCGCCATTATTCCACTGTGACCGATTTCGCCAGGTTCCGCGGCTTGTCCACATCCGTCCCCTTCACCAGCGCGGCGTGATACGACAGCAACTGCAGCGGGATCACGTGCAGCACGGGCGACAGCATGCCGTAGTGCTCGGGCATGTGCAGGATGTGCACGCCTTCGGTCTCGGGGATTTCGCTGCCGGCGTCGGCGAAGACGTACAGCTCGCCGCCGCGGGCGCGGACTTCCTGCAGGTTGGATTTGAGCTTTTCCAGCAGGTCGTCGGCGGGGGCGACGGCGATCACCGGCATGTCCTTGTCCACCAGGGCGAGCGGGCCGTGCTTGAGCTCGCCGGCGGCGTAGGCTTCGGCGTGGATGTAGGAGATTTCCTTGAGCTTGAGCGCTCCTTCCATGGCGATGGGCCAGTGGCTGCCGCGGCCGAGGAAGAGCGCGTGCTCCTTGCCGGCGAAGCGCTGCGCCCACTTCTCGATCTCGGGTTCGAGCTCCAGCACCTTCTGCACCGCCACCGGCAGGTGGCGCAGCGCGACGAGGTGGCGCGCTTCGTCAGCTTCGGACAGGCGGCCGTTGAGCTTGGCGAGTGCCAGCGTGAGCAGTGCGAAGGCGGCGAGCTGGGTGGTGAAGGCCTTGGTGGAGGCAACGCCGATCTCGGGGCCGGCGCGGGTGACGAAGCGCAGCGCGGTTTCGCGCACGATGGCCGATTCGGGCACGTTGCAGATGGCCAGGGTGCGCTGCATGCCGAGCGCCTTGGCGTGCTTGAGCGCAGCCAGCGTGTCGGCAGTCTCGCCCGACTGCGAGATGACGACGACCAGCGTGTCGGCATCCGGCACGGATTCACGGTAGCGGTATTCGCTGGCGATCTCGACGGTGACCGGGATCTTGGCGATGGCTTCGATCCAGTAGCGCGCCACGAGCCCGGCGTGGTAGCTGGTACCGCAGGCCAGCACCAGCACGCGCCTGACGCCGTCGAACACTTCGGCGGCACGTGCGCCGAAATGCTGGGGGCTGATGCCGGCGCCGCCTGCAATCATCTCCAGCGTGTTGCCCAGCGCCTGCGGCTGCTCGAAGATTTCCTTCTGCATGTAGTGGCGGAACTGGCCCAGCTCGACCGCATCGGCCGACAGGCTGGAAATATGCACTTCGCGCTCCACCGGGGTGCCGTCCTGGCGCACGATGCGGTAGCTGTCGAGGCGCAATTCGGCCAGATCGCCGTCTTCCAGATACACCACCTTGCGCGTGACCTGCAGCAGCGCCGCGGTGTCGGAGGCGGCATACATGCCGTCCTCGCCGACGCCCAGCAGCAGCGGCGAACCGCGGCGCGCGACGATGGCGCGGAAGGGGTCGGCCTCGGCGACGACGCCGATCGCGTAGGCGCCCACCAGCTCGTTGGTGGCCAGGCGCACCGCCTCGAACAGGTCGGGCGTGGTGTCGAGCTTGCTGTGCACCAGGTGGGCGATGGCTTCGGTGTCGGTCTCGGATTCGAACACGTAGCCGCGCGCCTGCAGGCTGTGCTTGATGGCCTCGAAGTTCTCGATGATGCCGTTATGCACCACGGCGAGGCCGCCCGAGATGTGCGGATGCGCGTTGCGCTCGGAGGGCACGCCGTGCGTCGCCCAGCGCGTGTGGGCGATGCCGATGTTGGCGGTCAGGCGGCGGGCATCGGCCAGCGCGGCCAGCTCGGCGACGCGGCCGGCGGACCGCAACCGCACCAGCTCGCCCGACAGCACGGCCAGGCCGGCGGAGTCGTAGCCGCGGTATTCGAGCTTGCGCAGGCCCTCGAGCAGCACGGGCACGACGTTGTTCGTGGAGATGGCGGTGACGATGCCACACATGGCGGGGATTCCTTCGTTAGGTCTGCGGTATTGCCATGTAGGAGCGGGCTCGACCGCGACAAGGCGCGTGCGGTCGTGGTCGAGCCCGCTCCTACAGAAACTTCAGCGGCTCTTCTTTTCCGGCTTCTTCCAGCCGGCGATGCTCAATTGCCTGGCGCGCGACACGGTGAGTTGCTCGGCGGGCGCGTCCTTGGTCAGCGTGGTGCCCGCGCCCAGCGTGGCGCCGCGGCCGACACGCACCGGCGCGACGAGCTGGGTGTCGGAGCCGATGAAGACCTCATCCTCGATCACCGTGCGGTGCTTGTTCACGCCATCGTAGTTGCAGGTGATGGTGCCGGCGCCGATGTTCACCTTGCGGCCGATGTCGGCGTCGCCGATGTAGGCCAGGTGATTGGCCTTGGAACCGTCGGCGATGGTGCTGTTCTTGATCTCGACGAAGTTGCCCAGATGCACGCCCTTGCCCAGCGTGGTGCCGGGACGGGTGCGGGCGTAGGGGCCGACCAGGCAGTCGGCGTCCATCGTCGTGCCGTCGATGAACGAGAACGGCGTGATGCGCGTGCCTGCACCGATGCGCGCGTCGCGCACCACGCAGTTGGCGCCGATGCGCACGCCGTCGGCCAGCTCCACACGGCCTTCGAACACGCAATTGACGTCGATCTCGACATCGCGACCGCACACCAGCTCGCCGCGCACGTCGATTCGCGCCGGGTCGATCAGGGTGACGCCCTCATCCATCAGGCGGCGGGCGATGTTGCCCTGGTGGATGCGCTCGAGTTCAGCCAGTTGCGGCTTGCTGTTGACGCCCAGCGTCTCGGACACGGCATCCGGCTGCACGGTGACGACGTCCACGCCTTCGGCCACCGCGAGGCCGATGATGTCGGTGAGGTAGTACTCGCCCTGGGCGTTGTCATTGCCGATACGGCCCAGCCAGTTGCGCAGGCGCGCGACCGGGGCGACGAGGATGCCGGTGTTGACCTCGCGCACCTTGCGCTCGGCGTCGGTGGCGTCCTTTTCCTCGACGATGCGGGTGACGCGGCCGGCGGCATCACGCAGGATGCGGCCGTAGCCGGTGGGGTTGTCGAGTTCCACGGTGAGCAGCGCGAGGCGATCCGCGCCGGCGGCATCGGCCAGGCGGCGCAGCGTGGGCACGCCGATCAGCGGCACGTCGCCATACAGCACCAGCGCGCGGTCGCCGTCCACCAGGTGCGGCAGCGCCTGCTGCACCGCATGACCGGTGCCCAGTTGCGGCTCCTGCCGCGCCCAGGCGAGGCCGGGCGCCTCGAGGCGTTCGCGCACCACCTCACCGCCATGGCCGTACACCACGCAGATGCGCTTCGCTTCAAGCGCGCGCGCGGCATCGATGACATGCGCCAGCATCGGCTTGCCGGCGATGGGCTGCAGGACCTTGGGCAGAACGGAACGCATGCGCTTGCCCTGGCCGGCAGCGAGGATCACGACTTCCATGCAACTCTTCCAGAAAGGAGACAAATTCGGCGCGATGGTAGCACGCAGCCTCGTCCCGGACCCGTGAATGCCGTCATGGCAACGGCCTGAAACAAATTGATGATGCGATGCACAAAATTGTTGTTCAGTTCATCATGCTTCAGCCCGCTAACGAATAAAATCCTCATGTTGCAATGCACTCAGAGAACTCCGCCATGGAACGCTCGACCCAGCAGTACATACAGAACCGCACCTTCGACGAGATCCAGCGCGGCGACTTCGCGCAGTTGATGCGCACGCTGCGTCCGGAAGACATCCACCTGTTCGCGGCGATGTCCGGCGACGTCAACCCGACGCACGTCGACCCCGAGTTCGCGCGCTCCAGCCAGTTTCGCGAGGTGGTGGGCCACAGCATGTGGGGCAGCACGCTGATTTCTTCCGTGCTCGGCACCGAGTTCCCCGGCCCGGGCACAGTCTATGTTTCGCAGAACCTCAACTTCTGGCGCCCGATCACCATTGGCGACACGCTGACGATCACCGTCACCTGCAAGGAAAAGTACGAGCACAACCACCACATCGTGTTCGACTGCCTGGCGGTCAATCAGGATGGGCTCAAGGTCATCGATGGCACCGCCGAGGTGGCCGCTCCCACCGAGAAGATCAAGCGTGCGCGCGTGCATCTGCCCGACGTGACGATCTCCGACCGCGAGCTGCGCTACAGCCATCTGCTGTCGATTTCCGCCGGCCTGTCGCCCATCCCGATCGCGGTGGCGCACCCGTGCGACAAGGAATCGCTCGCCGGCCCGGTGCAGGCGGCCGAAGCCGGCCTGGTGACGCCCATCCTCGTCGGACCCGAGGCGCGCATCCGCGCAGTGGCCGAGGAGCACGGCCTGGACATCAGCCGCTTCGAGATCGTCGATACCGCCCACAGCCACGAGTCCGCCGCCGCCGCGGTGGCGCTGTGCCGCAGCGGCAGGGCCGAGGCGCTGATGAAGGGCTCGCTGCACACCGACGAGCTGATGAGCGCCGTCGTGGCGCGCGAGACCGGCCTGCGCACCGGCCGCCGCATCAGCCATGTCTTCCTCGCCGACGTGCCGACCTACCCGCATCCGCTGATGATCACCGATGCCGCGGTCATCATCGAGCCCACGCTCGAGGACAAGGTGGACATCATCCAGAACGCGATCGACCTCGCCCAAATGCTGGGGCGGGCCGAGCCCAAGGTGGCGATCCTCGCCGCCGTGGAGACGGTCAACCCGAAGATGCGCTCCACCATCGAAGCGGCGGCGCTGTGCAAGATGGCCGACCGCGGCCAGATCAGGGGCGGCCTGCTCGACGGCCCACTGGCCTTCGACAACGCGGTGTCGCTGGTCGCGGCCAAGACCAAGGGCATCCGCTCGGCGGTGGCCGGCAACGCCGACATCCTGGTGGTGCCGGACCTTGAAGCCGGCAACATGATCGCCAAGCAGCTCGAATACCTGGCCGATGCACTGATGGCCGGCGTGGTGCTGGGCGCGCGCGTGCCCATCGTGCTCACCAGCCGCGCCGACACCGCCGAAACCCGCGCCGCCTCGTGCGCGGTCGTGCAACTGATGGCCCACAAGCGCCGGGAGGCGATGAAGGCATGAAAGCCGTACTGATCCTCAACGCGGGCTCGTCGAGCCTGAAGTTCGCGCTGTATCCGCTGGACCCCACCTCCGACGCCCGGGTCACCGAAGCGCCAGCGGTGTCCGGCCAGGTCGAAGGTATCGGCGCGATGCCCGAAGTCACGCTCAAGACGGCGGATGGCGAGCGCATCACCGAACCGGTCGCAAGCCGCGGCAGCCAGGGCGAACAGCATCGCGACGCGCTCGACCACGTATTTCGGCTGCTTTCCCGCCACAGCCCGGCACTCGACATCGCGGCCGCCGGCCACCGCATCGTCCACGGCGGCGATCGTTACAGCGCCCCGGTGGTGCTCGATGCCGAACTCATCGACGAACTCGAGGATTTCGTGCCACTGGCACCCTTGCATCAGCCTCACAACCTGCGTGCCATTCATGCAGTGACTGCGCTGCTGCCCCGAATCCCCCAGGTGGGCTGCTTCGACACCGCGTTTCACCGCACCCAGCCCGCCATCGCGCAGGCCTTTGCGCTGCCCAGGCGCCTGACCACAGGCGGGATCAAGCGCTACGGCTTCCATGGGTTGTCGTACGACTATGTGGCACGCCAGTTGCCCGGCATCATCGGCGCGCGCGCGCACGGCGCCGTGGTGATTGCTCATCTGGGCAACGGCGCGTCGATGTGTGCGCTGCGCGAAGGCCGGAGCGTGGCCACGACGATGGGTTTCACCGCGGTCGACGGCCTGATGATGGGCACCCGCACTGGCAATCTCGACCCTGGCGTCCTGCTCTACCTGATGGAGGAAAAGGGCATGGATGCGCGAGCGCTGTCGCGGCTCATCTACAAGGAATCCGGACTTTTCGGAGTATCGGGCATCAGCCAGGACATGCGTACCCTGCTCGCGTCGCCCGCACCCGAGGCGAAGGAGGCAGTGGATCTCTTTTGCTACCGCATCGCGCGCGAGCTCGGTTCGCTGGCCGCAGCGGCCGGCGGGCTGGATGCGCTGGTGTTCACCGGCGGCATCGGCGAGCACGCGGCACCGGTGCGCGCGAAGGTCGCGGCGCTATCGTCCTGGCTGGGCATTGCCATCGATGCTGCCGCCAACGAGAACCACGCTCGGCGCATCGACGTCCGCGACAGCCGCGTTGCAGTGGCCGTGGTGCCGACCAACGAAGAGCGCATGATCGCCCGCTACACTGCGGAAACGCTGTCCCTGTAGCGCCCTGCAAGCTGGACGCAGCGAATTGTCCCGGCAGTTCATTCGCGGACTCCGATCCATCTCGCCACGCTGGCGCACATCCGGGAAGCATGCAAATGGGGCGAGTCAGGACAGTCGTCGTTCGCATCAGGCCTCGCTTCCAGCGACTGTCCTGCCTGAAGGGCCGCTTGCATCAGAGTGAGAGTGAAAACACCCCGCGCAACGCGGCCCGCATCCGTCAGCGGTTATAGGTGCCGACCCCGACGAGCAGGCCGTCGTATGCGCGGAAGAAGGCGTGCTTGCTCTCGAACTTCCTCGTCATGGGGTTGCGCCACAGATAGTCCAGCTCGCCTTTGCCTTTCTTCATGGCGATGTCGGCCATTTCGCGAACGATCAAGCGCCCGCGCGGATCCTTGAGCTCGAACGCATTCGTGCCGACCAGCGAAGGCGTGGCGCCATGTGCGAGCACTCGCCCGGACGTGATGTCCGTCACGAAGACATACAAGTCGTTCCGGACGAACTTGTCGTTCAGATCCTGGAAGCGCTTCAGGCTTCCCTCGCGGTCCTTGCCGAGTGCCGCCACCGCCTGGTCGAGAAGCGCCCTGGCCTCCATGGATGTCGCGCGTGGCGGATAGTAGCCCACGGCGACAATGACTTCCCCGACCTTGCGGAAGAGGGTCATCTTGCGCTCACCGTGGCTGTTTGCAGGATTGAACCAGCGATACTCGACCTGACCTGCCCCATCCCGTTTGGCAATCTCGATCATCTCGCGGAAGAAGGCCTTTCCATCCGCGTCCTGATAATCAAGCACGTTTTCGCCCACGAGGGCAGCCGAAGCGCCCCCGCTTGCAAGAAAACGACCATCCGTCCGCAGGGCATAGGCATAGAGATCACGATCGACGAATGCCGACTGACGCGCGAAATCCTGAGCGCCGGCTTCACCACGCTCCTTCACATGCTCCACCGCAATGTCGAGCAGGGATTCTGCCCGTCTCTCGAGGGAGGTATTGAGCGTCGCCGGACGCTCCTGCTGCGCTGCGGCTGGCATTGCGATTGTCACGGCAAGGGCAAGCGCGACGCTCGCCATCAGGTCATGCAAGGTACGACGTCCCGTTTTCATTGAACTTCTCCCGCTAATCGTTCGACTTTTGAGCCAGTTTCGGCGAGAACGCGGCGGCTGGCGTCCTCGCCATCGATGTCGTGCGTCTTCAGTAGCCGAGCATGCGAGGTAGCCACAGGCTGAGGCTGGGGACGAACGCAATCACGAAGATCGCAACCGTCGAGGCCAGCACGAACGGATAGACCCGGCCGACGATCTGCTCCACGCTGGAACCGCCGATCCCCGAGGCGACGAACAGGTTCTCGCCCAGTGGCGGGGTCATGAAGCCGACCGACAGGGTGCAGATGACGACGATGCCGACATGGGTGGGATCAACCCCCAGGGTGTACATCACCGGCATCAGCACCGGCACCAGAATCATGATCGCCGCCAGCGTCTCCATGAACATGCCGACGAAGAGCAGGAAGACGATCACGATGGTCCAGATCAGGTACATGTTGTCGGTCAGGCTCAGCAGCGCACTCGCCACTTCCGCCGGAATGCGCTGCTCGACCAGCAGGCGGCCGAACACCGTGGCCGCGAACAGGATCATCAGCACGCGGCCGGTGATCCAGGTCGTCGTGCGCAGCGACTTCAGGATGGCGTCGAACTTGAGCTCGCGGTGCAGGAACACGCCGACGAACAGGGTGTAGAAGATCGCGATGATGGCCGACTCGGTTGGTGTGAAGAGCCCGGTGTAGATGCCACCCAGAATGATCACCGGGGCCAGCACCGACCATACGCCTCGGCGCAGGGCCTGGCCGATCTCGCCAAACGACCAGTTCTCGGTGAGGCCGCGGTAGCCGCGCTTCCTGGAAATCATGTAGTTCGCCACCAGCAGGCCGCTCGCCATCAGCAGGCCGGGCACGACGCCTGCCATGAACAGCTTGGGGATGGAGAGGGTTTCGAACTGGCCGAACTTCTCGATCGACTCAGACGACGGCGCGATCCCCATCGCGGAGATGCCGAAGATGACCATCGGGATCGACGGCGGGATGATGATTCCCAGCCCGCCCGAAGCCGCTGTCACCGCCGACGCGTAGGGACGCTCGTACTTGCGCTTGGTCATCGCCGGAATCATCAGCATGCCCACCGCCGCAGTCGTCGCCGGGCCCGAGCCGGAAATCGCGCCGAAGAACAGGCAGGCAAGCACGGTGGCGGCACCCAGCCCCCCGGTGATCGGCCCGGCCAGGGTCTCGGCGATATCCACGAGGCGTTTGGAAATTCCGGCCGCCTCCATCATCGCACCGGCCAGCACGAAGGCCGGCAGTGCCATCAGCGGAAAGCTGCCCACCGACGTGAAGGCAATCTGGACGAAGGCGATGGGGTTCTTCTCGAGGATCAGGAAGGCCGCCATCGCCGCCCCTGCCAGCGACACCGTGATCGGCGCACCCAGCAACATCAGCGCCAGGAAGCCGCCGAACAATATTTCCGTGACATAGGTTTCCATGAATCTGTCTCCTGTTGGCGCGTGCTTACTTGACCGCGGCAGCCGCGGCGCGCGTGAGTTCTTCGATCTCTTCCGCTTCCGGGTCGCGGATCTGCACGCCCTTGAACAGCACCAGGTAGTTGTTCCACAGGATGCGGATCGACATCAGCACGAAGGCGACCGGCAGGATCATGTAGAAATACTTCATGGGGATTCCCATGGTCTGCGACTTCCAGAATGCGTTCATGCGGTTGAAGACGAAGTCGTAACTCAGCCAGGCGAAATAGAAGTTGAAGCCCACCCACAGCAGGTCGGCGATCGTCTCGCTGATCTTCTTGGCGATCGGTGGCAGAAAGGCGAACTGGAAGGTCACACGGTTGTGGGCCGACATCTTGGCGGCCACCACCGCACCAAGGTAGGCGAACCAGACGAACATGTAGGTCGCCAGTTCCTCACCCCAGGGGATGGAGTACTGGAAAAACTGCCGCAGCAGGATCTGCACAAAGAGCAGCAGGACGAAGAAGGCAAGCAGGGCTTCGCAGAGGTATTCCTCTACGTTCGTGATCACTTTCAGCAAAGCGCGTCCAATGGACATGGCGATCTCCAGGAGGGGATGCTCGATTTCGAATTTTTGGCGCGCCGCCATCGCTCCCGGTCAGGACAAGCAATGCACGGGATTTCCCTGGCCTGGGCCGGCCAGGGCAACGAGTCAGATTCGCGGCGCGCAGCCTATCGGCAGGCTCGATCCGGTCGCAGGTGGGTCAGCGTCCGGGCCGAGCCTCAACCGAAGGCGTCGGACTGAAGCCGTCTCAGCGGCCGAGTTCCTTCTGGACGCGGTCGAGCTTGTCCTTGCCGCCAATGGCCTTGTAGAACTTGGGCCACACCACCGTGGTCGCCTTTTCGATCCACTCCTTCTCGCCGTCGGCCGGTTCGACGATCTGCATGCCCTTGGCCACCAGTTCCTTCTTGATCCTGTCCTCAGTCTCGAGCAGATACTTGTAGCTGTGCTCGGTAGCCGCCTCGCCGGCCTCGAGGATGGCCTTCTGCACGTCGGGTTTCTGAGCCTTGAAGACCTGTTCGCTGACGATCAGCGGTTCCAGCGAAAAGATGTAGCGGATGTTGGTGATGTACTTCTGGACTTCGTTGAACTTCATCGCCGAGATCGTGATGTACGGGTTGTCCTGACCATCGACGACACGCTGTTGCAGCGCGGTGAAGGTCTCGGCCCACGACATCGGAGTCGGATTGACACCCCAGGCCTGGTAGGAAGCGATCATGATCTCGTTCTTCGGTACGCGGATCACCAGTCCTTTGAGGTCGTTCAGCGTCTGCACCGGCTTCTTCGAGTTGGTCAGCACGCGGAAACCCGAATAAGCCCAGCCGATGATCCGGACGCCGGCGTCGCGAACCGTGTTCGCGGTGAGTTCCTTGCCGACCGCACCGGTCGTCAGCTTCTTCGCCTCCTCGGCCGAGCGGATCACGTAGGGCATCGTGAGGACGCCGACCGTCGGCGAGAACGGCGTGATGTTGTTGATCGCGAGAATGGAGAAGTCGAGCAGCCCCATCGAGGCGTTATTCACCGTGTCCTGCTCGTCGCCGAGCTGACCGTTGGGGAACAGGTCGACCTTGTGCTTGCCACCGGTCTTTTCGCTGAAGCTCTTGGCGAAACTGGTGCCGAGTTCCCATTGCGTTCCCCCGGCGGCATCGCCGACTGCCATCTTGAAGGTGGCAGCAAGAGCTGCCGGGGCTGTCACCACGAGGCTCGCAGCGGCAAACATCGATACCAGCAGGGATTTTCGGATGTTCATGATCGTCTCCTCTATCAGTCTTGATAGTTCATTGTTGGAATGGTGCTACGGGGTAGTGCGGCCGGAGTTCGCGTCCCGGCCGACGGCTGCCAGGACGCAACACGGGATTCAGAGGACTTCGTCCTTCAGGTTGTACCAGCGGTACAGCCACCACTGGCCGAAGCGACGGAAGGGCGCGAAGGCCTGCGACTCCACCATCTCGCGGATGTTGGGGAACGGCAGTTTTGAGGTGAAGATCGGCAGATCCAGTTCCTTGCCCTTGCCGGCGATCCACTGCGCCAGCCGGCGACCCGCCTGAGCCGAGTACATGACGCCATTGCCGCCGTACCCGAGCGCGTAATAGATCGTCTGCTTCGGATCAGGCTGGAAGATTCGGGGCATCATGTCGTGGCTCACGTCCACCCAGCCCCACCACGAGTAGTCGATCTGGATACCTTCGAGCGCCGGGAACTTGCGGTGAAGGTCGCGAATCAGGAAGTCCTCGTATTTCTTCTGCGGCGCATCCTGGCCGGTGATGGCGCTGCGGCTGCCGATCTGGACACGGTTATCCGGCATCAGGCGGTAGTAGTGGCGCAGGATCCGGGTGTCGGTGATCACCTGTTTGGTGCGGAAGTTGCACGCCTCGATCTCGGCCTGGGTCAGCGGCCGCGTCACGATCGAGTTCGAGAGGATGGGCAGCAGGCGGTTCTTCAGCTCGGGATGCAGGTGGTTCGAAGTGTAGCCACCGGTGGCGACACCCACTGCACGCGCACGCACGATGCCGCCGGGGGTGCGCAGGTAATGCACGCCGTTGCGGGTTTCCCAGCCCTGCACCGGGCTGGCCGGATGCACCTTGGCGCCGAGCGCGCGCGCCTTCTTCAGGTAGCCGAAGGCAAGCTTGCCCGCGTGGATGCCGATGCCCTCGGGCTCGTGCATCGCGCCGCAGGCCTCCTTGTCGTCGACGTACTCGCGGCGTACGGTCGCGGCATCGAGGATGCGGGCGTTGTACTTGAAGGTCTCGCGCAACAGCTTGGCTTCCTTCTCCAGCGTCGGCATGACCTTGTCGCGGTGCGCGATGTAGAGGTGACCGCCCGGCTGCGGATCGCAGTCGATGTCCTTGATCAGCTCCTTGAAGTTCTCCATGCCGTCGACGCACTCCTTGTGCATCTTCAGCGCGGTATCCAGGCCCCAGCGCTCGATCCACTGCGAGCGCTTGAGACGCCCCGAGGCGCACTGCGCCTGCCCGCCGTTGCGTACGCTGCAACCCCAGGCGGTGCGGTTGGCCTCGAGCACGGTGGCCTTGATGCCGTACTCCTGCGCGAGGAAGATCGCGGTGGTCAGGCCGGTGAAACCGGAGCCGATGATGGCGACATCGACGTCGATGTCGTGGGTGATCGGCCCATCATCTTCCGGCGGCTCGCCGGCGGTGCCGATCCAGTAAGTCGGTGCGTACTGGCGACCGTGGCCGGGCGTGGCCGACACCAGCGGATCGTAGGCCGGATCATAGGGGGCGGAGGGCTCGGTGGCGCGGCCTCCGACGAAGGGTTGCTTGAGGGTTGTAGCGTCCATTTCCTGGCTCCTCGGCAATGCGTTCAGGAGCTCAGGCGCCAGAGACCGGCGGGCGGTCCTTGCGGTACGCGTTCTTGATCGCGATCTTGCCGCCGCGGAAGGAGAAGACATCCACCATGCGCGCTTCGATGCGCGTGCCATCGGCCTTGGTACCGCAGAACGTCGACTCGCTGACGCCACGATTGCCGACCACGAAATGATCCGGATCCAGCCATGCGGCATCGGGGAAGGTCTGCCACGCAAGCTCGAAGCCCTGTCGTACCGCGTCACGGCCGACGAAGCTGCGGCCGAGCAGATCGGGGCCGGCAACGGCGTGGAACGAGCAGTCATCGTCCATGAAGCTCATCAGGGCATCGATGTCATGGCGGTTCCAGGCATCACTGAAGGCCTGAAGCAATTCGACGGTGGGCTGGGTCATCTTGGGTCTCCTGGTTGCGGGGCTTATTCTCGGTGGCCGTCGGACTGGGTCTCACGGCACCGCACAACCTCAAGACTAGAGATTCAACCCGCACTCGGTTAGAACCAGTTCCACCCTATCGTTTGGGCCAGGGCCGCCCGGCTTCAGGCCAGGGGGCGCAGTGCGCGCAGGGCCTCGCCCAGCAAGGTGATGCCGGGTTCGATCCGGTCTGCCGGAATCGACGAGAAGCCCAGACGGAAGCAGTGGCGCACGGGCGTGTCGGCAGCGAAGAACACCGCTCCGGGCTCGATCAACACGCCCAGCGACTCCGCCCGACGCGCCAGCTCGGCGGCATCGAGCCAGGAAGGCCCCTCCACCCAGCACGCCGAGCCGCCGGAGATCGGCATCGGCCGACATTCGGGCAGATGCACCGCCAATGCGCGCAACAGGCACTGCGCGCGTTCGTGGTGCGCCGCCGACATGCGGCGCAGCAGGGCATCGTGATGGCCGAGCGACAGGAACAGCGCGAAAGCACGTTGCATGAAGGCCGTCGGGTGGCGCAGGTTCAGGCGGCGGATGCCCCGCAACTCGCGGATGAGTTCGGCAGGCCCCACCACGTAGCCGATGCGCAGCCCAGGTGCGAGGCTTTTTGAGAGGCTGCCGACGTAGATCACACGGTCGTTGCGGTCGAGGCTCTTCAGGGCCGGGATCGGATCGTCACCGAAGGGGTTCTCGCTGTCGTAGTCGTCCTCGATGAGCACGAAGTCCGATTCCTCGGCCTCGCGCAGCAAGGCCTGGCGCCGCTCCATCGGCATCGTCACCGTAGTCGGGCACTGGTGGCTCGGCGTCACATAGACATAATCACAGCCTGCCAGCGCGGGCCCGCACACGAGCCCGCCCTCGTCGACTTCCAGGTTGATGAGCCGCCCACTACGGCTGCTGAAGATGTTGCGCGCATCGGGATAGCCGGGGTCTTCCACCCCCACCGGCGTGTCCGGACCGACCAGCAGGTCGGCCAGCAGATACAGCGCCTGCTGTGCGCCCACGGTGACCACGATCTCGTCGTCCGAGGCCCACACGCCACGCCGCGGCAGGACTCGCGTGCGGATCTGGTGCACCAGCGAGGCGTCGTCGCGCAGGATCATGTCCTGCGCCCACTCGCTGATCTCGAGCACGCTCAGCGTCTTCATGCAGCATTCACGCCAGTCCGCGGCCGGGAACAGAGTGGGATCGAACTGACCGTACAGGAAGGGGTAGCGATAACGCTGCCAGTCGGTGCGCTTCTGGATATTGCGCTGGGCCGAGGGGCGGAAGCGGAAGCGCCGGCTCCAGTCCGGCGCCAGCGTCGGCACTTCCGAATCCGGCGCCTCGGCCGGGGCCGGCCGGCTTCCCAGCATGGCGGGATTGACGAAGTGCCCCTTGCGCTCGCTCGACAGCAGGTAGCCCTCGTCGGCGAGCTGCTGGTAGGCGATGACCACGGTGTTGCGGGCCACGCCGAGCTGGGCCGCGAGCTCGCGGCTGGAGGGAATCGGCGCATCGAGCGGCAACTGGCCATCGAGGATGGCGCTGACCAGCATCTGGCGGATCTGCCCCTGCAGGCTCAGACCGGTCGAAGTCGAGCGCTGAAAGAACTGCTGCCACATCGTACCGGTCGGTTTTGCGCTCATCGAACTACTCAAGTCGTCTCTGTGCTGCGGCCGGGAATCGGCGGGGAGCGGATGATAGGAAGGGCGCACGTCCAGCACAACCCGGCCGCCACGACGCACCCTCCATCACTCTAGTCTTCATCCGGCCGACGGTCTGCCCGCAATCACGCGGCGAGCGCGGCGAGCAGGCCCTCGGCGGGAGAGGACGGCTCGGCGGTGTAGAGCTTGCGCGGCATGCGTCCGGCCAGGTAGGCCTCGCGCCCCGCCGCAACCGCTTTCTTCATCGCGCTCGCCATCAGCACCGGCTTGCGCGCATGCGAGATGGCCGAGTTCATCAGCACCGCGTCGCAGCCTAGCTCCATCGCGATCGCCGCATCCGAGGCCGTACCGACGCCGGCATCGACAAGCACCGGCACCCGGGCCTTGTCGATGATCAGACGCAGATTCCACGGATTGAGGATACCCATGCCCGAGCCGATGATGGACGCCAGCGGCATCACCGCGGCACAGCCGATGTCCTCGAGCATGCGCGCCTGGATCGGATCGTCCGAGCAGTACACCATGACCTGAAAGCCTTCCCGCACCAGGGTCTCGGCCGCCTTCAAGGTTTCGGGCATGTTGGGGTACAGGTTCTGCGGGTCGCCCAGCACCTCGAGCTTGACCAGCGCATGGCCATCGAGCAGCTCCCGCGCGAGGCGCAAGGTGCGCACCGCATCCTCTGCGGTGTAGCAGCCCGCGGTGTTGGGCAGGTAGGTGTAGCGCGAAGGCGGCAGGTAATCGAGCAGGCTGGGTTCGCCGGCATGCTGGCCAATGTTGGTGCGGCGAATCGCCACGGTGACGATCTCCGCCCCGCTGGCCTCGACTGCGTCGCGCGTTTCCTCGAAGTCCCGATACTTGCCGGTGCCGACCAGCAGACGCGAAGCATAGGCCTTTCCGGCGATGATCAAGGGGTCGCTCATTGCTGTCTCCTGTGTGCTCATGATGGTGTGCCCTGCCCCGCTCAGCCGCCACCGACGGCGGCGATGACTTCCAGACGATCGCCGTCGAACAGCAGGATGTCGCCATGCTCGGCACGGGGAACGACCCTGCCGTTGCGCTCCACCGCCACCCGTTTGCCCGCAAGACCCATGCGTTCGAGCATGTCACGCACCGTCAGCCGGCACTTGAGGGTCTGTGTCTCGCCATTGAAAGTCACTGTCATCATCTTCGTCACACCGTCCTGTAGAGATCCGCACCGCTCTTCACGAACTCCACCGCCTTCACTTCCATGCCCTTCTTCAGCGCCTCGGCTTCGTCCAGGCCCTGCTGCGCGGCGAAGTCGCGCACATCCTGGGTGATCTTCATCGAGCAGAAGTGCGGGCCGCACATCGAGCAGAAGTGCGCCACCTTGGCCGAGTCCTTGGGCAGGGTCTCGTCGTGGAATTCCTTCGCCTTGTCCGGATCGAGGCCGAGGTTGAACTGGTCTTCCCAGCGGAACTCGAAGCGCGCCTTGGAGAGCGCGTTGTCGCGGATCTGCGCGCCCGGGTGACCCTTGGCGAGGTCGGCGGCGTGGGCGGCGAGCTTGTAGGTGATGAT
>JAFEFC010000044.1 GCA_018240785.1 Pseudomonadota bacterium | reverse complement strand
CAATCCCCTAAGGTGGCCGCACCGTCGGCGCCGGCGTCATCGCCAAGATCATCGAGTAATCGAAGTCCGATTGTTCGATCGCAAAGCGCACCCTGGCGGGTGCGCTTCGTAGTCTCTGCTGCAGGGGCATAGCTCAATTGGCAGAGCGTCGGTCTCCAAAACCGAAGGTTGGGGGTTCGATTCCCTCTGCCCCTGCCATATTTTTCCGGGTTTCTCTTTCCGATGGCCGATAAGTTGAAGTTCGCGCTGGCTCTGGCACTGGTTGCGGCCGGCGTGGTCGGCTTCTACCTGCTGTCCGAGCAGGCGATGGTGCTGCGCGTGCTGTCCGTGCTTGCGGGGGTCATCGCTGGTGGTGCGGTCGCGTGGTTTTCCGAGCCTGGCCGCCGCTTCGCCGATTTTGCGCGTGACGCGATCACCGAGACCAAGAAGGTCGTGTGGCCGAGCCGCAAGGAAACCGTGCAGACCACCGGGCTGGTGTTCGCCTTCGTGGTGATCATGGCGGTCTTCCTGTGGTTGACCGACAAGAGCCTCGAGTGGGTTCTCTACGATCTCATTCTGGGATGGAAGTGATATGACGAAGCGCTGGTACGTGGTGCACGCCTATTCGGGCTTCGAGAAGTCCGTCCAGCGCGCGCTGGTTGATCGCATCAACCGCGCGGGCATGCAGGATTCCTTCGGCCAGGTGCTGGTGCCGGTCGAAGAGGTCGTCGAGATGCGCGGCGGCCAGAAGAGCATCACCGAACGCAAGTTCTTCCCGGGCTACGTGCTCGTCGAGATGGAAATGAACGACGAGACCTGGCACCTGGTGAAGTCCACGCCGAAGGTCACCGGCTTTGTCGGCGGTACCGCCACCAAGCCGGCGCCGATTTCCGAAAAGGAAGTCGACAAGATCATGCAGCAGATGCAGGAAGGGGTTGAGAAGCCCCGCCCCAAGGTGCTGTTCGAGATCGGCGAGGTGGTCCGCGTCAAGGAAGGTCCTTTCACCGACTTCCACGGCGCGGTCGAGGATGCCAATTACGAGAAGAACAAGCTGCGCGTGTCGGTGACCATCTTTGGTCGCGCCACGCCGGTGGAACTGGATTTCGCCCAGGTCGAAAAGACCTGAGCGCGATGGCGGCAGGCCGCGAGGCCTGCTGCAGCCCGTTGACGTCGCCATGACGCACGGGACGCGAGGAGCGCCGGGGCGACCCCGGTGCGCTAGCACTCAACACAGGAGCGAGCCGCAATGGCAAAGAAAATCACTGGTTACGTAAAGCTGCAGGTGCCGGCCGGCAAGGCCAACCCCAGCCCCCCGATCGGTCCGGCGCTCGGTCAGCGCGGCCTGAACATCATGGAATTCTGCAAGGCCTTCAATGCCAAGACCCAGGGCATGGAGCCGGGCCTGCCGATTCCGGTGGTGATCACCGCCTACGCGGACAAGAGCTTCACCTTCATCATGAAGACGCCGCCGGCCACGATCCTTATCAAGAAGGCCGCCGGCATCCAGAAGGGTTCGCCTAAGCCCCATACCGACAAGGTCGGCTCGGTCACCCGCGCGCAGGTCGAGGAGATCGCGAAGACCAAGATGCCCGATCTCACTGCCGCCGACATGGAAGCAGCCGTGCGTACGATCGCCGGTTCCGCGCGCAGCATGGGCATCACTGTGGAGGGCCTCTGATCATGGCGAAACTTTCGAAGCGAGTTCAGGCGCTGCGCGCCAAGGTCGACCGCAATCAGGCCTATCCGGTGGCTGAAGCCCTGGCTCTGGTCAAGGACTGCGCGACCGCCAAGTTCGACGAATCCATCGACGTCGCCGTGAACCTCGGCGTCGACGCACGCAAGTCCGACCAGGTCGTGCGTGGCTCGGTGGTGCTGCCTGCCGGCACCGGCAAATCGGTTCGCGTCGCCGTGTTCGCCCAGGGCGACAAGGCCGAAGCTGCGCGTGCCGCGGGCGCCGACGTCGTCGGTTTCGATGACCTCGCGGAGCAGGTCAAGGCCGGCAACCTCAACTTCGACGTCTGCATCGCGACGCCGGACGCCATGCGCGTGGTCGGCCAGCTCGGCCAGATCCTCGGTCCGCGCGGCCTGATGCCGAACCCGAAGGTCGGCACCGTGACGATGGACGTCGCCACTGCGGTCAAGAACGCCAAGGCAGGCCAGGTGCAGTACCGCACCGACAAGGCTGGCCTGGTGCACGCCACCATCGGTCGCGCCTCGTTCGGGGTCGATGCGCTGCAGCAGAACCTGTCCGCCTTCATCGATGCGCTGGTCAAGGCCAAGCCGGCGGCGGCCAAGGGCGTCTATCTGCGCCGCATCGCGCTGTCGAGCACGATGGGCGCCGGTGTCCGCGTCGAACCGAGCAGCGTCAACGCTGCGTGACGTGAGCGCGGCGGCGACGTCGCGTATCGAATTACGCCGGCCCGTTCGCGGGCCGGCATGCAGGAACTTTGGGCCGTCCCGGTGCTGCTTGCCGGGCGGATCGTCAAAGACCGCAGGTGCGATTGCCCCGGCAATCGTTTAATTGTCTCCGACGGCCTGCGCAGACGGTGTGCCCAGAACAGGATTCTGGCTGCTGGCTCTTGTTGAGCCACGGCCGCACTCCTGATCCAGGTCGCCGTGGGTGCGAATCGCCACAAGTGGTTCGCGTGTTGACTTGATAGGAGGAAGGACCCGTGGGTCTCAATCTCGATGACAAGAAAGCCGTAGTGGCTGAGGTGTCGGCACAAGTGGCCAACGCCCAGACGATCGCGGTGGCCGAGTATCGCGGCATTGCGGTGGGCGATCTCACCGCGCTGCGTGCCAAGGCCCGCGAATCTGGCGTTTACCTGCGCGTGCTGAAGAACACCCTGGTGCGCCGCGCGATCGTCGGTACCCCGTTCGAGGGGCTGGGCGATCAACTGACCGGCCCGCTGATCTATGGCATCTCGACCGATCCGGTCGCCGCTGCCAAGGTGCTGAACGACTTCGCCAAGGGCAATGACAAGCTGGTGCTGAAGGCCGGTTCCTATGCGGGCAAGACGCTCGACAAGGCCGCCGTGCAGGCGCTCGCTTCGATCCCGAGCCGCGAAGAACTGCTGGCGACCCTGCTGGGCGTCATGCAGGCGCCGGTTTCCGGCTTCGCTCGCGCAATGGCTGCGCTCGCCAAGCAGCGCGAAGAGTCGGCCGCCTGAGCGCGCGCCACGACTACCGCTGCAACTACCGTTTTCTTACAAGTATCGATTCTGGAGTGATTTGAAATGGCAATCAGCAAAGAAGACATCCTGGAAGCCGTTGGCGCCATGACCGTGATGGAACTGAACGACCTGGTGAAGGCGTTCGAAGAGAAGTTCGGCGTGTCCGCTGCCGCGATGGCTGTGGCTGCCCCGGGTGCCGGCGCTGCCGCCGCTGCGGTTGAAGAGAAGACCGAATTCGACGTGATCCTTACCGCTGCCGGCGAGAAGAAGGTCGAGGTCATCAAGGTCGTCCGTGCCGCCACCGGCCTGGGACTGAAGGAAGCCAAGGACGTCGTCGACGGCGCGCCGAAGGCGGTGAAGGAAGGCATCTCGAAGGCCGACGCCGAAGCGCTGAAGAAGCAGCTCGAGGACGCTGGCGCGAAGGTCGAGGTCAAGTAATTCTCGCCTTTCGAGCGGGGCTGGCACTCCTAGGGGTGCCGGCCCTTTCGTGCTTTGTATTGAAGTTTTTACCGACCCGACTGCATCTGAAGCCAGACCAGAGCGTTACCGCCCACCGGGCGCTGTGTTCTGTCTTTTTGATGTTCGAACTCTAGCCGGAGCATCCATGGCGTATTCCTACACTGAGAAAAAGCGTATCCGCAAGAGCTTCGCCAAGCGCGCGGCCGTGCTCGATGCGCCTTTCCTGCTCGCCACCCAGATCGAGTCCTTCGCCGAATTCCTGCAAGCCGAAACGCCGCCCGACACGCGGCGCAACCAAGGCCTGCAGGCGGCCTTCACCTCGATTTTCCCGATCTCGAGCCACAGTGGCAATGCACGGCTCGAGTTCGTCCAGTACATGCTGGGCGAGCCAGCCTTCGACGTTACGGAATGCCAGCAGCGCGGCCTGACCTTCGCCTCGCCGCTGCGCGCGCGCGTCCGGCTGGTCATCATGGACCGTGAGGCCCCCAAGGAGACGATCAAGGAGGTGAAGGAGCAGGAAGTCTACATGGGCGAGATCCCGCTCATGACCGACACCGGTTCCTTCGTCATCAACGGCACCGAGCGTGTCATCGTCTCGCAGCTTCACCGCTCGCCTGGCGTGTTCTTCGAGCACGACCGCGGCAAGACGCATTCTTCCGGCAAGCTGCTGTTCTCGGCCCGGATCATCCCCTACCGCGGCTCCTGGCTCGATTTCGAGTTCGATCCCAAGGATTACCTGTATTTCCGCGTCGACCGTCGCCGCAAGATGCCGGTGACCATCCTGCTGCGTGCCATCGGCATGACACCGGAGGAAATCCTCGAGACCTTCCACGATTTCGACAACTTCGTGCTGCAGCCCGAGGGCGTGTCGTTCGAGATCGTCCCCGAGCGCCTGCGCGGCGAAGTGGCACGTTTCGACATCACCGCGCCTGACGGCACGCTGATCGTGGCGCGCGACAAGCGCATCACCGCCAAGCACATCCGCGAGCTGGACCAGGCCGGCGTGAAGACGATCTCGGTCGGTGACGACTTCATCCTTGGCCGCGTGATCGCCAGCAACGTCGCCGATCCGGAAACGGGCGAAGTGCTCGCGCGCGCCAACGACGAGATCACCGAGGATCTGCTCGACAAGCTGCGCACGGCGGGCGTGACGCAACTGCGCACGCTGTACATCAACGACCTCGACCGCGGTGGCTACATCTCGCAGACGCTGCGCATCGACGAGACCGCCGACCAGTGGGCGGCCAAGGTGGCGATCTACCGCATGATGCGTCCGGGCGAGCCGCCCACCGAGGACGCGGTGGAAGGCCTGTTCAACGGCTTGTTCTACGCCGAAGAGCGCTACGACCTGTCGACCGTCGGTCGCATGAAGTTCAACCGCCGCGCCTATCCGGAGAAAATGGACGACAAGGCGCCCGCTTGGCTGAAGCGCTTCTACGAGCGTGTCGGCGCGCATGGCGAGGATGGCCCGGGCGTCCTCGTCAATGACGACATCCTGGCGGTGATCGGCGTGCTGGTTGAGCTGCGCAACGGTCGCGGCGAGATCGACGACATCGACCACCTCGGCAACCGTCGCGTGCGTTCGGTCGGCGAGCTGGCCGAGAACCAGTTCCGCGCCGGCCTCGTGCGCGTCGAGCGCGCGGTCAAGGAGCGCCTGTCGCAGGCCGAGTCCGACAACCTGATGCCGCACGACCTGATCAACGCCAAGCCGATCTCGGCTGCGATCAAGGAATTTTTCGGCTCCAGCCAGTTGTCGCAGTTCATGGACCAGACCAACCCGCTGTCCGAGATCACGCACAAGCGTCGTGTGTCCGCACTCGGCCCGGGCGGCCTGACGCGCGAGCGCGCCGGCTTCGAGGTGCGCGACGTGCATCCGACGCACTACGGCCGCGTGTGCCCGATCGAGACGCCGGAAGGTCCGAACATCGGCCTCATCAACTCGCTGGCGGTGTATGCCCGCACCAACCGTCACGGCTTCCTCGAGACGCCGTACCGCAAGGTGGTCGACGGCAAGGTCACCGACCAGATCGATTTCCTGTCGGCGATTGAAGAAGGCCAGTATGTCATCGCACAGGCCAACGCCGAGATCGATGCCGAGGGGGCGCTGGCCGGCGACCTCGTGTCCTGCCGCCACAAGGGTGAATTCCTGCTGGCGACCTCCGACATGGTCCAGTACATGGACGTTGCGCCGGGTCAGATCGTGTCGGTGGCGGCATCGCTGATCCCGTTCCTAGAGCATGACGACGCCAACCGCGCGCTGATGGGTGCGAACATGCAGCGCCAGGCGGTTCCTTGCCTGCGTCCGGAAAAGTCGCTCGTCGGCACCGGCATGGAGCGCCGCGTGGCGGTCGACTCCGGCACGGCGGTGCAGGCTCGCCGCGGCGGCATGGTGGACTACGTGGATGCGAACCGGGTCGTGATCCGGGTGAACGACGACGAGACCCTGCCGGGCGAAGTCGGCGTCGACATCTACAACATGATCAAGTACACCCGCTCCAACCAGAACACCAACATCAACCAGCGTCCGGTGGTGAAGGTGGGCGACCTGATCGCGAAGGGCGACGTCGTGGCCGATGGTGCCTCGACCGACCTCGGCGAGCTGGCGCTGGGCCAGAACATGCTGGTCGGCTTCATGCCGTGGAACGGCTACAACTTCGAAGACTCGATCCTGATCTCCGAGCGCGTCGTCGCTGAAGACCGCTTCACCTCGATCCACATCGAGGAGCTCACTGTCGTCGCACGCGACACCAAGCTGGGGCCGGAGGAAATCACCCGCGACATCGCGTCGCTGGGTGAAGCGCAACTGTCGCGTCTCGACGAGTCGGGCATCGTCTATATCGGCGCCGAGGTCGAAGCCGGCGACGTGCTGGTGGGCAAGGTCACGCCCAAGGGCGAAACCCAGCTCACGCCGGAAGAGAAGCTGCTGCGCGCGATCTTCGGCGAGAAGGCGTCCGACGTGAAGGACACGTCGCTGCGCGTGCCGTCCGGCATGGTCGGCACCGTGATCGACGTGCAGGTGTTCACCCGCGAAGGCATCGAGCGCGACAAGCGCGCGCAGTCGATCATCGATGACCACCTGCGCAGCTACAAGACCGATCTCGCCGACCAGATGCGCATCGTCGAGCGTGACGCGTTCGCCCGGATCAAGCGCATGATCGTGGGTCAGAAGGCCAATGGCGGTCCGAAGAAGCTCGCCAAGGGCGCCGAGATCAACGAGGAATACCTCGACTCGCTCGAGTTCTACCACTGGTTCGATATCCGCCTGGCGGACGAGGCGCTGGCGACGCAGCTCGAGGCAGTGCGCGAAGGCCTGGAGAACACCCGCAAGGACTTCGACCTGGCCTTCGAGGTCAAGAAGAAGAAGCTCACCCAGGGCGACGAGCTGCCGCCGGGCGTGCAGAAGATGGTCAAGGTCTACCTGGCCGTCAAGCGCCGCCTGCAGCCGGGCGACAAGATGGCCGGCCGCCATGGCAACAAGGGTGTGGTGTCGAAGATCGTCCCGGTCGAGGACATGCCCTACATGGAAGACGGCACGCCGCTCGACATCGTGCTCAATCCGCTGGGTGTGCCGTCGCGGATGAACATCGGCCAGATCCTCGAGACGCACCTGGGCTGGGCGGCGAAGGGCCTGGGCAAGCAGATCGACCAGATGATGCGCGCCAAGGCGGCGGTCGAGGAGCTTCGTGGCTTCCTTGACAAGATCTACAACTCCAGCGGCAAGTCCGAGAACATCGCTGAACTCAGCGAGGTGGAAGTTGTCGAGCTGGCAGCGAACCTGCGCAAGGGCGTTCCGTTCGCGACGCCGGTTTTCGATGGCGCGAAGGAGGCAGAGATCTCGGCGATGCTCGAGCTTGCCGGCCTGCCGGTGGGTGGCCAGGTCACGCTGTACGACGGTCGTACCGGCGAGGCGTTCGAACGCAAGGTCACCGTCGGCTACAAGCACGTGCTGAAGCTGCACCACCTGGTCGACGACAAGATGCACGCCCGTTCGACCGGCCCGTACTCGCTCGTCACCCAGCAGCCGCTGGGCGGCAAGGCGCAGTTCGGTGGCCAGCGCTTCGGCGAGATGGAAGTGTGGGCGCTGGAAGCCTATGGCGCGGCCTACACGCTGCAGGAGATGCTGACGGTCAAGTCCGACGACGTGACCGGCCGGACGAAGGTGTACGAAAACATCGTCAAGGGCGAGCACAAGATCGATTCCGGCATGCCGGAGTCCTTCAACGTGCTGGTGAAGGAAATCCGCTCGCTCGCGATCGACATCGACCTCGATCGTGAATGAACGGGAAACCGCAAACCCTCGCCTGCGAATGAATCCCGCGGGGGTGGCACACGATGCCGCCTCCCGGATGGAGTGATACATGAAGAGCCTGCTCGCTGACCTGTTCAAGCAAACCCTGCCGAACGAGGAAGAGTTCGACGCCATCACCATCGGCCTCGCGTCGCCGGACAAGATCCGCACCTGGTCCTATGGCGAGGTGAAGAAGCCCGAGACCATCAACTACCGCACCTTCAAGCCGGAGCGTGACGGCCTGTTCTGCGCCAAGATCTTCGGCCCGGTGAAGGACTACGAGTGCTTGTGCGGCAAGTACAAGCGCCTCAAGCACCGCGGCGTGATCTGCGAGAAGTGCGGCGTCGAAGTGACGCTGTCGAAAGTGCGCCGCGAGCGCATGGGCCACATCGAGCTCGCCTCGCCGGTCGCCCACATCTGGTTCCTGAAGAGCCTGCCGAGCCGTCTCGGCATGGTGCTCGACATGACCCTGCGCGACATCGAGCGCGTGCTGTACTTCGAGGCCTTCGTCGTCGTCGAGCCGGGCATGACGCCGCTCAACCGCGCGCAATTGCTGACCGAAGACGACTACCTCGCCAAGGTCGAGGAGTACGGTGACGACTTCGACGCGGTGATGGGCGCCGAAGGCATCCGCGAGCTGCTGCGCACGCTGGACGTGAACCTCGAGATCGAGCGTCTGCGCGGCGACCTCGAAACCACGAACTCGGAAGCGAAGATCAAGAAGTTCTCCAAGCGCCTTAAGGTGCTGGAGGCCTTCCAGCAGTCGGGCATCAAGCCCGAGTGGATGATCCTCGAAGTGCTGCCGGTGCTGCCGCCGGACCTGCGTCCGCTGGTGCCGCTGGACGGCGGCCGCTTCGCCACCTCCGACCTGAACGACCTGTACCGCCGCGTCATCAACCGCAACAACCGCCTGAAGCGCCTGCTCGAACTCAAGGCGCCCGACATCATCGTGCGCAACGAGAAGCGCATGCTGCAGGAGGCCGTCGACTCGCTGCTCGACAACGGCCGCCGCGGCAAGGCCATGACCGGCGCCAACAAGCGTCCGCTGAAGTCGCTCGCCGACATGATCAAGGGCAAGGGCGGCCGCTTCCGCCAGAACCTGCTGGGCAAGCGCGTCGACTACTCGGGCCGTTCGGTCATCACCGTGGGCCCGCAACTGAAGCTGCACCAGTGCGGCCTGCCCAAGCTGATGGCGCTGGAGCTGTTCAAGCCCTTCATCTTCAACAAGCTCGAGCTGATGGGCCTGGCCACGACCATCAAGCAGGCCAAGAAGATGGTGGAGTCGCAGGAGCCGGTGGTGTGGGACATCCTCGAGGAAGTGATCCGCGAGCACCCGGTGATGCTGAACCGCGCGCCGACGCTGCACCGCCTCGGCATCCAGGCTTTCGAGCCGGTGCTGATCGAGGGCAAGGCGATCCAGTTGCATCCGCTCGTCTGCGTCGCCTTCAACGCCGACTTCGACGGCGACCAGATGGCCGTCCACGTGCCGCTGTCGCTGGAAGCACAGATGGAAGCCCGCACCTTGATGCTGGCCTCCAACAACGTGCTGTCGCCCGCCAACGGCGAGCCGATCATCGTGCCGTCGCAGGACATCGTTCTGGGCCTGTACTACGCCACCCGCGAGGGTGTGAATGTGCCGGGCGAGGGCATGCTCTTCACCGACGTGGGCGAGGTGAAGCGCGCCTACGAGTCCGGCCAGATCGCCTTGCATGCGCGGGTCACCGTGCGCCTGAAGGAGGCTGACCTCGGCCCCAACGGCGAGCGCATCGAGCGCATCACGCGCTACAACACGACTGCTGGGCGCGCCATCCTGTCCGAGATCCTGCCGGCGGGCCTGCCGTTCAGCGTGATCGACAAGGCGCTGAAGAAGAAGGAAATCTCCAAGCTCATCAACGCCTCGTTCCGCCGCTGCGGGCTGCGCGCGACGGTGATCTTCGCCGACCAGTTGATGCAGTTCGGCTACCGCCTGGCGACCCGCGCGGGCATCTCGATTGCCGTCAAGGACATGCTGGTGCCGAACGCGAAGCACGAGCTCATCCGCGCCGCCGAAGCCGAGGTCAAGGAGATTGCGCAGCAATACACCTCGGGTCTGGTCACGGACGGCGAGCGCTACAACAAGGTCGTGGATATCTGGGGCCGCTGCGGCGACCAGGTTGCCAAGGCGATGATGGAGCAGCTCGGTTCGGAAGACGTCGTCAACCGCGACGGACAGAACGTCCGCCAGGAATCGTTCAACTCCATCTACATGATGGCCGACTCCGGTGCGCGCGGTTCCGCCGCGCAGATCCGCCAGCTCGCGGGCATGCGCGGCCTGATGGCGAAGCCGGACGGCTCGATCATCGAGACGCCGATCACCACGAACTTCCGCGAAGGCCTGAACGTCCTGCAGTACTTCATCTCGACGCACGGCGCGCGTAAGGGTCTCGCCGACACCGCATTGAAGACCGCGAACTCGGGTTACCTGACGCGCCGCCTGGTCGACGTCACGCAGGACCTGGTCGTCATCGAGGACGACTGCGGCACGCGCGACGGCTTCGCCATGAAGGCGCTGATCGAGGGCGGTGAAGTCGTCGAGCCGCTGCGTGAGCGCATCCTGGGCCGCGTCTGCGCCGAGGATGTGGTCAATCCGGATAACCAGGAAACCGCGATCGAGGCCGGCACGTTGCTGGACGAAGACGCGGTCGAACTGATCGAAAGCCTGGGCGTGGACGAGGTCAAGGTGCGCACGCCGCTCACCTGCGAGACGCGCTACGGACTGTGCGCCAAGTGCTACGGCCGCGACCTCGGCCGCGGTTCGATGGTCAACGTCGGCGAGGCGGTGGGCGTCATCGCCGCGCAGTCGATCGGCGAACCGGGCACGCAGCTCACCATGCGTACCTTCCACGTCGGTGGTGCGGCGTCGCGAGCGGCGGCGGCGAGCGGCGTCGAGGCGAAGTCGGGCGGTACCATCCGCTTCGCCGGCAACATGCGCTACGTGGCCAACGCGAAGGGCGAGAAGGTCGTCATCGCGCGTTCGGCGGAAGTCGTGGTGGCCGACGACATGGGCCGCGAGCGCGAGCGCCATAAGCTGCCGTACGGCGCCACGCTGATGGCCGACGACGGTGCCTCGGTGAAGGCCGGTACCCAACTGGCGTCGTGGGATCCGCACACCCGCCCGATCGTGACCGAGTACTCCGGTACGGTGAAGTTCGAGAACGTCGAGGAGGGCGTGACGGTCGCCAAGCAGATCGACGAAGTCACGGGCCTGTCAACGCTGGTGGTGATCGATTCCAAGCGTCGTTCCAGCACCGGTGCTGCCAAGGGTCTGCGCCCGCAGGTCAAGCTGCTCGACGAGAGCGGCGAGGAGGTGAAGATCGCCGGGACAGACCACGCGGTGGCGATCACTTTCCAGGTCGGTTCGCTGATCACCGTGAAGGACGGCCAGCAGATCAACGTCGGCGACATCCTGGCGCGCATCCCGCAGGAATCGGCCAAGACGCGCGACATCACCGGTGGTCTGCCGCGCGTTGCCGAGCTGTTCGAAGCGCGTTCGCCGAAGGACGCGGGCTTGCTTGCCGAGTACACCGGCACGGTGTCGTTCGGCAAGGAGACCAAGGGCAAGCAGCGCCTGGTGATCACCGAGCCCGACGGCAACGTGCACGAGTTCCTGATCCCGAAGGACAAGCATCTCATGGTCCACGATGGCCAGGTGGTGAACAAGGGCGAACTCATCGTCGACGGTCCGGCCGATCCGCATGACATCCTGCGCCTGCAGGGTATCAATGAACTCGCGCGCTACATCATCGACGAAGTGCAGGACGTGTATCGACTGCAGGGCGTGAAGATCAACGACAAGCACATCGAGGTGATCGTTCGCCAGATGCTGCGCCGCGTGGTCATCACCGACCCGGGCGATTCCAAGTTCATCCGCGAGGAACAGGTCGAACGGTCCGAAGTGCTCGACGAGAACGACCGCGTCGATGGCGAGGGCAAGCTGCCGGCGCATTACGAGAACGTGCTGCTGGGCATCACCAAGGCGTCCCTCTCCACCGATTCGTTCATCTCCGCGGCTTCGTTCCAGGAAACCACGCGGGTTCTGACCGAGGCGGCGATCATGGGCAAGCGCGACGAGTTGCGTGGTTTGAAGGAAAACGTCATCGTCGGCCGCCTGATCCCGGCCGGTACCGGTCTTGCCTACCACCGCAGCCGCAAGGCTCAGGAGGAAGGCGTGGATCTCGGCGCCGGTCACGCATGGTCCGCAGTGGAAGAGGTTGTCGAAACGCAGCAGGACATCGAGGCCAGTTGACTTTGCCGCCGGCCTCGGCATAAACTCCGGCCTCTTTTTGTAGACCGACCAATCGTAGTCGGTTGCAGCCGGAATAATCCGCCCGAGGCGGCCCGCGGTGGGCTGCCTCGGTCTTTTGGGAAATTCTTAAGCTATGCCAACAATCAATCAGCTTGTCCGCAAGCCGCGCCAGATGGAAGCGACCAAGAGCAAGGTTCCCGCGCTGGACGCTTGCCCGCAGAAGCGTGGTGTGTGCACCCGTGTCTATACCACGACCCCGAAGAAGCCAAACTCGGCGCTGCGTAAGGTCGCGAAGGTTCGCCTGACCAATGGCTTCGAGGTCATCTCCTACATCGGTGGCGAAGGTCACAACCTGCAGGAGCACTCGGTGGTCCTGATCCGCGGTGGTCGTGTGAAGGACCTTCCGGGTGTGCGCTACCACATCGTCCGCGGCTCCCTCGATCTGCAGGGCGTCAAGGATCGTAAGCAGTCGCGTTCGAAGTACGGTGCGAAGCGCCCGAAGAAAGCCTGATTGTTGGTCACAGAAATTTAGCTAGAGGTTGCCATGCCGCGTCGTCGTGAAGTACCCAAGCGCGAAGTCCTGCCCGATCCGAAATTCGGTAATCAGGATGTTTCGAAGTTCATCAACGTGATCATGCAGTCCGGCAAGAAGTCGGTTGCCGAGCGCATCGTTTATGGTGCGTTCGAGAACATCGCCACCAAATCCAGCAAGGACCCGCTTGAGGTCTTTGCTGCGGCGGTTGCCAACGTGAAGCCGGTCGTCGAGGTGAAGAGCCGTCGCGTGGGTGGTGCCAACTATCAGGTGCCGGTCGAAGTGCGTCCGTCGCGTCGCATGGCGCTGTCCATGCGCTGGCTGCGCGAGGCTGCGCGCAAGCGCGCCGAGAAGTCCATGGCCCAGCGCCTCGCCGGCGAGCTCCTGGAAGCCGCCGAAGGTCGCGGTTCCGCCATGAAGAAGCGCGAGGAAGTGCACCGCATGGCCGAAGCCAACAAGGCGTTCTCGCACTACCGCTTCTGATTTTCGTCGGTAGCGGTATCTCGGGCCCTGCACAGGGCTCGATTGTTTTCTAACGCATGAAACCGTTCATCGCGTCACAAGCGCGACTCAGACAAGGCAGATAAAACGTGGCTCGCAAGACTCCCATCGAGCGCTACCGCAACATCGGTATCTCCGCTCACATCGACGCCGGCAAGACGACTACGACCGAGCGCATCCTGTTCTACACCGGCGTGAGCCATAAGCTCGGTGAGGTGCACGATGGCGCGGCGACCACCGACTGGATGGTGCAGGAGCAAGAGCGTGGCATCACGATCACGTCCGCTGCGGTCACGTGCTTCTGGAAGGGTATGGACAATTCCTTCCCCGAGCATCGCTTCAACATCATCGACACCCCGGGACACGTGGACTTCACGATCGAGGTGGAGCGCTCGATGCGTGTGCTCGACGGTGCCTGCATGGTGTATTGCGCCGTGGGTGGCGTGCAGCCGCAGTCCGAGACCGTTTGGCGCCAGGCGACCAAGTACAAGGTGCCGCGCCTTGCCTTCGTGAACAAGATGGACCGTTCGGGTGCCAACTTCTATAAGGTCGTCGACCAGATGAAGACGCGCCTGAAGGCCAATCCCGTCCCGGTGGTGATCCCCATCGGTGCGGAGGACAGCTTCAAGGGCGTGGTTGATCTGCTCAAGATGAAGGCGATCATCTGGGACGAGCCGTCCCAGGGGATGAAGTTCGAGTATCACGACATCCCGTCGGATCTGGTCGCGACCGCCGAAGAGTGGCGTGCCAACATGGTCGAGGCGGCTGCTGAGGCCAACGAAGACCTGATGAACAAGTACCTCGAGGAAGGCGAGCTTTCCGAGGAAGAAGTCATCGCCGGTCTGCGCGCGCGTACGCTGTCGTGCGAGATCCAGCCCATGCTGTGCGGTACCGCGTTCAAGAACAAGGGCGTGCAGCGCATGCTGGACGCCGTCATCCAGTACCTGCCGTCGCCGATCGACATTCCGCCGGTTGCGGGCGTCGACGATGACGAGAAGGAAGTGGTGCGTTACGCGAAGGACGAGGAAAAGTTCTCCGCGCTCGCCTTCAAGCTGATGACCGACCCGTTCGTCGGTCAGCTGACCTTCATCCGCGTTTACTCGGGCGTCCTCGAGTCCGGTTCGACGGTGTTGAACTCGGTCAAGGGCAAGAAGGAGCGCATCGGCCGCATTTTGCAGATGCACGCCAATGACCGCGAGGAAATCAAGGAAGTGCTGGCGGGAGACATCGCTGCCGTGGTCGGCCTCAAGGACGTCACGACGGGTGAAACCTTGTGCGACACTGCCGCGCCGGTCATCCTCGAGCGCATGGTCTTCCCCGACCCGGTGATCCACGTCGCCGTCGAACCGAAAACCAAGGGCGACCAGGAAAAGATGGGCATCGCCCTGGGGCGTCTGGCGGCCGAGGATCCCTCGTTCCGCGTCCGCACCGATGAAGAGTCGGGTCAGACCATCATCTCCGGCATGGGCGAGCTGCACCTCGAGATCATCGTCGACCGCATGAAGCGCGAGTTCAACGTCGAGGCCAACGTCGGCGCGCCGCAGGTCGCCTACCGCGAAACCATCCGCAAGCCGGCTACCGACGTCGAAGGCAAGTTCGTGAAGCAGTCGGGTGGTCGCGGTCAGTACGGTCACGTGGTGATCAACCTCGAGCCCGCCGAACAGGGCAAGGGCTACGAGTTCGTGGATGCGATCAAGGGCGGCGTGGTGCCGCGCGAGTACATCCCGGCGGTGGACAAGGGCATCCAGGACACCCTGAACAACGGCGTGCTGGCCGGATTTCCGGTCGTCGATGTGAAGGTGACCCTGCACTTCGGCTCCTACCACGACGTTGACTCGAACGAAAACGCGTTCAAGATGGCCGGTTCGATGGCCTTCAAGGAAGCGATGCGCCGTGCCAATCCGGTCCTGCTGGAGCCGATGATGGCGGTGGTCGTCGAGACGCCGGAAGACTACATGGGCAACGTCATGGGCGACCTTTCTGGTCGTCGTGGCATCGTCCAGGGCATGGACGACATCCCTGGCGGCATGAAGGAAATCAAGGCGGAAGTGCCGCTGGCCGAAATGTTCGGCTACGCGACGCAGCTCCGCTCGCTGACCCAGGGTCGTGCGACGTACTCCATGGAGTTCAAGCACTATTCCGAGGCGCCCAAGAGCGTCGCCGAGGCCGTGATCAGCAATCGCAAGTAACCGACACTCAACATAAGGACCCATCAAGATGGCTAAGGGTAAGTTCGAACGCACCAAACCGCACGTGAACGTCGGTAGGATCGGCCACGTTGACAATGGCAAGACGACGCTGACGGCGGCGAGCACGACGATCCTGTCGAAGAAGTTCGGTGGGGAAGAGAATGAGGA
>JAFEFC010000043.1 GCA_018240785.1 Pseudomonadota bacterium | reverse complement strand
CCATGTGTAACCGTGCTTGCGCAGGACAAATGGCTGGCGACGAATGTGTTTCAGGGCTTCGGGCGGGAGCTTGCGGGCGTCGATTTTATCCATGACAGAAGTTTATCTAAATCTGTTTGCTTGCCGGGTTAATAGCAGGATCAGCCTTGAATCGCAAACCCGTTGGCTCGATCCAACATGCGGTGCCACGAATCCGGTCTGGCGGCGGGGGATGCACTCCGACGGGCTGCGGAACTCGCCCTCGCTACGCTCGGTGCTCGGACAGTCCTCGCCCGCTCCGCGCATCCCCCGCCACCAGCCCTGCGTTCTTCCGTGATCTGGAGCGCGTTAGAGCCCGACGAAACGACCCCTCTTCGGACCGGATTCGGGGCACCCTGACCGCCCGAGATCAAAAGTCGAACCCACTCACCCGCTCGACAGCCTGCGCCTCAACCAGCGCATCAGCCCGCCGATGAGAGGCAGGCGGGCATACAGCTCCTCGGCCGCGTCCCAGTAGTCGCGGTGCAGCACCACCCTCCCGGCATCGTCGAACTGCAGATGGGTCACGCCGCGGATCACCGTGTCGCGGCCCGACAGCCGCAGGTGGAAATCCCAGCCCAGCATCGCCTCCCGACCCTGCACGATGCGCTTGGTGACGACGAAGCACGGCGCTGCCACGGTGGCGAACATGTGTTCGAAGATGCGGGCGATCGCCGCAGTGCCGACGACCTCGTTGAACGGGTCCTTGAAGCGCGCGTCGGGCGCGTACAGGTCGCCGATGCGCGCCAGTGAGGACGGCTGCAGCGTTTCGTAGAAGCGCCCCAGCTCGGCCACAGCGGCACTGCAATCGATCGGTCGGATCGGCGACATGAGTGATTGCGGGGCGGCGTCAGGGCACGCAGCACCGCCGGCCGCGACGTCTTCACGCTGCATCGTCATAGCCCGGTCACCTTCCTGATCAGCGGAAAGTAGAGCCGGCGCGGCAGCAGGCTCAGCAGCTTCAGCACGCCGGTGAAGCGCTTCGGAAAATGGATCTCGAACGCGCCGCGGCCGAAGCCCGCGACGATCGCCTCGGCGGCCTGCTCCGGCGTCAGCAGTGCCGGCATGTGGAAATCGTTCTGCGCGGTCAGCGGCGTGGCGACGAAGCCGGGGTTGACCAGGAACACCGACACGCCGCGCGGCGCCAGGTCCAGATACAGCGTTTCGGCGAAATTGATCAGTGCCGCCTTCGAGGGCCCATACACCGTCGCCTTGGGCAGCCCGCCGTAGCCGGCGACGCTGCCGACCAGCGCGAGCGCTCCGCTACCCTGGGCGCTGAACATCGGCGCCAGCGCCGCCACGCCCTCCATCGTGCCAAGCAGGTTGGTCTGCAGCGTGTCGCGGATCGCCTGCGGCGTCAGCGCCCAGGCGCGCAGCGGCCGGTAGGTACCGGCGTTGAAGACGACCAGGTCGAGCCGGCCCCAGCGCGCCAGCAGCGCGTCGCGCACGCGGGTGAAATCATCCGCCACGGTCACGTCCAGCGGCTCGGCCACCGCCGCCGCGCCGCAATCGGCCGCCACCGCGTCCAGTGCCTCGCGGCTGCGCGCCGACACCGCCACCCAGGCACCGCGCGCGGCGAGCGCGCGTGCCAGCGCCGCGCCGATGCCGCTCGAGGCGCCGACGATCCACACCCGCAGGCCCTGCCAGTCGCGGATGGGACGGTTCAGCGGCGTGAACAACGGCATCACCCCTCCCGCTTGTAGAACGACAGCGTGACCTCGCCGAGGCGGAAGCCCCACTTGCTCATCACCGAGCGGTTCAGCATCACGCGCTGGTCCATCAGGAACATCCAGTCGTCGAAATCGACGTTGTAGACCTTGTCGCCGACCGGCAGCGCCAGCACGTAGCGCCAGCGCAGGGCGTTGCCGGCGGCCTCGCCCTGCGCCTCACCGACGACGTCGTCCGCCGTGCCGCGATAGCGGCCGTCACCGAGACGGGTGATGGTCCACACCCGGCGCTGGGTGCTGCCGTCCGAATAGGTGAAGCGCTCGTCCAGCGTGCCGACCTCGCCCTGCCACTTCGCCTCGATGACGACGTGGAAGCGCTTCACCACCTCACCCGAGCGGTCCTGGAAGATGCCGTGGGCGTCGAGTGTGCCGTTGAAATAGTCGCGCAGGTCCAGCACCGGCGTCTGGTTGCGGTATTTGTCGATATCCACCGTGGAACAGCCTCCGAGCAGCGCCAGACCGACCACACCGGCCAGCAGGAACAGGTAACGCCTCAATATGCTTCCGATCACGATCGCACCTCCTTCAACGCGGTCTCGGGCGAAGCCTGCGCCGCCGGTTCGATTTCCTGCCGCCACCGCCACAGCAGCGCCACCGCGCCCAGCTTCAACACCACCGGCAGCCCGGCATAGACGGCTGCGAGGCCCGTCAGCGCCTCCGTGTCGCGCGCACCCGGCGCGTAGCCGAGCAGCGCCAGCAGCGGCAAGGCCAGGCCGGCCGCCAGCGCCAGGTTGGCCTTGGTGACGAAGCTCCACCAGCCGAAGCAGGCGCCAGCGCGCGCGCTGCCGGGACGCTGATCTTCGGCGCGGGCGAGCAGGTCGGCCAGCAGTGACGGTGGCAGCGACAGGTCGGCACCGAGCGCGATGCCGGACAGCACGCAGATCAGGCCATAGGCGAACAGGTCGCCGCTGCCGAGCACGCCTGCCCAGGCGAACACGACGATTGCCAGCGCCATGCCGGCGAGCCACGCCCGGCGCTTGCCGATGCGGCGCGACACCGCCACCCACAGCGGCAGGCTGGCCGCCGCGGCAGCGAAATACAGCACCAGGAAAGCGCCCGCCACGCGCTCGTCGGCCTGCAGCACGTCGGCCACGTAGAACAGCACGGTGGCCGAGGGCACCGCGGCGGCGATGCCGTTCACGGCGAACACCGCCAGCAGTCGGGCGAAGCCAGCATCGCGCAGCGCGTCGGACAGCCCGCGCAGCAGCGGCAGGGGCTGTGCCCGGAGCGGCGGAGCGGCGGGAGCGCAGATCAGGGTCCACGCCGCGCACGCCAGCAGCAGCGGCACGAAGACCCACACCAGCCGCGCCAGGCCGCCGGCTTCGCCGCCGTCGCCGGCGAGCACCCCCGGCAGCGCTGCCGCGAGCACCACGCCGGCGAGGCCGAAACCCTCGCGGCTGGCGACAAAGCGGGTGCGCAGCTCCGGCGTCGGCGCCACCTCGGCGCCCCAGGCGCCATAGACGATGGTCGCCACCGAGTAGGCCAGCGACACCAGCACCAGCATGCCCAGCAACCAGGCCGCGCCGGCGCCCGCAGGCGGCGCGAGCAAGGCCGGCAGCGACAGGCCCAGCAGCAGCGCGGCCGCCGCCAGCCACCAGCTGCGTCGTGCGGCGATGCGGTCCGCCGCCCAGCCGATCAGCGGATCGGTGATCGCATCGACGATGCGCGCCGCGAGCAGCACCCCGCCCACGATGGCCAGCGGCAGGCCCAGCTCGCCGGCGTAAAGGCGTGGCACATGCACGTACAGCGGCAGGGCGGCGAAGGCGAGCGGCAGGCCGAACGCACCGTAGGCGATGATCTCGCGACGCCCGAATGATGCGACGCGGCTCATGGCGTGTCCGCCCGCCCAAGCAGGCGGGCGCGCAGCTCCGGCTCGCGTGTGCGCTGGTCCAGCCAGATCGCGAAGAAGGCGCGGGCGAGTTCGGCGTCGTCGATGCGGGCGGTGAGCCGGCCCTGGTGCCAGAAGCTGACTCCGCGCCCCGACCGGTGCAGGCCGACCAGCGTGTCGCCTGCCGCCACCGACGGCAGCGCCTGCTGCAGCAAGCTGCGCCAGCGCGCCAGCTTCGCCTCGTCGCGCTCGCCGAGGCGGCGCATCTCCTCCAGGCTGACCTCGATCAGACGCTCGGCGGAAATCGCCCGCGCGTAGCGAATCGCCAGCGCATGGTCGGCATCGTCCGGGGCGCGCCCGGGCTCGACCCACAGCGCGGCGTCGTACAGCTTGAACCCGAGCCAGCGCATCTCGCCTTCTCCGGCCAGTTCCATCGCGCCGGCCGCCGCCGCCACCGCAGGCGGCAGCGCGTGCGCAGCGGACGCACCCGGCAGCGCGACGATGCCGACGAGCAGTGCGACGGCAAGCCCCCGACCGACACGCCGCGTGATCATCCCGGCGCCCCCGAAGCGGCGTGAGCGAACACGTAGTGACGCACGTCGATGTCGCCGGTGTTGAAACCCGCCTCGCAATAGGCGAGGTAGAAACGCCACATGCACAGGAATCGTTCGTCGAAGCCGAGCCTGCGCACCGCATCCGCCTGCGCGTCGAAGCGCTCGTGCCAGCGCGCGAGCGTGCGCGCGTAATGCGGGCCGAAGGAGAAGTCATCGACCACCTGCAGGCCGGCGCGCGCCGCCTGGCGATGCGCCACCGCCGGACTCGGCAGCATGCCGCCGGGGAAGATGTGACGCTGGATGAAATCGGTGCCGCGGCGGTAGCGCGCGAACAGGCCGTCGGCGATGGTGATGGCCTGCACCGCGCAGCGCCCGCCGGGCTTCAGCAGCGCGGCCAACTGGCCGAAGTAGGTCGGCCAGAAGCGCTCGCCGACCGCCTCGATCATCTCGATCGACACGACGTGGTCGTACTGGCCGCGCACGTCGCGGTAGTCGCACAGCTCGAAGTCCACCAGGCCGGCGTAGCCGCCGCGTTCCGCACGCGCCCGCGCATGGGCGAGCTGGGCCGGCGACAGCGTCAGGCCGAGCACGCGGCAACCGAACTCGGTGGCCGCGACTTCGGCGAAGCCGCCCCAGCCGCAGCCGATCTCGAGCACCGTCTGCCCCGGCCGGGCGCCGAGCTGCGTCAGGATGCGGCGGTACTTGCGCAGTTGCGCCGCTTCCAGTGTCTCGTCCGGCGCGGCGAACAGCGCGGCGGAGTAGGTCATCGTGCCGTCCAGCCACAGCGCGTAGAAATCGTTGCCGAGGTCGTAGTGCGCCTCGATGTTGCGCCGCGCGCCGGTACGCGTGTTGGCGCGCAGCAGGTGGGTGAGGCGGTGGCCGAGGAGGCGGAACAGGCGGCCGTAGATCGCCGCGCCCAGCGTGGCGCGGTTGCGTGACAGCAGGGTGAGCAGGCCGGCGAGTTCGTCGGTGTGCCACAGGCCCTCCATGTACGCTTCGCCGAAGCCGATGTCGCCGCGCGCCAGCGCCTCGTCGAACACCGCGTGATCGCGCACGCGCAGGTGGGCGACCAGTGCGCCATGGCCGGCGCGCACCTGGCGGCCGTCGGGCAGTTCGATCGCCAGCGCGCCGCCCTGCAGGCGGTCGAGCATCTCCAGGGCCAGTCGGGTGGCGCGCGGCAGGCGCTCGGCCACCACGCTGGCGAGCGGCTGCAGCAGCGGGCCAAGGGCGTTTTCCAGGGCGTTCATCAGGTGGTCTCCTCGATCGGGGGAGCAGGCTTGCGGTGGAACGTCACCCGCCGCAGCGCCAGGCGCAGCGCCTGCCAGTGGATGCGGGCGATCACGCCCAGAGTCATCAGCGGGTGGCGCAGCAGCCATTTCGCCATCGCCCGCCCGTCCAGCACTTCGGCGCGGCCCGACAGCCGGGTGCCGAGCTGGCGCACGCCACCGTCCCACAGGTCGATCGCCACCGCATGCACCGCGCCGCGCGTGTCGAAATGGAAGCGGTATTCACCGCGCACCGGGAAGAAGGGGGACACGTGGAACAGCTTCTGCGCCACCAGTTCGTCGCCGGGTCGGATCGGACGCAGGTCGGAGTGATGCACCAGGTAGTTGTGATGCTCGCCGAAGGTGTTGTTCACCTCCGCAAGGACCACCCTCAGCGCGCCGCCGCGGTCGTGGCAGAACCAGAAGCTGACCGGGTTGAACACATAGCCGAGCACCCGCGGCATGGTCTGCAGCACCACCTCACCGTCGCACACCGCGTCCAGCCCTCGATGGACGAGGATGTCGCGCAGCCAGGGCAGCAGCGGCGCGCCGTCGCGCCGGCCGTGGTCGCGGCTGTGGAAGGCGAACAGGTTGAAGCGGTCGATGCCCAGCAGCGGCACCTGCAGCTCGTTCAGGCGTGACAGCGGCAGGCGCAGGAAGGCAGTCGGATAGATGAAGCGGTTGTGCGCCTGCACATGGCGCTCGTGCATCACCGCGCCAAAGCACACCGCCGGCGCGAAGGCATCCGGCTCGGCACGGCGGGAGGGCGCCGGGTGCGGCTTCATCATGCGGCCTCGCGCAATGCTTCGCGCCGCACCGCAGGCGTGGTGTGGCTGCCGTCCTGCCAGGGAATGTCCACGCCGAGCCGCGAGGCGATCGCGACCGCCGAGCGCAGGCCGTCCTCATGGAAGCCGTAGCCCGTCCACGCGCCGGCGAACCAGCTTCGGCGCACGCCCTGGAGCTGCGGCAGCGCGGCCTGGGCGTCGATCGCGCCCTGGTCGAACACCGGGTGGGCGTACTCGATGCGGCGGAGGAGCTTGTCGGCAGCGGGCTCGACGAAGGGGTTCAGCGACACGATCACCGGGGTGTCGAAAGGCAGCGGCTGCAGGCGGTTGATCAGGTAGCTGACCGACACCGGTCGTTCGTCCGGCCGGCCGGCGCCGGCGAGATAGTTCCACGCCGACCACACCTTGCGGCGGCGCGGCAGCAGGGCGGCGTCGGTGTGCAGCAGCGCGACATTGGGCTGGTAGCGCACCGCACCGAGGATGCGGCGCTCGTCGGCGCTGGCGCCCTCACCGAGAATGGCGAGCGTCTGGTCGCTGTGGCACGCGAACACGACCTCGTCGAAGCGCTCGGCCCCTTCGGGAGTGCGCAGCCACACGCCGTCGGCGCCCCGATCCACGCCCTGCACCGGCGTGGCGATGCGCACGTCGTCGAGCTGGCTGACGATGCGCCGCACGTAACTGCGGCCGCCCCCTTCCACCGTCAGCCACTGCGGGCGGTCGAGGATCTGCAGTAGGCCGTGGTTGTGGCAGAAGCGCACGAAGGTGGCGAGCGGATAATCGAGCATCGTGCGCGTCGGGCACGACCAGATCGCCGCCGCCATGGGCAGCAGGTACCAGTCGCGGAAGGCGCTGCCGTAGCGGTGCTCGACCAGGTAGGCGCCCAGGCTGACGTCGGGCGCGCTGGCCTCGGCCGCCATGCGCGTGGTGTCTCGATTGAAGCGCAGGATGTCGCGCAGCATGCCGAGAAAGGCGGGGCGAAGCAGGTTGGAGCGCTGCGCGAACACCGTGCCGAGGTCGGAGCCGGCCCATTCGATGGCGGGGTCGGCCAGGCTGACGCCGAAGCTCATGTCGCTGGCGACCGACTTCACGCCGAGGTGCGCGAACAGCCCGCACAGGTTGGGGTAGGTGCGGCGGTTGAACACCAGGAAGCCGGTGTCGACCGGGTGCGACACGCCACCGATCTCAACATCCACCGTGTTGGTGTGGCCGCCGACGTAGCTTCCGGCCTCGAACAGCGTGACGCGATGGCGGCGCGACAGCAGCCAGGCCGCACCGAGGCCGGCGATGCCGCCACCGACGACGGCTATGCGACGCCCGCCTCCGCTGCCACCGGCGTGTTCGTGGCCGGTCAGTTTCATGATGCCTGTTCCGGCGCCGCGACCTGCGAAGCGCTGTCGGGCAGGTTCACGCCCTCGATCAGCGCGTAGGCGGAGTGGTTGTGGATCGACTCGAAGTTCTCCGATTCGACCGTCCAAGCCGCGATGCGGCTGTCGGCGCGCAGGCGCAGCGCGATGTCGCGCACCAGGTCCTCGACGAACTTGGGATTGTCGTAGGCGCGCTCGGTGACCCACTTCTCGTCGGGCCGCTTGAGCAGGCCGAACACCTCGCACGAAGCTTCTTCCTCGGCCATGCGCACGAGTTCGAGCAGGCTCATGTCGCCCGCCAGCCGCGTCGTGAGCGTGATGTGCGAGCGCTGGTTGTGCGCGCCATAGGCCGAAATCTTCTTCGAGCACGGGCACAGGCTGGTGACCGGCACCACCACTTTCAGCGTCGTCTGCGCACCGCCGCCCGCGACCTGCTCGACGATCACCGTGGCGTCCATGTCGAGCAGGCTCTCGACGCCGGACACCGGCGCGCGCTTGCGCACGAACCACGGAAAGCGCGCCTCGATGCGGCCGCTGCGGGCCTCCAGGCGCTGCAGCATGGCGGCGAACAGGCTGCGCAAGCCGTCGAGGTTGAGCGCCTCGCGCTCGGCCTCGAGGATCTCGACGAAGCGCGACATGTGGGTGCCCTTCACTTCCGCAGGCAGGCCGACCGTCATCTCGATCGTGGCCACGGTGTGCTGCACATGACCGTCGCCGTCGCTCACGCTCAGCGGGTAGCGCAGGCCGCGCACGCCGACGTGCTGGATCGCGAGCGCACGGGCGTCGTGGCTGGCCTGCACGTCAGGCAGGAAGAATTTTTCGGGTGCGTTCATTGACATCTCCTTGTCGGCCTCGGGGGCCGTGGCGCATCAGGGTCGGGAGTGAGATCGGGGCGCGTTGCCCATGGCTTCCGGATTCAGGGTCTGGCGGCGAGCAGCTTCTCGATGGTGCCGACCAGCAGCGGGCTCTCCGGCGACAACTGGCTGGGGAAGCTCGCCACCTTGGTGCCGCTGCGGTCGATCAGGTACTTGTGGAAATTCCATTGCGGCCGTTCGCCGGTCAGCTCCGCCAGCCGCATGTAGAAGGGGTTGGCGCTGCGGCCCGACACCGTACTGCGCGCGAACATCGGGAAGCGCACGCCGTAGGTGCTGCGGCAGAAATCGGCGATCTCCTTGTTGCTCCCCGGCTCCTGGTTGAAGTCGTTGGACGGGAAGCCGATCACCACCAGGCCGCGCTCGCGGTACTTGTCGTAGAGTCGCTCGAGCCCGTCGTACTGCTGCGTGTAGCCGCAGTAGCTGGCGGTGTTCACCACCAGCACCACCTTGCCGGCGTACTGGCACAGGGACTGCGGCTTCTCGTCCTGCAAGGCCGGGAAGCGCTGGTCGAGCAGCGCCGGGCACGCAGCCGGCCCCGCATCCTGTGCATGTGCGCTACCGGCGAACGCGACCGTCGTCAGCGCCACTGCGGCGAGCAGCGAGCGGACCTGCCAGGCCCGGGCCGCGCTCATTTGGACGACCTCGCGGACGGTTGCGCGACGAAGCCCTGGCGATGCAGGAAGAGCTTGGTCTGCAGGCTGGTATCCGAACCGTTGTCCTGGACAAAGACCGCAACTCCGGCGGACTCGCCGACCGCCGCCGCGCTCTTGCCAGCATCGGCCCGCCAGCTTGAAAACAGTCCCAGCCCGACTAACGAGGCGACCACCACAGCGGACATCCGGCGCGTGCTCAGTGACTTGGCGTTCATGATCATTGTCCTGGACAAAATGTGACTACAGCTCTAAGGTAGGAGCTCAGGCTTGCGATGTCAAGCTCAATATTGATTAGTTGTCCTGGACAATATGGAAACCCACCACACTTTCCCCGCTGCCCTCAACATCGCTGCCGTCGAGCGCGACACCGGCCTGTCGAAGGACACCCTGCGTGTCTGGGAACGCCGCTATGGCTTTCCGGTGCCGGAACGCGACGCCAACGGCGACCGCCTGTACCCCGCTTCGCAAGTGGAAAAGCTGCGGCTGATCAGGCGCCTGATCGACCAGGGCAAGCGTCCCGCCAAGATCATCGGCGCGAGTACCGAAGAGCTGCTCGCGCTGATTGGCGACACGCCGGATTCACGCGCCGCCGCGGCGACCGACATTCCCATGCTGCAGTACGTGCGCCTGCACCGTGGTGCCGAGCTCGCGGCAGCGCTGCGCCAGGCATTGCTCAGGCAGGGGCTGCAACGTTTTGCGGCGGAGACGGTGGCGCCGCTCAACGAGGCCATCGGCGAGGCCTGGATGCGCGGCGAAATCGACGTGCCGGAAGAGCACCTCTACACCGAGCAGGTGCAGAACGTGCTCCGCGGCGCCATTGGCACCCATGTCGGCAGCGGCACGCGCCCGCGGGTGCTGCTCACCACCTTCCCCGACGAGGAACATGTGCTCGGACTGCTGATGGCGGAAGCGACGCTGGTGGCGGAAGGCGCGTGCTGCCTGTCGCTGGGAACCCGCACGCCGCTGCCCGACCTGCGCACGGCCGCCGTCGACGGCAACTTCGATGTCGTGGGGCTGTCGTTCAGCGCTGCCTATCCGGCGCGGCAGGCAATCGACGACCTGCTGCAGTTGCGCGCCATGCTGCCCGCGTCGATCGCGATCTGGGCCGGCGGCAGCGCGGTCCAGGGAAAACAGAAACGCCTGCCCGGCATCCGTGTCATAGAAGGCCTGGAAGACACCATAGCGGTGCTGGGCGAGTGGCGGGCAGCACCGAGACATGACCTGAACGCCTGACCCGAACCCGCAACAGGATCAAGCGGCGCCCCGGATCCGCCAGGTTCAATGCGACGTCTGCCGTTCATCCACGTCGCCCACCGTGGCCGCTCGAGCCCTTTCGAGCGCTCTTCCGCGAACGCGCCATCCTGGCTCGGAAAGTCGATGACCGGTGAGCAGATTATGCTGGAAGCGCAATGCCACGATCATCATCGACAAGGAGATGTCGACCGCGGCGAACATCAGCATCGGCAAGGAGAAAGGTGTCATGGCGGAACCTCGCGGTTGACCTCTGCGTTCATGCGCAGCGAACGTTCCGGATGTCTGCTCGAGCGCAACTGACAAACAGACCGCCGGCGCGCCGCAAGGTTCAATCGTACGTCATCGTCGGCGCGGGCAGGGCCCCGTTGCCGGCATCGGCAACATCCGCCCCGCCCGCGCCGAGCGTGCGCGCCTTCACGCCACCATGGCATGTGCCGGCCGGGGCTTGCCGCCCGCCGCAGCGGCGAACTTTCGCGCACGATGCGGGCGCTCACCGCCGCGCTCGGCATCGGCGACATGACGCGCGTGAGCGCATGCGAGTGCTGCGACCATCGTCAGACGGTGCTCGCGGGCAATTCGCGCGACATCGGGCTCGGGGGCGTCGCAGAATGCGGTGCAGTCTTCCAGCGTGATCATTTCCGTCTCCTGTCGGCTTCTGCGGTCCGGGTGAAATCCCGGCCGGCAGGGGAACGTTAGGGCGCACCCGGCTTCCAAGGAAGCGAAGAAACCGGACGTTCCGTTCCCATTTTCTGGGAGACCACGATGACCCCGAGCGATCTGAACTTCCGCCACCTGCTCTACTTCTGGGCCGTCGCCAAGGAAGGAAGCATCACCCGCGCGGCAGAACGCCTGAACCTGTCGGTGCAGACGGTCAGCACGCAGCTCGGCCTGCTCGAAAGCCAGCTCGGCCACACGCTGTTCGCGCCGCAAGGCCGCTCGCTGGGACTGACCGACGCCGGACGGATCGCCCTCGCCCATGCAGACCAGATCTTCCAGCTCGGCGACAAGCTGCGTCATGCGCTCGCCGAGAGCCACAATCCGCGGCCGCGGCTTGCGGTCGGGCTGACCGATACGGTGCCCAAGGTCGTCGCCTTCCGGCTGCTGCAAGGCGTGCTGCGGCCGCCGCTGGAAGTGCGGCTCGAGTGCAGCGAGGGGCATTTCGAGTACCTGCTGGGCGAATTGGCGCTGAACCGGCTGGACCTGATGCTGGCCGACCAGCCGGCGCCGCAGCGCGCCAACCTCAAGCTGCAGTCGCAACTGCTGGGCGAGGCAGAGATCGAACTGTTTGGCGCCGCACCGCTGCGGGAACGCTATGCCGGCGATTTTCCTGCGCGCCTGAACGGCGCCCCGGTCCTGTTGCCGGCGCGCGGCAACCCGGTGCGCAACGCGCTGGACGCCTGGCTGGAGGCACGCAATCTGCAGCCTCTGGTACTGGGCGAATTCTCCGACAGCGCGCTGATGAAGACCTTCGGCCGCGCTGGGCTGGGTTTGTTTCCGGCGCCGTCGAACATGCGTGACGAGATTGCGGGACAGTACGACGCGTGGCCGGTCGGGACGGTGACCGGCGTGCGCCAGGGCTGGTTCGCGATCTCCGCCCAGCGCCGCATTCCGCACCCCGCACTGGCGGCGATTGCCGCGACCAGTGCGGACAGGCCGGACGACGGCGCCGCATGACGCCGCCGCCCGGTTTCAGGCAGCCAGCGGCTTGGGCGCGACCCCCTTGGCCGCGGCGCTGCGGATGCGCTCGAGTTCCACCTCGCCCAGAGTCTCGCGCTCCAGCAGTTCGGCCGCCGATTCCCGCAGCAGCGCTTCGCGTGCGCGCAACAGGGCCAGGGTTCGCCGGTAGCCGTCCTGCACGATGGCGCGCACCGCGAGGTCGATCTCGCGCGCGGTGGCCTCGCTGTAGCCCTTGTCGAACTGCGGCGCCGCCTGGCCGAGGAAGTTGCTCTGCTCCTTCTCGTACACCACGTGGCCGAGGTCGTCGTCCATGCCGTAGCGGGTGACGATGGCGCGCGCGATCTGCGACACGCGTTGCAGGTCGTCGGCCGCTCCGGTGGAGAAGTGGCCGTAGATGATCTCCTCCGCCGCGCGGCCGCCCAGCAGCACCATCATGCGCCGCTCCAGCTCGGCGCGCGTCATCAGGTAGCGTTCCTCGGTCGGGCGCTGGATGGTGTAACCGAGCGCGCCCACGCCACGCGGGATGATCGACACCTTGTGCACCGGATCGGAACCGGGCAGCGCCATGGCGGCGATGGCGTGGCCCATCTCGTGGTGCGCCACCGTCTCGCGCTCGAGCGGCGTCAGCACCCGGCTGCGCTTCTCCAGCCCGGCGACGATGCGCTCGATCGCCACCGTGAAGTCGGCCAGCGTCACCGCCTCGGCGTTGCGCCGCGTCGCCGCCAGCGCCGCCTCGTTGCACAGGTTGGCGAGTTCCGCGCCGGTGAAGCCCGGCGTCAGGTCGGCGACCTTGCTGCGGTCGACGTCCTCGGCAAGGCGGATTTTCTGCATATGCACGTCGAGGATGGCGATGCGCCCGCTCTTGTCGGGGCGGTCCACCACCACCTGGCGGTCGAAGCGGCCGGCGCGCAGCAGCGCCGGGTCCAGCACCTCGGGCCGGTTGGTGGCGCCCAGCAGCACCAGACCCTTTGCGCCGTCGAAACCGTCGAGTTCGACCAGCAACTGATTCAGTGTCTGCTCCTTCTCGTCGTGGCCGCCCATCATGCCGCCCGCGGCACGCGCCCGGCCGAGCGCATCGAGCTCGTCGATGAAGATGATGGCCGGCGCCTTGGCGCGCGCCTGCTCGAACAGGTCGCGCACCCGCGCGGCGCCGACGCCGACGAACATCTCGACGAACTCCGAGCCGGAGATCGAGAAGAAGGGCACGCCCGCCTCGCCCGCCACCGCCTTCGCCAGCAGGGTCTTGCCGGTGCCCGGCGGACCGACCAGCAGCACGCCCTTGGGCGCGCGGCCGCCGAGACGGCCGAAGCGCTGCGGATCCTTCAGGAAACCGACGATCTCCTTGAGTTCGTCCTTGGCCTCGTCGACCCCGGCCACGTCGGCGAAATTCACCTTCGTGTCGGTTTCCACATAGACCTTGGCCTTGCTCTTGCCGATGTTCATGAAGCCGCCACCGCCCATCTTGCCGGCGAACTTGCGCATGGCGAAGATCCAGATGCCGACGAAGATCACCGCCGGCAGCACCCAGCCGATCAGGTCGCTGAGGAAGGTGCTCTGCACCACGCCGGTGAACTTCACGTCGTACTGCGCCAGGTCCTTCGCCAGCGCCGGGTCGACCCGCGTCGTCACGAAGCGCGTCTTGCCGTCGACCGGCGCCTTGAAGCTGCCGTGGATCTGGTTGTCGGCGATGGCGATGTCGGCCACCTTGCCTTCCTGCACCAGGGTCTGGAACTCGCTGTAGGGGATGGGCGCGGTGGTGCGCGCGCCCTGCAGCAGGTCGTTGATGAACACCATCGCCAGCAGCGCGAAGGCGAAGTACCAGACGGAAAACTGCGTCTTCTTTTGCATGGTCCTTTTCTCCTGTCAGGCGTGGTACGTCACTTGGCGCTGTCCTCGACCGCCTTCGCGCCGGCGTGACCCGGCGCCGTGCGCCGCAGCGACAGCACGACCGAGGTGCCGATGATCACCGCCACCACGCCGAGCGAGATGCCCACCGGGATCTTGTAGAGGTCGATCAGCAACATCTTGGCGCCGATGAACACCAGCACCAGCGCGAGGCCATACTTCAGCAGCGAGAAGCGGTCGGCCATGCCGGCGAGCAGGAAGTACATCGCGCGCAGGCCCAGGATCGCGAACACGTTGGAGGTGAGCACGATGAAGGGGTCGGTGGTGATGGCGAAGATGGCCGGGATCGAATCCACCGCGAAGATCACGTCGCTGAATTCGACCAGCACCAGCACCAGGAACAGCGGCGTGACGTAGCGCACCCACTTGCCGCCTTCCTGCCGGCTGACGAAGAAGCGCTCGCCGTGCAGCTCGTCCGTCACCTTCATGTGGCGGCGGATCCACTTGATGAGCGGATTCTTCGCCAGATCCGGCTCCTGCTCGGCGAACCACCACATCTTGATGCCGGTGAGCAGCAGGAAGGCTCCGAACACGTACAGCAGCCAGTGGAACTGCGCGATCAGCCACACGCCGGCGAAGATCATGATGGTGCGCAGCACGATCGCGCCGAGCACGCCGTACACCAGCACGCGCTTCTGCAGCTCCAGCGGAATGGCGAAGAAGCTGAACAGCATCAGCCACACGAAGACGTTATCGACCGCGAGCGATTTCTCGATCAGGTAGCCGGTGACGAACTCCAGCGCCTTCTGGTTGGCGATCTCGCGCCCCATGGCGCCGTCGAGGTACCACCACAGCACGCCGGCAAAGGCCATCGACACCGCAACCCACACGACGGACCAGGTGGCCGCCTCCTTGAACGAAACGCGATGCTGCTTGCCGCCGCCGACCACGAACAGGTCGATGGCGAGCATGACGAGGACCGTGGTGAAGAAGCCCACCCACAGCCACCAGTTGCCGATTGATTCCATGAATTGATGCTCCTTGTCGATTCGGTTCTCTGTTCCGTTGCCTGCCGCCGCCAACCCCGATGGGGAAATCCGGCAGCAGAAAACGGAACGGCCCTTGTCCGGCGAGGACGAAGGGCCGCTTTGCTTTCGACAAGGGAACCTCCGCCATCGCGGCAAAGGTCTTGCTCGCAGCCGTCTGGCGACGACTGCCCGGGGCGCCGGGAAGGTTCGACATGCGAACCATTCCGAACTGACGACGCCGCGGCGAAGAGCTACTCCCCCTTGGGACACTCGCACTCTAGAGAAGCCGAGCGATTCGGTCAACTAATCACAGGTATCGCTGCTGGCTATCGCCTGCAGTTCGCGCAGCGGCACCACCCCCTTGGGCCGCGCCAGCGCCTTCGCCAGCAGCTTGTAGATGTCGAGGTCGAAGGCCGGACGGCCGGCGCGCAGCAGTTCGGCGAGGCTCTCGTCGTCGCGCGCCGCACCCAGGTAGCACCAGGCATCGACCACGTGCAGGGTGTCGCCTTCGCGAATGCCGATCGGGCCGTCGTAAGGCCAGGCCTGCACCTTCAACGCGTGCAGCGCCTCGATCAGGCGCAGGCCGTGCGCCTGCGGCGACTCCGCGCCATGGCAGGCGCCGCGGCACTTCTTCAACTGGAAGCTGAAGCAGCGCTGCCCCGGGATGTGCTTCTCCAGCCCGAGCAGCGGCGGGCACAGCGCGTGTTCGGCGGCAATCGCGCGCAGCCGGCTGGCCGCCTCGCGCCGGCTGCGAAAGAAGCCGTAGAGGTCGTCCTGGCGGCCGAGGTCGAGATCGGCCGCATGCACCAGCTCGAGCCGCCAGTCGCCGATCATGTCGGCCTTCAGCCGCCACGCGCACAGGTCGCGGTTGCGGCGCAGCAGGCGGTTGTGGGTCGGCTGCAGGCGCTTGACCAGCTCGGCCTCCTTCAGCAACGCGCCCAGCTCGCCGGAGGTCTCGATCCAGTCGATGCGCTTCACCTGCTGGCTCAGGCTCAGCTCGCGGTCGCTGCGGTGGTCGGCGGAAAAATGCGACAGCACGCGGGTGCGCAGGTGCAGGCTCTTGCCGACATAGAGCGGCAGCTCGTTGTCGCCGTAGAAGAGATACACGCCGGGCGCATCGGGCATGTCCGCCAGCGCATCGGGCTCGAGGTTGGGCGGCAGGCTGGGCTGGCCGATCAGATCGCGCACCGCGTCAGCGATCGTGCCGGGCGCGAAGCGCTCATGCAGCCGCTGCCAGAACTGCCACAGCAGTTGCGCATCGCCCAGCGCGCGGTGGCGCGCACTGACATCCAGCCCGTGGCGCTCGATCAGATGGTCCAGGCTGTGGCGGCGATGGTCGGGAAACAGCCGCCGCGACAGCTTCACCGTGCACAGCACGCGCGGCCGCATGTCCATCCCCACGCGGCGGAAGGCGGCACGCAGGTAGCCGTGGTCGAAGCGCGCGTTGTGCGCGACGAAGAGCCGGCCTTGCAGGCGATCGAACACCTCGTCGGCGATGTCCTCGAAGCGCGGCGCATCGGCCACCATGTGGTTGCCGATGCCGGTCAGGCGCTCGATGTAATCCGGAATCCGCATCGCCGGCCGCACCAGCGTCGCCCATTCGCGCACCCCAGCCTCGTCGACCTCGACGATGCCGATCTCGGTGATCGATTCGCGTTGCGCCGGTCCGCCCGTCGTCTCGATGTCGACGAAGGCGATGCCGCCGGCGAGGAAATCGGGCAGCAGGCCAGGCCGCAACTCAGTCGCCCTGTCGCGACCGCTCCAGCCGGTCGAGGTCGAAGCCCTTTTCCAGCAGCCGGCCGAGCAGGGCGTTGTAACGCTGCGCATCGACCTTGGGCGAGCGTGACAGCACCCACAGGTATTCGCGCTTCGGTTCGCTGACCGCCACCAGGCTGTAGTCCGGATCGAGATCGACCACCCAGTAATCGCCCCATACCCACGGGAGGAAGGCGAGCCAGGCCGGCGCGAAGCGGACTTCCAGCTTCGGCGAGTCGGCGCCACCCACCTGGCGCGCCACGCCCTGCGCTTCATTCAACTCGCCAGCCTCCATGCGGCAGCGATTGGTGACCTGCACCGTGCCGTCGTCCAGCAGCCGGTAGTCGGCCTGCGTGTCGGCGACGCACTTGCGCTGGAAGCGATTGGGGTATTTGGCGATCTCGTACCAGGTGCCCATGTAGCGCGGCACGTCGAGCGCGGCGATGGTGGTCAGCGGCGCAGCGGCGGCGGCCGTGGCATCGGCGGCCACTGCCGCGGAGGCCGACAAGCTCAACAGGACGCCCAGCACGCCCGACCGGATGCAATGCAGCTTCAATCAGTTCTCCTTCCGCTCACGGATCATCACCAGCAGCATCTTGAACGGCCCCCGCGGCGTCACCGCATGCGGCACGTTCGCCGGCATCAGCAGCGCATCGCCCTCGCCAAGGGTGTGCGAGGCGCCATCAAGGCGGATCTCCGCCTCGCCCTCGACACCGATCACCAGCGCGTCGAACGGCGCGGTGTGCTCGCTCAGCCCCTCGCCGCTGTCGAACGCAAACAGCGTCACGCTGCCACCGGCGTTCTTCACCAGCATGCGGCTGACGATGGCCTTGTCCTGGAAGCGGAGCATCTGCTTCAGATTCTCGACCGTGGGCGGAGCAGCGGACCCCGGCTTCGTATCGTTCATGGAAACAAGCTCCTCGCGGCAATCACCTGTGGGAAAGATTATCCTCCCAAGTCGTCCGCCCGGCGCGCGCCCGGTAGCGGCGGGGCGGCTTTCCCGCTGATCGCGGCAGTCGCAACATTCGCGGACGCCGCCTTCTCGCGCTAGACCGGCTCGATATGCGTGCTGAGCCGGGTGCCGGTGCGCTCCTGCACCGCGCGCTCGATGGCGTCGGCCAGCGCATGGGCGTGCGTCACCGTCCACTCCCCCGGCACCCGCACATCCACATGTGCAAAACGCAGCGCGCCGGCCATGCGCGTGGTGAGGTTGTCCCAGGCGCAGCCGTCGGTGGCGAAGGCGTTCAGCACGCCCTCGATCGCGGCGATCTCCTCGTCGCTCTGCGCACGGTCCATCAGGCCGTCGACCGAGCGCTGCATCAGTTGCCAGCCCTCGCGCAGGATGTTGAGCGCCACCGCCGCCGCCACCAGCGGGTCGAGCCAGTTCCAGCCGGTCACCCCCGCCAGCGCCACGCCGAGCACCACGCCCACGGTGGTCCACACGTCGGTCATCAGATGGCGGGCATCAGCCTCGAGCGCCAGCGAACGGTGCTTGCGGCCCACCTCTAGCAGCACGCGCGCGACGAAGAAGTTGACCAGGCTCGCACCCACCGACAGCGCCGTACCGAAACCGAGCTGGCCCAGCGGCTGCGGATTGACCAGGCGCTCGCCGGCGGTACCGAGGATGGCCAGCGAGGCGATGAAGATCAGGCCGCCTTCGAACGCGGCGGAAAAGTACTCCGCCTTGCCGTGGCCATAGGGGTGCTCCGGGTCGGGCGGCGTGTGCGCGTAGGACACCATCCACAGCGCGAAGGAGGCACCAGCGAGGTTGACGAGGGATTCCAGCGCGTCGGACAGATAGCCGACCGAGCCGGTCAGCCACCACGCGCCGGTCTTCATGGCGATGGTGACCAGCGCGGCGGCGACCGACAGCAGCAGGGCCTTCTGGGGAGTCAGGTTCAGCATCGGGGGTGAGCTCTGGATGGTGAGCGGGGAAAGGGCGCCAGGGCCGGCGCGCCGTTCGCGCGCAGCCAGCGGGGCGGATTACGCCGCGCCGTGCAGCGCCGGACGCGCATTGTCCGCTGCCTGCAGGCGCGCGTAAATCACCGCTGCGCATTCAGGCTGGTTTCAGTTGCCGCGCAGCAGACTGGCGCCCGATCCCGGTGAAGCGGCCAGCACGCGCGCTGCGCAGCGACGCCACCGGAACCCGTTCTCGAGGACGACTGAAGGAGCTCCCGTCATGAAACGATTCCTCACTGCATTCATCGCGCTGGTCACCCTGGCCTGGGGCTGGGACCTGCTGTCGGCCGGCAGTGCCACGGCCGTCGGCCCGCTCAACCCGTGGGCGGTGCGCCAGCACGCGCTGACGCTGACCGGCCTGTGGTCCTTCTCGCTGATGTCGCTCGCCATGGTGCTGGCCACCCGCCCGGCCTGGCTGGAACGCCCCTTCGGCGGCATGGACCGCATCTACCGCGTGCACAAGTGGGCCGGCATCCTGGCCATCGCCTTCGGCGGCCTGCACTGGCTGGTGGAGATGTCCGACGACATCATCAAGGCGGTGTACGGCCGCGAAGGCCGCCTGCCCAAGGACGGCGGCGCTTTCCTGGAAGCGATGCGCGACGCCGCCGAAAGCCTGGGCGAGTTCGCCATCTACGCCCTGCTGGCGATGCTGGTGCTGACGCTGTGGAAGCGCTTTCCGTTCAAGATCTGGCGCTATCTGCACAAGCTGATGCCGGTGCTGTACCTGGCGCTGGCCTTCCATGCCGCCTTCCTCGCCCCGCTCGACTACTGGAGCCAGCCGGTGGGCGCGCTGATGGCGCTGCTGATCGCCGCCGGCGCGGTCGCCAGCGTGCAGGCGCTGGCGGGCTGGATCGGCCGCAGCCGCCGTGCCGAAGGCGTGGTCGAGGCGGTGAATGAACCGGCACCCGGCGTCACCGAAGTGGTCTGCCGGCTGGAAGATGCCTGGCGCGGGCATCGCGCCGGCCAGTTCGCCTTCGTCACCTTCGAGCGCTTCGAAGGCGCCCACCCCTTCACCATCGCCAGCGCCGACCGCGGCGACCGCAGCATCGCCTTCCAGATCAAGGCGCTGGGCGACTACACCCACGGCCTGGCGCAGAAGCTGGTACCCGGCCAGCCGGTGCGGGTGGAAGGGCCCTACGGCTGCTTCGAACTGCCCAGCGGCAAGCGCAGGCGCGAACAGGTGTGGATCGCCGGCGGCATCGGCGTGACGCCTTTCCTCGCCTGGCTCGAGGCACTGCAGGCCGCGCCGGACAAGGCGCCGCAGGTGGACTTCTACTACAGCGTGCGGCAGCGCGACGCCGACCCCTTCGTCGAGCGCCTGGAAGCCCTGTGCGCCACGCTGCCCTCGGTGCGGCTGCACGTGCTGAGCAGCGAGCGCAACGAAAAGCTCAGCGCCGAGACGCTGCGCGAACGCGGACGCCACGGCAGGCGCGCCGAGATCTGGTTCTGCGGGCCGCAGGGCCTGGCCGACAAGCTGCGCGACGGCCTGCGCCGGCTGGGCATGGGCAACGTGCGCTTCCACCAGGAAGCGTTCGAGATGCGCTGAGGCGCAGCGCGGCAAGCGGCGGCGCCCTCATGGGGGCGCCCCCTGCCCAGCTCAGTGCCGGCTCAGTGCCGGCTCTGGATGGCGTCGATGTAGCCCACCATGCCGGTGCGGATGTTGGCGGCGTTGCCCTCGTCGGTGTCGAGGTGCATCGCCAGGCGATACGAGGGACTGACCCGCACCACCACGTCGCCGAAAATCAGCTCGCGATCGCCCTCCACCCGCACGCGCACCACGTACTTGTCGCGCACATGCAGGCGCAGCGCGTCCTCCGGCGTCATGTGGATGTGGCGCTGGGCGCAGATCACGCCGCGCTCGATGGTGGTGCTGCCGGCCGGCCCTTCCAGCGTGATGCCCGGCGTGTTGGCGAGGTCGCCCGATTCACGGATCGGCGGCTGGATGCCGACCTTGAACTGCTCGGTCATCGCGATCTCGACCTGGGTCTCCTTGCGCGTCGGCCCCAGCACCCGCACGTTGGCGATGCGCCCCTTGGGGCCGACCAGATGCACTTTCTCCTCGCAGGCGTACTGGCCGGGCTGCGACAGCTCGTGCTGCGGCGTGAGCTGGTGGCCGGGGCCGAACAGCTTCTCCACATCCGCCTGCGACAGGTGCACATGGTGGGCGGAGATCTCGATCGGGATCGGGTGGCTCTGCTCGTCGGCCGACACCAGCAACTGGTTGCGCTCGACCGCGCGCAGGGTCTCCCAGGCAACCAGGCGCTCGTTGTCGTTGGCGATGACGACGATCTTCACCGGCGAATCCTCGGCCGAGATCACCGCATGCGAGGCCAGCCGGCCGAGGTTGCGGTTGCGCTCCTCGTCCAGGCGGATGCCCATGTAGCCCAGGCCCTGGCAGGCCAGGCTGCGCACCGCGGCGCTGGTCTCGCCCACCTCGCCGGTGAAGGCGAGCACGTCGATGCCGCCCATCGCCGCGACGTAGGCGCCGATGTTCTTGCGGATCTGGTAGCAGAAGGCCTTGTGCGCCAGCAGCGCGCGGTGGTGGCCGTCGTTGGCCGCCTCCTCGATCTCGCGGATGTCGCCCGACAGGCCGGAAATGCCCTTCAGCCCGCTCTGCGTGTTGATCAGCTCGGACAACTGCGCCGGCGGCATCCTGTAGTGATCCATGAGGTGGATCATCACCGCCGGGTCGATGCTGCCCGAGCGCGTCGGCATGATGAGACCGTCGCTGGGCGTCATGCCCATGGTGGTGTCGACCGAGCGGCCGTGGTCGATCGCGCACATCGACGCGCCCACGCCGAGGTGGCAGGACACGATCTCGAGTTCGCCCAGCGGCCGCTTCAAAATCTCGGCGGACTTCAGCGACACGTAGCGGTGCGAGGTGCCGTGGAAGCCGTAGCGGCGGATGCCTTCCTGCTTGTACATCTCGTACGGCAGGCCATACAGGTAGGCGTAAGGCGGCAGGGTCTGGTGGAAGGCGGTGTCGAACACCGCCACGTGCGGCACGTGCGGCAGTTCCTGCAGCGCCACGTTGATGCCGGCCACGTTCTGCGGATTGTGCTGCGGCGCGAACGGCGCCAGCGCCTCGATGTCGCCGATCACCGCGGGCGTGATCACCACCGCGCTGGCGAAGCGGTTGCCGCCATGCACCACGCGATGGCCGACGGCGATGACGTCGGGCAGATGCAGCGCGAAGGCGGGGCCGAGTTGCGCGGCCGCCTCCTGCATCACCTTGAACAGCTCGGCGAGCGGGAAGGGCGCGCGCTCGTAGGCGCGCTTGTGCGGGCCAACGCCGACGCTGATGCGGCACACTGCCGGGTCGGAAAGGTCGATCACCCCCTGCACGTCGGCACCGAGGTCCTGCGTGTCGTAGATGCCGAAGCGGATGCGGCTGAGGCCGACGTTGAGCACCACCACCTTGCCCGGCGCGTCGGTCTTCAGCGACAGCGCGTAAGGGTCGTCGGAGCGCGCCATGGCCTGCGCCCTGGCCGCCGTCAGATCCGTCGTCATTGCGCGCGTGACCTCCGTCAGCACGCGCGACAGGTAGGCGACCGCCTTCGCATTGCCCAGCACATGCGCATGCACGACTTCCTGCGGAATCTCCAGCAGGAAGCAGCGCGTGCTGGCGATCACGTCGGCCACCAGCGGGTCGCCGGTCAGCAGCGCGATCGCGCCGCACACGTCGCCCGGGCCGAGCTGCTGGATCACGCTGCGCACGCCGGTGTTGTCGGTGATGGACACTTCCGCGTGGCCGCTGACGATCACGCCGATGAAACGGCCCCGGTCGCCGGTCTCCATGATCGCCTCGTTGCCCTCGTAGGTGACGAGGCGGGACTGGGCGACGATTTCCTCGACCTTGTCGGCAGGGAAGGCTTCGAACAGGCGGACCTGCTCGAGGAAGAATTTGTGCAGATCGATTTCGCTCATGGTGCTGCTCGGTGGGACTCGGACACTTTCGACTCACAGAGTAGCACTTTTGTTGCAACGCAATATGACTTCGGTCATTCAATGTGCAAGCCGGCACACTGCACGCGAGGAACGCCTCGCGCCGCCGCCATCGAACGCCGCCAGGTCGCCGGCGGAAGGCCGACGAGGCGCTTGAAGGCGCGCGCGAAAGCGGCCTCCGACTCGTAGCCGACTTCCACCGCGATCGACGCCACGGTGCGGCTCGTCTCGCGCAGCAGGCGCGAACCGAGCTGGATGCGCCAGTTGGCAAGGTAGTGCATCGGCGGCTGGCCGAGGAACTGCATGAAGCGCTCGTGCAGCGCCGAGCGCGACAGCCCGACCTGGTGCCCGAGCTCCTCCATGGTCCAGGGGCGATCGGGAAACGCGTGCAGCAGCGCGAGCGCGCGGCCGACATGGCGGTCGCGCAGGCCCGCCAGCCAGCCGGTCGCATCGTCCGGCAGGCTGTCGAGATAGCGCCGCGCGGTATCGACGAACATCATCTCGGCGAGCCTTTCCAGCACGGCGCCCGCTCCGGGCCGCTGCTCGGCCGACTCCTGCGCCGCCTGGTCGATGACGCGCGAGATCCAGCCGCCCGTGCGCGCCGCCGGCAGATGCAGCAGGCGCGGCAAGGCCGCCACCAGCGGGTTGAACGGGCGCAGATCGCAGCCGAGGAAACCGCACACCAGCACGGTGTCGGCATCATCGTCAGGCGCCGGAGCGCCGACCGCGCTGTCGCCGTGATGAAAGGCGATGGGCATGGGCTTGGGCTCGTGGCGTGTGGCGAAGACCCACTCGGCCTCGATGCGCGCCGGCTTCACGTGCGGCGCGCTCGACATGACATGACCATCGCCCTGCGGCACGACGACGATGTCGCCGCTCTCCAGGCGCACCGGCGCCTGTCCGCTGACCGCAATCCAGCCGCTGCCGCGGGCCACCATGTGGAACTCCATGACGTGCTCGGCACCGGGCAGCACCGCCTCGGCGATCTCGCGCGCCGGCGGCGCCTCGGCCGCCCAGTCGCGCCAGCAGCTCACGTAATAGAACACCGCGCCGCGCAGGCGCACGGCGCCCAGCAAGTCCGAAAGGGTGTCCTGGCTCATCGCACGCCACTCCGAAAAGCCCGCGCACGGGCGGCGTGCCCGCCATCAATGGCGGACGCTCGGGCAAGTTCGCCCGACTTTCAGTGAAGCACCGAATCTGCGTCAGCGAAAGAATGAGGGCGTCGGGAGGTGGTCGCCGCCGCCCGGCACGGACCCGCAGAGGTCCGCCCCACCCCAAGGACAGGAGAACCATCATGACCGCCGCCATCGAAGTGTGCGCCCTGGCGCACGCCACACCGCCGTCCCCGGCACAGCTCAGCCCCACCCCGGACATCGCCGCGATCAAGGCACGCCAGCAGGCCACCTGGGCCAGCGGCGACTACGCCGTCATCGGCACCACGCTGCAGATCGTCGGCGAGACGCTGGCCGAGGCCGCCGACGTGCGCGCCGGCGAGCGCGTGCTCGACGTCGCCGCAGGCAACGGCAACGCCACGCTGGCCGCCGCGCGCCGCTTCGCCGCGGTCACCTCGACCGACTACGTGCCACACCTGCTCGACAAGGGCGCGGCACGCGCGCAGGCCGAAGGCCTCACGGTGGATTTCCAGGTGGCCGACGTCGAGGCACTGCCTTTCGCCGACGCCAGCTTCGACGTGGTGCTCTCCACCTTCGGCGCGATGTTCGCCCCCGACCACCTCCGCACCGCCGGCGAAATGCTGCGCGTCGTGCGGCCCGGCGGCCGCATCGGCTTCGCCGCGTGGACGCCGGAAGGCTTCATCGGCCAGCTGTTCCGCCTGGTGGGAAGTCACGTGCCGCCGCCCGCGGGCATCCGCTCGCCGGTCAAGTGGGGCGACGAGACCGCCGTCGTCGAACTGTTCGGCCCCCACGCCGACGACATCCGCTGCACGCGCCGCAACTACACCTTCCGCTACCACTCGCCGCAGCACTGGATCGACGTCTTCCGCCGCTATTACGGCCCGACGCACAAGGCTTTCGCGGCGCTGGATGGCGATGGCCAGGCACGCCTGCATGCGGACCTGGTGAAGCTGCTCGAGGCGCTCAACGTCGGCGGCGCCGGCTCGCTGGTGGTGCCGGGCGAGTACCTCGAAGTCGTCGTCACGCGGCACTAGGCAGCCCGGCGCCCGCCCACGCGCAGCGGGCGGGCGCCGCGTCAGGGGCGGCTGCGCTTGGCGAGTTCCACCACCGCCTGCATCACCGTCTCGATCGGCGTCGCCACGTCGTCGGAAGGCACCACGGCCGGCGGCACCAGTTGCGGCAGCCATTCCTTCAGTCGCGCTGGATTGCCCGCGCTGATCTCCATCGCATCGGCCAGGCCGGCGTAGAAGCCGGCCAGCAGGATCAGGCGCTGGCGGTCGCGCAGGAAGATCCGCACCAGCAGCACGACGATGACCGCGGCCCCGACGCGCGCGACGGAACTGGCGATCAGCGCGTTGAGATCTTCCGCGCGGCGCGTGCCCTGCTCCGCCACGTCCTTTTCCGCCTCGGCCTTCGCCTGCGCGACGTCGCGTTCCGCTTCCGCCCTGGCCTGGGCGATGTCGCGGTCCGCCCAGCCGCGCGCGTCGTCCGCATTGGCGCGGATCTGCGCCACCTCGACGGCCGTCTCCTTGCGCACCTGCTCCAGCGCAAGCGGATCGGCTTGCGCGCCGGGGCGGCCGCGCGCCGGCGCCAATTGCAGCGGCAGAGCCAGCGGCACTTGGGCGAAGGCATTCCCTGCCACGCTCGGGCGGGCGGGCTTCGCTGCGGGCAACGCAGGCGCGGCGGCGACGGGCGGCGTCACCGCTGGCGTCGGGCTGGGGTTCTGTGCCTGCTCGGCGGGCGCCGCCAGGTTGCGCAGCATGCGCATGGTCGATTGCTGCAGCAGCGCGTCGGCCTCGCGCTCGGCCGCGGTCTTGAACAGCGCGCCCGCAAGCCGGTCCGCGCCGGCGAAGATCAGGATGCAGGCCGACAGCACGCCGATGATGATGCGCAGGTAGATCGTCGCGGTGTGCTCGTATTTCTGCGCCCGCTCGCGGTATTGCTCGGCGAGGCGCTTGACGTCGACACCGGCAGCGGCGGAAGTATCCATGGCGGCCCCTGGGCTGGAAACAGGCACGCTCCGCCATCGCCCTGCTGCAGCCGGACCGTGGCGAAGCCGTCAGCGCTTCAGCCTAGCCGCTCATGCCCTCGGTGCCAAATGCTGCGTGCGCCGGCAACCGCACTGCCGGCGCCATGCTGCCGCCGTCAGCGCGGCTTTCCCCCCACCGACGTGGCGCCTTCCTCGATCTCCAGCCCCCAGTCGCCGTACTCGTACCAGTCCTCGCCCAGCAACTCGATCGGATGCTGCGTGCGCCCCGAGCCATTGCCGCAGCCGAGCGAATCCACCGGGCAGTACTTGTCGCAACCCCAGCAGATGCGCTCGGGGTTCTTGGGATGGAGGGGGAACTTCTTGGCCATGGTCAGCGCTGCCGGAGCGGGAGAGTCAGATACCCGACAAGATTACTCGGCTTTTTCACCTCGCCCTTGACCTGCCTCAAGTCTGCCGCGCTGCGGCGCCGCTCGGCAAACCCCGGGGCGCGAACCCGTAGCGGCGACACGAACCACACCGAACGTGATCTCTTCCACAGCTCATATGTCCTTCGGCTGATGACGGCGCAGAGCGGGCTCGCTACCCTCCCGGCGCAACTCAGCGTGCCGTCGTCGAGCGCCCCGATTTCTACTTTCCCAACACAATTCATGATGATCGCCCACCGCACTGGTGCCCCAACGCACGCTTCGTGAGCCTGAGGTCACCTCTCTGCGTCCTGGTGGTTGGCGCCAGCATCGATTCTTGCACTACGTCACAAGGTGTTATAGTTTGTCCCTGAATCGAGTCTTCAAAACCCGCCACTTCGTTCGCTGGATGCGAAAGACTGAGCTCACCGACGAAGCCTTGTGTGGCGCAGTGTGCGAGATGGCTCAAGGGCTGATCGATGCAGATCTCGGCGGCGGCGTGGTGAAGAAGCGGGTGGGTTTGGCGGGTCGAGGTAAGCGCGGTGGTGCCAGAACATTGGTGGCCACCAACAAGGGCAACTTGTGGTTCTTCGTGTTCGGCTTCGAGAAAAGCGAACGGGCCAATATCAGCGCCGAAGAAAAGGAAGCATTGCAGACCATCGCCCAAGACTTGCTGTCCCGCACCAGCAAGGACCTCGATGCCGGGGTTGAAGACGGATCACTACAGGAGATTTGCCATGACGACAAAGACCAAGGCGAAAGGCCGAATCCTGGAGGCCGTTCATGAGACGGCAGCAGATCTGCACCGCCTGGGCTTCATCGACCAGCGCAAGATGCGCAAGTACGAGGCACTGTGCCTGGACCCGATTCCTGAGTATGACAGCGAGAAGATCCGGTCCTTGCGTGACCGCTACCAACTGAGTCAGACCGTGCTGGCGTCACTGCTCAACACCAGTCCGTCCGCTGTGCGCCAGTGGGAAATGGGTGACAAGCACCCCAGTGGTCCATCGCAGAAACTGCTCAATCTGCTTGAGCGCAAAGGCATCGAAGCATTGATCTGAACGCAGGGCCCGCGCTTTTCCGTTCCCGATCTCGTAGAGTTGGAGTGGGTTGCCGTCGATCGCGAGCTTGAACATGGCGAGATCGCGCACCTCGTGCCCGTTCTGCAGATGGATGCGGATAGCCCGATGTCTTTGGGCTTGAGCGGCGCCTTCTAGTCAACCAACTTCCATTTGTTCCAGGCTTCCCGATGTTCGTGGATTTCCATGACCGAGTCCTTGCCGTTGACGGGAGCCTGATTCTTGAACTCGTGGCAGCAGGCGGTTACTAACTTTCCCGTCAGTAGTGTCACTTGAGCGATAATATGCCCCATGAAATGCAAACGACTTTCCGACGGCCGCGCCCTCGATCATCACACCTTGCAGGTGATGCGGCAGCAGGCTGTCAAAGCGGTTCG
>JAFEFC010000042.1 GCA_018240785.1 Pseudomonadota bacterium | reverse complement strand
TGGCCGCCTGCCGCCGACCGCGGTCTGGCTCGAAAGCAGTCTGTCAACGCGCCGTTTCATTGTTGCCATGATCATATCTTAATCGCGCACAGGCGGCCACAGGCGGGCAGTATGAACCAGCGTCAGTATCCACACCGTTTCGCCGTCGATCTGATACACCAGGCGATAGCTTTCGTGCGGGATCAACTCGCGGGTCCCGGGAATCTTTCCCGGCTTGCCCAGCATGGGGTGCTGGATCAAGCGGGCGGCCGCGTCGCTGAAAATCTCATCCATCCGGGCCGCCGCGCGCGGATTGTCGGCTGCGATGTAGTCCCACACATCGGCACGGTCTTGCTGCGCTTCGGGCGTCCAAACAACCCTCACGCCTGGCTCGCCACACTGGCACGCCGTGCGGCGAATTCGGCCTCAACTTCATCGTTCGACCGCCCCAATCCAGCGCGCATCGAAGCCCGGCCGGCTTCGACCTTGCGGCGCAGGAACTCGTCGTACTCGCGCGACTCGCGCTGGCGCTGAACGAACTCGCGCATCAGCTCGCGCAGCACTTGCGACGCCGGGCGATGGGCCGCCTCGGCTTCGGCCATAAACTCGGCGCGCAACTCAGGCTCCAGCTTCATCGTGAAAACGGCTTGTTTTGACATGATCGGGGCCTCCTGCCACTTGATACTAACAAAGTATATACGCCGTCATTACTAAGCGCTATTCACAGAACGCTGCAAGGCGGGCGTGCGCTAGGCCAAGGCCTGTCGGAAAACATTTGTTTTTCGACAGGCCTTCAACGGTCCTCTGCACCAACCTCCGAGTGGCCGCAAAATTGTGCGGAAAACTCTGTCGCCAGACGCTACCATACGGAAACCTCGTCTTAATGGTTTTCCGCTTATGTTGGTAGGTTACATGCGCGTGTCGTCGGACTCCGACCGCCAGAGCACGAACTTGCAGCGCGATGCGCTGCTCGCCGTCGGCGTCGATGCGCGGCATCTGTTCGAGGATCATGCTTCCGGCGCGAAGGACGACCGCGCGGGCCTGGCGCGGGCGCTCGAATTCGTTCGCCCTGGCGACGTGTTGGTCGTGTGGAAGCTCGACCGGCTCGGCCGTTCGTTGTCGCACTTGCTCGCCATCGTGACCTCGCTCAAGAAAAAGCAGGTGGCGTTCCGCTCGCTGACGGAGAACCTGGATACCACGACGCCCTCGGGCGAGTTTCTGTTCCAGGTGTTCGGCGCGCTCGCGCAGTACGAACGCGCCTTGATCCAGGAACGTGTCGTCGCCGGTCTGGCTGCCGCCCGCAAACGCGGCCGGATCGGCGGCCGGCCGCAGGCGATCACCGGCGAGAAGCTGGAGGCCATCGTCGCTGCGCTCGATGGCGGCATGTCCAAGGCGGCGGTGTGCCGCAACTTCGGCGTCAAGCGAACCACGCTGATCGAGACCCTGGCACGGGTTGGTTGGACGGGCTCTCGTGGAGCGTCATCGCGATGACGACCAAGAGCGAACGATTGACCGTCCTGTCGGACGCCGAGCAGGAAGCCCTGTACGGCCTGCCGGACTTCGACGACGCCCAGCGGCTGGAATACTTGGCGTTGACTGAAACCGAACTGGCGCTCGCCAGCAGCCGGCCTGGTCTCCATGCCCAGGTCTATTGCATCTTGCAGATCGGTTACTTCAAGGCCAAGCATGCCTTCTTCCGCTTCGACTGGAGTGAGGTCGAGCACGATTGCGCCTTCGTGCTGAGCCGCTACTTCCACGGCGAGTCCTTCGAGCACAAGCCAATCTCCAAGCACGAGCACTACACCCAGCGCGAGTGGATTGCCGATCTGTTCGGCTACCGGCCGTGGGCGGCCGAGTTCCTGGCGCAGCTCGCGCAGCAGGCCGCGCAGACCGTGCGGCGCGACGTGATGCCGGGGTTCATCGCCGCCGAGCTGATCGTCTGGCTAAACGAGCACAAGATCATCCGGCCCGGCTATACCACCCTGCAAGAGCTGGTGAGCGAAGCCCTGTCCGCCGAGCGTCGGCGGCTGGCTGGCCTGCTGTCGGAAGTGTTGGACGAATCGGCCAAGGCCGCGCTGGGTCGGCTTCTAGTGCGTGACGACACCCTGTCGCAATTGGCGGCGCTCAAGCAGGACGCCAAGGACTTTGGCTGGCGTCAGATGGCCCGCGAACGCGAAAAGCGCGCCACGCTGGAGCCGCTGCACCGGATCGCCAAGGCGCTGCTGCCCAAGCTCGGCGTCTCGCAGCAGAATCTGCTGTACTACGCCAGCCTGGCGAACTTCTACACCGTCCACGATCTACGCAACCTGAAGGCCGATCAGACCTACCTCTACCTGCTTTGCTATGCCTGGGTGCGCTACCGGCAGCTTTCCGACAACCTGGTCGATGCGATGGCCTACCACATGAAGCAGTTGGAGGACGAAAGCAGTGCGGGCGCAAAGCAATCCTTTGTCGCCGAGCAGGTGCGCCGTCAGCAAGACACACCGCAGGTCGGCCGCCTGCTGTCGCTTTACATCGACGACAGCGTGCCCGATCCCACGCCGTTCGGCGATGTGCGCCAGCGCGCCTACAAAATCATGCCCCGCGATACGCTGCAAACCACCGCGCAGCGCATGAGCGTGAAGCCGGTGAGCAAGCTGGCTTTGCACTGGCAGGCGGTGGACGGCCTGGCTGAGCGCATCCGCCGCCATCTTCGGCCGCTGTATGTCGCGCTCGACCTCGCTGGCACTGATCCGGGCAGCCCGTGGCTCGTGGCGCTGGCCTGGGCCAAGGACGTGTTCGCCAAACAGCAGCGCCTATCGCAACGGCCGCTCGCCGAATGTCCAGCGGCCACGCTGCCGAAACGCTTGCGACCGTACCTGCTGACCTTCGATGCCGATGGCAAGCCGACGGACCTGCATGCCGACCGCTACGAGTTCTGGCTGTACCGCCAGGTCAGGAAGCGCTTCCAGTCGGGTGAACTCTACCTCGACGACAGCTTGCAGCACCGGCATTTTTCCGACGAGCTGGTTTCGCTGGATGAGAAGGCCGCCGTGCTGGCGCAGATCGACATCCCGTTCCTGCGGCAGCCACTCGATGCCCAGCTCGATGCGCTCGCGACCGAGCTGCGCGCTCAGTGGCTGGCCTTCAACCGCGAGCTGAAGCAGGGCAAGCTGACGCACCTAGAATACGACAAGGACACGCAGAAGCTGACATGGCGCAAGCCCAAGGGCGAGAACCAGAAGGCGCGCGAGAAGGCGTTCTACGAGCAACTGCCGTTCTGCGACGTGGCCGACGTGTTCCGCTTCGTCAACGGCCAGTGCCAGTTCCTGTCGGCGCTGACGCCTTTGCAGCCGCGCTATGCGAAGAAGGTCGCCGACGCCGACAGCCTGATGGCGGTCATCATCGCGCAGGCGATGAACCACGGCAACCAGGTCATGGCACGCACCAGCGACATCCCGTACCACGTGCTGGAGAGCGCCTACCAACAGTACCTGCGCCACGCAACGCTGCACGCGGCCAACGACTGCATCAGCAACGCCATCGCCGCGCTGCCGATCTTCCCGTACTACTCGTTCGACCTCGATGCACTGTACGGTGCCGTCGATGGTCAGAAATTCGGCGTCGAGCGGCCGACCGTGAAAGCGCGCCACTCGCGCAAATACTTTGGGCGCGGCAAGGGCGTGGTCGCCTACACGCTGCTGTGCAACCACGTGCCGCTCAACGGCTACCTGATCGGCGCGCACGATTACGAGGCCCATCACGTGTTCGACATCTGGTATCGCAACACGTCGGACATCGTGCCGACCGCGATCACCGGCGACATGCACAGCGTCAACAAGGCCAACTTCGCTATCCTGCACTGGTTCGGCCTGCGTTTCGAGCCGCGCTTCACCGACCTTGGCGATCAGTTGAAGGAACTCTACAGTGCCGACGATCCGGCGCTGTACGATCAGTGCCTGATCCGGCCGGCCGGGAGAATCGACCGCGATCTCATAGTCAGCGAGAAGCCGAACCTCGACCAGATTGTCGCCACGCTCGGACTGAAGGAGATGACGCAGGGCACGCTGATCCGCAAGCTATGCACCTACACCGCGCCGAACCCCACGCGGCGCGCGGTGTTCGAGTTCGACAAGCTCATCCGCAGCATCTACACGCTGCGCTACCTGCGCGATCCGCAACTGGAGCGCAACGTTCACCGCTCACAGAACCGCATCGAGTCCTATCACCAGCTACGCTCAACCATCGCCCAGGTCGGCGGCAAGAAGGAATTGACCGGGCGCACCGACATCGAAATTGAGATCAGCAACCAGTGCGCCAGGCTGATCGCCAACGCGGTCATCTTCTACAACTCGGCCATCCTCTCGCGGCTGCTGATGAAGTACGAGGCGAGCGGCAACGCCAAGGCGCACGCTCTCCTGACCCAGATATCGCCGGCGGCCTGGCGGCACATCCTGCTGAACGGGCATTACACCTTCCAGAGCGACGGCAAGATGATCGACCTGGATGCGCTCGTGGCGGGGCTGGAGCTGGGATGACGGAAATTTCGGCGGTTCTGGCTTAGAACCCCGATCAGCGCGGAGCTGACACCCCGGCCCGCATGTGTCCGTCGCACCGCGAGCTTGTGCAGATATGCGGCCTCCCCCTTGAGGGCGTCGGGCCAGAACTCGGGATCCTCGGCCGACAAGGTGCAACAGCCGACGATGCCGTCGCTGCAACTCGCGACTAGGAGCTCGGATCTCAGGACGAAGGTCTCCGCGAATGTCCGGTCGATCCGCGCGACGTCCCAGGCGGGCGTTCCCTTGGCGGACATCCACGCCGCAGCGTCGTGCATCAGCCGCACAACCTCGTCGATATCACCCGAGCAGGCGACCCGAACGTTCGGAGGCTCCTCGCTGTCCATTCGCTCCCCTGGCGCGGTATGAACCGCCGCCTCATAGTGCAG
>JAFEFC010000041.1 GCA_018240785.1 Pseudomonadota bacterium | reverse complement strand
TCTGGCTCATGGAGTGTCTCCCGTTTATGGTCGTCTAAATCGGTACAAAATGTTCCGATATCCGAGATGCTGAGACGAACTCTAGGGCCCAAAAATCAAAAGGTCAACAACAAATTCTAAAAAACGGTACGATTCATATTCTTTTTAGAGACGAGAAATCGGAGGCTGCAGCATGACAGAGACCCCGACCGATCATTCCGGAGTGGTCAAGATCGACGGTGACACCCCGACGATGCGCCTGCTCTCGTTGCTCGAGGTGATCGCCGCGAAGGATGAGCTGGTGTCCCTGCAAGGACTGGTCGAGGAGACTGGCCTGCCGAAACCGACTCTGCATCGGATGCTGCAGCAGCTTGAGGCGGCCGGCATGCTCCAGCGCGACAGCGACGGTCGGCAGTACGGCACCGGCGCCCGCCTTCGTCGCCTGGCCGAGAATCTGCTTCTCAACGACACCATCCACGGCGCCCGTCACGCGGTGTTGCGCCGTCTGGTGGAAGAGGTCGGCGAAAGCTGCAACATCACGGCCCTCTCGGGCAGCGAAGTGCTCTACCTCGACCGTGTGGAGACTGCTGCCCCGCTGCGCTTCTATCTCCACCCCGGCTCCAGGGTGCCTGCCCATTGCTCGGCGAGCGGGAAGCTCTTCCTCGCACAGATGACGCCGACACAGCGCAGGCGCCTGCTGGCACACGCTCCGCTGACCAGATACACCGCACGCACCCTGACCGAGTTCGACGCGCTGGAAGCCGAGATCGAGCAGGTGAGCCGCAATGCCTACGCCTTCGACAACGAGGAGTTTCTGCCTGGCTTGTTCTGCATCGCGGTGCTGGTGCCGTCGCCGGGAGAGCGTTCCAACATGGGGATCGCCATTCAGGCTCCCATCATGCGGATGACGGAACTCAATGCGCTCGAATTCCTGCCTGCACTGCGCCGGGCAGCGACCGCGCTGGCTGCCCTTGAGGCGGAGCAGTCCGGCGCGGCCCAGTCGGCTTGTGCGTGACGAACACGCGTGACGACAGCGGGAGACGTCGATGAATATCGCAGTTCTCGGCGGTGGCGTCGTCGGCATCGCGACCGCGTGGTACCTGAACAGCAAGGGTTTTTCGGTGACCGTCTTCGACCGCCAGCCTGGCCCAGCGCTGGAGACGAGCTTTGCCAACGGGGGCCAGATCTCGGTGTCACATGCCGAACCGTGGGCAAGCCCGGGCACCCCACTCAAGGCCCTGCGCTGGCTTGCGCGCGAGGATGCACCGCTGTTGTTCAGGCTTCGCGCCGATCGCGCGCTGCTGTCGTGGTCCTTGCGTTTTCTGGGCGAGTGCCTGCCCTGGCGTACGCGCGCCAACATCGGTCGCATTGTCGAGCTCGCGCGTTACAGCCGAAGCGAGCTGAAACGCCTGCGTACGCAGTTCGCGGGTGATGCCCAACTGCACTACCAGCAGCTGGCGCGCGGCATCCTTCACATCTATACGGATCGCCGGGAGTACGCCCACGCCCTGCGCGCGGCATCGGTGCTGCGGGAGTTCGGCTGCGACCGCCGGCCGGTCGACGTCGATGAATGCATCAATATCGAACCCGCTCTTGCCGCGGCCCGCGCACAACTGGTCGGGGGAGACTTCACGGCCGAGGACGAATCCGGCGACGCGCATCTGTTCACTCGCTCGCTCGCCGAGCGCTGCCGGGAGGCCGGCGTCCGATTCCACTTCGGCACGACAGTCACGGCGCTCCATCGCAATGGCGGACGCATCGGATCGCTGGTTACGCTACAGGGCGATCGCATCGAGGCAGACGGCTTCGTCGTCGCCGCGGGCAGTTTCAGTCCCACGCTGCTTGCGCCGCTGGGCATTCACCTCCCGCTCTATCCGGCCAAGGGATACTCACTGACGATTCCGCTGTCTCCGGACAGCGTTGCCCCGCACACCAGCCTGACCGACGACGCCCACAAGCTGGTCTTCTCGCGTCTCGGCGACACGCTGCGCGTTGCCGGCACGGCAGAGTTCGACGGGTTCAACCTGCGCCCCAACCCGGTGCGCGAGGCCGCCCTGATGCGACGGGTGAGCGCCCTGTTCCCCGAGCTGCGCCCAGCAGGATCTCCCAAGCCGTGGTGCGGGCTGCGTCCTGTCACGCCCGGCAGCGTTCCGTACGTCGGCGCCACCCGGTATGAGAACTTGTGGATCAACACCGGTCATGGAACACTCGGTTGGACGATGGCTTGCGGCTCGGGCGCCGCGCTCAGCGACCTGATTGGCGGCGCCTCGCCGGCGATATCGCTGCCTCGCGTTCACTAGCCATCCGGGCTCGGCCGCGCGTAGCGGGGCAACGGCACAGGGGCTGAAAGCCGCCGCGCCCTGAAGGAAAGGATGGGGGCGCGGTTCGACCTGACCGCTCGAGTTCAAGCCACCAGCGCATCCCACAACAGTTTGGCGCCTGAGAGCCCCAGCGCCGCGGTCGCGAACAGATAGAAGGGCTTTTCCGGAATGCGCGCCAGCAAGCGCATGCCGGCAAACACGCCGATCGGGACCAGCGGCAGCAGCATCGCCGACATCAGCAAGGTGTCGCGATTGAACAGGTCGAGACCAAGATAGAACGGCAGCTTGGCAAGGTTGATCACCGCGAAGAAGAACACCGAGGTGGCGGCGAAGGCCTGCTTGGGCAACTTGCGGCTCAGCAGGTAGATCATCACCGGCGGCCCGCCGGCATGCGCCAGCGTGCTGGTGAAACCCGCGCCGGCGCCGCACAGCCAGGCGAAGCCCCGTTTGCGATCACCCGCCACGGCCGACGCCGCCCGCCCCCGCCGCAACACGCGGTCGAGCGCGAAGGCGACGGCGATCAGCCCGACCGCGCCCTTCACCACCCGGTCGGGCAGCACGCCGAAAGCCAGCGTCCCGAGCGCAATGCCCACCAGCGCGGATGGAATCAGCAGCCGCAGCTCCGCCCAGTCGGCCTTGCCGCGCCAGGCGCGGATGCCGGCGAAGTCCATGGCGATGAGGATGGGCAGCATCACCGCCACTGCGTCGCGCGGCGAGATCCACATCGACATGAAGGGCACCGCCAGCCCGCCGAGCGCACCGCCCAGCCCCGACTTGGAGATGCCCGTCAGCAGCACCGCCACGGCGGTGACGAACCAGCCAACGGCATCCATTTCCACGCGCAACGCTCCCGCTCAAAAAACATGGGGCGGCCCACAGACCGCCCCACAGATCGATTGCAACCGGCTGATCAGCGCGGCAGCAGGCTCTCGCCCATCAGGAACTCATCGACAGCACGCGCGCACTGGCGGCCTTCACGAATCGCCCAGACGACGAGCGACTGGCCGCGGCGAATGTCGCCGGCGGCGAACACCTTGGGCACGTTGGTCGTGTAGCAGCCGGCACCGTCGGTGGTCGCCTTGGCGTTGCCGCGCGCGTCCTTGTCGACTCCGAAGGCTTCCAGCACGCCGCCCACCGGGTTGGTGAAGCCCATCGCGAACAGCACCAGGTCGGCCTTGATCTCGAACTCGGAGCCCGGCACTTCGGACATCCTGCCGTCCTTGAACTCCAGGCGACAGGCCTTGAGCGCCTTGACCTTGCCGTTCTTGCCGATGAACTCCTTGGTGGCGACGGCGAAGTCGCGCTCGCAGCCTTCCTCGTGCGACGACGAGGTGCGCAGCTTGGTCGGCCAGTACGGCCACACCAGCGGCTTGTTCTCCTGCTCGGGCGGCATCGGCATCAGCTCGAACTGGGTCACGCTGGCCGCGCCGTGGCGGTTGGAGGTGCCGACGCAGTCGGAGCCGGTGTCGCCACCGCCGATCACCACCACGTGCTTGCCTTTGGCCGAGATCGGGTTCGGCTTGTCGCCGGCGACCTGCTTGTTCTGCGGGATCAGGAACTCGAGCGCGAAATGCACGCCACCAAGCTCGCGACCCGGCACCGGCAGGTCGCGCGGCACTTCCGAGCCGCCGGCGAGCACCACGGCATCGAACTCCCGCTGCAACTGCTCGGCGCTGATCGCTTGCTTCGCGTCATTGACGATGCCGGCCGGCACTTCCTTGGCGCCAACCAGCACGCCGGTGCGGAAGACGACACCTTCCGCCTGCAGTTGCTCGACACGGCGATCGATCAGCGACTTTTCCATCTTGAAGTCGGGAATGCCGTAGCGCAGCAGGCCACCGATGCGATCGTTCTTCTCGAACACGGTGACGTCATGGCCGGCGCGCGCCAGTTGCTGCGCAGCGGCGAGGCCCGCCGGGCCGGAGCCGACGACGGCGACCTTCTTGCCCGTCCGCACGTCGGCCGGCTGCGGCACCACCCAGCCTTCTTCCCAGGCCTTGTCGATGATCGCGTGCTCGATCGACTTGATGCCCACCGCCTCTGTGTTGATGTTCAGCGTGCAGGCCGCCTCGCAGGGCGCGGGGCAGATGCGGCCGGTGAACTCGGGGAAGTTGTTGGTGGAGTGCAGCACCTCGATCGCCTCGCGCCAGTGGCCGCGATACACGAGGTCGTTCCAGTCCGGGATGATGTTGTTGACCGGGCAGCCGTTGTTGCAGAACGGGATGCCGCAGTCCATGCAGCGTGCGCCCTGCACCGACGCCTGCTCGTCGGTGAGGCGGACGACGAATTCCTTGTAGGTCTTCAGGCGCTTGTCGACCGGCTCGTAGGCCTCCGACAGGCGCTGATATTCCAGAAATCCAGTGGGCTTGCCCATTTATGCGGCCTCCTTCTCTGCATCGCGCTGCTGCGCCATCTCGGCCAGCGCGCGGCGGTACTCGTGCGGGAACACCTTGACGAACTTCTTCCGCCAGACGCTCCAGTTGTTCAGGATCTCGCGGGCGCGCACGCTGCCGGCGAAGCGGACGTGGCGCTCGATGAGGCCCTTGAGGATGAGCTCGTCGCCCATCGTCAGGTGGTCGATGTCGACACGGCCGTGGGATTCGAGCTCGTCGCCCGACTCCGAGCCCTTGCGCGCGGCGATCTCGTCGGGCAGCGGCTCGAGCGCGACCTGCGCCATGTTGCAGCGCTGCTCGAAGCTGCCGTCCTCGTCCAGCACGTAGGCCACGCCGCCCGACATGCCGGCGGCGAAGTTGCGGCCGGTCTGGCCCAGCACGACGACGGTGCCGCCGGTCATGTATTCGCAGCCGTGGTCGCCCACACCCTCCACCACCGCGGTGGCGCCGGAGTTGCGCACCGCGAAGCGCTCGCCGGCGACACCGGCGAAATAGACCTCGCCTTCGGTCGCACCGTAGAGCACGGTGTTGCCGACGATGATGTTCTCCGGCGTGGCGCCGCGGAACTCGGCCTTCGGACGCACGATGATGCGACCGCCCGACAGGCCCTTGCCGACGTAGTCGTTGCCCTCACCCACCAGCTCGAGCGTGATGCCGCGCGCCAGGAAGGCACCGAAGCTCTGCCCGGCGGTGCCGTTCAGGCGGATGTGGATGGTGTCGGAGGGCAGCCCGGCATGGCCGTAGTGCGCCGCCACCTCGCCCGACAGCATCGCGCCGACCGTGCGGTTGATGTTGCGCACCGGCAGGTCGATGTTGACCTTTTCGCCCTTCTCCAGCGCCGGTTTCGCCAGCGTGATCAACTGGTTATCGAGCGCCTTGTCGAGCCCGTGGTCCTGCGTTTCTGCGTGCAGGCGCGGCACATCGGCCGGTACGCGCGGCTGGTAGAAGATGCGCGAGTAGTCCAGCCCCTGCGCCTTCCAGTGCGAGATGCCCTTCTTCATGTCGAGCAGGTCGGCACGGCCGATCAGGTCGGCGAACTTGCGGATGCCCAGTTGGGCCATCAGCTCGCGCACTTCCTCGGCGACGAAGAAGAAGTAGTTGACGACGTGCTCGGGCTGGCCGGAGAAGCGCGCGCGCAGCACCGGGTCCTGGGTGGCGACGCCCACCGGGCAGGTGTTGAGGTGGCACTTGCGCATCATGATGCAGCCTTCGACGACCAGCGGCGCGGTGGCGAAGCCGAACTCGTCGGCGCCAAGCAGCGCACCGATGAGGACGTCGCGACCGGTCTTGATCTGGCCGTCGACCTGCAGCCGCACGCGGCCGCGCAGCCGGTTGAGCACCAGGGTCTGCTGGGTTTCGGCGAGGCCGAGCTCCCACGGCGAACCGGCGTGCTTGATCGAGCTCCACGGCGAGGCACCGGTGCCGCCGTCATGGCCGGCGACGACGATGTGATCGGCCTTGGCCTTGGCCACGCCGGCCGCCACCGTGCCGATGCCGATCTCCGACACCAGCTTGACCGAGATGCTGGCCGCCGGGTTGGTGTTCTTCAGGTCGTGGATGAGCTGCGCCAGGTCCTCGATCGAGTAGATGTCATGGTGCGGCGGCGGCGAGATGAGGCCGACGCCCGGCACCGAGTGGCGCAGGAAGCCGATGTATTCCGACACCTTGTGGCCGGGCAGCTGGCCACCTTCGCCGGGCTTGGCGCCCTGGGCCATCTTGATCTGGATCTGGTCGGCGTTGACCAGGTATTCGGCGGTGACGCCGAAGCGCCCTGAGGCCACCTGCTTGATCGCCGAACGCAGCGAATCACCCGCGGAGAGCTCCAGGTCGCGCGCGACACGCTGCTCGCCGATCACCTGCGACAGCTTGATCGCCTGGGTCAGCGGCTTGAAGCGCATCGGGTCTTCGCCGCCCTCGCCGGTGTTCGACTTGCCGCCGATCCGGTTCATCGCCACCGCCAGCGTGGTGTGCGCCTCGGTGGAGATGGAGCCGAGCGACATCGCGCCGGTGGCGAAGCGCTTGACGATCTCCTTGGCAGGCTCGACCTCGTCCAGCGCCACCGGGGCGCCGGCGGGCTTGAGCTCGAACAGGCCGCGCAGCGTCATGTGCCGCCGGCTCTGGTCGTTGATGATCCTGGCGTATTCCTTGTAGGTGTCCGATTTGCCCGAGCGCGTGGCGTGCTGCAGCTTGGCGATGGCATCCGGCGTCCACATGTGCTCTTCGCCGCGGATGCGGAAGGCGTACTCGCCGCCGGAGTCGAGCATGTCGTGCAGCACCGGGTCGGCGCTGAACGCGGCCTTGTGCAGGCGGATGGACTCCTCCATCACCTCGAACACGCCGATGCCCTCCACCTGGCTGGTGGTGCCGGTGAAGTACTTGTCGAGCAGCGCCTGCTTGAGGCCCACCGCCTCGAAGATCTGCGCGCCGGTGTAGGACATGTAGGTCGAGATGCCCATCTTGGACATGACCTTCATGAGGCCCTTGCCGATCGCCTTGACGAAGTGCTTGACGTACTTGGCCGCAGCCTCGGCGTCGTCGGCCAGGTGCGCCAGGGTCTCGAGCGCGAGGTAGGGGTGGATCGCTTCCGCGCCATAGCCGGCGAGCACGGCGAAGTGGTGCACTTCGCGCGCCGAACCGGTCTCGACCACCAGGCCGGTGCGGGTACGCAGGCCCTTTTCCACCAGCCGCTGGTGGATCGCCGACAGCGCGAGCAGCGCGGGAATGGCGACGCGGTCGGCCGTCAGCTTGCGGTCCGACACGATCAGGATGTTGATGCCGCCCAGCACCGCGTTCTCCGCATCGGCGCACAGCGAAGCGAGGCGCGCCTCGACGCCTTCCTTGCCCCATTCTGCCGGGTAGCAGATGTCCAGCTCGGCGGAGCGGAACTTGTTCTGCGTGTAGCGCGCGATGTTGCGGATCTTGGCCATGCCCTCGAAATCGAGCACCGGCTGGCTCACCTCGAGGCGGAACGGCGGGTTGATCTCGTTGATCTCGAGCAGGTTCGGGCGCGGGCCGATGAAGGACACCAGCGACATCACCATCTGTTCGCGGATCGGGTCGATCGGCGGGTTGGTGACCTGCGCGAACAACTGACGGAAGTAGTTGTAGAGCGGCTTGTTCCTGGACGACAGCACCGCCAGCGGCGAGTCGTTGCCCATTGAGCCGGTGCCCTCCTCGCCGGACTTGCCCATCGGCTCGAGGATGAACTTGATGTCTTCCTGCGTGTAGCCGAAGGCCTGCTGGCGGTCGAGCAGCGGCGCGACGCGCTCGTCCGCCGCGGCGGCGTCGAGGATCGCCGGCATCTCGAGCGTGTCGAGCTTGATGTTGATGCGGCGCAGCCAGTCGGCGTAGGGCTTGGCGTTGGCCAGCGACTCCTTGAGCTCCTGGTCGCCGATGATGCGGCCCTGCTCCATGTCGATCAGGAACATCTTGCCCGGCTGCAGGCGCCACTTCTTGACGATCTTGCTGTCGGGGATGGGCAGCACGCCGGATTCGGACGCCATCACCACCAGGCCGTCATCGGTGACGAGGTAGCGTGCCGGGCGCAGGCCGTTGCGGTCCAGCGTGGCGCCGATCTGGCGGCCGTCGGTGAACGCCACCGCGGCGGGACCATCCCACGGCTCCATCATCGCCGCGTGGTATTCGTAGAAGGCGCGGCGCTTCTCGTCCATCAGCGTGTGCGATTCCCAGGCCTCGGGAATCATCATCATCATCGCGTGGGCGAGCGAATAACCGCTCATCACCAGCAGTTCGAGCGCGTTGTCGAAGGAGGCGGAGTCGGACTGGCCGGGGTAGATCAGCGGCCAGATCTTCTGCAGGTCGTCACCGAGCAGCGGCGAATGCACGCCCTTCTCGCGCGCGCGCATCCAGTTGTAGTTGCCGCGCAGGGTGTTGATCTCGCCGTTGTGGGCGATGTAGCGGAACGGGTGCGCCAGGTCCCACTTCGGGAAGGTGTTGGTCGAGAAGCGCTGGTGCACCAGCGCGAGCGCCGAACCGGCACGCGGGTCGAGCAGGTCGGCGTAGTACTCGCCGACCTGGTTGGCCAGCAGCAGCCCCTTGTAGTTCACGGTGCGGGCCGACATGGAGACCATGTAGAACTCCTTGCCGTGCTTGAGCTGGAGTTCGGCGATGGCGTTCGCCGCGCGACGACGCACGATGTAGAGCTTGCGCTCGAGCGCTTCGGTGACCATGACGTCGGCGCCGCGGCCGATGAAGATCTGCCGGATCACCGGCTCCATCGCCTTCACCGTCGGCGACATCGGCATGTCGCGGTTGACGGGCACGTCGCGCCAGCCCAGCACGACCTGGCCTTCGGCGACGACCGCGCGCTCGATCTCTTCTTCACAGGCGAGGCGCGAAGCGGCCTCCTTGGGCAGGAAGACCATGCCGACGCCGTACTCGCCGGACAGCGGCAGGGCCACGCGCTGCTTCGCCATTTCCTCGCGAAAGAGCTGATCGGGAATCTGGATCAGGATGCCCGCGCCATCGCCCTGCAGCGGGTCGGCACCGACGGCGCCACGGTGGTCGAGGTTCTTCAGGATCTCGAGGCCCTGGAGAATGATGTCATGACGTTTCTCGCCCTTGATGTGGGCGATGAAACCCACGCCACAGGCATCGTGTTCATTGGCGGGGTCGTACAGACCCTGCTTTTGGGGCAGATCCATCTCTTTCTTCCTCAAACGACACGCAAGATCACGCGCAGGGGCCCCGAGGGACCGAAAAAAACAAAACCGAACGCGCACAAAAAAGCCGGGCGCGCGCGCACCGGCTTTATGGCTGCACCAAAGTGGTGCATAACAGAAGAGACAATCGGGCTTTTAAAGAAGCGCCGACGCGCTGACTGTTGACAAAAAAACTATACGCCCGACCCGGGCAGGGTTCAAGATTTTTTTGCATTGCGGCAATCTTCCTGAAACACAAACTCCGCATCAGTGAATTTCACCCACCGCGAACAGCCGCCGGTGCTCCTTCATCGCATAGCGGTCGGTCATGCCGGCGATGTAGTCGGCAATCGCTCGCGGCTTGTCGTCGCGCGCCTTGGCCTGGTATTGCGGGGGCAGGATGTGAGGGTCGTCCATGAAGGCGACGAACAGGTCGCTGACGATGCGACGCGCCTTGTTGGTCATGCGCAGCACCTGGTAGTGGCGGTAAAGCTCGTCACGCAGGAAGACCTTCAGTTCGCGCAGGCGCGGCAGCAGCGCATCCGAATAGGCGACGAGGCGCTCCGCGGCGCGCACGTCGGCCAGGCTGTGCACACCGGCAGCGGCGATGTTGGCGCGCGTCTGGCCGATGAGATCGATCACCATGGTGTGGATCATGCGGCGCACCGTCTCGTTGATCAGCCTGCGCCCGCCGAGGCCCGGCCACAGCGCCTCCACCTCGCGCCGCTTGGCGGCGAAGATGGGCACCGCCTCGAGCTGGTCCAGCGTGATCAGCCCCGAGCGCAGGCCATCGTCCACATCATGGTTGTTGTAGGCGATCTCGTCGGCGAGGTTGGCAAGCTGCGCTTCGAGCGAGGGCTGCGTGCCGTCGAGGAAACGCCGGCCCAGTTCGCCCAACTGCTCCGCGTTGGCGCGCGAGCAGTGCTTGAGGATGCCCTCGCGGGTCTCGAACATCAGGTTGAGCCCGTCGAAAGCGGCGTAGCGGTCCTCCAGCAGATCCACCGTGCGCAGTGACTGCAGGTTATGCTCGAAACCGCCGTGATCCTTCATGCACGCGTTCAGCGCTTCCTGGCCGGCGTGGCCGAAGGGCGTGTGCCCGAGGTCGTGGGCCAGCGCGATCGATTCGGCGAGGTCCTCGTTCAGGCCCAGTTCGCGCGCGATGCCGCGAGTGAGCTGGGCGACTTCGATGCTGTGCGTGAGCCGGGTGCGGAACAGGTCGCCTTCGTGATTGACGAAAACCTGCGTCTTGTACTCCAGCCGGCGAAAGGCAGTGGAATGCACGATGCGGTCGCGATCGCGCTGGAACTGGCCGCGCGCCACCGGCGCGGGTTCGTCATGCAGGCGGCCGCGGGAATTCGCTTCGGTCACCGCGTACGGGGCAAGCTGCATCATGCGGCCATCCTCCAGCGTGGGTGCGGCAGGCGCCGCAACCCGGGTTCAGCGGCAGCGCGCCGCAATCGCTGCGGCAATGTCCTCGCGCGGCGCGTCGGCATGGAGCACCGCTTGCCCGATCGACCGCAGCAGCACCAGGCGCAGGCGGCCGGCCTCGACCTTCTTGTCGTGCGACATCAGGTCGAGGTAGCGGTCGACGCCCAGCACCGGGCCCCACACCGGCAGCCCGGCGCGCTCGAACAAGGCGCCGATGCGCGCGACGTCCGCCTCGCCCAGCCAGCCCAGGCGGCGCGACAGCTCGGCGGCCATCATCGTGCCGGCGGCCACCGCCTCGCCATGCAGCCATTCACCGTAACCCATGCCGGTCTCGATGGCGTGACCGAAAGTGTGGCCGAGGTTGAGCAGCGCGCGCTCACCCTGCTCGGTCTCGTCGGCAGCCACCACTTCCGCCTTGTTGCGGCAGGAGCGCTCGATGGCATGGGCCAGCGCCTCCGCGTCGCGCGCCATGACGCGCTCGAGGTTGGCCTCGAGCCAGACGAAAAACTCGGGATCGCGGATCAGGCCGTACTTGATCACTTCGGCCGCGCCCGCCGCCAGCTCGCGCGGCGGCAGCGTGTCCAGCGTCGCGGTGTCGGCGAGCACCAGCCTCGGCTGGTAGAAGGCGCCGATCATGTTCTTGCCGAGCGGGTGATTGATCGCCGTCTTGCCGCCGACGGACGAATCGACCTGCGACAGCAGCGTCGTCGGCACCTGGATGAAAGGCATGCCGCGCTGGTAGGTCGCCGCAGCAAAGCCGCCCATGTCGCCGACGACGCCGCCGCCCAGCGCGATCAGCGTGGTCGAGCGCTCGCACCGCCCTTCGAGCAGGGCGTCGAAGATCAGGTTCAGCGTCATCCAGTCCTTGTGCGACTCGCCATCGGGCAGTTCCACCGATGACACGCGCACGCCGGCGCCTTCCAGCGTGGCGCGCAGTGTTTGCAGGTAAAGCGGGCCGACGAGGTCGTTGGTGACGATGATGGCACGCGGCGTCTTCAGCGCCGGCAGCAGCAGGTCGGCGCGGGTCAGCAGGCCCGGGCCGATGTGGATCGGATAGGCCCGATCGCCGAGGGCTACGTTCAGGGTTCGCATGGGAATTTCTTGTCCAGCATGAGCACGGCCTTCTCGATCTGTCGCACCATCGTGCCGGGGTTGCCGCGCCCGCCATCGATGACGATGTCGGCGACCTCGCGATACAGCGGATCGCGCGCGCGGTGCAGCTCCTCGATGCGAGCACGCGGGTCTTCCACCTGCAGCAGCGGGCGGTTGCGGTCGTTGCGCGTACGCTCCCACAGGATCTGTGGCGGCACGTTGAGGTACACCACCACGCCGCGCTGCGACATCAGCGCACGGTTGGCCGGGTCGAGCACCGAACCGCCGCCGGTGGCGATGACGATCTCCGATTCGCGCGTCAGTTCGTCCAGCGCCTGGGATTCGCGCTTGCGGAAACCGACCTCGCCCTCGATCTCGAAGATGGTCGGGATGCTGACCCCGGTGCGGGCGATGATCTCGTGATCGACATCGGCAAAGCGCACGCCGCGGCGGCGCGCCAGTTCCTTGCCGACGGTGGTTTTCCCGGCTCCCATCATGCCGATCAATATCAGACAGCTCACGCCAGATTCGCCGGAAGGTGATCAAAAAAAGGGGCGGGCACCCGTGGGGTGCCCGCCCGGCATTGTATCAGCAGTGCAGGGCGCCGAACGGCGCGCCCGCACCAGGCCGCTCAGCGCAGCGTCAGCGCGTCGGCAACGATGCGCGGCGTGATGAACACCAGCAGCTCCTTGCGGTTGGAGTCCTTGCGCGTGGTGCGGAACAGGCCGCCCACCACCGGCAGCTCGCCCAGCACCGGCACGCGGTCGATGTTGGTGGTCTCTTCTTCCTCGTAGATGCCACCGATCACGACTGTGCCGCCATTGTCGATCAGCACCTCGCTCTTGACGTTCTTGGTCTCGATGGGCGGCACGCCGAGCAGCGCGTTCTCGAACAGCGGACGGTCCTTGTTGACCTCGACCTTCAACTGCAGCCGGCCATCCGGCGTGATCTGCGGCGTGACCTTCAGCGACAGCACCGCCTTCTTGAACGACACGCTGGTGGCGCCGGAGCTCGTCGCCTGCTGGTAGGGGATCTCGGTGCCCTGCTCGATCGAGGCCTCGACCTGGTTGGCGGTGAGCACCCGCGGGCTCGACACCACGCGGCCGCGGCCGTCGGACTCGAGCGCCTGCAGCTCGAGGTTCAGGAAACGAGTGAGGCCCTTGTTGAACAGCGTCAGCGCAACCGAGCCATAGGCGCCCGAGACAGGAACCGCTGCGCCACTGGTGGCGGTCTCACCTATGCGCTGAACCATGCCATTGAGCGCCTGGTCGGTCGCGGTGCTGATCTTGCCGGTGGTCGGATCGACGCTCGCGAACTCGGACTTGCCGAAACCCAGCCGGCCGCCGCCGCCAAGATTGACCGGGGTGCTCTTGCCAAAGCCCAACCGCACTCCCAGATCGCGCGCGAACGTCTTGTTCGCCTCGACGATGCGCGCCTCGATCAGCACCTGGCGCGGCGGCACGTCGATTTCGGAGATCAGCTTGCGCACCTCCCGCAACCGGATGCTGACGTCGCTGACGAAGACCTTGTTGGTGCGGTCGTCGTGCGTGACGCTGCCGCGCTTGGACAGCAGCGACTGGTCCTTGCGCTTGGTGATGAAGTCCTCGATCTCCTTGGCCTTGTGGTAGTTGATCTGGAAGCTCTCGGTCTGCACCGGCTCGAGGTCGCCGATCTGCGCCTTGGCCTCGAGCTGCATCTTCTCGCGCGCAGCGAGCTCGTCGCTCGGCGCGATCCAGATCACGTTGCCGTCCTTGCGCTTGTCCAGCCCCTTGGCCTGCAGGATGATGTCGAGCGCCTGGTCCCAGGGCACGTCCTTCAGGCGCAATGTCAGGTTGCCCTGCACCGAGTCGGACGTGATGATGTTGAAGTTGGTGAAGTCGGCGATGACCTGCAGCACCGAGCGCACGTCGATGTTCTGGAAGTTCAGCGACAGCTTCTCGCCCTGGTACTGCCCACGGCTGCCCTGTACCAGCTTGTTGGGGTCCTCGACGATGCGCTTGACCTCGAGCACGAACTGGTTGTCGCTCTGGTAGGCGTTGTGCTCCCACATGCCGTTGGGCGTCACCACCAGGCGGGCATTCTCGCCCTGCTGCTGGGCCACCATCGAAGTGATCGGCGTGGCGAAGTCGGTGACGTCCGAGCGGCGGCGCAGGTGCTCGGGCAGCGAAGTCTTGAGGAACTCGACGACCAGGTTGCCGCCCTGCTGGCGGATGTCGATACCGGCGTCCGGGCGCGACAGGTCGACCACGACACGACCTTCGCCATTCTTGCCGCGGCGGAAGTTGATGTCGCGGACATTGCTGCCGTCAACCGCTGCGGCACGCGCTTCGGCGAAATTGCCGTACGACTGGCCGACCGCGGTGACCGGCGCTGCGCTCGCACCCGCCGGCGCAATGGCGATGATCAGATTGCGCCCGTCGATGCGCGTTTCGTACGGGCTGACCTTCACCAGGTTCAACACCAGGCGCGTGCGGTCGCCGGCCTGCACGATGTTGGCACTGCGCAGGTCGCCCTGCTCGATGCTCTGCAGCGTGCGGCCCAGACCGTTGCCGGTGGCGGGGAAGTCGAACGCGATGCGGGCCGGGTTGGCCACGCTGAAACTCGCCGGCACCGCCGCGAGCGGCTGCTTGAGACCGAGCTTGACGTAGAGCGTACCGCCCTGCTCGGCCACCTCGAGCGATTCGATCTGGTTGGGCAGCGACTGCGTCTGCTGTGAAACCTGCTGCGCGCGAGCCGCCTGAGCCGGCGCAAATGCGACACATAGCGCCGCCACCAGCACTCCGATGCGGTTCTTCATTTCCTGCCCTCCTGGCGCTCCTGCAGCATCAGCGTACTCGTGCGCTCGACCCAGTCGCCGTTGACGTCCTCGACCAGCTCCCGCAGCGCCATCGACGTGTCGGAGATGCTCGTGACGATGCCGAAATTCTGGCCCATATAGTTCCCCACCTTGACCTGATACAGGCTCTTGTCCGCCATGATCAGCGCATTCACCGCCTTGTTCTGACGCATGACCCCGACCATCTTCAGCGACTCCAGCGGATAGGCCTCGAGCGGCTCCTTGCGCCGCTGCGTGTCCGGCCGCACGCCACCGGGCGCCTTCTCCGGCTCGATGCGACTGGCGCGGAATGGCTCGACCAGGGTCGAGGCGGAATACGCCACCACCGCATAGGGCTTGATCTCGGGCAGCGGCTTGACGCTGCCTCGCATGGTCTTGGCCTGCTCGTCCATCCAGGCCCGGATGTCCTGCTGTTCGTCGCCCGAACACGCTCCCAGGCCAAGGCAGCATGCCAGGATGGTCACGGTGCGCCTCACTTGTTCTTCCCCTTGGCAGCCTTCTCGGCTGCCCGCTTCTTCGCAAGTTCTTCTTCGTCGAGATAGCGGTAGGTGATCGCCTTGGCGTCCAGCTTGAGCCTGCCGTCCTTGTCCGCCTCCAGCGCCACATTGTTGAGCGTGACGATGCGCGGCATCTGCGCGACGTCGCTGGCAAACTCCCCGAGGTCGTGATAAATGCCGATCACCTTGATGTCGATCGGCATCTCCGCGTAGAAATCCTTGATGACATCCGAGCCCGGCTTGAACAGATCGAACTGCAGGCCGCGCCCCAGCCCTGCCTGGTTGATGTCCGACAGCAGCGAGTCCATCTCGGCCCGGTTCGGCAGTTGCTTGAGCAGCGCGCCGAACTGGCGGTCGATCTCGGAAAGCTGACGGCGGTGTTCATCGAGGTTCACCGCCTGCCGCTTCTTGTTGACCCATTCCTCGCGCAGGCTGAGCTCCTCGGCCTGGCGCTGCTCCAGCGTCAGCGCCTGTTCGCGCCAGTCGAACCACCAGAAGGCGGCGAGGGTGGCCACCAGCAAGCCGACGAAGACGGCGACGCGCGGCGCCAGCGGCCAAACGCCCGGATCCCTTGCATCCAGCCCGCGAAAATCCTGCGCCAGGCGCTTCAGGTCGAGGTTGCGCAAACTGCCCCACGCGGCGTTCGCGTTCATTTCGCCACTCCCTTGCCCGCCGCTGGCGCAGCGGTCTTCGCCGCCGCCTGTTCCTGCTTGGGTTGCTTGATGCTGACGTTGAGGGTGAATTCGCTCACGCGGCGATTGTTCACCGTCGCAGCCTTGACTTCGACCAGCGCCGGCTGCTCGAGGAAGGCCGAGCCATCGACGTTGCGCATCAGATGCGAGACGCGCGCGTTCGACTGCGCGTAGCCCACCAGGGTGATGCGCGGGCCGTTCTGCTTGGCCGATTTAAGGTACACACCTTCCGGCATGACCTGCGCAAGTTCGTTGAACAGATGCACCGTCTCGGCCCGGGTGCTCTGCAGCGATTCGATCACCTGCTTGCGCGCCAGCAGCGCATCGATCTGCTCGCGCAGGCGGCGGATTTCCGCGATCTGCTGGTCGAGGATGACAATCTCGGACTTGAGGAAGGCGTTGCGCTCTTCCTGCGCGCCGATGTACCGCGCGTAGATCGTGTGCCCCAGCAAGCCGATCAGCGCGCCCAGCACCACCATCGCTGCGGACAGCGAATAGAACTGTTTGCGTCGATGCTGGCGCATTTCCTCGCGGTGCGGGAGGAGGTTGATCCGTATCATGCGTCGAATCTCCGCAAGGCCAGGCCGCAAGCCACCATCAGCGAGGGCGCATCCGCAAGCAGGTTCTTGGGCCGCACCTTGGAAGACAGCGTCATCTTCGCGAAGGGGTTCGCGATCACGGTCTCGATCTGCGTGCGGGCACCGACCACCTGCGCCAGCCCGGGCATGATGGCGCAGCCGCCGGCGAGCACGAGATGGTCGATCTGGTTGTACTGGGTGGAGGTGAAGAAGAACTGCAGCGCACGCGATACCTCGAGCGCAAGGCTGTCCATGAAGGGGCGCATGAGATCTCGCGCATAGGCTTCGGGCAGCGTGCCCGCGCGCTTCGCCGCCTCGGCATCGTCCACGCTCATGCCGTACTGGCGGGAAATGTCCTGGGTGAGCTGATTACCGCCGAAGGCCTGCTCGCGCGAGTACACCGGGACGCGGTTGCGCAGCATGGTCACGTTCATGACGCTGGCGCCGACATCGATCAGCGCGATCACCTTGTCGCGCCCGCCGCCGGGCAACTGCGCGCTAACGAGCTCGAGCGCCGATTCGATCGCGAGCGACTCGACATCGACGACCGTCGCCTTCAGCCCGGCCGCCTGCGCGATGGCCACGCGGTCCTCGACCTTGTCCTTGCGCGAGGCGGCGATCAGCACCTCGACCTCGCCGGGGCTGCCGGGCGCGGGCCCGATGACCTGGAAGTCGAGGTTCACCTCATCGAGCGCGAAAGGAATGTACTGGTTGGCCTCCGACTCGACCGCCAGTTCCATTTCCTGCTCGCGCAGGCCCTCGGGCAGGATGATCTTCTTGGTGATGACCGAGGATGCCGGCAGCGCCATCGCCACGTTGCGCACGCCCGGGCCGAAGCGGCGCAGCGCCCGCACCACCGCTTCGCTGACCGCTTCGAGATTGGCGATGTTGCCGTCCACCACCGCATCGCGCGGCAGGGTCTCGATCGCGTAGCGCTCGACTTTGTAACCGTCCTTGTCCCCTCCGGACAGCTCGACAAGCTTGACCGATGAAGATGAGATATCGAGTCCGGCAAGCTGGTGCGCCCTGGAACCGAAGAGGGAGAGCTCAATCACAAAGAAAACCCTTAAATTTCTTTATGTTACGCGCAATTTGTAATCATTTTTGTCGGATGCTAACAACAACCACCATGGGTGTAAAGCGCAACACTTCACGGCCAGAGTTCTGTAACGGCTCGCCGCAAGGCTTCCTTTATACTAGCGACCCGATTTTTCTTGTGGACTGCCAATGCGCTGGGTCCTCTATCCGGTTGCGGCGCTGATCTCGCTCGCGATCCTCGGCATCGCCACGCTGGTCGCCATCTCGCTGTTCGCGTGGCCCAACCTGCCGTCGCTCGAAACCCTCACCGACTATCGCCCGCGTGTGCCGCTGCGGGTGCTCACCGCCGACGGCTACCTGCTCGGCGAATTCGGCGAGGAACGCCGCAGCGTGGTGCACATCGCCGACGTGCCGCCCGTCCTCAAGCAGGCCATCCTCGCGGCCGAGGACGAGCGCTTCTACGAACATCCCGGCATCGACCCGCTTGGCATCGTGCGCGCGGCAATCGCCAACGTGACCTCGGGCGGACGCGGCCAGGGCGCCTCGACGATCACCATGCAGGTGGCGCGAAACTTCTTCCTGTCGCGCGAGAAGACCTTCAATCGCAAGCTCTATGAAATCCTGCTCGCGCTGAAGATCGAGCGCAGCCTGTCGAAGGACGAGATCCTCGAGCTTTACCTCAACCAGATCTATCTCGGCCAGCGCTCCTACGGCTTCGCGGTGGCCGCAAAGACCTACTTCGGCAAATCGCTCGGCGAGATCACGCTGCCCGAGGCGGCGATGCTGGCGGGGCTGCCCAAGGCGCCATCGGCCTTCAACCCGATCGTCAATCCTGCGCGCGCGACGCTGCGCCAGCGTTATGTGCTGCGCCGCATGGTCGAGGCCGGCTTCATCGACGAGGCGGCTTTCCGCCACGCCATAGCGCAGCCCGTCACCAGCCGCCGCGCGACCACCAATGGCGGCGAACCGGTGCTGCATGGCGACTATGTCGCCGAGATGGCGCGCCAGATCGCGGTCGAGCAGTTCGGCGACCGCGCCTACGAGCTGGGCATCAGCATCATCACCACGATCACGCGCAAGGACCAGGAAGCGGCCTATGCCGCGCTGCGCGAGGGCGTCGCCGACTATGACCGCCGGCACGGCTATCGCGGGCCCGAAGGCTTCGTCGACCTGCCTGCAGGCAAGCTCGACGACGAGCAGCTCGACGACCTGATGGGCGACGCCGCCGACTACGATGACCTGCTTGCCGCGCTGGTGCTGGACGCATCACCGAAGCAGGTCGCGCTGTACCGCCATGGCGAACGCATCACGATCGCGGGCACCGGCCTGCGCTTTGTTGCGCCGATGCTCGCCGACAAGGCGCCGCAGACCCGGCGCATCCGCCGCGGCGCGATCGTGCGCATCCACGCGGTGAATGGCGGCAAGGGCTGGGAGATCACGCAACTGCCCGAGGCGCAGGGCGCCCTGGTGTCGATCGACGCCAGCAGCGGCGCGGTGCGGGCGCTGATCGGCGGCTTCGACTACAACCGCAGCAAGTTCAATCACGTCACCCAAGCCCAGCGGCAGCCGGGATCCAGCTTCAAGCCCTTCATCTATTCCGCGGCGCTCGAGCGCGGCTTCGGCCCGGGCAGCGTGATGAGGGACGAACCCATCTCCTTCCCCGCCGGCACCACCGGCGGCCAGGCCTGGGAGCCAAAGAACTACGACGGCAAGTACAGCGGCCCGATGACGCTGCGCAGCGCCCTGGCGCGTTCCAAGAACATGGTGTCGATCCGGCTGCTGCAGGCGATCTCGCCCGACTACGCGCAGGACTACATCACCCGCTTCGGCTTCGATGGGGCCAAGCATCCGCCGTACCTGACGATGGCGCTGGGCGCGGGTTCGGTCACGCCATGGGAGATGGCCTCGGCCTATGCGGTGTTCGCCAATGGCGGATATCGCGTCGAACCCTTCGTGATCAAGGAGATCCACGACGGCAATGGCCGCGTGATCGCGCGCACCGACCCGCCGATCGCCGGCGAGAGCGCACCGCGCGTGATCGACGAGCGCAACGCCTGGCTGCTCGATTCGATGATGCAGGACGTCGTCCGCTCCGGCACCGCGACACGCGCCCGCGTCCTCAACCGCAGCGATCTCGCCGGCAAGACGGGCACGACCAACGACTATCTCGACGCCTGGTTCTGCGGCTACGGCGGCAACATCGTGGCGGTGACGTGGATGGGTTACAGCCAGCCGCGCAACCTCGGCCGCGGCGAGACCGGCGGCGCCGCGGCCTTGCCGATCTGGATCGACTACATGCGCGTCGCGCTGCAGGACGTTCCGCAGCGCGAGCGTCCACTTCCCGGCGGCCTGCTGGCCGTGCCCTCGGGCGACGGCAGCCGGCAGGACTATATCTATGCGGAGAACAAGCCGCCCGCGCCGCCGCCCGTGCCGGACTGGCTGAAGGACATGTTCACCGACGAAACTCCGGCGACGGAGGCGCCCGAAGAGGCGATACCGCCGGCGCCGGCCGCACATTCCGCGCCGCGGCGCGACGTGCCGGCAATGCAGGCACCGGCACCGGTTGTCGACCGCGTGCCCGTGCCGATCGGGCGCTGAGCCCCCTCCGGCTCAGCCGCCGCGGCTCACATTGAGCGCGGTGCCGCCCTGCTCGCTGACCAGCTTCGACAACATCGCGTAGAGCTCGGTACCGTCGCGCGTATTGAGCCATTGCCCCGCCTCGGGCCGGAAGTGGAACCCGCCCGAGCGCGCCGCAACCCAGATCTCGCGCGCCGCCGTGTGGCGGTTGATGATCATCTTGCTGCCGTTGTCGAACTCGATCTCGAGCACGCCACCGGGCTTGGGTTCGATGTCGATGTCCGCGCCGCAGTCCTCGAGCGCGGTCTCGATGCGCGCGAGTTCTGCCTCGGCGAGGGCGTTGAATGCGGACTCATCCATGCTGGCTCCTTCTGTTAGCATTCCGCTTTTTCCCGAAGAACGGCGATGCAAGCGAAGTTTCTGGTGATCGTGCTCGGCTGCATGCTGCTTTCCGCCTGTGGCATCAAGGGCCCGCTTTACATGCCGGCGCCTGCATCCAGGGGGCAGGCCGGCACGGCCGCTCCGCAGGCGGGCGCTGATGATAGCAAACGCTTCGTCACGCCGGAGGACGGGCTTCCGCCTGCGTTGAGACCCCGATGAGCCACCCCTACCCCACGCCCACCCTCCACGCCGTCAATGGCGCGCTGACCCTCGAGGACGTCGCACTGCAGGACATCGCGACCCGCTACGGTACGCCCGCCTACGTGTATTCACGTGCTGCGCTGACGGCCGCCTTCGAGGCCTATCGCCAGGCCCTGGGCGGCCGCCGCTCGCTCGTCTGCTATGCGGTGAAGGCCAACTCCAACCTCGGCGTGCTGTCGGTGTTTGCACGGCTGGGCGCCGGTTTCGACATCGTGTCGGGCGGCGAGCTGGCGCGCGTGATCGCTGCCGGCGGCGACGCCGGCAAGGTGGTGTTCTCCGGCGTGGGCAAGAGCCGTGCGGAGATGCGCCAGGCGCTGGCAGCCGGCATCCGCTGCTTCAATGTCGAATCGGCGGCCGAGCTCGAGCGCCTGAACGAAGTGGCGGGTGAGGCCGGAAAAACGGCGCCGATCGCGCTGCGGGTGAATCCCGACGTCGACCCCAAGACGCACCCCTACATCTCCACCGGCCTCAAGAGCAACAAGTTCGGCGTGGCCTTCGATGACGCGCCCGCGCTCTACCGGCGCGCAGCGCAACTGCCACACCTGCGCATACACGGCGTCGCCTGCCACATCGGCTCGCAGCTTCTGGATGCCGCACCCATGGTCGAGGCAGCGCAGAAGTTGCTCACCCTGGTCGACCAGCTCGCGACCGAAGGCATCGCGCTGGACCACATCGACCTTGGGGGCGGGCTGGGCATCCGCTACAGGGACGAGACCCCGCCTGCGGTGGCCGAATACCTGGCGCCGCTACTGGCCGTGTTCGAAGGCCGCAAGGAGGAATTGTGCTTCGAGCCGGGGCGTTCGCTGGTCGGCAACGCCGGGCTGCTGCTGACCCGCATCGAGTACCTGAAGCCGGGCGAGGAGAAGAACTTCGCCATCGTCGATGCGGCCATGAACGACCTTGGGCGACCGGCGCTGTACGACGCCTATCACGAGGTCGTCGCCGTGCATGAGCGCAACTTGCCGCCGCAGCGCTACGAGATCGTCGGCCCGATCTGCGAGAGCGGCGACTTCCTGGCCCACGATCGCAGCCTGGCCGTGGCCGAGGGCGACCTGCTCGCCATCCTTTCGGCCGGGGCCTACGGCATGACGATGAGCTCGAACTACAACACCCGCGGACGCGCGGCGGAAGTCATGGTGGACGGCGATCGGGTCCACCTCGTGCGCGAGCGAGAAACGGTCGAGAACCTCTTCGCCGCAGAACAGCCGCTGCCCTGAGCGCAATCTCGCCCGACTGCGGGCCGGACCGAGTAGCCGGCCCCCGCGTCACGCACCAGCGCCTTCCTTGCTGCGCGCCGCCTCCTCGTACAGGGCCCGCCCGAACGCCTTCCACACCGGACCGCCGCTGGTGTGCACGCCGATCAGGGCGCTCTGGCGCATGGTGTTGAGCATCAGCTCGGACAGCGCGAACAGCTCGCCCTTGCCGCGTTGCGTGTAGTCCGGATGGCGCAGCAGCCCCAGGCGGCATTCGGTAGTGCAAGACAGCGCCTCGCGGGCGAGCGTGCGCATCGTCGCCACGTTGTCCCAATCGAGCCCCAAGGCGATGCCGCGCTTGATCATCTCCTGTTCCACTTCCCTTGCCGTGCGATCGTAGTGCCCGAAGCCGCTCATGATGTCCACATCCTCAAGGCGCCCGACGAAAGGCCAGAAGCTCCAACACCCGGCGGGCGCCGGACGCCCGGCACGTCCGTCGTGGTTTTCCATGCCCTATAGTATTGCGCATGGGAAGCCGTTTGCGGCACCGCAGCATCCCTGAATCGAGGCATTCTCCTCAATTGCGGCCATATTTGCCCCCCGCCTCGCGATGATTTTCCCCACGCTCCGCGGCACCGCCCGCCTGTTCCGCCACTTGACCGCGACGCTGCTGGCCTGCGTCACGCTGCTCGCTGCCGCCGAGCCCATGCCGCCGACCGTCAGGCTCGCGCTGGAGCAGGCGAAGGTGCCCATCGACGCGGTGTCGATCTGGGTTCAACCCGTCGGCAGCGACCGTCCAGCACTGGCCGTGAATGCGGCGCAGCCGATGAACCCGGCCTCGGTGATGAAGCTGGTGACCGCCTTCGCCGCCTTCGAGCGCCTTGGACCCGCGCACACCTGGAGCACGCGCATCGCCAGCCACGGACGGGTGAATGGCGGCGTCCTCGATGGCGACCTGTACATCGTCGGCGGCGCCGACCCGGTGCTGGGCTACGACCGCCTGTGGAAGATGCTGCGCCGCGTGCGCGCGCTCGGCATCCGTTCGGTGAAGGGCGACATCGTGCTCGACGCGTCGGCCCTGTCGCTGCCGCAGCACGACCCCGCCGCCTTCGACGGCCGTGGCCTGCGCCCCTACAACAGCGGCCCGGACGGCCTGCTGCTGAACTGGAACACGCTGCAGCTCGCGCTCACGCCGGCAGCGCGCGCCTCGGAGGCGGTATCCGTCGCGACCGAGCCGCCGCTCGCCGGACTGGTGATCGATAACCGCCTGGTCACGTCCGACGGGCCGTGCGTCGTCTGGTATCGCGACCTCGACGCCCGCCTCGAGCCCGGCCCGCGCCTGGTGCTGGCAGGCAGCCTGCCGGCCAGTTGCGGACCGCGCGACTGGAGCGCCGCACCACTGCCACCGGCCGATTTCGGCACGGCGCTGGTCGCCGGCCTGTGGCAGGAAATCGGCGGCACGCTGAACGGAAAGGTGCGTGCGGGAGCCACGCCGGCCGAGGCCGAGACGCGCCTGACGGAAGAATCACCCCCGCTGGCGGAGATCGTGCGCGACATGAACAAGTGGTCGAGCAACGTCATCGCACGCCAGTTGCTCGCGACGCTGGGCGCCTCGCCATCGACCGACGGCCGGGCGACAGGCGACATGGTGGCGCGCGGCGCACGCATCGCTGCCGACACGCTCGATACGGCAGGCATCGACACCCGCGGCCTGGTGATCGAAAACGGCTCCGGCCTGTCACGCGTCGCCCGCATCAGCGCCGCGAGCCTGGGCCAGCTCCTGCAGGCCGCCTGGCGACGACCGTGGATGCCCGAATACATCGCCGCGCTGCCGGTCGCCGGTGTCGACGGCACCGCCCGCAAGCGGCTGGCGGGCAGCCCGGCCAACGGCCAGGCCCACATCAAGACCGGCACGCTGAACGGCGTGCGCGCGATGGCCGGCTATGTGCTGGACGCTGGCGGCAACCGCCATGTCGTGGCGATGATGGTCAATCACCCCGAGGCGGCGAACTCCGCCGCGGCGCAGGACGCCCTGCTGGAATGGGTGTGGGCCGGCGGATTGCGACCCGCGCAGTAGCCCCATCCAAACGTTCTCAGTCCATCGGCAGCGTACCGCGGTTGATCAGCGCCAGCCAGCCGCGCACCACGCGGTAGAGCACCCACAGGCCGGCCAGGCCGATCAGCAGCAGGGCGAAGGGAATGCCGATGATAGTCACCATCATCAGCACCGACACCAGGATCCACAGCACCGCAAACCAGAAGGTGCGGATCTGCCAGCGGAAGTGGCTCTCCAGCCAGGTGCCGCGTGCGGCGGACTGGTTCCAGTAGTTGAGCACGATGGCGGCGATCGACGGCAGGCTGGCGACGAAGCTGCCGATGATGGTCGCCGAGCCCGCGACACCCGAAAACACCGCGAAGGCGTGCAGCGCGTAGATCAGATGGGTGAGGGTGACCATGTTTTCGGAGGGCTGGCCAGCCTGCAGCGGTGCGGGGACGGGATTGCTCATCGATTTTCCTTGAATCATTGGGATGCGGATTCGCCCCATAGGAGCGGGCGTGACCGCGAATGGTTCGTGCCCGAGCGCCGCAGTCGCGGTCACGCCCGCTCCTACAGACCGAGCTCGCTCCACATCGCATCGACCTTCTGCTTCACCGCCGCATCCATGACGATCGGGCGGCCCCATTCGCGGCTGGTCTCGCCCGGCCACTTGTTGGTCGCATCCAGCCCCATCTTGCTGCCCAGGCCGGCGACCGGGCTGGCGAAGTCGAGGTAGTCGATCGGCGTGTTGTCGACCAGCGTGGTGTCGCGGGTGGCGTCCATGCGCGTGGTGAGCGCCCAGATCACCTCCTTCCAGTCGCGGATGTTCACATCCTCGTCCACCACGATGATGAACTTGGTGTACATGAACTGGCGCAGGAAGCTCCAGATGCCGAACATCACCCGCTTGGCGTGACCTGGATACTGCTTGCGGATGCTCACCACCGCGAGGCGATAGGAGCAGCCTTCCGGCGGCAGGTAGAAATCGACGATCTCGGTGAACTGCTTCTGCAGCAGGGGCACGAAGACCTCGTTGAGCGCCACGCCCAGCATCGCCGGCTCGTCGGGCGGCTTGCCGGTGTAGGTGCTGTGGTAGATCGGATCACGCCGCATGGTGATGCGCTCGATGGTGAACACCGGAAAGTCGGAGACTTCGTTGTAGTAGCCGGTATGGTCGCCGTAGGGGCCTTCGGGCGCCATGTCATTGGGCTGGATCGCGCCTTCGAGCACGATCTCGGCGGAGGCCGGCACCTGGAGGTCGCTGCCGAGACACTTCACCAGCTCGGTCTTGGCGCCGCGCAGCAGGCCGGCGAACTGGTATTCGGAGATCGTGTCCGGCACCGGCGTCACCGCGCCAAGGATGGTCGCCGGGTCGCAGCCCAGCACCACCGACACCGGGAAAGGCTCGCCCGGATGCGCGCGCTGGTGCTCGAGGAAATCCAGCGCGCCACCGCGATGCGCCAGCCAGCGCATGATCACGCGGTTGCGGCCGATCACCTGCTGGCGGTAGATGCCCAGGTTCTGGCGCTTCTTGTGCGGCCCGCGCGTCACCACCAGGCCCCAGGTGATCAGCGGCGCGGCGTCGCCCGGCCAGCAGTGCTGGATCGGCAGCCTGGCGAGGTCGACTTCATCGCCCTGCCACACCACCTGCTGACAGGGCGCGGAGCGGACTTCCCTGGGCGCCATGTTGAGCACCTGCTTCAGCACCGGCAGCTTTTCCCAGGCGTCCTTCAGGCCCTTGGGCGGCTCGGGTTCCTTCAGGTAGGCGAGCAGCTTGCCGACCTCGCGCAGCGGCGTGCTCCAGTTGCCGTCGGCGACGTCCTCGCCCATGCCCATCGCCACCCGCTGCGGGGTGCCGAACAGGTTGGCGAGCACCGGGATGGCCTGCGCCACGCCTTTGGTGACCGGCTTCTCGAACAGCAGCGCCGGGCCACCGGCGCGCAGCACACGATCGGCGATCTCGGTCATTTCAAGATGCGTGTCCACTGGCATCGAGATGCGCTTGAGTTCTCCGCGGGCTTCGAGTTGGGTGATGAAGTCGCGCAGGTCATCGTATTTCATTCAGGGATTTCCACAAGTTGGCCACGTCCAGCGCATGACTGCCACTCCCCCTGCGGCGGCAGGGTCGGGCGATGGGTGGAGGCCTGGTCGTAAATGGCCGGTTGAGCACGGAGGCTTCGCGGTCAAGCCCACTCCCACGGCTGCGTTCGTGGCACGAAAGGTCGCGGCCGATTGCGCCGCATTCAGCGGTGCGCGTTGATCGCATCCCGGGTGTCGAGCGCCACCTTGCGCGCGGCCTCGGCGAAGTCCTCGCCCTCATTCGCCTCGACTCCTGCGTACAGGATCGCGCGCGAGGAGTTGATCATCAGCCCGTTGCCGTTCGCCGTGCGCCCGGCGGCCAGCGTCGCGGCGATGTCGCCGCCCTGGGCGCCGATACCGGGCACCAGCAGCGGCATTTCACCGGTGAGTTCGCGCACGCGCGCGATCTCCGCCGGGAAGGTGGCGCCGACTACCAGGCCGCAGTTGCCGCTGGCGTTCCAGTCCTCGGCGACGGTTCGGGCGACGTGCTCATACAGCTTCATGCGGCCCCTGGGCGTCTCGACCTCGAGGAACTGCAGGTCGGAGCCGCCCGGGTTGGAGGTGCGGCACAGCAGAATCACGCCCTTGTCCGGGTAGGCCAGGTAGGGATCGACCGAGTCGCGGCCCATGTAGGGATTGACCGTGATCGCGTCGGCCTTGAAGCGCTCGAAGGCCTCGATGACGTACTGCTCGGCGGTGCTGCCGATGTCGCCACGCTTGGCGTCGAGGATCACCGGAATCGCGGGGTGCTGCGCGTGGATGTGTTCGATCAGCGCCTCGAGCTGGTCCTCGGCACGACGGGCGGCGAAATAGGCGATCTGCGGCTTGAAGCAGCACACGAGATCGGCCGTCGCGTCGATGATGGCCTTGCAGAACTCGAAAATGGCGTCCTGGCGACCCTGCAGGTGGGCCGGAAACCTGGCGGGGTCGGGGTCGAGGCCGACGCACAGCAGGCTGTTGCGCTGCTGCCAGGCGGCCTTCAGGGCGGTCATGAAGTGCATGCGAGCTCCTGGTTGAATGCGGCCGCCATGATAAGCCGGAACGCCCCCAGACACGCTCGTTGCAGCGGGCACGCCCCGGCTGAACTCACTGGATACCTAGTATCTTCTTCGCCTTCTCCAGCGTGTCGAGCGACTTCTGATGCTCGCCGGCCTTGTGGTATACCTCGCCGTTGATACGGTATTCCTTCACCTCAGCGAGCTGCTGCGCGCTGAGCGGTGGATTTTTCGCCAGGGCATCGTCGATCTTCTTCATCTCCTGCGGGCAGTGGAAGGCAAACGCGGCTGACGACAGCAGAGCAGCGAAGGCACCCGCCACCATGCGCATCTTCGTGTTCATTGCGATCTCCTCGGAGGCGGGCACATGCCCGCTAGCGGTTGACCGGCCACGCGCGTCATCGTTGCATGAGGCTCACATACCGCGTATCAGGTCGTCGAGGAAGACGCCGGCGAAGATCGCCGCGCCCACCCAGTTGTTGTGGCGGAAGGCCTTGAAGCAGTTGCCGCGATCGCGATCGCGGATCAGCGTGTAGTGGTAACCGGCGACGGCGGCCGCGACGAGCAGGCCGGCGAAGTACCACGGACCGCGCGCGGCAGCGACACCGACTGCGGCCAGCAGGCCGAAGCTTGCGGCGTAGCACAGCATCACCGCGGCGACGTCGAAGCGTCCGAAGGTGATCGCCGAGGTCTTGATGCCGATCTTGAGGTCGTCGGGACGGTCGACCATCGCGTACTCGGTGTCGTAGGCCACAGCCCAGAAGATGTTGGCCAGCAGCATGACCCACGCGATCGCCGGCACTTCGCCGAGGATCGCCGCGAAACCCATCGGGATGCCGAAGCCGAAGGCGATGCCGAGATAGGCCTGCGGGATGGCCAAGAAGCGCTTGGTGAAGGGATAGCTCGCAGCGAGGAACAGCGCCGGCAGCGACAGCCAGATCACCAGCGGCTTGAGCGGCAGGATCAGCACGAAAGCGACCAGCGACAGGCCGGCAGCCAGCAGCAGGGCCTCGCGCGTGCTGACCGACTTCGTCGCCAGCGGGCGGCTGCGGGTGCGCTCGACGTGGCCGTCGAAGTCGCGGTCGGCATAGTCGTTGATCACGCAGCCGGCCGAGCGCATGAGGAAGGTGCCGAGGGTGAAGATCACCAGCACGTGCAGCGGCGGCCAGCCGTCGGCAGCGATCCACAGCGCCCACAGCGTCGGCCACAGCAGCAGCAGCGTGCCGATCGGCTTGTCGATCCGCATCAGGCGTGCGTAATGGGGCAGTTTCGCGCTGAGTGTCATGGTGTTGGTCATCGGGGCAGGTCGAATATGTCGGGCAGGAAGAACTCGCTCACCATCAGCACGCGGCCGTGCCGGCGGAACAGCGAGCGGCGCGCCCACACGTCGCGCGGCATGGAAGCCGACGCGTCGTGCAAGGTGAGCGCGGAACGGGCCCGATGATAACGCGCATCACGCGCATCGAAGCGCTTGCAGGTGAGCGGCGAGCGGCTGATCGCCGGATCGGCGAACAGCGCCGCTCCCAGCGGGCGGGCGCCCATGCCGTGGAACAGGTTCCAGGCGCCGCGCACGTTGCGGCGCGGCAGCAGCGAGCGCCCGAACACCACCGCCCGGCCGTCGGCAATCAGCAGCACCTCGCGCACCCAGACCCGCTCGCCGGGGCGCAGGCCAAGGAAGGCAGCCTCGTCGAGCCGCGCCGTACCAAGGTGCTGCGCGAGCACGCGAACGGAGAAGCGGGTACAGCGCGCGCGGATGCGTGAGGTCAGCGAGGCGGGGTCGGTCAGCCAGGGCCGCAGGGACGGCGGCACGGCAGCGCGCGGCGGCGTCGGCAGCCAGGTTTCACGATGAAGGCGGGTTCGCATGTGAGGCTTGAATTTGCGGTGCAGCATTCTAACAAGCGCAACGCAGGGGCATGAGCTCGGTGCCAATGCTCCGTTGCGTCGTGGCGGGTGATCGTTCCGAGGGCTGCGGAGCGATCACCCGCCACGACGCAACTGGCAGGGTCGCTGCACTCGGCATCAGGCTCGGAGCAGCGCCTCCCGCCCACCCAGCCAGCGCGCCATCAGCCGATCAGCCACCTGCGGCGAGTCGCGCAGCATCTGCTCGGCGAGCGCGCGTGCCGGCTCGATCAGATTGACGTCGTTTTCCAGACTGGCGTAGCGCAGCAACGGCAGGCCGCTCTGGCGTGCGCCGACGAACTCGCCGGGGCCGCGGATACGCAGGTCGGCGCGGGCGATTTCGAAGCCGTCGGTGTTCTCGAAGATCACCTTCAGGCGCTCGCGACCGGTCTGCGAGAGCGGCTGGGCGTACAGCAGGATGCACACCGACTCGGCGCTGCCACGCCCCACCCGGCCGCGCAACTGGTGCAGTTGCGCCAGGCCGAAGCGTTCGGCGTGCTCGATCACCATCAGGCTGGCGTTGGGCACGTCAACGCCGACTTCGATGACAGTGGTGGCGACCAGCACGTCCAGCTCATGCGCGGCGAAGGCGGCCATCGTCGCCGATTTTTCGTCGGCCTTCAGCCGGCCGTGCAGCAGGCCGATGCGCAGATCGGGCAGCGCGGCGGTCAGCGTCTCGAAGGTGTCGAGCGCAGTCTGCAACTGCAGCGCTTCGGATTCCTCGATCAGCGGGCACACCCAGTAGGCCTGGCGGCCTTCGCGGCAGGCCGTGCGCAGCCGGGCGACGACTTCGCCGCGGCGCGCGTCGGACACCAGCCGGGTGCGGATCGGCGTGCGGCCCGGCGGCAACTCGTCGAGGATGGAGACGTCGAGGTCGGCATAGTGCGTCATCGCCAGCGTGCGCGGGATCGGCGTGGCCGACATCATCAGCATGTGCGGGCGCAGGCCAGGCCCGCCTTCGCCGGCGCCGCCCGCACCGACGACGCCCTTCTCGCGCAGCGCCAGGCGCTGGCGCACGCCGAAGCGGTGCTGCTCGTCCACGACGGCCAAAGCGAGTCGCGGCAGGTTCACCGGATCCTCGATCAGCGCGTGCGTGCCAACCGCCAGCAGCACCTCGCCGCTACGCAGGCGTTCGAGTTCGGCCTCGCGCTCGCGCTTCCTGCGGCTGCCCGACAGCCAGGCCACATGCAGCCCGAGCGGCTCCAGCCAGCCCGCCAGCTTCTTCCAGTGTTGTTCGGCGAGGATCTCGGTGGGCGCCATCAGCGCCGCCTGATAGCCGTTCTCGGCTGCCTGCAGCATCGCCAGCGCGGCGACGATCGTCTTGCCGCTGCCGACGTCGCCCTGCAGCAGCCGCTGCATCGGGTGTGCCGCTGCGAGGTCGACGGCAATCTCGGCAGCGGCGCGCGCCTGGGCGCCAGTCAGTCGGAAGGGAAGTTGCGCCAGCAAGGCCGCCGTCAGCTCGCCGCGTGGCTGGAGCGACACGGCGCCACGCGCACGGCGGGCGTTGTAGGCGCGGCGCAGCGAGAGCTGCTGCACCAGCAGTTCCTCGAACTTCATGCGACGCCAGGCGGGATGCTCACGCTGCTCGAGCGCCGCCGGATCGGCGTCCGGCGCCGGATGATGCAGCGCGCGCACGGCATCGGCGAAGGACGGCAGGTGCAGCGCGGCGCACACCGCCGACGGCAGCAGGTTGTCCAGCGGCGACGACGCCAGCGCTCGGTCGATGAGCTTGCGCAGCGTGCCCTGGCCCAACCCTGCCGTGGTCGGATACACCGGAGTCAGCGCCTCGGGCAGGCCCTCGTCCGCTTCCACCCGCCTGACACGCGGATGCACCATCTCGTCGCCGAAGAAGCCGCCACGCACCTCGCCGAACAGGCGCACGCGGCTGCCGACTGCAAGCAGCTTCTGCTGCGACGGGTAAAAGTTGAGCCAGCGCGCCACCAGCGTCGCGGAAGCATCGCGCACACGGGCGACGAGCTGACGCCGCGGGCGCAGCGTCACTTCGCAGGACACCACCTCGCCCTCGACCTGCGCCGGGAAGCCGGGGCGGGCGACGGCGATCGGCGTCAGCCGCGTCTCATCCTCGTAACGCAGCGGCAGGTGCAGGACGAGGTCTTCCGCCCGGTGGATGTCGAGCCTGGCGAGGCGGCCGGCAAGCTGCTCGCCGACGCCGGCCCAGCCGCGCGCGGCCGGCCCGGAGGCAGCCGGCGGCGACGCCTGGCTGGCAGACGCGAGATCGAGCGCGGACGGCAAAGTGGAGCGAAAGGTCGATCGGCAGATGGGGCTCAGGCAGGCATGGCGCCGTCCGCCGCCGCAGGCTGCCTCAGCCCAGCACGAGGATGGCGTCCGCCTCGACCACTGCGCCGCGCGGCAGCTCCTTCACGCCGACGGCGGCGCGCGCCGGATAGGGCTCGGCAAAGTAGCGCGACATCACTTCGTTGACCTTGGCGAAGTTGGACAGGTCGGTGAGGAAGATCGTCAGCTTGACCGCGTCGGCGAGCGAGCCGCCGGCCGCTTCGGCGACCGCCTTGAGGTTCTCGAAAACGCGCACGGTCTGCGCCTCGAAGCCTTCGGCCATCTGCATGGAGGCGGGATCGAGGCCGATCTGTCCGGAAATATAGACGGTGCTGCCCGCCTTCACCGCTTGCGAGTAGGTGCCGATGGCGGCCGGGGCGTTGGGCGTGGATACGATGCTGCGGCTCATGGATTCATCCTCGGGAGTTGGAGAGTTGGGGAAATGCGGGATTCTAACCTTTGCCCGTCTGCGGACGCGCGCCCGCCATCGCGCACACCAGCTGGGCTTCCGCCAGCGTGATGCCGCATCGCTCGGCGATGGCCGCGGCATCCAGTCCCTGTCGCGCATACACCAGAGGCGCATCGTACTCGGGGGAAACCGCGGTCGAAACGCCCGCCGGCGCGGAGGCCACCGCCGGCGACGCGAGGCAATCGCGCAAGTCTTCGACCTCGGCGCGCAGGCCGGCGATGACCCGATCCTGCGCATCGCAGCGGGCCTGCAGCCGCTCCAGTTCGCGCCGCATGTGCTGCCAGTCGAAAGCATTGCGGAACGTGGCCTCGTCGGCCAGCGGGGCCGGTCGCGGCCTCAGCTCAGGGGCATAGTCGAAGCCCTCGTCGCCCTCCTTGTCATCCCCTTGACCGTGCTCATGGGCAGGGTCTTCCGGTTCGCTGCCAGCCGGCGTGGCCGGCGGCGAGCTCACGGCAGCGCCCGACGATCGGGCGGCCGTCGGTACCAGGCCGCGCGCCCGCACATACCACCACGCGCCGAACGCCGCGGCCAGCGCCAGCAGCACGCCGGCTCCGGCGAGAAGACTCGCCGTCATGCGCCCCGCCCGGTGCGGGAACAGCCTGCGCGCGACACGGACGGGCGGCAGATGCGGACAGGTAGGCTCATCGGATGCGATAGGAAAACGTAACGCACCGATAATAGCGGCCGCCCCCTGCCCGGACAAACCCGATGCCGTTCGACCCCTCGCTGCTGCTGTTCTGGCTCAAGAAGCTCGTCGCGCTGGCCCTGCTGCCGCCCTTGCTGCCGCTCCTCGTCATCGTGACGGGCCTGTTGCTGTTGCGACGCCGGCCGCGCATTGGGCTGGGGCTGGCCTGGTCCGGCATCGCGCTGCAGTTGCTGCTGATATTTCCGCCGGCCGTCGGCCTGCTGCTCGACCCGCTGGAGAAGGCACCGCTGCTGTCACCGGACGTCGCCCGCAGCGCCCAGGCCATCGTCATCCTCGGCGCCGGCAAGCGCGACTACGCGCCGGAGTTCGGCGGCGAGACGGTGAACCGGCTCGCGCTCGAGCGACTGCGCTATGGGGCACGCCTGGCGCGCGAAACGGGCTTGCCGGTGCTGGTGAGCGGCGGCGCGCCGACCGGCGACGTCGCCGAAGCGCTGCTGATGAAGCAGAGCCTGGTCGAGGACTTCGGCATCACGCCGCGCTGGGTCGAGGCGACATCGCTCGACACGCGCGACAACGCCCGGCTGTCGGCCTTGCAGTTGAAGACAGCGGGCGTGCACCGCGTGCTGCTGGTCACCCACGCGGTACACATGCCGCGCGCGCTTGCCGAATTCGCCACCCAGGGCCTGGACGTGGTGCCCGCTCCGACCGCCTGGCTGGGCAGCCACGAATCGAAGGACCGCATGCTGGCGCTGCTGCCCAGCCAGAATACCGCCTATGCCGGCTGGTATGCGATGCACGAATGGCTGGGCCTGATCGCCTACCGCCTGACACGCTGAACAGGATGCTCACGGCCTGTCACGTATCGCCTGTTCGCGTCGAGTTCAGACACGCTCGAAAACCCCAGCCGCCCCCATGCCGGTGCCGATGCACATGCTGATCATGCCGTAGCGCAGGCTCGTGTCGCGCTGCATCGCCGCCATCAGGGTGGCGACGCGGATCGCGCCGGTCGCGCCCAGCGGATGACCCAGCGCGATGGCACCGCCCTGCGGATTGACGCGTGCCGGGTCCAGCCCGAGCTGGCGCATCACCACCAGCGCCTGCGCGGCGAAGGCCTCGTTCAGTTCCACCCGGCCCACGTCGTCCTGCGTGACCCCGGCGCGAACGAGCGCGCGCGGGATCGCCTCCACCGGGCCGATGCCCATCACTTCCGGTGGCACACCGGCCACCGCATGCGCCAAGAAGCGCGCGATCGGCGTCGCCCCGCTGCGCTTCAGCCCCGCTTCGCTCATCAGCAGCACCGCAGCGGCGCCGTCTGACATCTGCGAACTGTTGCCCGCAGTCACGGAACCACGCGCGGCAAAGACCGGTTTCAGCTTGGCCAGGCCTGCGGCGGAGGCGTCGGCGCGCGGCCCCTCGTCCTGCTGCACCACACGCTCGACGATGCGTACCACGCCGCCCTCGCCGGGCATATGGCTGCGTGCGGTGTAGGGCGCGATCTCGCCGGCGAACTGCCCGGCGGCGATCGCCGCACAGGCGCGGCGGTGTGATTCGAGGGCGAAGGCGTCCTGGTCCTCGCGGCTGACCTTCCACTGCGTCGCGACCTTTTCCGCGGTGAGGCCCATGCCGAAGGCGATGCTGCGGTTCTCGTCGCGGGCGAAGATCTCGGGGTTGATGCTCACCTTGTTGCCCATGATCTGCGGCATGGCACTCATGCTCTCGGTGCCGGCCGCGATCATGACGTCGGCCTCGCCGAGGCGGATGCGTGCCGCGGCATCGGCCACCGCCTGCAGGCCGGAGGCACAGAAGCGGTTGATCGTCATCCCCGGCACCGCGGCAGGCAGGCCGGCCAGCAGCAGGCCGATGCGGGCGACGTTCATGCCCTGCTCGGCTTCGGGCATCGCGCAGCCGGCGATGACGTCGCCGATCTCGCGCGGGTCGAGACCGGGCACCTGGGCGACGACGGTGCGCAGCACATGCGCCAGCATGTCGTCGGGGCGCACATGGCGGAAGGCGCCGTTGCGCCGCCCCACCGGCGTGCGCAAGGCGGCGACGATGTAGGCGTCCTGGATCTGTCTGCTCATGGTCGTCTCCGTGTCAGTTGCGCAAGGGCTTGCCGGTTTCGAGCATGTGCACGATGCGCTGCTGCGTCTTTTCGGTCTTCAGCAGCTCGACGAACTGTGTGCGCTCCACGTCGAGGATCCACTGCTCGCTGACCTGCATGCCGCTGTCGACTTCGCCGCCACACAGCGCGGTGGCAGCGGCGCGCGCAACGCGGTAATCGTGCGCCGAGATCTGCCCGCCTTCGGCCATATTCAGCAGCATCATCTCGCAGGTGGCGATGCCGCTGCGGCCGGCGACCGTCACCGCGCGCTGCGGTAGCGGCGGATGCCAGCCTGCGTCGGCCAGCGCGCGGGCGCGGCGGCTCGCCACGTACAACAGTTCGCCGGCATTGAACACGATGTCGTCGCTGGCGCGGGCAAACCCGAGCTGCACAGCCTCCAGCGCGCTCTTCGCGACGGTGGCCATGGCGATGGTCTGGAAGGCGTTCTGGATGTAGGGGAAGACATCGCCGCCCGCAGCGCGCTGTGCCATCGCGTGGGCCTGCAGGGCGAACTCCTTGCTGCCGCCACCGGCCGGGATCAGGCCCACGCCCGCCTCCACCAGTCCGATGTAGCTTTCCAGCGCCAGCACGCGGTGCGCCGCATGCATCAGGAATTCGCAGCCTCCGCCCAGCGCCATGCCCTGCACCGCTGCCACGACCGGCACCTGCGCGTGGCGGATGCGCAGGGCGGTTTGCTGGAAGCGCGCCACCATGCGGTCGAGCAGATCGAACTGTTGCGCGTGGCAGGCCTGCGCCACCTGCTGCAGGTTGGCGCCGACAGCGAACGGCGGCTCGTGCCAGATCACCACGCCGTCCAGATCGACTTCCGCGCGCGCGATCGACTCCAGGATGCCGTCCATGACGTCGTCGCCGATCGCGTGCATCTTCGAAGTGATGGACAGGATGCCGATGCCCTTGTCCTGATCCGGGCGCCGCCACAGGCGCACCCCGCCGTTCTCCCACAGGGTTTCGCCGCGCTCGGCCGGTGCTTCGCCGAGCACGCGGTCGGGGTAGAGCTGGCGCTGGTACACCGGCAGCGTGGTGCGCGGCTTGAGCACGCCATCGGCCGCGCTCCACGATCCCGAGGGCGCGTGAACGCCCTCACGCTCCCGCACCCACGCAGGCAGATCCACCTTCGCCATCGCGCGGCCGTGGTCGATGTCCTCCTGGATCAACCGGGCGATGTCTTGCCAGCCGGCGGCCTGCCACGTCTCGAACGGCCCCATCGCCCAGCCGAAGCCCCAGCGCATCGCCAGGTCGATGTCGCGCGCGTTGTCGGCAATATCGGCCAGATGCACCGCGCAGTAATGGAACACGTCGCGGAAGATCGACCACAGGAACTGCGCCTGCGGATGCGGATGCGCCGCCAGTTCGGCAAACTTCTCCGCCGGATCACGCAGCTTGAGGATGTCCTCGATGTCGGGGAAGACTTCGCCGCCGCTGTCGACGTAGTCCTGCCGGTGCAGATCGAGCACCAGGATGCGTTTGCCTTCCTTGCGGTAGATGCCGGCGCCCGCCTTCTGGCCGAGCGCGCCGCGCGCGATCAGTGCGCGCAGCCAGTCGGGCGTGCGGAAATGCCCGCTCCACGGATCGTCGGCCAGCGTCGCCTGCATGGTGTCGATGACATGCGCGACGGTGTCGAGACCGACGACGTCGGCGGTGCGGAAGGTCGCGCTCTTGGGTCGGCCGATGCGCGGCCCGGTAAGCAGATCGACCTCGTCGAAACCGAGCCCCAGCCGCGCGGTATGGCGCAGCACCGCCAGGATGGAGAACACGCCGACGCGGTTGGCGACGAAGTTGGGCGTGTCCTTGGCGCGCACGATGTGCTTGCCCAGTCGGGTGGTGAGCCAGGCCTCCAGCGCGTCGAGCATGGCCGCGTCGGTGTCGGCGGCAGGGATCAGCTCCACCAGCGGCATGTAGCGCGGCGGGTTGAAGAAATGGATGCCGCAGAAGCGCGCGCGGCGGTCGGGCGGCATGCCGGCGGCGAGCGCCCCGATCGACAGGCCCGAGGTGTTGGAGGCGAACACCGCGCCGGGCTTCAGGTGAGGCGCGACCTTCGCATAGAGATCGAGCTTCCAGTCCATGCGCTCGGCGATGGCCTCGATCACCAGGTCGCACTCGCCCAGGCGCGCCAGGTCGCTGGCGTAATTGGCCGCTTCGATATGTTGTGCCCTGTCCTTCGCCGCGAGCGGCGCCGGATCCAGCTTGCCGAGAGAAGCGAGCGATCTCGTCACGATGCCGTTGGGCGGTCCCTCCTTCGCCGGCAGGTCGAAGAGGAGCACCGGCACGTCGGCGTTGGCGCAATGCGCGGCGATCTGCGCCCCCATCACGCCGGCGCCGAGAACGGCGACCTTGCGAATCATGAAACGACTCATGCTGCCCTCCAGATGAAGAACGGGGCCCGCCAAGGCCCCGGGCCCCGCTCCACGACAGCGCGGAAGCTGCGCGACAGATCAGAACGACATGGAATATTGTGCGCCGAGAATCCAGACGCTTGAATCGTAATTGCCCTTGACGAAGCCCCTGAGCTTGCGCACGGCGGGGTCGATCGGCTCACCGCTCCGTATCCCGGTGTCCGGCACATAGAGGTACGCCAGCCCAAGATCGAGCGCGGATGCCTTATCCGCCTTCCACTGGGCACCGACGGAGAACCAAGTCCGATCTTCATCGGGCAATGAGGTCAGGCGCCGGCTGGCGTCCCTTACCGGCGTCTGATCGTACGCGACGCCCGCCTTGATCCTCCATGCATCGTTCAGGCGATAGTTGGCACCCATTGCCACGCGCCAAGTATCGCGAAACCGGGTCTCGAGCTTTTGCGCCGTCTCAAACGGAGTTCCCACCAGGACACCCGAAGTGCGCATGATGTCGACCTCCTGGATATTGCTCCAGCCGGTCCAGGAGACATCTCCAAGCACTTCCCAGCGGTCGTCGATGGCATGCGCGCCGCTCAGGATCCACGTATCCGGCAGCTTGACGGTCGCGCCTGCACCACTATCTACCAGCAGAGGACTGCTGCCCGAAGCCGATCCCTTGAATCTCAGTGTTCCCTTCAAGTCCTGCTCTATGGCAGAGCGGTATGAGAAGCCCACTTTCGTCGCAGGCGAAAGTATGAAGAGCACACCCAGATTCCAGCCCCAGCTATCGTCGTCCGCCTTCAGCGTGGCGTCGGTCGTAGACAAGCCGGGCACCGCACCCGCCCGTCTGCCGTACTCCACCTCCATGCGCTGCCAGCTAACCCCTGCGCCGAGCGACACCAGTTCGTTCACCCGCCAGGCGATCGAGGGATTGATGTTGTAGGTCTTGATGTCGAACTTGGTCGAGTGAGCCGCGCCCACCCAGTCGTTGTCGTACTCGGTCATCAGGCCGAAAGGTGCGCCCAGGCCGACGCCTACATAGACGTCCTTGTTCAGCGCCCACGACAGGTAGGCGTTGGGAATCGCCGCCCAGCCGCCCGCGTCGCTGGTGTTGCCGGTCAGCACGCCGGTCTGCGACCCGTCGTTGCTGAACTTGAAACTCGGTTTGACTGCGGCGAGCCCGATCGACAGCGCGCGCGCGGGCAACTGCGTCATGCCGGCCGGATTGAAGAAGATCGTGCTGGCGTTCTCGGCGACTGCCGCCGACCCCGCGTAGGCATTCCCGATCCCGCTCGCATTCTGTTCGAGAAGCTGGAAACCCGCGGCCGAGGCGGCGCCGGACGCGGCCAGCGCCAGCACTCCGGCCACCAGGCGGGAAATTGTCGATCGCTGCATCTGTCATCCTCCGCTATCTGTTTCTTCTTCGAAAACGCAGCAGCTCCGTGCCGCATGACGTGGAACCATCAGGCAGCATGCAGTCTGCGCCAATGCGGGTTTCCCCGAAGGATGCCCGCCCGACAGGCGCCGGCGCCCCCGACGAGCGCGCGGGGATGCGCGAAAGCGGGACCGGTGCAGGCCTCCGGCACAGGCATCGAAATGATCCCTCCAGCAGCTTATAGTGATATAAGTGTCAGAAAAAATCCTGTCGCTTTCCTGAGCCACGCGCTGCTTTCGTTGCCGGCGCGCGCGGCTTCCGGGACGGGAGGAGACGCGGTGGAGCCCAATGAAATATCGCCTGCTTGACGAAAGGAGCCTGGTCTTCGACGGGGCGGACCCCTTCGAAGTCTCCGATTACGTCAATCGCCATGTGGGAGTGCATCGGATCCGGCTGCCGGGAAGTGCGGGCCGGGTGGCGGGGCTGCGCCATCGCAAGGCGGGCCTGATCGACCTGTGCCGCATCACCTACGGCGGTCCCGTCCGCGTCGTGTCGACCGGACTCGCCGACGTTTACCACCTGCAGATCATCCTGCGCGGCCATTGCCGCTACGAGATCTCGCGGGAGAGCCACGACTTTTCGTCGGGCGACATCCTGCTGCTCAATCCGGACGATCCGATCGACCTCACCTACTCGGACGACTGCGAGAAGTTCATCCTGAAGATCCCGGCCTCGCTGCTCGACGACGTCTGCATCGAACAGGGCTGGCTCAGGCCGCGCGAAGGCATCAAGTTCATTCCGATCCGCTACCAGTTGCACGAGATCGAAAGCCTGATGAACCTGCTGGTGCTGCTGTGCCAGGAGGCGGAATCCGAGGCTGGATCGCCGGCGCAGATCTTCGGGCACTACAACTGGATCGTCGCCAACAAGCTGCTGACGCTGCTCAAGCACAACATCCGGCGCGAATTCCCGACGCTTCAGTCCTGCTCCTTCGAGCGCCTGGTGCAGTACATCGACGAAAACATCAAGCGCGACATCTCGGTGGAGGAGCTCGCGCGCGTGTCTCACATGAGCCTGCGCTCGCTGTATCTGCTGTTCGAGCGCTACACCGACACCACACCGAAAAACTACATCAAGCGACGCAAGCTCGAGCGCATCCATGCCACGCTGATCGACCCCGCGAATACGGTGCGCAGCGTCACCGCGGTCGCTCTCGACTACGGTTTCACGCATCTGGGCCGCTTTTCCGAGTTCTACAAGGCGACTTTCGGCGTCCTGCCGTCCGATACCCTCAAGCGTCGCTGAAAGGCGTCCCCTCCTCAAACACCGGCTGCTGCATAAAAAGAACGACGCATCGCCCAATGGCGTGCGTCGCTCTTCTTTCTTGTTCCCGCTGTCGGCTTTCGGGAGGACGTCGTTCTCCAGGCTCGCACCGACGCCAGGCACACCGCAACCTGCCCCGACCGTAACGACCGGGGCAGGTTTGGTGATGCAGCGCAACTACTGCGTCGAGCGCGCGACCAGCACCGCCATCTGCGGGTTTTGCTTGGCGACCTCTTGCGCAAGCTCGGCCTTGGCACGCTGGCCACCTTCCTCGGTATTGAGGATGATCAGGTCGGTCCGCAGTTGCTCGGCCAGGTCGACCACGGCTCTGCCGCGGTCGAACAGCGTCGCCGTCAGAATCCGGCCTTCGGCCGGGATACCTTGCGCGTTGACCTCGTTCACATACTGCTGCAGGTTCGCCACGTGCTTCGGATCGACGGCCTTGTCGGTGTCGCCGACCTCGGCAGCCATGACATGCTCCGGAGCGAGGTACACCAGGTGAACCTTCTGGCCGGTCAGGGACACGAACTCCGAGATCCGCGCGCGGGTCAGCTTGTTTCCGGTCTGGTCGACCACCGCCATGATGGTGCCGTAAAGACGCGACTTGCCGGCGGGCACGGCAGCCGCAGCCGCGGTGGTCGGCGCCATCGTCTGTGCCACCGCTGCGGCCTTGCTCTTCGGCAGGATCACGGTGAGGATCAGACCGACGAGACTGATGCCACCCAGCACGTAGAAGATGCTGTGCAGCTCGCCGGCAAACGTGACGGCCAGGAAGGCGCCGAAGACCGGCCCGACGATGCCGCCGATACGGCCGAACGCTGCGGTCCAGGCGACACCGGCACCGCGGACGTTGGTGCGGTAATAGTTGGCGGCCAGGCCGTAGATCAGGCACTGCGTGCCCGAGGTACCCAGACCGACGATCGCGATCGTGGACAGGAGCAGCACCACCACCATCGTGCTGACCTCGGCGAGTTGCTGGACCTCGCCCGGCTTGGCAACCGGCGGGACATTGATGTTCGCCGCGATCAGACCGACGGCACCCATGGCGAGCGCGCCGACGACGAAGCCAAGCGCCACGATGCGCGGCGGGCCGTGCTTGTCGGCCAGCCGGGAACCCATCAGCGTGCCCAAGATGGCGCCGGCGTTGAGGACCAGCAGCAAGGCCAGCGACCCCTTCGGCCCCATGATCGGGAGCATGATCTTCGGCAGCCAGGTGTTCAGCGAATAGACCAGCAGCAGGCAGAACGCCGAGATGAAGCCGATGATGATGGCGGGGACGAGATAGACGGTGAACAGACCAGCCCAACCCGCGCGCTCGTCGGAGGACTTGGCCGCCACGCTTTGCTGCGGCTTGACCTCCGTCTCGGGGATGGGAACGCCCGTGCGCTCGGAGACGCGGCGAGCCTCGTCCAGCCGGCCGCGGGAGGCCAGCCAGGCCACGGACTCGGGCAGCTTCCAGAAGGCGAGCGGCAGCAGGGTGACCAGCGGCAGCGCACCGATCAGGAACATGCCCCGCCAGCCGATGATCGGCAACAGGAAGATCGCCAGCAGGGCCGACAGCAGCGAACCGAGCGGAATGCCCGTGTAAGTGAAGGCGGTGGCCAGGTTCTTCTTGCCGGGCGGGGCGAATTCGGCTGCCATCGCGCCCGTGGTGCCGGCCAGCGCGCCTACGCCGAGACCGGTAATGAACCGCCAGATGCCGAAGCCGGTGAGCGTCTCCATCATTGCCGTCGCGGCCATGCCGATCGAGAACCAGGCGATGGCGGCAAGCATGACCTTGCGGCGGCCGATCAGGTCGCCCAGGGTGCCGGCGACGAGCGCGCCGAGCATCATGCCGATCATCGCGTACGAGCCGAGCACACCGGCGTCTTTCGGCGTCAGGGCATGGTCGCCGATCCATTTGGCCGAGTCCGGGCCCATGAAGCCGGGCAGGACGGCGCCGTAGACGACGAGGTCATAACCGTCGAAGATCAGCCCGACGAAGCAGATGGCAATCACCCAGATGATGGTGCTGCGCCGCTTGCGCATCATTTCCGGGCTGTCCACAGCGGGAACAGCAGTTGAATTTGACATCATGTCTCCTTAGGTAAAAATGATTTGAGTCGTGCGACGACTCGGAAGCTCTTCAAACAGAGATGCCGCAGGCGAACCTTCGGCTCGATCCCGGGATAGATCCACGACATGGTCTTCCCGGAAGACCATCGCCAACGGAACCCCTCGCATGACGTCCAACACGAAGTGCATCGGTTTTGGCCGGCGATTGCCGAGCTACGGACACATTCGCCCGGTCGATCTCAAGCTCTGCAACTCGCGCGAAGAACCGAAAACACATTTGCAGGTGCTCGGCTGAGGGTTTCGCGCACGGCCTCCCCTCCGCTGCGCATTGCGCATCGGAAACCGTGCTGCCCTAGGTTGAGGCCCCGTCGATGTATCCGGGGCACCTGCGCTGCCTGTAGCGAATCGATTACAAGAATGCCCTGCCTCAGCCGAGATCGCCGCCGCCCACCGGCAGCACCACGCCGGTGATGTAGGAGGCATCGTCCGAGGCGAGGAACAGGATCGCTCCCGCCTGCTCGTCGGTGGTGCCGAAGCGCTTCATCAGGCTGGTGTCGATCGACTGGGTGTAGATCTGCTTGTACCAGGTCTTTTCCTGACGGGTCTGCTTGGAGGTGTTGCGCTGCACGCGACGCGGCGGTGCCTCCGTCGCGCCGGGCGACACCGCATTGACGCGGATGCCGCGCTCGCCGTTCTCGAATGCCAGGCAGGCGGTGAGCGCGTTGACGCCCCCCTTGGCGGCACCATACGGCACGCGGTTGACGCCGCGCGTGGCCACCGAGGACACGTTGACGATGACGCCCTGCTCCTTCTCGAGCATGTAGGGCAGCGCCGCGCGGCAGCACCACATCGTCGGGAAGAGCGACCGGCGGACTTCTGCCTCGATCTGCTTCTCGTCGTAGTGCTCGAAGGGCCGCGTCCAGATCGTGCCGCCAACGTTGTTGATCAGGATGTCGATGCGGCCGAAGCGCTTGACCGCCTCGTCCATCACCCGCTGGCAGTCGGCGAACTGCTCGAGGTCGGCCGTCAGCGTGAGCACCTGGGTGACCTTGCCGAGCGTGTCGTTCAACTCGTGGACGAACTCGGCGCGGTCGACCAGCACCAGCAGGCCGCCTTCGTCGGCCATGCGTTCGGCCACGCGCAGGCCGATGCCTTGCGCCGCACCGGTGATGACCGCGACCTTGTTGTCAAAACGCTTGTTCTGCTGCATGACGAATCACCTGAATGGTTGGGTTGCGTGGATCGGCACCTGCTCAGACGCTGGCGGCGAACTTCTCGTAGTGGAAGCTGACCGGCTCGACCTTGCGCTCACGCAGGTTGTGGGCGACCGCCTCGACCATCGGCGGCGGACCGCACAGGTAGATGTCCACGTTGCCTTCGTTCAGGTGCGTCGGCTCGATGTGGGCGGTGACGTAGCCCTTCTTCGGGTAGGCGCTGTCCTCGGCCACCACGCACACCGCATAGGTGAAGTTGGGCAGCAGCTTGGCGAAGGCGTCGAGCTTCTCGATCTCGACCACGTCGGCGTCGGTATTGACACCGTAGATCAGGTGAATCGGATGCGCGCTGCCACCGGCAGCCACAACCTTGTCGAGCATGGCGAGGAAAGGCGCAAGGCCCGTACCACCGGCGAGCATCAGCACCGGACGCTCGATTTCGCGCAGGTAGAAGCTGCCGAGCGGGCCGGCGAGCTTGATCTCGTCGCCCGGCTGTGCCTTGCCGGTCAGGTAGCCGCTCATCAGGCCGTTGGGCACGTTGCGGATCAGGAACGACACTTCACCGTCCTTCGGCATCGAGCTGAAGGAATAGGCGCGGTGCTGATCGGTGCCTGGCACGCCGAGGTTGGCGTACTGCCCGGGCAGGAAGGACAACTTGCCGATACCCTCGCCCTGCACCGTCAGGTTGATCGTGCTGGGCGAAAGCTGGCGAACTTCCTTGACGGTGGCAGTAATGCTGCTCTGCTTGATCTTGCACACTTCGGACGAAGCGGGAATGCGCACCACGCAGTCGCTCTTCGGATGCATCTGGCAGGTCAGCACATAGCCGAGGCCGGCCTCTTCCTCGCTGAGGGCATCGTCGATGTAGAAACCCATTTCAAACTTGCCCGACTCGGCGAAGCTCTTGCAGGCGCCACAGGCGCCGTCGCGGCAGTCGATCGGAACGTTGACGCCCTGGCGATAGGCTGCGTCGGCAACGGTCTCGGTCGACTTGCAATCGATGAAGCGGGTGACACCGTCTTCAAAGTTCAGTGCGATCTTGTGAGTCATGTTAACCCCCTCTGCTGGAGATGAGCCCGAAGCGACACCGCAATCACGGTGTGGTTCAGGCGAAAACCGGCGACAACCCCGGGTGAGAGCTGTCGCCGGTCGCTGACTTGGCCTGAGCCTGAGCCCCGGCGCTTGCGTCAGATGTGATAGACGTCGATAACGTGACGGATGTAGTCGGTCTTCAGCACGACCTTCTTGTCCTTGATCAGCGGATTCGCGCCGGAGAAGTCGATCGTGTAGAAGCTGGAGCCGAAGAACATGTCGGTGTGGTTGTAGCGGGTGCTCGACGTCAGCCAGTTGAAGCGGACCTTGACGACGTTGCCGCTCTGCTCGACCACTTCCACGTTGGAGATGTTGTGCGACGTCCGCGTATCCGGAATCGTCGCGCTCGAGCGCTCGGTGCGGATACGGAACACGCGGTCTTCCAGGCCGCCACGGTTCGGGTAGTAGATCAGCGAGATCTCGCTCTGCGGATCTTCCGTCAGTTCGCCGTCGTCGTCCCAAGCCGGCATCCAGAAGGTGGCCTTCTCGTCGTAGCATGCCAGCCAGCTATCCCAGTCGCGATCGTCGAGGTGACGGGCTTCGCGATACAGGAAGGCGCAAACGGTCTCGTAGGAAATGCTCATTTAATTCGTCTCCTCAGGATTACTTCGCCGCAGCTTCTTCAGCCGCCAGCGCCTTCTTCATCTGCTCGAGCCAGTAGGTGTGCTGGGCAACGTACAGGCCTTCGTCTTCCGTCTTGACACCACTCAGGATGGGCTTCAGGCCGATCTTGTTGGCCTCGTCGTCGGCACCTTCGACCCAGTGCTCAGCCCCGCGGGACATGTCGTTCCAGACGAAATAGCTGCCATTGAAGCCTTCCTGGCAGGCGCGGAACTCTTCCAGGTCGTCCGGCGTGGCCATGCCCGAGGCGTTGAAGAAGTCCTCGTACTGGCGGATGCGGCGGGCGCGGGCCTCGGCACTCTCACCCTTGGGCGCGATGCAGTAGATCGTCACTTCGGTCTTGTTGACCGACAGCGGACGAAGCACGCGGATCTGCGAGCTGAACTGGTCCATCAGGTAGACGTTCGGGTACAGGCACAAGTTGCGCGAGTTGTTGATCATCCATTCGGCCGTGTTCGCGCCCACGCGCTCGGCGAGTTGCTCACGCACCGGATACAGCGGGCGGTCTTCCGGGTTGTCCCAACGCGTCCAGAGAAGAATGTGGCCATTCTCGAACGAGTAAGAACCGCCACCCTTCTTCGCCCAGCCACCGGCGCTCATCGCCTTGATGCCATCGCCGCCGGCATCACGCTCCTTGCGCGCCGCCTGAGTGGCGGCGTAGTTCCAGTGGACCGCCGTCACGTGGTAGCCGTCAGCGCCGTTCTCGGCCTGCAGCTTCCAGTTGCCTTCATAGACATAGGTGGAGGAACCGCGCAGCACTTCCAGGCCTTCCGGGGACTGGTCGACGATCATGTCGATGATCTTCCTGGACTCGCCGAGGTGCTCTTCCAGCGGCACGACGTCGGGATTCAGGCTGCCGAACAGGAAGCCACGATACGACTCGAAGCGCGCGATCTTCTTGAGGTCGTGCGAGCCGTCCGTGTTGAAGCTGTCGGGATAACCGGTTTCGCTCGGATCCTTGATCTTCAGCAGCTTGCCCGAGTTGTTGAACGTCCAGCCGTGGAACGGGCAGGTATAGGTTGCCTTGTTGCCGTGCTTGAAGCGGGCCAGCGTTGCGCCGCGGTGGGCACAGGCGTTGATGAAGGCGTTGAGCTGACCATCCTTGTTGCGGGTGATGAAGATCGGCTGACGACCAATCTTGGTCGTGTAGTAGTCGTTCACCTTCGGCAACTGGCTTTCGTGGGCGAGAAAAATCCAGTTGCCCTCGAAGATGTGCTTCATCTCGAGTTCGAACAGTTCTTCACTGGTGAACATTTCCCGCTTGCAGCGGAAAAGGCCCTTTTCCTTGTTCTTCTCGAGCAGGGAATCCAAATACTCGTTCGTTACGTGCATGGCCGGAGTCTCCTTCGTTGTCTGGCAGGTCGGCAGATTAGTGCCCCCTGAAGCCGGATGATATCCATTTCCTGCACGATCAATATCCGTTTCTTGCATGCGATCGATGAAGAAACGGAATGCTCGTTTTACGTAAACGTAAAGAACAAGGAGTAAAGAAGTGCGATCCGGCAAGGAGCGGAAGGAGGAGCCGGAAGCATGGAATTTTTTTATGCAGAAATCTCTTGCAGAGCACCCGGTTCTCAAGTATAAAATCTCGAGATATTGCTGTTGAGGCACGCGTCAGAAGGCGTAAGCGCATGAAATTTCGCAAATTTGCGGAAATCACGCAGGCTCGTGAGGGTTCACCCCAAGAGGGCACCCATGACAACTGGCGTCAAGGCAGGAGTATGCTCGGATAGCTGTGAGGACTCGGATTGAATTAGCAGTCTTTCACTTATCAAATAAAAAATAATGCATTTCTGCATCGACTCTCAATAGAAGAGGAGCCGGGGCTGCGGCAATGAAGAAAGATGTGGTTTGGGGGAAAAGGCGAAATCGGTTCGGCAAGAATTACACGCTCGCAGCAATTCCTGTTCCCGATTTCCAGTTCCGCCAAGTTTGGCAAATGCCTGGAAATGGGTATTCGCCACGGAAAATCGGGAGTGCCGGACCGGGGTGCGTTCATGCCGGCTGCCGCGCGGACTCGAGCTCAGCTCCGGCTTACGTCATGGGCACCGCTTGAGTTGAACCGCTTGTGCGCGGCCCCCCAGCAGGAAGGCGGGTTCATGGCTCTTCCCTGCCGCGCATTCCCCCAGATCGACATCGAGCCCGGCAGCTCGGGGAAGATGGCGAGGAATTTCGATTAGCAGCGTTTCGCGACACGCCCCGACTCGGGGAATGTCGATTCATTGGCGACGGCCCATCCGGACCGATCGCCCACCATCAGAGAGGAGAGTTAATCATGGCACTTACTGGCGTTCTCCGCCCTGGCCACGTCGTCATCCGCGTGCTGGACATGGCTGCGGCACTCAATCACTACGTCGAAGTCCTCGGCCTGATCGAAACCGGCCGTGACGACAAGGGCCGCGTGTACCTGAAGGCCTGGGACGAGCATGATCATCACAGCGTCGTACTGCGCGAAGCCGACGAAGCCGGGATGGACTACATGGGCTGGCGCGTCGACTCGCCCGCCACGCTGAAGAAGCTGGCCGCCGACGTCGAGGCCTCCGGCCTGGCCACCGACATGAGCTGGATCCCCGCCGGCGAGCACCTGAAGACCGGCGAGCGCTTCCGGTTCACGATCCCGACCGGCCACGTCATGGAGCTGTACGCCGACAAGGAAAAAGTCGGCAACGGCATGCCCGACGTCAACCCGGACGCGTGGCCTGACGGCCTGAAGGGCATGGCGCCGGCTCGCTTTGATCACTGCCTACTGTATGGCGATGATCTCGACGGCACGATGAAGCTGTTTACCGAAGTCCTCGGCTTCGGCGTTGCCGAGCTGGTGGTGGCCGGCCCGGACAAGTTCCCGATCGGCGCCTTCCTGACCTGCTCGAACAAGGCGCATGACGTCGCCTTCATCCGCCAGCCGGTGAAGGGCAAGCTGCACCACGCGTCCTTCCTGCTCGACAACTGGTATGAAGTGCTGAAGGCGGGCGACATCATCTCCAAGAAGGATGTGTCCATCGACATCGGCCCGACCCGCCACGGCATCACCCGCGGCGAGACGATCTACTTCTTCGACCCGAGCGGCAACCGCAACGAAGTGTTCGCCGGCGGCTACCACTGGTACCCGGACAAGCCGACCATCACCTGGACCGACGACCAGCTCGGCAAGGCAATTTTCTATCACGATCGCGTACTGAACGAGAAGTTCCTGTCCGTATTCTCCTGATTCACGCCACGGGCGACCCTGGGCACCAGTGCTTCACATGGTGTCCTGCGGCTGCCCGACCACGACGCCGCGGCACGTCCTGACGGAGCCGCGGCGTCCAATCGGCCGCAGCCTGCGATGCCGCCTTAAACATCAACTTTGGGAAACCTGAGCATGAAAGACATCAAGAACTTCATTAACGGCGAGTACGTCACCAACGTCAGCGGAAAGACGTACGAAAAACGCAACCCGGTCGATAACTCCCTGATCGGGGTGGTTCATGAAGCGGGCAAACCCGAAGTGGATGCTGCCGTCGCCGCGGCCAAGGCGGCGCTGAAAGGCCCCTGGGGCAAGCTTTCCGTCGTCGAGCGCTGTGCCATGCTCGACGCCGTCGTCGATGAGATCAACCGCCGCTTCGACGACTTCCTGCAGGCCGAAATCGCCGACACCGGCAAACCGGCCCACCTCGCCTCGCACGTGGACATCCCGCGCGGCGCGGCCAACTTCAAGATCTTCACCGACACCATCAAGAACGTCTCGACCGAATCGTTCGAGATGCGCACCCCCGACGGCAAGACGGCACGCAGCTACGGCGTGCGCGTGCCGCGCGGTGTGATCGCCATCATCTGCCCGTGGAACCTGCCGCTGCTGCTGATGACGTGGAAGGCCGGCCCGGCGCTCGCCTGCGGCAACACCGTGGTGGTCAAGCCGTCCGAAGACACGCCGAGCACCGCCACGCTGCTGGGCGAGGTCATGAACAAGGTCGGCCTGCCGAAGGGTGTCTACAACGTCGTCAACGGCTACGGCGTCGACTCCGCCGGCGCCTTCCTGACCGCTCACCCGGACGTCAACGGCATCACCTTCACCGGTGAGACGCGCACCGGCACCGCCATCATGAAGGCCGGCGCCGACGGCATCCGCCCGGTGTCGCTGGAACTCGGTGGCAAGAACGCCGCGCTGGTGTTCGCCGACTGCGATTTCGACAACGCCATCGCGACCGTGACCCGCTCGTGCTTCGAGAACGCCGGCCAGGTTTGCCTGGGCACCGAGCGCGTTTACGTGCAGCGCCCGATCTTCGACAAGTTCGTTGCCGCGCTGAAGGTGAAGGCCGAGACGATGAAGCCGGGCCTTCCGTTCGACCCCGACACGAAGATTGGCCCGCTGGTCAGCAAGAAGCACCAGGCGAAGGTGCTGGGCATGTACGCCAAGGCCAAGGAAGAAGGCGCCAACATCGTCTTCGGCGGCGGCATCCCCGACATGCCGGACGAGCTGAAGGACGGTTGCTGGGTCCAGCCCACCATCTGGACCGGCCTGCCGGAAACCGCCACCGTTGTCACCGAGGAAATCTTCGGGCCCTGCTGCCACATCCAGCCGTTCGATACGGAAGAGGAAGTGGTCGCCATGGTCAACAACAACCGCTACGGCCTTGCCACCTCGATCCACACCCAGGACATCAGCCGTGCAATGCGTCTCGCCAGCGAGATCGAAGTCGGCCTGTGCTGGATCAATAGCTGGTTCCTGCGCGACCTGCGCACGCCGTTCGGCGGCTCCAAGCAATCGGGCATTGGCCGTGAAGGCGGCGTGCACTCGCTGGAGTTCTACACCGAGCTGCGCAACGTGATGATCAAATACTAACCAGGCACCAGCCACATCCGGACGGGGCTGCACCCCGTCCGGATGGAGGGCGACACTTCGCATCCTGCCGGGAACAATTCCGCTCAGAACAATCACACGAGCCACACATGGACCAGACCAAGATCAATCATTACGGCGACGAACTGTACAACGCACTGAAGACGCTGACCCCCGTCGCCCCCCTGACCGACCGCGAAACCGACATCACCATCGAGGACGCCTACGCGATCCAGCAGCGCATGATCCAGCGCCAGCTCGACGATGGCCACACCATCGTCGGCAAGAAGATCGGCGTCACCAGCAAGGTCGTCATGGACATGCTGAAGGTGAACCAGCCTGATTTCGGTCAGATGCTGTCGAACATGGTATTCAACGAAGGCGAGCCGATCGTCGCCTCGTCGATGATCGCACCGAAGGCCGAGGCCGAAGTCGCCTTCATCCTCAAGAGCGACCTGATGGGCCCGGGCGTGACCGCGGCCGACGTGCTGCGCGCCACCGACTGCGTGGTGCCCTGCTTCGAGATCGTCGATTCTCGCATCAAGGACTGGAAGATCAAGATCCAGGACACCGTGGCCGACAACGCTTCGTGCGGCGTGCTGGTGCTCGGCGGCGTGCGCAAGAGCCCGCGCGACATCGACCTCGCGCTGGCCGGCATGGTGCTGTCCAAGAACGGCGACATCATCAGCACGTCAACCGGGGCCGCCGTCCAGGGCTCGCCGGTCAACGCCATCGCCTGGCTGGCCAACACCCTGGGCCGCCTCGGCATCGGCCTCAAGGCCGGCGAGATCATCCTCTCCGGTTCGCAATCCCCGCTCGTGCCGGTCACCGCCGGCGACAGCCTCTTCTGCAACGTCGGCGGCCTCGGTGGCACGTCGGTCCGCTTCATCTGACAAGGAATTCACCCATGGCACTCACCCTCGACCAGGCCACCATCGCCAAGCTCGCCGAGCACCTCGAAAACGCCGAGCTGCAGGTTCACGACGTCACCAAGATCACTGACGACTACCCCAACATGGACTGGGATGACGCCTACGCCATCCAGGACGAGATCAAGCGCCGCAAGCTCGCGCGCGGCAACAAGATCGCAGGCCTCAAGGCGGGCCTGACCTCGCGCGCCAAGATGAAGCAGATGGGCGTCGAGACCCCGGTGTTCGGCTTCGTTGCCGACTACATGTCGGTGCCGGACGGCGGCGAAGTGAAGTTCGACGAGCTGATCCACCCCAAGGTCGAAGCCGAGATCTGCGTCGTCACCAAGGCGCCGCTGCGCGGCCCCGGCTGCCACATCGGCAACGTCATGGCGGCGATCGACTTCGTGCTGCCTGCAGTGGAAGTGATCGACTCGCGCTACCGCGACTTCAAGTTCGACCTCAAGAGCGTGATCGCCGACAACACCTCGTCGGCCCGCTTCGTGATCGGCGGCAACATGCGCGATCTCGGTGCGCTCGACCTGCCCACCCTGGGCGTCGTGCTGGAAGTGAACGGCGAGGTCAAGTCGATGGCCGCCGGCGCTGCGGTGCTCGGCAACCCGCTGGTGGCGATCGCAATGATGGCGAACGAACTCGGCAAACGCGGCCAGGAAATCCCGGCCGGCACCTTCATCATGACCGGCGGCGTCACCGAGGCGATCCCGGTTCAGAAGGGCGACAACGTCAACGTCCGCTTCCAGGACCTGGGCAACGTCTCGTTCCGTTTCGTCTAATAACCTACTGCACGCCCGGATCAGTCCTGCGCTGAAACGTGGCGCATCGGGGCAGCAGCGGCCAACGTGGCCGCTGCTGCCCCACGGATGGCTGGCCGAGCGATGCGGTGCTTTCGGGAGGCATAGCGATGTCATCCAAACAAGATCTCACCCGGCAGTTCACCGCCGAGGAAGGCGTCATCCACATCGGGGGCATCGAAGCCCTGGTGCGGTTGACGATGGACCAGATCCGCTTCGACCGCCGCCGCGGTCTGAACAACGCCATGTTCGTCTCCGGTTACCGCGGCTCGCCCGTGGGCATGCTGGATGCGAACTTCATCAAGCAGCAGAAGCTGCTGATGCAGCACAACATCCAGTTCACCGACGGCCTGAACGAAGACCTCGCCGCGACCGCGGTCTGGGGCACGCAGATGCTGCACACCGTCGGCAAGCAGAAGTTCGACGGCGTCGTCGGCACCTGGTACGGCAAGGCGCCGGGCGTGGACCGAAGCGGTGACGTGCTCAAGCACGCCAACTACACCGGTACCCTCAAGAACGGCGGCGTGCTCGCCATCTTCGGCGACGACCCGAGCTGCAAATCCTCTTCGCTGCCAAGCCAGTCGGAAGCGATGTTCTACCACGTCGGCATCCCGTCGCTGTACCCGGGCAACGTGCAGGACATCCTCGACTTCGGCCTGCACGGCTATTACCTGTCGCGCATTTCCGGCCTGTGGTGCGGCCTCAAGATCGTCACCAACGTAGCCGACGGCAGCGGCAGCGCCCTCGTCGACCCGGATCGCATGAAGTTCATCACCCCGGTGGTGGAACTCGACGGCAAGCCCTACGTGCCCGAAGTCAACCTGGGCATGAACGTGCGCAAGGACGCGCTCGACATGGAGCGCACGCTGTATTACGCGCGCCACGAAATGGCCCGCCAGTATGCGCGCGAGAACAACCTGAACAAGGTCGTGCTGCCCAACGCCGACGCCTGGCTGGGGATCATCACCGCCGGCAAGACCTACCACGACCTGCGCCAGGCCTTCCTCGAGATGGGCCTGGACGACGACGCGCTGCGCCGTTACGGCATCCGCATCCTCAAGATCGGCATGCTGCACCCGCTGCAACCGCAGGACATCAAGGACTTCGCCAAGGGCCTGGAAGAGATCTTCGTCATCGAGGAGAAGCGCCCCTTCATCGAGCTGTTCGCGAAGGAAATCCTCTACGGCACCGTCAACGCACCCCGCATCGTCGGCAAGCGTGACGAGGAAGGCCGCGACCTGCTGCCCTTCCACAGCGAATTCGAGTCCGACATCATCGTCCGCGCACTGCATGCGCGCATGTCGCGCAAGGCGAAGCTGGAGTCGGCCGAAGCCTGGATCAAGCGCTTGGACGAGATCCACAGCCGCAACTCGCTGACCACGCTGGGCCGCTCGGCCTGGTATTGCTCGGGCTGCCCGCACAACACCTCGACCAAGGCGCCTGACGGCAGTGTCGTGTCGGCCGGCATCGGCTGCCACACGATGGCGATGTGGATGAACCGCGGCGTGGTGATGGGCACCCACATGGGCGCCGAAGGCACGCAGTGGATCGGCATGCAGAACTTCACCGATACCAAGCACATCTTCCAGAACATGGGCGATGGCACCTACGCGCACTCCGGCAGCCTGGCGGTGCGCTACTGTGCGGCGACCAACACCAACATCACCTTCAAGATCCTCTTCAACAGCCACACCTCGATGACGGGCGGCCAGGAGATCATGGGTGCGGAGCCGGTGCGCGCGATGGTGTCCGAGCTGATCGCCAACGGCGTCAAGCGCGTGATCGTCACCGCCGAGGACCTGAGCCGCTACAACGGCGTCAACCTCGTCGGCAACACCGAAGTCTGGCACCGCGACCGCATCATGGAAGCGCAGAAGGTGCTGGCTGCCACCGAAGGCACGACGGTGCTGATCCACGACCAGGAATGCGCCGCCGAACTGCGCCGCCAGCGCGGCCGTGGCAAGGCCTACGAGCCGGAAGCGCGCATGGTGATCAACGAGCGCGTGTGCGAAGGCTGCGGTGACTGCGGGCAGAAGTCCAACTGCATGTCGGTCGAGCCGGTGCAGACCGAGTTCGGCCGCAAGACGCGCATCCACCAGCCGTCGTGCAACAAGGATTACTCCTGCGTGAAGGGCTTCTGCCCGTCCTTCCTGACCATCACGCCGAACGCCGCCCCGGCCGAAGGCGATGGCAAGAAGAAGAAGAAGGGCCGCCTGCCGGCGCTCGACCGCAACCTGCCGGATCCGGTGTTCAAGGTGAATCCGGACAACTTCGGTGCCCACGTGATGGGCATCGGCGGCACCGGCTCGGTGACGGTGGCTGCCACCATCGCCAACGCCGCGCGCATCGACGGCAAGTATGCGATCGGCCTCGACCAGACCGGCCTGGCGCAGAAGGGCGGCGCCGTGATCTCGGACATCAAGGTCACCAGCACGCCGTTCGAGGGGTCGAACAAGATCTCCGACGGCAGCACCGATCTGTACCTCGGCTTCGACATCCTGAACGCCACCGATGCCAAGAACCTCGACAAGTGCCACCCGGACCGCACGATCGCCATCGTGTCGACCGGCCAGGCGCCCACCGGCTACATGGTATCGGACAAGGCGGTCCAGTTCCCCGCCACCGGCGGCCTGACCCGCGGCATCGACCGTGTGACGCGCAAGAACGACAACGTCTACATGGACGCGCAGACGCTGGCTGAAGGCCTGTTCGCAGACAGCATGGCGACCAACATGTTCATGGTCGGCGTGGCCTACCAGGCCGGCGCCCTGCCGATCAGCGCCGCCTCGATCGAAGCCGCCATCAAGCAGGCCGGCGTCGGCGTCGAGATGAGCCTGCTGGCGTTGAAGTGGGGCCGCATGGCGGTGGTCGACCTCGACTTCGTCAAGGCCGAGATCCACAAGTACGAAGCCCATGCGCCCAAGCTGCCGGAACTGACGCCGGAAGCGCGCCAGATCGTCGACACCGTCGGTGCCAGCGGCGAAGTTCGCCGTCTGCTGGAAATCCGTGTGGCCGACCTGATCGAGTACCAGGATGCCGACTACGCGCGCCGCTACGCTGCCAAGATCAAGGGCGTGCTGGAGGCCGAGAAGCGCGTGGCGCCCGAGAGCACCGCGCTGACCGAAGCCGCCGCCCGCTACTTCTACAAGCTGATGGCGTACAAGGACGAGTACGAAGTCGCCCGCCTGCACTCCGACCCGGCCTTCCTGGCCGAGCTGGATGCGCAGTTCCCGAACGGCTACACGGTCGAGTACAACCTCGCCCCGCCGCTGTTCTCGAAGCGCGACCCGGAAACCGGCGAGCTGATCAAGCAGAAGTACGGCCCGTGGGTGCTGAAGGCCTTCCGTCACCTGGCGAAGTTCAAGAACCTGCGCGGCGGCAAGTGGGACATCTTCGGCAAGACCGAGGAGCGTCGCCAGGAGCGCCAGGCGATCGAGGACTACAGCAAGCTGCTCGACGAGATCGCCGGCAAGCTGAACCGCGACAACCTGGCGACCGCGGTGCAACTGGCCAGCGTGCCGGACGACGTCCGCGGCTACGGCCACGTCAAGGAGAAGCACGTCCATCTGGCGAAGGAGAAGGAGGCCAAGCTGCTCGCGGCCTTCCGCAATCCGCAGCCGGCTCGCGTCGCCGCCTGACCCATCGCCCGGCCAGGGTGGTTCTGCCTCCGGGCGGGACCGCCCGACGCCGGCGAAAAGAACTCCCTCTTGACCTCTCCCGCACACCGCGGGCGAGGTTTTTTTTAACCTGCATCGGAACATCGCTCACCCGCGCGTCTCGCCACCGGTTCCTCTGAGGTATCTCACCCCGATGTGCTTGCGGGAACGGCTGGGACTCGCAACGCGGCAGGTCTGGCGGCGGGGGACGCGTGGAGCGCACGAGCACTGTCCGAGTCCTGAGCGAAGCGAGGTCGAGTTGCGCAGGACGCGGAGCGCATCCCCCGCCGCCAGACCGGATTACGAGTCCTCCTCAGACCCCCTCGAAACGGCGGTTTGACGCCCGCTGCCAGCCACAACAGAATCTCCCCTGCCTGCAGGATCCTGTCGGTGTCATTCGCGCCATGCGCGCAGATATCTACCTTCGCCACCGCAACACGCACCTGCCGACAGACCGGCTGACGCATCGAACCTATCCCGGACCCCACCGATGAGACGCGCCCCATCCGCCGCCCTGCCCGGCCCCGAGCCGACGAGCCGCCACGACTGGCAGACGATCAAGAGCCTGCTGCCCTTCATCCTCGCCTACAAGGGCCGCGTACTGTTCGCGCTCGCCTGCCTGGTGGCGGCCAAGGGCGCCAACGTGGCGGTACCGCTGATCTTCAAGGGCGTGATCGACGCGCTGTCGATCACGCCGCAGCAGGCGCTGGTCGTCGTGCCGGCCGCGCTGTTGCTGGCCTATGGCGTGCTGAGATTTTCCACTTCGCTATTCACCGAACTGCGCGAGATCGTCTTCGCCCGCGTCACCCAGCAGTCGGTGCGCGAGATCACGCTGCGCACCTTCCGCCACCTGCATTCGCTGTCGCTGCGCTTCCACCTCGAACGCCAGACCGGCGGGCTGACGCGAGATATCGAGCGCGGCACGCGTTCGGTCGGCTCCCTGATCAGCTACACGCTGTATTCCATCCTGCCGACGCTGATCGAGATCGGGCTGGTCATCGGCATCCTGCTGGTGCGCTACGACGCGGTGTTCGCGCTCATCACGCTGGGCGCGCTGGTGCTCTATGTCGTATTCACCATCCGCGTCACCAACTGGCGCACCGCGCTGCGCCGCCAGGCCAACGAGCTCGATTCCGCGGCCAATTCGCGCGCCATCGACAGCCTCATCAACTTCGAGACGGTCAAGTACTTCAACAACGAGGAGTACGAGGCGCGCCGCTACGACGAGCAGTTGCAGAAGTGGATCCAGGCGCAGATCACCAATCAGTATTCGCTGTCGGCGCTCAACGTCGGCCAGGCGGCGATCATCGCCGTCGCGGTCACCGCGATGATGTGGCAGGCCACCGTGCGCGTGGCGGCCGGCACGATGACGATCGGCGACATCGTGCTGGTGAATGCCTTCCTGATTCAGCTCTACATCCCGCTGAACTTCCTGGGGGTGCTGTACCGCGAGATCCGTCAGTCGCTGACCGACATCGAACGCATGTTCGGGCTCATGCACCAGCACCGCGAGATCGCCGATGCGCCCGATGCCCTGGACCTGCCCGCTGGCCCCGCCAGCGTGCGCTTCGAGCATGTCGGCTTCGCCTACGACACCAAGCGCCCGATCCTGTTCGACGTCGATTTCGAGATTCCGGCCGGCAGCACCGTCGCGGTGGTCGGCCATTCGGGGTCCGGCAAATCGACCCTGGCGCGCCTGCTGTACCGCTTCTACGACGTGCAGCAGGGCGCGATCCGCATCAACGGCCACGACCTGCGCCAGCTCAGCCAGCACAGCCTGCGTTCGGCGATCGGCATCGTGCCGCAGGACACGGTGCTGTTCAACGACACACTCTTCTACAACATCCAGTACGGCCGCCCCGAGGCCAGCCGCGAGGAAGTCGAAGCCGCCGCGCGCGCCGCCCAGCTCGAGGACTTCATCCGCCAGTTGCCCGACGGCTACGAGACACGCGTCGGCGAGCGCGGCCTGAAGCTCTCCGGCGGCGAAAAGCAGCGCGTCGCCATCGCCCGCGCACTGCTGAAGAACCCCGCCATCCTGATCTTCGACGAGGCCACCTCAGCGCTCGACTCCAAGACCGAGAAGGCCATCCAGGCCCAGATCGAGCGCGCCGCCGAAGGCCGCACCGCGCTGGTCATCGCGCACCGGCTGTCGACCATCATGGACGCCGACGAAATCATCGTGCTCGAGGCCGGCCGCATCGTCGAGCGCGGCCGCCATGCGGCACTGCTGGCGATCGGCGGCGCCTACGCGCAGATGTGGCTGTTGCAGCAGCAGGAAGAGGACCAGGCGAGCGCCGCGGCGTGATCGAATCCAAAAAAGAATCGGCGCCCGAAGGCGCCGACTCTTCCTCCCTGAACCCTTCCGGGTTTCTGTTATCCAGCCGATCAGGCCACGGCCTTGCGGCGGCGTAGACCCATCATGCCGACGAAGGCCGCTCCGGCCAGCGCAAGCGAGCCAGGCTCGGGCACACCGGCAGGCGGGAACGTGCCGCCGTTCGTCGTCCCGGCGATGCTGGTGAGCTTGAGGTAATCGAACCTCTTCGTCGTCGATGTTGAATCCAAGGCGAGGTAGCTCCCACCGGACACGTCGCCGGAATTGACACCGGTGCCGACCGTGAATCCACCCGCGCCGATGAGCCAGTAGCTTGAGGTAACCGCCGTTCCGAGCGTCGTCGTGAACGCGCCGCCCGCGGTACTTCCGCCCGCATTGGAGTAGTTGCCCACCAGCGTCCAGCCGGAAAGGGTTGCATACGTGAGCCCCGTCAACGTCGGCGTACCGGCACCGGTGTAGGCGAGCACATAGAAGTCGCTATCGGTATTCCACCAGCCGAAGGTAATGCTGGTCAGGTTGACACTCGTGCCGAACGACAGCAGTGCCGAGTCGGCGCGCTCGTTATTGTCGAAGGAGTGTTCCGGACTCTGACCTTCCTGATAATCGGTCCCCGCGGTGCCCGTGCTTGTACCACCGGCGTCCCGGTTATAGGCGCCAAGCCCCTGCCAAGTCGGATCATACGCAAGCCTGGCAGTCTCCAATTGGTTGGCGTTGCTATTGTCCTGAGTCACCTGACCAGCAGCACCGGGGTTTATCCCCGTATTCGAATAGGCACTCACTCCCACCGTCACGCCCGATGCGGTGTAGGTACGGGAATTGCCGTAACTGGACGCATCGCCGGGTGTCGTCGATGTCGGCGCGGTCGACTGGAGATTGAAGGACCAATTCGTCGCCGCCTGCGCCACGGCCGGTGCCAGGGCCAGCACGGCAGCAGCCGTGAGCGTCAGAGAAATACGGGGGAACATGATGAATCTCCAGGTGAGCGCTGTCAGCCGCTTTAAGCAAGAAATGGCCCAATTACTCAAGCAACTGAAAAATATCAATTTATTTTCGGAGGCACGCGACCGATAGGGAAAATTGTAAGAATCGTCGACATCTATTTGGCGGAATTGATCTCGCGCAGGAAGCTGCTGACTTGCTCGGAAACCGCCGCTGCGGGCATGGCTGAAACGTCCACCAGTTCGGACCGTGCTTCGGCACTGCGACCCGATTCGTGCAGAGCGCGTGCCAAGTGGTAGCGGATCTCGATGTTGTCAGGGGCACGCAATCTCGCCTCCCGCAGGTAGCGCATGCCCTCCTCCCTGCGCCCGGCGCGCGTCAGCAGCCAGCCGTAGGTATCCACCACGTTCGGGTCCGAGGGGGCGAGAGCGTGGGCCTTCTCCGCCATGGTCAGCGCCTGCGCATCCCCTTGCTCGTGCAACACGAGCGCGTAGTTGTTGAGCGCCCCGGGATCCGCCGCCCCCTTGTCGACCAGGACGCGGTACTCGCGCGCGGCCGCGGGCCAGTTTCCTGCTCGCATGTGCAGTTCCGCCAGGGCCTGCCGCACCGTCGCATCGTCACCGCGCTGCTGCAGCCGCGTCTCGAGGGTCGCAATGGCTTGCGCACGCTTGCCTTGCGCCATCTGGGCACGTGCAAGGCTCAGGGCCCGCACACCGGAGGGCTGGAGGCGCGCCGCTTCGCGATAGGCTTCTTCGGCGTCGACGTGCCGGCCGGCCACGAGCGCCAAATCGCCACTGAGCCGCAGGCCCTCGACGTTGGCAGGGTGTCGGTCGCGCAAGGCCTTGACGTACTCTCGTGCCTTGCCGATGTCCCTGGCTGCCATCGCAGCTTCTGCTGCCAGGATCAGGGCGCCCGCGTCGCCGGGGCGTCCCGCGAGGGCCTTCTCCGCACAATATTGCGCGCCCGCCGGATTGCCTGCAGCCAACTGCAGGCGGCCGACCCGGACCTGGGCTCCGGGATCGAACTCTGCCAACCGCGTCATCTCGCGCAGCGTCTGCTGTGCCGACTTGGCGTCGCCGGCGTCCAGTTGGGCCTGCGACAGTGCGGCGAGCACGGCGAGATCCCCGCCACGCCGTGCCGCCAGAGCTTTCGCCGCCTCCAGCGCGCCCGGCCGATCGCCAGCCAGAGCCTTGGCCTCGATCAGTGCCAACCCGATGCGAGCATCATTGGGTCGCTCGGCCCACGCCTTCTCCAGCCAGCGCATGGCGTCAACGGGCCGGCCTGCGCGCTGCTCGAGAAGTGCGGACTCGTACATCGCAGTCGCATCGCGTTTGTCCTTCTTCAGCATTTCGGTGTAGGTCCGACGCGCGTCGTCGAGGCGCCCCTCGGCAGCATCGAGTCGGGCAAGATTCAGGCGCGCAGGGGTGAACCCGGGCTCCTGCTTCAGGGCCTCCGCATAGGCGATGCGGGCCCCGCCGCGGTCACCCGCACCCCCCTTGATCGCCCCGAGAAGGTTCAGCGCAGCCGGGTTACCCGGAAGTGCAGCATTGGCGCGCTGGGCAACTTCCAGCGCCTTCTTCGAGTTGCCCTGCCGCATCAGCGTGTTCGACAAGGTGATCGCCAGGCCGAGATCACCCGGTGTCTTGTCGAATGCGGCGAGCAGGTTCCGGGTTGCCGCCGAAACATCGCCCTGCCCGAGGCGGCTCAGTCCGAGCGAGGCCTGCGCGCCGGCGTCGCCCCCGGGCGCGACCCGTTCGAGCAGTTCAGTCGCCTTCGCGTATCGCTTCTGGGCCAGGTAAACCCGCCCTAGCAGATGCAGCGCCTGCGGATCGTCCGGCTGCACGCGCAGCACCTGTTCGAGCAAGGTCGTGGCCCGCGCATGATCGCCCGTCTCGACAAAGATGGATGCAAGCAGCTTGCGCGCGCCGACATTTCGCGGATAGCGCGCAACCAGCGTATCCAGGTACTTGCGCGCCTTTTCGTACTGGCGACCGGCGTGGTGCGCGAGCGCGCCCACCATCAGCAACTGCTCGTGGCCCGCCAGCCACTCCATCGGCAGCGCGTCGACGAGTCGTGCCGCCTCCTCGAGATGCTTCGTCGCCTGGGCCGCATCGCCACGGCGACTGGCGAGCAGGGCTTGCAGATAGGACACGCGCGGCTCGATCGGTCCATCCTTGGCGAGATCGTCAAGATCGGTCCGCGCTTCGGCGTCGCGACCGAGGTCGATCAGGATGCCGGCGCGCGCGACGCGGGCGTCGATCAGGCTCGGCTGCAGTTCGATGGCGCGCTCATAGTCCTTCAGTGCGGCAGCGATGTCGCCGGTGGCGTGCGCCACCGAGCCCCGCGCGTTGTAGGCGCCGGCGTGGGCGGGGCCGAGCTGCACCGACTTGGCAGCGCGCTCGCGCGCAAGGTCGATCCGGCCTGCAGCGATCAGCATCGGCACCTCGCGCACAAGCGGCACCGGGGAAGCCGGATCGATGGCACGCGCCTCGGTGAAGCTACGTTCGGCCTCGTCGCGCTTGCCCAGCGCGGCGTAGGCCGTGCCGCGCAGCGTCAGAATTTCAAGCCTCACACCCGCAGGCAAGCCGTCGGGCAGGACCGATTCGATCAGCTTCCCGGGCCGCCCCTGCAACAGGTAGATGCGCGCAAGCGGCACGGCCACTTCGGCGCGATTCACGCCAAGGCGCAGTGCTTCGGCAAATTCGACTTCCGCCGGGCCGACATCGCCATCGTACAGATAGGCACTTCCCAGCAGCAGGTGGGCGGCGAGCATGTTTCGATCCTGCTGCAGCGCATTCTTCAATTGCAGGATGGCGCCGGCGACGTCCTGCTTCTGGTAGCGGGCAAGGCCATCCTCGTAAAATCGACTCGCCGCGGCGGGGTCGGCCATCGCCGTCCGCAGGGGTGCGATCAGGCTGAGCACGATGGCAGCGGGCAGCAGAAGGGGGCTAAACAGCTTGGTCATGAAAAGGCGGCACGGACACGTGATGGATCAACACTCTAGGGAATCGCCCAGAAAACCTCCGTGACATCCTTGGCTGCAACCGCAAACCATCTGGTCGCGCCGCGGCGCATCAGTGCTAGCCGCAGTTTCGACGTCGCGGCGTTTTATGCGATCCTAGGTTTCAGGCAGTTCATCACCCCACCGTTTCGACCACGACTGGAGGCTGTTCATGCGCAAGTCCCTTACCGCCCTCGCCCTGAGCCTGTCCATCGCCGGCCTCGCGGCCCCGGCCCAGGCCCAGGCCCAGCTCACCGGTACGCTGCAGAAAATCAAGGAAACCGGCTCGATCACCGTCGGCCACCGCGAGTCCTCGGTGCCCTTCTCCTACCTCGACGCTGACCAGAAGCCGGTCGGCTACGCGATGGACCTTTGCGCCAAGGTCGTCGATGCGGTCAAGTCCGAATTGAAGATGCCCAATCTGCAGGTCAAGTACCAGGCGGTCACTTCGCAGAACCGCATCCCGCTGATGCAGAACGGCACCATCGACCTCGAGTGCGGCTCCACCACCAACAGCGTGGCGCGCCAGCAGCAGGTAGGCTTCAGCGTGCATTACTTCATCACCAGCGTGCGCATGGCGGTACGCAAGGACTCCGGCATCAAGGACATCGGCGATCTCAACGGCAAGCCCGTCGCCACCACCACCGGCACCACCTCCGATGCGCTGATCAAGCAGAACGAGCGGGGCAAGCACATCGACGTGAAGAACATCTACGGCAAGGATCACGCCGACTCCTTCCTGATGGTGGAAAGCGGCCGTGCCGCTGCCTTCGTGATGGACGACATCCTGCTGGCCGGCCTGATCGCCAACTCCAAGAATCCCTCGGATTTCGCCATCGTCGGGCCGTCGCTGCGTGACGAACCTTATGGCGTGATGGTCCGCAAGGACGACGCCCCGTTCAAGGCGGTGGTCGACAAGACGCTCATCGGACTCATGAAGTCGGGGGAGGCGGAAAAGCTATACACCAAGTGGTTCATGAACCCGATCCCGCCGCGCAACGTCAACCTCAACTTCCCGATGAGCCCGGCGCTCAAGGCCGCCTTCGCGTCGCCGAGTGACAAGGGCGTCGAGTAAGGGTCGGCACCCGCCTTGGCCAGGTGCGCGGCGCACGATGCCGAGCACCTGGCCAAGCCCGTTGCCGGCCGTCGCGGCCGGCACCCGCGGCGCGCCGATCACCGCGCGCTGCTACACGCCAGGGGATGAACATGAACTACCACTGGGATTGGCAGTTCTTCTTCCAGGAGGCCGATGACGGCCTCAAGTACTACGAGTGGGTGATCGCCGGCCTCGGATGGACGACGGCGGTGTCGCTCGCCTCGCTGGCCGTGGCGCTGTTGCTGGGCTCGGTGCTCGGCGTCATGCGCACCACGCCCACGCGCTGGCTGGTGGCGATCGGCGACACCTACGTCGACCTGTTCCGCAACATCCCCCTGATCGTCCAGCTCTTCCTGTGGTTCTTCGTCGTGCCCGAGCTGGTGCCCGACAAGATCGGCATCTGGATGAAGCAGGACCTGCCCTACATCGTCACCGCCGTCGTCGGGCTGGGGCTGTACACCGCCGCCCGCATCGCCGAGCAGGTCAAGTCGGGAATCAACGCGCTGCCGCGCGGCCAGCGCTTCGCCGGCCTCGCGCTCGGCTTCACCGAATGGCAGACATATCGCTACGTGCGCCTGCCCATGGCCTACCGCATCGTGCTGCCGGCGCTGACGTCGGAGTCGATGAACATCTTCAAGAACTCGGCGGTGACCTACGCGGTGGGCATCCTCGAGCTCTACTTCCAGTACAAGCAGATCATCGAGAAGACCTCGCAGGTGCTGGAGATCACCATCGTCGTGACGATGGCGTATTTCATGCTCGCCTTCGTCATGAACCGCATGCTCGCCTTTGTCGAGAAGCGCACGCGGGTGCCCGGGCTGATCTCGGGCACGGGAGGGAAGTGACATGAGCGACTTCGATTTCTCGGTCATCACCGCCAACTGGCACTTCCTCGCTGAAGGCCTGCGCTACACGCTGCAGGTCACCGTCACCGCGATGATCGGTGGCATCATCATCGGCACCCTGCTCGCGCTGATGCGGCTGTCGTCGATCAAGCCGCTGCAGTGGTTCGCCGCCGGCTATGTGAACTTCTTCCGCAGCGTGCCGCTGGTGCAGGTGATCCTCGCCGTCTTCCTGATCCTGCCGCTGCTGCTGCAGTTCCTCACCGGCAAGATGATCCCGATCGGCGCGGAGAACTCGGCCTACTTCACCTTCACGATCTTCGAGGCGGCCTACTATTCCGAGATCATGCGCTCGGGCATCCAGTCGGTGCCGCGTGGCCAGATCGGCGCCGGCTATGCGCTGGGCTTCACCTACGGCCAGACGATGCGCCTGGTGGTGCTGCCACAGGCTTTCCGCAACATGCTGCCGGTGCTCCTCACGCAGACCATCGTGCTGTTCCAGGACGTGTCGCTGGTCTATGCCATCGGCGCCACCGACTTCTTCGGCGCGGCCGACAAGATCACCCAGCGCGACCTGCGTCCGGTGGAGATGTACACCACCGTCGCCGTCGTCTATTTCGTCATCTGCTTTGCGCTGTCGCGGCTGGTGAAGCGCCTTCAGGCCCGCATCGCCATCATTCGCTGACCCCGGGAGTGAGTACCCATGATCCAGATCAAGAACGTTTCCAAGTGGTACGGCAGCTTCCAGGTCCTGACCGATTGCACCACCCAGGTAAGCAAGGGCGAGGTGGTGGTGGTGTGCGGCCCCTCCGGTTCGGGCAAATCCACGTTGATCAAATGCGTGAATGCGCTCGAGCCGTTCCAGAAAGGCAGCATCATCGTCAACGGCACCGCGGTCGAGGACCCGAAGACCAATCTCCCCAAGCTGCGCGCGCACGTCGGCATGGTGTTCCAGCATTTCGAGCTGTTCCCGCACATGACCATCACCGACAACCTGGCGATCGCGCAGATCAAGGTGCTCGGCCGCAAGCGTGACGAGGCAGTGGAGAAAGGGCTGAAGCTGCTCGATCGCGTCGGCCTGAAGGCGCATGCGAGCAAGTTCCCCGGCCAGCTCTCCGGCGGCCAGCAGCAACGCGTGGCGATCGCGCGTGCGCTGGCGATGGATCCGATCTGCATGCTGTTCGACGAACCGACTTCGGCGCTCGACCCGGAGATGATCAACGAGGTGCTCGACGTCATGGTCGAGCTGGCGCGCGAGGGCATGACGATGATGTGCGTTACCCACGAGATGGGGTTCGCACGCAAGGTGGCGCACCGCGTGATCTTCATGGACCGCGGCGCGATCGTCGAGGATGCGGCGAAGGACGATTTCTTCGGCAAGCCGCGTTCCGAGCGCGCGCAGACCTTCCTCGCCAAGATCCTGCAGCACTGAGCGGATTCGCCCCCCAGAACGCGCTTTCGGCCGGCCACGCGGCAGGCCCCCACCCGAGGAGACGACCATGAAGTTACTGCAACGCATCGTGCCCGGCCTCGCTGCCTTCGCCCTTCTGTTACCCGGAGGCTTGCATGCCCGCGAAGCGCCTGCCGACACCCGACTTGCCAATGTCGTGATCCTGGCCACCGGCGGCACCATCGCCGGCGCCGGCGCCACTGCCGCCAACAGCGCCACTTATCAGGCCGCGAAAGTGCCGGTGGACAAGCTCATCGCCGGCGTCCCCGAGTTGAAGGATCTGGCCAACGTGCGCGGCGAGCAGGTCTTCCAGATCGCGTCGGAGAGCTTCACCAACGACCACCTGCTGCAACTGGGCAAGCGCGTCAGCGAGCTGACCAAGCAAGCCGACGTGGACGGCATCGTGATCACCCATGGCACCGACACGATCGAGGAAACCGCCTACTTCCTGAACCTGGTCGTCCACAGCGACAAACCCATCGTGGTCGTGGGCTCGATGCGTCCCGGCACGGCGATGTCGGCCGACGGCATGCTCAACCTGTACAACGCGGTCGCGGTGGCTCGCAGCGCGGACTCCCGCGGGAAGGGCGTGCTGGTGGCGATGAACGACGAGATCAACGCGGGACGCGACGTCACCAAGATGATCAACATCCGCACCGAGGCCTTCAAGAGCCCATGGGGTGCGCTGGGCATGGTGGTCGAAGGCAAGACGTACTGGTTCCGCCAGCCGGTGAAGCGCCACACGGTGAACTCGGAGTTCGACATCGACCAGCTGAGTACGCTCGCGCCGGTGGAGATCGCCTATGGCTACGGCAACGTGTCCGACGTGGCCTATCGCGCCTTCGCGCAGGCCGGTGCCAAGGCCATCGTGCATGCCGGCACCGGCAACGGCTCGGTGGCCAAGCAGGTCGTGCCCGCCCTGCAGGAACTGCGCGGCCAGGGGCTGCACATCATCCGCTCGGCGCGCGTGACGGGCGGCGGCTTCGTCATCCGCAACGCCGAACAGCCCGACGACAAGTACGACTGGGTCGTCGCCCACGACCTGAATCCGCAGAAGGCGCGCATCCTCGCTGCCGTCGCGCTGACCAAGCCGCGCGACGCCAAGGACCTGCAGCGCATCTTCTGGGAATACTGAGCGTCGATGCCAAGGGCGTGGCGCGGCTCGACCCGCCACGCTCCTGCAGTTACAAGCCGGCGTCCGTCCCGCCGCCGCTGCGCGCCGCTTCGACGACGTGGCGCGTCAGCGACGGCACGAAAAGTTCGATGAAGGCATACACGAAGCCGCGGAGCCACGCATTGCGGCGGATGCCGATGCGCGTCATGCTGGATTCGAACAGGTGGCTCGCCTCCACCATGCCCAGCTTTCGGTCTTCCTCCGCGCTGTAGGCCATGCGCGCGAGGATCCCGATGCCCAGATCCATCTCCACGTACTTCTTGATCACATCGGAGTCGATCGCGGTGAGCACCACGTTGGGCTTCAGGCCACGACCGAGGAAGGCCTTGTTGATCTGGCCGCGCCCGGTGAAAGCGTCGTCGTAGGTGATCAGCGGATAGCGCGCGATCGCCTCCAGCGTCAGCGGCTGCTCGCGCAGGATGGGATGGCGCGGCGTGGCGACGATGCAGCGGTTCCACTGGTAGCAGGGCAGCGTCACCAGCTCCGGATCGTCGGCGATGGCCTCGGTGGCGATCGCGAGATCTGCCGTGCCGCCCAGCACCATGTCGCACACCTGCCGGGGATTGCCCTGATGCAGCTCCAGCCTCACCCGCGGGTAACGCTGCATGAAATCCCGCACCACGGCAGGCAGCACGTAGCGCGCCTGGGTGTGAGTGGTGGCGATCGACAGCGTGCCCGCGGATTCGTTGGAAAACTCCGCGCCAACCTGGAACAGGTTGTCCATGTCGCGCAGCATGCGCTCCGCGATCGCCAGCACCGCCCCGCCCGGCTCGGTGATGGCGACCAGACGCTTGCCGTGGCGGGCGAAGATCTCGACGCCAAGCTCGGCCTCGAGCAGCCGGATCTGCTTGGACACCCCCGGCTGGGAAGTAAACAGCGCATCCGCCGCGTCCGACACGTTGAGACCGCGCCGCGCCACCTCGTGGATGTATCGCAGTTGCTGGAGATTCATGATCGTTCGCCAAGTGGCTCAAGCGACTTAAGCTTCTTAATAACCAACAGTTCTTAAAGTCTAACGCAAATCTCCTTTTTGACCCTAATCCGCGCCATTACGATGCTGGGCATCGAAAAGGATCTTCCCAATGGATTTCGCCTATACGGTCGCAGGTTTCTCGGTCGGCGCCATCGTCGGACTCACCGGTGTCGGTGGCGGTTCGTTGATGACGCCGCTGCTGGTGCTGCTGTTCGGCATTCATCCCTCGGTCGCCGTCGGCACCGACCTGCTCTACGCCGCGATCACCAAGGCGGGCGGCACGCTCGCCCATGGGCTGAAGGGAACGGTGGACTGGCGGATCACCCGGCGGCTGGCCAGTGGCAGCATCCCGGCCGCGGCGCTGACGCTGACGCTGGTGCATCGGTTCGCCCCCGGCGGCATCGACGGTGCCGCAAGCCTGATCAAGGTAGCACTGGGCGTCGCGCTGTTGCTGACCGCCGTGGCGCTGATCTTTCGCCGCCGTATCCAGGACTATGCGCGCCGGCACTTCGGCGACACCCCCAATCCGGCGCGGACGGCACGGTTGACGGTGCTCACCGGTGCCGTGCTGGGCGTGCTGGTGTCGATCTCATCGGTCGGCGCGGGAGCCCTCGGCGTCACCGCGCTGTTCTTCCTCTACCCGGCGATGCCCGCGCTGCGCATCGTCGGCTCGGACATCGCCCATGCGGTGCCGCTGACCGCCGTTGCCGGCATCGGTCACTGGTTCCTGGGCAGCGTGGACTGGCTGCTGCTCGGCAGCCTGCTGATCGGCTCGCTGCCGGGTATCTGGCTGGGCAGTCACATCTCGACCAAGGTGCCCGACCGCATCCTGCGCCCCATCCTGGCCACCATGCTGATGCTGGTGGGCGCCAAGCTGATCAGTCACTGACCTCCGAGCACAACGACAACGATCACGGTTCGCGGCCCTGGCCCGCGCCCCTCCTGCATCCAACGACTCGCATCCAACACAGAGAGCTCTCATGTATCAGTACGACGAATACGACCAGCGCCTGCTCGACGAACGCGTCGCCCAGTTCCGCGACCAGACGCGACGCTACCTCGCCGGCGAACTCTCCGACGACGAGTTTCGTCCGCTGCGGCTGCAGAACGGCCTCTACATCCAGCGCCATGCGCCGATGTTCCGCATCTCCGTGCCCTACGGCAACCTGGCCAGCCGCCAGTTGAGGAAGCTCGCGCAACTGGCACGCACGTACGACCGCGGCTACGCGCACTTCACCACGCGCACCAACGTCCAGTTCAACTGGCCGGCGCTGGAAAACGTGCCCGAGATGCTCGCCGGACTGGCCAGCGTGCAGATGCATGCCAACCAGACTTCGGGCAACTGCATCCGCAACATCACCGCCGATCCGTTCGCCGGCGTGGCCGCCGACGAAGTCGCCGATCCGCGGCCGTTCGCCGAGATCCTGCGCCAGTGGGCGACCTACAACCCGGAATTCGCCTTCCTGCCACGCAAGTTCAAGATCGCCTTCAACAGCGCCGCGGAAGACCGCGTCGTGTTGCGCGTGTACGACATCGGCCTCGACCTGATCCGCAATGACGCCGGCGAGCTCGGTTTCCGCGTGCTGGTGGGCGGCGGTCTCGGCCGCACCCCCATCCTCGGCGAGGAAGTCGCTGCCTTCGTGCCGTGGCCGCACCTGATCACCTATTGCGAGGCGATCCTGCGCGTCTACAACCGGTACGGCCGCCGCGACAACCTGTGGAAGGCGCGCATCAAGATCCTGGTGAAGGCGCTTGGCGTCGAGGAGTTCCGCCGCCAGGTCGAGGAGGAATGGGCGCATTCCAAGGATGGCCCCAGCACCATCACCGAAGCCGAACTTGCCCGCGTGGCGGCGCACTTCGCGCCGCCAGCCTACGCCGACCTGCCCGCGCACGACGCCGCCTTCGACGCGCTGCTCGCCGGCAACAAGGCCTTCGCCACCTGGTTCAAGCGCAATGTGCGCGCCCACCGCCAGCCGGGCTACGCCTCGGTGATCCTGTCGCTGAAGAAGACCGGCACCGCACCGGGCGACGTCACCGCCGAGCAGATGGACCTCATCGCCGATCTCGCCGACCGCTTCAGCTTCGGCGAGGCGCGCATGCTGCACGAGCAGAACGTGGCGCTCGCCGACGTGCGCCGCCAGGATCTGTTCGAGGTTTGGCAGGCCGCGCGCGAAGCCGGCCTGGCGACGCCCAACATCGGCCTGCTGACGGACATCATCTGCTGCCCGGGCGGCGACTTCTGCAGCCTCGCCAACGCACGCTCGATTCCAGTCGCCGATGCGCTGCAGCGCCGCTTCGACGATCTCGACTACCAGCACGACATCGGCGAGATCGACCTCAACATCTCGGGCTGCATGAACTCCTGCGGCCATCACCACGTCGGCCACATCGGCATCCTCGGCGTCGACAAGAACAACGAGGAGTGGTACCAGATCACGATCGGCGGCACGCAGGGCAACGGCACCACGCTCGGCAAGGTGATCGGCCCCTCTTTCGCGCTCGACGAAGTGGTGGGCGTGGTCGAGCAACTGCTCGAGACCTACGTCGAACTGCGCCATGAAGACGAGCGTTTCATCGACACCGTACAACGCGTCGGCATCGACCCCTTCAAGACTCGCGTCTATGCCGACCGCCAGCCGCACAGGAAGCCTGCCCATGTCTGACAAGATCATCAAGAACGGCCGCATCGTCGCCGACGCTCGCCTCACCGTGACGCTCGCCGAAGGCGAGGCGCCCGCCGACATCGCCGTGCCTGCCGGGCAGGTGCTGGTGCCGCTTGCCGTGTGGCAGGCGCGCCGTGACGAGCTCCTTTCGCGCGCCCAGAGCGGCGAACTCGGCGTGTGGCTCGCCGCGGGCGAGGACGTGGCGGCGCTGGCCAATGATGTCGCCAACCTGCAGGTCATCGCCCTGCAGTTCCCGAAGTTCACCGATGGCCGCAGCTACTCCGCAGCCACCCTGCTGCGCAGCCGCTACAAGTATGGCGGCGAGTTGCGCGCGATCGGCTTCGTGCTGCGCGACCAGTTCAACTACATGACCCGCTGCGGCTTCGACGCGCTGGAGCCGCCTGCGGGCCGCTACACCGACGAACAGCTCGAGGCAGCCGTGGCCAGCATCGACGACTTCACCCAACCCTACCAGAGTTCGGTGAAGGATCCGCTGCCGCTTTTCCGCCGCGTCGAGCGCGGCGCCACCCCGCAGGTGCAGGCATGAACGCAAGCGTATCCCTGCTGCGCCCGGCGCCGTCCAACCCCGCCACACGCCCGGAGCTGACCGAAGCCCTGCGTGCCGCCGTCACGGCCCGAGCCGAAGCCGCGCGCAACTTCCTGCGCGAAGCAGTGGCCGAATTCGGCACCGCCGGCGAGCTTGCCTTCGCCAACAGCTTCGGCGCCGAGGACATGGTGCTGACCGACCTGATCCTGCAGGCCGAGCTGCCGATCGAGATCTTCTCGCTCGACACCGGCCGCCTGCCGGCCGAAACCTACGCCTTGATCGGCGAAGTCGAGAAGCGCTACGGCGTGAAGCTGAAGATCTACTTCCCGGATGCCGGCGCGGTGGAGCAGTACGTGCGCACCCACGGCATCAACGGCTTCTACGACTCGGTGGAGCTGCGCAAGGGCTGCTGCGGCGTGCGCAAGATGGAGCCGCTGCGCCGCGCGCTGGCCGGCAAGAAGGCGTGGATCACCGGTCTGCGTGCCGCGCAGTCGGTCACCCGCACCGGCATGGCGCTGCGCGAGTTCGACGAGGGCAACGGCCTGGAGAAGCTGAACCCGCTGCTGGACTGGAGCGAGAACGAAGTGTGGGCCTACATCCGCCTCTTTGATGTGCCCTACAACGCGCTGCACGATCAGTTCTACCCGAGCATCGGCTGTGCGCCCTGCACGCGCGCGATCGCCGTCGGCGAGGACGTGCGTGCAGGGCGCTGGTGGTGGGAAGACCCCACCACAAAGGAATGCGGCCTGCATGTGAGCGAGCGCTGAGCCATGAAAGTCCTGTACCCGGCCAATCGCGCCCAGACCAATCGCCGCCCCGCCAACGCCCGGCCCGGCCTGCTGCAGCGGCTCGGCGCCTTGCGCGCCGGCCTGCGCGCGGCACTGCGCGCCTTCCGCACCGCGACACCAACGAAACGCTGAACAGAATCATGTCGACCCTGACCAAACAGACGCTGTCCCACCTCGACTGGCTCGAGGCCGAAGCCATCCACATCCTGCGCGAAGTCGCCGGCCAGTGTTCCAATCCGGTGTTGCTGTTTTCCGGCGGCAAGGATTCGATCTGCCTGCTGCGCCTGGCCGAGAAGGCCTTCCGCCCAGGCCGCTTCCCCTTCCCGCTGATGCACATCGACACCGGCCACAACTACAAGGAAGTGACCGATTTCCGCGACAAGCGCGCCGCCGAGCTGGGCGAGCGGCTGATCGTGCGCTCGGTGGAAGATTCGATGGCGCGCGGCACGGTGGTGCTGAAGCACCCGATGGAGAGCCGCAACAAGCACCAGTCGGTGACGCTGCTGGAAGCGATCGAGGAGTTCGGCTTCGACGCCTGCATCGGCGGCGCCCGCCGCGACGAGGAGAAGGCGCGGGCGAAGGAGCGGATCATGAGTTTCCGCGACGAGTTCGGCCAGTGGGATCCGAAGAACCAGCGGCCGGAACTGTGGAACCTGTACAACGCGCGCAGCCACAAGGGCGAGAACATCCGCGCCTTCCCGATCAGCAACTGGACCGAGCTGGACGTGTGGCAGTACATCCAGCGCGAGCAGCTCGAGCTGCCGTCGATCTACTTCGCCCACACCCGTCCGGTGGTGCGCAAGAACGGCCTGCTGCAGCCGGTGACCGAGCTGACCCCGGCGAAGGATGGCGACGTGATCGAGGACGTGCTGGTGCGTTTCCGCACGGTGGGCGACATCACCTGCACGGCGCCGGTGGAGTCCGACGCCGACACGGTGGAGAAGATCCTGGCCGAGACCGCAACCACGACGATCACCGAACGTGGCGCGACGCGGATGGACGACCAGACTTCCGAGGCTTCCATGGAGCAGCGGAAGAAGGAAGGATATTTCTGAGCGTTTTGTCGGAGGGGCTCTACGGTTCGTGCCTGAGGCATCGCACGGAGTGTTCGCTCCGAGGGCTGCGGAACTCGCCCTTCGGGCTCAGACAGTCCTCGCCCTCTCCGCAAACACTCCGCACGCTGCCGGAACGAGTTTGCCGGTGTATGGGAAAGACGAAAACCGACGGACGCGACGGTTCTTACACCCTCCTCCGGCCCCGACCCGATGCAGCGAGCCGGGGCCGTGTGGGGTGTTCGCGGCGCCGGCGAGGACTGTCTGAGCCGAGCGCAGCGAAGGCGAGTTCCGCAGCCGGCAGAGCGAACACCCCGCGCGGCCCCGGCGGATCAGCAGCACAGGCCAAAACCGGGACGCCCCCGGACACTAGAACGCCACTCACAAGCCAGCACCCGATTTAGAGAAAGATTGAAGGAATCATGACCATGTCCGCCCTTGAACACCTGCCCGAGATCGACAACGGCCTGCTGCGCTTCCTGACCTGCGGCAGCGTCGATGACGGCAAGAGCACCCTGATCGGCCGCCTGCTGTTCGACACCAAGACCATCCTCGCCGACACCCTCAACGCCATCGAGAAAACCTCCGCCAAGCGCGGCATGAGCGCGGTCGACCTGTCGCTGCTCACCGACGGCCTGCAGGCCGAGCGCGAGCAAGGCATCACCATCGACGTCGCCTATCGCTACTTCTCCACCGGCCGGCGCAAGTACATCATCGCCGACGCCCCGGGCCACGAGCAGTACACCCGCAACATGGTCACCGCGGCCTCCACCGCCAACCTCGCCATCATCCTCATCGATGCGCGCAAGGGCGTGCTGACCCAGACCCGGCGCCACTCCTACCTCGCCAGCCTGGTCGGTATTCCCCACCTCCTGGTCGCGGTCAACAAGATGGACCTGGTCGACTACGACCAGGCGGTGTTCGAACGCATCAAGGCCGAATATCTCGAATTCGCTGCCAGGCTCGGCATCAAGGACGTCCGTTTCATTCCGCTGTCCGCGCTCAACGGCGACATGATCGTCGACCGCGGCGACCGCCTCGGCTGGTACGACGGCCCGACGCTGCTCGAGATCCTCGAGACCGTCCCCGCCGCCCACACCGAACAGGCCGAGGATTTCCGCTTCCCGGTGCAGTTCGTGTGCCGCCCGCAGGACTCCGCCAACCCGGAACTGCACGACTACCGCGGCTTCATGGGCCGGGTGGAATCCGGCGAGATCGCCGTCGGCGACGCGGTGACCGTGTTGCCGTCCGGCGCCAGCAGCCGGGTGAAGGCCATCGAACTTGGCGGAGCGCCACTGCCGCGTGCCATCCACGAACAGTCGGTGACGCTGCTGCTGGAAGACGAGATCGACATCTCGCGCGGCGACATGATCGTGAAATCGGCTGAGGCGCCGGAACCGGTCAAGCAGATCGACGCCACCGTGTGCTGGCTGTCGGAGACACCGATGTCGCCCGCCCGCACCTACCTCGTGCGCCATTCCACGCGCGAAGTGAAGGCCAAGGTCGCGAAGATCGACTACCGGCTGGACGTCAATACGCTGCAGCAGGAAGCGGCGACCAGCCTGGCGATGAACGACATCGCCCGCCTCACGCTGAAGCTCTCCCAGCCCATCGTCGCCGACCGCTACGCCGACAACCGGGGCACCGGCGCCTTCATCATCATCGACGAGAGCACCAACAACACGGTCGGTGCGGGCATGATCGGCTGACTCGTCAGCGCGCTTCTTTACGAGCCGCAGCGGCGCTGTCGATAATGTCGGCCGCGCCGCTTTTCTTCCCTCCGTCATGTCCGTTCACGCACCGCCCGACACCGACCGCACCCGACTCGACAAGTGGCTGTGGGCAGCGCGTTTCTACAAGCATCGCACTGCCGCGACCGACGCGGTCGACGGCGGCAAGGTCAAGCTCAATGGAATGGCAGTAAAACCGGCGCGCGAGGTGAGGCCGGGCGACCGCATCGAGATCACGATCGACGAAGACGTGCGCGTCGTCATCGTCAGGGCAATCGCCGACAAGCGCGGACCGGCCAGCGTTGCACAGACGCTCTACGAGGAAACGCCGGACAGCCTTGCCCGGCGTGAAGCAGCGCGCGAAACGCGCAAGCTGGCGGCAACGCCCGGAGCCGACCTGCACGGCCGCCCGACCAAGCGCGACCGCCGCCGCATCGACCGCTTCGGCGGCTTCTGAAGCGTCACCCTATTTCAGCGCCATCGCCAGCGCGATCGGCAGGAAGACCACCGCGGCGACGTTGCCGATCAGCACCATCGACGCCACCTTGTCGGGCTCCTGGTCGTAGCGCTCGGCGAACATGTAGTTGAGTACCGCTGGCGGCAGCGCGCCGAACACCAGCAACAGCGCCTGCTCGCGCGGCGGCAGATCGATGACCTGCAGCAGCGCCCATGCCAGCACCATGCCCACCACCGGGCGCAGCACCGCGCCGAAGACGCCGAAGCCGACGGCATTGATGCGCGAATCCGCCAGCCGCACGCCGAGCGCGAACAGCATCAGCGGAATCGAGATGTCGCCCACCATCCTGATCGACATCAGCAGTGGCGGCCACACCTCGATGCCGAGCAGCCCCACCGCCAGGCCGGCGATGGTGGCGAGGATGGAAGGCGAGCGCCACACGTTGGTCAGCCTGGTGTGGTGGTCCAGCAGCCAGGCACCGTAGGAAAAATGGATCACGTTCGACACCACGAACATCACCACCGCCGGTGCCAGCGCCGAATCGCCGAAGGCCAGTACCGCCAGCGGCAGGCCGAGGTTGCCGCAGTTGTTGAACATCATCGGCGGCACCAGCGTCTTCGACGCAATGCCGGCGGACCGCGCCACCAGCAGGCCGACCACGCCCGAGCCCACGATGATCACCAAGGTGGCCAGCAGCAGCGGCAGATACTCGCCGATGCGGAAGTCCTTGCTGACCAGCGCCCCGAACACCAGCGCCGGCACGAAGACATCCATGTTCAGCTTGTTGGCGTGCGACAGGTCGGGCTTCACGCGCCGGCCGACGAAGTAGCCGAGGGCGGTGATCGCAAACAGCGGGAACAGGATGGAGACGATGCGGATCAGCATGGGGCGGCCAGAAATGGAAAGGTCCGCGGGGGCGCCGCGGACCGGAACCGGGGCTGCTTCGAACGGCAACCCGCGGGATTGTGGCGTTGGGCGAGTTACAGCACGTAGCGCGCCAGATCCTCGCGCTCGGCGAACACTTCGAGACGGCTGTCGACATAGGCCGCGTCGACGCGCACCGCCAGCTCGGCGCTGCTGCGGCCGGCCTCGAACGACACCTCCTCGAGCAGCTTCTCCATCACCGTGTACAGCCGCCGCGCGCCGATGTTCTCGGTCTTCTCATTCACCTGGAAGGCGATCTCCGCCAGGCGGCGGATGCCCTCGGGCGCGAACTCGAGCTTCACCCCGTCGGTGGCGAGCAGCGCCTCGTACTGTCGCGTGAGGCAGGCGTCGGTGCTGGTGAGGATGCGCTCGAAATCGTCGACCGACAGCGATTCCAGTTCCACACGGATCGGGAAGCGGCCCTGCAGCTCGGGGATCAGGTCGCTCGGCTTGCTCAGATGGAAAGCGCCGCTGGCGATGAACAGCACGTGATCAGTCTTGATCATGCCGTACTTGGTCGAGATCGTCGTGCCTTCGACCAGCGGCAGCAGATCGCGCTGCACACCCTGGCGCGACACGTCGGCGCCGTGCGCATCGCTGCGCGCGGCGATCTTGTCGACTTCGTCGAGGAACACGATGCCGTTCTGTTCCACGGCGCGCACCGCGTCGGCCTTCACCTCGTCATCGTTGATCAGGCGCGCGGCTTCCTCGTCGGCGAGCAGCTTCAGCGCCTCGCGGATCTGCAGCTTGCGCTGCTTCTTCTTGCCGCCGCCCAGGTTCTGGAACATGCCCTGGATCTGCTGGGTGAGTTCCTCCATGCCCGGTGGGGCGAAGATCTCGGCCTGCATGGACGGCGCCGCGACCTCGAGCTCGATCTCCTTGTCGTCGAGTTCGCCCTCGCGCAGCTTCTTGCGGAATTTCTGCCGCGTCGCCGAATCCTGCGGCTCCGGCTCGGCATTGAAGCCGACCGGCCGGGCCGACGGCAGCAGCGCGTCGAGCACGCGGTCCTCGGCGGCATCCAGCGCGCGGTCACGCACCGTCTTCATCGCGCGCTCACGGCCGTCCTTGATCGCGATCTCTACCAGATCGCGGATGATGGTGTCGACATCACGACCGACATAGCCAACTTCGGTGAACTTGGTCGCCTCGATCTTGATGAAGGGCGCGTTCGCCAGGCGCGCCAGGCGGCGCGCGATCTCGGTCTTGCCGACGCCGGTCGGGCCGATCATCAGGATGTTCTTGGGCGTGATCTCGCTGCGCAGCGGCTCGGCCACCTGCGCACGGCGCCAACGGTTGCGCAAGGCGATGGCGACGGCCTTCTTGGCCTTGTCCTGGCCGACGATGTGCTTGTCGAGTTCGGAGACGATCTCCGGCGGGGTCATCTGGGTCATCGGTGTTTCCTTCAGCAGCCTTTAGTCCAGTGTCTCGATGGTGTGGCACTGGTTGGTATAGATGCAGAGATCGCCTGCGATCGCCAGCGATTTGGCGACGATCTCTTTCGGTTCGAGCTCGGTGTTCTCGAGCAGCGCACGCGCTGCCGCCTGTGCGTAGGCGCCGCCGCTGCCGATGGCGACGATGCCCTGTTCGGGCTCGAGCACGTCGCCATTGCCGGTGATCACTAGAGAATTGTCGCGATCGGCCACCGCCAGCATGGCCTCGAGGCGACGCAGCATGCGGTCGGTACGCCAGTCCTTGGCGAGTTCCACCGCGCTGCGCAGCAGGTTGCCCTGGTGCTTCTCGAGCTTGGCTTCGAAGCGCTCGAACAGCGTGAAGGCGTCGGCCGTGCCGCCGGCGAAGCCGGCCAGGATCCTGCCACCATAGAGCGTGCGCACCTTGCGCGCCGAAGCCTTGATGACAATGTTGCCGAGCGTGACCTGGCCGTCTCCGCCGAGCGCGACGCGGTTGCCGCGCCGCACCGACAGGATGGTGGTGCCGTGATACTGTTCCATGAGTTATTCCTTGCGGGATGTGCAGCCTTGCGGCGCGCTCAGTCGCGCAGCGTGACGTGGGCGACCTGGTCCACGCCCATCACGCGCAGCAGGGCGCCCACCATTGCATTGACGTTCTGCAGGGCGATCAGTCTACCTTGCGCGCGCAGGGTGGACAGAATGTTGAACAACATGCCGGCGCAGACGAAGTCGATCCTCCTGAGGCGGGCGCAGTCGACAACAACCTCGCTGCGCTCGGATGCGAACGCGGCGAGCCTGCGCAGCGCGTCGTTGGATGCCCCGCCCAGATCGGCATCGAAACGGAACACGTCGCCCTCGACCTCGACCAGCGGCTCGGCGGCCTGGGCGTCGGGGCGGCTCGCCTCCGGCGCCTTGCGCGCCTCCCACGACGGCGGCGACTCCTCGAAAGTGACGGCGTAGTCGATCGCCAGCTCTTCGAAGCGTGCCTCATCGTTGCAGTACTGGAGCAGCTCGAGCAGCAACAGCCAGACATCGCGCGCCTCGGCCCGCCCGGGGGCGACCTGCGTCGACAGCATGTCGGCAAGCGCATCGCCGTTGAGCAGCGCCACCTTCACACGTGCCGCCGCCAGCTCGGCCAGGGTTTGGCGCATCAAGGCACAGCCGGCCTCGTCGGCGCCGCGTACGCGGCCGAAGTCGATACGGATGGTGCCACTCTTGCGGCCGATGATGCCGATCTGCTGGAACTGGGTCGCGGCCTGCGCCGACAGCCTGCCTGAAAGGTTGACCGTCGGCGCATGCGCCGCGCGGCGCTCTGCCTGCGGCGACAGGTCGGCCCAGGGCGGCGGTGAACGCTCGAAGCGGGTGGCGTAATCGAGCACGCGAGCGTCGAAGCGCTGCTTCTGCCCAGTCAGGCGATAAAGATCCAGCAACATCAGCCACAAGCCATCACCCGCGGTCGTCGCGGGGTCATCGAGCACCGCCTCGAGCACGCGCTCGGTTTCGGCGATGTCGCCATTCGCGTAAAGCACCGCGGCCTCCTCGCAGGCCGCGCCCACCCCGGCGGCGCTTTCCTGCACTTCGACCAGGCGCGCGACCTGCGCCAGGGCATGGCCGGCATCGGCACCGGCGAAGTTCAGCGAAGACAGCTCGGTAGGCGGCGGAAGTTCGTCGGCGCGATCGCTCACCCCCGCGCCCAGCGGGGGCGGACCGGAGGGTGGTTTCTTGCCGAAGAAGGGAATTGCCACGCTGACGTCTTTCCTTGTCGACTGGTGCGAGAGCGCGATAACCGTGCTGGCCGCAGGATAGCACTTGTCCAAACGGGCTTGCGCGCCGACGGCCGGACGTACTTACATTCTGAAAAACTCCGGCAAGGCACGGAGTTCATGCCCCGCAGGGCGAAGCTCGGCTAGAATGCTGCAATGCACATCGACAATTCCGGCCGCGGCTCGCCACCGGCACCGGGCAGCGTACCCGGACCCGGAGGTCGCTTCCGCCTGCCCGTGCGCGTCTACTACGAAGACACCGATGCTGCGGGCGTCGTCTATTACGCCAACTACCTGCGCTTCTGCGAACGCGCCCGCACCGAATGGCTGCGCGCGCTCGGCTTCGAGCAGCAGGCGCTGCTGGCGGACGAAGGAATCGGCTTCGTCGTGCGCTCGGTCAAGGCTGATTTTCTGTCACCAGCGCGGCTGGACGACAGCCTGAGCGTCGTGACGTCGATCGTCGGGCTGCGGCGGGCCTCCATCGAATTTCAGCAGGAAGTCACGCGCGACGACGAACGCCTGTTCGTCGCGCATGTCGTATTGGCCTGCGTCGATTGGCGACGGCAGAAGCCGGTGGCGATTCCGTCCGCAATGCAACAACAATTTCAAACATACTCGATCCCAGCATGACCGCCTCTCACGACCTCTCGTTCATCAGCCTGATCAGCCAGGCCAGCGTCCTTGCCCAGCTCGTCATGTTGCTGCTTGCCACGCTGTCGGTGGTCTCCTGGTACTGGATCTTCCGCAAGTGGTTCCAGATTCGCGCCGCACGCGCCGAAACCGACGCCTTCGAGCGTGATTTCTGGAGCGGCGCGGACCTCAACAAGCTGTTCGAGTCGGCCTCCTCCTCGCGCCACCAGACGGGCGGCATGGAACGCATCTTCGAATCCGGATACCGCGAATTCTCCAAGCTGCGCACCAAGAGCCACGACACCAGCGCCACCATCGACGGCTCGCGCCGGGCGATGCGCGCCACTTACCAGCGCGAGGTGGACGACCTCGAGGCGCATCTGGCCTTCCTCGCGTCGGTCGGCTCGGTGTCGCCCTACATCGGCCTGCTCGGCACGGTGTGGGGCATCATGAACGCCTTCCGCGGCCTGTCCAACGTCAGCGCGGCGACGCTCAACCAGGTGGCGCCGGGCATCGCCGAAGCGCTGGTGGCGACGGCGATCGGCCTGTTCGCGGCGATCCCGGCGGTGGTCGCCTACAACCGCTTCGCGCACGACATCGACCGCATCGGCATCCGCTTCGAGAGCTTCATGGAGGAGTTCTCGAACATCCTGCAGCGCAGCCTGCGCTGAGCGGCGGGGAGTCGCGATGCGCCAGCGCCGCCTGATGAACCAGATCAACGTCGTGCCCTATATCGACGTGATGCTGGTGCTGCTCGTGATCTTCATGGTCACCGCGCCGATGATCCAGCCGGGAACGATCAACGTGCCCTCGGCCGGGACCGTCTCCGCGCCGCCTGCCGAGGCGATCGTGATCGAGGTCAAGCCCGACCGCAAATACGGCTTGCGCATGTCGTCGAGCGCCGCCTCGCGGCCGGTGACCGAGCTCGAGCTGCAGCGCGAGATCCGTAATGCCCTCGCGAAGAATCCCGAGCAGCCTTTCCTCGTCGCCGCCGACCGCAAGCTGGAATACCAGGTTGTCATCGACGTGCTCGAAGCCGCGCGTGGAGCCGGCGTGACCAAGATCAGCCTGCAGACCCAGGGCGGCAGCGCAAGGCAATGAACGACCGCGCAGCACCCCCGCGCCGCGAGCCGCCAGGCCGCAAGGCATCGGCCGCACTGACGGCGGCAGTCCATCTTGGCCTGGCGCTGTTCCTGTTCTTCGGCATCCGTTGGCAGAGCCAGCCGCCCGCCTCGCTCGAGGTCGAACTGGCGAGCGCGCCGCCGAGCGCGGCACCGCCGGCTGCAGCACCCGAACCCACCACGAGACCGGAGCCCAAGCCGCAGGCGAAGCCCGAGCCGCGCCCGGAACCGAAGCCGGAGCCGCGCCCGGAGCCCAGACCCGAACCGAAGCCGGTCGTCCAGCCCAAACCCGTGGCCAAGGTCGAACCGCCACCCGAACCCAAGCCGCAACCCAAGCCGGAAATCGCCACCAGGGCGCCCGAGAAGAAGCCCGAGCCGAAGAAGCCCGAGCCGAAACCGGAACCACCCAGGCCTGAACCGAAGAAGCCTGAGCCCAAGAAACCGGAACCGCCGAAACCCGACACCAAGCCGCCCGAGCCCAAAGCGCAAGCCAAGCCCCTCGAGCCTACCCCCCCTGACTACCTGAAGCAGCAACTGGAGCAGGAGCGCAAGCGCGCCGAAGCCGCACGCCGCGAACAGGAGGCGAAGCAGGCCGAGCAGGCACGGCTCGCCGGCATGCTCAATGCCGATGCCGCACGCGCTTCCGCGGCCAGCACCAAGGGCAATTTCGACAAGTACAAGCTGGCGATCCAGCAGAAGGTGCGCGGCAACCTGCTGCGTCCGCCCGGCCTCAGCGGGAACCCGGAAGCCGTGTTCGAGGTCGATCAGCTCCCGTCCGGTGAAGTGCTGGCGATCCGCCTCAAGCGCTCTTCCGGCATCCCGGCGCTGGACGACGCAATCGAGCGTTCGATTCGCCGCTCCAGCCCCTTGCCGCTGCCGGAGCAGCGCGATCTGTTCCAGCGCACGCTGGAGCTGCGCTTCCGCCCGCTCGAGGATTAAAGCCAACCCCCGGATTTGATGGATATAATTCGATGCTTCGCGCCAACGCCGTCACGCAGATGCTCGCCGCCTTCCGCTTCTTCATCCTTGCCGTCCTCACCGGCCTGTCGCTGAACGCCAGCGCCCAATTGTCGATCGAGATCGTCGGCGCCGGCGCCTCGCGCTACCCGGTTGTCATACCCATCTTCGAGAATGAAGGCCAGTTGCCGCGTGGCGTCACCGACGTGGTGCGTGCCGACCTCGAGCGCAGCGGCCTGTTCACCCTCGTGAGCATCGGCCCGCAGGCGCTGCCCGAGTCGGTGACGCCCGACCTCGCCGGCATCCGCAGCCGCGGCGCCGACGCGGTGCTCACCGGCTCCTTCGTGCCGCAGGGCGACGGCCGCTACCAGGTCCGCTTCCGCCTCTTCGACACGCAGAAGCAGACCGAACTCGGCGCGATGGCGCTGCCCATGGCCCCCGCGCAGAACCGCGCCATCGGCCACCGCATCGCCGACTTCGTGTATGAGAAGCTGACCGGCCAGCCGGGCTACTTCTCCACCCGCATCGCCTACGTGGTCAAGAGCGGACCCAATTACGAGCTGCAGGTCGCCGACGCCGACGGCATGAACGCCGCCACCGCGCTGCGCTCGCGCGAGCCGATCATCTCGCCGGCATGGTCGCCCGACGGCCAGCGCCTGGCCTATGTGTCGTTCGAGCAGAAGAAACCCATCGTCTACGTGCATACGCTCGCCACCGGCCAGCGTCGCGTGGCGGCCAACTTCAAGGGCTCCAATTCGGCGCCGGCGTGGTCGCCAGACGGCAGCCAGCTCGCCGTGGTGCTGACCAAGGACGGCTTGTCGCAACTCTATGCGATCAACGCCGACGGCTCCGGCGTGCGCCGCCTGGCCAGTTCGTCGGGCATCGACACCGAGCCCGCCTGGGCCGCCGACGGCAACATCTACTTCACCTCCGACCGCGGCGGCAGCCCGCAGATCTACCGCGTGTCGTCCGCCGGCGGCAGCGCGCAGCGCGTCACCTTCGACGGCAGCTACAACGTGACGCCGCGCCCCTCGCCGGACGGCCGCCAGCTCGCCTTCATCACCCGCAACAACGGTCGCTTCCAGGTCGCCATCCAGGATATCGCCTCGAAGCAGACCACGATCCTCACCGATTCGGCTCGTGACGAATCCCCCAGTTTCGCCCCCAACGGACGCATGATCCTCTACGCCACCGAAAGCGGCGGACGAGGCGTGCTCGCCGCTGTGTCGTCGGACGGGCGGGTCAAACAGCGCCTGACGGTGCAGGCTGCCGACGTTCGCGAGCCCGCCTGGGGCCCGCAAGCCCGGTAACTCACGCTGCATCCTTTCTGAATCACACAAAACGAATTGGAGTTCTACATCCATGAAGAAGCTCGCTCTGCCCATCCTGCTGTCTGCCTTGCTGGCGGCCTGCTCCAGCACCGGCCCGGAAGCCACCGGCGCCAAGGTCGAGGACCGCACCGGCGGTGCCGGCAGCGGTGTCGCCACGGTGAACGCCGGCAGCACCTCCGGCGTGCGCATCCCGGCGCTGGTCGACCCCAACAACATCCTGTCCAAGCGCAGCGTCTACTTCGACTTCGACAGCTTCGTCATCAAGGCTGAAGCCAAGCCGCTGATCGAAGCCCACGCCCGCTTCCTGGTGCAGAACCCGAACGAGACGATGCGCATCCAGGGCAACACCGACGAACGCGGCAGCCGCGAATACAACCTGGCGCTGGGCCAGAAGCGCGCCGACGCCGTCAAGCAGGCCCTGCTGCTGCTGGGCGCCAAGGAGTCGCAGATCGAATCCGTCAGTCTCGGCGAGGAAAAGCCGCGCTGCGAGGAAGCGACCGAAGCGTGCTATGCGCAGAACCGTCGCGGCGACATCCTCTACTCCGCCGCCGGCGACTACTGAGATGAAGCGCCTCCTGCCGCTGGCGGCGCTGATCGCAATGTCATCGGCCGGACCCGCCCAGGCGGGTCTGTTCGATGACACCGAGGCCCGCCGCCAGATCATGGACATGCGCCAGGAGCTCGAGGGCCGCATCGACACCACGAGCCGCGGCCAACTCGAGCTGGCCAACCAGAACGAACAGGTGCGTGCCGAGATCGCGCGCCTGCGCGGCCAGCTCGAAGTGCTCGCGAACGAAGTCGAGAACCTCGGCGCCCGCCAGCGCGATTTCTATGTCGATCTCGATACCCGCCTGCGCAAGCTCGAATCGTCACCGAATGGCGCTTCGGCCCCCCAGGCTGGCAGCCCGGCAGCCGGTTCGCCCGCAGGAAGCGCTCCCGCGACCACCGCATCCCCCGATACCGGCGCGGAATCCGCCGACTACGAAGCCGCACTGAACCTGCTCAAGCAGGGCAAGAACAAGGAAGCACTCGGCGCCTTCGAAAGCTTCATCACCCGCTACCCGTCCGGCAACTTCGCGCCCGGCGCCCACTTCTGGGCCGGCAATGCCGCGCTGCAGACGAAGGATGTCGCCACCGCCAGCAAGCACTTCAATTTCGTGCTCAACAAGTGGCCGAACGACACGACCGCGCCCGATGCGATGCTCGGCCTGGCCAACAGCCAGCAGGCGATGGGCGACGCGAAAACGGCGCAGCGCACGCTGCAGCAACTGGTCGATCGCTATCCGCAGAGCAACGCGGCCAAGATCGCCAAGCAACGCCTCGCCGCACGTTGACCCCATGAACGAAGCCGTCGCGACGGATGACGTCGCCTCTTCCGCAGACAGCGCGCGCGCCGACCCCAGGCTGCGCATCACCGAGATCTTCGCCTCGCTGCAGGGCGAGTCGACGCGCGTGGGCCTGCCCACGGTCTTCGTGCGTCTGACCGGCTGCCCGCTGCGCTGCACCTGGTGCGACACCGCCTACGCCTTCCAGGGCGGGGAGTCGCGCACGCTGGAATCCGTGCTCGCCGAAGTGGCGCAACACGGCCTGCCCTATGTGTGCGTCACCGGTGGCGAGCCGCTGTCGCAGAAGAACTGCCTGCCGCTGCTGACGGCGCTGTGCGATGCCGGCTATTCGGTTTCGCTCGAGACCAGCGGCGCGCTCGACATCGGCGCCGTCGATGCGCGCGTGTCGCGCATCATGGACCTCAAGGCGCCGGGCTCGGGCGAGGTTTTGAAGAATCGCTACGCCAACATCGCGCTGCTGAACGAGCGCGACGAGGTCAAGATCGTGCTCGCCGACGAGGCCGATTATGTGTGGGCGAAGCAACAGATCGCCGAGCACGACCTCGCCCGCCGCTGCACCGTGCTGCTGTCGCCAGTCGCGGGGGCGCTGGAACCGGCGACGCTCGCCGAATGGATCGTGCGCGACCGCCTGCCGGTGCGCTTCCAGTTGCAGTTGCACAAGATTCTCTGGAATGACGCCCGCGGACGCTGAGCCGCACCGGCCGTGCGCGGAGCAACGCAATCGCAAGGTTTTGCCATGAACACGCAATCTCCACCCCGGCGCGCTGTCGTGCTGCTGTCGGGCGGACTCGACTCCGCCACCTGCCTCGCCATCGCGCGCGACATGGGTTTCGAGACCTATGCGCTGTCGGTGGCCTATGGCCAGCGCCACGCGGCGGAGCTTGCCGCCTCGCAGCGCGTCGCGCATGCGCTGGGAGCCAGGGCGCACCGCACCGCCAGTGTCGATCTCGGCCAGTTCGGCGGCTCCGCGCTCACCGACGCCTCCATCGCCGTGCCCGAGGATGAACCGGGCAGCGGCATTCCGGTCACCTATGTGCCGGCACGCAACACGGTGATGCTGTCGATCGCGCTGGCCTGGGCCGAGGTGCTGGGCGCGCGCGACATCTTCGTCGGCGTCAACGCGGTGGATTTTTCCGGCTATCCGGACTGCCGCCCCGCCTTCATCGAGGCCTTCGAGAACATGGCCAACCTCGGCACCAAGATCGGCGTCGAAGGCACCCGCATCCGCATCCATGCGCCGCTGATCGACCTGTCCAAGGCCGAGATCATCCGCCGCGGCATGGCGCTGGGCGTCGATTACGCCCTCACCGTCACCTGCTACCAGGCCGACGACGAGGGACGCGCCTGCGGCCGTTGCGAAGCCTGCCGCCTGCGCGCCGCCGGCTTCGCCGCTGCCGGCGTGCCCGACCCCACCGCCTACCAGTAAGGCGCGCCTCACCGGCGCCCTGCCACCCCCGAGCGAGATGCGCATGGCGGAAATCCAGTCCATCACCAGCACCGTCGTGTGGGCAGCGTTCGCCATCGGCACGGTGTTCGGCTTCGTTGGCAGCCGCAGCCGCTTCTGCACCATGGGCGCGATCTCCGACGTCGTGCTGATGGGCGACTGGAGCCGCATGCGGATGTGGATGCTGGCCATCGCCACCGCCATCGTCGGCACCACCGCGCTGCAGCTTGCCGGCCTGCTCGAGGCATCGAAGACGATCTACACCGGCAGCCGCCTGTTGTGGCTGTCGCATCTCGTCGGCGGCGCAGCGTTCGGCGCCGGCATGACGCTCGCTTCCGGCTGCGGTGCGCGCACGCTGATCCGCATCGGCGGCGGCAATCTCAAGTCGCTGGTCGTCTTCGCCTTCTTCGCCATTGGCGCGCTGATGACGCTGCGCGGACTGTTCGCCGTTGGCCGCGTCCGCTTCCTGGAGCCGGTGGCGGTCACGCTGCCGCACGCGCAGACCCTCCCGGCCTTCCTCGCCGACACGGGCCTCCCCGCCGGCACGGCGCTGATGCTTGCGTGCGGCGCCCTCGCCCTGCCGCTGCTCGCCTTCGTCTTCCGTCGGCGCGAGGGCTGGGGCGCGGACGTACTGCTCGGCGGCCTCGTCACCGGCGCACTGGTCGTCGCGGGCTGGTACGTCACCGGCCACCTCGGCCACCTGGTCGAACATCCCGACACCCTGGAAGAAGCCTTCCTCGGCACGAACAGCAATCGCGCCGAGTCGCTGACCTTCGTCGCGCCGCTGGCCTACACCCTCGACCTGCTGACGATGTGGAGCGATACCAGCCGCGTGCTCACCTTCGGCATCGCCAGCGCGCTGGGCGTGATCGTGGGCGCTGCGGTCGACGCCATCGGCCGGCACACTTTCCGCCTCGAAAGCTTCCGCGACAGCGGCGACCTCGTCCGCCACATTGCCGGCGGGCTGCTGATGGGCTTCGGTGGCGTCACCGCGCTCGGCTGCACCATCGGCCAGGGCATCAGCGGCCTGTCGACGCTGGCGCTAGGCTCCATGCTCACGACCGCCGCCATCGTCATCGGCGCGGTCGTCACGATGAAGCTTCAATACCGCCTGATGTCGGCGGCAGCCTGAGGATGCACCTGCCAAGGCTGGCGCGACGACTCCGTTGTCTCGCGGGCGCTTGGGGTTCTTGACACACCGAAGGGCCGGCAACTAGAATTCGGCCTCGTTTTTGGGTCGTTAGCTCAGCTGGTAGAGCAGCGGACTTTTAATCCGTTGGTCGCAGGTTCGAATCCCGCACGACCTACCAAGTTTCACGCAGGAAGCCAGTCCTTCGGGGTTGGCTTTTTGTTTTTGCGGCTCAGGTCCGGGCCGTCGACCGCGGTTCGCGTCGGCACATCGATAAGCCCGCCCCATCCTTCGCCTGTCGGCTGCCGCAATCAAGCCGCAAGCGGCGCTCGAGGTTTTCGCCATCACGCGGCGAGGCCTAAAATCTCGATAGATGATCGCCGACACCGAGCGGCGCACAAACAGGCGGAGACAGCATCATGAGCGCACGCTCGTTCAGGGTTTCGATCGCGAACACCGGGGAGGAGTACGTCTGCTCCGAGGACGACAATCTCCTGAAGGGCATGGAGCAGTTGTCACGCAAGGGCATTCCGGTCGGCTGCCGCGGCGGCGGCTGCGGCGTGTGCAAGATCCAGATCGAGTCCGGCACCTACCGCTCGATCAAGATGAGTCGCTCGTACGTCACGCGCGAGGAGGAAGCAAGCGGCATCGTGCTGGCCTGCCGCGTGTTCCCGCAGAGCGACATCACGCTCAGCGTGCTCGGCAAGATGGTGAAGAAGTTCGAGCTGTATGCGCTGCCAGCCCAGCGCACGAGCGCCGTGCCTGCTCCTGCTCCTGCTCCGGCGCTGTCGACCGAGGCGGCCGCGCCAGCGGCAGATGGACAAGATGCGCCGTGAAACGTATGATGTGAAACAAACCCAGTGCGGCCCGTGGTTCCGGAACAGGCATTCCGGATCAGCCGCACCAGCGTTCCGTGCCACAGCGGCAGCGCTCACAAGAACATCCGAGGAGATAGCCGGGCTTCGCGCCGGCTATTTTGTTTTGGAATGCCAGGCCCTCACTGTGGCCCTGGCCCGTACCGGTCCGCCGGCATCCGCCCGCGACCGGCTGTCATGCGACGCGCCTACCCTGATTCGTGCGCTTCGCTCGTGGCTGCCGTCTTTTTTGTGCAGCCACGCCATCGCAGCGTTCAATCGCCCGGCCCGCCGATTACCGCGCCGACCCGGCCAGACCACGCCCGACGCCACCCGCGACGGGCAGCGGCTGGACCATGACCTGTCCTGGCGGAAACAGGCCAGCCCGACCCTCGCCGCACTCCGGTGACGCCCGGGCACAATGACAAGGAGCCCGAACATGGCCAAGGAAGAACTCATCGAAATGCATGGCGCCGTCACCGAAGTGCTGCCGGACGGCCGCTACCGCGTCACCCTCGACAACGGTCACAACCTGATCGCCTACGCGGGTGGCAAGCTCAAGAAGAATCACATCCGCATCATCGCCGGTGACAACGTGTCGCTCGAGATGTCGCCCTACGATCTGACCAAGGGCCGCATCACCTTCCGCCACCTGCCGGGGCGTCCGGCGAGCGCCGCCTCGGCGCCGGTGCATCAGCGCCGCCGCTGACGATCCCGCAGGGCGAAGGGCCCGGGGGCGTCGGCGGCAAGCGCTCCCATCATGGACGAAGATCACGACATGACGGCCACCCGCCCTCGGCGCCCGCGCCTGCCTGCCGGAATCTGGGCGCTGGGTTTCGTCTCCATGCTGATGGACATCTCCTCGGAGATGATCCATGCGCTGCTTCCGGTGTATCTGGTCACTGTCCTGGGCGCGTCGACGATGACCGTCGGCATCATCGAGGGCGTGGCCGAAGCCACCGCTTCCATCACCAAGGTCTTTTCCGGCGCGCTGTCGGACCGGCTCGGGCGGCGCAAGCTGCTTGCGGCGATCGGTTACGGCCTCGCCGCCTGCACCAAGCCGGTGTTTCCCCTCGCCGGTTCGGTGGGCTGGGTGGTTGCGGCGCGCTTCGTCGACCGCATCGGCAAGGGCATCCGCGGTGCGCCGCGTGACGCACTGATCGCCGATCTTGCGCCTCCGGCGCTGCGCGGCGCGGCGTTCGGCCTGCGCCAGTCGCTCGACACGGCCGGCGCCTTCATCGGCCCGCTGCTGGCGATGGCGTTGATGGCGTGGAGCGGCGACGACATTCCCCTCGTCTTCTGGGCAGCGGTGCTGCCCGCCTGCGGCGCTTTCGCCCTGATCGTATTCGCGGTGCACGACGTCCCGCGGCCGGCAGGCCTGCCACACATCCGCCAGCCGCTGTCGCGTGCCGAGCTGGCGCGACTGCCTCCTGCCTACTGGGCCGTCGTCGCGGTATCGGCCGTATTCACGCTGGCCCGCTTCAGCGAGGCCTTCCTGGTGCTGCGCGCGCAGGAGCTCGGCCTGGCGCTGGCATGGATCCCGGCGGTGCTGGTGGCGATGAACGTGGTGTACTCGCTGTCGTCGTATCCAATGGGCGTGCTCGCCGACCGCATTGACCGCGGCCTGCTGCTCGGCCTCGGGTTCGCCGTGCTGGTCGCGGCGGATCTCGCCCTCGCCTGGGTCGATGGCCTTGCCGGGCTGGCCCTCGGCGTCGTGTTGTGGGGCCTGCACATGGGCATGACCCAGGGGCTGCTCGCCGCCCTGGTGGCCGACACCGCCCCGGTCACGCTGCGCGGGACGGCCTTCGGCCTGTTCAATCTCGTCGGCGGCCTGGCCTTGCTGGCGGCGAGCGTGCTCGCCGGTGCGCTGTGGGACGCACTCGGCTCGCGGGCGACCTTTCTCGGCGGCGCAGTGCTGGCAGGCGCAGCGCTGGCCGGGCTGCTCGTCTTGCACCTGCGCCAGGACCGACGCTGAACTGCGCCCCCCGCAGCCCGCAACAGGCGACGACAGGGCTGGACCATGGCACACCGGCTGGCGGAAAATCGACATTTCCTCATGCCTCACCGGAGCACGCATCCCATGACTTACCCGAACACCCAGTTGCTGATCGATGGACAATGGCAGGACGCCGCGGACGGACGCACCCTGCCGGTGCATAACCCGGCCACCGGTGCCGAGATCGGCCGCGTCGCCCATGCCGGCCTCGCCGACCTCGACCGCGCACTCGCCGCCGCACAGAAGGGTTTCGAGACCTGGCGCGACGTGCCGGCGCTGGAGCGGCAGAAGATCCTGCGTCGCGCCGCCGGGCTGATGCGCGAGCGCGCCGACACCATCGCCGCGCTGCTCACCCAGGAACAGGGCAAACCCCTGGTCGAGGCGCGCATCGAGACGCTGGCTGCCGCCGACATCATCGACTGGTTCGCCGACGAGGGCATGCGCGTGTATGGCCGCATCGTGCCGTCGCGCAACCTCACCACCCGCCAGATGGTGCTGAAGGATCCGGTCGGGCCGGTCGCCGCGTTCACGCCGTGGAACTTCCCGATCAACCAGGTGGTGCGCAAGGCCTCCGCCGCGCTCGCCACCGGCTGCTCGATCCTGGTGAAGGCCGCGGAGGAGACGCCGGCGGCGCCGGCCGCGCTGATCCGCGCCTTCGTCGATGCCGGCGTGCCGGCCGGCGCGGTGGGCCTGGTGTTCGGCAATCCGGCCGAGATCTCTTCCTACCTGATCCCGCATCCGGTGATCCGCAAGGTCACCTTCACCGGCTCCACCGTGGTGGGCAAGCAGCTCGCGGCGATCGCCGGCCAGCACATGAAGCGGGTGACGATGGAGCTCGGCGGCCATGCGCCGGTGATCGTGTGCGACGATGCCGACATCGAACTGGCGGTGAAGGCCGCCGGCGCGGCGAAGTTCCGCAATGCCGGCCAGGTCTGCATCGCGCCCACCCGCTTCCTGGTGCACGAGAGCGTGCATGACGAGTTCGCTGCCGCACTCGCCCGCCACGCAGCCTCGCTGAAAGTAGGCGACGGCCTTGCCAGCGGCACGCAGATGGGACCGCTGGCCAATCCGCGCCGCGTCACCGCGATGGCCGACTTCCTGCAGGACGCGGTGCAGCGTGGCGCCACCGTCGCGGCCGGCGGCGAACGCCTGGGCAGCACGGGCAACTTCTTCGCGCCGACGGTGCTGACCGATGTGCCGCTGGACGCCAGGGTGTTCAACGACGAGCCGTTCGGCCCCGTTGCCGCAGTGCGCCGCTTCAACACCATGGACGAGGCCATCGCCGAAGCCAACCGCCTGTCCTACGGCCTGGCGGGCTACGCCTACACGCGTTCGCTGAAGCACGCGCATCTGCTGTCGCAGCGCGTGGAAGTGGGCATGCTGTGGGTGAACCAGCCGGCGCTGCCCTCGGCGGAAATGCCCTTCGGTGGCCTGAAGGATTCGGGCTATGGCAGCGAAGGCGGCCCGGAAGCGCTCGAGGCCTACCTCAACACGCGCGCGATCTCGATCGCCAACGTTTGATTCCGCGCCGTGGCGATCCCCCGCCCCCGCGGGGGTCGCCAGCGCGGCGATTCATGTGGCGGTGCGCAGCCAGGGCTGTTGCGAGAACTCCTCCGACGACAGGGGACGGCTGAACAGGAAGCCCTGATAAGCCGCGCAGCCCAGCGCTCGCAGCATGTCGAGCTGCTCCTCGCTCTCGACGCCTTCGGCCACGGTCGAGAATCCCAGGCTGCGCGCCAGGGCGATGGTGGCGGTGACGATCGCCTGGTCGTTGGCGTCGTGCGGCAAGCCACGCACGAAACCCTGGTCTATCTTCAGCTTGTCGAGCGGCAGGCGCTTGAGGTAGGCGAGCGACGAGTAGCCCGTGCCGAAGTCGTCGACAGCCAGGCTGACACCCAGCCTGCGCAGTGCATCCAGCGTTTCCACCGCCTGCTCGACACCTTCCATCAGCGCCGATTCGGTGATCTCGAGCTCGAGGTAGTGCGCCGGCAGGCCCGAGCTTGCCAGCACATCGGCGACTTCCTCGACGATGCCGGCCTGGCGGAACTGTCGCGTGGACAGGTTCACCGAGACTCCGCCGAAGTTCAGACCGGCATCGACCCACGCCCTGGCCTGGCGGCAGGCTTCGCGCAGCACCCAGTCGCCGATCGGCACGATGAGCCCCGTTTCCTCGGCCAGCGGGATGAAGCGCGCCGGCGGCACCACGTCCTCGTCGGGCGGCTGCCAGCGCAGCAAGGCCTCGGCACGAATCGGCCCGCCCGGCAGCAGGCCGATCAGGGGCTGGTAGTGCAGCCTCAGCTCGCCGCGCTCAAGGGCACGCCGCAGGCGCATCTCGAGCTGCAGGTGATCATTGACGCGGCGCGTCAGCGCGGCGGAATGGAAGCAGAACGTGCCGCGCCCCATCTCCTTGGCCTGGTAGAGCGCCACGTCCGCATGCTGGTTGAGCTCGGTGACGGTCTCGCCGTCATCCGGGTAGAGCGCCACGCCGACACTGGCGCTGACGATCACCTCCTGCCCGCTCGACAGCACGAAGGGCTGCTGCACGAGGCGAATCAGCTTCTGCGCGACACTCGCCGCAACGTCGGGCGATTGCAGGTTCTCCAGCACGACGATGAACTCGTCGCCGCCTGCGCGCGCCAGGGTGTCCTCGTTGCGCAGGCCGCCGCGCAGGCGCACCGCGATCGCGCGCAACAATTCGTCGCCCGCGGGGTGGCCGAAGCTGTCATTGACGTTCTTGAAGCGGTCGAGATCGACGAACAGCACCGCGGCGCGTTCGTGATGGCGCCGCGCCTGCTCGATGGCATGCTCCAGGCGGGATTGCAGCAGCAGCCGGTTGGGCAGGTCGGTCAGCGGATCGTAGTGCGACAGGCGCTCGAGCTGCTGCTCCGAGCGCCTGAGCTGGGTCAGATCGGTCATCACGCCCACATAGTGGGTCGCCTGCCCGCGCTCATCGCGCACGGTGCCGATGCTCAGCCACTGCGGGTAAATCTCGCCGTTCTTGCGCCGGTTCCAGACTTCGCCCTGCCAGTAGCCGAGCGTCGTCAGGCTCTCCCACATCGACTGATAGAACTGCCGGCCATGACGGCCCGACTTCACGAAATTCGGGTTGCGGCCCAGGACCTCGTCGTGGATGTAGCCGGTGATCTCGCTGTAAGCCGGGTTGGCGGCGATGATGCGCGGCTCGAGCGTGGTGATGACGACACCGTCGCGCGTGCTCTCGAACACCGCCGACGACTGCCGCAAGGCGGTTTCGGCGCGCACCTTCTGCACGGCCAGGCCGGTGATGCGGGCGAACTCCTGCACCAGCTCGAGCTCCTCGCCTTCCGGCGCGCGTGGTTCGGCGAAATAGGCGGCAAAAGTGCCGAGCACGTTCCCGTCGGCATCCTTGAACGGCACCGACCAGCACGCGCGCAGGCTGGCCTCGCGCGCGATCGACCGGTACTGCTCCCAGTAGGGATGCGTCTGCACGTCCTCGACGACCACGGTCTCGCCGCGCGCCGCGGCCGTGCCGCAGGAGCCCTGCCCCTCGCCGATCTCCAGCCCGTGCACCGCGGCGTTGTAGAACGCCGGCAGGCTGGGCGCCGCAGCGACTTCGAGGCGGCGCGTCTTGCCGTCGAGCAGCAGCACCGATACATGCATCTGCGGCGCGATTGACTCCAGTGACACGGCAACGCCGTGCAGGATCTCGCCCAGCGGCCGCGCCGCGATGACCTGGTCGAGCATGTCGGCGCGCGCTGCGCGCAGCAGCTCGTGCTGCTTGTGCAGCGTCATGTCGGTCCATGACCCGACCGCCTCGCGCGCCTGCCCGTCGGCGGTGCGCAGCAGATGCAGCTCGTCGTGCAGCCAGATCGTGCGTCCGTCCTTGCAGCGGAAGCGGTATTCCTGCAACAGCACGCCGGCGTCGAAAAGCCGGCGCTGCCAGTCGGTGCACACCTCCCGGTCCCGCGGATCGAGTTGCCGCTGCCACCAGCCGGGCGCCTGCGCCTCCTGCACGGAGAAACCGGTGAGGCGCGTGATGTTCTCGCTGATCCAGACGGAGGAGACACTGTCGCCGTCGAGCCTCAGACTGTAGAGGATGGAGGGGCTCGCCATCACCAGCCGCGACAGCCGCTCCGCCGCCGCGCGCAGCGCACGCCCCTCGCTCCGCAGCGCGATCCGGCGCTGCATCTTGTGCAGCAGCGCCGGGATTTCGTCGACATAGTCGTCATGCCGGCCCAGGTAATCATCGGCGCCGGCCGCCAGCGCCGCTGCGGCGACCTGCGCATCGCCGGCGTCGGTGAGCGCCACGATGGTCAGCGCAAGCGAGCCGGCCCGCAGCTCAGAAACGAACGCCAGACCCGCATCGTCGCCCGCGCGAAGGCGCAGCAGCAGCAGGTCCGCACCCGGCGCGTCCTCGACGCAGCGCCGCGCCTGCTCGAGGGTCGGCGCCCAGGCGAACTCGAGGCCCGCGTCGATACCCGCTGCATGGTGCTCGAACGCGCGCCGTATCCGCTCGGCCTCGGCGGAGCTGTCCCCTACACACAGCACACGCATGGTGGCTTCCATCAGATGCGGACCTCGTCGGCGGATGAATGAAGACGGAACTGCTCGTCAAATTATATGGCGTCGGAGAATGATCATCATTCAGGGAGCGCCGCCAGGTCGGGCTCCGCGCAGCGGGCCAGGATCTGCGCGCGCACCGCGTCGCGCAGCGCGACCGCCGCTGCCCAGTCGGCGCCCTGCGCCTGCAGCGGTGCGGCAATGTACAGCACGACCGGCGCCCGCTGCGGCCGCCAGGTTTCGTCCGGCAGGATGCTGCGGGTACCGCGGATCGCCACCGGCACCACCGCGAGCCCCGCCTGGGCCGCCGTCAGGAAGGCACCGAGGCGAAACTCGCGCAGGCCTGCGCGCCGGGTGAAGGTGCCCTCGGGAAAGAAGAACAGCGACTCGCCGGCCGCCGCGCGCGCGGCCAGCTCGCGCGCGCCTTCCACGCTGTCGGGCAGCGAGAAGCGCTCGACGAAGGCGGCGCCGATCCCGCGCAGGAAGGGGCCGGCGATCGCGTGCGCGCTCAGTTCGCGCTTGGCGACGAACACGAAAGGCCGCGCCAGCGCGGCGACCGCCACCAGGCCATCCACATAGCTCGCGTGGTTTGCGGCCAGCACGCAAGGCGCGTGCGCCGGCAGGTTTTCCGCCCCGCTGACCTCCAGCCGCACGCCGATCAGCCGCGCATAGATGCGCGCCGCGCGCCGCGCGATGCGCCAGCCCGCCGCCGGCCGCTGCAAGGCCGACACCACCAGCCACACCGGCGCCGCCAGCACCAGCAGCATCGTCCACGCCCAGGCGGCCCAGGCCAGCGCGCCGCACTGCGCCAGCAGGCGTCGCCCCTGCGCCGCGATGCCGGCCGCCGCCAGGCGCAGCACCTGGACGCGCACGCCGTGCCGGCTGCCGAGCGCGCCGGCGAGATACAGGTCGCGCGTGGCCGCACGCCGAATCTTGCCGCTGGAGGTCTTCAACACGCTGTGCGGCGGCGCCAGCACCACTTCATCCAGCGGCAGGCCGAGGCGCTCCAGCGCCAGCGCCTCCACCGCGCGCACCAGCTCGCCGCGTGAGTCTGGCAGTTCCTCGCGCGTCTCCACCACCGCCACCAGCCGCTCGCTCGCCGTCGCCGGGTCGCTCGCACCGAACACCGCGACGCAGCCACGGCGCACACCCGGCAGGGCACCGATCGCCTCTTCCAGCTCGTAAGGGTAGAGGTTGCGCCCGCCGCGGATGATCATGTCCTTGACGCGGCCGGTGACGAACAGCTCGCCGTCGGCCAGGTAGCCGAGATCGCCGGTATCGCGCCAGTCGCCGTCGAGCAGGCGCGCGGTCTCCTCCGCGTTGCGGTAGTAGCCCGCAGTGGCCGACGGTCCCTGGAACTCGATGCGCCCCACCTGCCGCTCGGGCAGCGCCTTGCCCGCGGCGTCGACGATGCGCAACGCATGCCCGGGCAAGGGCCGGCCGCTGCCGACGAAACGCATGGCGCCGTCTTCTGCCGCCGGCAGCGCCTGGCCGCGACGCAGGAAGACGTCGCGCTGCACCCGGTCGATCAGCGGCCCGCGCCCGAGCACCGGGACAGTGAGGCCGACGGCGTTCTCCGCCAGGCCGTAGAGCGGCGTCATCGCCTCGCGCCGGAACCCCGCCGGCGCCAGATGGGCGCAGAAGCGCTCGAGCGTGTCGGGGCTCACCGGTTCGGCGCCATTGACCGCCAGCCGCCAGCACGACAGGTCCAGCCCGGCGAGATCGGCCGCGGCGACATGGCGCACCACCAGCTCGAAGGCGAAATTGGGTGCGGCGGTGACCGTACCGCGGTAACGATGGATCGCGCGCAGCCAGTTGGCAGGGCGCGCGAGGAAATCCAGCGGCGACATCAGCACCAGCGGATTGCCGTTGTACAGGCTGCCCAGCCAGGTGCCGATGAGGCCCATGTCGTGATAGAGCGGCAGCCAGCTCACGCACACGTCATCATGCGCAACCTCGATCGCACCGCTCCAGGCGCGGATGTTGGCCAGCAGGTTGGCGTGGGTGAGCATCACGCCCTTGGGGTTGCCGGTGCTGCCCGAGGTGTATTGCAGCAGCGCGAGCTCGCTCGCGGCTGCAGGCGCCGGCGCGCTCGGTGCCACATCGCCGGCCTGCAGTGATTGCGGCGTGACGACATGGCGCAACGCGGGCACCTGCGCGCGCAGCACCCGCGCCAACAGGCGCGCCTCCTCCACCGTCACCAGCACCGGCGCAGCGCAGCTTGCGACGATGCCGGCCTGGCGCCGCAGGTGGTCTTCCAGTTGCGACGGCCGTGTCGGCGGATACATCGGCACCGGCACGCCGCCCGCCAGCAGCGCGCCATAGAAGCTGGTGAAGAACTCCAGCCCGGTCGGCAGCATGATCGCCACCGCGTCGCCGGGCTGCACGCCGGCGTGGCGCAGGCCGGCGGCCATGCGCAGGCCGGCTTGCAGCAGTTCGCCGTAGCTCAGCGTCGCCACCTCGGCATCGTCGTGCACCAGGCGGACATGCACGCGCTGCGGCCAGCGCCTTGCATGCCACTGCAGCACCTCGACCAGCGTGGCAGCCATGGCGGGGGCATCGACATGCTCGGCCGAGGGCGCCGCCGCAACGCGCGCGAGGTCCGCGACGGCCGCGCCGGGATGCGCCTCGCGCAAGGCCTGCGCGAGCATGCGCGGCGTCTCGGCGCGAGCGAGCGTGTCGGACGGCAGCCTGACCCCGGCGCCACGCTCGATGCGCGCGAGGAGCTCGACGCGCGCCAGGCTGTCGAGCCCGAGGTCGCGCTCCAGATGGCTGTCCAGTTGCACCGCCAGCGGCCGCCCGGCGCGCAATTCCGCCAGCAGGTCGCCGACGAGGCGCAGCACCTGCGCCTCGATGCCGTCGGGCTGTTCCACGTTCATGGCCAGCATCTCAGGCCTTGGGCAGGCGGCCCATCAGGTAGAACTCGTCATTGGGCGCGATGCTGGCGAAATTGACGATGCGGTTGCTCATGCCGAAGAAGGCGGCGATCGCGCCGATGTCCCAGATCGCGTCGTCGTCGAAGCCGTGCGCACGCAGCGCGGCATGATCCTCGTCGCCGATCTCCTGCGCGCGCAGCGCCACCTTCATCGCGTAGTCGAGCATCGCGCGCTGCCGCGGCGTGATCTCCGCCTTGCGGTGGTTGGTGGCGAGCTGATCGGCCAGCCGCGGGTTCTTCGCGCGGATGCGCAGGATGGCGCCGTGCGCCACCACGCAGTACAGGCAGTTGTTGGCGCCCGAGGTGGCGACCACGATCATCTCGCGCTCGGCCTTGGTGAGGCCGACGTCCTTTTCCATCAGGGCGTCGTGATAGTCGAAGAAGGCGCGGAACTCGGCCGGCCGGTGCGCCAGCGCAAGGAAGATGTTGGGCACGAAGCCCGCCTTTTCCTGCACCGCGAGGATGCGCTCGCGCATGTCCTGCGCCAGCGAGTCGAGGGAAGGCAGGGCAAAGCGGCTGATGGCGCGCTCGGTCATGAGGGTCTCCTGTCAATGTCTTGGGGCGACGATCCGTGCACGGACCGTGCTGCCCGAATACACCATGCCGGCGCGTTCCGTGCAATCGCAGCGCCAGGCGCGAAACCTGCGCATGGCCCGCGCCGCAGCGGCAAAGGAAGATTTAGACTGTTGTCTCCCCTGTGCCTGCCGTGTGCCCCCCCTCCCCCTGTGGAACCCAACTCCAGCGAGACTCGCATGAAGATCCTGCCCCAGTCCGACATCGACAGCCTGCTTCCTTCAGCACCCATGGATCGCCGCAGCTTCGTCACTGCCATCGCCGCCGCCGGTTTCGCGCTGGCCGTGCAGCCGGTGCACGCACAGACCGTCATCACCACCGACAGCGAAGGACTGGAGGTCGGTGACGCGGCAATCGGCGTCGCTGGCGGCAATCTGCCGGTGTATTTCGCGCGGCCCGCAGGCGGCGCGCGGCGGCCGACCGTGCTCGTGGTACAGGAAATCTTCGGCGTGCACGAGCACATCCGAGACCTCTGCCGGCGCCTGGCCAAGGCGGGCTACCTGGCGATCGCACCGGAGCTGTACTTCCGTGTCGGCGATCCGTCGAAAACCGACTCCGTCGCGGCCATACTCGACAACATCGTGTCGCGCGTACCCGACGCGCAGGTCATGGCGGACCTCGACGCCTGCGCCGCCTGGGCGCCGGAAAAGGGCGGCGATCCCGACAAGCTCGCCATCACCGGCTTCTGCTGGGGCGGGCGCATCACCTGGCTGTACGCCGCCCACAACCCGCGGCTGAAGGCCGCCGTCGCCTGGTACGGCAAGCTCGACGGCGCCCCCACCAACATGACGCCACGCCATCCGGTCGACATCGCCGCCCGCCTGCACGCGCCGGTGCTGGGCCTCTACGGTGGCCAGGACCAGGGCATTCCGCTGAAGGACGTCGAGGCGATGCGCGCGGCGCTGGCCAAGGCCGGCAGCCACAGCGAGATCGTCGTCTATCCCGACGCACCGCACGCCTTCAACGCCGACTATCGGCCCAGCTACCGCCCGACCGAAGCGGCGGACGGCTGGCAACGGCTGTTGAGCTGGCTGCAGGCCAACCTCGGCTGAGCGTCGCTCATGCTCCGTGCGCACCGCCTGCCGTGGCGGTGCGCAGCTCGGCGAGCAGGCGCGCTGCCACCAGGCCGTTCACCAGGCCGAAGACCACCGCCGCCGCCGAGAACACCGGGGTGAGGTAGAACACGCCGTCATGCGGCACGAGCCACAGCCGCGCCACCACGAGCTGCGCACCGATGTGCGCGAACGCCGCCAGGATGCTGTGGCTGACCGGCCCGAACCAGCGCCGCGGCAGATGCACCGCCAGCCCCAGCACGACCAGGCTGGCAATTGCCCCCGACAGGCTGAGGAAGAATCCGGGCGCGAGGAACTGCCCCAGGAGCAGGCTGCCTGCGAACACGCGCAGCAGCGCCACCCATACCGCCTCGCGCCAGCCCCAGCGCGCCAGCACGATCAACGTGACGATGTTGGCCAGGCCCGGCTTGACGCCGGGCAGCGGCAGGGGAATGGCCGCCTCCGCCACCGTCAGCACGATCGCTGCTGCCGCATGGCGGGCGATGCGATGGTCCTCGGCGGTGGGCACGAGTTCAATAGTTGAGCGCGTCATAATCGGCACCACGGCCGGTGAGCGTCAGGCTGACCTGGTTGGGTGCGCAGATCGCCACCGCGCCGGCGCGGCTCAGCCAGCCCTGGCGCACGCAATATTGGCGCGGCCCCGGGTCGGCGGCGACGCGAGCACGCCCCGGCTCGATCTCGATGCGGGTGAGGCCCAGCGGCCCCGGCACCTCGACAATGCGTCGGCGTGAAAGGTCCAGCTCGGCGAACACCTTGCCTCCCGCACGCACCACCACGCCATCGGGCGCACCGCCCTGCCACAGCAGCAGCACCGCCTGCACGCACACGCCGAGTCCGGCCAGTGCCACCAGCACGTCGCCCGGACGGATCAGGTGCAGCCACGCACCCAGGGTCATCCTCACTGCCGGGGGGCGGACTGGTCCACCGCACGGCGCGCCGCCGAACGGTGGCGCACGATGACGCGCACCTTGTCCTCGAACTTGCCCGCCAGCCATTCGGCGATGTAAACCGAGCGATGCTGGCCGCCAGTGCAGCCGATGGCCACCGTCAGGTAACTGCGGTTGTCGCGCACATAGGCCGGCAGCCAGTTCGCGACGAAGTGGCGGATGTCCTCGGCCATGCGCCCCACTTCCGGGATGCGCCGGAGGAAGTCGATGACCGGCTGGTCCCTGCCGGTGAGCGGCCGAAGGTTGAGGTCGTAATGGGGGTTGGGCAGGCAGCGCACGTCGAACACCAGGTCGGCGTCGAGCGGGATGCCGTACTTGAAGCCGAAGGACTGGAACATCAGCGTCAGCCCCTCGCTCGCCTCCACATGGATGAAATCCTTCACCCAGGCACGCAGCGTGTTCGGATGCAGGTCGCTGGTATCGATGCGGTGGCCGAGTTCGGCGATCTCGGCCAGCGCATCGCGCTCGCGCCGGATCGCCTCGTCCAGCGACACGCCCTCTTCCGCCAGCGGATGGCGGCGGCGCGTCTCGGAAAAGCGCGCGATCAAGGCATCGTCGCGCGCCTCCAGAAAGATGAAGCGCAGGTCGTCGACGATGTCACGCAGCGACTTGACCTGCGCCGGCAGCGCCGCGATGCTGACGCCGGAACGCACATCCACCGCCACCGCGACGCGGGCATAGCCCACGCTGCGCAGGTGCGTCACCAGTTGCGGCAGCAGCGTCGCCGGCAGGTTGTCGACAACGTAGTAGCCGGAGTCCTCCAGCACGTTGAGCGCGATGCTCTTGCCCGACCCCGAAAGGCCACTGATGAGTACGATCTGCATGTTCCTACGGTCGATGGAAGCCAAGAAGCGGCCCCCACTATAGCGCAGCGGCGCCGGACGCCGCTGCGCCCGACCGCTCAGGACTTCGCGCCGAGCTCGGGGAAGTCGTCCTCGAAGAACTCCAGCTCGCCGCGCGCCGTGCTCTCCCGCGCCTCTTCGGCCTTGCGCAGCTCGACGCGGCGGATCTTGCCCGAGATCGTCTTGGGCAGATCGGCGAACGACAGCCGGCGGATGCGCTTGAACGGCGCCAGACGGCCACGCGTGAAGGCGAAGATGTCGCGCGCCAGTTCCCGGCTCGGCTCGAAGCCAGGCGCGAGGATGACGAAGGCCTTGGGCACGGCGAGGCGCACCGGATCCGGGCTGGGCACCACCGCGGCCTCCGCCACCGCCGGATGCTCGATCAGCACGCTCTCGAGCTCGAAGGGGCTGATGCGGTAGTCGGACGCCTTGAACACGTCGTCGGCGCGGCCGACATAGGTGATGTAGCCATCCTCGTCGATCGACGCGACGTCGCCGGTGCGGTAATAGCCGTCGCGCATGACTTCGGCCGTCTTGGCCTCGTCGCCGGCATAGCCGCGCATCAGGCCGATCGGACGGTCGGCGCCGAGCACCAGCGAGATCTCGCCTTCCGTCGCCTCACGCCCTTCGGCGTCGAGCATCGCGAGGCGATAACCCGGCAGCGGACGCCCCATCGAGCCCGGCTTGAGCACCTGGCCAGGGGTGTTGCCCACCTGCGCGGTGGTCTCGGTCTGGCCGAAGCCGTCGCGGATGGTGATGCCCCAGGCCCTTTTCACCTGCTCGATGACTTCGGCATTGAGCGGTTCGCCGGCGCCGATGAGTTCGCGAAGGTTCGTCTTCACCGCGGCGAGGTCCTGCTGGATCAGCATGCGCCACACGGTGGGCGGCGCACACAGCGTGTTGACCTGGTACTTGATCAGCACCTCCAGCAGCGCCTTGGCGTCGAAGCGGCTGTAGTTGTACAGGAAGACGCAGGCGCCCGCGTTCCACGGCGCGAAGAAGCAGCTCCAGGCATGCTTGGCCCATCCCGGCGAGGAGATGTTCATGTGGCGGTCGCCGGGCTTGAGGCCGATCCAGTACATCGTCGACAGGTGCCCCACCGGGTAGGACTGGTGGGTGTGCAGCACCAGCTTGGGCTTGGAGGTGGTGCCCGAGGTGAAATACAGCAGCAGCGGGTCGTCGGCGCGGGTGACGCCCTGCGGCATGAAATCCGCCGAGGCGCCGCGGGTGTCCTCGAAGCGCTTCCAGCCCGGCAGGTCGGCGCCGACGCAGATGCGGACGAAATCACCGGGCACGTCGTCGAACTTGCTGACGTGGGCCTGGCCGATCACGGCGAAGCGGACCTGCCCGCGCTCCACCCGGTCGACCAGGTCATCGCGCGACAGCAGCGTGGTCGCGGGGATCACCACCGCGCCGAGCTTGAAGGCGGCCAGCATCGTTTCCCACAGCGGCACCTCGTTGCCCAGCATGATCAGGATGCGATCGCCGCGCTGCACGCCCTGCTCGCGCAGCCAGTTGGCAACCTGGCTGGAGCGCACCGACAGCTCGGCGAACGACAGCCGCGCATCGCTGCCGTCCTGCTCCACCAGCCACAGGGCGGGCGCGTCGTTGTTGCGCGCCATCGCGTCGAAGTAGTCCAGCGCCCAGTTGAAATGCTCGAGCTTCGGCCACTTGAAGCCGGCGTAGGCTGCGGCGTAATCGCTGCGGTGCTGCAGCAGGAAATCGCGCGCGGCGAGGAATTCGGTGATTTCGGACATTTGCATCTCCCCAGTTGCAAGCAAGTGCGGGCGGCGAACCGCCTCGCCTCAAAAGTGCGCCGCGCAATGCGGGCGCACGAATCCGGAAAACCAGCCGACGGCGCGCTGCGCCGCGCTCAGCATGCGCCCCCCGCGGCAGGGCGAACAGGCGATGGCACGGCCGTCGTCACCGGGCGCGGCGCGGACGCCACCAGATCGCCCTGCTCGCGGTGCGCCACGCCCGCGCGTTCGAGCTCCCCCACCAGCCAGCCAGCAAGGGCGTCCGGTGCCAGGCCGAGGAAGCGCGCGTTCGACTCGCGGTACAGCGGCGTCTCGGCCAGGTGCCGCGGCAGTTCGTCGAGGCCGATGCGCCGCGCATCGAGCAGATGGAAGGTCATGCAGGCGCGGATCGCGTTGCGCGCCATGCGCGCGCCGTCGTCCTCGAAGGCGCGCAGCCGGGCGAAGGCGCGCTCGAGCGCGGCGTCGACATCCGAGAACGGAGCGCCGTGGCCGGGGATCACCGCATCTACGGCGAGGCGGCCGATCGCCTCCAGCGTGCGCCGCGCCGCGCCCAGCCCGTCGCCGGTGCCCAGCACGTCGGCGAACAGGATGCCGAAGCCGTCGTGCCACAGTGCGTCGCCCGAGATCAGGATGCGGCGCTCCGGGTTGTAATAGGCGAGCGCGTCCATGTCGTGGCCCGGCACCGCGATCGCCTGCCATTGCAGGCCGCCTGCGACGAAGCGATCGCCTGCCGACAGCGTGCCGTCGGCGGCGAAGCGCTCGCCCGACTGGGCCGCGGTGGTCAGCAGCAGCGCGGCTTCGTCCCAGTTCGCGACCGCGTCGGACATGCCCGCCGGCACGTGGATGGAGCAGCCGAACTCGCGCTGCACCGCGGCGTTGCCGCCGATGTGGTCGGAGTGGGAATGGGTGTTGATCAGGCGCGTCAGGCTTCGCCCATCGAGCGCATTGCGCAGCAGCGCCAGCGTCTGCGGCACGTGGCTGACGTAGCCGCTGTCGATCAGCGTGGCCTCGCCGCCGTCGAACAGCAGGATGTTGTTCGCCGACAGCCAGCCGCGCTCGAACACCTGCAGTTCGGGCGGGAAGCGCAGCGCGGCGCTCAATCGCTGCCCTCGCCGACCTGCGCCGCGACATTGGGCGGCAACGGCGCGGCTACCGCCGCATTCGGCTCATCGGCCGGGGGCGGAGTCGGCACGCCGTTGATCTCGTCGGCGGTGCGCCCGCAGCCCAAGCACACGCCCGAATCCCAGTCGATCATGCACACACCCACGCACAGCGCGTCGCCGCTCACGACGCCCCTCCTGCTGCGACTGCAAGCGGTTGCAGCCCGAGCTGCTCACGCCGCCGCGCGACGATGTCGAGGATGGCGCGTTTCTCCACGTCGGTGCTGCGCCCCCAGCGCGCGATCTCGTCGATCGTGCGCTGGCAGCCCTCGCACAGGCCGGTTTCCGCGCTCATGCGGCAGATGTTGATGCAGGGGGAAGGAACGCTCATTGCTGCGGCTCTTGGAGGGAAGCCCTCATTCTAATCAGTTCGCGCTCCTCGCCTGCGCACGCTTGGCCAGCACTGCGCGCGCGACGCGCGAGGCGGGCTCGCGACCGAGCTGGGCGCTGATCCAGGCGGCGGTGTCGACCAGGCGGTCGAGGTCGATGCCGGTGGCGATGCCCATGCCGTGCAGCAGCCACACCAGATCCTCGGTGGCGACGTTGCCGGACGCGCCCGCCGCATAGGGGCAGCCGCCGAGGCCGCCGACCGAGGCGTCGAACACCGCCACGCCCATTTCCAGCGACGCGGCGACGTTGGCTGCTGCCATGCCGTAGGTGTCGTGATAGTGGCCGGCGAGCTTCTCGACCGGAACGCTCCGCGCCACCGTTTCCAGCATGCGGCGCACGCTGGCCGGGTTGCCGCTGCCGATGGTGTCTCCCAACGAGATCTCGTAGCAGCCCATCTCCATCAGCGTGGCCGCGACCTCGGCCACCTTGTGCGGCGCCACCGCGCCTTCGTAGGGGCAACCGACGACGCACGAGATGTAGCCGCGAACCCTGACGCCGGCCGCGCGCGCCGCCTCGGTGACCGGACGGAAGCGCGCGAGCGACTCGGCGATGGAACAGTTGATGTTCTTCTGGCTGAAGGACTCGGAGGCGGCGCCGAACACCGCCACTTCCTTGGCGCCGGCTGCCAGCGCGGCCTCGAAGCCCTTCAGGTTGGGCGTCAGCACCGGATAGGCGACGCCGGGCGCCGGCTGCGTCAGCACGCGGGTCAGCACCTCGGTGTTGTCGCCCATCTGCGGCACCCATTTCGGCGACACGAAGGACGTCGCCTCGATGGTCTTCAGCCCGGCGTCGGCGAGGCGACGGATCAGCTCGACCTTGACGTCGGCCGGCACCACCTGCTTCTCGTTCTGCAGGCCGTCGCGCGGGCCGACCTCGACGATGCGCACCGAGGAAGGCAGTGTGGATGTGGTCATGGAAGGTGTTCCGTTGGTTGTCGTTCCGTAGGAGCGGGCTTGACCGCGATCACCGCCGTAATCGAGACGCGACCGCGGTCGAGGCCGCTCCTACACGCTGGGCTTCAGGCCGTCTTCGCCTCGTCCAGCCCCAGTTCCTGCTTCATCTTCTCGCGGATCATGAATTTCTGGATCTTGCCCGTCACCGTCATCGGGAAGCTGTCGACGAAGCGGATGTGGCGCGGGATCTTGTAGTGGGCGATCTGGCCCTGGCAGAAGGCGCGCACGTCGGCTTCGGTGAGCGAGCCTTCCTCGCGCAGGATGATCCAGGCGCACAGCTCCTCGCCATACTTCTCGTCGGGCACGCCGACCACCTGCACGTCGAGGATCTTCGGGTGCGAGTAGAGGAACTCCTCGATCTCGCGCGGGTAGATGTTCTCGCCGCCGCGGATCACCATGTCCTTGATGCGGCCGACGATGTTGCAGTAACCCTCGTCGTCGATCACCGCGAGATCGCCGGTGTGCATCCAGCCACCCGCGTCGATCGCTTCCTTCGTCTTGGCCTCATCGCCCCAGTAGCCGAGCATCACCGAGTAGCCGCGGGTGCACAGCTCGCCGGGCATGCCGCGCGGCACGATGCGGCCGTCGTTATCGACGATCTTCACTTCCAGGTGCGGCTGGATGCGGCCCACGGTGGACACGCGACGGTCGATGGGGTCGTCGGTGCCGCTCTGGAAGCTCACCGGCGAAGTCTCGGTCATGCCGTAGGCGATGGTCACCTCGCGCATGTTCATGCGCTCGATCACGTGCTTCATGACCTCGATCGGGCACGGGCTGCCGGCCATGATGCCGGTGCGCAGGCTGGCGATGTCGAACTCGGCGAAGCGCGGATGGTCGAGCGCAGCGATGAACATCGTCGGCACGCCGTACAGGCCGGTGCATTTCTCCGCCGCCACCGCTTCCAGCACCGCCAGCGGCTCGAAGGCTTCGCCCGGGTACACCATGGTCGCGCCATGGGTCAGGCAGCCAAGGTTGCCCATCACCATGCCGAAGCAGTGGTAGAGCGGCACCGGGATGCACAGCCGGTCGCCCGGCACCAGGCGGATCGCCTCGCCGACGAAGTGGCCGTTGTTGAGGATGTTGTGGTGCGACAGCGTGGCGCCCTTGGGGTGGCCGGTGGTGCCCGAGGTGAACTGGATGTTGATCGGCTCGTCGAACTGCAGCTTCTCGCCGCGCAGCGCCAGCGCGGTGAGTTCCTCGCGCGTCGGCGCCGCCAGCAGGTCGTCGAAGTTGAGCATGCCGGGGCTGCGCTCGGCGCCCATGCGGATGACGAGTTCCAGCGTCGGCAACTGGTGGCTGCGCAGCAGGCCGGGCTCGCAGTGGCCGAGCTCGGGCGCGAGATCGGCAACCATCTCGAGGTAATTGCTGGTCTTGAAGGCCGGCGACAGGATCAGCGCGCGGCAGCCCACCTTGTTCAGCGCGTACTCGAGCTCGGAACGGCGGTAGGCCGGGTTGATGTTGACCAGCACCAGGCCCGCCTTTGCGGTGGCGAACTGGGTCACCGCCCATTCGGCATTGTTCTGCGACCAGATGCCGACGCGCTCGCCCGCCTCGAGGCCCAGGCGCATCAGGCCGCAGGCCAGCGCATCCACCTTCTGCTTCAACGCGGCATAGGTGAGGCGCACGCCCTGATGGCGCACCACCAGCGCGTCGCGCTCGGCGTGGCGCGCGCAGGCCTCGTCGAAGAAGCGGCCGATGGTCTGGCCGATCAGTTGCTTGTCGGATGCACCGTGCACGTAGCTCAGGTTGCTCATTGTGTCGTGTCTCTCCTCTTCATCATTCGTCTGGTCCGGTCTGCGGCAACCGACCCACGGCGCCTTGCGCCGTATCGCGGTCAAGCCCGCTCCTACAGAAGAACCCGCTCCGATGCCCTCTGTAGGAGCGGGCTTGACCGCGATGCCATGCGCCGGTCGCGCTAGACCGCCCGTTCAGACGGCCGCGGCCTCGAACTCGACCAGCTCCGCACCATCGCCCACCTGGTCGCCCACGGCGAAGCGGAAGGCCTTCACCGTGCCGGCGGCCGGGGCGGTGATGGTGTGCTCCATCTTCATCGCCTCCAGGATCAGCAGCGGCGCGCCCTTCTCCACTTTCGCGCCCTCGGCCGCCACCAGGGCGATGACCTTGCCCGGCATCGGCGCCAGCAGGCCACCTTCCGCGCCGGCGCCTTCGCCGGTGTGCAGCAGCGGATCGACGCGGGTCAGCGGCCAGGTGCGCCCCTGCAGGAAGACATGGCGTTTTTCGGCGGCGACGATCACCGTCGTATCCATGCGCAGGCCGTCGAGCTCGACGCGCAGCAGGCCGCGCGGATTCAGTTCGCCGCGCGCGAGCACGCTGCGCGCGCCCACCGTCAGCCGGTAGCCGTCCGGACGATAAACCACCGCCACCGCCTGTTGCACGTCACCCAGGCGGAACACCAGTTCGCGCCGCGCGCAGGCGTTCAGCCGCCAGCCGTCGCGCGCATGCCACGGCGACAGCGGATCGCGGTGGCTGCGCGCGGCCTCCTGCGCACGCTGGCCTTCGCGGACCAGCTCGGCGAGCGCGGCCACCAGCCACACGTCCTCCGGCACGGTCTCGCCTTCGGGAAACAGATAGGCCTTCTCGCGCTCGATCAGGCCGGTATCGAGGTCTGCGTTGGCGAAGGCCGGGCAGGCGGTCAGGCGCGACAGGAACTCGATGTTGTTGGCCACGCCCACCACCCGGTAGTCGGCCAGCGCCTGCAGCATGCGCGCCAGCGCGCGGTCGCGGTTGATGTCCCAGACGATGAGCTTGGCGATCATCGGGTCGTAGTGCGGGCTGATCTCGTCGCCTTCCTCGACACCGGTGTCGACGCGCACATGCAGCCCTTCAGCCGGCGGCGCCAGATGCACCAGCCTGCCGGTGGAGGGCAGGAAGCCCTTGGCCGGGTCTTCGGCGTAGATGCGCGCTTCCAGCGCATGGCCGCGGATCTGCAACTGCTCCTGCGCCAGCGGCAGCTTCTCGCCGGAGGCGACGCGCAACTGCCATTCCACCAGATCCAGCCCGGTGATCATCTCGGTGACCGGGTGCTCGACCTGCAGGCGGGTGTTCATCTCCATGAAGTAGAACGAGCCGTCCTGGTTGGCGATGAATTCCACCGTGCCGGCGCCGACGTAGCCCACCGCCTTCGCCGCCTCGACCGCCGCCTTGCCCATCGCCGCGCGGCGCTCGGGCGTCATACCGGGCGCGGGCGCTTCTTCCAGCACCTTCTGGTGGCGGCGCTGCACCGAGCAGTCGCGCTCGAACAGATAGACCACGTTGCCGTGGCTGTCGCCGAACACCTGGATCTCGATGTGACGCGGGCGGGTGATGTACTTCTCGACCAGCACATGGTCGTCGCCGAAGCTGGAGATCGCCTCGCGCTTGCACGAGGCGAGCAGGTCGATGAAGTCCTCGGATCTTTCCACCAGGCGCATGCCCTTGCCGCCACCGCCGGCCGCGGCCTTGATCAGCACCGGGTAGCCGATGGCGTCGGCCTGCTGGTGCAGATATCCGGGTTCCTGGTTGTCGCCGTGGTAGCCGGGGGTCAGCGGCACCCTGGCCGCTTCCATCAGCTTCTTGGCTTCGGACTTCGAGCCCATGGCGCGAATGGCTGCCACCGGCGGGCCGATGAAGACGATGCCTTCGCGCTCGCAGGCGTGGCAGAAGTCCTCGTTCTCGGACAGGAAGCCGTAGCCGGGATGGATGGCCTGCGCGCCGGTCGCCTTGGCCGCGGCGATGATCTTGTCGACCACCAGGTAGCTTTCGCGCGCCGCCGCCGGGCCGATCAGCACCGCCTCGTCGGCCAGGCGCACGTGGCGGGCGTTGGCATCGGCTTCGGAATACACCGCCACCGTCTTGATGCCCATGCGGCGCGCCGTCTTGATGACGCGGCACGCAATCTCCCCACGGTTTGCGATCAGGATCTTGTCGAACATGTCGTCTCCAGCCTCTCTTTCAGTTCATGTCGTTCCCGGCCGCACCCGCGGCCGGAACAGTCGTCCGATGAAGCGCCACAGCAGCAGGATCAGCGCCAGGGCCAGCAGCAGGAAGGCCACCAGCGCGACCAGAAACCACAGCGGTTGATGCAGCAGCATCCACAGCCCGCCGGCGAACAGCGCGTCCTCGCCGAGCGAGGTGCCGACGTTGGTCACCGGCTCGGGCGAGGCGTTGATCGCCATGCGCGCGCCCGCCTTGGCGAAGTGCGTGCCGGCCGCCAGCGTGCCGCCGGCCAGCGCCGCCGCCACCTGCGCCGCACTGCCCTGGTCGCCCATCACCGCCGCGGCGAGCGCCGCCCCGGCGGGAATGCGGATGAAGGTGTGCACCGCGTCCCACAGCGAATCGAGCCAGGGCAGCTTGTCGGCGAAGAATTCGACGAACAGCATCAGCCCCGACAGGCCCAGCACCAGCGGATGCGTGAGCACATGCAGGTCGCCCGGCAGATGCACGCCCCCCCATCGCCCCAGCACGCCGAGCACGAACACCAGCGCATACAGCCGCAGCCCGCTCGCCCATCCCAGCCCGGCCGCCAGCGCCGCAAGCGACGCCATGTTCAGCGGGAGGTCGCGCCAGTCGAGCAGGGGACTCAGGGAATCGAGCTTGCTGCTCCATGCGTAGATGAAGTCCATGCGGTGCTCCCCGTTCGCTCGTGCCTCGAATCCGGTCTGGTGGCGGGTTTCAGTTCCTCCCCCTTCAAGGGGGAGGCTAGGAGGGGGATGGGGTTCGTCCGCCCTACGCAACCCCATCCCCACCCCAACCCTCCCCTTGAAGGGGAGGGCGCTAAACCTTTCTCACCCCTGCGGCACCCACGCTGCCGGCCGCTTCGACAGGAAGGCATCCAGCCCTTCCTTGGCTTCCGGCGTGGCGCGCAGGCCGGCGATGCGCCGCGCGGTGTCTTCCACCACCGCGTCGTCCACCGGCCGGTTGGCCACCGCGCGGATCAGGTCCTTGGCCGCGGCCTGCGCCTTCGGTCCGCCCTGCAGCAGGGCGTCGACCACTTCCTTCACCTTGGCATCGATCTCCTCGGTCGCCACCACCTCGTGCGCGAGGCCGATCTGGCCGGCGCGCGCGGCGCCGATACGCTCGGCGGTCTGGAAGTAGCGGTAGGCCTGGCGCTCGCCGATGGCGCGGATCACATAGGGGCTGATCGCCGACGGGATGATGCCGAACTTCACTTCCGAGGTCGCGAACACCGCTTTGTCGCCAGCCACGCAGATGTCGCAGGCGCTGGCCAGGCCCATGCCGCCGCCGAGCGCCGCGCCGTGCACGCGGGCGATGGTGGGCTTCTGCATCTCGGCCAGGGTGCGCAGCATGCCGGCGAGCTTCATCGCGTCGGCGAAGTTCTCCGCCTCGCCGGCCTGGCCGGCGGCCTTCATCCAGTTGAGGTCGGCGCCGGCGGAAAAGCTCTTGCCGCGCCCGGCCAGCACCACCGCGCGCACCGAATCGTCGGCATCGAGTTCGCGGCACGCCGCGGTGAGGTCGGCGATCAGTTGCGCGTTGAAGGCGTTGTGCACGTCCGGACGGTTCATCCAGATCGTCGCCACGCCGCCGTCGCGCAGGATTTCCAGGGTTTCGTAGCTCATGTCCGCTCCCCTCCCGTCACATCCGGAACACGCCGAACCTGGTCGGCTGGATCGGCGCGTTCAGCGCCGCCGACAGGCTCAGCCCGAGGATGCGCCGCGTCTGCGCCGGGTCGACCACGCCGTCGTCCCACATGCGCGCGGTGGCGTAGTAGGGGTGGCCCTGGGCTTCGTACTGGTCTCGGATCGGTGCCTTGAAGGCTTCCTCGTCGTCCTTGCTCCAGGCGCCGCCCTTGGCCTCGATGCCGTCGCGACGCACGGTGGACAGCACGCTCGCCGCCTGCTCGCCGCCCATCACGCTGATGCGCGCGTTGGGCCACATCCACAGGAAGCGCGGGCTGTAGGCGCGGCCGCACATGCCGTAGTTGCCCGCGCCGAAGGAGCCGCCGATCAGGGTGGTGATCTTGGGCACCTGCACGGTGGCCACGGCCGTCACCATCTTGGCGCCGTCCTTGGCGATGCCTGCGTTCTCGTACTTGCGGCCGACCATGAAACCGGTGATGTTCTGCAAGAACAGCAATGGGATGCCGCGCTGGCCGCACAGCTCGATGAAGTGCGCGCCCTTCTGCGCCGACTCGCCGAACAGGATGCCGTTGTTGGCGACGATGCCCACCGGATAGCCGTGAAGTTGGGCGAAGCCGGTGACCAGCGTGGTGCCGTAGCGCGCCTTGAATTCGTCGAAGCGCGAGCCATCGACCACCCGGGCGATGATCTCGCGGATGTCGTAGGGCTTGCGGGTGTCGGTGGGGACGATGCCGTAGATCTCTTCCGGGTCGTAGATCGGCTCTTCGCCGGTGCCCAGCGCGAGGCCGATCGGCTTCACCCGGTTCAGGTTGGCGACGATGCGGCGCGCGATCGACAGCGCGTGGGTGTCGTTTTCGGCCAGGTGGTCGGCCACCCCGGACAGGCGCGTATGCACGTCGCCGCCGCCGAGATCTTCCGCGCTCACCACTTCGCCGGTGGCCGCCTTCACCAGCGGCGGGCCGCCGAGGAAGATGGTGCCCTGGTTCTTGACGATGACGGTCTCGTCCGACATCGCCGGCACGTAGGCGCCGCCGGCGGTGCACGAACCCATCACCACCGCGATCTGCGGGATGCCCTTGGCCGACATGTTGGCCTGGTTGTAGAAGATGCGGCCGAAGTGGTCGCGGTCGGGGAAGACCTCGTCCTGCTTCGGCAGGAACGCACCGCCCGAGTCGACCAGATAGACGCAGGGCAGGTTGTTCTGCTCGGCGATCTCCTGCGCGCGCAGGTGCTTCTTGACCGTCATCGGGTAGTAGGTACCGCCCTTCACCGTGGCGTCGTTGGCCACGATCATGCATTCGACGCCCTGCACGCGGCCGATGCCGGTGATGACGCCGGCGCTCGGTGCCTCGTCGTCGTACATGCCGAACGCCGCCATCTGCCCCACTTCGAGGAAGGGCGTGCCGGGGTCGAGCAGGTGGCCGACGCGGTCGCGCGGCAGCAGCTTGCCGCGCGCGGTGTGCTTGGCACGCGCCGATTCGCCGCCGCCCAGGCTGACTTCCGCCGCCTTCGCGCGCAGGTCGTCGACCAGGCCGCGCATCGTCGCGGCGTTGGACTGGAAGTCCGCGCTGCGCGTGTTGATGCTGGATTTGATGACGCTCATGAGCCGGCTCTCCGCTCAGCGGGTTTCAGAGAAAAGTTCGCGGCCGATCAGCATGCGGCGGATCTCGCTGGTGCCGGCGCCGATCTCGTACAGCTTGGCGTCGCGCCACAGGCGGCCGGCCGCATATTCGTTGGTATAGCCGACGCCGCCGAGGGTCTGGATCGCTTCGCCCGCCATCCAGGTGGCCTTCTCGGCGGTGTAGAGGATCACGCCGGCCGCGTCCTTGCGCAGCGTGCGCGCGTGGTCGGCACGGTCGCAGGCCTGGCCCACGGCGTAGGCGTAGGCGCGGCAGGCGCTCCAGGTGGAGTACAGGTCGGCGACCTTGCCCTGCATGAGCTGGAACTCGCCGATCGGGGTGTCGAACTGCTTGCGCTCGTGCAGGTAGGGCACGACCACGTCCATGCACGCCGCCATGATGCCGAGCGGCCCGCCCGACAGCACCGCGCGCTCGTAGTCGAGGCCGGACATCAGCACCTGCACGCCGCGGCCGATGTTGGCCTCGCCGCCGAGCACGTTCTCCAGCGGCACCTCGACGTCGTCGAAGAACAGCGGGAAGGTGTTGGAGCCGCGCATGCCGAGCTTGTCGAGGTGGGTGCCGTGACTGAAGCCCTTCATGCCCTTCTCGATGATGAAGGCGGTGATGCCCTTCGGCCCGGCGTTGACATCGGTCTTCGCATACACCACCAGGGTGTCGGCGTCGCCGCCGTTGGTGATCCACATCTTGCTGCCGTTGAGGATGAAGCGGTCACCCTTGCGGTCGGCGCGCAGCTTCATGCTCACCACGTCGGAGCCGGCGTTGGGCTCGGACATCGCCAGCGCCCCGACGTGATCGCCGGAGATCAGCCTAGGCAGGTATTTCTGCTTCTGCGCCTCGGTGCCGTTGCGGCGGATCTGGTTGATGCACAGGTTGGAGTGCGCGCCGTAGGACAGGCCGACCGAGGCCGACGCGCGCGAGATCTCCTCCATCGCCACGATGTGGGCGAGATAGCCCATGTCGGTGCCGCCGTACTCCTCGCTCACCGTCATGCCATGCACGCCGAGGTCGCCCAGCTTCTTCCACAGGTCGGCGGGGAACTCGTTCTCGCGGTCGATCTCCGCCGCGCGCGGCGCGATCTCCGCGGCGCAGAAGGCCTGCAGCGTGTCGCGCAGCGCGTCGATGGTCTCGCCGAGATTGAAGTTCAGGCTGGGCACGTTCATGGGTTGTCTCCTCCTCAAGTTTGTCCTGGCGCGTGGGGCGATGTGCGCTGATCCATTATGGACGGCGCATGCCCAAGGTTGGGCGGAGATTAGCCGGACACGCTGCGCGACGAGTGCCATCGAGGTTGCAATTCGTGCCACGCGGGCTAGCATTCCGGCACATGAAGATCCTCGCCCCCCCGGCTGCAGAGCTCACCCGCGGCCGCGCCGCCACGCCGATCGCCTTCATCCGCGCGATCGTCCTGGGATACCGCCGCCGCGGAATGGATCCGGCCAGTGCGCTGGCGCAGGCGCAGATCCCGCCGGCGCTCCTCGACGACCCCGGCGCACGCGTCACCGCGGCGCAGATGGAAGTGATGTCGGGCACGGCGATGCAGGAGCTGGACGACGAGGCGCTGGGCTGGTTCTCGCGGCAGCTCCCGTGGGGCAGCTACGGCATGCTGTGCCGTGCCTCGCTCACTTCGCCGACGCTGGAAGTGGCGCTCAAGCGCTGGTGCCGCCACCACCGCCTGCTGACCGAGGACGTCGTCTTCGAGCTCATCCCGCCACGCTCCGGCCAGCGCGGCAGCGCCACGATCCGCGCCGCGGAAAACACCGCACTCGGCGAGCTGCGCGAGTTCTGCCTCGTCAGCACGCTGCGCTACCTGCTCGGCTATGCCTGCTGGCTGGTCGATTCGCGCATCGCGCTCACCGAGGCCGCCTTCCCCTTCCCCGCTCCATCGCATGCCGAGGCCTACGCCTACCTTTTCGCCGGCCCGGCGCGCTTTTCCGCCGACGCCGCCAGCATCAGCTTCGATGCGCGCTACCTGGAACTGCCGGTGCGCCGCGACGAACACGCGCTGCAGACGATGCTGCAGCGCGCCCTGCCGCTCACCGTGCTGCAATACCGCCGCGACCGCCTGCTGGTGCACAGCGTCGGCCAGTTGCTGGCCGCCAACCCCGCCGCCGCCCACACCGCCGAGGACGTCGCCGCGCAGCTCAACCTGTCGGTGCGCACGCTGCACCGGCAGCTCAAGGAGGAAGGCGTGTCGCTGCAACGGCTGAAGAACGACGCACGGCGCGAACGCGCGATCAAGCTGCTGCTGCAGACCACCCGGCCAGTCAAGCAGATCGCCGCGGCAGTCGGGTTCGACAGCGAGAAGAGCTTTGCGCGGGCATTCCGCGAGTGGACCGGCGCGGCGCCGAGCGCCTTCAGGGAAGGCAAGCGCTCGAGCGAGCCCCCGCCTGCGGGCATGAGGTCAGCGGGCACCTAGCCGCCCTTCAGCATCCACGCCCGGGGATTGTGTTCGAAGCCCAACCGCAGGTAGTAGTCGTTCGCCTTGGGCGCGGCGAGCAGCACGATCATGCATTCGGCTCCGAGCCGGCGCCTCGTCTCCTCGATCAGGCGCTTGCCGATGCCCTGGCGCTGGTGGCCGGCGTCGACGGCGAGGTCGGCCAGGTAAGCGACGTAGGCGAAGTCGGTCAGCGTGCGGGCGATGCCGACCAGGCGCTCGCCCTGCCAGGCGGAGACGACGAGGCTGGCATTCGCCAGCATCGCCTCGAAGACGTCCGGCCGGTCGACCGGCCTGCGCTCGCCCAGCGTCGATCGCCGGTAGAGGTCGATGGCCTGCGCGGCGGCAATCGCCGCGTCGTCTCGATAGTCGATGTGCATCGGTCGCCTCCCCGAATCGCCCGGATGCCTGTGCAGCGAAACTGGCGCACAAGGTCGCCCAGTTGCACGGCGCGGGGGTGAGCCCGTCCGGGTGGATGCCCGAACCCGCCCGCGCTCAGATCACCTCAAGCAGCTTGCCCCGCAGGTGCTCGGCCTGGCGGCGTCCGTCGCGCGAACTGACGATGGCACGATACCACTCGTCGAACAAGTCACGCAGTTCATCCTGGCTGCGGGCGGCGGCCATGCGGTCCTGCAGCGAACTGGTGCCCAGCGCGCCGACGAAGGCGTTGACCGTGTTGAGCATGAAATTGCGCGCCTGCTGCAGGCGAAGCGAGTCATCGCCCGGCGGATGCTGTCGGAACGCACTGATCGAAGGCTGTGCCAGCAGCGGGGCAAGTCCGCCTTGCTTCGCCGTGCGACCGGCCATCTCGATGAAGCCTTGCTCTTCCAGGAGGCTCAGGGTGTGCTGCAGGTCATCGTGCTGCAGCATCTCCCGCAGCTCCGCGACCGGGCGCTTGCCGTCGACAAAGATCAGCACCCGGCGAGAGCGCGGGCCGAGGGCTCCGGAGCGGTTTGCGATTTCGGCCTGCCCCTTGCTCGTCTTCGCGAAAATGACTGCCACGCTCTCTCCTCCACGGGGCGGACGGCCCGCGCATACAAACTGTTTGCATACCACCGAAGCGTTATCGGCTGAATCGCGCGCACCTTGAGCCTTTCCCGCCAGAGACTCGAGAGGCCGGGCGGGCGCGCACCGCCCTGCGTCATTGCGCCGCAGCATGACTCCCGGCCGCCTCCCGGGGCAGACCCCGCGCGCTACACTTCGCGCCTCTCGCTCGCTGCCCTTGTTTGCCCGTGCTTCGTACCCGCCTGCGCCTCTTCGCATGGATTGCCCTCCTGTCGATGCTGATCGCGACATTCGCACCGACGGTGAGCCGAGCACTGGCGAATGGCAGCGACGGCAGCGTGCCGGTGGAAATCTGCGTAGCGGCGGGCAGCCCCGCCGTCGCGATTCCGCTCGGCGTCACAGGCACGGGCAAGGGTGAAGGGCGACCCGAAGCCCGGCTTCTCGAAGACTGCCCCTATTGCGGCGTGCATGTCCCGGACCAGGCCGCGCCGCCGCCCACAACGGCCTCCGGCTTGATGCCGGTGACAGGACGTTTCCTGCCCAGGCTCTTCGACGCGGCCCCGCGCCCCTTGTTCGCGTGGTCGCCATCGCGCCCGCGCGGCCCGCCGATGCGTGCCTGAGCCGCTTGCGGAACGGGCTCTCTCCGAGACCCGCGGCGCTGCGCTCCTCCCTGTTCGCCTGTTGCCCACGCCGGATGAGCCATGGCGGCCATCCGGCAGAACCTGCACGCGCGCTCGGTCCCTGCTGCCCGGCCCACCCTGGAAGCGGACCCTGCCTCGGCGCGTCCGCGAGACATGCCATCCATGAAGACCATGAAGACCCTTGCCACTCCCGCGCCGCGCCTCCAGCGCGCTCCGGCCTCCCCTGCCCTACGTCGCCTTCCCCTCCTCGTCGCGCTGGCCCTGCCGTACGCCGCCATCGGCGCCGAAACCGTGCTCGATCCGGTGCTGGTGCGCGCGCCCATGCCGGCGACGTCGATCGGCTCGGTCAACGTCGCCAGCGAGGCGCTGCCGTCCCTCACCGCTTCGACCAGCGACAGCGCCCGGCTGCTGGGCGGCGTGCCGGGCGTGTACCTGCAGGGCGCCGGCGGCGTGTCCAGCCTGCCCACGATCCGCGGCCTGGGCGACGACCGGGTGCGCATCCGCGTCGATGGCGCCGACCTGATCTCGTCCTGCGCCAACCACATGAACCCGCCGCTGTCCTACATCGATCCGACCGACGTCGACAGCATCCAGGTGTATGCCGGCCTGAGCCCGGTCAGCGCGGGCGGCGACGGCCTCGGCGGCACCATCGTGGTCAACTCGCTGGCGCCGCGCTTCGCCAAGGCGGGCGACGGCACGCTGACGAGCGGCGAGATCGGCGGCCACTACCGCTCCAACGGCAACGCGACGGGCGTCAACGCCGCCGCCGAGCTGGCCACCGAGTCGCTCAGCGTGCGCTACGCGGGCTCCACCGCGCAGGCGGGCAACTACCGCGCCGCCAAGGATTTCAAGCCGGACGCAATCGCGACCTACACGCGCAGCGGGACGCAGAAGATCGACGGCGACGAGGTCGGCTCCAGTGCCTACCAGACCCAGAACCACCAGCTCGGCATCGCCTACCGACGCGACAACCACCTGCTCGACTTGAAGGTGGCGTACCAGAACATCGCCGAACAGGGCTTCCCCAACCAGCACATGGACATGACCGGCAACGAAAGCACGCGGGTCAATCTGGGCTACCAGGGCGAGTTCGGCTGGGGGCGGCTGAGCGCACGCGCCTGGCACGAGGATACCCGGCACGACATGGACTTCGGCCCGGACAAGCTCTACTGGTACGGCATGGCGCACAACGTCGCCGGCATGCCGATGAGCACCCGGGGGCGCACCAGCGGACTCAACCTGGGCGCCGAATTCAGCCTCTCCGCGCGCGATCTGCTGCGTGTCGGCGCGGAATTCCAGCGCTACCGCCTGAACGACTCCTGGGACCCGGTCGCGAACTCGCCGATGATGAGCCCGAACACGTTCCTCAACATCAAGGACGGCCGGCGCGACCGCTACGACGCCTACGCCGAGTGGGAAGCGGGCTGGTCGCCGCACTGGCTGACGCTGGCCGGCGTGCGCAGCAGCACGGTCAACACCGACGCCGGCACGGTGCATGGCTACAACGCGATGTACGGCGCCGACGCCGCCGCCTTCAACAAGGCCGACCGCAGCCGCATCGACCACAACTGGGACCTCAGCCTGCTCGCGCGCTACACGCCCGACGCGCGCCAGAGCTACGAAGGCGGCTACAGCCGCAAGACACGCTCGCCCAACCTGTACGAGCGTTACACTTGGTCGTCCAACAAGATGGCCATGGCCATGAACAACTGGGTCAATGACGGCAACGGCTACATCGGCGCCATCGACCTGGAGCCCGAAGTGGCTCATACCTTCAGCGTCAGCGCCGACTGGCACGATGCCGAGCGGACGAAGTGGGCGATCAAGCTCACGCCCTGGTTCAGCTTCGTCGACAACTACATCGACGCCACCCGGCGCGCCGGCTGGAAACCGGGCCAGTTCAACTACCTCGGCCTGGCGAACCAGGACGCGCGCCTGTACGGCATCGACCTGTCCGGCTTCGCCGCGCTCGGCACGGTCGACGGCGTGGGCAGATTTACGCTGCGCGGCCTCGTCGGCTACGTGCATGGCCGCAATGCCGACACCGGCGAGCCGCTCTACAACGTGATGCCGCTCAACGCCCGCCTGAGCCTGGAACACCGCAGCGGAAACTGGACCAACACCGTCGAGCAGGAGCTGGTGTCGTCCAAGGACAAGGTCTCGGGCGTGCGCAACGAACGCGAAACGGGCGGCTACGGCCTCACCCACCTGCGCAGCAGCTACACGCTGAAGTCGGTGCGCCTCGATTTCGGCATCGAGAACCTGTTCGACAAGCACTACGAACTGCCGCTGGGCGGCGCCTACATCGGCCAGGGCACGACGATGTCGCTGAACGGCGCGAGCGCCCCCTATGGCTACAGCGTTCCAGGCATGGGTCGCTCGGTGTACGTAGGTGCCAACCTGAAGTTCTGAGCGGATGCGGGAGCGGCGCCGACGGCGACCGGCATGCCCCGATCGCGGCGTCGATTTCGAACAGGGCGATGCCGTCGTGGCTGGGATTGGAGGGGACAGGCGCTCACCGCCGCGGCTGAGCGTCAGGCAGGAGGGGGGCACCAGGCCGCCGACGACCCGCACCCGCAGGGAGCAGAAACTGGCGTCACCCGGTGTCGGGCCGTGCGGTGGAGTGCGGATTCGTCTGGTGGTCTGTCTCCAGTGCCCATCGTAGAGACGAGGCCCCGGACGCAAACGCGTCTACAGTCACAACTCGAGGCAGGCCGCGGCACGCCCGTTGCCTGCCACCCACCGGAACAGGGGGAAACTTTCCGATGACGGTGCTGACCCCACCCTTCACCCTCCTGCTGACTTGGCCGCAGCGCTGGTTGCTGCTGGGCGTGCTGCTGGCGCTGGCTGCGTTCGTCATGTTCGGGCGCCTCGGGCCGCTGGACGAAATCCTCAAGGCGCGCCAACCGACTGGCATCCTGGCGCTGGAATTTGCCTGGTCGGGCGAGCGGGCGGCACGCATCCTCACGGCGTGGGAGGGGCTGGAAGCGGTGGTGCGCCTGCAGACCTGGTGGGACTATCTGTTCCTGCTGTGCTATCCGCTCGCCCTCTCGCTGGCCTGCGCCATGCTCGCCGACGCGCCGGGCAATCCGGTGCCGATGATCGGCGCCTTCGTCGCCTGGGCCGTGCTCGCCGCGATCCCGCTGGATGCGGTGGAGAATCTGGCCATGCTGCGGATGCTCGATCACGGCGCCGGCGACGCCCTCGCGAAGCTGGCGACCTGGTGCGCAGGGCTCAAGTTCACCCTGCTCCTCGCAGCCGTCGGTTACCTGCTCACGGCAGGAACGGCAACGCTCGTTCAGCGCCTTCTGCCGCACTGAGATCACGCCAGCAGATCGCCGTGGCGGCGCATGGCCACGTCGCGGCGAGCACGTCGAACAGCCCATTGAAGCCCGCCGCAGTCACGCGCGGCTTACCCGACCCGCCCTCGCGCGCCTGCCCGCCGTCGTCGGGTTCAGATCACCGTTTGCTTCTTGCCCTGCAGGTGCCCAGCCTGGCGGCGTAGCGAAAGCGGGTGGAAATAGGGGAAACTGGGTCCCGCCCCGACGCGCCTCGCCAGAGGCGCCACCTGTTCCCTGCTGCGAGACACCGTAATGGACCTGCCCGCCCACCAGCTCACCATGACCGTCCTGATGACGCCCGACACTGCGAACTTCTCCGGCAAGGTCCATGGCGGCACCATCCTCAAGCTGCTCGACCAGGTGGCCTACGCCTGCGCGAGCCGCTACGCGGGCCACTACGTGGTCACGCTCAGCGTCGATCAGGTGATGTTCCGCCAGCCGATCCAGGTCGGCGAGCTGGTCACCTTCCTCGCCTCGATCAACCACACCGGCAATTCGTCCATGGAAGTGGGCATCAAGGTCATCGCCGAGGACATCCGCGCCAAGGTGGTGCGCCATGTGAATAGCTGCTTCTTCACCATGATCGCGGTCGATGACGCGGGACGGCCGACCAAGGTGTCGCCACTGCAGCCGCAGACGCCGGACGAGCGCCGCCGCTTCGCGGAAGCCGAACTGCGTCGTGCGATGCGGCGAGAGATGGAGCGCAAGTTCGCCGAGGTGCACGGCGGCGGTTGATCGTCGGTCGCGCCAGACCGCAGCGATCATCCGGCACGGGTCATGACGCTGCCGAGGTGCATGCCTGGCTGAAGGCGCGGATTGCCGACCGCGAGGCTGAGAAGCTGCAGGCGAAACCTTGGCGCGCCTGATCTATACGACGCGCGCGGTCTACGACCTTGAGCGCGTGACCGACTTTCTCGCCGACACCGATCCCGCTGCCGGGCGGCTTTTCCAGACAGCCCTTGGCGACGAGGTCGGTTAACTGGCGGGAGGCGCGTTGGGTGCTGCCGGCGAGCTGGCGCAGCTTGATCATGTAGCCGAAACGCCCGCCGGGATCGACGCCCGGCCCACCAACGACGAGGCCGGCCCGCCTGCTTCGGCAAGGGCCGGCCTCGAGCCGCGCTCGGATGACCCTCAGCCCGCCAGCGCGCGCCCGATCACCAGCTTCTGGATGTCGCTGGCGCCTTCGTAGATCTGGCACACGCGCACGTCGCGGTAGATGCGCTCGACGGGGAAGTCGGTGACGTAGCCATAGCCGCCATGCACCTGAATGGCGTCCGAGCACACGCGCTCGGCCATCTCGGAGGCGAACAGCTTGGCCATCGAGGCTTCCTTGAGGCAGGGACGGCCGGCGTCCTTCAGGCTGGCGGCATGCCACACCAACTGGCGCGCAGCTTCGAGCTGGGTCGCCATGTCGGCGAGGCGGAAGTTGACCGCCTGGTGCTCGAAGATCGGCTTGCCGAAGCTCTCGCGCTCCTGCGCATACTTCACCGCCGCCTCCAGCGCAGCGCGCGCCATGCCCAGGCACTGCGCGGCGATGCCGATGCGGCCGGCCTCGAGATTGGACAGCGCGATGCGGTAGCCCTCGCCTTCCGCACCGATCACCGAATCCGCCGGGATGCGGCAGTTCTCGAACAGGATCTGGGTGGTGTCGGACGCCTTCTGGCCCATCTTTTCCTCGATGCGGCCGACCTCATAGCCGGGCGCGTTCGCCGGCACCAGGAAGCAGGTGATGCCCTTCTTGCCAGCCGACTTGTCGGTGACGGCGAAGACGATGGCGACATCGGCATGCTTGCCGGTGGTGATGAACTGCTTGACGCCGTTCAGCACCCACTCGTCACCCTCGCGTACGGCACTAGTGCGGATCGCCGCCGCATCCGAACCCACATGCGGCTCGGTGAGGCAGAAGCAGCCGAGCTTCTCGCCGCGCGCCAGCGGCTTCAGCCAGGCTTCCTTCTGCGCGTCGTTGCCGAAGCGGTTGAGGATGCCGCAGGGCAGCGAGTTCTGCACGCTGACGATGGTCGAGGTCGCGCCATCACCGGCGGCGATCTCTTCCAGCGCCAGCACCAGGCTCATGTAATCCATTCCGGCACCGCCCCACTCCTCGGGCACCACCATGCCGAGCGCGCCGAGTTCGGCGAGTTCGTTCAGCGCTTCGCGCGGGAAGGTGTGGTTGCGGTCCCATTCGGCGGCGAAGGGCGCCAGGCGCTCCTGCGCAAAGGCGCGAATGGAATCGCGGATCAGTTCCTGTTCAGCAGTCAGAATCATGTGTTTCCCTCTCCAGAGACGGTCATGGCCGTCTCATGAATGTGTTTGCAGTTAGGTCAGCAACCCAGCCGAGCCGGCCGTGTCGGGGACTCGCGGAGCCGACGAGGACTGTCTGAGTCCGAAGGGAGCGCTCATTTGCGTACCCTCCGCCGCGCCGCGCAGCGGCAGCAGGCGGAGCGAATCCCCGGCGCGGCCGGCGGTTCGAAGCAAGACCGGTAGAGTTCGGATGCGTCCATGGCCTGTAAGCACCCCATCCCCCTCCCAGCCTCCCCCTTGAAGGGGGAGTCACCCCCCATGTCAGCCGCCGCAGCCCACCGAGGCATCCACCTCGATCGCCATCGCCGTCGCCTCGCCGCCGCCGATGCACAGGCTGGCCACGCCGCGCTTCAGGCCGCGCTTGCGCAGCGCGCCGATCAGCGTCACCAGGATGCGCGCGCCCGACGCCCCGATCGGATGGCCCAGCGCGCACGCGCCGCCATTCACGTTGACCTTGTCGTGCGGCAGCTTCATCTCGTGCATCGCCGCCATCGTCACCACCGCGAACGCCTCGTTGATCTCCCACAGATCGACGTCACCGGTGCTCCAGCCCGCCTTCGCCAGCACCTTCTGCATCGCCCCCACCGGCGCGGTGGTGAACAGCGCCGGCTCCTGCGCATGCGTCGCATGGCCGACGATCGTCGCCACCGCCTTCAGCCCCAGCTTGTCGGCGGTCGACTTGCGCATCAGCACCAGCGCCGCGGCGCCGTCCGAGATCGAGCTCGAGTTGGCCGGCGTCACCGTGCCGTCCTTCCTGAACGCGGGCTTCAGCGTGGGGATCTTGTCGATCTGCGCCTTCAGCGGCTGCTCGTCCTTGGTCACCAGCACGTCGCCCTTGCGGCCGGAGACGGTGACCGGCACCACCTCCCAGGTGAAAGCGCCGCCCTCGATCGCCGCCTGCGCGCGGGTGGTCGAGGCGATCGCGAACTCGTCCTGCGCCTGGCGCGTGAAGCTGAAGTGGCCGGCGCAGTCCTCGGCGAAAGTGCCCATCAGGCGGCCCTTGTTCTCCTTGGAGTAGCTGTCTTCCAGGCCGTCGAGGAACATGTGGTCGAACATCTGGCCGTGGCCGAGACGGTAACCGGAGCGCGCCTTGGGCAGCAGGTAAGGCGCGTTGGACATGGACTCCATGCCGCCGGCGACCATCACCTCGTTGCTGCCGGCCAGGATCAGGTCGTGCGCCAGCATCGTCGCCTTCATGCCCGAGCCGCACACCTTGTTGATCGTGGTGCAGCCGGCCGACAGCGGCAGGCCGGCGCCGAGCGCCGCCTGGCGCGCCGGCGCCTGGCCGAGGCCGGCGGGCAGCACGCAGCCCATGATGACTTCCTGCACCTGCTCGGGCTTGAGGCCGGCACGCTCGACCGCCGACTTGATCGCGATGGCGCCGAGCTGCGGCGTGGTCAGGCTGGACAGATCGCCCTGGAAACCGCCCAGCGGCGTGCGGGCGACGGAAACGATGACGACGGGGTCAGACATGGAGCTCTCCTGTTGAATGGATGTACGGGTCGCGCTCAGGATCCGAGCGCCTGGAGCGCCGCGGCATAGCGCGGCATGAGATCTTCGGTGCGGCTGAGGTTCAGCCCGAGGTCGCGGATCAGGCCATCCTTGAGGCCATAGATCCAGCCGTGCACGGTCAGGCGCTGACCGCGCCGCCAGGCATCCTGCACCACCACCGTCTGCGCGACGTTGGCCACCTGCTCGAGTACGTTGAGCTCGCACAGGCGGTCCTGACGCAGTTCGGGCGGCAGATCGTCGACCATGCGCAGGTGCTTCACGTGCACGTCCTGCACGTGGCGCAGCCACAGGTCGACCAGGCCGACGCGCTCGCGGTTGAGTGCCGCCTTGACGCCGCCGCAGCCGTAGTGGCCGACCACCATGATGTGCTTGACCTTGAGCACATCGACGGCGAACTGGATCACCGACAGGCAGTTGAGGTCGGTATGCACCACGACGTTGGCCACGTTGCGATGCACGAACACTTCGCCCGGCAGCAGGCCGATGATCTGGTTCGCCGGCACGCGTGAATCGGAACAGCCGATCCACAGGTATTCCGGATTCTGCAGATGCGACAGCTTCTCGAAGAAGCCGGGGTCGATCTGCTGCATCTGGCGCGACCACGCCAGGTTGTAATCGAAGAGATGAAACAGGTTCTCGTTGCTGACCTCGTCCTCCGACCATTTCGCCAGGTCGAGGGTCAGGAAGATCGTGCCCTCGACCGGCGACGGGTAATAGGCCGGCGCCTCGCTGAAGCCCAGCTCGCGGTACAGCTTCACCGCGATGCGCATGGTCGGCAGCGTGTCGAGCAGGATGCGCCGGTAGCCGAGCGACTGCGCCGCCTTGATCGCCGCCAGCGCCAGCTTGCGCCCCAGGCCCTGGCCGCGCTGATCGGGATCGACGTACAACCGCTTCACCTCGCACACGCCCTCGGAGAAGCGGCGGATGCCCACGCAGCCGGCCGGACGGCCATCGACCTCGGCGAAGAACAACCGACCGTCGGCCTCGCCGTAGGCGCCGGGCAGGTTCGCCACCTCGTCGCCAAAGCCCTGGTAGCTCAGGTCCACGCCCAGCCAGGCAGCATAGTGGCGGAAGAACTGGCGCACCTGCTCCAGTTCCGTGGTGTCGGATGCGGACAGCACACGCAGTCGGGTCGTCATGTCGCAGGCCTCTTCGGGAAGTCGGTCAGGGGCGGCATGAAATGCTGGCGCGGGAGGCGCTGCATCAGCCCTCGCGCTCCTTCTTGCCGTGCATGGCCATGATGGTCTGCTGCATGATCGCGCACAAGGTCCATTGCTCGTCGCGAATGGCGTACACATCGGCGCGCGTGACGATCAGCGTGCGGCCGGGACGTACCACCTCGCCGCGCGCCACAAGGCGCTGGCCATCCGCCGGAGCGACGAGGTTCATCTTGTATTCGACCGTCAGCACGCTGGCGTCGGCCGGCGTCAACGTGTTGGCCGCGTAGCCCGCGGCCGAGTCGGCGATCATGCCGACCACGCCACCGTGGATGTAGCCATGCTGCTGGGTGACTTCAGCCCGGTGCGGCAGATGGATCTCGACGTAACCGGGCTCCACCACCGCGAGCTCGGCACCGATCAGCGCCATCGCCTGCTGCAGGTCGAAGCTGGCACGCACACGTGCGGCGTAGTCGGGGTCGCGTGGCTGGAACTGGGGCATTTCAGGTCGCATGAGTCGTCTCCTCGAGGCCTGCCACCGTGACGGCGGATCATCGTTGCAGTTACGTTTACGTTAACGTAAATTAACTACGGAAAAAATCAAGCGCCGCTGCTGCTGTTGATGTGCTTCTCGAGTTCCTCGCGTGCCGCCTCCGCGCCTTCGACATTCTTGCCGAGCAGCGCGTGGCATTGCTGTTCGAGCATGTCGATCTCGAGCAAAACCGCCTGGATGTCCAGCCGCTGCTGCTCGAGCGCGGCACGACGCGTGGCGAGCACGCCCAGGAAACGCTGCAGTTGCGGAACGGAATCATGCACACCACCGTACATCTCGATCAGTTCGCGAATCTCGGCCAGCGACAGCCCCAGCCGCTTGCCGCGCAGGGTGAGCTTCAGGCGGGTGCGGTCCGCCTTGCTGTAGACCCGCGTGCGCCCGGCGCGGGCGGGCGTCAGCAACCCTTCGTCCTCGTAGAAGCGGATGGCGCGTGGCGTGATGTCGAACTCGCGCGCGAGCTCGGTGATCGTGAAGGTCTTTTCGTCGCCCATAGTCGCCGTTATGCGTCAGAATTTCGAAATTCTAGCCCCAAAGCTCTTCAACCGCCCGCCCTCCATGCCAAACCGCTGATACGCGGCCGCCGCGCGCTGCGCATGCGATCAACGCACACCCTGCGGCACGGCGCGCGCCTCTGAGCCAAAAAGAGATCATGAACGCACTCGACAGCATCCTGGATTACCCCTTCCCCGAGCTCCCCGCCGAAGGCACGGCGATGACCATCGCACCCGGCCTGCGCTGGGTGCGCATGCCCCTGCCCTTCGCGCTCGACCACATCAACCTGTGGTTGCTCGACGACGGCGATGCACTGGTGGCGGTCGACACCGGCTACGGCAACGACCGCACGCGCGACGCCTGGACGCGCATCCTCGGCGAGGAATCGCGGCCGCTGCACCGGGTCGTCGTCACCCATCATCACCCCGACCACGTAGGCCTCGCCACCTGGCTCGCCGCGCGTGACGACGGCGAGATTCACATGACGCTGGGCGAATTCCTCGGCGGCCAGGCCATCTGGCACCAGTTGCCGGGCTACTCGATCGCCGACATGGTGGCGCAGTTCCGCGCCCACGGCCTCGCCGAAGCGCGCGCCGAGGCCCTGGCGAGCCGCGGCAACGCCTACCGGCACGGCATCCCGGCGATGCCGGCGCGATTCAACCGGATGCTGGAGGGCGAAACGCTGCGTATCGGCGGCAACGACTGGCGCGTCATCGCCGGCTACGGCCACGCGCCGGAGCACGCCAGCCTTTACTGCGAGACGCTCGGCATCCTGATTTCGGGCGACATGCTGCTGCCGCGGATCTCGACCAACATCAGCGTGTATGCCGCAACGCCACATGACGACCCGCTGGGCCGCTTCCTCGACTCAATCAGGGGATTCTGCAGCTTGCCCGACGACACGCTCGTGCTACCATCGCACGGCAAACCTTTCAAGGGGATACGCGCGCGAGTGGATCAGCTCGCCGAGCATCACCGCGACCGCTGCGCCGCACTGCTGGCCGAGTGTGGCGTGCCGCGCTGCGCGGGTGAATTGCTTGGCACGCTGTTTCCGCGCGAGCTCGACACCCATCAGAGCATGTTTGCCATGGGTGAGGCGATTGCCCACCTCAACCACCTCGAAAAGCAGGGCGCGCTTCGTCGAGTGGTCGGCAGCGATGACCTGATCCGGTTCGTCCGGACAAGCTGAACGCCCAGAACGATCGCAAAACAGGAGTTCCTGACAACATGGCTGCACCCACCCCCGAAACCCAATACGCCGAACTGCCCGATCCGCAGGAAGTCGCCAAGACCTACGCTGAAGTCGCCCGCCGCGCTTCGCACCTGATCAGCGACCATGTCCAGCGCCAGTTGAAGAAGGGCGTCAGTACCCCGGCCGACGAGCTGGGCATCGCCCAGGCCTTCATGGACATGATGGCCAAGCTGCTCGCCAACCCGTACAAGCTGGCCCAGACCCAGATGAACCTGGTGTGGGACTACTTCTCGCTGTGGCAGCACTCGATGATGCGCTTCGCCGGCATGAGCGCCGCACCGGTCGCCGCCCCCGACAAAGGCGACAAGCGCTTCAAGGACGAGGAGTGGGAGCAGCACTTCCTGTTCGATTTCATCAAGCAGTCCTACCTGATCGCCGCACGCCACATCCACGACACCGTGTGCTGCGTGGACGGCATGGACGAACAGGCGCAGAAGAAGGTCAACTTCTACACCCGTCAGTACATCGACGCGCTGTCGCCGTCCAACTTCGCGCTGACCAACCCGGAAGTGTTCCGTGAGACGGTCAAGAGTCACGGCCAGAACCTGATCAAGGGCCTGAACAACCTGCTCCGTGACGTCGAGGACGGCGGTGGTCAGTTGCGCGTGCGCATGACCGACACCACCGCCTTCGAGCTGGGCAAGAACGTCGCCACCACGCCGGGCAAGGTCGTCTTCCAGACCGACATGATGCAGTTGCTGCAGTACACGCCCAGCACCGACAAGGCGTACAAGCGCCCGATGCTGATCGTGCCGCCGTGGATCAACAAGTTCTACATCCTCGACCTGCGCGAGAAGAATTCGTACATCAAGTGGTGCGTGGACCAGGGCCACACCGTGTTCGTGATCTCCTGGGTCAACCCGGACGAGAAGCTGGCCGAGAAGACTTTCGATTCCTACGTGCAGGAGGGCATCGTCGCGGCGCTCGACGCGATCGAGAAGCAGACCGGCGAGAAGACCGTGAATGCGGCGGGCTACTGCCTGGGCGGCACGCTGCTGGCCACCACGCTGGCCTACTTGGCCGGCAAGAAGCAGGCCGACCGCATCGGTTCGGCGACCTTCTTCACCACCATGACCGACTTCTCCGAGCCGGGCGAACTGGGCGTCTTCATCGACGAGACCCAGGTCTCCAGCCTCGAGAAGAAGATGTTCGAACGCGGCTACCTCGAAGGCTCCGAGATGGCCGGCACGTTCAACATGCTGCGCTCGAACGACCTGATCTGGTCCTTCGTGGTGAACAACTACCTGATGGGCAAGGACCCGTTCCCGTTCGACCTGCTGTACTGGAACTCCGACTCCACCCGCATGCCGGCCAAGATGCACAGCTTCTACCTGCGCAAGCTGTACATGGAAAACAAGCTGTCCGAGCCGGGCGGCATCGAGATCGACGGCGTCAAGATCGACCTCGGCAAGATCAAGGCACCCTGCTACTTCATTTCGACGATCGAAGACCACATCGCACCGTGGAAGAGCACCTACATCGGCGCGCGCAACTTCGGTGGACCGGTGCGCTTCGTGCTGGGCGGATCCGGCCACATCGCCGGCATCGTGAACCCGCCGGCAGCCAACAAGTACGGCTACTGGATCAACTCGGCCGCCAAGCTCCCCGCCACCTCCGATGCCTGGTTCGAAGGTTCGCAACAGCACGCCGGTTCCTGGTGGACCGACTGGCAGTCCTGGGTGACGGCGCACGACAGCGAACAGGTCGAGCCGCGCGATCCCGCCAAGGGCAAGCTCAAGGTGCTGGAAGACGCGCCGGGCTCCTTCGTGAAGATCCGCATCGACGCCAAGAAGGCCGCCTGACCGCAGCCTGCGCATGATGAAAAAGGGAAGGGGCGACCCTTCCCTTTTTTCTTTTCCCTCACCGATGAATGCTCCAGTGCGCCTCGTCCTCGACACCAACACCGTGCTGGCGATCTGGATGTTTCGCGATCCCGCCCTGCAGTCGCTCGAGCGGCTGATTGCTGGCGGCACGGTCACGCTGCATAGCCGCGAAGACGCGCTGGAGGAATTGCGCCGCGTGCTCGCCTACTCGCAGTTCGGCGTGGCCATCGAAGCGCAGGCCCAACTGCTCGCCGCCTACCGGGCGCGGGTGATGGTGCTTCCCGCCGCCGCAGCCGTCACGCCAGGCACACGCGAGGCCGCGCCGCAGCCGGCGTCGATCGACTTGCCGCCCCTGCTCCCGCAGTGTCGCGACCGCGACGACCAGAAGTTCCTCGAGATCGCCGCGCAGGCGATGGCGACGCATCTCGTCACGCGGGACAAGGCCCTGCTCAAGCTCGCCCGTCACCGCCTGGTGCGGGAACGCTTCGCCATCCTCACGCCGGAACGCTTCGTCGCCGCAGCGCTGCCAGATAACGCAGCCCTGCGATGACGCGGCTGCCGTACCACGACGCCATCTCGCCGTCGATCAGCATCGCCGCCCGGCCAGCGAGCGCCCGTACCTCGGCGACATGGGCCTCGCGGAAGCGATAAGGCTCGGACGACAGCAGCACGCGCTGCACCGCGGCCAGCCAGGGCGCGTTCCAGTCGAAGGCCGGATAACGCGCCGCGCCGGCCGCGCCGCCGTCGACATCCGGCAGCGTCCGCCAGCCCACTTCCGCCAGCATCGCCGCGATATAGGTATCGCGCGCCACCGTCATCCACGGCTCGCGCCAGATCAGGTACAGCACGCGCTCGGGCGGCAGTTCCGCCGCCACCGCAGCCGCCTCGTCCAGCGCCGCCAGCAGATCCGCTTCCAGCGCGGCCGCGCGTTCCCCGCAGCCGAAGATGGAGCCGAACAGCCGGTACAGCGCGAGGTTGTCGCGCGGCGCGCAAGGGTGGGTGACGATCACGTGCGGCACGAAGGCCGCGAGCTCATCGACGGTCTCGCGCCGGTTCTCGTCGATGTTCACGATCAGGTGGGTGGGGGACAGCGCGCGCACCACGTCGAGCTTCACATCCTTGGTGCCGCCCACCTTCGGCACGCTGCGCAACGCATCGCGCGGATGGATGCAGAAGCCGGTGCGCCCGACGAGCTTGTCACGCAGGCCCAGTTCGCACACCAGCTCGGTGAGTGACGGCACCAGGGAGACGATGCGCACCTCGCCACTTGCAGGCCCGTGGCGGGTACCGGCGGCGTCGACGCAGTCCGTGCCGTCGCGCGCGCCTTCGCACTCGACACCCGCCATGCCACGCGCACGATCGCGCGGGCTCTCCTCTGCGATTGCAGGCGTTGCGTTCATCTCCGCGCCCCATTGAGTGCCCTGGATGTGCCGCCCGGCGCGGCCGGCGCAACCGGGCGGAAGATCCACTCGGTGTAACTTGCAGCCCCCTTGGCTGCTTCATCCAGCGCCGGCGGCAGCTCGTGGCGGCGGATGGGTGCGAGCTTCGACAGGCTGTGCACACCGACGATGGCCTCGCCTTCCCGCACCAGCCCCCACTCGGCGCGACCGCTAATCGGGTCGCGATAGACCCGCCGCAGATGCCGCCGCGTCGTCGGGAAGCGCTTGTCCTCGACGAGCTGCTCCAGCCGACTCGGCCAGGGTGGCTGGCCGACCGGCGTCTGGTCACGATAGCGCGCCAGCGCCCGCGCCATCTCGTTGCCGATCGCCAGCAGCTCGGCCTCACGCTCGCGCTGCGTCGCCGCCTGCCACACCACGCCGGCCCGCGCCGCGAACAGCCCCAGGCCGGCGACGAGGAACAGCACCAGCAGGTAGGTATATCCGCCCTCGACGTGCCGCTGGCTACCAGTCTGCATAGGCCCGTCCGTCGTGCGCAGTCCCCGCCGCGCCACTGCGCACGTCGGCCATGCCGCCCTCCTCGCCGTCGCGCGGCGGCACGAGCTGCCAGGTGCTGGCTGCGTCGGTGATCGGGTCCACCGGCACTGCGCGCAGGTAGCGACGGCTCACAAGCTCGTCGAGATCCTTGGGATAGGCGCCCGCATCGGCGCGAAACTTGTCGATCGCGTCGCGCATGACGGCCAGCGACTGATGCAGCGTGTTCTCCCGCGCACGGTCCAAGTGGTTGAAATAGCGCGGCGCGGCAATCGACAGAAGCGTCGCGATGATGGCCATCACCACCAGCAACTCGATCAGCGTGAAGCCGCTACGCATGGTCCGTCGCTGCACCATGCTCACCACTCCCGGTAGGGCACGCCGTTGAGCCCCACGCGCTCCGACAGCGAATACACGTCGAACACATCGGCGCCCTCACGCGGCGCTGTGGGCGGGCTCGCATAGCTGCGCCTGCCCCAGGTCTTGTCGGCCGGCGCGCCGGCATCCGCAAAGAAGGGATCGCGGGGGAGGCGACGCAGGAAGTAGATCTTGCGGCCGTCGGGGTCGGTCGCATCGGCGACGCCGTTGACCAGGGTCGCAAGATCGGGAGGGTAGCCGGAAGCACCCGTCCTGACTTCGATACGCTGCGCGTCCGCCGCGGCCTTGTAGGCGTCGAGCCCGTCGCGGATCTGGCGCAGCGCGGTGCGCAGTTCTGATTCCTTCATGCGTTGTGCGGCGAGTTCGGCCAACGGCATGGCGCCCGCAGCAAGGATCCCGACGATGGCCACCGTCACTACCAGCTCGATCAGCGTGAAGCCGCGCGAGGGCCGCATCATGGCACGACGTCGATCGTCGTCGAGCTGCTCGCTGGGCTCGCCATCCGCTGCCCGCCGACCTGCAGCGTGACGCCGGTCACCGCGACACTGGCCATCCCCTGTCCTTGCGCCCTCACGCGGAAGGACAGCGGCAACTGGCTCGGAAGCGCGCCCGGCACCAGCGCCACCGAAGCCTGACCCGCCACCACCGCTGCAAAGCCCACTGGCTCCAGCAGCACCGGATCGTAACCGACATCGATCACACCGCCGTCGTGACGGCCGCTGCCACCCAGTTCGAGCGCCAGCGTCACGGTGCTGCCGGGCTTGGCCGTCCCCGGTCCCGTCAAGCGCACCGCCAGGTCCCGAAGGCTCGCGTCGGCAGCCCCCGGCACGCCCGGTGGTGCAACCGCCGGCGGCGGCACGACTGCGGACAGGCCGCCCGCACCCGGCATCGCCGGCCCAGCCGCCCGCAGGCTCAGGCTCCCCTGCGCACCACCGGCCATCCGCAATGGCAAAGCACCGATGCTGGCCTCGGTGCCTGCAGGAAGATCCTCGCGTGCGGAGACCGGCGGCACCACGTTGCGCACGATGCGCGGCGTGATCAGCAGCACGATCTCGGTCTTGGAACCGTCATCACGCTGCGACGAGAACAAGCGCCCAAGCACCGGCAGCTCGCCCAGGCCCGGCAGATGGCGGGCGGTGACGCGGTCCTGGTCGTTGATCAGGCCGGCGAGCACCTGTGTCTCGCCGTTCTTGAGCCTCAGCGTGGTCGTCGCGCTGCGCGTGCCCAACTGGTAGGCGAGCGAGCCTTCCGGCCCCGGCACCTCGCGCACGATATTGCTCACCTCCAGCCCCACCTTGATCGCGACCTGGTCGTCGAGGGTCACGCTGGGCTCCACTTCGAGCTTCAGGCCGACATCCAGGTAACTGACCGACGCCGCCACGCCGACGTTGGCGGTCGAAGTGGTGGTGAACACCGGCACCTTCTCGCCGATATGCACCTTGGCCGCAGCACGGTTCTTCACCCGGATGCGCGGATTCGCCAGCGTGCTGCTGTCACCGTCCTCGCTCAGCAGGCGCAGCACCGCCGCCGGGTTGGCCGCGAAGGGGGCCAGTTCACCACCGCGCCGCAGATTGACGTTGCCCTGCACCAGCGCACCACCATTGCGGGAAGCAAGCAGGCCGTAGCCGATCTCGTCCGGAAACTCGAGGCCGATGTCGCGCAGCTTGGTACGCGCTACCTCGAGCACCTCGACTTCCAGCATCACCTCGGGTTCGGCCACGTCCAGCGATGCGATCAGCCGCTCCGCAAGCCGCACCGCCTCCGGCGTGTCCTTGATCACCAGGAGGTTCAGCTTCTCGTCGATGAAGATGTCGCGCGTCTTCACCACCTGCTTCACCAGCGCCTGGGCCTGCTTGGTGTCGGCATGCACGAGATAGAAGCTGCGCGACACCAGGTCCTGATAGTCGCGCTGCTTCGCCGGCGTCGCCGGGTACACCAGCACCAGATGCGGATCGATCAGTCGCGTCTCGATCTGCTGCGTGGTGGCGAGCAGCTTGAGCACCTCGCCTACCGTGCGATCGCGCACCACCAGCGTCACCAGGGCATCGTCGCGCATCTCGCGATCGAAGACGAAGCTCAACCCGGCGGCGTGCGACAGCGCCTCGAACACCGCGCGCAGCGGCGCCTCACGAAATTGCAATGACACCTTGCGCTCCATCGGCCCGCCCGCCAGGCTTGCCGACCGCAATCGCTCCGCGGCCCGCCCCTCGTCGGCCTCGCGCAGCAGGCGCTGCGCGTGCGCGTTGGCCGGCACCTCGGCCAGCACCGAGCGCGCAAGCCGCTCCGCGGCCGCGGCATCGCCCCGTGCCAGCGCGACGTCCCCCTCCGACAGTCGCACCTGGCGGCGGCGTTCGTCGGCGAGCGACTCGATCCCCGCCACCACGCGCGGATGCGTCGGGTCGATGCCCTGCGCGCGGCGGTACAACTGCTCTGCGCGATCGAATTCGCCCAAGGTTCGCGCATGTTCGGCCGCCGCCAGGTACTCGCTCGCGAGGCGCTCGCGCTGGCGCAGGTAGAAGGCGCGCAGCTCGAGGTTGCGCGGCTCGTCCCGCACCCGCTGCTCGAGCGCGGTGAGCGCGGCGAGCGGGTCGCCGCTGATGAACTCGGCGCGGCTGCGATCCAGCGCCGTGTTGGTGGCGCACGCGGCGAGCAGGCCGGCGAGCGCCAGCGGCAACAGGCGACGCAAGGGTCTATTGAGTGGGTTCATGATCGGACACTTGGAGCGACTGCCGCTGGCGCAGCGGCAGATAGGTGAATTCGATGCGCGTCGGCGTGATGCGGTCAACCCGATATCGCTCGTCGATACGCTCGCCGGCGCGCAGGATGCGGACTTCGCGCCCCTCGAGCAGCACGACCGAACGCCGGCCGCGCTCCTCGATCAGGCCGGCAAAGCGGAACGGCAGCGGCGGCGAGCTGGCCTCGGTCGGTGGCGCTGGAGGAGGCGCCTGTAAGACCGGCGCGGGAGGCGCCGAAGCGGCCATCAGCGTGCCGCCCTCCGCCGGCCACGCGCTGCGGCCCACCGCCAGGATCGCTGGCGCCGCGACCGGCGCGCGCCCCGCAGACGTGCGCAATGCCGGCGCCGATGCCGCCGATCCCCGCGCCGCGGACGCCGCGGCCCCTGGCCGGTTCGCAGGCGGCGCGACTTCGTTCTCCAGCGTCGCTGCCCACCAGGTGGCAGCGAGCGTCGCGAGCAGCGCGGCGCCAAACAGCAGCGGACGTCGGTTCGCCGGTCGAATCCTCATTCGCCCTGCCTCGCGAACACCACCAGCCTGATGTCGGCCTCGACCAGGTCAGCCCCCTGATCGACGCGGCGAATGGAGAAGGACTCCAGGCCCACCGCCGGCATGGTCCCCAGCACCTCGCCAAGCCACGCGTAGAGCGCGCCGTAGCGGCCCTGCACCGGCATCTGCAGCGACACGCGCGTCAGCGGTGTGCCCGGCTCGTCGGCACGCCGGTAGGCGGTGCGCTCGACGTTGAGCCCATGCGCGTCGGAAAGTTCATAGAGCCGCGCCAGCACGCGCGGCAATTCGCTGCCGGCAGGAAAGGCGGCGAGGAAGCTCGCCGCCGACGGCGCGCCACGCGCGCCCGCGGGCGACTGCCCGGCGAGCTGTGCCCGCTGCGCGGCCAGATCCGCGCGGCGAGCCGCCGCCCACTCGCCCGTCGTAACCTGGATCACCGCGGCCGCAAGCAGCAGCACAAGGCCCAGCAGCCCGGCCCAGCCGGCGCGGCGCAGCATGCGCAGGCCCGACTCGACAAATGCATTCAGTCCCGTGCGACGCTCGCGCAAGCTCTCGATCCGAATCATCGCGCCGCCCCCCACGACGCTGTCGCGTTGATGCGCACCGCCGCGCCGCCCTTGCCCTCGATCCACGCATGGCTATCGAGCGCGGCATTGCGCAATGCACCGTCAGCCTGCTGCAGGCGCTCGATCCAGGCAAAGGCCACGTCCAGATCCGGCGCATCGGCAACGATGCGCAGGCTGCCACGCGCGGCATCGCCATGGAGCTCCATCAGCGTGATCCCCTCTCCCTGCGCGCGCGCCACGTCGGCAAAGACGCCTGCCCAGTCGGCGTTGAGCCGGGCTGCCACTGCTTGCGTGGCGCCGCCATCGAAGCGGCCGCGCGTCCCGGCGGCGACCGCAAGCTGAGCCGCAGCCGCAGGCGTCTGCGCGCGCAGGCGCTCGACGATCCGGGCGCGCTCGTCGACATCGGCGTAATCCGACCATGCGCCATACAGGGTGGCGACCAGCGCAATAGAGCCGATCAGCAGCGCCAGCCAGCCCAGCCAGCCCGGGCGCCGCCGGCGCGGCCCGAAATCCAGCGCCAGCGCCGCCGGCGCATTGCGCAGCGACGATGGGCGACGCATCAGGCCACCTCCCGGCGCACGATGCGCCAACCCTGCACGGCAGCGGGCTCGATGCCGCAAGCGTAAAGCGTGCCTTCATCGGCCGGCGCATGCTCGGCGTGCCAGCCCTCCAGCATGCGCGACAGGTCGCCCATGGCATCGGCACCGACCGGACGGCTGCGCAGTGAAAGCCAGGCGCCGTCACGCCACACGCCTGCCGTCAGGCGCTCCCCGTCCAGGATCGCCAGCGCACCCAGGGTTCCCGCCGCTTCATCGAAGCTGCGCTGAAGCTGGTTGTAGCGGTCGACGAAATCGCCCACCACCTCGCCCAGCCGCACGCCGGGCGTGCGCCCAAGCAGATTGATTGCAGCGATCAGCGCCGCCGGCGCGGCACACGCGAGCGACGGGAAGCGCACCGCATCCCGGTCGTCGGCAAGCACCCAATCCGGCGCGGCAATGTCGTGCACGGCGCGAAAGCGATGCAGCATGAAAGCCTGCCGCTCCTCCGCGGTGCGCACCGCGGCGGGCCAGCGCAACACCAGATAGCGCAACCAGCCATCACCCAGCACCACCTTCAGCCGCGCGTCACCGCGCAGGCTCGCGCCCAGCGCCGGCAGGGCTGCAGCCGGGTCGCCGCCGTGCGGCTGGCGACGTTCGCCACCCGCATCTCGCAGGACCCACGCCTCAGCCTCGAGGCGCAGCAGGCGCTCAACGGAGCGTGACACGGTTCAGCTCCTCCACGGTGGTGTCGCCGGCGGCGACGAGCTCGATCACCGCCTCGCGCAGGCTGCGGAAACCACGCCGGCGCGCCGCCTCGCGCACCGCGCGCACTGGGGCACGCGCCAGGATCAGCTCGCGCACTTCGTCATCGAGCAGCAGCACCTCGGCCACCGCGCGCCGCCCCTTGTAGCCCGAGCCGCGGCAGTGGCCGCAGCCGGTGCCGGCGCGGAAGGCGAAGCGTGACACGTCGCCCAGCGCGGATTCGGCGATCAGCGCGGCATCGGGCGTCACCACCACGCTGCACTGCGGGCAGTTCATGCGCACCAGGCGCTGTGCCACCACGCCGTTCAGCGCCGCCACCAGGTTGTAGGGATCGATGCCCATGTGCATGAAGCGGCCGATCACGTCGAACACGTTGTTCGCATGCACGGTGGTGAACACGAGGTGGCCGGTCAGCGCCGCCTGCACCGCGATCTCGGCAGTCTCGCCGTCGCGGATCTCGCCCACCATGATGCGGTCCGGGTCGTGACGCAGGATGGAGCGCAGGCCGCGGGCAAAAGTCAGGCCCTTCTTCTCGTTGACCGGAATCTGCAGCACGCCGGCCAACTGGTATTCGACCGGGTCCTCGATCGTCACCACTTTCTCCAGCCCGCTGTTGGTCTCGCCCAGCGTCGCGTACAGCGTGGTGGTCTTGCCGCTGCCGGTGGGGCCGGTCACCAGCAGCATGCCGTAGGGTTCGCTCGCCAGGCGGCGCAGCACCGCGCGCGAGCCGGCATCGAAGCCGAGCGACTCCAGCGTGAGACCGCTCATCTCCGCGCTCAGGTGCTCCTTGTCGAGCACGCGCAGCACCGCATCCTCGCCGTGGATGCTGGGCATGATGGACACGCGGAAGTCGATCTCGCGCCCCCCGGTCTGCGCCTTGAAGCGGCCGTCCTGCGGCACGCGCCGCTCGGCGATGTCGAGCTCGGCCATCACCTTCAGGCGCGAGATCACCTGCTCGGCCAGCTCCGCGCCGGCCGCGCCGCCCACTCGCGACAGCACGCCATCGATGCGGTAGCGGATCACCAGCCCGGCCGGCACCGTCTCGAGGTGGATGTCGCTGGCGCCCTGCTTGAGCGCGTCATAGAGGGTGGAGTTGACCAGCTTCACCACCGGGCTGGCGTCGGCGCTGATGCGCTTGAGCGACAGCTCCTCGACCGCCTCGCCGCCCTCGAGCGCCTCCGCCGAGTCGGTGAGACCGACCGCACGCCGCACCTCGTCCTCGTGCCGCGCGAGGCAGGCGGTGAGGTCGTCGCGGTCGGCCAGCGCCACGGCAAAAGGTTCGGGCAACCGTGCGCCCAGTCCATCGAGCAGGTCGGCATCGAAGGGGTCGGCCACCACCACCAGCAGGCCGCCGGACTCGTCGCGCAGCGCGACGCATTCGCGGCGCAGCGCGGCAGCGAAAGGCACGGCGTCGAAGTCCGGCGCCAGCGCCATCAGGCGCGCATGGCCCATGAGCGGCAGCGCGCAGGTCGCCGCCAGGCGCGCGGCGCGCAGCGACGCGGCCGGTTCCAGTTCGGCCAGCGCATCGAGCAGACGCCCCCCCGCCGCACGCGCGCTGGCGAGGTCGGCGGCGCTGAACGGCCGCACCGCCGGCGATGCAGGCGCTTGCGGGCTCACCCTATCGTCTCCGCCAACTGGAAGATGGGCAGATACATCAGAACCACGATGAGGCCGATCGCGCAGCCGATCACCAGCATCAGCACCGGGCCGAACAGCCGGGTCAGCCACTCGACCTCGCGCGCGGTCTGTTCCTCGTGGAATTCGGCCGAGCGCGTCAGCATCTCGCCCAGGTTGCCGGCGCGCTCGCCCACCGTCAGCATGTGGCGCGCCACCGGGGTGGTCAGGCCGCATTCGGCCAGCGTCGCGGCAAAGCTGCGGCCCTCGCGGATGCGCCCGATCGCCGTGGCGAGGCTGTCACGCAGCATCGGCGACAGCAGGCCCGACACCATGCCCAGCGCCGGCACCGCGGCAATGCCGCCGGACAGCAACATGCCCAGCGTGCGATAGAAGCGCGCGAGCTGGAAGATGCGCAGGCGCGCGCCCAGCATCGGCAGGCGCCACAGCTCGCGCCCCACCGCCGCCCACAACGCCGGGCTGCGCGCGGCGACCACCACCGCGCCGATCGCTGCCAGCAACAGCACCCCGAGCAGCACCGCGTTGGCCTCGACCAACTGCCCCCAATCGAGCAGCAGGCGCGACAGAAAAGGCATGTCGCCACCCATGTCCTCGTAGATGTGCGAGAAGCGCGGCACCACATAGCCGAGCAGGAACAGCACCACCAGGCCGCCGACGCCCAGCAGCAGCACCGGATAGATCGACGCGCTCACCAGCTTGCCGCGCAGCGTGTCGATCTGCTGCTGGTAGGCGATGTAGCGCTCCAGCGCCCGATCGAGGTCGCTGGTGCGCTCGGCCGCACGGATCGTCGCCACGTAGAGGTCGGGAAAGGCCTGCGGCTCGGCCTCGAGCGCGCTCGACAGCGTCCGGCCTTCGCGCAGGGCCGTCAATATATCCGACAACACCACCCGCACCGCGCCGCGGTGCTCCTTCTCGGCCAGCGCCGACATCGCCTCGGCGAGCGGAATGCCGGCATGCAGCAGCGCCAGCAGTTCCTGGTTGAACAGCTGCAGCGGAAAGCGCGAGCCGCGCCGCACCGCCACGCTGCGCAGCGACAGCACGGCCAGCCCACGCGCCGCGGCCAGCGCCCGCGCCTCGGCCTCGCTGCCGGCATCGAGTTCGGTTTCGACGACCGCGGCATCGGCGCCGACGGCCTTCACGCGATAACGCATGCGGCGCGGCGCCTCACCAGTTGCCGATATCCGCGGCCGGCCCTTCGCCGCCGGGCTGCCCGTCGGCACCGAACGACAGGATGTCGTACTCGCCGTGCTCGCCCGGCTGGCGGTATTGATACGGCTTGCCCCAGGGGTCGGCCGGAACGGCCTTCCTCAGATAGGGCCCCGACCATCGCGCTTCGCCCGCCGGAGCCGTCATCAGCGCCTGCAAGCCCTGCTCGGTGCTCGGGTAGTGCCCGACATCCAGGCGATACTGATCCAGCGCCTTGCCGAAGGCATCGATCTGCGCATGCGCCACCTTGATCTCCGACTTGCCAATCTGGGCGAAGAAGCGGGGCCCGACATAGCCGGCAAGCAAACCGATGATGACCATCACGACGAGCAGTTCGAGCAGCGTGAAGCCGCGCGGGGGCCGAAGCGGCGCATGGCGCCAGTCAGACGGGCGTCCGGTCTTGAGCATTCCGATGCTCCGGTTCCTGGTTTACAGGCTGCAGATTGTGGCACAGGCAAGAGACGGCGAGCCACAGTCCCGCGGCCTTCCAACACACCCTGGCCGGCCTCCTTCGGTGTCGGGAATCTTTACAAGACTGCCGAATGAAACCTTCGAACTGGAAAAAAACCGTGTCGGTACAATCGTTTGCGGGCATGGCATAAATTCTGCTTCTTGCTGCATTGCAGCACAAGAACACAAAAACCCGACTCAGCAGGACACCAATCATGCATCTGACCCATACGAAGAATGCGCTCGCCGCCGCGCTCGCAATCGCACTCTGCAGCACGGCCTACGCCACTCCGACCCTGCAACTGGACATCGCGGGCGGCACTTACGACACCACCACGGAAACCGTGATTGCGGGCAGCACCAGCTTCACGCTGTACGCCTACCTCGCTCCAGATGGAAAGAATTCGATCAGCGACATCTATGGACTGTCGATGGCGATCACGCCGAAGTTCGGTCCGGCGGGCGGGAGCCTGGGCTCCTTCACCGTCAACGGCACGATGATCGACGTGACGCAGGACATGGTCTATGGCACCCCTCCGCTCGAAGTAGTATCGGCGCTTCAAGGCTCCGATCCGGGCGACCTAAGCTCACACGGCATCTTCGATACGTACTTCGCAGAGCTCCGCTTCGATTTCGCCGGCGCGTCGCAATCGAGCATCTACAACGTGCAGAAGATGGCCGGCCACGGACCGGCGAGCGGCACCGGCATGTACTACCGCGCGTTCACGATCGACGTGTCGATGCTGCAGTCGGCCTATGCGGTGCACTTCGACCTGTACAACATCGAACTGACCGAGCAATGCAGCGGCGGCCCGACGAAAACTTGCGTGACGGATGTGGACCAATCGCAATTCGCGCCGTATTCGCACGACGCGCAGAGCGGTCCGGGCGGCTTCTTCCCGCCGGCGTCCATTCCGGAACCGGGCAGCATGGCCCTGGCCGGCCTGGGCTTGCTCGGCCTGGCTGCATTGCGTCGCAGGAAAGCCTGAACCACGGCATCGCAGCCATGGCGACCGCCCAGGGCGCCCCAAATGAAATCGGCGCCTTGGGCGCCGATTTCATTGTGCCAATTCAAGCACTCAAGCGTGCCGGCGCCGCAACGCTGCCAGCCCCGCGAGGCCAAGCCCGAGGAGGGCCAGACTGCCCGGCTCCGGAATGCCCTGATTCGGGAAGCAGTCGGGATAGGTACCAGGCGCTCCCGGCGGGCATTGATTGTTCGTTCCCTTGCCAAGCACGGCTGCCCATTCCTCAAAGCCGTCGCCACTATCCGAGCCATTCTTCGTTCCGCTCATACCGAACTCCGTGGCGAATACGATGCGGAAGGTGGGGTCAAGACCTGCAAACAGGCTCGTCGGCACCAGCATCTCCATGTCGATACCGACCCCGCTGCCGCTACCCAGCGCGGAGTAGTTGAGCAAGACCGTATTGTCAGTGTTTGCCGTGTCCAGCGAATACACGTTGGTCCAGCCCTGCGAAGCCAGGTCGGCGAGCGTATTGGGCTTGCCCAGGGTGACCGCGCCGGACGAGTTCGTGACGTAAATCACCAGCTTGTCGAGCGTCAGCAGCGGCTGATCGCCGCTCGCAGGCTCATTGATGTCGAGGAAGAAGAGGAAATTGTTATTGATCGCCTGCAGATCGCCGAGTGCAAAGGTTCGGGTGAACGTTGCCCCGGCGCGCTTGGTGTCCAGCGGCAGGTTGGGATTGGTCGCATCCGTACTGAAGCCCGACTCGGTCCCATCCTTCTGCACCGTCAGGAACGGATAGATCAATCCGGACCCCACGTTGGTGTTGTTCACAGGATTCTGGTATGTGACCGTCCCTGTGCTACTGTCGCCGGCCACAGTTCCGGACGAATTAGGGGCGGTGAGATTAAGCACCGCAGCGGAAGCGGTACTCACCAGCCCCGCGGCAGCACACCCTGCGAACGCTGCAGCCAGGACTTGTCCTTTGATCGATGATTTCATACGTCACCTCTTCGCATGCTGACCGGCGGTTGAAGTAACTGCCTTTCGTACCTGAGGACGAATGCAGCGCTAACTGTCAAGCCTTCATAGCAAGAAAGGTGCCAAACTTTTAACACATTGTTTTTCTTGAGTGTGAGTCTTTTCAGTTCAGCCCAATGTAAAAATTCCCGACGTCGCGCTTGGCGTGGCAAGAGCTCTCCGAGGCTCGAGACGCGCGAAGAGGCAACAATTGCCCCACGAAAACAACGGGCAGGGCGCCTGCGCCCCCTGCCCGTCGATTCACTTGCCGTACCGCCGATCAAATCCGCGGGACGCGGTTCCGACTCCTGACCGGTCAGCGCACGACCTGGACCGTCTGGCTTCCCTTATTGCCCGCCGCGTCGTCCGCTTCCACCACAAGCGTGTGACTGCCGGCAGCGAGTTTCCGCGTATTCCACGAGTAGGAAAGGCTAGACGTGGAAGCGCTGCTGGTCAGTTTGCCATCGACATAAAGGCGGATGGCGACGACATTCACATTGTCGCTTGCGCTTGCCTGCACACTTACCGTGCCACTCACCGCGCTGCCCGATGTCGGATTGCTGATCGTCGCCACCGGCGCGACCGTATCCGGTGTGGCAGAAGCATTCGACACCACGACCGAAACGGACTTGCTCGAGGCGTTTCCTGCCGCATCATAGGCATAGGCGGTGAGGGTGACGTTGCCGTCGGCGACCGTCGTGCTGTCCCAGGTG
>JAFEFC010000040.1 GCA_018240785.1 Pseudomonadota bacterium | reverse complement strand
ACGTAGCGGTCGAAGATGTTCTGGCCGTACTCGGAGTAGCTCTCGAGGTAGGCGGTCTGGATCTCCTTGCCGATAAACTCCGCGTAGCGCAGCGCCAGGTACTCCTTGATGCAGGCGATGTAGCGTTCCTCCGTCTCGGGCGGGAACTGCTCGGCGCCGATCTGCTGTTCGAGCACGTACATCAGGTGCACCGGGTTGGCGGCGACTTCGCGGTGGTCGAAGTTGAAGACCTTGGACAGCACCTTGAAGGCGAAGCGGGTCGACAGCCCGGTCATGCCCTCATCGACGCCGGCGTAGTCGCGATACTCCTGGTAGCTCTTGGCCTTCGGATCGGTGTCCTTGAGGTTCTCGCCGTCATACACCCGCATCTTGGAGAAGATGCTGGAGTTCTCGGGCTCCTTCAGGCGCGACAGGATGAAGAACTGCGCCATCATCTTCAGCGTGTCGGGGGCGCACGGCGCTTCCGCCAGCGAGCTGTGGGCGAGCAGCTTCTCGTAGATGCGGATCTCGTCGGACACGCGCAGGCAGTAGGGCACCTTGACGGTGTAGATGCGGTCGAGGAAGGCCTCGTTGTTCTTGTTGTTCTTGAACGCCGCCCATTCCGATTCGTTGGAGTGGGCGAGCACGATGCCGTCGAACGGGATCGCGCCGAAGCCTTCGGTGCCCTTGTAGTTGCCTTCCTGGGTCGCGGTGAGCAGCGGGTGCAGCACCTTGATCGGCGCCTTGAACATCTCGACGAATTCCAGCAACCCGCGGTTGGCGAGGCACAGGCCGCCGGAGTAGCTGTAGGCGTCCGGGTCGTCCTGCGAGAACTGCTCGAGCTTGCGGATGTCGATCTTGCCCACCAGCGACGAGATGTCCTGGTTGTTCTCGTCGCCCGGCTCGGTCTTCGCCACCGCGGTCTGCTTGAGTACCGAAGGCGTGAGCTTGACCACGCGGAACTTCGTGATGTCGCCGCCGAACTCGTTCAGGCGCTTCACCGCCCACGGGCTCATGATGCGGTTCAGGTAGCGGCGCGGGATGCCGTAGTCCTCTTCCAGGATGCGGCCGTCCTCATTGACGTCGAACAGCCCGAGCGGCGACTCATTCACCGGCGAGCCTTTCACCGCGTAGAACGGCACCTTCTCGATCAGGCTCTTGAGCTTCTCGGCGAGCGAGGACTTGCCGCCGCCCACCGGGCCGAGCAGGTAGAGGATCTGCTTCTTCTCCTCGAGCCCCTGCGCCGCATGGCGGAAGTAGGACACGATCTGCTCGATCGCCTCTTCCATGCCGTAGAAATCTCGGAAGGCGGGGTAGAGCTTGAGCACCTTGTTGGAGAAGATGCGCGACAGCCGCGGATCGAGCCGGGTGTCGACCAGTTCCGGTTCGCCGATCGCCATCAGCATGCGCTCGGCCGCCGTGGCATAGGCGGTGCGGTCGCGACGGCAGAGTTCCAGATACTCCTGCAGCGACATTTCTTCTTCACGTGCCGCTTCGTAGCGGGCCTGATAGGCATTGAAGATGGTCATGGCAACGTCTCCTTGCATGGTGATGGTGGGCCCTGCTGTCGCGCAGTTGCAGGACGGCGGCGGATCCGCCGGGCGTCGAGCTGCCGTTGCGGCGACGTCGAGGCTTTCAAAGCACCATGCGTGCCAGGTTGCTGCAGTGCACAACAAACTCGCTGCCGATCAAGGGATTGAGGCCGATTCGGGAGGGATGCGGAAGTGATCCGCATGCCGACCGCTGCTGCCAGTCGCACAAATGCGATGCACGACTTTGCAGCGCTGCACCAAAAGTGCACCGGGATCAGCAGCAGGGAGGCCGCCGGAGGCAGCGCTCCGCGCGGGGAACGGCAGACGGGTGCGGCAGGCTCAGGCCGCCTCGAAATGCTCCAGCATCAACTGCACCGAGGCGACGCCGTTGTACTCATTGACGCCCAGCCGGTAGGCGGCGCGGATCTGCGCCGCGGCGCCGTCGGCGTGGTTGAACTGGATGGCGTCGTAGCGGGTGCCATTGCGCGACAGCTCCAGCTTCAGGTGCTTGTCCTTCAGCAGGCGCTGGCGCTCGACGCGGAACACGTCGTCGAACGTGGGCGCGGGGAAGCCCTGGCCCCAGATCTCGCCGTCGAGCATGCGCACCGCGTCGAGTGCGAAGTAGCCCGATTCCAGGCTGCCGTCGGTGTCGATGCGGCGTTCGCGGTCGGCCGGTTCCAGCAACTCATTGACGACGTCCTCGAACACGGCCTTGAAGCGGGTGAGCTCGCCTTCCATGATCGTCAGGCCGGCCGCCATCGCGTGGCCGCCGAAGCGCACGATGAGGTCCGGCTCGCGCTTGGTGACGAGGTCGAGCGCATCGCGCAGGTGCAGGCCGGAAATCGAGCGGCCGGAGCCTTTCAGTTCGCCATCGTTGGCGCGGGCGAAGGCGATCGTGGGCCGGTGCAGGCGCTCCTTGATGCGCCCGGCGACGATGCCGATCACGCCCTGGTGCCAGTCCGGCTCGAACAGCGACACGGTGGCGGCGTTGCCGGCATCGAAGCCGGCGAGCCGCGCCAGCGCGTCCTCCTGCATGCCGGCCTCGATCGCACGCCGTTCGCGGTTGAGCTTGTCGAGCTCCTGGGCGATGTTCATCGCGCGACCGGCGTCGTCGGTGATCAGGCACTCGATGCCCAGGCTCATGTCCGACAGCCGCCCGGCGGCGTTCAGGCGCGGGCCGATCATGAAGCCGAGGTCGGTGGCGCTGGCGCGGGCCGGGTCGCGGCCGGCGACCGCGAACAGCGCGCGGACGCCGGGCTGCAGCCGGCCCGCGCGCATGCGCGCAAGTCCCTGCGCGACCAGGATGCGGTTGTTGCGGTCGAGCTTGACCACGTCGGCCACGGTACCGAGGGCAACGAGGTCGAGCAGGTCGGCGAGGTTGGGCTCCCTGCCGCCGGCGAAGGCGCCGCGTTCGCGCAGTTCGGCGCGCAGCGCGAGCATGGTGTAGAACATCGCGCCTACACCGGCCAGTGCCTTGCTGGGGAAGTCGCAGCCGGGCTGGTTGGGATTCACGATCACGTCGGCCTCGGGCAGCACGTCGCCGGGCAGGTGGTGGTCGGTGATCACCGTGGCCATGCCGTGGGCGCGGGCGGCGGCGATGCCTTCGACGCTGGCGATGCCGTTGTCGACGGTGATCAGCACTTCGGGCTCCAGGCGCGCGGCGATCTCCACCATGGCGGGCGTGAGGCCGTAGCCCAGCGTGACGCGGTCGGGCACCAGGTAATGCACGTCGGCGCCGAAGGCGCGCAGCGCCCGCATGCCGACTGCGCAGGCGGTGGCGCCATCGCAGTCGTAGTCGGCGACGATGACCATGCGCGCGCCGGCCTCGATGGCGTCGGCCAGCAGTTGTGCAGCTTCGTGCGTGCCGCGCAGCGCCTCGGGCGGCAGCAGGTTCTTCAGCCCGGTGTCGAGCTCGTCGGCACGGGCGATGCCCCGCGCGGCATACAGGCGGGCGAGCAGCGGATGGATGCCGGCGTCGGCGAGGCTGGCATAGGCACGCTGCGGAACTGCGCGGGGCTGGATGCGGGTCATCGGTTGGAACCAGGGGAAGGCGGCGGCGCGTCGGGCAGGCTCATCGGCGCCGGGGCGAGGGATTTCAGCAGCGCCTCGAAAGCATGGGGTTTGCGCCAGAACTTCCAGCGGTCGGCCGCGCGTAGTTCGAGCTCCAGCGTGCGGCGGTCGCCCGGTGCAATCAGGCGCAGGCTTGTCAGGCGGCCGGCGCGGAAGGCTTCGGCCAGTGGTGCGAACCAATCGCGCTCCAGCGCCTCGAGGCTGCGGCGCCAGGCTTCGAGATCGAGCTGCTGGGCCGGCTTGCGCAAGCTGTCGAGCACGACCACCGTGTCCTGGCGCAGCGCGCTGGCAACGTCCGGTGCTGATACGCGCACACCGGCCGCCCGCGCGAGACCGACGCTGAGCGGATCCTCCGCCTGCACCAGCCCGGCCGCGGTGGCGGGCGGGCGGACGAACTCGCCGGCGCCCCACAGCCAGATGCTGTTGACCGCGCGCAGGCCAGCCTCCTCTCGGGCGCGGCTGCGTGCGTGGTTGTGCAGCACGATCTGCGCTTCGTTCATCGTCCGCTGCCACAGCCGCGCTTCCTCGCCTTCCGGCAGGAAATGCTTGACCGGGCGGCCGATCACGTCGTCCAGCGGGTAGAGCGTGACGCGCGCGGGCTTGTCGAGGTGCAGGTACCAGCGGGTCGGCGTGCAGGCTTCGAAGCGGCCGAGGTCGGCAAAGATCTCGTTCAGGGCGGCGACGAGTTCACTGGCCTCCTCGGCGTCGACCTCGCCCTCGGGGAAGGCCTGCAGCAGCATGTGCTCGCGGGCGAACGACAGGTTGACCGGGTCGGCGCATAGCCAGTGGCCGCCAGCTTCGGGTGGCGGCGACTCCGGCTCGCCGAGGCGCCGCAGCATGGCCATCGGCATGGCGTCCGCATCGAGGCCGAACAGGCGTGCGAGCTGGCGGTCGTAAGGCTCGAAGTCCCGCACCTGGCGCCGGCCGCGGCCGAGCAGCGCAGCGAGCCCGTCGAGCGGCAAGCCGGTGGCCGGGCCGAGCAGCGTGGCGGTGGGCCACAAGAGGCCGGGGATCAGGAGCTGGATCTGCATCGGGATGGAAAGCTGAGAAGCGGCGCGAGTCTAGCACGCAGTGACGGCGGTGGCGGCCGTGCCCTCAGCCCTTGCGCAGCGCGAGCAGGATCAGGTCGTAGGTGGCGGGAAGCTGTCCGTCGGGGCGGCGGTGGGCGTCGTAGCGGCCTTCCAGGATGCGCCAGCCGGCGCGCGTCAACGCCGGGCGCGGCTCGCTGCCGACGCTGTGTGCGCCGATGGCCTTGATGTCGCGCAGCAATTGGCGAAGATCGGGTGCCAAGGCGTGCACCGGCTGCGAATCGGCCGCGGCAACCTGCAGGCCGGCGGCGGCTGCCGTCTCGCGCCAGTGTTGAACGGGATGGAAGCGGATCACGTGCTGCGCATCGTCCACCGCGGCAAAGGCGTCGCGCAGCTCCCACAGGGTAGTGGGTCCGAGGGTGGCGAGCCAGGCGACGCCGCCGGGGCGCAGCACTCGGGCGAGTTCCTGCATGGCGAGCGCGGGGTCGCACCACTGCAGCGCCAGGCTGGACCACACCACATCCATCGCGCCAGCGGCCAGCGGCAGGGCTTCGAGGTCGCCGCAGAGCAGCTTCGTGTCGGTGCCGGGCCGGCTGGCGGCGAGGCGGGTGAGCATGGCCGGGGCGAAATCGAGCGCGTAAAGATCGGCGCCGGGACACAACGAGGCGAGCAGATCGACGCCGTAGCCGGTGCCGCAGCCGGCGTCGAGCGCGCGGCGGGGCGCGCCGACACACGGCGCGGCAGCGGCGAACCCGGCCAGCCGGTGGCAGATCTCGCGCTGCACCACGGCCGCGCCGTCGTAGCTCTCTGCGGCACGGTCGAACGCGCTGCGCACCGCCTGCTTGTGCTGCCGCCTACTCAAGGGTGAAGCGTCCGATGGCGGCGGCGCAGTCCGCCGCCTGAGACAGGAAGGGCGCGTGGCCGCAGCCGGCCAAGGGCAGCAGCCGGGCGCGCGGAAGATGCGCGGCAAGCCACTGCGCGGCGGCAAGGGGCATCAGCGCGTCGCCGTCGCCGTGCAGCAGCAGGGTCGGTCGCGTGATGCGCGCGATCGCCGGCCTGAGGTCGGTCGTCGTCAGCACCTGCAAGCCGTCCGCGAGCGCGCGGGCGCCTTCCGCGCCGGTGTCGCTCAGCGCTGCGGTGAGCGCCGTCGTGACGGCGCGCCGGCGAGCGTCGCCGAGCGCCTGCAGGGCGACGAAGCGCTGCATCGTGGCGGCCGGATCGTGGTCGAAGCGGGCGGCGAAGTCATCTGCGACCGCTGGGTCCAGTCCGTGTGGCCAGGCATCGCCGTGGTCGCGGGACGTGGTGGAGACGAAACGCGGCGTGCTGCCGATCAGGATCAGCCGCGCAACGTGCGACGGGTGGCGCGCCGCGAGGTCGAGGGCGACCATCGCCCCCAGCGACCAGCCGCACACCACCGCGTCGTGCGGGATCTGCGCGAGCAGGGCCTCCGTCCATGCGGCGATCCCGGGCGCGGCAGCCGTTGCCTGCGCGTGGCCGGGCAGGGCCGGCGTGTGCACATCCAGCGTCTTCGGCAGTGCGTCGAGCAGCGGCTGCCAGACGGCCGGCGTGAGGCCCCAGCCATGCAGCAGAACCAACGGCCGGCTCAACGGTCAGCTCCCTGTAGCGGGCAGATGCAAGAGGGAAGCAGGGCGAACGGCGGCATGAGTCGAATCCGGCGACAGGGCAGGGAATGTCGCGCAAAGCGGCGGGCGCTGTCAAACCGGGCCGGACAAGCCCAGCCGGACCGATACAATGGCGACCATCATGAATGAACTCAGTCCTTCCACCGCACAGCCGACGGGCGACGGCGTCATCGCGACCGTTGGCGGCCGCCGCGCCGCGCCCTTCCTGCCCATGTCCCGCGCCGAAATGGACGCGCTGGGCTGGGACGAATGCGACGTGATCCTCGTCACCGGCGACGCCTACATCGATCATCCCAGTTTCGGCATGGCGCTGATCGGCCGCCTGCTCGAAGGACATGGCTTTCGCGTCGGCATCATCAGCCAGCCGGACTGGCAGTCGGCCGAACCCTTCCGCGTGCTCGGCCGGCCGCGGCTGTATTTCGGCATCACCGCCGGCAACATGGATTCGCTGGTCAATCGGTACACGTCCGACCGCAAGATCCGCTCGGATGACGCCTACACGCCCAACGCCGAAGCCGGCAGGCGGCCCGACCGCGCGGTGACGGTGTATGCGCAGCGTGCGCGCGAGGCCTATCCCGACGCCCGCATCGTGATTGGCAGCATCGAGGCCAGCCTGCGGCGCATCGCGCATTACGACTACTGGTCGGACAAGGTGCGGCGCTCGGTGCTGCCCGATTCGAAGGCCGACATCCTGCTGTTCGGCAACGCCGAGCGGGCGCTGATCGCCCTGACCCGTCGCCTCGCCGCCGGAGAGCCGATCGAGCACATCCGCGACCTGCGTGGCACCGCCTTCATGGTGAAGCCCGGCTGGCTGCCGTCGGCGGAGTGGGAGGAGATCGATTCGCTGGCGCTCGACAGGCCCGGCCGCGTCGACCGTCACCCCGATCCCTACGCGATGGAGCCGGCGCCGGCGCAGCAGACGGCGGATGGCGCCCAGCCGGTGCGCATCGTGCCTGCCGCCGAGCGCGTCGCCGCGCGCCGTGCGAAGCGCGAACATCAGGTGATCCGCCTGCCGGCCTACGAGCAGGTGAAGGACGATGCGGTGATGTACGCTCACTCCTCGCGCGTGTTCCATCTCGAATCGAACCCGGGCAATGCGCGCGCGTTGGTGCAGCGCTACGGCGAGGGGCCGGGCGCGCGCGACGTGTGGCTCAATCCGCCACCAGTGCCGCTCTCCACGCCGGAGATGGATTTCGTCTACGACCGGCCCTACGCACGTGCGCCGCATCCCACCTATGGGGATGCGCGCATCCCGGCCTGGGACATGATCAAGTTTTCGATCAACATCATGCGCGGCTGCTTCGGCGGCTGCACCTTCTGCTCGATCACCGAGCACGAGGGGCGCATCATCCAGAGCCGTTCGCACGACTCGATCATTCACGAGATCGAGGAGATCCGCGACAAGTCGCCGGACTTCAAGGGCCACATCACCGACCTCGGTGGGCCCACCGCGAACATGTATCGCATGGCCTGCAAGAGCAAGGGGATCGAGCAGAATTGCAGGCGGCTGTCGTGCGTGTATCCGGGCATCTGCGAGAACCTGAACACCGACCATTCCTCGCTGATCGAGCTGTACCGCAAGGCGCGGGCGGTGCCGGGCATCAAGCGCATCACCATCGGCTCGGGCCTGCGCTACGACCTCGCGGTGCGCTCGCCGGAGTACGTGAAGGAACTGGTCACCCACCACGTCAGCGGCCTGCTGAAGATCGCACCCGAGCACACCGAGGAAGGGCCGCTGTCGAAGATGATGAAGCCCGGCATCGGCACCTACGACGCCTTTGTCGAGATGTTCGAGAAGTTCTCGAAGCAGGCAGGCAAGAAGCAGCACCTGGTGCCTTACTTCATCGCCGCGCATCCGGGCACGACCGACGAGGACATGCTCAACCTGGCGCTGTGGCTGAAGCGGCGCAATTTCCGCGTCGATCAGGTGCAGACCTTCCTGCCCACGCCGATGGCGATGGCCACCACCATGTACCACACGCGCAAGAATCCGCTGAAGAAGGTGTCGGCCGAGTCGGAGGTGGTGGAAACCGCGCGGGCGGGACGCATCCGCAAGCTGCACAAGGCCTTCCTGCGCTGGCACGATCCCGAGAACTGGCCGCTGCTGCGCGAGGCGCTGAAGCAGATGGGCCGCGTCGAGCTGATCGGCAACGGCCCGAACTGCCTCGTGCCGCGCCACCAGCCGGCCGGCGCTAGGCCGGCGCCGGCGCAGCGAAAACCCGATTGCGGCCGGCCTGCTTCGCCTGGTACATCGCCGCATCGGCGCGCGACAGGGCGTCCTGCACCGCCTCGCCCGAAGTCCAGGGGGTGACGCCGGCACTGAAGGTGATCACCACCTTGTCGTTGTTGGCCATGAAGAACTCGCGCGTGAGTTCGCGCTGCAGGCGCACCAGCGCCTGATTGGCCTGATCGACATCGGTGTCCGGGAACAGGATGACGAATTCCTCGCCGCCGTGGCGCGCCAGCGTGTCCTGCGGTCGCAGGTGCTGGCGCACCGTGCGCGCCAGCATCACCAGCGCTTCGTCGCCCGAGTGGTGGCCGTAGGTGTCGTTGAGGCGCTTGAAGTTGTCGATGTCGAGCAGCGCGAGGGATAGCGCCGAGCGGCGGCGGTCCGCCCGGGCGCGTTCCTTCTGGCACATTTCCTCGAGGCCGCGCCGGTTCAGCGCGCCGGTGAGCTGGTCGTGACGCATCAGGCGGCTCGCCTCGTCCAGTTCCCGCTGCAAGTGCGAGATTCGGGCCTCGGCGGCGTGCGCCTGCTCGCGCACGACCACGAGCTCGTCGCGCGACTGCTTTGCCTGTTCCTGGATTGCGCGCGTCTCGTTCATGACCTCGCCCAACAGCGGCCCGATGGCGTTGATGTCCTTGGTTTCAGCGATGCGTTGGGCAAAGCTGCCAATGCGGTCGTGATAGGTGCCGGTGCTTTCTGCGAAGCGTGCAAGCTGGTCCACGAAGCCGGCAAGCATCTCGCGCAGGTTTCGCTGGGCCTCTACCAGGTTGTGCTTGAGCTGGCTCTGCTTGAAGATCAGGCCCTTGAGCTGTTGCTCGGCAGCATCGAGGGTGCGTGGGTTTGGCGGTGACTCAACGATTTCGCGCAGCATTTCGATCTGGCCGCTCAGCCAGGTGTCGTCGATGACGAGATCGTCAATGTTGCGTAACAGCAGGCGAAGCAGATCGAGCAGGCCGGTGCGGATCTCGGCGTCGTCGGCCGCGGCGTTCTCGAGCTGCTCCGCGTAGCGTCGCAGCGGGCGCTTGAGCGCGGCGAGCGCGGCGGCGTCCTGTGCCCCGCGCACGGCCATCGCGAGCCGCGCGGCCTCATCGAAGAGCTGGGGATTGCCGCCGAGAAAGGCCGGAATCACGTCTTCGAAAGCGAGCGCCAACAACGTACGCAGCCCTTCGACAAGTTCTCTTGCGCCAGGGGCCTCCGCCAGCCGCGCACCGATCACCGTGCGCGTGGGTGCCGAAGCCGCCGAGCTGGGTGCGCCATCTGCCGGGCCGGACGGCTCGGTTTCGGCCGTAAGCGGAAGCTCGGTGTCCGATGGTGCAAGGCTCCAGCTCTTGAGCAGACCCTGTAGCCGACTGAAAAGCGTGGTGGCGTCGCTCGCACTCAGCACACGCTCGAGCGCCTCGCGCTTGCGCGCGGTTGTCCAGCCCGTATGGCGAGCTTCCCATTGGCGCAAAAGTTGGGAGATGAGTTCGTTCCACGGCGGTGCCTCGGCCGTCTGGAGGCTGCCGAGGTAGCGCTCCAGCGCGTCGTTTCCGGCGCGAGGGTCGCCTGCGGCAAGCGCCTGGTCGAGGCTGCGTGCCATGCGCTGCCGTTCGGCGGTGTCTCGCGGCAGTCGGCGGGCGATCCTGCGAACGAACTGTTCCGGAAACGCATCCGCGTCAGCCTGGGAGCCGGCGATTTCGTGGTACAGGCGCTTGTAATTGTCGGGCGTCGGCGCAACTCGGCGCATGGCGAGCTGGCGCAGTGTCTCGCGCGCGATTTCCGACGGATTGCTGAGTGTGGCCATGCTCGTCTGCTGCGTCGTCAGGGCAAAGGATGTCTGTGGAAGTATAGGGCCGGCAACTTGATCAGATGCGCGGATTCGTTGCGCAAAGGTAGCGCTTTCCTTCAAGCGCCGCGCCTTCGAGATTGCCCGGGAAGGGTAGAATACGGGTCGATCCGTAACAAGTGTGCCCGCTGAATGTCAAGCGGGTGTCAAGCCCTGGCTAGTGATGAATACCGAAACCACACCCATCGAGACGGCCGAGGCCGCCCCGCAACAAAAACGCATCGAGCCACGCGCCATCCTGCAGCGCCTGGAAGCGTCCTCGCCCACTTTCCGCGATTGCAAGCCGCTTGCGCTACGCATCGACAAGGCCATTGCCGAGCGCTTCCCCGAGTTCGATCGCAAGAGCCTGCGTAACGCGCTGCACATGCACACCGCATCAACGCGTTATTTGAAGTCCATGGAGCGGTCGAGCGAACGGTTCGACCTGGACGGCAACGTCGCTGGTGAGGTGACCGAGGAGCAACGCACCCACGCTGCTGCGACGCTGAAGGAAAGGTTCGCATCCGTGGCCCGCAAGCAGCGCGAGAAGCGCGAAGCGGAGGAGGCCGAGCGCCGTCATGCGGAAAAGCTCAAGCTGTTGGTGAACAAATTCGGTCGTAACGGGTGAATCGATGGATCAGTGTGCCCGGTCGCCGCGATCGCCCCGGGTGCGAAGCAGCCATACCGTGGTTGCGGCAGTGACCACCACCACCATTGCCCCGCCGTTGTACCCGACGCCGATCAGTAAGCCCGCCAGCAGCCCCATGCCCATCAGTACCCGGTTGATCTTCGGTTCCATGGTTCCGTCTCCTTGATGATGTACTGTTAAAATATACAGTAATCAAGTTGCGGGTCAAGGTACGTCTTCATGGCATTGCCTTGCGCTATAATCCGCGCTCGCTGCCGGCATAGCTCAGTTGGTAGAGCAGCTGATTTGTAATCAGAAGGTCGTGGGTTCGATTCCTATTGCCGGCACCAGTAAATCAAGCACTCGGCGCATGTCGTCAGACGCTGTAACAGCAGGGTGCGGTTTCACGTAAGCATGTTGTAAGCGGTTTGCGGACGCGGGGTGGAGCAGTTCGTGAGCTTGTCGGGTTCATAACCCGAAGGTCACAGGTTCAAGTCCTGTCCAAACACGCATCAAGCAAAAAGGCCAGCCCTCACGGACTGGCCTTTTTGCTTTTCGGTGCTCGGGTTGCAGGCAGGCGGGTTACGTCCTGCCGCTCCAGCGGTGGCGGGCGAACTCGGCAAGCACGACCGCTTCGGCCTGGTCATGCGTCAGGCAACTGCGCGCCGCTTGTTTAGGCAACAAGGTGGAAACTCGCACTGGCCGTGTCCTGTACCACCCCGACGAGGGGGACTACATCCGCAGTCACCGTCGCTGTGTTGGTGAAATCATGGCATGCATAGTCCTTCGCCTGGAAATACCATATTTCATTGGGAGTAAGCGCTCCACGAACCCCATCCTTCGCGAGTTCGCTACGCTCTGATCAATCGCTCAGCCTTGAGATTCCAGGGCAGGAGGGCCTCGAAGTGTTCGACAGTGGTCGCGGCGGGCAGCCAGCGCAGCG
>JAFEFC010000003.1 GCA_018240785.1 Pseudomonadota bacterium | reverse complement strand
CTTGCGTACGAGGGGGTCAGTTTCTCGTGTCGCTAGGGAGTCAATTTACGGTGTCGCCTGACACGCGCCCACGAGGGGCGCGACATGCGCCCGGCCGGAGACACCGACACCACGCCCTGTTTCAATCCACGCGCCCACGAGGGGCGCGACCCCGGCCGCAATGCGCCCGGCGTCGATCGCTGCCAGTTTCAATCCACGCGCCCACGAGGGGCGCGACGGATACCCAGCCCCGTCACGATGCCCGCGATCGCCGTTTCAATCCACGCGCCCACGAGGGGCGCGACTCCCGCTGCGCTCCGCCCACGCTTTTCCGCGCCAGTTTCAATCCACGCGCCCACGAGGGGCGCGACGCAGGCCGGCAGCGCGCTGTGGTGGGAGTGTGGGTTTCAATCCACGCGCCCACGAGGGGCGCGACTGCAGGCGACCTACGCCACCACGGAAAGCGCGAAGGTTTCAATCCACGCGCCCACGAGGGGCGCGACTGCTCGGCATCACTGGCATGCAGCGCCAACTGCCGAAGTTTCAATCCACGCGCCCACGAGGGGCGCGACTCTCAGATTCTGCGAGACCGTGCATCTCTTCTTCATGTTTCAATCCACGCGCCCACGAGGGGCGCGACCAGCCGCTGCCCAACAACTTTGTGGCTCCGAGCGTGTTTCAATCCACGCGCCCACGAGGGGCGCGACCTGCTGTCTTCGCTGCTGCCGCGCCGACCTGTCCGTTTCAATCCACGCGCCCACGAGGGGCGCGACTGCGCACGGGAATCCGTTGCTGAGGGCTTTTATCTGTTTCAATCCACGCGCCCACGAGGGGCGCGACCCGGGCGCCGCGCAGGACGAACCGGCGCCCGCAAAGTTTCAATCCACGCGCCCACGAGGGGCGCGACTATCGACCAGATCGACGGGAGATGCGCCGCTGCCGTTTCAATCCACGCGCCCACGAGGGGCGCGACCATCCAGCCGTCATTGAGGATGGTGGCGTTCATGTAGTTTCAATCCACGCGCCCACGAGGGGCGCGACTCAGCCCGGCCGTGCTGCTGATGTCGAGCCCACCGTTTCAATCCACGCGCCCACGAGGGGCGCGACCTTGCACTTCCTGCGGGCGACTACGTATTTGACATCGTTTCAATCCACGCGCCCACGAGGGGCGCGACGCCACCCGCAGCGCGTCGGCACTGTTGCCGCCCACGTTTCAATCCACGCGCCCACGAGGGGCGCGACGCTCATGCTTCTCTCCTATTTTCCTGAGAGCGCGGAGTTTCAATCCACGCGCCCACGAGGGGCGCGACATCGAGCCCCCCGCCGACGCCAGCCGCGCCGAAAAGTTTCAATCCACGCGCCCACGAGGGGCGCGACGGCGCCGTCCCGCCCGGCCTCGCCGGCATCGACTGGTTTCAATCCACGCGCCCACGAGGGGCGCGACGCGCAGGGCCGCGCCGCGCTCGCCGAGCTGCAAAAGTTTCAATCCACGCGCCCACGAGGGGCGCGACCGTCCCGCTGCGCTCCGCCCATGCCTTCCCGCGCCAGTTTCAATCCACGCGCCCACGAGGGGCGCGACGGTATGCGCTGCTCGCGCTGCAGCTCGACGGGATGTTTCAATCCACGCGCCCACGAGGGGCGCGACCGCGATCCTTTCGGATGGCAGGCTTCTGTCGCTGACGTTTCAATCCACGCGCCCACGAGGGGCGCGACGGCTTGCAGGCGCGCGCACACGTGCGTGCGCAAGAGTTTCAATCCACGCGCCCACGAGGGGCGCGACACACACCGTCCTATTCACAGGAGCACACCATGGAAGTTTCAATCCACGCGCCCACGAGGGGCGCGACGTGCCGTGCGACACGCTCACGCTGCCCGGCAACGGTTTCAATCCACGCGCCCACGAGGGGCGCGACTCGATCAACTGTTCGCGCTGGCTGCGACGCTGTGTTTCAATCCACGCGCCCACGAGGGGCGCGACCGACCGGGTGTTCTGGGTGCCGGGCTCGAAAGTGGTGTTTCAATCCACGCGCCCACGAGGGGCGCGACTGTTCGACCCGAATAAAGCAGCGACCGCGCTGAAGTTTCAATCCACGCGCCCACGAGGGGCGCGACCCTCTACGGGTTCTGCATGACACTCGGCCTTGATGTTTCAATCCACGCGCCCACGAGGGGCGCGACGCGAGGCAGACGGGCCGATGGTGTGCTTCGGCAAAGTTTCAATCCACGCGCCCACGAGGGGCGCGACGTGACCGGCACGACCGTCTATTGGACCCCTTCGGCGTTTCAATCCACGCGCCCACGAGGGGCGCGACCGAGCAGGATATCGGCCGACGAACGGATGCGGATGTTTCAATCCACGCGCCCACGAGGGGCGCGACAAGCAGGCCGGCAGCGCGCTGTGGTGGGAGTGCGGGTTTCAATCCACGCGCCCACGAGGGGCGCGACGCGGACCTGGATGCTCTTCAGGATCTCCCACATGTTTCAATCCACGCGCCCACGAGGGGCGCGACAAGCGACCGACGGCGTGATGGTGCACGCAGCCGAGTTTCAATCCACGCGCCCACGAGGGGCGCGACGCACGGCGCCGCGCACGTACAGCACCAGCCGCTCGTTTCAATCCACGCGCCCACGAGGGGCGCGACCGCTTCGGGACTGGTTCGCTTGCTGGCGTTGCTTGTTTCAATCCACGCGCCCACGAGGGGCGCGACGCACGGCCACATCGACGTCTTGCAGCGCGACGACGCGTTTCAATCCACGCGCCCACGAGGGGCGCGACAACTCACCCTCCTGCGCGAATGGGAAGCGCATTACAGTTTCAATCCACGCGCCCACGAGGGGCGCGACCCGCGGATTTGAGCCACGAGTTCCGGCGCAACGGTTTCAATCCACGCGCCCACGAGGGGCGCGACGATCCAGCCCCCGGCCACACCATCCCGATAGATCACGTTTCAATCCACGCGCCCACGAGGGGCGCGACGATGACGTCAATCCCCCCGCCCGGACGCCGCACCAGTTTCAATCCACGCGCCCACGAGGGGCGCGACCTAGTCTGGACATCCGCACAAGCCCACTTCGCGCACGTTTCAATCCACGCGCCCACGAGGGGCGCGACAGTTGCTTGGGCACGCTCTTGTCACGATCGGGACGGTTTCAATCCACGCGCCCACGAGGGGCGCGACGCATCGGCCTGCTCGGCCGTCAGCAGCACGCCGACGTTTCAATCCACGCGCCCACGAGGGGCGCGACGGCGCGATTTCCGGTGGGGATGTAGAGCCGTCGACGTTTCAATCCACGCGCCCACGAGGGGCGCGACGCGGCCATCCGCACTTGCGCGGTGTTCGCGTCGTTGTTTCAATCCACGCGCCCACGAGGGGCGCGACACGTATGCCTGCAGCCGATGCAGTTCTCCGTCTGGTTTCAATCCACGCGCCCACGAGGGGCGCGACGGTATGCGCTGATGGCAGCCCAGCTCGACGGAATGGTTTCAATCCACGCGCCCACGAGGGGCGCGACCTGCTGTCTTCGCTGCTGACGCGCCGACCTGTCCGTTTCAATCCACGCGCCCACGAGGGGCGCGACCCCATCACGAAAAGCTGGCTTTGCCCGCTCGCAGTGTTTCAATCCACGCGCCCACGAGGGGCGCGACGCGCGCGCCGCGCAGGCCATTGACAAGGCCGGCATCGTTTCAATCCACGCGCCCACGAGGGGCGCGACGCTCGCCGATACGTATCGTGAGCGCGACGACGCGCGTTTCAATCCACGCGCCCACGAGGGGCGCGACGCTGTCTCCACAACCACATAAATACATTAAGAAAAACACTTCAACTCTGCGAACCGCAGTGCCTGACTTAGCGACGAGCTGGTATCAAGTGGCCAATTCCTGTGCGACCATCATACATAGCGGGCGTTCATTGCCTCTGCGAACCGCCTGGGGCTGACCAGGATGCTTGTGGTTCGCGCTGGGGACGGGTCAAAGGATCAATGGACCGTTCAAATCCAGTACAGGCTTCGCGCCCACGTGTTCGACCTTGTTCTGCCAGTTTCTGCCGAGATAGTAGAACCGCAGGCTGTCCTGCTCGGGGTCGATCAATTCGCACAGGCGATTCTTGAGGAAAGTCCACTGTGCGTAGTCCACCTCGATCTCGAACACCGAGTACTGCACCCTCTGCCCGTAGTCGCGACACGCCTTGGCCAGGCGGCGCAGGCGCCTCTCGCCGCTGGCGCTGCTCGTGCTCACGTCGTAGCTGACGAGAACCATCATGAAGTCACCCTATTTCCAGAGAAATGGCGGATAGGCGTCGAGATCGCCACGAAGGTGCCGGGCAAGCAACTGGGCCTGGATCACCGGGAACAACCCGATCTCGACCTTCTCATCGAGAAAGGCGTGGCGTAGCTGTTCCCGCTTGCGTTCCTGGTAGGCCGTGAGCACGGTCTTGCGCGCATCTTCCTTGAGCAGTACCGCGCCGTTGTCCATGCGCGTGAAGTCGCGTGCGGAGACCTGCTTGCGATTGATCAGCGACAGGGCCAACCGATCGGCAAACGCGGGGCGGAACTCCTCAACGAGGTCGAGCGCCAGGCTTGGGCGGCCGGGACGGTCACGATGGAGAAACCCCACGGCCGGATCCAGCCCAACGGTTTCGAGCGCCGAGCGGCAATCGTGCGTTAGCAGTGTGTAGAGAAACGACAAGAGCGCATTCGCGGCATCGGTTGGGGGGCGCCTGCTACGCCCGGAAAAACGCATCGTGGCGTCCGGCACTCGGATCAGATGGTCGAATACTCCGAAATAGGCCTGTGCTGCTTCACCCTCAAGTCCCCGCAAGATGTCGATCGGCACCTCGGCAAGCACACGCGCACCGATGTGCTTGAGCCGCTTGCAGGTGTGTAGCAACGCATCGCGGTCTGGCGTCGGCAAATCGTCGCCGTAGTCGCGGAGCCCGCGCGACACCACCGCACGCTGGTTGTGGATCTTACCGATCAGGAGGTTACGCACGACGCCAGCGCACCGCGGCGCATCGTCGGTGCGGCGGTATTGCTCGCGACGCAGCAGTACGTTGCCCGCAACCGGCCCCTCCACGCGAGCGAGGAATTTGCCGTTGGGGCTCAGGTAGCAGACGCTGATGCCTCGTTCCGCGCAGTAACCTAGCAGCGGCGGCGACACTAGCACGCGGCCGAAGCAGACCAGACTGTCCAGCATGTGTGCTGGCAAGCGTGCACGCGTCTCTCCCTCAACCTCCATGACGATGTTCTCGCCATCCTTGCGCAGCCACGCGCCCTCGGTAGTCACATATACGGTGTTGAGCTGTCGGCGCATGCGTCAGGGTTCCTCGGCAATCTGTCCGCGCAACCACGTTTCGACGTCCCGCCCCTTGCCAAGCAACTTCGGCTGGCAGAGATCAATGAGCGAGCAGGCATCGCAGCGTTTGGCCTGGTAGCTCGCCGTCGGCGTTTGACCCGCGCGGATCATCTCGCGTGCGGCCTGTATCGTTTCCAGGGTCAGCCGACGCAGGTCGTTGTCGAACGTCACCGCCTGCCGGCGGCGAGTCTGGCCGTAGAACAAGGCGCCATCCTCCACCTTGCATCCGAACATCGCCTCCAGGCACAGCGCCTGTGCGCATAGCTGTACCTCGTCGGCGCGATGACCCTTCGGGCGGCCGCGCTTGTACTCGACCGGGAACGGATGCTCACCCGCCTCATCTGCCCTGAACTCCACGACGTCCGCGACTCCGGCAATACCAAGTTCTGCGCTGGACAATGGCATCGCGGTGATCGTGCGCACGCCATGGCGACGCTCGATCTGAGGGGTGTCGGCATGGTCGTGCAGTAAACGCCCCTCCGCCGTCTGCCGGTTTTCGGCCCACAGGCGCTCGACATGGATCAGCGCGCACTGGCGCGGGCAGTAGAGATAGTGCTGGAGAGCGGAAAGAGGAATGAGGTCGTCGGGCTCGTCCATGGGCTCCATCCCTCCCTCGGCCACCGCGTCTGCTTACAGCAGTTCGCGGACGCTCACGCCCGTGGGCATGGCCTCCGCGTCGACAGTGACGCGATAGTCCGCAAAGCTGCGTGCCGGCCGGTCTTCGGTGCCCTCGGCACGCTTCACCTTGACCGCATCGAACAGCATATGTGCGGGGGCATTACCCATGGCGTTCTCGTGCTCGAAGACGATCAGCTTGCGCGCAGCCATCTCGCCGCGCGCGGCGGAACGGTCGTGCTCGAACATGTTGATGAGCGCGCTCCAAAGCAATTGGAGGTCGTCATCGGAAAAGCCCGTGCGCTCCGCCAGTTTGGCGGAGACGAAACCGTGCGCGCGATACAGCCCGTAAGGCACGATGTGCTTTCGGCCCATGGTGCGGTTATCTCCCGACTGCTTCTCCGCTTCCTCCGCAGTCGTTACTGCCATTCGGGTAATAGAGATTTCCAGCGGAAGTACTGGCTCGACAGAGGTCGCAAACGCTAGTTGCACCGGACCTCGTACCTGGCCGGCATTGACGCCCGTAGTCATCACCGCGCCGAAGGTGCGTACGTCGAAGAAGTTGGCGCACATCCACTCGGTGATCTCGCGGGCCTTGGCCTCGGGCTTCGGCAACTTCTTGAGCTCCTCCTTACTCTCGTTCGTGAGGCCCACCGCCTGACGACCCAAGAGATGCTGGTCATTGAGCACGGCCCTCTCCCGCATGTAGATAGCGAAACCCGGCGCGCCGTCCTTGTCAAGCGTGACGAAGTTGCGGATCTTGCGCTTGAGCGCGACGTCGGTCACCAGGCCGCAGTTGGTTTCCGGATCCAGTCGCGGCAGGTTGCCGGCGTCCGGGTCGCCGTTGGGGTTGCCGTTGGTGACGTCGAACAGATAAACGAACTCGTAGCGGTGGACGATGGCGGTCATTGGTCGGCTCCTTCGGTTTCGATGTCGGTAGGTTCGGCGGATTCGTCGGCGTACGCGCTATCAGCCGTGTCGCGGCGCGTAAAGTAGGACTGCGACTGGTGGTAGTAGCCGATGGCGAAGCGGCCTTGATCTTCGATCTTGAGGCTGCGTGGAAACTGATCGGGCAAGCCGCCGACGATCTCGCTGATGTCCTTTTCCAGATTCACTGCCTGACCCTTGCGCTCCTTGCGCAGCTTGCCGAGGTGGTTCTGGGTGTTACGCAACAGCACCGGAAAGATCGAGGCCGGCGTAGCCGATGCCGCACCGTAGTAACGGTCGCGAATCGTGGCGTTGATCTGGCTGCCCAGGGCGGCGCGCTGCACATGTTCCAGCACTGCGAACAGCCGCCCGAGCAGGTAGCCGGGCTGGGTGGATTGCTTGTCGAGACTCACGGGGATCTCCTCCTCGGATGTACGAATGTCCCGGCGCCGTTCGCGCGCCAGAACGCCCTTGCACAAGGCCACGCGCAGGCCGGAGATGTCTCCGTCCGCCCGAAACCGCATGATGGTGTTGGCCAGCAGACTGCGTGGATACGGCCCGCCGCTGAGAATGGCGCGCATCGTCTCGCCGATGACGATGTTGATCGCGTGGTCGGCCTTGGGTTTGGCGCCCTCGCGGTGCGGCACCGTTGCCAGCACCAGCCGATACACGGATGGTTCGGTGCGCCACGGCAGCGGCTCCAGACGCAGGTCTTCCGCATGCTGGGCGATGCGGCCGGCGAGCACCCCCAGCGTATCCACCTGCCAGAAGCGCACCGACAGGCGCGAGGCATTGGGCGCGAGGCCCAGCACATACATGCGGGTGCCGGGTTCGAGATTGGGAACGAGGTCCGCCACCGGACGGCCTTTCGCGATGCGCTCCAGCACCGCGCGCACCCGTGCCGCCTCCGAGGCGTCATCGGCAGGCGGGCTGAGCAGGGTGGCAAACAAATCCTCGGCCGTGCTCGCCTGCTGTGCATCGGCGGCTTCGGCCCAGAACACCACCGAGGCGTCGCCCACCTGCAGGCGCTGGCGGTTGTGTTCGCCCCGGCGCAGCAGATAGTTCAGCGCCGTGGTGTAGGCAAAGGCGGCCGGCTCCGATACCGGCGCGTTGCCGCCCTGGCTCTTGGCATAGGACGTGAAGGCGTCGAGATTGAATGAGACGATGGACGCGCCCGAACTCTGCGCCCCGTTCACACCCTTGATCGCGGGATGCAGGCGGGCCACCGGTGCAACCTCCCCACTGACAAGGCAGACCGCACTGTTAAGGCAGATCGCACTGTTTGCCGCCGCTTCCTGACCCTCGTCGCCTGCAAGCAAACGGGCGCGCACCGCCCGCGCGGCCGGTCGTTTGTGCACATAGCACTGTTCGCCATCCAGCCGGAACACGAGGTTGGCGTCGACCATGTCTGCAGGGAAGCCACGCGCCTCGAACTGTTCCGGCGACCAGCTGCGCAGGAAACTTAGCAAGGCCTTGAGTCCGGGGTCGTCCTCAGAGGCGAGTACCGTTTCGTGCAGTTCGACGAAGGCCTCATGTTCTTTGTCGGCGCGCTTGCTGGTGTTGCTCACGCCAAGCACGTAGCTGGTTTTGTCCCATAGGAAACACGGTGCAATGTTGTTCGCTCTCTTGGGGGATTGCGGTACTTCGATGAGCTTGGGCTGAGGCTTCTTACTGGAGGTGTCGCGAATGTCGTTGATCTGCGCCACGCCACCATCCGGTGTCAGCAGGATCTCGAAACTGACCTTCTCCGGGCTAAATCCGTAGGGCGCTACATCCTCGGGCTTTTGCTCGATCAGCCGCTCGTAATAGCGATTCAACGCCTGCAGGATCATGACTTGACCTCCGCGCCCTGCCACGGCGGTACCTCGATGACGCCTGCTTTCAACTGTGCGCGAAAGAAGCGCGGCGTCATGTCCCGGGCGAAATCGATATCGTGCAGCATCCAGCCCAGGTCCTTGTCCGCATCGCGTGCGGGATGCGCGTCGGGTAGCGGCTGGCCGTCCTCGATCAGGGCAAAGTGGGCGGGAAACTCGCGCACGCCCAGGCAGGGTGCATGAAAATGCTGCCCCTTGCGTGCGCGGCGGTTGAAGATGTCCAGATGCTTGCCCACCGAATCGTCCGACCCGGCTTTGTCGGTGAGCTCGAAGTGGGCCTCGATCACATAGGCCACATCGCGCAGCACCGTCGCGGCACGCTGCTGGCGATCCTCATCGACATACGCCACCAACCCGGCGGTGGAGCCGGCCTTCATCGCCTTGCTGACACTGGCCGGAGACAGCTTGCCGCCGACCTCGTTGCGGCGAATGGACTCGAAGCGGATCGGCTTGAGCACGTGGATGCGATCCACGACCCAGCGGATCGCTGGTTTCCAATGAACTGCCTCCAGGATGCCGCGCGCGGCCGACGGCGTTATGACGTCGTAGCTCACCCGCTCCACCTTCATTTCCGGCCGCGTGAAGCAGGCCCGCTCGCCCCATACGTGCAGGCGGATTCCGTAGCTCATTCCTCGTGCCCTCCCTCGGTTGCATCGTCCCGGCCACTCGGGGCCGGGACGTACTTCGGCCAACGGTTGTAGCCGATGATCGGATTGTTGGACTGGAGCCGGCGGATCAACTCGGCCTCCTTCTGAGTCACCTCTGCCGCGGACGCGGATTCCGACTCCCACAGGATCGTGCGGCGGATGGTGAAGTCCCGCCGCGACTCCTCGGTGAAGTCGCGCGCGATCAGCTCGCTACTGGCACTGCCGAAGTAGTTGATGCTGTTGGTGCGGTCCTGACCAACGTAGATCTTCCCGTTTGGGTACGTGATCATGTAGATGACGCTCTTCGTCGGCTTCCTCACCACATCAAGCTCTCAGGCTTGATGAACGCCGGATCGTCCCAGGACAACCCGAATCGCCGGTCGTACAGGTCCACGTTCACCAGCTCCACGAACTGCTCTCCCCATTTCTCTGGCGCAACCGGCTGAATCGCGCCCGCCTTGCGCAGCGCATCGAATCCGTTGCGTGGCAGCTGCACCAGATAGGGCTGGAGCTTGCGCGCGAGCCCGCCACTCTTTTCCGCAAAGCGCAGGCTTTCGAGATCGCGGCGCGCGTGGTCGTCGAAGGGCACGATGACCGGCATCTGCACCGTGTCGATCATGCGGAACTTGGCCGCCAGCGTTTCCAGCGGCAGGGAGTCGATCCGGCTTTCTGCGCAGAGGCCAAGCAGGTTCGCCGCATCCAGTTCCTTGTCGCCCTTTTTCCAGTAGAGCAGCCGGAAGTAGGCTTCGATCGCCGACGGCGAGAGCGGATCGTCACGGAATTGCGGCTGGCGCATGACCTCCTGCGCGGCCTGGGCGAACTGGCGAAGTTCTGGCGGAGGCGCCCAGTCACCATGGGCGGTTGCGAACACACGCACCTCGCTCTGGTCGGCCGCTCGTTCGCCGTTGCGGTTGCAGCGCCCCGCGGCCTGGGCGACGGAGTCCAGGCCCGCTTCGGCGCGATAGACAATGGGCAGGGAGATATCGACACCGGCTTCGATCAACGACGTTGAAACAAGCCGGCAAGGCTCGCCCGCCTTGAGGCGCGCCCGCACCTCGGCCAGGACCTGGCTACGGTGCTTGGCGCACATCAGCGTGGTCAGGTGCCGCGCGCCCGGCAGGTCGGCGAGCGCCTGATACACCGCGCGGGCGTGGCGGCGGTTGTTGACGATGCACAGCACCTGGTCGAGGGTGCGGAGTTGAGCCGCAAGCTCATCGTCATCGAGTGCGCCGACATGGCGCACGCGTACCCGGTCCAGCTTGCGGAAGAGCTCTGGAGGATTCGGGGCGAGTTCGCGCACCTTCTCCAGCCCACCTTGAAAATCCGGTGCGTTCAAGGCTGGCTGGGTGGCGGTGCACAGGACAATGCTGCTGCGGTAGTTACGGGCCAGTTCATCGATGGCCGCGACCGCCGGCCGCAGCAGCTTCAGCGGCAAAGTCTGCGCTTCGTCGAGGATGACCACGCTGCCCGCGATGTTGTGCAGCTTTCGGCACTGTGACGGCCGTGCCGCGAACAGGCTCTCGAAGAACTGCACGGCGGTGGTGACGATGATGGGCGCATCCCAGTTCTCCATCGCGAGCCGCAGCTTTTCCTTGGCCTGGTAACGCTCAGCGTCCGACCGGGGGAGTTGGGCGGCAACGAAAGCGCTGTGGTGCTCCAGCACCGCAGCCTCCCCAAGATCGCCGAGCGCAGTGCGGAACACCGCGGCGTTCTGCTCGACGATGCTGGTGAAGGGGATCACGAAGATCACCCGCCGCAGCCCGTGCGCAATGGCATGGTCGAGTGCGAAGGCAAGTGAGGCCAGCGTCTTTCCGCCGCCGGTAGGCACCGTGAGCGAGAACAGGCCAGGCGCATGTGTCGCGGCCTTGCGCGTATGAGCAAGGATTTCCGCCCGGACGCGATTGACGTGCGAATCGGCGTCGAAGCCGGAAAGATAGGTATCGAGGCGCTCGCGCAGCGACTCCAGGGACGGCGACGCCAGCGCACGCGATGCGCTGCGATCGTTGGGCTGGCCCGGAAGCGCGACACGATCGTAAAACGACTCGGTGTCGAGATAATCCGCATCCACCAGGCACGAGAACAACATGCGCGCGAAGAATGCGAACTGGAACATGCCGCACCCGTTCTGCGGGACGAGCTTGGGTGGAGTTACCTGCTCAGGCAGAGCGATCTCGTGCTGCCAATCATCCTTCAACGGTGGCAGTCCGACACCCTTCAGCCGATCGCAAAGTGCAATTCGCTCGCTCCCCTCGCTGCCGTTTGCCAAGCCAGCATGATGACCAGCGATGCCATAGGCGAGCAGCATGCCGATGTGCTTGTAGCGTTCAACGGCCAGCATTGCACCACGCGTCGCGTGATCCACCCGAATGGCGTCACCTGCTATTCGACGCTGGAAATCGTCGGAGTACTTGCCGAGATCGTGAAGTAGGCCCGCGATCCTTCCCAACTCCGAGGCACCGAAGAGGGTGGCGCTATCGGCTGCCAACGCGGCGACATTCTGGAGATGTTGGGCCAGAGTTTGCCAGTCGGATCTGTCATTACGCTGCGTGGAGTGAGCAAAGAACACGTGACGCTGCGGTTGCCTGGATGAGGTTTCTGGATGACCAGTGGAATCCAGATCATACCGATCGCATCAGTACAAACCAATATGGCGCGGGCGGATTTCATGGGTTGCTCGAGCAACTGCTGATCCAGAATGCGCTGCGCGGCTGCCGCGCAACACCCGGGACGACAAGGTCGCCCGTTTAGGCATGTGCGCTTCGCTTTCGGCTACGCGGGGTCCTCGTTCGGCCAACTGGCGAAAGTGTCGTGGGCGAGGAAATGGTCGCCGGCGGCGACCAGAGCCTGGGTCATGGGCGCGTCGAACGGGCTGTGGCCGGCGCCATCGACCAACAGCAGCCGGCTGTCGGGCAGCGTCTGGTGTAACGCCCAGGCGTTCGACGGACGGCAGACCAGGTCGAGGCGGCCATGCAGGATTGCGGTCGGCAATCCCCGCAGTGCCCGTGCGAAGTCGAGCGCGCGCGCCCTGCCGACGAAACATTCGTGGCGCAGGTAATGCGCCTGCAGCCGGTATTTGGCGAGTTGTCCGGCAGCGGTTTCACGGCTCGTTGCCGCGGCGGGCGAGGGTGGAAAGCCGGGCCGCGACAGCGCTTCCTCCCAGTCCATCCAGTGGCGCACCGCCTCGACGGCTTCATCGCTGTTATCCCCCTGCACGGTATCGAAATACCACGTCGCGAGCTCGCCACCGTGTGCTGACGGCGTCAGGCCGGCAAGGGCCGCCCAATGGTCCGGCAGCAGTTGACGGGCGCCGTTGAAGAACCAGTCGATGTCGTCATTCCCGGTGAGGAAGATGCCGCGCAGGATGGTGCCCAGGCAGGCTTCACGGTGCCGCCCGCAGTAGGCGAGGGCGAGGCTCGAGCCCCAGGAGCCGCCGAACACCAGCCAGCGGGACACACCCAGGTGAGCACGCAATCGCTCGATGTCTGCGACTAGGTCGGCGGTCGTGTTGGCCCGGCATTCGCCTGCAGGCGTGCTGCGCCCGCAGCCCCGCTGGTCGAACAGCACGATGCGCCAGGCCGGGTTGAGCAGCCTGCGGTGGCGCGGGCTGCATCCGCTGCCCGGTCCGCCGTGCAGGAAGAGCGCCGCCGGGCCGTCCGCGGTGCCGCATTGTTCGTAGTAGATGCGGTGGCCGTCGCCCACATCCAGCCACCCTGCGTCAAAGGGCTCGATCGGCGGGAAGGGCAGATCGCCTTCGACCGAGGCCGGGATGGGGATGGGGGAGCGAGAGGGCGAAGGCGAAGGGATGGAAGAAGACATGGAAGACGTGATCTCGTGTCCTGCGGCGGGGCGGGCGCGCTCAGCCGGTGATACCGGCGGGAAGTCCGGAATGTGTCATGGCCAACATCCTAGCGGGCCGGGCCTTGCGCCGCGTCCGGATGTCCGTCGCCACAGCCTCATGAAAATCATGAGCTCACTTCAGTCGATTTCGGGACGCTGGCCCAGCGGGTGGATCGGTATCGTGTGGTCGTGCCATCGTGTGTCCGTTGCGGCACATCACGGGCACGCTTTCAACCCACGAGACGACAGGAGACAAATCATGAAATGGGAAACCCCGGCAGCCTGCGATTTCCGCTTCGGCTTTGAAATCACGATGTACATCGCAACGCGCTGATCACTGAAGCCACGAGGCGGGAGCGGCTGAATCAGCGCTTCCGTCCTCGGCCGACCGCCCATGAGAATCCGAGTCCTTGGTTCCGCCGCAGGCGGTGGTTTTCCGCAGTGGAACTGCAATTGTCCCACCTGCGACGGCGTACGCAGTGGCCGCATCCGTGCCACGCCGCGCACACAATCCTCCATTGCGGTGAGCGGAGACAACGAGCGCTGGGTGCTGTTCAACGCCTCGCCCGACGTGCTGCAGCAGATCCGCAGCTTCCCCGAATTGCAGCCCGCACGCGCGCTGCGCGACACTGCGATCGCGGCGATCGTGCTGATCGACGCGCAGATCGACCACACCACCGGCCTCTACATGCTGCGCGAGCATCGCCAGCCCTGGCAGGTGTGGTGCACGCCCTGCGTGCGCGAGGATCTCTCCGTGGGCAATCCGCTGTTCGGCGTGCTCGGCCACTATGCCGGCATCGTCTGGAACGAAGTGCCATTGATGGGTGAATTCGCCATCGATGGCGCGCCGGGGCTGCGCTTTGCGGCGCTGCCGCTCACCAGCAACGCCCCGCCGTACTCGCCGCACCGCGACCGGCCGCAGCCCGGCGACAACATCGGCGTGACGCTGATCGATCCGCGCAGTGCCAAGCGGCTGTTCTACGCCCCGGGACTCGGCGAGATGGAACCGCACGTATGGGAGGCGATGCAGCAGGCCGACTGCGTGCTGGTCGACGGCACCTTGTGGACCGACGACGAGATGATCCGCCTCGGCGCCTCGTCGAAGACGTCGCGTGCGATGGGCCACCTGCCGCAATCGGGGCCTGGCGGCATGATCGAATGGCTCGACCGCCTGCCCAAGACGACGCGCAAGGTGCTGATCCACATCAACAACACCAACCCCATCCTCGACGAAGACAGCCCGCAGCGCGTCGAACTTGCCGCGCACGGCATCGAGGTGTCCCACGACGGCATGGAGATAAGCCTGTGAGCAACGCCCTCAGCATCGAGCACATCGCAGACCTGACGCGCCGCTCCGAACTGCCGCCCTGGAGCAAGGAGGAATTCGAGGCCAAGCTGCGCGACAAGGGCACCAGCTACCACATCTACCATCCCTTCCACATCATGATGGCCGAAGGGAAGCTGACGCGCGCGCAGTTGCAGGGCTGGGTCGCCAACCGCTTCTACTACCAGATCGCGATCCCGGTGAAGGATGCGGCGATCATGTCGAACTGCCCGGATCGCGCGATCCGCCGCGACTGGATCCAGCGCATGCTGGACCACGACGGCTACGAGATCGGCGGCATTTCCGACCCCGGTGGCATCGAGGCCTGGATCCGCCTGGGCGAAGCGGTGGGGTTGTCGCGCGACGACGTCACCTCGCTGCGCCATGTGGCGCCGGCGGCGCGCTTTGCGGTGGACGCCTACATCAACTTCGCGCGCCAGCGGCCGTGGCAGGAGGCGGTGGCTTCCAGCCTCACCGAGCTGTTCGCGCCGCACATCCACCAGCAGCGCATCGACACCTGGCCGGAGAAATACCCCTGGGTCGACACCGCCGGGCTGCAGTACTTCCGCAACCGCCTGACCCAGGCGCGGCGCGACGTCGAGCATGGCCTGCGCTTCACGCTGGAATACTTCAGCCAGACGCGGGCCATGCAGGAGCGTGCGCTGGAAATCCTGCAGTTCAAGCTCGACGTGCTGTGGGCGCTGGCCGACGCGATCATGCTCAGCCAGTGCGAAATCGAGATCAAGGGACCGCGCAAATGAGTGAGGCGGCCAGCATCGTCGCGACGGCGAAACCCCGGGTGTCGGCCAGGTTCCGCCTGCAGTGGGAGGAGGCGCAACAGTCCTGGGTGCTGCTCTACCCCGAAGGCATGGTGAAACTCAACGCCAGCGCCGGCGAGATCATGAAGCGCTGCGACGGCAGTCGCAGCGTGGACGAACTGGTCGCCGAGCTGGAGCAGGCCTTCGACACCCGCGGCCTGCACGCCGACGTCGCCAGCTTCCTCGACATGGCGCGCGCTCAGCACTGGATCGAGGTGTGACGTGAACGCCCCCGTGCAGGCACCCGCTACTTCGATCGGCCCGCCGCTATGGCTCCTGGCCGAGATCACCTACCGCTGCCCGTTGCATTGCGCCTTCTGCTACAACCCGACCGACTTCGCTGCGACCACCGAGGAACTCGGCACCGAGGACTGGCTGCGAGTGCTGCGCGAAGCGCGCGCCGCCGGCAGCGTGCAGTGCGCGTTCTCGGGCGGCGAGCCGCTGGCGCGCGACGACCTCGAGGTACTGGTCGCCGAGGCGCGTCGGCTCGGTTTCTACACGAATCTGCTGACGTCCGGCGTGGGCCTCACCGAGGCGCGCGCCGCGGCGCTGAAGGAAGCGGGGCTGGACCACATCCAGTTGTCGTTCCAGGATTCGACGCGCGAACTCAACGACTTCCTGTCGCACACCCGCACCTTCGACCTCAAGCGGCGCGTTGCGGCGATGATCAAGGCCAACGGCTGGCCGATGGTCATGAACTGCGTGATCCACCGCCTCAACATCGACTACATCGAGAACATCATCGACATGGCGGTCGAGCTCGGCGCGGAATACCTCGAACTCGCCAATAGCCAGTACTACTCCTGGGCGCTGCTCAATCGCGACCAGTTGCTGCCGTCGCGCGAGCAGATCGAACGTGCCGAGCGCATCACCAACGAGCGACGCCAGCGCTACGGCGATCGCATCCGCATCTTCTTCGTCGTGCCCGACTACTACGAGACGCGGCCGAAGAAGTGCATGAACGGCTGGGGCAGCGTGTTCCTCACGGTGACGCCCGATGGCACCGCCTTGCCGTGCCATACCGCGAAGATGCTGCCCGGCCTGTCCTTCCCCAATGTTCGTGAAATGGGCGTGCGCGAGATCTGGTACGACTCCGAAGGCTTCAACCGCTTCCGCGGCGACGACTGGATGCAGGAGCCCTGCCGCAGCTGTCCGGAGAAGGAAAAGGACCGCGGCGGCTGCCGCTGCCAGGCCTTCATGCTCGCCGGCGATGCCGCTGCGCCTGATCCCGTGTGCGACAAATCGTCGGCGCATCACGTGGTGCTCGAGGCGGTGGAGCGTGCGCAGCGGCCGGTGCAACCGGTGGCGAAGGAGGCACCGCTGATCTTCCGCGGCCCCGCCGAATCGAGGCGTCTGATCGAACAGGGGCGCAAGTCGCTCGCAGTCGACTGATCCTTCCTCCGATCATCGCGAGACTCCTGCTAAACCTCGATCAGCCCGCTGCGCACCGCGATCAGCGCCAGCTCGGCGGCGTTGCTGGCGTTGAGCTTCTGCTTGATGTGATAGAGGTGGGTGCCCACCGTGCTGGGGCTCAGCTTGTGCGCGGCGGCGATGTCGCTCACCGAGCGGCCCTGGGCGAGCTGCAGGAAGATGGCGAACTCCTTGTCGGTCAGTGCCGTGGCGGGGTCGACGCCAGCGCCGCCCAACTGCGCCAGCGCCAGTTGCGGCGCCAGTTCCGGATCGACATAACGCTGGCCGCGCGCGACCTGGGCCACGGCGCGGATCAGCTCCTGCGGCTGGGCGCGCTTGGACAGGTAGCCCGTGGCGCCGCTGCGCAGCGCGCGCGCCGGGATCTGTGCATCGTCGTGCGCCGACAGCAGCAGCACATGGGCATCGGGCGTATGCGCGAGCAGGCGCTCGAGCGCGCCCAGCCCGCCGATGCCCGGCATGGATACGTCCATCACCAGTACGTCCGGGCGGTGCTGCGCGTATGCCGCCACCGCGGCCTCGCCGCTGTCGACCTCGCCCACCACGACGCCACCCGCGCCCTCGAGCAGCAGGCGGAACCCCATCCGCACCGCGGCGTGATCGTCGGCCAGAAGAATGCGGACTCGTTCAAGTGTCTGCGCCATGCTGAAATTCCGTCTGTTTCCTGTGTTTCGGCAGGCTCGCGCTGACGCTCAGGCCGCCCGCGGGTGCCGCGTCGATCGTCAGGCTGCCCCGAAGTGCCGCCACCCGCTCGCGCATGCCGGTGATGCCGAAACGGTTCGCCATGTCGCGCTCGCCGTCAGGGCCAGCCAGTCCGCGGCCATTGTCGCTCACGCGCAGCACGAGCATGTCGCCTTCGGTGCGAAACGTCACTTCGGCGCGGCTCGCACGGGCGTGGCGGGCGACGTTGGTGAGGCTCTCCTGCAGCAGGCGAAGCAGGGCGAGCGAGGTCGTCTCGTCGGTGGGCGAGCCGATCGGGTCGATTTCGCACTGCAACTCGATTTCCGGATGCAGGCCGCTCCACAGTGCGCAATAGTCGCGCAACACCTGGTCGAGCGACGCGCCTGCCGCCGCCGAACGCAGGCGATGCAGGATCGTGCGCACCCCATCCTGCATCTGGTCGGTCATCGCCAGGATGGCCTGGGCGCTGCCGTGGAGCTGCGGCAACTGCTCGCAACGCTGCATCATCGCGCCAGCGATCGCACGCACCGCGGTGATGCCTTGTCCGAGCTCGTCGTGCAGCTCGCGCGCGATGAAGCGGCGCTCTTCCTCCAGGCGCAGTTGCAGTGCGCGGGCGAAGGCCTGGTCTTCCTCCAGCCGCAGGTTCAGCGCCCGGCTCTGGTCGAGGTTGTCGGCGAGACGGTTGTAGCTGTCGGCGAGGCGGTCCAGTTCGGCCGCGCCATAGGTCGGCAGCCGGGTGTCGAACAGGCCGGCGGCGCCGCGGTCGAGGGCGCTGTTGATCTGTGCCAGCGGCGCGAGCGCACGATCCAGCGCCAGGCGCACCGCCAGCCCGACCAGCAGCATCGCGGCAAAGGCCCAGCCCATGCCGGTGGCGAAATAATCCCAGGCGTCCAGCACCGAGCGCGAGGCATCGGGCCGCAGCACGATCTGGCGATCGCCCGCGTCGAAGATGTGGGTCGGCACTTCCGGCGTGAGCTGGAGTGCGAACCACTCCGGCGCGAATCGGCCCGCCTTGTAGGTGGGTTCCGGCGACACGTAGATCAAGCGGCCGGTGGCGTCGAGAACTTCCAGCCGGTTGGCGCGCAGCCGGCCCACCGCCGTCAGGTAGGCCATCAGGCGGTCCGGGCCCTGTTCGCGGTCGCGCAGCGTTTCGGCGACCAGCACGTTTACCCATTGCTCGGCGACCCGGCTGGCGGCGTTGATCTCCTCGTGAATGGCACGCCGCGTCTCGTGCATCCAGCCCAAGGTGGCGATGGTGATCACCAGCAGCAACAGGCCGGTCAGCACCTTGCTGACCCGGCCCCTCAGGGTGCTGCCGCGCCTGGCCGTCGCCCCGAGGGATGGGGGGGACGTCTCGTGCGTGGCAGGCCGGGGTGATTGGGGATGCGTCATGGCGGGATGCGGTTGCGCCCTGGAGGATGGTTCGTCGGCGCCAGACCCGCTGGCGGTCGATTTCAATCTAGCAGGCGAGCGAGCAAGTTTCGTGCTTCGCGAGCATCCTGCGGCATGCATGCGCGCGGACGCGGGCGGTGGCGGCAATGGGGCACGCAGCGGGCGCTGCGCCCCGGTCAGGCGATACCCTGGCTGAGGGTGCTCCGCGCGAAGACGTGGGCCCCGGCGCAGGTGCGAAGCGGAAAGGGCGCGGCGAGGTGGAGCGAGGCGTAACCCACCAGATTGAGCCATTGCACATCGAAGCAGTCCGCGCAGCGCAGATGGGCGAGGTTCCCGTCCAGCGACAGCAAGGCCGCTGCCGTGCGGTTCACCGCGACGAAACGGCTGTCCTGGTCGAACACCGCCAGTGCCTCGAGGGGGCCGCCGAGCAGGGCCTGGCGAGTGTGGAAATGCAGGCGCAGAAAGCCGCGCTCGTCGGTCTCCACGAGCCGGTGCTCGATCATCTCGACGGTCGTCTGCAGCACCGCCTGCATGTGGTCACACTTCTCGCGCGACGTCGAGGCGTGGTCGGTCAGGATCAGCAGGCACCCATCGGTGCCATGGATGGGTGCGGCAAGCGACAGCGCGGGCGCGCCGTTGCCGGACCGCCGTTCCGCCGTGGTGCCGATGATGCGAAGGATCTCACCGTCGCGATTGGCCAGCTGGACTTCGAGGGACGGGCTGGCGAACTGTTGGTAAAGGTTGGCCATCACCGGCATGGCAAGCGTCATCAGGCGCATGTGCCCGCCCGATCTGCCGGAATAGGCGAACAATGGGACAGCGTCACGTGGCATCGTGCGCAGCGGGTCTTCTACGGGGACCTTGGGAGGCTTCATGTGTGCCACATCCTTACGACGGGCGGCCGAGGTTGCGAGCGGGTCTCGCATGTTTCATGCCCAACTTTTTGGCATTGCATTGCGGCGCTGCGTCATCCTGTTCTGCCGGCGATCGGGTGCTCCACTACGGAACAGTTGCTCTCAATCGATACAGCCGAGCAGGCGAAGGCGGCCCGCCGGCCACTTCGTCCCGCCGGCGATATCCCGGACGAACGGCTGAAGCCGCCCGGTGGCATGGAGGCTGCTAACCAACTTGGAGTACGCGGGCTGCAGCCTGCAATTCGACAGAGGACATATCCGATGACCCGACTCGCGCGAGCCCTGGCGTGGCTCGCATTCGTCCTTTCTCCAATCCTGATGACTGCCCACGCGGCCACTCCGGTCGTCAGGGTCGGCGTGCTCCAATTCGGCACCGTGAGCTGGGAGATCGAGGCGATGCAGAAGGCGGGTCTGCTCGAGCGCGAGGGTGTGCGCGTCGAAGTGGTGCCGCTGGCGGTCAACGACGCGGCCAATGTCGCCTTCCAGGGCAACGCGGTCGACGTCATCGTGAATGACTGGATCTGGGTGTCCCGGCAGCGCTCGGAAGGCCGCGGCTACACCTTCGTGCCTTACTCGCTGGCGGTGGGCGGCGTGATGGTGCGGCCCGACGCCGGCCTGCGTACGTTCGCCGACCTGCGTGGCAAGCGCCTGGGTATTGCCGGCGGCGCCCTGGGCAAGAGCTGGCTGCTGCTGCGGGCCTACTCGCGCAAGACGGTGGGCGAAGATGCGGCAAGCTTCGTGCGCACCGACTTCGCTGCGCCGCCGCTGCTCAACCAGCTTGCGCTCGGTGGCGACATCCCCGCGGTGCTCAACTACTGGCACTACAACGCGCGCCTGCAGGCGGCGGGGCTGCGCGAGATGCTGAGCATGCAGGACATCCTCGCGGGCCTCGGCATACAGTCCGAACTGCCCATGGTCGGCTGGGTGTTCCGAGACGATTGGGCGAAAGCCAATCCTGCGGCGATCAGGGGCTTCCTGCGCGCATCGGCGGCGGCGAAGAAGCTGATGCGGGAGTCCGATGAGATCTGGAATACCACGCTGCGGCCGGTGATGCGGGCGGAGGACCAGGCCACCTTCGAGGCCCTGCGTGCCGGCTATCGTGCCGGCATTCCACGTGGAACGAACGCCGAGGCCGAGGCCACTGCGCGGCAGGTCTTCTCCATCCTTGCCTCGGTCGGCGGCAGGGAACTCGTGGGTGAGGCCCAGGCCCTGGCGCCGGGTACCTTCTGGCAGGCGGGCGCGGAGCGGTGACGGGGAGCGGGCAGGGCGTGCGCGAAACGCGGACTCCGCGGGGCGCCGCGCATGTGACAGGGCAAGGCGGGTCCGGCGAGGGAATGCGTGGCGCCAGCGCTGCGTCGCGCTCCCGCCAGCCTGGCGGCGCCGGCCTGCGGCTGGGCTCCATCCTGGTCTTCCTGCTGCTGTGGCAGGTGCTCGCAGCGACGCTGCAGAGCGCGACGTTGCCGGCGCCGGTGGTCGTCTTCCAGCGCCTGCTCGCCGAGATCTCGTCGCTGACCTTGCCCTGGCATCTGTCCATCACGCTGGCGCGCGTCGGCGTCAGTTTCCTGCTGGCGATGGTGATCGGCACCGCGATCGGCATCGCCATGGGGCATTGGCGGCGGCTGGACATGTTCCTCGACACCTGGCTGGTGCTCGGCCTCAACATTCCGGCGCTGGTGACCATCATCCTGTGCTACGTGTGGTTCGGTCTCAACGACTGGGCGGCGATCGTCGCGGTGGCGATCAACAAGATCCCCACGGTGGTCGTCACCGTGCGGGAGGGCGCGCGCACCGTGGATCCGCGCCTGATGCAGGTGGCAGCGGCCTATCGCCTGACGCGCGGGCGTACCTTCGTGCGGGTCTACCTGCCGCAGCTCTACCCCTACCTGATGGCGGCGGCGCGCGCCGGCCTGTCGCTGATCTGGAAGATCGTGCTGGTGGTTGAGCTGCTCGGGCGCAGCAATGGCATCGGCTTCCAGCTCAACGTGTTCTTCCAGTTCTTCGACATCGCCGGCATCCTCGCCTACACGCTGGTGTTCGCCACCGTCGTGCTGCTCATCGAGGCGATCGCCCTGCGTCCGCTTGAGCGCCGGCTCACCGAATGGAGAGGCTGAAGGTGCTCGAGATCGACATCGCCCGCAAGATCTACCCCGACCGCGGCGGCCGCAGCCATGTGGCCCTGCAGGGCTTGCGCCTGGCGGCCAGGCCCGGCGAATTCCTGTGCCTGGTGGGCCCTTCGGGCTGCGGCAAGAGCACCTTGCTGAACCTGATCATCGGCCTCGACCGCGACATGGAAGGCCGGGTCACGCTGGATGGACGCGTGCCTGACAAGGGCATCGGCGTGATGTTCCAGGAGCCGCGGCTGATGCCGTGGCTCAGCGTGCTCGACAACGTTCTGCTGGTGGCCGACGATCCGCAGCAGGCGCGGCCGCGAGCGATCGAGCTGTTGCGGGCGATGGAACTGGGTGACGTGCTGCACACCTATCCGGGCCGGCTGTCGGGCGGCATGCAGCGCCGTGTGGCCCTGGCGCGCGCCTTCGTCATCGAGCCGCCACTGCTGCTGATGGACGAGCCTTTCGTGTCCCTCGACGCGCCGACAGCAGACCGGCTGCGCTCGATGCTGGTCGACCTGTGGCAGCGCCGGCGGTCCACGATCGTCTTCGTCACGCACGACCTGCGCGAGGCGCTCGCGCTGGCCGACCGGGTGTGCTTCCTGTCGGCGGCGCCAGGGCGGGTCGTGCTCGAGATGTCGGTCGAGCTGCCGCGCCCGCGCGCCCCGAACGATGTCGCGGTGCTCGAACTGCAGGCGCGCCTGCTGGCGCAGCACCCCGACCTGCTGGCTGGACTCGTCACCACGGAGCCTCCGAACGATGCTTGAAGCAACTGCCAACGATGCGATCCTGCGCCTGCGCGAGGTGCGCAAATCCTATGGGCCCCGCGGAGCCCTGAAGGGCGTCAGCCTGGCGATCCGACCGGGCGAATTCGTCGCCCTGCTGGGGCCCAACGGCGCCGGCAAGAGCACCATGTTCCAGTTGCTCACCGGCCTGTTCAACGCTGACGCAGGCGAGATCCGGGTCTGCGGGCACGATATCCGCCACAGCCCGGTCGCGGCGCTGGCATCGATCGGGGTGGTGTTCCAGCAGACCACGCTGGACATGGACCTGAGCGTGGAGGCGAACCTGCGCTTTCACACCCGCCTGCACGGCATCGCCGGGCGCGAGGCGGCCGAACGCATCGCCGCGGCGCTGGCGCGGCTCGGCTTGACCGAGCGCGCGCACGATCCGGTGCGCGCGCTGTCGGGTGGCAACCGGCGCAAGGTGGAACTGGCGCGCGCCCAGTTGCACCGGCCATCGGTGCTGCTGATGGACGAGCCCACCGTCGGCCTCGACCCGGCTTCGCGGCGCCAGTTGCTGGACGAAGTCCTGGCCCTGCGCAGTGGCGGTGTCGCCGTGCTGTGGGCCACCCATCTGGTGGAGGAGGCGGAAGAGGCCGACCGGGTGGTGGTCCTCAATGCTGGCAAGGTGCTGGCCGACGGTACGCCGGCGAGCCTGGTTGCCGCAGCGGGTGGCGGCAGCCTGGCAGCGGCGTTCCTCGGCATGACCGGGCGCAATGCGGAGCTCGCGGCGTGAGCGGTTGCGTACCGCAGTCTGCCGCGAGGTGCGATGACGGAACCGAGAGACATTGATGCGAAGAGACGACAAGCGGCCATCGTCGATGGACGCGAGGAGAGGCGAGACATGAACAGGAAGATGCTTGCAACGTTGCTGGCGCCGGCCATCCTGGCCCTGGCCGGCGCCGACGCGCTGGCGAAGGGGACAGGCTATCTGTTCGTCAGCAGCGAGAACGACAACGCGGTGACCGTGCTCGACGGCAAGACCTACGCGGTGGTGAAGACCATCCCGACCGGTGAGCGGCCGCGCGACATCAAGCTCAGCGCCGACGGCAGCCAGGTCTATGTGATCGCCAGCAACAAGCACCGGCTCGAGGTGATCGACATCGCCAGGCTGGCGGTCACGCGCACCCTGCCCGTGGGCGAAGACCCGGAAGCCTTCGAGTTCGGCAAGGACGGCAAGCTCATCTACGTCACCAACGAGGAAGACGCGCAGGTCTCGGTGGTCGACTTCGCCTCCGGCAAGATCGTGGCGAAGATCGAGGTCGGCGAAGAGCCCGAGGGGGTCAAGCTCAGCCCGGACGGGCGACGCGTCTATGTGACCTCCGAAGTCGCCAACATGGTGCATGTGATCGACACGGCGACGAACAAGATCCTCGCCAACGTCGTCGTCGGCAACCGTCCGCGCCGCTTCGCCATCACGCCCGACGGCGCCGAGGTGTGGGTGACCAACGAACTGGCAGCGTCGATCAGCATCATCGACGGCGCCAGCAACAGGGTGAAGGGCACGGTGGCGTTCGAGCCCAAGGGCTTTCGCAAGGACGACGTCACGCCGGTGGGCATCGTCATGACGCGCGACGGGAAGACGGCCTTTGTAACCCTGGGGCGAGCCAACCATGTGGCCGTGGTCGACGTGGCGGCGCGCAGGGTGAAGGGCTACGTGCTGGTCGGCAACCGCGCCTGGGGGGTGCAACTGAGCCGCGATGAAAGCCTGCTCTACGTGGTCAATGGCCTGTCCGATGACGTTTCCATCGTCGACACCAGGGCGCTGAAGGTGCTGAAGTCGGTGCCGGTGGGCAGGGTGCCCTATGGCGTGGTGGTCGACGACTGAGTGCAGGCGGGTGTGGTGGCCCGCAGCGCCGGGCATCGCACCACATCGCGGTTTGCTGAATTCGACAAGGAGTTGATCGCATGCCGATCCGACACATTGCCCGCCGTGCCCGCGCCCTGGCAGTGGCAGGCTTTGCGGCAGCGGGCCTGCTGCATGGCGCGCCGGTGTACGCGGTGGCCCTGAAGTTCGGTTTTCTGGAGCTGAACCACGACGTCCGCTATGACGAGGAAAAACTTTACTTCCGCCCCATGTCGCGCGCGCTCGGCCGACCGCTGGCCGGCGCCGAGGTGGCCTTGCGCGAGTCGCGCTTCGTCGGCCAGGCGGTCGGCGCGGAGTTCGCGCTCGAGCGCGCGCAGGCTGACGACGCCAAGGGGCTGATCGAGCAGATCGGCAAGCTCAACGCCGCGGGGGTGCGCTTCTTCCTCATCGATGCGCCGGGCGCGGTGGTCGCGCAGGTCTCCCAGGCGGTGCGCGGCCGCGAACTGCTGCTATTCAACATCTCCGCGGCGGACGACGCGCTGCGCCAGGAACAATGCCAGCCCAACCTGCTGCACACCATCCCGAACCACGCCATGCAGGCCGATGCCATGGCGCAGTACCTGGTGTCGCGCAAGTGGCGCTCGGTGCTGATGCTCGAGGGCCCGCTGGCGGACGACAAGCTGGTGTCGGCCGCGTTCGAGAATTCGGCGAAGCGCTTCGGCCTGAAGATCGTGGAGAAGCGCCCCTTCCTGCTCAGCAACGATCCGCGCCAGCGAGATCAGGGCAACGTCAGCTTGCTCACTGCCGGCCCCGATTACGACGCCGTCTTCGTCGCCGACTCCGACGGCGAGTTCGCGCGCAGCGTGCCCTACCGCACCGTCCGCCCGCGGCCGGTGGTGGGCAGCGAGGGGCTGGTGGCCGAAGCCTGGCATTGGTCGTGGGAACGCCACGGCGCGCCGCAGCTCAACAACCGGCTGGAGAAGCTGGCATCGCGCCGCATGTCCAGCCCCGACTGGGCCGCCTGGATCGCCGTCAAGACGGTGGTCGAGGCGGTGGTGAGGACGAACAACGGCGATTTCCGCACGCTGGCGAAGTACATCGGCAGCGATGACATCACCATCGACGGCTTCAAGGGCAATCGCCTCGGCTTCCGCCAGTGGGACGGCCAGTTGCGCCAGCCCATCCTGCTCGCCACGCACAACGCCGTCATCGAGCGCGCGCCCATCCAGGGCTTCCTGCACCAGACCAACAACATGGACACGCTGGGCTTCGACAAGCGCGACAGCCGCTGCAAGTTCTGAAGAAACGGATCGCTTCCCCAGATGAGACTTGCTCACGCCCTGCTTGCGCTCCAGGCCGTCACCAGCCGCGAGGTGGCGAAATTCGTCCGCCAGGGCGGCCGCTTCGCGTCGGCGCTGGTGCGCCCCCTGTTGTGGCTGGTGGTGTTCGCCGCCGGCTTTCAGAACGTCTTCGGCGTTTCCATCATTCCGCCCTACGACACTTACATTCCGTACCAGGTGTACATCGTCCCCGGCCTGCTGGGCATGGTGCTGCTGTTCAACGGCATGCAGTCGTCGCTGGCGATGGTCTACGACCGCGAGATGGGGGTGATGCGCCTGCTGCTGACGGCGCCGCTGCCGCGCTGGTACCTCCTGTTCGCCAAGCTCCTCGCCGGCACGCTGCTCTCGGTGCTGCAGGCCTATGTGTTCCTGATCATCGCCGCACTGTTCGGTGTCACCGTGCCGTGGATGGGCTGGCTGCAGGTGCTGCCGGTGCTGGTGCTGGGCGGCATGATGCTGGGCGCCCTCGGCCTGTTGCTGTCGGTGCAGATCCGCCAGTTGGAGAACTTTGCCGGCACGATGAATTTCGTCATCTTCCCGATGTTCTTCCTGTCGCCGGCGCTGTATCCGCTTTGGAAGCTGGAGGAGTCGGGGGCGGAGATCATCCACTTCGTCGCGCAGTGGAACCCGTTCACTCATGCGGTGGAAGCGATTCGCTTTGCGCTGTACGGTCAGTTTTCGGCGATGTCGCTGTCCATCGTCGTCGGGTGTCTCGTGGCATTTTTCTTGCTGGCGGCGTGGGGGTATGACCCGCAGCGTGGCATGCTGAAACGGACCGGAAAGCCCGGTTGAACCAAACCAAGAAAGCCGTGAATCGGCACTGGAGGAGCAATGATCATCCGCACCAAACATTTCATGCTGCTGGCTGCCTGCGGCGTGGTCGCCGGCACCGCGGGCGCCCACGGCCCGGCACGGCTCAAGGTCGAGCACAGCATCGACATCCAGGCGCCGGCCGACAAGGTCTGGGCGCGCATCGCCAACTTCCATGACATGTCCTGGCACCCGGCGATCGCCAGCACCCAGGGCAGCGGCGGCAATGTGCCGGATGCCACCCGGCTGCTGACGCTGAAGGGCGGCGACGGCAAGGCGACGATCGAGGAGGCACTCAACAAGTACAGTGCCGAGCACATGAGCTATATGTACAAGATCACCAAGGTCGACGTGGCGGTGCTGCCGGTGACCAACTACGCGGCAACCATCACCGTCACCGCCACCGGCCCCTCTTCGTCCAAGGTGGAGTGGCGGGGAGGTTTCTATCGCGGCTTTCCGAACAACGATCCGCCCGCCAACCTGAACGACGATGCCGCCATCAAGGCGGTCACCGGCATCTACCAGTCCGGCCTCGACGCATTGAAGGCGGAAATGGAAAAAGGCGGGCGCTGAGCGGCGGCAGGCATGGTGCGTCCGTTGCCGCAGCGATTTCCGCTCCGGATGGCGGCGCTGAAGCCGCTGCTGTGGGCAGGCGCACTCCTGCTCGCCAGGGGCGGTGGCGCTGCGGAGGTGGCCTTCGTGACCACCCAGTCCGACGACTCGGTGTCGATCGTCGCGCTGGGTGAGGACAAGGTCGCCGCCACACTCGAAGTCGGTGGCAAGCCCGCCGGGGTGGCCGCGTCGCCGGATGGCCACCACGTGTACATCACCAGCCCCGAGGGCAGCTACGTCAGCGTGCTCGGCACGCGACCTCCCGCGCTGCTGCGCCGCATCGCGCTGCAGGGCGGGCCGCTGGGGATCGCCGTGCATCCGGACGGCACGCGTCTCTTCGTTGCGGACTGGTACGGAAACCGGGTTTTCGTCGTCGATGTCGCGAGCGGTGACATCCTCGACGAATTGCCCACCGGCCTGTCGCCGTCGGGCGTGGCGGTGTCGCCCGATGGATCGCTGCTGGCGACGGCGGATCGAGACAGCGATCAGGTTTCGTTGTTCAGCACCGCGGATCATCGCCTGATCGGGACCGTGGGCACCGGCAAACGTCCGTTTGGCCTCGGTTTCACGCCCGATGGACGCCGTCTCATGTCGGCCGATGTCGGCTCCAATGCCGTCACCGTGATCGATGTGGACTCGCGTCGCGCACTGGCGTCGGTACCCGTCGGTGACCGTCCCTATGCCCTGGCCGTCGCGGGCGGTCGCGCCTTCGTCACCAACCAGTACGCCGGGACGGTGTCGGTTTTCGATCTGCAGAGCCTGAACGTGGTCGCCACGATCGAGACCGGCGAATACCCGGAGGGCATCGCGGCGTCCGCCGATGGCCGCTTCGTCTATGTGGCCAACTGGTTCGACAACACGCTATCGCGTATCGACACCGTCCGTCTGCGGGTGACGGGAAGCGTGCGCACCGGCAATGGTCCGCGCGCCTTCGGCGCTTTCATTGCCGACGTGCCGGAGGCCGCTGTCCGCTGATCGACGGCGCGCAACGGCGCACGTGCTTCAGGCCATACGCGGGCACCGTCAGGGCGAGGGTGTCGCGATCACCAATTGGTTGCGCCCCGAGCGCTTGGCCCGGTAAAGGCCGCGGTCCGCGTGTCGCATCGCGACGTGGATGTCGTCGTGATCCGGCGTCGCGAGCGCCAGCCCCAGGCTCATCGTCAGCCGCTCGACGATCGGTGCCACGCTTGTTTCGATGGCCTGGCGGATCTTCTCGCCGACGATCTGTGCGCCGGTCAGGTCGGTTGCAGGGATGACCGCGAGGAATTCCTCGCCGCCGAAACGGGCGACGAAATCGCTTTCGCGGATGGATCGCCTGAGCACCTCGGCGGTATGCCGCAGCACGGCGTCGCCGACGGCATGGCCGTGCGAGTCATTGATGGATTTGAAGTGATCGAGGTCCATCATCAGCACCGCATAGGCGACGCCTGAACGCTTCATGCGGATGAACTCGTCGGTCAGGCGCTCATTGCCGGCAAGCCGGTTCGGCAGCCCGGTAAGCGCATCGTGACGGGCCAGCAGGCGCAGCTCTTCGTTGGCGCGCGCCAGCGCCTCGGTGCGTTCGGCAACTTTCTGCTCGAGCTGGGCGTTCATCTCCGCCAGCGCCTCGGTCGCCCTGCGCAGCGCCTGTTCGTCGCGCTTGCGCGCAGAGATGTCGGTGACGCAACCGGCCATGCGGATGGGGCGGCCGGCGGGGTCGCGCTCGACGACCTCGCCACGGTCGAGTACCCAGATCTCGCTGCCGTCCTTGCGCTGCATGCGGTGTTCATGCCAGTAGTGCCCGCTCCGGTGCAAGGCGGCGTCGATCGAGGCGAGCACCGTGTCGCGATCGTCCTCGTGCAGTTGCGCGGCGAATTCTTCGATCGGGTGCTGGAGTTCGTCAGTTGGGAATCCGAGCAGCGTGCACCAGCTCGCGTTGTGGGTGACGATGCCGCGCGGAATGTCCCAGTCCCAGATGCCATCGCCCGCGGCCGCCATCGCGTAGGCGTAGCTGCGCTCGCGCTCTTCGATGACCTGGTGCGCACGCTGCAGGTCGGTCACGTCGTGGGCGATGACGAGGATGCGCCGCTCGCCGTCCGGACCGTGCAAGGGTTTCTTGATCGAGTGGAAATGCCGGATCTCGCCAGTTTCGGCGTTCGTCGAGCTCTCCTGTACCAACTGCGTCTCGCCCGCCAGCATGACGCCGCGCACGTTCTGCAGGTAGAACTCGACTTGCTCGCGATTCGGGTTGAAATGACCGTCGTCCTTGCCCACGAGCTGATCCGGGGTCGTGCCGTAGAGCGTGGCCAGCGCTGCGTTGCCGAGCAGGAAGCGACCGTTCCAGTCCTTCAGCAGGATGATGTCCGGGGACTCGTCGATGACGGTGCGCAGCAGTTCCTCGCCTTCGCGCGCCCGCGCCCAACTCGCCAGTGCGTCGCCCCATTCGTCCGCGCAGGGACCGACTGCACCGCACTCGAAGCAGCGAGCAGCCCACTTCCCGTTCGCATCGCTCGCCACGTGTGTCTCGGCCGAGCGGCAGAAAGGGCAGGGGGCGGGCCTGGGGTCGGCAGGAGGACTGCTGGCGGGCATTGTCTTTGGCGGCAGGTGCTACATGTGTGACCCGGACAGGTCACCAAGGTGGAATGTTACCGAAGCCTCGCCCCGCGTGGGCGTTTGTGTCGATGACATATTGCGCGCAGGTGCCGGAGCGTTGCTCGAGATCGACCTCGCAAGCCTGGTCGCACGCGGGCGGTCGCGTCGGATCCGGGCGCTCAACGGTCGAACTCCTCGTTCTCGAATTGCAGATACAGCTTCTGGACATTCCGCGGGTGCAGCAAGGCATAGAGCGCCCAGTCCTGGAATTCGGGCAACTGCGCCTTCCGCAGCGTCTCGTAGAGGCTTGCTCCTCCGCGTTGCCGATCACGGGCGAGCTCTGCGACCCGCTCGATGTAGTGCCGCACCGGCGCTGTCGCCGCAGCGGTGCCGGGCGGTCCATATCCCGGCACCAGGATGCGTGGCGACAGCTCGTCGATGGCGTGGAGGGCGAAGAGCCAGCCCGAGGTGTTCGAATCGCGCAGGTCGGGCACGCGGCTGATGGAAACCAGCGCCCCGGCGAACAGGATGCCGCTGGTTGAGTCGTAAACAGCGAGGTCGCCCGGTGTGCTGCCCCATCCGAAGTGCAGCACGCGCAGCTTGCGGCCGCCGGCGTCAAGCTCGATGGAGTGCGACACGGTGCGCGCGGGCACCATCACGCGGGTGCCAAGCATCGCTTGCTCGCCGAGCAGGCGCCTGAGGTTGCGCAGGCAGTTCTCGCAGCGCTCGCCGATCAGCCGCGCACCGGCCTCGTGGGCGAGGATGGGGATGTCGCGGTCGGCGAAGGCCGCGCTGCCCATGATGAACTCCTGCAACGGCTGGGTGATCACCGCCAGCACGACCGGCTTGCCGCCGACGCGCTCGGCCGTCTCGAGCAGTTCGCGGCCATGCCGATAGGAACTGCCCGTGTTGATGACGATGGTGCCATCCGCGCCGACGATGAAGCCGGCGTTGCCGATGCGGCCCTGGTTCTCCGGGCTGGCCTCATTCGTGCTTCCGAAGACGGCATAGACGCCGTTGTCGAGCGCGGTCGCGGTGAGCGCCGCATCATCGGCAGGGGAGGCGCGCCCCGGGGCAGCGGCGGTCATGCAGAGGGCCAGGCCGCACGCGAGCCAGAACATCCCATTCAATCCGGACGAAACGAGGGAGAGCAGGCCATGGACGATGTGAAGAAGAAGGTGACCCGGTTCCTCGGGGGCTTGTCGATGCTCGTCGCGCTGGCGGGGGCGCAGCCTGCCGCCGCCGAAGCGCCACCGCTGGTCGTGGCGCCGTTCGACCTCATCGAGGAGCACCCCGACCCGAGTCGCGCCGCCGACCAGCAGCGACGGCTCGAGGCCGTCCGCAGCCAGTTCATCGACGAGATTCAGGCGCATGGTCTCTATCGCGTGGTGGCGCCTGAATCAGCGCGGGAAGTCGTCGACCAGTTGCGGGCACGGCACGCATTCCTTTACGACTGCCCGCAATGCAAGGGCGAGCTGGGGCAGGCCGCCGGCGTGCATCTGGTGGCAGTCGGATGGGTGCAGAAGGTCAGCAACCTGATCCTGAACATCAACGTGGAAGTCAGTGATGCGACGACCGGACGGGTGCTCGCCGTGCAGTCGGTCGACATTCGCGGCAATACCGATGAGTCGTGGACGCGGGGCATGCACTTCCTGGTGCGGAAACTGGTGGAGCGCCAGCCGCCCGGCGCCGACTCGGGCGGCTGATCGGTCTTCACGTCTCGCGTCGCAACCGCAGTCGGCACGGCATGCTCCCAGCGAGGGCAACCCCGGCCGTTCACCGCGTCAGGCCGGATTGCTGACCGGTTGCACCGGCAGCGTCGCCTCGAAGCGCCGGGATTGGCTGTCGAGCACCTCGGCCTTCAGTTCCCCGCGGCCCTTGGGCACGAAGTAGAAGCGGAAGTTGGGATTCTCGCTGATGGTGAAATCCACTTCCGCGGTGAGCACGGGTTCGCCTGCATAGCTGATGCGGACCAGCCGCACGTAATGTGCAGGCGTGTAGTTCCGCGTGAGCTGATCCATGGCGAGGCCGGAATGGTTCGGGTGGCTCATCATCAGTTGCGCGAGCGACGGCCTGTTCAGTACCGGTTCGCCTTCCACGCGCAGCCGCATCCTGCCCAGGGTGGCGAGCGCGGCCTGTGGATCCTTGCCCGGCGGCGCGGAGCACCCGCCCGACGCCTTGACGAAGCGGGTGCTCATGAAAAGCTTCCCGTCGTTCATCTCCGCGATCGCACGCATGTGGGTGTAGGCATCAACGCGCACGCGGGTCTCGATCTCGGCGCGCCCGCTCGCCGGGGTGAAGTCGAACACCGCACCCATCGGCGAGGGATTGTTGTCGATGATCAGGTAGATCCGGCGGATGTAGCGGCTGTCGCTCTGCGGGAACTGCGCGCGCAGGGCGATCGGCACGATTGCGGCATCCTCGGCACGGGCGGGTGCCTCGAGCCTCAACACGTCGTCGGCGGGCGTGGTGATCGGGCGGCCGGCGAAGAGGCTGTCGCGGAACTGCAGCCACATCGGGTTGGCGTCGATATCGAGCGCGGGGTCGGTCGCGCCGGCCTGCTGGGCGTGCACCATCCTGCCGGCCGCGAGCAACAACGGCAGCGAAATCAGCATCCTGCGTTTCGGATTCATGCTTGCCCTCCTTGCGGGCGTCTCAGTCTTCCCACTCCAGCTCGGCGTAGGCGGCGGTCAGGTTGCGACGGTGGAACTCGTCCGCAAGCTGCCAGCCGGCGATGCCTGTCGCAGACAACTGGTCGAGCGTGCGTGCAATGGGTACGCCGGCCTTGATGGCAGCGCGAACCTCGCGCAACACGGTCGTGAGGTAGGTTTCCTCCGGGCCGATGGCCTGGCGCAGGTCGTCGCTTACCGTGCCATGGCCGGGCACGGCACGCGCCACATCCAGCGCCTTGAGCTCGCCGACGACGCGCAGCCAGCCGCGCAACTGGCCGTCGATCACTGGCAGGTGGCCCATGAAGAGCAGATCGCCAGTGAACAGGGTTCCCGTCTGCTGGTCGAAAACCGTCAGGTCGTTGTCGGTGTGGGCCGTCGGCCAGGCGCGCAGTTCCAGTTGGCGTCCGCCCAGGTCGAGGCTTGCCCGGTCAGCCACCGTCTGCGTCGGGTAGACCACCGCGTCGGGCGCGAGTGCCTGCCCGCCCTCGCGGCGGAAGGCCTCCAGGTAGTAGGGCGCGCGTGCGGACAGGGATGGGCCGAGGCGCACGTGGGCGACGTAGGCCGGCCCGGGACTGCCGGCGCCGAGTGCGACGTTGCCCAGCACGTGATCGGGATGCATGTGGGTGTTGATCACGTAGCACACCGGCAGCGCGGTCACGCGCTCGATCGCTGCCTTCAGGCGCTGGCCGATCGCCGGGCTGCCGCCGGTGTCGATGACGGCAACGCATCTCGCGCCCACGATGAAGCCGATATTGGCCACGTCCTCGCCGTCATGCGCGGCCCAGGCGTGGTGGCTGCCCTGGTGCACATGGACCCCGGGAGCAATCTCTGTCGTCGGCAACGGCTCGACGGCAGCAGCCTTCGCCGGTATGTCTGGCGTGAGCAGCAGCGACACGCCCAGCAGCGCGGTCAGCAACCTGGCATGTCGGCGCGGCGCTGACGGGGTGATCATGTCCGGGCCTATTTCGCCGCGGTGTCGATGAAGCAATGCTTGTTGGCGCGCGCCTGGATTTCACGCAGGCGCTTGATCTCCTTGCCGACCGATGGATTCTCGCGCAAGGCGGCGCCACGGTCGCCGGCGATGCGCTGCGCCAGTGTGGCGGTGTGCAGCGTCGTGTAGTCGTCGTAGCTCAGTTCGGTAGCCAGCGCGTCTAGCGCGCACGAGCACTTGCTGATCATCTCGTAGCTGTTGCCCGGATGCTGCTGCAGGCACTCCTGCACGTACAGCACGCGTTCCTGGGTCGGAAAATCATTGGCTGCGGCCGGCACGGCAGGCACACCGGCGAGCAGTGCGACTGCGACAGGCAGCAAGAGGCGGGGAGTCATCGGCATTCCTTTGTCCTTAGCGGGCGCCCGGCGCGGACGCGGTTACGACCTCGGCGCCGTCGATGTACATCTCTTCCACCATCAGTGGTGGCGAGGAGGCGTCCGCATTGTCGATCCGGCTGCGGATGCCATACACCCGGCCCGGCACTGCGTCCGACATCATGAACACATAGTGCTTGCGGGCGAGGCTTGCGAAGCGCTGGCGGGACGGATCGTCGAGATAGGGAGCGATCGAAACCTCCTGGCCCGAGATCGATTTCCCGCGATAGCGGAACGTGGTGGCGCGCACCTCTGCGCCGTTGTACACCGCCATGCGGATGCGCTTGCGGAAGTGGGCCTGCTGACCTTTGGTGAGCCGCTGCATGTCGCGCACGTCGTGCTCGAGGAAATACAGGATGACCGGGTTGGAGCGTGCATCGTCGATTTCGGGCAGCGCCAGCCGGTGTTCGCCGCTCAGGAAGGACCCGCTGGCGGTGCAGCAGGTGCCGTCGGGCCGTTGCCCGAGCGAGATGCTGACCGAGTCCTCGAAGGACGCTTCGAGGCTGCCCGTCTTGCGGAAGGAATATTTCAGCGTCGCCGGCGGATGCTCCGCCGACAGATGCTCGTCCATGAAGATCAGGCGCTCGGCGACAGAATAATCGGGCGTGGAGTCGGGCCTGGGTTCACCCTGCGCGGCCCATGAGGGCAGGCAGGTGGCGAGCCCCGCAAGCAGGGCGAACAGTGCGGGGATAGGCGGACGGATGGCCATGCTCCAGGGGTGCAAGCGGTGAAAGTGACTCAGGGAGGCGGGTGCTGCGTCGAGCGCGCTCCGGCAAAGGGTCCGAACGCTCATCTGGAGACCGCCGCTGATGCAGGCGGCTCTTCAGTCAGCGGCACGCGGTATTCGGCGAGGATGGACTGGATCTCGGCGCGATGCGTGTCGATGAATTCCTCCACCTGCTTCTTCCACTCGGGCTCGCCATAGCGCACGCCCATGCCGACGGAGAACTCCAGGGGAATCCCCGGTTCGGGGCGGATCGGCACGACGTGCATCGCTTGCCTCGCAGCCGTCAGGCCGTAGTAGCTGCCGACCGGTCCCCAGACGATGGCAACGTCGATCTTGCCGGAGGCAAGATCCTGATCGATGATCCGGCCCGGGTAGTAATCCATTTCAACGTTGATCGTGTGATACGGGACGCCCTGGTCAACCAGGTCGTGCCTCGCCATCCATTTCGACGCCGGCGAGTGGTCGAAAACGCCAATCTTAAGGCTGGCGAGCTTCTCCCGCGGCAGCGCGAGGAAATCGTCGCTCGTGCGCACGTCGTCCATTCCCTTGCCAGCCGGAAAGACGAGCACGTAGGGCGAGCGGAAATAGGGTTTCGTCACCGAGGCCTGATCGAAGCCCACCGGCAGCCCCATGATGATGTCGCAAGGATAGTCCTGGCCGGGCAACTTGTAGCGCAGGGTGTTGCGGATGAAGACGAAACGCTGCGGGTAGTTGTAGTAGGTGACCGGCAGCTTGAGCGACTTGCCGAACAGTTCGGCGATGCGGTTCTCGAACCCCTGTTGCTTGTCGTTGGCGAACGGCAGGTTGTTGGGATCCTGGCACACGCGCAGCGCCTTGCGCTCCGGTGCGCCGCCATTGTCCTGTGCCAGTGATGCGCCTGCCGTCAGCAGGGCGGCGAGCCCGACAATGAGGGTGATGCCACGGCCGCACTTGCGCGTGGCGTTCGGGCGGGCCTGTTCCTTGGTCGCGGTCATCGTGTCTTCCTCGACCTCACTCGATCGGCTGAACCTTGGCCTGGGTGATGGCGCCGTCGGAACGGCCCTTCAGATACGCATACAGGGCATCGATGTTGTCCATCACCCTGGGGTTGTTGCCGAAGCTGACCATGCCTTTTTCCTGCCTGCCGTCGCGCACCGTCTGGATGAACTGTTCCTTCGTCAGCACCTTCAGGCTCTCGATCAATGAAGGCCCGACCATGCCCTCCTGATTCGCGCCGTGGCAGCGATCGCAGGCCGCAGCGCGCCAGGTGTGGAATCCCTTCAGCGTGTTCGGATCGACCTTGTTGCCGTCGACCACCGTGTACAGCGGCTTCTGTGCATCTGCAGCATGGCTTGGGCTACCGACGACCATCAGGGCTGCACACAACAACATCGCGTACTTCATGGGTGAATCCTCCTCGCTTGCGGCGGATGTGTCGTGGCTGCTTTGGCCTGACACCTTTCGTTGAATGATGAATCAGGAGGCTCGCGACGCTGTGACCTTGAGAGCGATCGGCGCCGGGGAGCGGGTGCTTTCCACACTGGCTTCGAGTCGGATGACGAACCTGGAGTTCGTCATCCGCCATGCACGTGAAGCTATCGGAGCCATAGCGGGAAGCCCTCGGGGTCATCCCGCGGCGGGCCGGACCGTAAAGGCCCGGCCCTGTCGAGCTCAATTGGGCAGCGCGAACACGGTGAGCGAGCCGCCGAGCTGCGTGTAATCGGCCAGCTCGCGATAACCGCCGACCGCACCCAGACCCTCGTTCGCCTTCTCCAGGCCCGCCGCCATGCCGATGCCGGCCCAGCCGCCGATGCCCGAGAACACGCCCAGATACTGCTTGCCCTTGTGCTCATACGTGAAGACGTTGCCGATGATGCCGGACGGCGTCTTGAACTTGTAGAGCTCCTTCTTGATGTCTTTGGCATCGACGCACTTCAGGTAGCCCTCGAGCGTGCCGAAGCACGAGAGTCCGCCCGCTGTGTTGAGCGAGCCGCTCCACACCGAGAACTTCTCCGGCTTGGACTGCACGATCTTGCCCTTGCCCGCATCCCAGGTGATGAAGTTGCCCATGCCGCCATGACTGTTGGGTGCCGGGAACATCGACAGCGTGGCCCCGACGTAGGGCTGGCCGGCGACGTAATCGACCTGGAACGGCTCGTAGTCCATGCAGACGTGGTTGGTAGGCACGTAGAAGAGCTTGGTGTTCGGGTCGAACGAGGCCGGCTGCTGGTCCTTCGAGCCGAGCGCCGCCGGGCAGATCCCTTTCACGTTGACGTCCGGTCCGCCCGCTTGAGTGGAGTACTTGGTGACCACCTGCGGCCGGCCGGTCTTCATGTCGACGTGGGTCGCCCAGTTGACCTGCGGGTCGTACTTTTCGGCCACCAGCAGTTCGCCCGTGGTGCGGTCCAGCGTGTAGCCGAAGCCGTTGCGGTCGAAGTGGACCAGCGCCTTGGTCGGCTTGCCCTTGACGTCGATGTCGGCAAGGATCATCTCGTTGATGCCGTCGAAGTCCCACTCGTCGTGCGGCGTCATCTGGTAGACCCACTTGGCCATGCCGGTGCTCATGTCACGCGCCATGATCGTCATCGACCACTTGTTGTCGCCCGGACGCTGCGACGGGTTCCAGGTCGAGGGGTTGCCGGTGCCGTAATAGACGGTGTTGGTCGCCTTGTCGTAGCTGTACCAGCCCCAGGTCGTGCCGCCGCCGGTCTTCCACTGGTCGCCCTTCCAGGTCTTGAGCGACGAATCCTTGCCGACCGGCGCCATCTTGCCGTCGGTCCAGGTCATCGTCTTGTCCGGATCCATCAGCATCTCGTTGTCGGGGCCGGTGCTGTAGGCCTTCCACACCTGCTTGCCGGTGTTCATGTCGTACGCTGCGACGAAGCCGCGCACGCCCCACTCGCCACCCGAGATGCCGGTCAGCACTTTGTCGCCGAAGACGTGCGGGGCGTTGGTGTTGACCGCGCCCAGCTTCGGATCGCCGTTGACCGCGCTCCACAACACCTTGCCAGTCTTCGCATCCAGCGCAACCAGGGTCGAATCCGCCTGTTGCAGGAAGATCTTGCCCTCCGCGTAGGCTAGGCCGCGATTCACCGTGTCGCAGCACATCTGCGCGATGACCGACGGATCCTGCTTGGGCTCATAGCGCCAGACGATCTTCTGCGTGTCGAGGTCGAGCGCGAATACCTTGTTGGGGAACGGCGTGTGCAGATACATCATGCCGTCGATGACCAGGGGCGAGCCCTCATGGCCGCGCAGCACGCCGGTGGAGAAGGTCCACGCGACCTGCAACTTGCCGACGTTGCCGACGTTGATCTGCTTCAGCTTGCTGTAACGCTGGTTGAACATGTCGCCGGCCTGCATCGCCCAGTTCTTCGGGTTGGCGATCTTCGACTCGAGGTCGGCGTTGGCCTGCGCGACACCAGGCAGCGCAAACGCCAGGGCGGTGGCGAGGACGGTCGGTGCGAATCGAGCGGGTGTTCCGGAACGTTTCATTTTTGTCTCCTCTCTCTTTGTGAACAACGTGCGACTTCGCCACATGAAAAGACCGGAGGCCCCGCCGCGGCATGCGGAGCGCGGGTTCCTAACGACAGCGGAAACGTCGATGCAAACCTTGTGCCAGAATGTGCCGCCGGCTGGCCTGCTGCAAAAGTGACTGACAAGCCCGGGAAAATTGCCCGGCCGCGGCATGGGCGCCGCGTGCAGGGCTGAACTGTTCGGCGCCCTGCTGCAAAGTGGGGCAAGTGCTACTTTTTGGGACATGAGGTGTCGGCTTTGGTATCCCTTGAGATTCGCCCACCCGGACGGCGAGCGATCGCTGTCGCTGCCCTGTCGGCACGCATGCTGGCCGAGTCGGTCACCGCTGGTGGCGCAAAGGCGGTGGCGCTGGATCTGTTCGGCGATGTCGACACGCGCGCCGCGGCCGCGGCTTGGCACGACATCGGCAGCGGAGCCCAGCTCGCGCTGGATGGCGCGGCCCTGCTCGACGCGCTGGCCCGGCTCGCGGACGAGGGCGAGGTCGGCGCCTGGGTCGCAGGCAGCGGCTTCGAGGCGCGGCCGGACCTGCTTGCGCGCGGCGCCGCGCTGCTGCCGCTGCTGGGCAATCCGCCGGAGCTGGTGCGGCGGGTCCGCACGCCCGGCTGGTTCTACCCCTGGCTGGCGGCGCGCCGGGTGCCGCACGCGGCGGTCAGTGTCGTGCCTCCGGTGCAGCTCGAAGGCTGGCTGTCAAAGGACGCGCGTGCCTGCGGGGGCTGGCATGTGCGACCCGCGCTGACGGCAGTGCCTGGCGGCGGCGCGGGGCATTACTTTCAGCGACGCATCGAAGGAGTGCCGATGTCGGTGCTCTTTCTCGCCGACGGGCATCGCTGGCACATTGCGGGCATCGCGCGCCAGAAGATTCGCCCACTTGGCGGACATCAATACGTCCATCGCGGCGGCGTCGGCCCGATCGATCTGCCGGCCGCCGCGCTGGACGCGCTGCGGGCGATGGTGGACAGCATCGTGGGCGGGCTCGGCCTCGTCGGGCTCAATGGCATCGACTTCATCCTGCACGAGGATGGGCCGCTGCTGATCGAGCTCAACCCCCGTCCGACTGCCAGCGTCGCGCTGTTCGACGATTGCGTCGCCGGTGGGTTGCTGCTGGCGCATGCGGCGGTGTGCCGTGGCGCGGCCCTCGACGCGCTGAGGTTTCTGCCTTTGCGCGGGGTGCGTGGCAGCGAGGTGGTGTTCGCGCCGCGCGCCGGCCGCATCGACGATGAAACGGCGGACTGGCTGGCAGCGCAGGGCTGGTGTCACGACCTGCCTGCGGCGGGTACGGCCCATGCATGGGGCGACCCGGTGTGCAGCGTGAGCGCGTCCGCGGAGAGTACGGCGGAGGTCGAGCGCCTGCTGGCCGAGCGCCGACGCGCGGTAATGGACGCAGTGGCGCACGCTGCCTCCGCAAGCTGATCGACGCCCAGGGTGGCGATCAGCGAACCCGGAGGTGTGCGCGCCCGAACCAACGGAGGTGGACCATGGCGCAATGGCGCAGCAAGCAGAAGGACGAGCCCTATGCCGAGGAGGAGATCAAGGCCCGGCTCGCGGCAGAACTGCCGGAGTGGTATTACGAGGACGGCTGGATCCGGCGCAAGTACAGGACCAGCGGCTGGAAGGGCACGCTGATGGTGATCAACACCGTCGGCCACCTGGCGGAGGCCGCGTTTCATCATCCCGACATCGCCGCTTCCTACGCATTCGTGATCGTCAAGCTGATGAACCACGCGGCGAAGGGCGTCACCGACAAGGATTTCGAATTGGCGAAGAAGATCGAGGAGGTCGTGATGTGGCAGCCGGGCAAGGAAGGCGGTGCCCTCGAAGGCACGCCCGACGATCCCCGCTTCAGCTACATCAAGTACCGCTGATGCCGCCCGGCGGTATTGACCCGGCTGCGGATCTGGCTGCGCTCTCGCGCGTCGAGGCGGCGTTCGGCTGGGCATGCCGGCTGGACGTGGAAGTGGTCAAGCCCGGCAATGTCAGCCTCGCGTCCGCGGGGCACGACATGGTCGCCGCGCAGTTCCTGTCCAGCGCGGCGGCTGCAGCAGGCCCGTTGCTGCGTACCGGCGCGCCGGTGGGCGAGCGCGTCGAGGGCGCCGTCGTCGCCACCCGCCATGCCGTTGGCTGCAACACCAACCTTGGCATCCTGTTGCTGTGCGCGCCGCTGGCGTTGGCCGCGGAGCGCGCCGGCCTGGGCGACGAAGGCGGCCTGCTCGCCGAGCTGCACAAAGTGCTTGCGGCTCTCGATGTGGTCGATGCGCGCGCGGCCTTTCGCGCAATCGCGCTGGCCAACCCCGGCGGATTGGGGAAACCGGCCGAGCAGGACGTGTCGGCCACGCCGACGGTGGACCTGCGCTCTGCGATGGCGCTCGCCGCCGATCGCGACCTGATTGCGCGCCAGTATGCGCAAGGCTTCGATGACCTGGTCACGGTGGGTCTGCACCCATTCCTGCGTGAGACCGATCGTGGCCATGCGCTGCCCTTGCGCGTGCAGCGCACCTTCCTGGGCTTCCTGTCGGCATTTCCGGACTCGCACATCGCGCGCAAGTTCGGCCTGGAGACCGCGCGCCAGGTGCAGGACGAGGCAAAACCCTGGCTGGCGGCGATCGAGCACGACGGGATGGCCGCGGCGTCGCCGCGCTTCGCGGCTTGGGATGCGTCGCTCAAGCAGCGCGGGCTCAATCCCGGCACCAGCGCGGATCTCACGGTGGCGACGCTGTTCACGGCGGCCCTGGTGCGACCCGCGCTGACGGGCGGCGGGCAGCGGTCTGCATGAGGCCGCCGATCCTTGCGCGAGGGCGGCGCCCGGATCGCGCTGCAGTTGCGCGTGGCCTGGATCTTGCTGACCTGCCTCGTTGCCGAAGAAATCGGGATTGTTCGAGGATTGCCGAGAGATGTCTTCCCATGCCGCGCTTAGACGACAAAGTCGCGAGATGATCCGCCAGGTAACCCGTTCGCCCGGCCCTGACGCGCTGGTCGTCGATGCGCCTGCGCGCCTCCATCTGGGCTTCATGGACCCCAGTGGCAGCCTGGGGCGCAAGTACGCGAGCCTCGGTCTGGTCATCGACGGGCTAAGCACGCGAGTCGGCATCACCGCGGCCCCATGCAACGAGGTGGTCGTCGCCGAAGGCATCGATGCGGGCGAGGGCGAGCGGCTGCGGCGTCATCTGGCCACGCTGCAGGCGCGCACCGGACGCGCCCTGCCGCTGCGGGTGACGCTGCTGCGCGCGCCACCCGCCCACTCCGGCTTCGGCTCGGGCACCCAGTTGGCGCTCGCGATCGGTCACGCCTTCGCCCGTTACCACCGGCTCGACATGGGCAGTGCCGACATCGCCGGGCTGCTCGGACGCGGCGAGCGTTCGGGGGTGGGCATTGCCGGCTTCGATCGTGGCGGCCTGCTGCTCGATTGCGGTCCGGGTGCCGCCGGTTCGGCCGCGCCCCTGATCACGCGCATCGAGTTTCCAGCGGCGTGGCGCATTGTCCTGGTGATGGACGAGCGTACCAATGGGCTGAGCGGTTGCGCGGAGCGTGAAGCGATGGCCAGCTTGCCGCCCTTCCCGCGCGAATGCGCGGCCGACATCTGCCACCAGGTGCTGATGCGCGTGCTGCCCGGAGCCATCGAGCGCGACTTCGTGCCGTTCGCCGAGGGCGTCAGCGCCATCCAGCGCCTGGTCGGCAATCATTTCGCTCCTGCGCAGGGCGGCTCGATGTACACCAGCGCTGCGGTGGAGCGTGTGATCGAGTGGATCGCCGCGCGCCAAGCCGCTGCCGTCGGACAAAGCTCCTGGGGGCCGACCGGTTTTGCCATCCTGCCCAGCATCGACGCGGCCGAACAGGCGGTCAGCGCCGCGCGGGATGCAGGCGTCGTCGATCCTGCCTTGCGCATCCTGGTCGTGGGCGGCCGCAATCGCGGAGCGCGGATCGACGCAGTGACGGATTTCCAGGCCCATCCGGGCGACTGAGGCCGCTGGGCGCGGTGCGCGACGCGCCGCCGCCGGACACCTACTTTCCAATCCAGAGGAATGCAACGATGGAACGCAGCTACATCCTGCACATGTTCACGCCGGGCAAGCAGATGAGCCCCTTCGACATCAACATGGCAGTCGATGCCGGCTATCAGGTGGTGGTGCCGTACTGCGGTGTAAGCGCGGGCGAGATCACCGGCCTCACGCAGGACGCCATCTTCTCGCGCGGCCCCAAGGGCGTGAAGGCGACGGGCATCTTCATCGGCGGTCGCGACGTGCTGCTGGCGGCCGACATGCTGGAGACGGCGCGCAAGGCGATGGTGCCGCCGTTCGAGGTGTCGGTGATCGCCGACCCGAGCGGCTCCTTCACCACTGCCGCGGCGCTCGTCGCCTGCGTGGAGCGCCAGTTGCAGCGCAGTCATGGCACCGACCTGGCCGGCAAGCGCGCGCTGATCCTGGGCGGTACCGGTACCGTGGGCCGTATCGCCGGTGTGCTTGCGGCGGGGCTTGGAGCTGAAGTCACGCTCGGCAGCCACCGCGACGCTGCCACGGCCAGGGAGGCGGCGCGGGCGACGGGCGAGCGCTTTGGCTGCACGCTTGAGGGCGCCGGGCTCGCCGAGCGGGAGGCGCGGCGCGCGGCGCTCGCAGAGGCCGATGTGGTGCTGGCGACGGCAGCGGCTGGCGTGCAGGTGGTGAGTGCGGACGAACGCGCGCTGGCGAACCGCCTGCTGGTGGCGGCCGACGTCAATGCGGTGCCGCCCGAGGGCATCGCCGGGGTCGGGGTGATGGACGACGGCAAGGCCTTGCCGGAAGGCAAGGCGGTGGGCATCGGCGCGCTGGCGGTGGGCAACGTCAAGTACCAGACCGAGCATCAGTTGCTGGTGGCGATGCGCAATGCAGAAAAGCCGCTGTACCTCGGTTTTCGCGAGGCCTTCGCCAAGGCGCGCGAGATCGTCGCCGCCAAGGGTTGAATGGGTCGAATGGGGTGAACGCGCCGACAGGGAGCAAGGACATGAGCGAGGGCATGCAGGGCAGGTGGGGCGGTCTCAGCGTCAATCGGCTGGCGACGGCGCACGTCGCTGCGTTGCGGGAGCAGGCCGGGCCGCTGGGCTTGAGGGTGGAGCGGCTGGCGGGCGGCGTGACGCTGATCGACGCCGGCATCGATGCGCCCGGCAGCGTGGCGGCGGGCCTGGCGATCGGCGAGATCTGCATGGGCGGCCTGGGAACGGTGCGCCTCTCCACGCGCGCCTCCGACGGCTGGCCTGCCTGGCTGGAAGTGGCCAGCGCGCAACCGGTGCTGGCCTGCCTGGCGAGCCAGTATGCGGGCTGGAGCCTGTCGGCGAGCAAGGAAGAGGCGGGCGGCAAGAAGTTCTTCTCGCTCGGCTCCGGGCCGGCGCGGGCGCTGGCCTGCCGCGAGGACCTGTTCACCGAGCTGGGCTACCGCGATGAGGCCGATTGCAGCGCGTTGGTGCTGGAGGTCGATCGCCGGCCGCCGCAGGTGGTGATCGACAAGATCCTGCGCGACTGCGGGCTGACGCCGGAGCAACTGGTGCTGATCCTCACGCCCACCACCAGCCTCGCCGGGACGACGCAGGTGGTGGCGCGCGTGCTGGAAGTGGCGATGCACAAGGCGCATGAGCTGGGCTTTGCGCTGCAGGACATCGTCGACGGCAGTGCCTCGGCGCCGCTGCCTTCGCCCAGCCCGGACGGCGGCATCGCCATGGGGCGCACCAACGACGCCATCCTGTACGGCGGCCGTGTGCATCTGTCGGTGCGCGGCAGCGACGAGGGCGCGCACGATCTGGCGCTGCGCCTGCCCTCACTCAATTCGCGCGACTACGGCCGCTCCTTCGCCGACATCTTCCGCGACTACGAATACGACTTCTACAAGATCGACCCCGCCCTGTTCGCGCCGGCGGAAGTCTGGGTCAGCAACCTGGACAGCGGCCGCACCTGGACTGCCGGCAGCCTCAACATGGCCTTGCTGCGCGACCTGTGGCTCGAGGAATCGCGTTGAGGCGGCCGCGGTGAGCCTGGACATCGCGCCGCGCAGGCGCATCGCGATCTTCACCGACGAGACGGGCTGGCACACGCGCAGGCTGCAGCGCGCCTTCGCGCGGCGCGGCTTCGAAGGGCGCTGCGTGGATCTCGAGCAGTGCCGTTTCGAAACCGGCGTTGCAGGCCATGGCCTGGTAATCCCCGGTTTCGGCCGTGACCTGCCGCTTGCTGCGATCGTGCGCGGCATCGCGGGCGGCAGCCTGGAGCAGGTCACCAAGCGGTTGGGCATCCTGCACGCGCTGCGCGAACTGGGCGTGCCGGTGTACAACGACGCGCGGGCCATCGAGCGCAGCGTGGATAAGTCCATGACCAGCTTCCTGCTGCAGAAGGCGGGAGTCGCCTCGCCGCCGGCCTGGGCGGTTGAGGACGAGGCGCAGGCGCGCCGCATCCTGATGCGCGAGGCCTCGGCGGGCCGCAGCCTGGTGCTGAAGCCGATGTTCGGCTCGCAGGGCAAGGGCCTGATGCGCGTCGGCATGGTCGATGGGGTGTCGGTGCCGCTGCCCGAGCTCAAGCGCTATGGTGGGCTGGCCTACCTGCAGCGCTTCGTGCCGCAGGCGCAGGTGCCCGGTTTCGACTGGCGCGTGCTGGTGGTGGGCGGCCGCGCGGTGGCGGCGATGAAGCGCGTCAGCGAGCACTGGGTGCACAACGTGGCACAGGGTGCGCGCTGCACGCCTTGCGCGCTCGACTTGGGCCTGGCCGATCTCGCCGAGCGTGCCGCGGCCGCGCTGGACATGGATTACGCCGGGGTCGACCTCGTGCCCGATCCGGCGGCGGCCGCCGGCGCGCAGGTGATTGAGGTCAATGGCGTGGCGGCCTGGCGAGGCCTGCAGAAGGTGACGGCCTTCGACATCGCCCAGGCACTGGTCGACGATCTGCTGCAGCGACGGCTCGGCATGCTGTACGCGCATGAGGCGACGACGCTCACCGGTTGAAGACTCCGCCTGAACCGCAGCAGTTAACCCTGGCCGGATCACGGTAACGTGGTCCGGCCTTTTTGTCTGATCGCTGCCTTGTCACGGAACGCCACAGGTGTTGAGTCGCCTGTTCCGTTTTGGGGCAGGGGCAAGGCGGCGAGCTGGGGAAGGGTGTGCCGCGGCGTCGATTCGCTCGTTCCGGCATGGTTGCAGCCTCGATGGATCGAGCTGGCACGAATCCTGTATCAGAGGGACGGGTATCGGATTGCCGACGGGCGTCCGCATATCGGACTTCCCGGCCTTGGGGGGCCGAACATTTCAACGAGGAGAAGACGAATGGCGAAAATCGATCGGATGATGGTGGGCGAGTCTCTTGTCGGCGACGGCAACGAAGTGGCGCATATCGACCTGATTCTGGGGCCCCGCGGCAGCGCGGCTGAAACCGCTTTCGCGAACACGCTGACCAACAACAAGGACGGCTTCACCTCGCTGCTCGCGGTGGTGGCGCCCAACCTGCTGTGCAAGCCGGCCACGGTCATGTTCAACAAGGTCACCATCAAGGGCGCCAAGCAGGCGGTGCAGATGTTCGGCCCGGCGCAGCGCGCGGTCGCCATGGCGGTGGCCGACAGTGTCGAGGATGGCACCATCCCGGCTGACGAGGCCGACAACCTCTTCGTCTGCGTCGGCGTGTTCATCCACTGGATGGCCGAGGACGACGCCAAGATCCAGGACTACAACTACCGCGCCACGCGCGAGGCGATCAAGCGTGCGGTCAACGGCGAGCCGTCCGCCGCCGAAGTGCAGTCGAAGAAGGGCAGCTCGGCGCACCCGTTCGCGGCCAAGTAAGGTCTCTGGTGCCGCACCCGTGTGCGGCCACTCGTGTGCGGCGTCAGGACGCAAAAGAATGCCGAAGCGTTGCTTCGGCATTTTCTTGTCCCCCACCCCGATTTCGTACTGGGGGCGGGGAGCGGAGGGGGTCAGCGCTGGCGGCTGCCGGGCACCAGGCCGGAGCCCAGCAGGCTCAGCACTTCGGCGTCGCGCCGAGGCTCGATGGATTCGCGGCGGATGCGGCGCCGCTCGATCAGCACGCCCACGCCTTCCACGTCGTCGAACTTGCGCGGCTTGGTGATGCCGACGCGCACCCAGTGCGCGCCGAAGCGGTTCAGCAGCAGGTTCGCCACCCCTTCGGCGAACGCCTCCAGCAACTGGTAGCGGTGCTCGCGCAGCATCTCGTGCAGCGCCGCCCGCACCTCGCCATAGTGGATCGTGTCGCCGATGCGGTCGGTGTCGCACGCCAGGCTGCGCGGCAGGCCGGCGGCCAGGTCGATGCGCAGCGGCTGGGTGCGATGGAGTTCTTCGTGGTCGATGCCGATGACGGTTTCACCGACGAAGCCGTTGATGAAGATCACGTCGAGCGGTGCATCGCCGGGCTGGGTCGCGAGTGCCGAGTCAGGCGGCAGGTAGTGCGGCATCAGCCGGCTGGTCGGGGTGTGGGTCACTGCGCGCTCCTCGGCACCTTGGGTCGTTATCGGAAATTCGGTTTGCCAACGGCTTTAGCGAAAAACGGGCCAAGGCCCGCCCGGCTGGGCGTGGCGTGGCGTGGCGTGGGCATGCTTGTTGCGTTGGCGGGGTTCCTCGGGCGGGCGTAATCCTGTCTAATCGACATCGACCTGCGCGCCAGCTCATGTGCGCAAGGTAGCATTGAATCAGCGCTGGAACTCATCGATGTTGCGACAAATTCCCGACTCGGACGAACTGCATCCCACCGGCGGCACGGCAGGCGATTTCCATCGCCGCAGCCGCTTCGCCTGGGCAGTCACCGGGTCCGGCCACTACCTGACCGAATGCATGGAGCTCGCTTTCCGCCTGCCGGCCCTGGACCTGTTCCTGTCGGCGGCGGCGGAGGAAGTGTTGCCGCTTTACGACTACCGTATCGACGCGCTGAAGGCGCGCTGCCGGGTGTTCCGCGACAAGACGGCGAGCTCGGTGCCGGTCGGCATGCTGTACGACGACATCTACCACACGGTGGTGGTCGCGCCGGCCACCAGCAACACGGTGGCGAAGTGCGCCTTCGGCATTTCCGACACCTTGCCCACCAACATCTTCGCCCAGGCGGGCAAGCTGGAGATCCCGGGCATCGTGCTGGCCTGCGACACCGCACCGGTGGTCATCACCAAGGCGCCGCGCGAATGGGTGGAGCTCAAGCCGCGCAACATCGAGCTGCAGAATGTCGAGCGGCTGCGCGCGATCGACCACGCGGTGGTGGTGGAAACCCCGCAGGCGCTGCAGGAGGCCTTGCAGGCGCGACTCGACGAACTCGGACTGGCATGGAACACATCGTCTTCCTGACCGGCCGGCTTGCGCAGCGCAACCTCGAGAAGGTGCTGGCGGCCATGCAGCCGCCGTCCTTCACCTGGGAAGTGCGCGAGATCGGCCTGCAGGTCGCCGGCCTGATGACCGCCGACATGATCCGCCGCCGGGTGGACGCGCCGGTACAGGCCGACCGCATCATGGTGCCGGGTCGCTGTCGTGGCGACCTCGACGAACTGACGGCGCATTTCGGCCTGCCGGTCGAGCGCGGGCCGGAAGAGCTGAAGGACATCCCGCGCCACTTCAATCAGGCGGCGCAGCATGTGGACCTCTCCGCCCACGACATCCGCATCTTTGCCGAGATCGTCGATGCGCCCCGTCTCACGGTGCCCGCCATCGTCGCGCGCGCGCGGGCACTGGCGGCCGACGGCGCCGACGTCATCGACCTGGGCTGCCTGCCCGCCACGGCCTTCGACCACCTCGAGGACGCGGTGCGGGCGCTGAAGGCCGACGGCTTTCGCGTCAGCGTCGATTCGCTCGATGCGCAGGAACTGCTGCGTGGCGGCCGCGCCGGGGCGGACTACCTGCTGAGCCTCACCATCGACAAACTCTGGGTGGCGGACGAGGTGGCTGCGGTGCCGGTGCTGATTCCGCGCGAGCCGCATGACGAGGCCTCGCTGCAGGCGGCGATCGACGCGATGCGCGCCAAGGGCAAGCCCTTCCTCGCCGACGCCATCCTCGATCCCATCCCTTTCGGCCTGCTGTCCTCGCTGTGCCGCTACCAGCGCCTGCGCGAGCGCTACCCGGACATCGACATCATGATGGGTGTCGGCAACGTCACCGAGCTGACCGAAGCCGACACCAGCGGCATCAACGCCGTGCTGTTCGGCATCGCCGCCGAGCTGCGCGCGGGTGCGGTGCTCACTACCCAGGTCAGCGGCCATGCGCGGCGCGCGGTGAAGGAGGCCGATGTGGCGCGGCGGGTGATGTATGCCGCACGCGAGCACCAGTCGCTGCCCAAGGGCTACACCGACGAGCTGATGACGGTGCACGCCAAGCGGCCGTTCCCCGACAGCGACGCCGAGATCGCGGAGACGGCCGCCGCGGTGCGCGACCCCAATTTCCGCGTGCAGGTGTCCGAATCCGGCCTGCACGTCTACAACCGCGACGGCATCCGCCGAGGCACCGATCCGTTCGCACTGTGGCCACAGCTCGGGCTCGAAGGCGACGCCGGCCACGCCTTCTACATGGGCGTGGAACTTGCCCGCGCCGAGATCGCCTGGACCCTGGGCAAGCGCTACACGCAGGACCAGCCGCTTGACTGGGGTTGTGCCGCCGACCGCCAGGCCCAGGATTTGCTGCACCAGTGTGCACCGGGGCCGACGAAGAAGCAGCGGAGCGCGCTCCGCAATGACAGTCCGGCACGCGAATCCGACGGCGCATCGCTCGGCGCCGCGACGCGTGCCAGCAAGGAAGCCGATGCCGATGATCTTTGAGACCCTGGTGACGACGCAGTGCGCCGCCGGCGTGGCGCACCTGGCGCCAATGGGCGTGCGCTACCAAGGCGATGAGGTGGTGCTGATGCCCTTCAAGCCTTCGACCACGCTGGCCAACATCCTCGCCACCCGCTGCGCGGTGCTGAATCTCACCGACGACGTGCGCGTGTTCGCCGGCTGCGTGACCGGCCGCCGCGACTTCGCCACCGTGGCGCTGCAGGATTTCCCCGGCTGCCGGCTGGCCGACACGCTGGGGCACGTCGAGCTCGAGTTGCTGCGCGTTGACGACGACCCGCTGCGCCCGGTGCTGCACATGGCGCGCGCGCGCGAGGTGTCGCACGGCGCCTTTCGCGGCTTCAACCGCGCGCAGGCAGCGGTGATCGAGGGCGCGGTGCTGGTGAGCCGGCTCGGCATGCTGCCCCGCGACAAGGTCGAGGGCGAAATGGCCTACCTGCAGATCGCCATCGACAAGACCGCCGGCCCCGCCGAGCTGGAAGCCTGGGGTTGGCTCGTCGAGGCGGTTGACCGGCACCACGGTGGCCGGTCGGCCGCGGAGGCGGCGTGATGCGCATGCTCGTCAGCGTACGCAATGGCACCGAGGCGCTGCGCGCGGCCGAGGCCGGCGCCGACTTCATCGACCTGAAGGAGCCGCGCGCCGGTGCGCTCGGCGGGCTGGAGCCATCGCAGATCCGCGACATCGTCGGCCTGCTGCGCGGGCGGCATCCCGGGCTGAGCATCAGCGCGACGATCGGCGACCTGCCGGCGCCCGATCTTGCGGACATTGGGGCAATCCTCGAACGAGTGGAGGCGGTCGGCCGCTGCGGCGTCGATCTGGTCAAGGTCGGCGTGCCGGGGCAGGGCGACGCCACGGCCTGCGAGCTGCTGAGGCGCCTGGGCACAACGCAATGGCAGGTCGTGCCGGTGCTGCTTGCCGACGCCGGTGTCGCTGCGAACCTGCTCGCAACAGCCTGCGCCCAGCCTTTTCCTGCGCTGATGCTGGACACGCAGGGCAAGACGGCCGGCAGCCTGTTCGATTTCATGCCGGTGAAGGACGTCGCCGCAGTGGTTCGGCAGGCCCGCACGGCCGGCAAGCTGATCGGCCTGGCCGGCGCCTTGCACGAGGCGGACTTGCCGAAACTGCTCGCCCTGCAGCCGGACTTCGCCGGCTTTCGCAGCGCGGTGTGCGATGGCGCGCGTACGGGCGAACTGGTCGGCGAAAAGGTCGGGGCCTTGCGTCGCGCGCTTGCCCAAGACACTGTCGCGGGCGGTCGGCCTGGCGTTCCTCTGGGTGCTCCGGCTTGATTGGTGAGGCCGCCTGCACGCGCTGAACGGCCCAGAAAGCAGGCTTGGCCAAATCGGGTAGGCATTGGTTGATTGGCGTGATGAAGCACTCATCTTTCCCAATACCGGATACGATTACCGCATCGGCGGCCTCCGAGACCCTTCATGCCGTCACGCTCGCCCGGCTGAGCTTTGATGCCCGGCAACTGGCGACGCTGCGTGCGCTGGGCGAATACCGGGGCAAGCAGCCGATCTGCGTCGCGCAGCCGCGAGAGGGGCTGGGCGACTTGCGACCGATGGCGGTCGTCGGGTTGACCGAGTCGTCGACGCGCAGGGAAGGCGTGGTGGTGGCGTATCGGCTCAAGTCCCTCGCAATACCGATTCGCTGCGTTGCGTGCAAGGTATCCATGGGTAACAGCTTGGCGGCAGGGCGACCATTGGGCGCGGTGGCGATCCCGCGTTCCCGCCTCCGCTCGATGGCTTCCACCAAGCGGGTCAGCGACGACCTTGCCTGGAGCATCCTGACGGATCGCATGACGTTCTCGAGAGATTCTGATCCACTTCTTCTGGTCTGGCTAACCGGGGGGGCGCAACCTCAAGCTTCCTGCCTCTGACTTCGGAATGACGCGCGTGATGGTCACTCGACGAGAATTCATTCTTTCCGGATCGGCGACCCTTGCCACATTGGCTGCCGTGGCGTCCTGCTCATCGGAAACCACTGACGCTGGCTACGCCAATGCGGCAAGCAACACTTGGCGTCACGGGATGGCAGACGCTGGCGACAACTCGGCGCTCCTGCGCGAACTGGTGCGCTGCGCGACTTTGGCGCCATCCAGTCACAATACCCAGTGCTGGAAGTTTCGGCTGGAACACCGCTCCATATCGATCCTGCCGGATTTTTCGCGACGCTGTCCCGCGGTGGACCCGGATGATCATCATCTGTTCGTTTCCATCGGTTGTGCCGCCGAGAACCTGCTTCAGGCGGCACTTGCCAACGGACTCTACGGGAACCTCGTCTTCAATGATTCTGCGGGCAAATTGCTGCGGATTGCCCTGGAGCCGACCAGGGCTGTTGCGACCAGTCTGTTCAACGCTATCCCCGAACGCCAGAGCACGCGCGCCGAGTACGACGGCAAGCCGATTTCAGCGAGGGAGCTTGCGCTGCTGGAGAAAGCAAGCCAAGGCAACGGCGTTCATGTCATTCTTCTCACCGTGCGCGACGCATTGGAGAAGGTTCTCGAGTATGTCGTGCAGGGAAATACGGCGCAGATGCATGACCCGGCTTTCGTCGAGGAGTTGAAAGCGTGGATTCGCTTCAACGCCGACGATGCAGTCCGCACGGGCGATGGTCTGTATGCCGCGTCGTCGGGGAATCCCTCCGTGCCTTCCTGGCTTGGCCGCCTGCTCTTCGGCCTGTTCTTTACGCCGAAAGTGGAGAACGAAAAGTACGCGAAACATGTGCGCAGCTCGGCCGGAATCGCTGTCTTCGTCTCCGAGGGGGAGAGCCCCGCCCAATGGATCGAGGTAGGGCGTTGCTACGAGCGCTTTGCACTCCAGTCGGCGGCCTTGGGAATCCGCAACTCAATGCTTAATCAGCCGGTGGAGGTCCCCACGCTGAGACCACAGTTTGCAAGCTTCCTGGGTGTTGGCGGACGCAGGCCCGACCTCGTCGTTCGCTTCGGCCGCGGGCCGAAGTTGCCGCCATCGCTGCGCAGGCCAATAGACGCAGTGCTGACTTGAAATTGCCTGCGATCAAGGCCGGACTGGTCTACTTCGCGCTGGTGTTTGGCGCTGGGTTCATGTTGGGGGCGATTCGCATCACTTTTATCGTGCCCCGCGTGGGCGAACGCATTGCTGAATTGGGCGAGATGCCGATCATGTTTGTCGTCACGCTGGTCGCGGCAAGATTCGTGATCAGGCACTTCGCCGTGCCGCCTTCCATGCCTGCGCGCCTTGGTACAGGGCTGCTGGCCCTTGTGCTGTTGCTCGCTGCAGAACTTGTGTTGGCCGCGGTATTGCAGGAACGATCACTTGCAGACTATGTGTCCAGCCGCGATCCCGTCTCTGGAGGCGCATATCTGGCAATGCTGCTGCTATTCGCACTGATGCCCGCGTTCATGAGGCGTACACATGGCACTCGCGACCGAAGCCCGTAACGGCTGAGCCGACAGACCTTTCACTCCCGGCACAGCTGAGTTCGAACTTCTCGGAATATCCAGTCGAGAAGTCTGATTGGCGTATTGGGTCTCTACCTGTCGCTCAGCCCTCGTATGTTTGGCGGTGGAACCTTGTGTTGGTCGCTTCCACGCGGGCGATCGGCAGGGAAAGCCATCGAGTTGGCGCTGCAAGGTCGTCGCGCGCGACCAACTCGACGGTGCAGCGCGCATCGCGTCCCAGCGTCGGAAAGCGCCGGTCGACGATGCCAGCCGTCGATAGTGCATCCCAATCCTGACTGACGGGAATCGCGCACGATTTGACCAGCGCCACGTGGGCCGCGCCAAGCTCGCTGGCGAGCCACAACGCGAGGCTGTCCGAGGTGACGTCCCAGCTAGTCAGTTCGTCGGGCGCTTCGCGCAGCAGGTCGAACGGGAGCCACACGGCGACCTTGGCGGATTTCAGCACGCGCTCGACCTCAGCCACATTGCGTGCAGTCACGAGGCCGGGGCACAGGCCCTGCAGCAGGTAGCCGAACTGCGCCATGCCGAGGACGGCCATGTTGTGGGCGGTGACGTCGTTCGACTGCCAGGCGGCCTGCGCGTCGCGCGCGGCATCGGCGAAGGGGCCGCCGCCGGGCACGATGACGATGTGGCCGCCGCCGTGCTCGGCGAGCATCTGCAGCCACTGCGGCAGCAGCGGGTCGCGGGCGAGGCTGCCGCCGAGCTTGACGACCCGGATCACGGCAGTTCCCGTTCGAGCAGCACCGCGACCGCCACGGCGGGCGCGCAGGTCGCGACCCATCTGCGGCACGCAGGATCGGCGTCGATCAGCGCGTCGAAGGGCTGGAAAGGGCGGCCGAGACGGTCGGCGAGGGCCTGCGCCAGGAAAAGGCCGCAGCCGGCGCCGACGATGGGCGCGGGAGCGGTGCCGGCGTGGGCCTGGCTGGATTGCTTGCCGCGTGCGATCGAGTCGGCTGGCTGCTCGAGTCCTGAAGTCGGCGGGGAGAGCCGGGCCGCTGCGGTTCTGGGCTCGACCCGGCTCGCGTTGCGTCCGATCTCTGCCGTCATCATCCGTCGCCATTGCCTGGCGAATTCGCGCCACGCCGCCTCGCTCGCGTCGCGTGCGTCGCGGCCGATCATCCGCGCGAGGCGCTGGCAGGTGGCGGCGGTGTCCTTGCTGCCGCCGTCGGCGGGCGGGTACTGGTCGTGGTCGGCGTCCAGCTCGCCGGTGAGGCGGAACACGTCGGCGGTGGTGGCGAAGAACTCGTTCATGACGTTGGTGTACGTGCCGTCGAACGGGATGCGCCGCGCCAGCGCGCACAGCGGGGTGCGCACCACGCCGAGGTAGACGAGTTCGCCGCTCGCCAGACGCGCGGCATCGCTGCGGCCGGCGGGTGAAGGCCGGCCGGCGACGATGGGGATCAGGTCGGTGGTGGTGCTGCCGATGTCGACCAGAAGGGCGTCGGGATGCCGGAGGGCGACCATACGGGCGGTGGCAAGCCAGTTCGCCGAGGCGATCGCTTCCCACTTTTCGGCCACGGCATCGAGCTTCGCCCAGCCGGCATCGCCGGCGAAGAAGCGGACTTGGGCGCCGAGCTGTTCGCCCATCCGGCTGGCGATCGCGAGCACGCCGGCTTCCCGGTCCGGAAACAGGTCGGCCATTTCCGCCGTCATCGTCACCGCGTGGCGCGTGGCGCCGAATTGCGGCCAGCGCGCGCGGGTGGCGGCCACAGCGTTGTCGAGATGCTCGAGGCCCTGCCACATCGGCGTCGGCCACTGCACGATGTCGGCGATGCGACCGGCTACGAGCAGGCTCGCCTTCACATGGGCGCCGCCGATGTCCCAGCCGATGACTGCCGGCGCGGCGGCAGTGCCGGGTCGGGTGGATGAAGGCGGCGTCATGCGGTTTGTTCCGTTTCGATGGATTCGCTGTCGCGGACCGCTGGGCTCGATGTCGGCACGGTGTCGTGGATCGCCAGGATCTCGGCGGCGAGGTTGCGGCCGAGGCGGCGAGACAGGCCGACGTAGGCGCAGGTCTGGCGCGGGTTGATCTCGATGACGACCGGCCGGCCTTCGGGCGTCCAGACCACATCGACGCCGACGAAGCCGGCGAGGCCCGGCATGGCGGCGCGGATCCTGCATGCCAGTTCGGCCAGTTGTCGGCCGCAGTGGCTGCCGATCGGCTCGATGTCGGGATCGACGCCGTGGTAGCTGAGGGTGCCATCGACTGCGAGCTCGATGCGCTGGCGGTTGATGCACAGGAGTTCGGTGCGGTCGCTGCGGCACAGCAGCGACAGGCTCAGGGGCTCGCCCGCCACCCATTGTTCCAGTGTCGCGCTGCGGCCCGCCTGCTGTCGGGTTTCGAAGTCTCCGAGCGCGTCGACAAAGTGCGTGTGCCGGCGCGTGTCCTGGGTGCCGGCGCCGTCATCGGGCTTCACGATCCAGGCGCCGTCTGCCGGCGGCTCGCCTTTGCCGGGTTGCCATGCGGCAGGTACGGCGATGCCGTGCGCGGCCAGGGCGTCGCGGGTGGCGCGCTTGCTGCTGCAGCGCACGATGGCGTCCTCGCTGCAGCCGACCCAGCGTCGCGGCCCGACGACGCGGCAGAGGTCGGCGAGGACGCCGTCCGTCTCCGGCGCGACGACCCAGACACGGTCGAAGGCGGGCGCAAGCCGCGCGAGGAAGGCGATGGGCGACTCGCCGGCCGGCACGCGCAGCGCGCTGCAACGCGATGGGCGTCGCGGCCGGGATGGCTCGCAGAGCAGGGTGGGAGCCGAGGGTAGCGTGGCAGCGGAATCGTCTGCTGGCGCAAAGGGCGCAGCATCGCTCGTCGCCACGGCGATGTCGCAGCCGCCCGCGGCGATCAGGTCGGCGACCATCGCGTCGCGCATCGAGATGCCCTGCTGCAGCAGCGATTCGCCTTCGCCGGTCGAAGCCGGGGCCGCTGCGGTGCTAAGCTCGAGGCCCGACTCTGTGGCACCGATGATTCCGGCGTCGATGGCTCCGGCGCTGATAAATTCGTAGACGAGGACGAGTTCGGGCTTTGGTTCAGTCATGGTCATGCAAATCATACCGGTGTTGGATCTGATGAAAGGCCAGGTGGTGCGTGCGGTGCGCGGCCAGCGCAGCGACTATCAGCCCATCGTGTCCGGGCTGTGCGCCGGCAGCGATCCGGTGACGGTGGCGCGCGCATTGGTTGATTACGTCCGTGCCGAGACGTTGTACGTCGCCGATCTGGACGCACTGACCGGCGGCGCCGTGCAGGTGGCGGTGATCCGCGACCTGCTCGCGGCCTTGCCCCGCGTGCGCTTGTGGCTGGATGCGGGTTTTGCGGATGCAGCGGCGTTCGGCAGGCTGCGTGCAGAACTGGGCGCCGGGTTGGACGACGCGTCGGGGGAATCGGCAGCAAGAGTCGCGCCCGTTTTTGCCAGCGAAGCGCTGGCCTCGGCTGAGGCGGCACGCACCAGCCTGGCGGACAAGGCCGGCGCCATCCTGTCGCTGGACCGCCGCTGCGGCGAGCTGATGGACCCGGCCGGCTGCTGGGCCGACGAGAGCCTGTGGCCGGAGCGCGTCATCGTCATGACGCTGGATCGCGTCGGATCTTTCGACGGGCCGGACCTGGCCACGCTGCGCGACTGCGCCCGCCGCGCGCCGCAGGCAATGCTGATCGGCGCCGGCGGCATCCGCGACGAGGCCGACTTGCGCCTGGCCGAGCAAGCCGGCGCCGCGGCGTGGCTGACCGCCTCGGCGCTGCACGATCGGCGCCTTGCGCCGTGCGCGGACTGAGGCCGGCGCGAACCGCCATGACGCAATGAGGGCAGAGCCGCCCGTTCTTCTGGCACATGATTTGCTGAGAAAAGCGCCATGAATGCCACCACTCAAACCCAGAACCCGGACTCGTCCGGCAGCAGTGGGCAGGACTGGACTTGCCCATTCTGCTCGCTGCTGTGCGACGGCTTCCGTGTCGAATCGCAACAGGGCGGACTGAAGCTCGTCGGTAGCGACTGTTCCAAAGCGGTACAGGGGCTGGCCAGCTTCGGGCCGGTGCCCTCCGCGCCATCGGCGACCGTCGATGGGCGTGAAGTCTCGCCCGATGCTGCGCTCGATGCCGCCGCCGAACGTCTCGCCGCCAGCCGCATGCCGCTGTTCGGTGGGCTGGCGACCGACGTCGCCGGCATGCGGCAGTTGGTCCGGCTGGCCAATCAGCGCGGTGCCATCCTCGACCACGCGCGCGGCGATACGCTGATGCCGGTGTTGCGCACGCTGCAGGATCGCGGCCAGATGTTCTCCACGCTCGCCGAGATCCGCAACCGGGCCGACCTGGTCGTGTGCATCGGCACTGACGCCGCGAGCAATTTCCCCGAATTCCTCCGCCGCTGTGCGCCAGTGGAGGGAGCGGCTTTCGCCCGCCGCACCGTATTCGTCGGCGCAAGCGCGCCCGCCGGGCTGCAGGGCGAAGTCGACGAGGTGGCGCCGCACGGCGACCTGTTCGATGCGGTGGCGATGCTGGGCGCGCTCATCGACGGCCGCCGGCTGCCGGCAGCCGATGCCGCGCTGGAAGGCCTGGCGCAGGCGATGCGCGCGTCGACGTACTGCGTGGTGGTGTTCGAGCCCGGCCGACTTCCGGCGCAGGGTACGCTGATCACCGAGGCGGTGCTGCGCATCGTGATGTCGCTCAACCGCAAGACGCGCGCCGGCGCCTTCATGCTAGGCGGCGCGGACGGCCTGCAGACCGCGAATGCCGTCACCACCTGGATGTCCGGCCTGCCGCTGCGCAGCCGCGTCGGGCCGCTCGGCCTCGATCATGACCCGGTGCAATACGCCAGCGAACGGCTGCTGCAGGAAGGCGCGGTCGATCTGCTGTTGTGGGTGGCGAGCCTGGGGCCGAAGCCGGAGCCGCCCGCGACGGCGCTGCCGCGCATCGTGCTCGGTCATCCCGCGCTGGCGGCGGATTGCGCCGCAGCGGGCACCGTCTTCATCCAGGTGGCCACGCCCGGCATCAACGCCGATGGTCACCTGTTCCGCGCTGATGGCGTCGTCACCCTGCCGCTGCGCGCGCTGCGCGACGACGGGTTGCCGACGGTGGCCGGCGTCGCCAAGGCGCTGGAGGTGCGGCTCGCCGTGCGCCGCCTGGCAACGGAGGACAGGCCATGAGCACGATCCGCTTGAAGGGCGGGCGGGTGTATGACCCTGCCAACGGTGTCGACGGCGAGACGCGCGACATCGGCATGCGCGATGGACGCATCGTCGCGTTGCATCCGCGGGAAGAAGCCGACCACGAGTACGACGTGTCGGGCTGCGTGGTGATGGCGGGCGGCATCGACCTGCACACGCACATCGGTGGCGGCAAGGTGAACCTCGCGCGCATGATGCTGCCCGAGGACCACCGCGCCAACCGCGCGCGCGACTCGCTGCTCGAACTCGCCTCCAACGGCTGCTGCACGCCGGGCACGCTGGAAACCGGCTACCGCTACGCGCAGATGGGCTACACGGCAGCGTTCGAGCCGGCGATGCTGGCCGCCAACGCCCGCCACGCGCACATGGAGATGGGCGACACGCCCATCCTCGACCATGGCGCCTACGTGATGCTGGGCAACGAGGAGCTGTTCCTCGAGATGCTGGCGCGCGGCGAGGACTTCGAGCGCATCCGCGACTACGTCGGCTGGTCCATCGACGCCAGCAAGGCGATGGGCGTGAAGGTGGTGAACCCGGGCGGCATCTCCGCCTTCAAGTTCAACCAGAGGAAGCTCGACGTCGACGAGAACCACGTGCATTGGCAGGTCACGCCGCGCCATGTGGTGCACACCCTGGCGCGCGCGCTGACCGAGCTGGGCGTGCCGCATCCGCTGCACATCCACGCCAGCAACCTCGGCGTAGCCGGCAACATCGAATCCACGCTGGCGACCATCGACGCGCTCGACGGCCTGCCTGGCCACCTGACGCACATCCAGTTCCACAGCTACGGCAAGGAAGGCCCGAAGAAATTCTCGTCGGCCACGCGGCAGTTGATCGAGAAGGTAAAGGCCGCACCCAACGTCAGCATCGACGTCGGCCAGATCATCTTCGGCCAGACGGTCACCGCGTCCGGCGACACCATGCGTCAGTTCGCCAACGCCGACCTCGGCAGCCCGCGCAAGTACGTCGGCGGCGACATCGAGTGTGACGCCGGCTGCGGCGTGGTGCCGTTCCGCTATCGCGAGCAGAGCTATGTGAATGCGCTGCAGTGGGCGATCGGGCTGGAGATCTTCCTGCTGATGGACGACCCGTGGCGGGTGGTGCTGACCACCGACCACCCCAACGGTGGCCCTTTCACCAGCTATCCGCACCTGATCCGGCTGCTGATGGACAAGTCCTTCCGCGACGAGCAGTTGGCGCGCCTGCATCCGGACGTGGCGGCCTCGGTCGACCTGCGTGAGATCGGCCGCGAGCTGAGCCTGTACGAGATCGCGATCATGACCCGCGCCGCACCCGCGCGCCTGCTGGGGCTGGCCGACCGCGGCCAGCTCGGCGTCGGCGCCGCGGCCGACATCGCGGTGTATCGCGAGGACGCCGACCGCGAGGCGATGTTCGCCACGCCGGAATACGTCTTCAAGGACGGCCGCCTGGTCGCGCGCCAGGGCCGCCTCGAAGCGGTGCCGGTGGGGGGTACCCACTTCCTCGAGACCGAGTTCGATCCGGGCATCGAGAAGACCATCGAGCAATACGCGCAGCGTCACCTCAGCGTGAGCTACCGCAACGCGAAGATCGGCAATGACGAGCTGTGCTCGTGCGCCAACGGCGGCGCGTTGCTGGCGTGCAAGGTGCATGGCCGTCGGGGGGGCAAATGAGCGCACAGGCAGAGACGACATCCGGCGCCGCGGAGCAGGTGGTGGTGCGCAACGGCGTGAGCATCGACCCGACCTTCGCCGAGGCCTTTCCGATGAAGGCGACGCGGGTGCTGATCACCGCCCACAACGACATCTGGGCGCGCAACGCCGCAGTGGCGATGACCGGCTTCGCCACTTCGGTGATCGCTTGCGGCTGCGAAGCGGGCATCGAGCGCATGCTGTCGCCCGACGAAACGCCGGACGGCAGGCCGGGCGTGGCAGTGCTGCTGTTCTCCATGTCGGGCAAGGAACTCGCCAAGCAGCTCGAACGCCGTGTCGGCCAGTGCGTGCTGACCTGCCCGACCACTGCGGTTTACGCCGGGTTGGACGACGGCGAAGCGGTCGCGCTGGGCAAGAACCTGCGCTTCTTCGGCGACGGCTGGCAGATCTCCAAGATGATCGACGGCAAGCGCTACTGGCGGGTGCCGGTGATGGACGGCGAGTTCGTCGCGCAGGAGACGACTGCGGTGATGAAGGCGGTGGGGGGCGGCAACCTGCTGCTGCTGGCGCGCGACACCGACGCCGCGCTGGCCGGCGCCGAAGCCGCGGTCGAAGCGATGCGGGCGGTGCCGGGCGTGATCATGCCTTTCCCCGGCGGGGTGGTGCGCTCGGGCTCCAAGGTCGGCAGCAAGTACGCGTCGCTGATGGCGTCCACCAACGACGCCTTCTGCCCGGCGCTGATCCCGCTGGCGAAGAAGACCGAGCTCGACGCCGGCACGCGCTGCGTGATGGAGATCGTCATCGACGGACTGACCGAAGCCGACGTGTCGGCGGCGATGCGCGCCGGCATCGAGGCCATCGTCGCCCGCGGCGGCGACGCCGGCGTGACGCGTATCTCTGCCGGCAACTACGGCGGCAAGCTCGGCCCTTTCCATTTTCATCTGCACAAGCTGCTGGGCGCGGAGGCAAGCATATGAGCGCAGCACAGGGTTTCCGCCTGCGCCTGCGCGCGCAGCCCGACTTCCGCGTGGATCTGAGTCCGCTGCAGCCTGCGGTGCTGGCCGGCCGTGACGTCGGCGAGGTCGCGCGGCTGGAACTGCGGCATGCCAACGCGCATGTCGAGCTGGGCGAACTGTTCGATGTCGACGCCTTGCCGTCGGAGGCGCCCGAGCTGCGCATCGAGGGCGACTTGCGCCGCTTCGACCGCATCGGCCAGGGCATGGACGGCGGGCGCCTGAGCGTGACCGGCGAGGTCGGCGATTACCTCGGCGCCGCGATGCGCGCTGGCGAAATCGTCGTCGACGGGAGCGCCGGTCACCTGGCCGCCTGCGAGATGGCGGGCGGCCGGCTGGAAGTGCTTGGCGATGTCGGCGACTTTGCCGCCGGCGCCTTGCCCGGCAGCATGGACGGCATGCGCGGCGGCACGCTGGTCGTGCGTGGCAACGCCGGCGCCCGCTTCGGCGACCGCATGCGGCGCGGCACCGTACTGTTGCTGGGCGATGCCGGCGATTTCTGCGCCTCGCGCATGGTGGCAGGAACGATCGCGCTGGCCGGGCGGGTCGGTGCCCACTGCGGCTACGGCATGCGCCGCGGCACGCTGGTGTTCGGCGGGTCGGCACCCGACGTGCCGGCGACGTTTGCCGAAACGAGCCACGACATTCGCGTGATGTGGGCGCTGCTGTCGCGCAGCCTCGGCAAGCTGCACCCCGCCTTCGAGGGGCGACCCGCGCGCGCGCCGCGACGTGTCGTCGGCGATCTGGCGGCGGACGGCAAGGGTGAGTGGCTGATCGCCGGCTGACAGGCCCGGGGTGCGCAGTTCTAGTTCGCAAGGCCGTATGTGCCTCGGGTTTCTCGCCCGTGAGGCTGGTAAAACGGTAGGTCTGGCGGCCCGGGATGTGCTCCGTCGGGCTGCGGAACTCGCCCTTCGGGCTCAGACAGTCCTCGCCCGCTCCGCACATCCCGGGCCGCCAGACCGGATTGTCGGCAACAAGCCAATGCCTGTCGCGCCCGTGACTCCTTCTTACTCCAACCAGGCCCTAGAATGCCGCCTGGCCGATTCTTCAACGCGTCTCTTCCGGAGTCCTCATGAGCAAGTACGTTTTCCACGCCGGCGAAGCCACCGTGCTCGCCGCCGAAGGTCAATTCACCGACGCGATGCCCGAGATCCTGATCGGCCGCACCGACGGCCCGGTCGGCCAGGCCTTCGCCAACATGATGGCGCAGACCAAGGGCCACACCGCGATGTTCGCGATCCGCGCCTGCAACCAACTAGTCCGCCCGGCGACGATCACCGTGCCCAAGGTCACGCTGAAGGACATGACGAACATCGAGCTGTTCGGCGGCGTGGTGCAGTCGGCGACTGCCGATGCAGTGCTCGACTGCGTGATCGACGGCATCATCCCGAAAGAGCTCGTCGACGAACTGTGCATCATCAGCCTGGTGTGGATCGACCCGCGCTGCGCGACCGACCCGAACCTCGACAAGAAGGACATGTACCGCACCAACTACGAGGCCACCAAGCTCGCCATCAAGCGCGCGCTGAACAACGAGCCCTCGATCGACGAGCTGATCGCCAACCGGCACACGATCAAGCACGACTACGACGACTGGAGCTGAGCTTCTGCCCCCTGCCGCGATGGAGTGCTTCGCCCTGCTCGACGACTGCGCCGCCACCGAGGCGGCGCCGACGAGCCGTCTCTACACGGGTTTCGTGCGCGAATGCCGCTGCGACGACCCGGCGCGCCTCGACGAAGCGTGGGCCGAGGTGGAACGCGAGCTTCGCGCTGGCCGTCATGCGGTGGTCCTGGCCGATTACGAGTGGGGCGCGCGCCTGCAGCATGCGGGCGACGAGGCCCTGGCGCCGGAGGACGGCGGAGCACTTCGCGTGCTGCTCTTCGAGTCGCTGCAACACTTGTCCACAGCGCAGGTCGATGTCTGGCTGGCGCAACGTGAGCGTGCCGCGCTCAACCTGGACGCGGCGGCTGCGACGCCCGCGCCGGCTGGCGTGCTGGACCTGCAGCCCAGCGTGGATCGCGATGCATTTCGCCATGCCATCGATCGCATCCACGCGGCGATCCGCGAAGGCGAAACCTACCAGGTCAATTACACCTACCGCCTCGATCTGCGCAGCTTCGGCTCGCCGATCAGCCTGTACCGGCGGCTGCGTGCGCGCCAGCCGGTGGCTTTCGGTGCCTTCATCGCGCTGCCGCCGTCGGGGGGCGGCGGTCCGACGCATGTGCTGTCGTGCTCGCCGGAGCTTTTCCTGCGCAACCGCGGCGGCCGGCTCGAAGCGAGGCCGATGAAGGGCACGGCGTCGCGCGCCAGCGTGCCCGAAGGCGACAGCGAGATCGCGCGCATACTCGGCGGCGACACCAAGAATCGCGCCGAGAACCTGATGATCGTTGACCTGCTGCGCAACGATCTGGGCCGCATCGCGCGCACCGGCAGCGTCCGCGTGCCAGCCTTGTTCTCGGTCGAGGCCTACCCGACGGTGTTCCAGATGACGTCGATGATCGAGGCCGAGCTGCCGGACGAGGTCGGCTTTGCCGATCTGCTGCGCGCGCTGTTTCCCTGCGGCTCGATCACCGGCGCGCCCAAGCACCGCACCATGCAGCTCATCGCCGGCCTGGAGACCACACCGCGTGGCCTCTACACTGGCAGCATCGGCTGGATCGATGCGCCGGCCGGCGATCGGGTGCATGCGGCATGCGGCGACTTCTGCCTATCGGTGGCGATCCGCACGCTGACCCTCGAGGCCGCGGGCCCTGGGGGCCTGCGCCCGGGGCGGCTGGGCATCGGCGCCGGCATCGTGATCGACAGCCGTGCCGACGACGAGTACGAGGAGTGCCGGCTGAAGGCACGCTTCCTCACCGGGCTCGACCCCGGCTTCAGCCTGTTCGAGACGATGTACGCCACGCGCGGCGACGGCGTGCGTCACCTCGAGCGGCATCTGGCCCGCCTCGCGCGGAGTGCGGTCGAGCTCGGTTTCGCACTGCCGGAAGGCGACATTCGTGCAGCCCTTGCCGCCCAGGTTGGCGCACTGGCGGGTGACCGGGCGCATCGGCTGCGCCTCGCTTTGCGCAAGGACGGCCATTTCGACATCGTCGTGGCGCCGCTCGATGCGCTTGCGGACGGACCGGTGTCGCTGCTCGTCGCAGCCGACCCCATGGATGAAGGCGATCCCCTGCTGCGCCACAAGACCACGCTGCGCGCCCGCTACGACGCGGCAGTGGCCGAGGCGACGCGCCAGGGCGCGTTCGATGTGCTGTTCCATAACCGTATGGGGCATCTGACCGAAGGCGGGCGCAGCAACGTCTTCCTGCTGCTCGACGGCGAGTGGGTCACGCCGCCGCTCGCGGCGGGCGTGCTGCCGGGCGTGATGCGTGGCGTGCTGCTGGACGATCCTGCATGGCGTGCGCGCGAGGCTGCGGTGAAATTGACCGACCTCCATCGTGCCGAGCGCATCGTGGTCTGCAATGCGCTGCGGGGTGCGCGCGAGGCGCGGTTGCTTGAAGGGAGCGCGGTTTGTGACCTCTGAACGCGCGCTCGCACTGTTCGATCTCGATTTCACCCTCGTGCCTTTCGACAGCGGCATGCACTGGGTGCGTTTCCTGATGCGCTGCGGTGTGCTGGAGGACGGGTTCGACGAAGCCTATCTGGCGCTGTGCCAGCGTTACCTCGCGGGCGAGGGGGATGCGGTGACGCTGCATCGTTTCGTGCTGGGCAGCCTGGCACGCCTGCCGGGCGCGCAGCTTGCTGCATTTCAGCAGCGCTTTGCCGCGACGCTCGCCGACGTCGTTCCCGCCGCGTCGCGTGCGCTGGTCGAGCGTCACCGCGCGGCGGGCGACCTTTGCTGCATCGTCACCGCCACCACCCGCGCGATCGCGGCGCCGCTGGCGCAGGCCTTCGGCATCGAGCATCTGCTTGCCAGCGAGGCGCAGCGTGGCGCCGACGAACGTCATACTGGCGAGATCGAGGGCGAGCTGTGCCACGGTGCGGCCAAGGTCCGCCGCGTGGCAGCATGGCTGCAGTCCCGCGGCGAAGACTGGGCCGGCTTCTCGCGCACGATCTTTTATTCCGATTCGCGCAGCGACCTGCCGCTGCTTGCCGCGGTCAGCCATCCGGTCGCGGTCCATCCCGATGACGGTCTGCGACGCCATGCCGAACGGAACGGCTGGCCGGTGGTCGACGATTTGAGCGACTTGAGCGCCTGGGGTGGGCAGCACCGGCAGGTCTGCACGCGCGCTCGCTGATTTTGGGCAGGATTGGCGGCGTTTTCCCTCGGATGAGTTGCTTCGAAGTGGTGCAGGTGCTAATTTTTGGCGCATCACAATCACGATAAGCAAGACCTCGGACAGGTCACGCGCGGCGTCGAGCCAGACGCCGAGGGAAGGAGGAGGTGGGGTGTTGCTCCAGCCTAAGGATTCGCGGGATCACGCCATCGTGATCGCGCGCCAGAAGTTTTTCGACGACGGAATCGTTCCCGAAAGCGCGATTTCGCCGACGATCGTGCGCTCGTGGCAGCGCTGTCGCGACAGCGGTCTCGACCACACGGACAGCCGTCCGCTGGAGCCGGTCGGCCGCCTGCAACTGGCGGAGTCCAGGGAGCGGAACGCCGTGCTGCTGGCACACGCGGGCGGCGTCATGGAGCATGTGTTCGACCAGATCCGGGCCTCGGGCAGCATGGTGCTGCTGGCCGATGTGGACGGCACGATCATCCACAGCCTGGGCGATCCGTCCTTTGTCGATCGCGCCGGCCGGGTTGCCTTGCAGCCCGGAGCATGCTGGAGCGAAGGTTTGCGCGGCACCAATGGCATCGGCACTGCGATCGAGGAACGCCTGGCGGTGGAGGTGCTGGGCTCGGAGCACTACCTCGACCGCAACAGCTTCCTGACCTGCAGTGCGGCGCCGATCATCGGCGCCGACGGCGAATTGGCAGGGGTACTCGATATCTCGGGCGATTTTCGCAACCCGCAGCGCCACACCCTGGGGCTGGTGCGGCTGTCGGTGCAGTTGCTGGAAAAGCGTCTGTTCGAGGCGCGTTATCCGAACGACATCCTGATCGCGTTTCATCCGCGCCCGGAGTATCTCGGCAGCCTGCAGGAGGGGCTCATCGCGCTCGGTGCGGATGGGACCGTCCTGGGCGCCAATGGTGCAGGGCGCGAGTGGCTGACGCGGGCGGGCCGCAGTGCGACGGTGTCGAGCTTCGCGAGCCTGTTCAAGATCGGCTTTGGCGCCATCCTCGACCGCGCATCGATGGCGCCCAATGCGCTGCTCAAGCTGGACCTGCGTCAGGGAGGCGAGCTCTATCTCCAGGTGCGTTCGCTGCGTCCGTTGATGGTGTCGAATCCCGGCATGCAGGCGATGGCCTCCGTGACCGCTCCGGCACCAGTGGCCGAGCCGGCTGCGAGGGGCGAGGCGGCAGGCGGTGGCAAGCGCAGCGGCGAGGTCTCGCTCGCCAGCCTCTCGACGGGCGACGAACGGCTGCAGCGTGCGCTGGACCGGGCGATGCGCATCGAGGGAAAGGGCATCCCGCTGCTGATCCAGGGCGAATCCGGCGTGGGCAAGGAACTCTTCGCGCGCGCATTCCACAACAGCGGCCCGCGTGCCGACGGTCCCTTCGTGGCGGTCAACTGCGCGGCCATTCCCGAGAACCTGATCGAGTCCGAACTCTTCGGCTACGTGGGCGGCGCCTTCACCGGAGCCCGTCGCGAAGGCGGTGTCGGCAAGGTGCAACTGGCGCACGGCGGCACCTTGTTCCTGGATGAAATCGGTGACATGCCGCTGGCGATGCAGACACGGCTGCTGCGCGTGTTGCAGGAGCGCTGCGTGACGCCGATCGGCTCGACGAAGTCGATCCCGGTGGATATCTCGCTGGTTTGCGCAACGCACCGTGCATTGCGCGAAGCGGTGGCGGCAAGTGAATTCCGCGAAGACCTCTACTACCGCATCAACGGCCTGACCGTCACGCTGCCTCCACTGCGCGAGCGCAGCGACATCCGGCCATTGGTGGAGAGCATCTTCGGCGCAGAACTGGCGGAAGTGCGTCGCTCTGGGGTTTCGATCAGCGACGAGGTGATGAACTTCTTCGAGCGCTACGCCTGGCCCGGCAACCTGCGCCAGTTGCACAACGTGCTGCGCCTGGCGGTGGCGCTGATGGACGAGGACGAGCACGAGTTGCGCGCCATCCATCTGCCGGAGGACCTGTTCGGCAGCGAACCCTTCGACGACGCGCCGACGCGGCCCCGCGGTGGCGCAGGTGCCGCACAGCCGGCACCCGTCGAGGAGCCGGAACACGCGGGAGGCCGGCTGAAGGCCGAGCCGCGCAGCCTGGACGAGATCAAGCTGGAGGCGATCACCTCGGTGATGCGCGAGGTCGGCGGCAACATCTCGGCGGCCGCGCGCCGCCTGGGTGTCAGCCGCAACACGCTCTATCGCAAGCTCGGTCGCATGCACTGAGCGCCGGTGCACGCTCCCTTGCCGGTCGCGGGATGCGATAATCGCGGCTCTGTTCTCGAATCAGGCAAGGAAGCGACATGATCAAGGTTGGCGTTGTTGGCGGGACGGGTTACACCGGCGTTGAGCTGCTGCGACTGCTGTCACGCCATCCACAGGTCGAACTGGTGGCGATCACCTCGCGCGGCGAAGCCGGCATGGCGGTGTCGGACATGTTCCCGAGCTTGCGCGGACGCGTGAATCTGAGGTTCGTCACGCCGCAGGAAGCGGCGCTGGACAAGTGCGACGCGGTGTTCTTCGCCACGCCCAACGGCATCGCCATGCAGCAGGCGGCTGAACTGGTGGCGGCCGGCGTGCGTATCATCGACCTCGCGGCGGACTTCCGCATTCGCGATATTGCCGAGTGGGAAAAATGGTACGGCATGAAGCATGCCGCACCCGAGCTCGTCGCCGAGGCCGTGTATGGCCTGCCCGAGACCAGCCGCGAACAGATCCGCAAGGCGCGTGTGCTGGCCAACCCCGGCTGCTATCCGACTGCGGTGCAGCTCGGCTTCCTGCCGCTGGTCGAGGCCGGTGCGGTCGACCTTTCCGACCTCATTGCCGACGCCAAGTCGGGCGTATCGGGCGCCGGCCGCAAGGCGGAGGTGCACACCCTCTTTTCCGAGTCGGCGGACAGCTTCAAGGCCTACGGCGTGGCGGGCCACCGCCATCTGCCCGAAATCCGCCAAGGGCTGACGCGCTTCGCTGGCCAGCCGGTGGGGCTGACTTTCGTGCCGCACCTCACGCCGATGATCCGCGGCATCCACGCCACGCTGTACGCCCGCCTGACGAAGGACGTCGACCTGCAGGCGCTCTACGAGCAGCGCTTTGCCGGAGAGCCCTTCGTCGATGTGATGCCGGCGGGCAGCCATCCCGAAACGCGCTCGGTGCGCGCCTCCAACCTTTGCCGCATCGCGGTGCACCGGCCGCAGGGCGGGGACACGGTGGTGGTGCTGTCGGTGATCGACAACCTGGTGAAGGGCGCGGCCGGCCAGGCGGTGCAGAACCTCAACATCATGTTCGGCTTCGAAGAAAGCACCGCGCTCGACATCGTGCCGGTCAGCCCGTGACGGGAACTTGTCGCGTCCCGGACAATCAGATTTTGACGATAAAGGGTCGGATGGCGCATCATCCGCTCCATACCCCTGCAGAGGAGAAAATATGAACGCTGTAGCCGAAACCCCCGAAATTCTCGTCTTTACCGACAATGCCGCGAACAAGGTTCGCGAGCTGATCGAAGAGGAAGGCAATCCCGGTCTGAAACTCCGTGTGTTCGTGTCCGGCGGTGGCTGCTCCGGCTTCCAGTACGGCTTCACTTTCGACGAGGAAGTGAACGAGGACGATACGGCTTACGAGAAGAACGGCGTCACGCTGCTCATCGACCCGATGAGCTACCAGTATCTCCTGGGTGCCGAGATCGATTACTCCGAAGGCCTGGAAGGCTCGCAGTTCGTGATTCGCAATCCTAACGCCACCAGCACCTGCGGCTGTGGTTCTTCCTTCTCCGTCTGATTTTCTCAGCGGCAGCGTGGAATGAAAAGCGGGGCGCCATCGGCGCCCCGCGTCTCTTGGTGCGCGCCGATCGTGGCGCCAACCCGGCTCAGTTGGCGCGGGCCAGTTGCGTGTCGCGATTGAGCAGCGCGAAGCGGTGCAGCAGCGGCGCCGTGTCGCGCTTGAAGGCCTGTAGTTCGCGGCCTTCGAGTGCATTGGCGATCGGCAGCTCGACCGACATCGGGTCCTGCGCTTCGCCGTCGATGCGCACTTCGTAGTGCAGGTGCGGGCCGGTGGACATGCCCGTGGTGCCGACGTAACCGATGAGATCCCCCTGGCTGATCGCCTGGCCCTGCCTGAGGCCGGAGGCGAAACCACTGAGGTGCGCGTAGGCGGTGGAAATCTTGCCGCGGTGCTGCAGCACGATCAGGTTGCCGTAGCCGCGCTGGGTACCTGCGAATTCGACGACGCCGTCGGAAGTCGCCTTGACCGGCGTGCCGGTCGGGGCGCCGAAGTCGACCCCCTTATGGTCGCGCGCGCGGTTCAGGATGGGATGGATGCGCCCGCCAAAGCCCGAGGTGACGCGCGAGAATTCCAGCGGCGAACGCAGGAAGGCCTGCCCCAGGCTGCGACCGTCGGCGGTGTAGTACTGCTCCTTGTCGGCGCGCTGGTGCAGCACGACGACGTGGCTCTCACCCTGGTTCACGAATTCGGCCGCCAGTACGCGGCCGGCGCGCACTGGTACGCCGCGATCGTAGACCGCTTCATAGATCACGTTGAAGCGATCACCCTTGCGCAGGTCGGTGTGGAAGTCGATCTCGGTGCCGAACAACTCGACGAGCTTGTTCGCGACCTCGTCGGGCAATTCTGCAGCGTCGGTCGCCGCGTACAGCGAGCTGCGGATCACGCCGGAACGCATCTCCACCAGCGTCGTCGTCGTGGCCTCCCGGTCCGTGCGCAGCGTGAGCTGTCCGTCGTTGCCACGCTCGAGCACGATCCGCTCGCCGTCCTGGCCGACCGGCAGGCGGAAGGACAAGACGCTGCCGTCGCCATGTACCACCGCGGTGACGGTGCGGCCCGCGCGCAATTGGCGCAGGGCCTGACGGCCGTCAGGGGACTCAGTCAGCATTGCGAGCGCTTGCGGATCGTCGATGCGCAGGCGGCGGAACAGGGTTTGCGCGGTGTCACCGCCCTGCACGCGCAATTCGCTGACGAAGGGCAGGTCGGTGGCGGCGGAGGACACGGCGACCGGGGGCGGCAGGGCCTCGATGACGGCGACGGTGGGAACCTGTGAGGGGCCCTGCTGGGGAACGGCGACAGCGGCCACGACGCCCATCAGGGAGAGGCCGACGACCCCGGTCAACGCCCAGGCACGCGGCCGGGTGAGGAGTTGGGTCGGTAGATCGGCTAGAATTCGGGTCTTTCTGGTCTGCATCGGGGCGTCCGGCTCCAGAAGTGGACAAAAAAACGGGTTGGATTCTAACAAACATTTCCCCTGCCCTGAAAAGGTTTTTGGAGAAGTCGAATGAGTGATGTTCAGGCCGCGATCGACCTGATCAAGCGTGGCACGGATGAACTGCTGATCGAGGCTGAACTGGTCGAGAAGCTCAGGAGCGGGCGTCCGTTGCGTATCAAGGCCGGTTTCGACCCCACCGCCCCCGACCTGCATCTGGGCCACACCGTGCTGATCAACAAGATGCGCCATTTCCAGGAGCTGGGGCATCACGTGATGTTCCTGATCGGCGACTTCACCGGGATGATCGGCGACCCCAGCGGAAAGAACGCCACCCGGCCGCCCCTGTCGCGCGAGCAGATCGCCGACAACGCGAAGACCTACCAGGAGCAGGTGTTCAAGATCCTCGACCCCGAGAAGACCGAGATCTGCTTCAACTCGGCGTGGATGGAAGGCCTGGGTTCGGCCGGCATGATCCGCCTCGCCGCGCAGCAGACGGTGGCGCGCATGCTCGAGCGCGACGACTTCTCCAAGCGCTACGCCAACAACCAGTCGATCGCGATCCACGAGTTCCTGTACCCGCTGTGCCAGGGGTACGACTCGGTGGCGATGAAGTCCGACGTCGAGCTCGGCGGCACCGACCAGCGCTTCAACCTGCTGATGGGGCGCGAGTTGCAAAAGCACTACGGCCAGGCGCCGCAGTGCGTGGTGATGGTGCCGCTGCTCGAGGGGCTGGATGGCGTCAACAAGATGTCCAAGTCGCTCGGCAACTACATCGGCATCGCCGAGGCGCCCAAGGAGATCTTCGGCAAGACGATGTCGGTGTCGGACACGCTGATGTGGCGCTACTACGACCTGTTGTCCTTCCGTTCGACGGCCGAGATCGCGCAACTGCGGAGCGAGGTCGAGGGCGGGCGCAATCCGCGCGACGTCAAGGTCATGCTGGCGATGGAACTCGTCGGCCGCTTCCATGGCCAGAAGGCCGCCGAAGAGGCGCTCGCCGACTTCGAGGCGCGCTTTCAGCGCAACGCGATTCCCGACGATCTGCCCGAGGTGCGCGTGCAGGTGGGTGCCGAGGGGCTGCCCGTGTTCCAGGTCGTCAAGCAGGCGGGCCTCACCGGTTCCACGTCGGAGGCGATGCGCATGATCGAACAGGGCGCGGTGAAGCTGAACGGCGAGCGGGTGGATGACAAGGGCCAGGTGCTGGCGGCCGGTGCCACGGTCGTGCTGCAGGTCGGCAAGCGCAAGTTCGCGGCAGTGGTGCTGGAATGAGCGAGTCAGCGCCGCGCACGGGCGCGGGCAGGGGGGCTGCATGCTGACGACGGCCGATGCCGCGCGCCCGATCGGCGTGTTCGACTCCGGCGTCGGCGGGCTGACCGTCGTGCGGGCGTTGATGGAGCGCCTGCCGCTCGAGAACATCATCTATTTTGGCGATACCGCGCGCGTGCCCTACGGCGTGAAGTCGGTTGCCACGATCGAGCAGTTCACCGAGCAGATCACCCGCTTCCTGCTGCAGCGCGACGTGAAGATGCTGATCATTGCCTGCAACACCATGGCGGCGGTGGCGGCGCATGTGGTGCACCGGCTGGCGCGGGACGTTCCGGTGCTGGACGTCATCGAGGCCGGCGCGCGCGCTGCCGTGGCCGAGTCGTCGGGCCGACGCATCGGCGTGATCGGCACGCCCACCACGATCAACAGCAATGCCTACGCGCGTCGCATCCATGCGCTCGATCCGACGGCGCGGGTGTACTCGCAGGCCTGCCCGCTGTTCGTGCCGCTGGTGGAAGAGGGCTGGCTGGACCACGAGGTCACGCGCCTGACTGCGCAGGAATACCTGCGGCCGGTGCTGGCGGAGGAGGTCGACAGCCTGGTGCTTGGTTGCACGCATTACCCGCTGCTCAAGCCGCTCTTGCGCGACGTCGCCGGACCGGCGGTGAAGCTCATCGATTCCGCCGTGACTACGGCGGAGTTCGCTGCGCAGCGTCTGCACCATGAAGGGCTGGCGCAGAGTGGCAGTGCCCCGGCGAGCTACCACTATGTGGTCAGCGACGTGCCGCTGCGCTTCCAGACCATAGGCGAGCGCTTCCTCGGGCGCTCACTGGGGCAGGTCGAGAAAGTCGACTGGTAGGGCGTTCAGGTCGGACCGGTCGCGACCGGACGCGAGGGGTCGGTGCACCACTCGCTCCACGAACCGGCGTACAGGCGCGAGCCGGGAAAGCCGGCCGCTTCCATCGCGAGCAGGTTGTGGCAGGCGGTGACGCCCGACCCGCACTGATGCACGACCTGATGCGGGTTGCGCGCGGCGAGCAGGGCGCCAAACTCCTCGCGCAGCACCGAGGCCTGCTTGAAGCAGCCGTCGGTGCCGAGGTTGTCGCGGAAGAATCGGTTCATTGCGCCCGGGATGTGGCCGCCGACAGGATCCAGCATCTCGTTTTCGCCGCGGAAGCGGTCGGGGCTGCGCGCATCGAGCAGCAGCATGTCCGTCCGGCCCAGATGCGCGGCAACGTAGTCGGCGTCGACCCGTCCGGGCTGCAGCGAGAACGTGTAGCTGCGCTGTATCGGTTCGGGCGTTTCGCCGTCGAGGGCCTGTCCGGCGCGGCACCATGCCTGCAGGCCGCCGTCGAGCACCGCGACGCGGTGATGACCAAGCCAGCGCATGAGCCACCACAGGCGTGCGGCGAACATTCCGCCGGCGTCGTCGTAGGCGACGACCTGGCAGTGGCTGTCGATGCCGCACTCGCCAAGGCGGGCGGCGAGCTGCGCCGGGTCGGGCAGCGGGTGACGGCCGTTGGTGCCGGAGCGAACGCCCGATAGATCGGTATCGAGATCGAGGAAGAACGCGCCGGGAATATGGCTGCGGCGCCAGGCCTGGTAGCCGAAATCCGGATTCGCCAGGTCGAAGCGGCAGTCAATGACCACCCAGTCGGCGTCGCGCAATCGTTGCGCCAGGTCGAGCGCGCCGATCAGCGTGGCGAACGAAGCGTTCACGGCGCGGCCTCGGCCGTTTCTGCCAGCCAGTCGCGTGCCTCGGCTTCCTCGCTGAAGACCTGCACTTCGGCATCGACGAAGAGCTGTGACACCCACGCGCTCCAGGTCAGCCACTGGTCTTCGGTGAGGATGGCGATGCGGCGGAAATCGTGCGCGTGCTGGCGCGAGAACTTGATCTCTTCCCAGGCTACATCGAGCGTGAAGCCGACCATCTCGCGCAGATCCATGAGCAGGTCGACCTGCCCTTCGAACTGGACCTTGAAGTTCACGAGCTCCTCGAACTCCTTGTAGTCCGACAGCGTGAATTCGCCGAATACGGTGACGGCAACCCGTTTATCGCTGTGGTCGGTGGTGATCATGGCAGTCTCCGCTCGGCAATGAGGTGCTTATCACTATAGCCTTCGCGCCGGTGCGGCTCAATCGCAGCGCCGCGCCGCTGCAGGGTTCTGGCCGGGCGCGAGTGACCATCCGACATCGCGCTGCCGGCCGGTCGCGCGACAGCGTCGACTCGGGTTAGGCTTGACGCCCGCATGGCGCACTCACATCAGGGGAGAAGGCGATGAGCTACCTGCTGGCGCTGGACCAGGGGACGACGAGTTCGCGGGCGATGGTGTTCGATGCGGAGGGCCGACTGCGGGGCGCAGCGCAGCGCGGCCTTGCCCAGCACTACCCGCATCCTGGCTGGGTCGAGCACGACGCGCACGAGATCCTGCAGGCGCAGCTCGACTGTGCCCGTGCGGCCCTTGCCGATGCGGGTGTGCACGCCAGCGGGCTCGCTGCGCTCGGAATCGCCAACCAGCGCGAGACGACGGTGCTGTGGGAGCGCGCCGGTGGTCGTGCGCTGGCGCCCGCCATCGTCTGGCAGGACCGGCGTACTGCGGCTGACTGCGATCGCCTGCGGGCAGAAGGCTGGGCGGACGAGCTGCGCGCGCGCACCGGTCTCGAGCTGGATCCCTACTTCTCCGCCACCAAGCTGGCCTGGCTGCTCGACCATCTGCCCGGTGCGCGCGAGCGTGCGGAGCGTGGCGAGCTCGCCTTTGGCACCGTGGACAGTTGGCTGGTGTGGCACCTGACCGGCGGCCGGCTGCATGTCACCGATCCGACCAATGCGTCGCGCACGCTGCTGTTCAACCTCCACATGCGCGACTGGGATCCGCTGCTGCTCGAGCGCTTCCGCATTCCGGCGCAGCTCCTGCCGGCGGTGGTGGACAGCAGCGGCATCTGCGGCGAGACCGATGCCGCGGTGCTGGGCGCCGCAGTGCCGATTGCGGGTATTGCGGGCGACCAGCAGGCAGCCGCCTTCGGCCAGGCCTGCTTCGCTGCGGGCATGGCCAAGAACACCTACGGCACCGGTTGCTTCCTCCTCATGAACACCGGCGAAGTGCCGGTGGACTCGCGTAACCGGCTGCTGACCACGATCGCATGGGCCGGGCGCGGCGCGACACGCTATGCCCTCGAGGGCAGCGTGTTCATGGGGGGCGCCACGGTGCAGTGGCTGCGCGATGCGCTCGGCCTGGTGAAGCGCGCGGCCGACATCGAGGCGCTCGCCGCCAGCGTGCCGGACAGCGGGGGTGTGGTCCTGGTGCCGGCCTTCACCGGCCTGGGGGCGCCGCACTGGGACGCCTACGCGCGAGGAACCCTGATGGGGCTGACGCGGGGCACAGGTGCCGGCCATATCGCGCGTGCGGCCCTGGAGGCGATCGCCTTGCAGACGGTGGATCTCGTCGACGCGATGCAGCGCGACGGCGCCGCGCCGCTGCGCGAGCTGCGCGTCGACGGCGGCGCGGCGGCGAACGACCTGCTGATGCAGATCCAGGCCGACCTGCTGGGCGTGCCGGTGCTGCGGCCGCGCATGCTCGAGACCACCGCGCAGGGTGCCGCCTTTCTTGCCGGTCTGGGTGTGGGTGTATGGGCCGGGGAAGACGCGCTCGCCGCGCAGTGGCGGGTCGACCGCGTGTTCTCCCCGTCGCTGGCGGCCGACGCGCGTGAGGCGGCGTGCGCACGCTGGCAGCGGGCGGTGGAGCGGGCGACCGGTTGGGCGCAGCCGTGACGAGGAGCAGGGCGATGCGGTGGGGGCGGGCATGCATGCAGCGGATCTTTCCCGGCCGGCGCTGATCGCGCGCCTGCACGAGGCGCGCACCTGGGACGTGGTCGTCATCGGTGGTGGTGCGAGCGGCCTGGGCTGCGCCGTCGATGCGGCTGCACGCGGCCATTCCGTGCTGCTGATCGAAGCGCAGGACTTCGCCGCCGGCACGAGTTCGCGCGCCACCAAGCTGGTCCACGGCGGGGTGCGTTATCTGGCGCAGGGGCGGCTCGCGCTGGTGCGCGAAGCGCTCGCCGAACGTGCGCACCTGCTAGAGAACGCACCCCATCTGGTGCGCCCGCTGCGCTTCGTGGTGCCGGCTTACCGCTGGTACGACCGGCCGCTGATCGGCGTCGGGCTGGGCCTGTACGACCTGCTGGCTGGCGGCCGCAGCGCGATCGGCGGCAGCCGGTCGCTCGATGTCGCGCGTACGGTGGCGGCGCTGCCCAATGTCAACACTGCGGGTCTGCGCGGCGGCATCGCCTACATGGATGCGCAGTTCGACGACGCACGCCTCGCGCTGGCGCTTGCCCGCACGGTGTTCGACCTTGGTGGCACGGCGATCAACCATTGCGAGGTCTGCGAAGTCGTGGTCGAGGACGGCCGCGCCTGCGGCGTGCGCGTGCGTGACCACGAGACCGGTGAGGCATGCCGGGTGGCGGCGCGGGTGGTGATCAACGCCACCGGCGTGTGGGCGGACGCCATCCGCCGCCTGGCCGATCCCGCCGTCCCGCCGCTGCTGCGGCCGAGCCAGGGCGTGCATCTGGTCGTCGGCCGCGAATTCCTGCCCGGCTCCGATGCAATGCTGGTGCCGCGCACCGCCGACGGGCGGGTCCTGTTCGCCATTCCGTGGCAGGGCAGGGTGCTGCTCGGCACCACCGACACTCCGCGGTCGGACACTCCGCTGGAGCCACGTCCGCTGCCTGGTGAGGTGGACTTCATCCTCGCCACCGCCGCGCGCCATCTGGCCCGTGCGCCCACGCGCGCCGACGTGTGCAGCGCCTTCGTGGGCCTGCGGCCGCTGATCGGTGGCGGCGATGCGTCGGCCACACGCAACCTGTCGCGCGAACATGTCGTAGAGGTGTCGTCACGCGGGCTCGTCAGCGTGACCGGTGGCAAGTGGACCACTTATCGCTTGATGGCGCAGGATGCGGTGGACGCGGCGCAGTCGGTGGCCGGGCTGCCGCGGCGTGACTCGCCGACCGCAAGCCTGCCGCTGCATGGCGCGCCTTCGACACATGGCGCCGCGTCCTCATCGGATTGCTACGGAACCGACCGTGACCAGGTGGATCGCCTCGCGGGCGCAGGCCACCGTCTGGTCGAGGGGCTGACCCTGACCGAGGCCGAGGTGCGCTACGCGTTTCGCGCTGAGTTCGCCCGTACGGTGGACGACGTGCTCGCCCGGCGGCATCGGGCCCTGTTCCTCGATGCCACGCTGGCGGCCGCGGCCGCCCCCGCGGTGGCGTCCATCCTGGCGCAGGAGCGGGGCGTGGGCGCCGACTGGTGCGCAGCCGAATGCGCGCGCTTTACCGCGCTGGCGGCGCGCTATCGCGACCTGGGCATGGGTGTGTAGCCATCGTCGGGCGCCGCCGCCGTTGCCGGGTGCCGCGGCGGGCGCGTACCTCAGCGTCGCCCCGCACAGCCGAGCGCCTCGGGTCGCACGATCGCGGTGCTCGCTACGGCATGCAGCCATTGCCGGCCGCGCGACCATGCGTCTGCAGTCAGCCGCCCGGTGCTGCCTTCGCGTGGCGGCTGCAGCCTGATGCGGGCGGCGCCATCGGCCTCGATGAGCACATGCCCGCTGCCGGGCAACACAATACGCTCACACCTTGCCAGCCACTTGTCTTGTGAATAACCCTCAAGCGTCAGCCAGGCGCGCCCGGCTTCGCAGATGACCGTCCAGCCTTCCGCGTCGCGCACGGACATCAGCCGATCGACCTCGAATGTCTGCACCAACGATGCTAATCTGGCTTCCATGTCGCCTCTCCTCGAGCGGTTGTGTGAATTCATTGTGGTCGAGCGGCCGGCGACTTCAAAACGATGAAATCTCTCGGATTTGTGAGCTGGGCTAACACATGGAACGTCCTGGCAGACTCCCGCCGCTATCGGCCCTGCGCATGTTCGAGGCCGCTGCGCGGCTCGGCAGCTTCTCGCGTGCGGCGGACGAGCTGTTCGTCACGCATGGAGCCGTCAGCCACCAGATTCGTGCGCTGGAGGAGCAACTCGGCTTCCCACTGTTCCTGCGGCAGGGGCGACAGGTCAGCCTGACGCCGGCTGGAACGGAACTGCTGCACAGCGCCAACGCGGCCCTGCGACAGTTGTCGGACACGGTGTCCGCGCTGCGTCGACGGATGAACCGGAACCGCCTGTCCGTCAGCACGATGCCGTCCTTTGCCGGCCGCTGGCTGGCGCCGCGAATTGGCGACTTCATCGATCGCCATCCCGACGCAGAAGTGAACGTCACTGCCACCAACGAACTCGCGGATTTCGCGCGCGATGCCGTCGATGTCTGCATCCGCTGGGGACCGGGCGGCTATTCGGGAGTGCGCGCGGAGCTGCTCATGGAGGACGAGCTTTTTCCCGTGCTCAGCCCGACCCTGGTGTCGAACCGATGCCTCGCCGAGCCGGCTGACCTCGCCGGCCTGCCGTTGCTGCGCTCGGAAGGCGAGGACTGGCTGCCGTGGTTTCGTGCGGCCGGCCTGGACTGGCCCGAGCCGTCGACCGGACTGATGATCTCGGACTCCGCCTTGGTGGTGCAGGCGGCCATCGAGGGCCGCGGCGTCGCACTGGCGCGTCGCAGCCTCGCCGCGCTGGCGCTGCGCGCGGGCAAGCTGCTGCGGCCGTTCATGATCGGCATCCCCGCCGCGCATGCGCCGCACAGCGAGAGCGGCTGCAGCTTCGATGGCCCGGCGGAGTTCGACGCCCGTCCGCGCTGGCACTACTGGATCGTGCTGCCGGAACGCCAGGCGGACAGCCCGCTGCTGAGCGATTTTCTCGCGTGGTTGCGCGCCGAGGTGGCGGCAGACCTCGCGGCGCCCTTGTGTCCGCAAGAGGCGCCGCTGCCCGCAGGGCACCGGCTCAGTGTGCCGCAGGCCCCGTCGGCAGGCTGACCACGGCCTCGAGACCGCCGTCGGGGTGATTGCGCAGCTTCACCTCGCCACGCTGCGCGCGCAGCAGGTTGCGCGTGATCGCAAGGCCCAGTCCGGTGCCGCCGGTCTCCCGGCTGCGCGAGGACTCGGTGCGATAGAAAGGCTCGAACACCTTGTCGAGTTCCGCCTCGGCCAGGCCGGTGCCGTGATCGCGGATGCGGATCTCGAATGCGTCGGGCTGCTCGGCCAGCAGGATCTCGACCCGCCCGCCGAACTTGATGCCGTTCTCGATCAGGTTCCACAGCGCGCGGCGCAGCGCCGTGGGCTGGCCCACGCAAGGATGCCGCGTGCTGCCGGCCACGCTGACCTGCCAGCCCATGTCCTCGGCGTCGGCGCGCAGGGCCGACAGCAGGCCCTCGAGGTCGATGGGTTGCGCCGGCTGGCGCTCGTCCAGGCTGCGTGCGTACGCCAGCCCTTCCTTGACGAGCGCCTGCATGGCATCGAGGTCGGACTGGATGCGTGAGCGCAGGCTGTCGTCGTCGACCAGCTCGGCGCGCAGCCGCAGGCGGGTGATCGGTGTCTGCAGATCGTGCGAGATCGCTGCCAGGATACGGGTGCGTTCGGCGACATGCTCGCGGATGCGTTGCTGCATCTGATTGAAGGCGATGGCTGCCTGCGCCACCTCGGTCGGGCCCGACGTTTCCATCGGCGCGCGCTCCGGGTCGTCGCCAAGTGCGCGGGCTGCGGCGGCCATGCGCGACAGCGGGCGGGTGGCGAGCCGCACCGCGATCCAGGCAAGCAGGCTGACGCCACCGATCAGCGCGAACAGCGCGGCGAACAGCCGGTCCGGGGGCGGCAGTCGCAGGCCCGGCGGCGACGGAAAGCCGGGTAGCCGAACCAGCAGCGCGGTGCCGTCGGCGAGGCTCACCGACGCCAGCAGCAGCGGGTGGGGCATGCCAGGACGTTCCTGCCGGTGCAGGCTCACCGTGCGCTCCGGCATGGCTTCGCGCAAGGCCTGCAGAAGCGGGTGGCCCGCCTGCTCGGGCGGCATCGGCTCACCTGGAGCGCGCAGTGCGAAGCGCAGCCGGCGGCGGCCGAACTCGTCGATCCAGCGCTCGCGCTCGGCCGATGGCATGCGATCGAGGACGTCGGCCGCGGTGGCGATCTCCTGCGCGATGCCGGCCAGCAGCGCCGCGCGCCCGACGCGTTCGCGTTCGCCCGCGAAGAGCATGAAGCTCAGCGCCAGCACCAGCGCGATGCCGATCAGCCAGATCAGCATCAGGCGCGCGAAGAGGCTGCGCGGCGCCGGCAGTTTCATGCGGATCCCCGCTCATCGCCCACGGTGATGACCTCAGCGGCGAGCACATAGCCTTCATTGCGCACAGTCTTGATGATCGCCGGTTCGCGCGCGTTGTCGCCGAGGCGCTGGCGCAGCCGGCTCACCAGCAGGTCGATCGAGCGGTCGAACACGTCCGCCTCGCGACCCTGCGTCAGCTCCATCAACTGGTCACGCGACAGCACCTTCTGCGGATGGGCGAGGAACACGCCCAGCAGCCGGTATTCCGCACCCGACAGCGCGACCACGGTGCCGGAGCCGTCGATCAGGTGGCGGTTCACCGTGTCCAGGCGCCAGTGGGCGAAGTGCAGTTCGCGTGCATTCGCCGGCGGCGAGGCCTCGAGGTTGGGCGGCAGTGCCCGGGTGCGGCGCAGGATGGCGCGGATGCGCGCGTACAGCTCTCGCGGGACGAAGGGCTTGGGCAGGTAGTCGTCGGCGCCCATCTCGAGGCCGAGGATGCGGTCCATGTCCTCGCCGCGCGCGGTAAGCATCAGGATCGGCGTGTTGGCCTGCGGGCTGCCGCTGGCGCGCAGGTTGCGGCACAGGCTCAGGCCGTCCTCGCCGGGCATCATGATGTCGAGCACGATGAGGTCGACGCGGTGGGTCTCGAGCTTGGCCTTCATGTCGCGACCGTCAGCCGCAGTCGTGCAGCGCAGGCCCTGCTTCTCGAGGTACTCGGCGAGCAGTTGGCGGATGTCGCGATCGTCATCGACGATGAGGATGTGGTCGGTCTGGTTGCTCATGGCGATCTCTCCATGGCCGGCATCTTATGTCGGACACGCACGTGCTTTGTATCCCAGCGTATCCAGCGCGGGCACGGAGACAAGAGGCTGCAAATCGAAGGCTCGCGGACAAATCCGGCTTACATCAGGGTGCTTCAATGGCTCCGTCGCCCGAATGAACGGGCAATGCCCCACGAGGAGAAACATCATGAAGACCTGGATGAAGACCACCATTGCCGCCGCCCTTGTTGCCAGCACCGCCTTCGGCGCATCGGCTGCGATGGCGCGTGGCGGACACTGTGACGGCTACGGCCCGGGGCCGATGATGCAGCGCTTCGATCCGGCGCAGTTGGACGAGCGCGTCGTGCAGCGCAGCGAAACCCGGCTCGCCCGGCTTGAGCTCGCGCTGGCGCTGAAGCCGGACCAGCAAGGTGCTTGGTCGCAGTTCAAGGGCGCGATGCTGGTGCGTGCAAAGGACGTCGGCGAGCGCATGGCTGCGCACCGTGCGGCGCCGTGGCCTGCCACCGCGCTCGAGCGCCTGCAGCGCATGGAGGAAATGAGCCGCATCCACCAGACCGAGCTGGCTGAAACGCGACGCGCGGTGGAGGCCTTTTATCCGCACCTGAGCGATGCGCAGAAGAAGGTCTTCGACGCCGACTTCCACATGGGGCCGCGCGGCGGCAAGGGGGATCGCGGGCCGGGCATGCGGCAGGGGCGCGCGGACGGCGCGAGGCAGGGAATGGGTCCTGGTCGGGGCATGGAGCCGGGCCGCGGCTGAGGCTGAAAAGCCGCGGACCGCAGTCGGTCAGCCTGCGTGCGGCCCGCTCGAACCGCGCCTGCAAGGCGGCTCGGCTCGAGCAACTGTCGCGGCTGATGCGCGGCCGCCGAAATGGAAGAAGGCCACCCCGTGGGGTGGCCTTCCTGTCTCCTCCCCCGTTTATTCGGGGACGCAGTCTCTTAGTGGAACTGCTCTTCTTCGGTCGAACCGGTGAGCGCCTTCACCGAGGAAGAACCGCCCTGGATGACGGTGGTGACGTCGTCGAAGTAACCGGCGCCGACTTCCTGCTGGTGCGACACGAAGGTGTAACCCTGCTCGCGCGCGGCGAATTCCGGCTCCTGCACCATCTCGGTGTAGTGCTTCATGCCTTCGCCGCGGGCGTAGGCGTGGGCGAACTTGAAGGTGTTGAACCAGTTGATGTGGATGCCGGCCAGCGTGATGAACTGGTACTTGTAGCCCAGCGCCGAGAGCTCGTCCTGGAACTTGGCGATGGTGGCGTCGTCCAGGTTCTTCTTCCAGTTGAAGGACGGCGAGCAGTTGTACGACAGCAGCTTGCCCGGGCAGGCGGCATGCACGGCCTGGGCGAACTCGCGGGCGAAGCCGAGATCCGGCGTGCCGGTCTCGCACCACACCAGGTCGGCGTACGGCGCGTAGGCGACGCCGCGGCTGATGGCCTGCTCAAGACCGTTCTTGACACGGTAGAAGCCTTCCTGCGTGCGCTCGCCAGTGAGGAAGGGCTTGTCGTTGGCATCGTGATCGGAAGTGATCAGGTTCGCAGCTTCCGCATCGGTACGGGCCAGGATGATGGTCGGCACGCCCATGACGTCGGCGGCGAAGCGGGCCGAGATCAGCTTCTCGATCGCCTCCTGGGTCGGCACCAGCACCTTGCCGCCCATGTGGCCGCACTTCTTCACCGCGGCGAGCTGGTCTTCGAAGTGCACACCGGCGGCGCCGGCGGCGATCATGTTCTTCATCAGTTCGAAGGCGTTCAGCACGCCGCCGAAACCGGCTTCAGCGTCGGCGACGATCGGCAGGAAATAGTCGATGAATTCCTTGTCGCCCGGGTTGATGCCGCGCGACCACTGGATCTCGTCGGCGCGCTTGAAGGTGTTGTTGATGCGGCGGACCATGGTCGGCACCGAGTCGTAGGCGTACAGCGACTGGTCGGGGTACATGGTCTCGGAGGTGTTGCCGTCGGCGGCGACCTGCCAGCCCGACAGATAGACCGCCTCGAGGCCGGCCTTGGCCTGCTGCATCGCCTGACCGGCGGTGATCGCGCCGAAGGCGTTCACATAACCCTTCTTGGCGCCGCCGTTGACGCGCTCCCACAGCAGCTTTGCACCGCGCTGGGCCAGCGTGTATTCGGGCTGCAGGCTGCCGCGCAGGCGAACCACGTCGGCGGCGGCGTAACCGCGCTTGATGCCTTTCCAACGGGGATTCTCGGCCCAGTCTTTTTCGAGGGCGGCGATTTGCTGTTCGCGGGTCAGGGTCATGATGCTTCCTTGTCTGATTCGAGAGTTGATTCAACCTCAGCCGCCGGCGTTGCGCTCGCCGGCAGAGGTCCAAGCCGGAACATCTTCGAGGGAGAGAGGTGTTGCGGTTGAGAGAAAGTATAGGCTGCATCGTGCGCAGCAGCAATATGTCTTATATAAGATATAAGAAAAAAATTTTACTCATAAAAACAAGTGCTTGGATATTACGTTTCACGGTATGAGAAAGGAATCGACGTCGTGAAACGGAATCCGGTACAGCGTGTGTTGCGCTGCGGCGCCCTGCAGGCCGATCGCGGTGACCTTGTTGGAACCTGGGGCACCGCCGGCGTCAGAAGAGCGCGGTTGGGGAGACGATGACTCCGTCCTCGTCTGCGTAGAGGTAGTGCCCGGGAATGAAAGTCACGCCACCGAACGTGACGGGCAGATCGGTCTCGCCGGTATTGCGTTTGACTGTTTTGCGCGGATGGGTGCCGAGGGCGAACACACCGATATTCATCGCGCCGATCGCTTTCGAATCCCGAATGCAACCGTACACGACGATGCCGCCCCAGCCGTTGCGCACACCGAGCTCGGCCAACTGGTCGCCGACGAGCGCGCAGCGCATCGAGCCGCCGCCGTCGATGACGAGCACCCGGCCTTCGCCTGCGGTCTCCAGCGTCTTGCGCACCAGCGCGTTGTCCTCGAACAGCTTCAGCGTGGTGATCGGCCCGCCGAACGCGCTGCGGCCGCCAAAGCTGCGGAACATCGGGCTGACGACGCTCACCGTGTCTTCGTTGGCGTCGCAGAGATCGGTGGTCTGGATGGTCATGGAAGCTCCTCGCTGAAAACGTGCAGGACGGGTGCCTGCGGGCCCGCGCATGATAGCCGAGTGCGGCATGCCTGCGCGGGCACGGGGTGACGGGGCGTCGGTGAAGCGATCCGGCCGTACAAAGAAGAACGCCTCCCGCACAGGGAGGCGTCATGCACGGGCTGGCGAGAGCGGTTCAGACCGTCGTCGCATCCTCGGTCTGCTCGAACAGCAGCTTCACCTTGTCGTCCTCGTCGAGGTCGATGGTGACTTTGCCGCCGTTGGCCAGCCGCCCGAACAGGAGTTCGTCGGCGAGTGCGGAGCGGATCGTGTCCTGGATCAGGCGGGCCATCGGGCGTGCACCCATCAGCGGATCGAAGCCCTTTTCGGCGAGCCAGGCTTTCAGGTCTTCGGTGAAGTGCGCCTCGACCTTCTTCTCGTGCAGTTGTGCTTCGAGCTGCATCAGGAACTTGTCCACCACGCGCAGGATGATTTCGTTATCGAGCGCCTTGAACGAGATGGTGGCATCCAGCCGGTTGCGGAACTCCGGCGAGAACATGCGCTTGATGTCTTCCATCTCGTCGCCGGCTTCGCGCTTGGCGGAGAAGCCGATGACCGATTTCTGCATCGTCTCCGCTCCCGCGTTGGTGGTCATGATCACGATCACGTTGCGGAAGTCCGCCTGCCGGCCGTTGTTGTCGGTCAGCGTGCCGTGGTCCATGACCTGCAGCAGGATGTTGTAGATGTCCGGATGCGCCTTCTCGATCTCGTCGAGCAGCAGCACGCAGTGCGGCTTCTTGGTGATCTGCTCGGTGAGCAGGCCGCCCTGGTCGAAGCCCACATAGCCCGGTGGCGCACCGATCAGGCGGCTCACCGCATGGCGCTCCATGTACTCCGACATGTCAAAGCGCACCAGCTCGATGCCCAGCACGTAGGCAAGCTGGCGTGCGACCTCGGTCTTGCCGACACCCGTCGGGCCCGAGAACAGGAAGGAGCCGATCGGCTTCTGCGGATTTCCGAGGCCGGACCGCGACATCTTGATTGCCTGCGCGAGCGCGTCGATGGCCGCGTCCTGGCCGAACACCACGTTCTTGAGGTCGCGCTCCAATGTCTTCAGTGCCGCGCGGTCGTCGTTGGAGACGGTGCGCGGCGGGATGCGGGCAATCTTGGCGACGATTTCCTCGATCTCGTTCTTGCCGATGGTCTTCTTCTGCCTGGACTTGGGCAGGATGCGCTGCGCCGCGCCCGCCTCGTCGATGACGTCGATCGCCTTGTCGGGCAGGTGACGGTCGTTGATGTAGCGCGCCGACAGCTCCGCCGCGCTCGACAGCGCCGATGTCGAGTACTTCACGCCGTGGTGTTCCTCGAAGCGGCTCTTGAGTCCCTTCAGGATCTCCACTGTTTCAGCCACCGAGGGCTCGACGACGTCCACCTTCTGGAAGCGGCGGGACAGCGCGTGGTCCTTCTCGAAGATCTGGCGGAACTCGTTGTAGGTGGTGGCGCCGATGCACTTCAACTGACCGGATGACAGCGCCGGCTTGAGCAGGTTGGACGCATCCAGCGTGCCGCCGGATGCGGCGCCGGCACCGATCAGCGTGTGGATCTCGTCGATGAACAGGATTGCATTCGGGTTCTCGAGCAACTGCTTGAGGACAGCCTTCAGACGCTGCTCGAAGTCGCCACGGTATTTGGTGCCGGCCAGCAGCGCACCCATGTCCAGCGCATAGACCTGGGCGTTCTCGAGGATCTCGGGCACGCGCCCTTCGACGATACGGTGCGCCAAACCCTCGGCGATCGCCGTCTTGCCCACGCCAGCCTCGCCGACCAGCAGCGGGTTGTTCTTGCGGCGGCGGCACAAGGTCTGGATGACGCGCTCGACCTCCTTCTCGCGTCCGATCAGCGGATCGATCTTGCCGACGAGCGCCTGCTGGTTCAGGTTCTGCGTGTAATTCTCGAGTGCGCCGCCAGGTTGCTTCTCCTCCTGTTCGGGCTCGTTCTGCTCCGAGTCGCTCCGGTTCGGCTGGTTGGCGCCCTGCTGCGGCGTCTTGGCGATGCCGTGCGAGATGAAATTCACCACGTCCAGCCGCGAGATGTTCTGCCGCTGCAGGAAATACACCGCGTGGGAATCCTTCTCGCCGAAGATCGCGACCAGCACGTTCGCGCCCGTGACTTCCTTCTTGCCGGAAGACTGGACGTGCAGGATAGCCCGCTGGATCACGCGCTGGAATCCGAGCGTGGGCTGGGTGTCGATTTCACCGCTGCCTTCGATGGTTGGCGTGTGCTCGTTGATGAAGTTGGTGAGCTCGCGCCGCAACTCGTCGATGTTGGCGGCGCAGGCGCGCAGCACTTCTGCCGCCGAGGGATTGTCGAGCAGGGCGAGCAGCAGATGCTCCACGGTGATGAACTCGTGTCGCTTCTGGCGCGCCTCTACAAAGGCCATGTGCAGGCTCACTTCAAGCTCTTGCGCGATCATTCAATTTTCCTCCATCACGCATGCCAGCGGATGTTGATGCTGACGAGCAAAGGATACGACCTGTTCGACCTTCGTCGAGGCAATGTCACGCGGAAAGACTCCGCATATCCCCATGCCCTCTCTGTGCACTTGGAGCATGACTCGCGTGGCACGTTCGCGATCCATGCCGAAAAATTTCTGCAACACGATTATCACGAAGTCCATCGGCGTGTAGTCGTCGTTCAGCAGAAGCACCTTATATAGGGGCGGCGGCTTGGTGCGTGTCCGCTTCGCCTCCAGCAGGAATTCGTCTTGTTTACGGGTACCCATGAAATTCATTCTAAAGAACTCCGGGCAGAGTGCAACAAGTCGAATTCAGTGTGCAGATGGGGGAGTGTTGCGTGATTTCAAGAGCGGCTCGTGCGGTGCGACATGCCTGGATTCCGGGAAAGTGCCTGTCAATTTAGTATGTTCCGGAATTATCCCTTTAACCGAATGCTGCGACGCGCCAAAATTGCACCCGAAGAAGTCGTTGACGGTGTGCGGGCAAGTGCGTAAAAGCCAAGCTGTGCGCCGGTTTCAGGCTTGTCGAAGATAACGACGGGGGGCTGGCGCCGATGTATCGGCCGGGGGGCCGATCGTATCAAGCAACCTTGAAGGAAAGATGCAATATGGCAACTGGCACCGTGAAGTGGTTCAACGATTCCAAGGGTTTCGGCTTCATTACTCCCGATGACGGCAGCGAAGACCTTTTCGCGCACTTTTCTGCCATCAACATGAGTGGCTTCAAGACCCTCAAGGAGGGCGAGAAGGTTTCCTTCGAGGTGACCCAAGGCCCCAAGGGCAAGCAGGCCTCGAACATTCAAAAGGCTTGATGTGGCCAGACCCGCCCGGCGCGTAAGCCCGGGCTGGCCTTGGAAAGCAAGAAGGCCATCGGTTTCCCGATGGCCTTCTTGCTGTCTGGAGTTCGTATGCGTCGCTCGCCGTATCGTCACCCGCAACCTGAAGTTGCGGCTGGGGTGGCAAGGACAGGGCGGAAAGGCTCCGCCCCGAGCATCACTTCAGCTTGATTTCCTTGTACGGCACGTGCTTGCGCGCGACCGGGTCGTACTTGTTGAACTCGAGCTTTTCCGGCGTGGTGCGCTTGTTCTTGGACGTGGTGTAGAAATGACCGGTGCCGGCGGTCGATTCCAGCTTGATCTTTTCGCGGATGCCTTTGGCCATGGCGTTCTCCGTTCAGTTCGGGCGGATTAAAGCTTCTCGCCGCGGGCGCGAAGCTCGGCAACGACGACGTCGATGCCCTTCTTGTCGATGGTGCGCAGACCGGCGTTGGAAACGCGCAGGCGGATCCAGCGGTTTTCGCTCTCGCTCCAGAAACGGCGGTTCTGCAGGTTCGGCAGGAAACGGCGCTTGGTCTTGTTATTGGCGTGGGAGACGTTGTTTCCCACCATCGGTGCTTTACCGGTGACTTGGCAGACGCGAGCCATACGTTGCTCCAGGGAATTCTAAGTTCGGGAAACGGTGGAGGATACTGTAGAAGGGCAGGCGATGGCAAGCGCTGCTTGCGACTGCGGCTGGACGAGCGGTGATCAGAGCAGGCCACGTTCGGCGAATGATACCGGCGCGCCATGCGCTGGAACAACGAAATGGTCGAGGACGCGGACGTCCACCAGCGCCAGCGCATCCTTGAGCGCGCGTGTCAGCATCTCGTCGGCGGTGCTCGGCTCGGAGGCGCCGGAGGGGTGGTTGTGCGCAAAGATGACCGCCGCCGCATTGTACTCGAGCGCGAGCTTGACCACTTCACGAGGATAGACCGAGGTTTGTGTCAGCGTGCCACGGAACAGGTCCACCGCGTCGATCAGGCAATGGCGTGCATCGAGCAGCATCACGCAGAAGGTCTCATGAGGGAGGTGGCCCAGGCGCAGGCGCAGCCAGTCGCGCACTGCCTGCGGTGAATCGAACAGTGCGCGTTCGCGGATCGTCTCGCTGAGCGCACGTCGGGCCAGTTCCATCACTGCCTGCAGTTGGGCATACTTCGCCAGCCCCATTCCCGGGACGGCGGAGAAGTCGTCCGCGCTGGCGCTGCACAACCGGGTGAGGCTGCCGAAGCGATGTATCAGGCTGCGCGCAAGGTCGACTGCGCTGTGGCCGCGGATGCCGACGCGCAGGAAGATGGCGAGCAGTTCCGCGTCGGACAGGGCCTGCGTGCCGCGCGCGAGCAGTTTTTCGCGCGGCCGTTCGTCCGCCGGCCAGTCGGTGATTGCCATGGTGGCTCCTTGGTTTTCGCGCCATCGAGGAGGTAGGTGAGGTCGGGTGCGCGGGCGTCCATTTTAATCGAATGTCATGAACGGTCTACAGGGCAGGAAAATCGTGCTGGGTGTCACCGGCGGCGTCGCAGCGTACAAGGCGGCGGAACTGGTGCGCCTGCTGGGCAAGTCAGGAGCCGACGTGCATGTCGTGCTGACCGAGGGGGGCGCGCGCTTCGTCACGCCGGTGACCTTCCAGGCACTGTCGGGGAACACGGTGTGGTCGGATCTGTGGGATGCGCGCATGCCCAACAACATGGCGCACATTGATCTCGGCCGCGACGCGGACGCGATCCTGGTGGCGCCAGCGACGGCCGATTTCATCGCCCGCCTGGCGCATGGGCTGGCCGATGACCTGCTCACGACGCTGTGCCTGGCGCGCGATGTGCCGCTCATCGTCGCGCCGGCGATGAACCGCCAGATGTGGGATTCGCCGCCCACCCAGCGCAACGTCCGGCAGTTGCGCGAGGACGGCGTGACGGTATTCGGCCCCGCCGCGGGAGACCAGGCCTGCGGGGAGGTCGGCATGGGGCGCATGCTCGAGCCGGAGGAACTTCTCGAACTGCTGGAAGGCTATTTCGTGCCCAAGCGCCTGGCGGCGCGCAAGGTGGTGATGACTGCCGGGCCGACTTTCGAAGCCATCGATCCGGTGCGTGGCATCACCAACATCAGTTCGGGAAAGATGGGTTACGCGCTGGCGCGCGCTTGCGCGCAGGCGGGTGCCGAAGTCGTGCTGGTGAGCGGGCCGGTATCGCTGCCCGTGCCGCTGGGCGTGCAGTGCGTGCCGGCTGCCAGCGCACGGGACATGCGCGCGGCGGTGCTGCGGGCGCTCCCCGATGCCGACGTCTTCATCGGTGTGGCGGCGGTGGCCGACTACCGCCCAGTGCAGGCGGCCGAGCACAAGATCAAGAAGACGGGCGCGGACCTGTCCATCGCCCTGACACCGAATCCCGATATCCTGGCGGAAGTCGCCGCCTTGCCGGCGGCGCCGTTCTGCGTGGGTTTTGCGGCCGAAAGCCGTGATCTGGACGCCTACGCGGAGGGCAAGCGACGCAACAAGCGCCTGCCGCTGCTGGTCGGCAACCTGGTGAGCGACGGCATGGGCGGGGACGACAATACGGTGATCCTTTACGACGACGCAGGGCGTCATCCGCTGCCGCGCGCATCGAAGGCGGAGGTGGCGCGCGGCATCGTCGACCACTTGGCCGCGATGCTGCCGCCCAAGACCTGAGCGGCGACACCGGCACGACCGCACACACCACCGAGCGCGACGCGCCAAGGACTCCCGGAGGGCCGACATGCACCGAATCGACATCAAGATCCTGGACGAACGACTCCGGAGCCATCCTCCGGCCTATGCCACGTCGGGCTCCGCCGGCCTCGATCTGCGCGCCTGCCTGCCGGCGGCGATCACCCTGCACCCGGGCGAGACCACGCTGGTGCCGAGCGGGCTGGCGATCCATCTCTCCGATCCCGGCCTGGCGGCGATGGTGCTGCCGCGCTCGGGACTCGGGCACAAGCACGGCATCGTGCTCGGCAACCTCGTCGGCCTGATCGATTCCGATTACCAGGGGCAGATCTTCGTATCGGTGTGGAACCGCGGACGTGCCAGCTTCACGATCCAGCCGATGGAGCGCATTGCGCAACTTGTGGTCGTCCCGGTGCTGCAGGTGGCGCTCAACGTCGTCGACGATTTCGACGCCAGCGCGCGCGGCGCAAGCGGTTTCGGCAGCACGGGACAGCACTGATGCAGCATGTTGGCATCCCGACCGGCGTCCATGTGCTGTGCGAGCGCGAGGGCCGCATCCTGCTGATGCGGCGGTCGGGCACCGGCTTCTTCGATGGCCTCTACAGCTTGCCGGGTGGGCATGTGGAGCCGGGGGAGTCGGTGCTGCACACCGCGGTGCGCGAAATGCGGGAGGAAACCGGCCTCGCGCTGGATTTCGACGGGCTGGAATGGATGGGGGTGGTGCATCGGCTGTCCGACACCAACCGCATCGACTTCTTCCTGCGTGCCACTCGCTGGCGCGGAGAGGCCGCGATCCGCGAGCCGGAGAAGTGCGATCGCCTCGAGTGGATCGATCGCGCAGCTCTTCCGGAGTCCATGGTGCCCTATGTGCGCGAGGCGCTGCGCGCGGGGCCGGGCCCATGGATGCTCGAGCTGGGCTGGCAGCGCTGAGCAGCGCCGCTCGCCCGGTGCGCGCTCAGGCCAGCATGTCGGCCCAGATGTTCTTCGCCCAGGCGAACGCGTACTGACCTTCGAGGTCGCTCGCGGCGGTCGACAGGCCGCCGGCGCCTTCGACCGGCATCGGTTGCCGCTTGTCCGCATCGTATTGATGCACCGAAGCCACGTGGATGGCGTTGCGATCGTCGACGAAGCTGTAGCAGGTGTTCGTCAGCACCGGCGCCGAGCTTGGCGGCTCGCCCGCGAGCAGGTTCAGCACCGCGGCGGCGGCCAGCTTGGCGTGCTGGTTGGCCATGTGTCCCGACTTCGGCATGCCCGGCGCCGGCAGCAGCGCATCGCCCAGCACATGCACGCCCGCCACGCCTTTTGCTTCCATCGTCAGCCAGTCGACGTCCACCCAGCGCCCATTGACGAGCGGAAGCCCCGCGCGCACCGCGATGCTGCCGGCGCGCATCGGTGGGATGACATTCAGCACGTCGGCGCGGACGCGGTCGAATTCCAGTTCGGCACTGCGGCTGGTGGCATCCACCGAGCGCAGGTCGCTGTTGGGGACGTAGTCGATCAGTTTCCCGTAGCCCTGGAAGGCCTTCGTGAACAAGGCCTTCTTCGACTGGATCTCGGCGTTCGCGTCCAGCACCAGCACTTTCGACCTCGGCTTGTGCCGCTGCAGGTAGCTCGCCACCACGCACGCGCGCTCGTAGGGTCCGGGCGGGCAGCGGTAGGGCGACTTGGGAACGTGCATCGCGAACACGCCGCCGTCGGGCATGTCCTGCAGTTGCTGGCGCAGCAGCACGGTTTGCGGTCCTGCCTTCCACGCATGGGGGAGGCGCTCGAAGTTGCCTTCGAGCCCTGGAACCGCGGTGGTGATGAAATCGATACCCGGCGACAGCACCAGCCGGTCATAGCTCAACACGCCATTGGCCGCGGTGGACACCGTGCGTCGGGCGGGGTCGATCGCGGTCGCCTCGTCGGTGATCAGTCGCACGCCCCATTTCGATTGCAGGGCGGCGTACGACACGCTGATGTCGGCTAGCTCGCGGTAGCCGCCCACCACGAGGTTCGACATGGGGCACGACACGAAGGCCGGGTTGCGCTCGATCAGCGTGACGTCGACTGCGCCCTGGCTCCACATGCGCAGATATTTCGCTGCGGTGGCGCCGCCGTAGCCTCCGCCGATCACCAGCACATGGGCGCGCGCGCGGGTCGTGGTGCCGGTGCACGCGGCGAGTCCGCCCAGCGTGGCAGCGCCGGCAAGTCCTTTCATGAAGCTGCGTCGATTCAGCATTTCGTCCCTTCCTCACTCGTGCGCGCGCTGCGCCGAAAGGTAGCCCGCGATCAGCGCGAGCTGCTCGTCGCTGTAGCCCCTGGCGATCTGGTGCATGATCGTGGCCGGACGCGAGCCGGACTTGAAGGCGAGCAGCTTCTGCATCAACCGGTCGCGCGCTTCCCCCGCCAGGCTGTCCATGCCGCCAGCGCTGCGGCCGTCGGTGCCGTGACAATTGGCGCAGGTGGCGGCCAGGTTGCGTGCAAGATTGGCGTCGGCCGCCGCGGCCGCGCCACCGTTGCTGATGCCAAGGCCGAGCAGGCACAGCGAGGCAAGGATGGGAGACAATTTCACCTTGGATTCCTTTTTCGCGTGGGCGCGCGAACTTTTGCGCCGGAGGCGTGGCCTCACCATCGATTTCGCCGGCGCGGCACTCTATTGGGCGCGAGGAGTATAGCCCAGCGCGGCGGAGCCTTATTCTTGTGGAGACGAAACATGAATCACCAACGCAGGCAGGCGCTGCGAGCGGGCGGCGGCCTGGGCCTCTACGCGCTGCTCGCGGGCGCCGGCCTGATCAGCCCTGAACTTGCGCAGGCCGCACAGAAGCGCGCCGGTTTTGATGCGCACACGCTCGACGCGGTCTTGTCGGCGCTGGGGGCAGGCAAGCCCGCAGCCAGTTCCGACATCGAGCTCAACGTCCCCGACCTCAACGACAACGGTGCGGCGGTGCGGCTGGGCATCGTCAGCCGCCTGCCGAAGACCGAGCAGGTGGCGATCCTGATCGAGAAGAATCCGAGCCCGCTGGCAGCGATCTTCACCATCCCCGAGGGGACGCTCGCCGACTTGCAGACCGAGGTGAAAGTGAGCGAATCGTGCCCCATCCATGTGCTGGTGAAGGCGGGCGGGCGCTTCTACAGCGTCAGGAAGGACGTGCAGGTCACCATCGGTGGCTGCGGCTGATCACGGAGACCGCGAACATGACCAATCCGACCCGCATCCGCGCCACCGTCAGGGACGGCATCACCGAAGTGCGTGCCCGACTGTCCCACGTCATGGAGACGGGGATGCGCAAGAACGCCACGGGCGCGCTGATTCCCGCCCATTTCATCACCGATCTCACCGTGTTCAATAACGACCGCGTCGTGCTGAGCGCCCAGTTCGGCCCCTCTGTGTCGGCCAATCCCTATCTGGTGTTCAAGTTCCGCGGCGGCGCGCCCGGCGAGCGGGTGCGCGTGAGCTGGACCGACAACCTGGGGGAGAGCCGCACCGACGAGGTGGCCATCGCGTGACCTGTCGCTGCGCGGCCGGTGATCGAATGCCAATGCCAATGCCACGGCTCGCCACCGGTTCGCTTCGCTGTAGCGAGAAAAGGGCGGCGCAGGTCGCGATGATCAGCGCCGCTCGCCGACGCCGTAGCGCCGGTCCAGGCGGTTCATCACGAACACGTAGATGCCGATGATCGCGAGGTACACGATCAGCGAGCCCTGCGCGAAGATGTAGAAGCCGAGCGGGAAGTCGAGGAAGCTGAAGGCGTTGAGTTCGCGCGCGTAGTAGCCCGCGACGAAGGTGACGGAAAACCAGACCACCAGCAGGCTGAAGGTCAGGAGCAGGTTGCGGCGCCAGTAGGCGCGGTGTCCATCCGTCAGTTTCATCGCGCCACAGCCTTGATGCCGGTGGAAGGCGGCCGCATCGCTGCGGCCGCCTTCCACCGGGGCGGGCGGGATGCGCCTGCAGGCCGCATCAGCCGCCGTTTCCGTTACCCGTCGCGGCGAAGTTGCGCGACAGCTCGGTCTGCACTTCCTGTGGCGCGGGCTCGTAGCCGCCGGCCTCGAGCACGAACTCGCTTTCGCCGGCGCAGATGGCCTTCAGCCGGCTCTCGAAGCCGTCCATCTCCGACATCGGCACGCGCGCCGAGATCAGCATCCAGCCTGCCGACGGGCTGTCGGTGCTGGTGAGGCGGCCACGACGGGCCGACAGCTCGCCGCTGACTTCGCCGAACAGCGCGTCGGCCATCTTGACCTGCACGTCCAGCATCGGCTCCAGCACCTGCGGTTTCGCGGCGAGCACCGCCTCGATCAGCGCATGGCGCGCGGCGGTGGCGAAAGACACTTCGTTGGAGTCGACCGCGTGGTGCTTGCCGTCGGTCACCACCACGCGCAGGTCCTGGATCGGGAAGCCGGCAAAGGCGCCTTCGCCAAGTGCCTGGCGCACGCCTTTTTCCACCGCCGGCATGAAGTTGGTGGGAATCGCTCCGCCCTTGACCTCGTCGCCCAGTTGCAAGCCCGCGCCGCGCTCGAGCGGCTCGACGCGCAGGGCGACTTCGCCGAACTGGCCCGCGCCGCCGCTCTGCTTCTTGTGCCGGTAGCGCGCCTCGGCAACGATGGAGATCGTCTCGCGGTAGGGAATGGCCGGCGGTGCGGTGTCGAGCTGCAGGTTCCAGCGCGTGGAAAGCTCCTCGAGCACGATCTTGAGGTGCTGCTCACCCAGCCCGCGCACCACCGTGTGGCGGCCGCGCACGTCGTAGCTGACTTCCAGGCAGGGATCCTCGTCGGTGAGGCGGGCCAGCGCCTCGGACAGCTTCTGCTCGTCGGCGGGCTTCTTCGTGATCAGCGCCAGGCCATAGACCGGCTGAGGATAGGCGGGGGCGGCGAGGTGGAAGTAGTCCTCGTCATGAGAATCGTGCAGCACCGCGTCGCGGTGGATCTCGTCCACCCGTGCCACGGCGCACAGATCGCCGGGCACGCCCAGCGGCGTCTCGATTGCATTGCGGCCCTGCATGCGCAACAGGTGGGCGACCTTGAAGGGCTTGCGGCCGTCACCGATGAAGAGCTGCGAACTGGGGCTGACCTGGCCCTGATGGATGCGGAACAGGCCGAGCTTGCCGCGGTAGGGATCGTTGGAAACCTGGAACACGTGGGCAACGACGTGGCGCTCGGCGTCAAGCGCCACGTCGACGGACTCGGCCGCGGCGCCGTCGCCTTTCAGGAAGGCGGGCGGGTTGCCTTCGGTGGGATCGGGCGCGAGCTTGCCGAGGATGTCGAGCAGTTCGCGCACGCCGGCGCCGGTGCGCGCGGACACGAAGCACACCGGTACCAGATGCCCTTCGCGCAGCGCCTGCTCGAAGGGCGCGTGCAGTTGCTCGGGGTCCAGCGACTCGCCCTGCTCGAGATACTTCGCCATCAGATCCTCGTCCAGCTCGACGATCTGGTCGACGATCGCGCTGTGCGCGGCGGTCACGCTCGAAATCGCCGTCGTCGCGGCAGCGTCCGGCGCGAAGAAGCAATCCACCACCTTGTCGCCGCCCGGTGCCGGCAGGTTGATCGGCAGACACTCGCGGCCGAACTCGGCGGCGACCGCCTCCAGTAGCCCGCCAAAGTCGGCGCCGGCGGCATCGATCTTGTTGATGACGATCATGCGGCACTTGCCCCTGGCCGCGGTCATCATGCGGCGCGTGCCGCTTTCCACGCCGGCGGCGGCGTTCACCACCACCGCGGCCGTCTCCACCGCGGGAAGGGTAGCCAGCGCGCGACCGGCAAGGTCGGGCAGGCCCGGCGCATCGAGCAGGTTGATCCAGTGGCCGGCCCACTCCAGATGGACGAGGGCGGCGTGCAGCGAGTGACCCATCGATTTTTCCTGCGGGTCGTAGTCGGAAACCGTGTCGCCGCGCTCGACGCTGCCGGCCGCGCCGATCTCGCCGGCGGCGGCGAGCAGCGCCTCTGCGAGCGTGGTCTTGCCGCTGCCCGCATGGCCGAGCAGGCTCAGGTTGCGGATGTCGTGAACCGAGCTGGGTGTCATCGCTGTGCTCCCTGTGTTTGTGTATGCGATCGCCCCAAGTTTCCGCCTGCCGCAGGCCGATGGCAATGCATCAGATCAAGCCGGCACGTTGTCGGCGGGTGGTCCGGCACCCCATTGCCGCTTCGGCGGTTCAGGCGCTGCGCAGCCCCAGCAGACGGGTGAGCGCGATCGCCGCGAGCGGCAGCACGAGGCCGAGCACGGTCACGGTGACCAGCAGTGCGCCGAGCTCGCCATAGTTCGCCGGGGTGGTGATCGCGCCGGTGGCAGCGTCCTTCACCGCGCGGCTGACGACGTAGATCTCGTTCAGGTACTTGGTGCCGAGCTGGGCTGCGGACAGCGCGAGGTTGGTGAAGGAGGCCATGACCGCGAAGTAGGTCGCCTTCAGGTGCGGCGGCGCCGAATTCGCGATCCACGCCAGCATCGGCACCATCGACACCTGGCCGAGCGGGGATTCCAGCGCGGTGTTGGCGATGGCGATGAAGCGTGCATCGACGACGCCGCCAGTCAGGTTCGCGGTCCAGTGGTGCAGGCCATGGAACATGCCGATGATGGGCAGCGACAGCAGGGTGGTGGTGACGGTCAGGAACACGACGATCTGCGCGATGGACTTTTCTGCCATGAAGCGCCGGAACAGGAACAGCCCGGCGAGCGTCAGGCCGCTGGTGATGAGGTCGAGGCGCGACAGGAAGGACTGGTCGAAACCAAGCTCGTCGATCATCCACCAGCTCGCCCCGGCGCCCGGGCCGGGCAGCGCGCGGAACACGAAGATGACGATGATGGTACCGAGCAGCATGCGCCGCGCGTCGGGCGCGAGCTCCCGCACCAGGCGGAAGATCATGAAGCCGATGACGGCGAAGGACGCGGCGAAGATCAGCTCCTCGCCGTAGTCGATGCCCGAAAGGCCCACCGTCAGCGTGATCGCGATGAAGAGCGCACTGCCGCCGAGGATCCACAAGTTCGGCGTGGTCTTCTCCTGTGGCTCGTGCAGCAGGCGGTCGATCTCGGCGCGGTCGCGTCCCAGCGCGGCGAGTCGACGTGCTTCGCGCCGCTTCAGCACGTTGGCGAGCATGACGCCGCTGACCGACAGCAGCGGGATGACCATTGCGTATTCGTAGATGCGCAGATAGATCGCCACCTTCTGCACTTCGGCAAGCGACTCCGCACCGGCGAACATCACCACATTGGCGAGCGAAACCAGCACCGTCCCGCCGATGATGGCGACGCGGCCGAGCATCTGCATCGTCGTGTGCATCAGGCGGATGGTCTCGTCTGGCAGCGGCTCGCCATGCTCGTCGATGCGCGGTACCGCCTCCACGGTCATCGCGTCGGCCACCGCGTCCTGCATCACGTAGCCCACTGGCGACAGCAGGGTGGACAGCACGAACCAGGCTTCGACCGGCATCACCGCCCGCATCGCGTCCGGCTGGCCGATGAGGCCGATCATGATCGCCAGGCTGGCGGCGATCAGCGCCGCGCCGAGGTACACCAGGCCGGCCTTGTGCCGCCACAGCAGGTCGACGAGGTGGCCGATGGGCATCTTGAGCGCCCACGGGATGCCCGCCCAGAAGCCGAGCGCGGCGAGGAAGGCCGCCGACAGGCCGAGGTAGTCCTTGACAAAGAAGGTGCCGACGATGCCGGTGAGGCCGGACACGCCGGCGGCGCAGTACACCATCAGCGGCGGCAGGTAGGAAACGCGCAGCTCGCGGACGAGCTCGAGGATGTTGCGGTCGATCCAGCGGTAAAGGGAAGTCAGCACTTGAGGATGTCCTCGACGGACCGGAGTGTCGTTGCAGGGACTGTGGATGCGGATGCTTGCAGGCGCAGGCGACGGGCTGCCGTCGAGCTCAGCGCCCCAGCAGACGTTCGACCCAGGGCATGATCCAGGGGAGGGACAGCGCGGTGACGAGACCGTTCAAGCCCATCGCCAGCGCGGCGAAGGCGCCTGCCTGCTCCCCCGTCTGGAAGGCGCGGGCGGTGCCGATGCCGTGCGAGGCAAGGCCGATGGCGAAGCCGCGCACCGCGGGGTCGGAGATGTGCAGCCAGCGGTACAGGTAGCGCGCGCCGATGGCGCCGAGGATGCCGGTGCTGATCACCAGCACCGCGGTCAGCGAAGGCAGCCCGCCGAGGCGCTCGGCGACCGCCATCGCAATCGGCGTGGTGACGCTCTTCGGCGCGAGCGACATCAGCGATTCGCGGCTGGCGCCGAGCAGCGCGCCGATGCTCCAGGCAGAGAGCGCCGCAGTCAGCGAGCCGGCCACGAGCGCGATCGCCAGCGGCGCCGCCATCGCCTTCAGGCGCGGCCATTGGGCGTACAACGGAATGGCGAGCGCGACCGTCGCCGGGCCAAGCAGGAAGTGCACGAACTGCGCACCGTCGAAGTAGGTCTGGTAAGGCGTGCCGGTGAGCAGCAGCACGCTGGCGAGCATGGTGACCGCGAGCAGCACCGGGTTGGCGATGGGGTGGAAGCCGGCGCGCTGGTAGATGCGGAACGCCGCGTGGTAGGCCAGCAGCGTCAATGTGAGCCCGAGCAGCGGCGTCGCCGACAGGTAGACCCAGACTTCTTCCAGACGCGGCGTCATTGCTGCGCTCCCTTCGACGACGTGCGGCGGCGCGTCAAGGCTTGCAGCACCACTGCGGTGACGATGATCGCCAGCGCAGTGCTGGCGACCAGCGCCACCAGCAGCGGCAGCCACTCGTTGGCCAGGCGGTCGCCGTAGAGCACGATGCCGGTGCCGGCCGGCACGAACAGCAGCGATAGGTGCTGCAGCAGGGTGCCGGCCGTCTGGCGCAGGTCCTCGCCCGGCCCGCCGCGCACCAGCAGCGTCAGGAACAGCAGCGCCATGCCGATCACCGGCCCGGGAATCGGCAGCGCCAGCGCTCGGGCGATCACTTCACCGATCAACTGGAAGACGAGCAGCAGGGTGAGTGCGGCAATCATGGTCGGGACTCCACCAGGCAGGTCGAGGATGTGCAAGGCAAGGCTTGCAGGCTACCGCGGCACGGGCGCGCTGCGGAGCGCCTTATCGCTTCACAGCAGCGCATGGCCGACCATGCGCACCAGGATGCCGAGCACCGCGCCGAGCGCGGCGGGTTTCCACACCGAGGCCACGCGCCGCCCGGCGGAGATCAGCACCGCCACGCCACCCACGTCGAGCGGGTGGATCAGGAAGCCGGCGTTGGCGTTGAGCATCGCCGCGCTGGCGGTGCCGTTCCGCAGCATGTCTTCCATGACGCCCATCATTGCGGTGCCGCCGGCGATCGCCTTGGTCAGCGTCAGCAGCACCATCGCCGGATGGATGTCCAGCGCCGCGAGTAGCGGGGCCAGCACGGCGGTGAGCGCGTCGATCGCACCGCTGGCGCGCAGCACCATCACCACCACCAGCGCCAGCACCAGCATTGGGATGGCGCCGACGGCAATCTTGAAGGCTTCGGCGCCGGCACGGTTGATGACGTCGAGCACGCCTTTCGCGTCGTCGGCGACGCGATGCTGCAGGCTCTCGTCCAGCGGCCCTTCGATCGACGACAGTGAGCGGCCGAAGACGTGGTAGGTGACTGCCGCCGCGACCAGGCCGCCGAGGAGCGACAGCAGCAGCGCCGGGCCGAACGCGAGCCCCATCGCCGCCATCGGAAAGGTCACGTTGGCCTGTGCCATCGCCATGACCATAGCCAGCGTGGCCGCCAGGTGGCGGTCGGAGGCGCCGCGGCTCTCCATCATGGTGAGCGTCGCGACCGGCGCGGCGAAGCTCACGAAATTGATCTGCAATGCAGCGAACACGCCCAGCCCGGTGAGACCGGCAGGGCGCAGCAGCGGCGCCAGGCGCGCCACGATCCAGTCGAGCGCCCCGCGCGCCTCGAGCATGCGCATCAGCGCGAGCATCACCACCATGATGGGCAGCAGCACGAAAAGGGCGAGTTCCACGGCCGAGCGGCCGGCCTGCAGGATGGTCTGGGTCAGGAGGTCCATCGGCGTCCGGGTGATAGGAAATTGTTGCGATGCCGCATGGTAAGCGCCATACCGGCCGCAGTCGATCGCGGGTGAGTCATTTGCGGCCGAAGACCCGCACGCCCAGCAGCACGCCGGTGGTCAGCAGGACGATGCCCGCCGTCTCGGCCGCACTGGGCCAGCGCCCGTGCCAGATGAAGGCATACAGCAGGGCCGCGAGCGTCTCGAAAACGATCAACTGGCCCATCAGCGCGGCGGGCAGTCGGGCGCTGGCGTGGTTCCACAGCAGCGTGCCGAGCCAGGACGCCGCCAGGCCGAGGGTGAGCATCATGCCCACGAAGAGCGCCGGACGCGCCCCGAGCGGCCAGGGGAAACCGCTGCCGCCGGCGCCTGCCAGCCCGTCCCACAGCCCATAGCCCAGGGCCGCAAGCAGCGCCAGCGGCAGCGTGGCGAGCCCCTGGGCGGTGGCCCAGGCGCGTGACAGGCCGGCACCGCGCGCGCGCAGCCAGTGGCCGTTGCGAATCGGGTACCAGGTCCAGCAGGCCAGCGCACAGACGGCAGACGCGATGCCGAGCAGATAGCCGGCGCCTGCTGGGCCGTCAGCGCCGGCGCGCCCAGCGGTGTCGCCGTGCACCAGCAGCAGGCCGCCCGCCATCGCCGCCAGCGGCAGCGCAAGCCTGCGCCAGGGCACGCCGCCGCCGGCGGTGCGCCGGTCGACAAGGTTGGCGCACACGGCGATGACGACCGGCAGGGTGCCGATGATCAGGGTGGGCAAGGGCGCACCGGCCAACTGGATCGCGCTGGCCAGCGTGGTGTAGTAGAGCAGGTTGCCGATCGCCGCCAGCTTGAACGCCTCGATCCAGTCGCTGCGCTCGAGCCGCGCCAGGGTGCGGCGGTCGAACCATGCCAGGCTGACCGCGAGCACGCCGAAAGCGATGTAGCGGCCGATCGCCAGCATCAGTCCCGGATAGTCGCCCAGCACCAGCGGTGTGACGAAGACCAGGCCCCACAGCATACCGGCGCCCAGCGCACAGAGCAGGCCGGCAATCATCGGCGTCGAAAGGCGGGAACGTTGGTGGAGAAAGACATCCGGCGTGCCGTGATGGGTTCGAGGAGATGCCCGGCGCGCCGCGGGCGCGCACAAAAAACGGCGCCCGCAGGCGCCGTCCGGGATTTTACGCGCGGCATCGGGCCGCAGCGCATCATTCCATCGCTTCGTAGAGCGGCAGGGTCAGGAACTCGGGGAAGTCCTCGGTCAGCGACATCTTCTCGAAGATCACCGCGGCCTGATCGTAGGTCGAGGTGGATTCGCCCTGGGCGGTGACGGTGGCCTTCACTTTGGCCAGCTCCTCGGGGATCAGGCCGCGAACCCAGTCGGCGGTGACCTTGCGGCCGTCGTCCAGCACGCCCTTCGGCGACACCACCCACTGCCAGATCTGCGAGCGCGAGATCTCAGCGGTGGCGGCGTCTTCCATCAGGTTGTGGATGGGCACGCAGCCGTTGCCGGCCAGCCAGCTGCCGAGGTAGTGGATGCCGACGTTGATGTTGTTGCGCACGCCCACTTCGGTGATCGGCTGCTCGGGCTGAAAGTTCAGCCAGTCCTTCGGGCCGAAGCGGCCTTCGACCTGCTTCTCCCACTGGTTGGGTTTGTCGCCCAGCACCTTGACGAACTCCTCCATGGCGATCGGCACCAGGCCCGGGTGCGCCACCCAGCCGCCGTCGTAGCCGTCGTTGGCGTCGCGCGTCTTGTCGTGACGGATGCCGGCCAGCGCCTTCTCGTTGGCGACCGGGTCGCTCTTGATCGGGATCAGCGCGCTCATGCCGCCCATCGCCGGGGCGCCACGCTTGTGGCAGGCCTGCACCAGGGCGAGCGCGTAGCTGCGCATGAAGGGCACTTCCATCGTGATCGAGCCGCGGTTGGCGAGGCAGAAGTTCTTGTTCTTCTTGAACTTCTTGATGCAAGAGAAGATGTAGTCCCAGCGTCCGGCGTTGAGGCCGGCGGAGTGCTCGCGCAGCTCGTACAGGATCTCTTCCATCTCGAAGGTGGCGAGGATGGTCTCGACCAGCACGGTGGCCTTGATCGTGCCGCGGGGAAGGCCGAGTTCGTCCTGCGCCATGCAGAAGATGTCGTTCCACAGGCGGGCCTCGAGGTGCGACTCCATCTTCGGCAGGTAGAAGAAGGGGCCGGCGCCGCGGGCGATCTGCTCCCTGGCGTTGTGGAAGAAGAACAGGGCGAAGTCGAAGATGCCACCGGACACGCGCTGGCCGTCGATCAGCACGTGCTTTTCGTCAAGATGCCAGCCGCGCGGACGCACCTGCAGCGTGGCGACCTTGTCGTTCAGGCGGTATTCCTTGCCGGCCTCGGTGGTGTAGCTGATCTGGCGGCGGACGGCGTCGTAGATGTTCACCTGGCCCTGGATCTGGTTGTACCAGTTCGGGCTGTTGGAGTCCTCGAAATCCGTCATGTAGGAGTCGGCGCCCGAGTTGAAGGCGTTGATGATCATCTTGCGCTCGACCGGACCGGTGATCTCCACGCGGCGGCATTCCAGTGCTTTCGGCAGCGGCGCGATCTTCCAGTCGCCTTCGCGGATGTGCTTGGTCTCGGGCAGGAAGTCGGGCATCTCGCCAGCGTCGATGCGTGCCTGGCGGGCGACACGCGCCTTCAGCAGCTCCTGGCGGCGCGGCTCGAAGGTGCGGTGCAGCTTGGCGACCAGTGCCAGCGCGTCGCGGGTCAGGATCTGGTCGAAACGGGGCGACAGCGGGGCGTTGATCTGCATGCCCTGGGGCAGGTCGAGGTTCATGGGAAATCCTTGTGCGTGCGTTTGGGTGTTATTTGGTGAAGGAAGAGTCAGGCGATGCCGCGATTCAAAGGGTTTTCACGAAGTAATGCAGCGTGAGCACGCCGCCCACCGCGATGATGAAGCGTCGCAGCCAGACGGCTGGGATGCGCCGCGCCAGCGCGGCGCCCACATAGCCGCCCAGTGTCGCAGTCGCCAACATGATCAGCGTGTGCGGCCACGAAACCGCGTTGGCGATGACGAAGGTACCGACGGCAACGCTGTAGATTATCGCTGATAGCCAGTTTTTCAAGGCATTGATTTCATGCACGTCCTTGAAACCCTGAATGGCCAGTGCGGCGATCATCAGGATGCCCATGCCGGCGCCGAAGAAACCGCCGTAGATCGATACCACGAACTGGAACACGAACCCGCCGGGGCCGATGTGCCGCTCGTCGGCATTCGTCGGGCCGGGCCTGAGCCTGCGGACGAGGGCGGAGATCTGGCTGCTGAAGGCGAACAGCACGGTTGCCACCAGCAGCAGCCACGGGATGAGCTTCGCGAACGCAGCGTTGGACGTCGCCAGCAGCAGCAGCCCGCCGGCGATGCCGCCGACGAATGCGACCACCGACAGCATCGGCAGGCTGCGCCGAAAGCGTGCCAGCTCCTGGCGGAAGGCCCAGGCCCCGGCGAGGCTGCCGGGCCACAGCGACACCGAATTGCTGGCGTTGGCCATCACCGGCGGCACGCCGACCGCCAGCAGCGCCGGAAACGAAAAGAAGGTGCCGCCGCCGGCGACCGAGTTCACCGCCCCCGCCGCGAATGCGGCGACGCCGATGAGTGCGATCTGGAAGAAATCCATGCCGGCCATGTCGAGCTTGTCGGGGGTGTGCGGATGTGGCACCGGGCGTACCCTTGGAGCGCCGCAGTGTATTCGAGTCTTATATAAAACAACAGATCAGATATGATCAATTCGGCTTTTACTTTTTGTCAAAAATGGATCAGCTCAAGCAGATCGAAACCTTGGTTGCCGTCGCTATTCGCGGCAGCCTGTCCGCGGCCGCGCGCGCCGAAGGGGTAACGCCGGCGGTGATCGGGCGTCGGCTGGATGCGCTCGAACAGCGGCTCGGGGTGCGGCTGCTGCTGCGCACCACGCGCAGCGTGACGCTCACCTTCGAGGGTAGCGCCTTCTTCGAGGACTGCCAGCGCATCCTCAACGAGCTTGCGAACGCCGAGGCGGCGGTAAGCCTGGGCAGCGTGAAGGCCAGCGGGCACCTGCGCATTTCCGCGCCGGCCGGTTTCGGGCGGCGCCATGTCGCGCCGCTGGTGAGGGAGTTCCTTGACGCCCATCCCGAAGTCAGTTGCACGCTGGACCTGAGCGACCGCCTGGTGGACCTCGTCAACGAAGGGATCGACTGTGCGATCCGCATCGGCGAGCTGGGCGACTCCAGCCTGGTGTCGGTGCAGTTGGCCGAAAACCGGCGCGTGGTGGTGGGCAGCCCCGATTATCTGGCACGGCATGGCGTGCCGGCCACGCCGGCCGAGCTGGCTGCGCACGTCTGCCTGTCGCTGGGCCAGCAGCGTGGCTGGCAGTTCCGCGAAGCCGGTGGCGAAGCGCTTACCGTGAAGGTGGGCGGTCGCTTCGAGTGCAACGACGGGGCGGTGCTGCATGAGTGGGCGCTGGCCGGCCATGGGCTGGCGTGGCGATCGCTGTGGGAAGTGGAGGGCGATCTGCGCGCCGGACGTCTCGAGTCGGTGCTGGACGATTTCGCTGCGCCCCCCAACGGCATCCACGCCGTTTACCCGCAGCGCCGCAACCTGGCGCTGCGGGTGCGCCTGTTCATCGATTTCCTGCGCAATCGCTACGGCGAGCCCGGCTACTGGCAGGAGCGCTGAGCCATTGCGCAGGCCAACATGCGGCTGGTGTTGAATCGGCCGCCGAGCTCGGGTATGATCCGCGTCCTTCGCTGCTGTAGCTCAGTCGGTAGAGCAACTGATTCGTAATCAGTAGGTCACCAGTTCGATTCCGGTCAGCAGCACCAGTAAAATCAAGCGCTTGGCGCAATTCGCTGAGTGCCGCAGTAGCAGGGTGCAGCTTCATGTAAGCACTTTGTAAGCAGTTTTCGGACGCGGGGTGGAGCAGTTCGGTAGCTCGTCGGGCTCATAACCCGAAGGTCACAGGTTCAAATCCTGTCCCCGCAACCACGCATCAAGCAGAAGGCCAGTTCTCACGGACTGGCCTTTTTGCTTTCCGTCTCCCCCAAGCAGCATTTGGCGCGCCGCCACGGGCTCGCCGTTGATCTCCACTCGGGCATCTGTCCCGCGCGGCTCTGTCGCAGTTCCTCCGGCTCCCACGGCTCCTGTTCGGTGTCGGAGCTGAACAGGACTAGTTCGTGCATCGCACGGGCTCAACTAGCCCGGGCCGCGAGCGCCGGCAGAAGCGCACCTCGACGTGTCAGAACCTGAAACGGTGGATCAGCCGTCGAAGATGCCGAGATAGGCAACGATGGCCTGGGCCACGACACCGGACACGACGTCACCGCCGATACTCGCCGCGCCCAACGCAGCTTTCGCAGCGAGGCCACCGAGCCATCCCTTCACTGCAGCGCCCATCCCGGACGCAGCTGATCGCCCATCCTCTTCCAGAGCCCCCTGGAGATCCTCGAGATCCGCCTCGGCAACGCCGGCCGAGCGAAGCGTGGTCAGCAGCGAATCCAGATCGCCGGCGCGAACGGACCCACCGACTGCGACCTGACTGATGTTGGTTGCACCGGCCGCGTAGTTCTGCACAGCACCGTTGATCGTCGTATTGAAAATCTGAGACACGCGTCGTTCCTCGATTGAAGCGGCCGGGCTCTCGATCTCGCCCGCGTTCGGCGCCTCGGCCTCGAGTTGCAGCGCGAAGGCGAGCACCTTCGTCTTGATCTTGTCGAGCATGCCGGCGACTTCAGCCGCAGACACCTCGCTCCACGCCTTGATGCACTGACCGTAGTTGACGTACTTGCTCGCGTATTTCAGCGCGACCTCGGGCGGCCAAGTCAATTGCATCGCCCCAAGATTGCCATCCCGCCCGGAAACGCCGTCAAGCAGGTGAAGGTACTCGGCAATGCCGTCCCGGATCATGGCTTGCTCATAGTGCGGCTGCATGCGTTCTGGCAACAGGGATAACGGGAGATCCAGGATGCCCTCAAGGTGGCCAATGAATTGCCCCTTGTTCCGAACACGCAACACCCTGTAGGCAGGCAGCTCCGCCTCAGGCGGATAACCCTCGAGCTCCTCACGAACCCATATAAGCATGGGATCGAACTGCAGCCTGGAGGCGAGCACCATGCATAAGCGCAGCAGGCGCGGCACGTCCACGGTCTTGGCCGTGGCCTCGGCGATGATCTCTTTAAGTAGCGACATGACCTGATGATAAACGACTGGCGTCTCGTTACCGACGAGGTTGCCCAGATCGGCTTCACCAACACCGGCTCATCCAAGACGGCACCAGTCGGCCTAGACATCAAACAAAATACATTTTGCTTGCAAAATGCGAGCATATACGCAAAATGCAGGCTTCAAGAACAAGAAGGAGTCTGTCAAATGAGCACGAATGAACCGACCGGGCGGGCAATTGGGGGCAAGGCACGCATGGCGATGCTCACGCCAGAAGAGCGCAAGGCGGCTGCCAGCAAAGCTGCAAAAGCAAGGGCCGAGATTGCCAAGCTGCCGCAGGCGACCCACGAAGGCACCATCACCATCGGCGATATTGAGATCCCATGCGCAGTTTTGCCAGACGGCCGCCGGTTACTTACGCAAAGCGGGGTGATGCAGGCACTTGGGCGTGCACGGCAAGCGAAGGGAAGAGGCTATTACGATGCCGACGTCAATCTGCCCGCCTTCTTGACCGCAAAGAACCTGAAGCCCTTCATAACCGAGGCCTTATTGGTGACGTCAAGCCAGATCGAATTTCGCCTCAAGAATGGCGTCCGTGCTTTTGGCTATCCAGCCGAGATCCTGCCGAAGATCTGCGACGTTTATCTGAACGCATCGGACCAGAAGGCGCTGACGCACACGCAGCAGCATATTGCAGCAAAGGCAATGGTCCTCATGCGCGGCTTGGCCCACGTTGGCATCATCGCACTCGTAGACGAGGCCACCGGCTTCCAGAAGGATCGTGCAAAAGACGCGCTGGCAAAGATTCTGGAGGCGTTTGTCGCGAAGGAATTACAGCCCTGGGTACGCACATTCCCGGCCGATTACTACGAGCAACTCTTTCGGCTTTACGGATACGAGTACCCCCCAACCGGCAAGCCGCAGTGGCGCCCGCAGTTCTTCGGGAGGATCACGAACGAGGTCGTCTATAACCGACTGGCCCCAGATCTATTGCCAGAATTGAAAAAGGCGGCGAGCAAAGCTGAACGAAAGGCGAAGCTGCATCAGTGGCTCACAAACGACATTGGGCACCCGAAACTTCGCGAGCACCTGTCTTCAATCATTACCTTGATGAAACTGGCCCGCACGCCAGTGGAATTCCGTGATCTGGTTAACCGCATCCATCCCCGATTCGGTGACACGATGCAGCTCGACTTCAGTGCATGAGGGCCGTTTGTCCGGTCTCAGGGCGAGGGAAGTCTTTTGACCAAGCTCTCACCCTGCGCCCGCGGATTCCCCACCGCGCGCCTCACCGGATAGGCCTCCACACCTGCTGGCGGATACTCGCCGGCGAGTTCGCGCGCGAAGTGGGCATCGGTGTCCCCCGGATCTAGCCAGGCGGCTCAGTCCTCAGGCCGGATGATGACCGGCATCCGATCATGGATTGACCGCATCACCCCGTTCGCCGCAGCGGTCAGGATGGCGAACGTCAGGATGGCCCCCGCGGCGCGGCCGTCCGTTTGCTTAATGGGCTAATGCTCGGTCAGGCGCTGCGCTCCAGTCGCACCACGGCGCGGCTTCCGGTCGCTTCGGCATAGCGGGCCAGGGTGCGCATGCTCGGCAGGGTGCGGCCACTCTCAAGGCGGGCGATGGTCGATTGGGTGGTGTGCATGCGCTCGGCAAGCTCGGATTGGGTCAGGCCGGCGCGGGCGCGGGCGGCGATGAGTTCGCGCGCAAGGTCGAATTCCGGCGCTTGTGCTTCGTATTCGGCGCGGGCCTCGGGGTTCGCCAGGATGCGGGCCTTCAGGTCAGCAAGCTCAGTCATCGGTCAGGCTCCTCAGTCGCGCGTGGGCCGTCTCGATGGCTTTGCGCGGGGTTTTCTGGGTCTTCTTGGTGAAGACATGCAGGACCGTCAGGCGCTGTCCGGTACGGGCCACATAGACGGCGCGGGCGATGCCGTCGCGGCCGGTCATGCGCATTTCCCACAGCTTCCCTTCCAACGGGCGGATATGCGGCATGCCCACCTTCTGCGGGCCGAAGGATTCCAGCAACTCCGCGATGTGCAGGAAGCGGGCTTGCATATCGTCGGGCAGCGCCAGTAATTCGGCCTCGGCTTCCGGGAGAACGGTAACGGTCCAGTGCATAGAGTATCGCATTTCTGATATGTTCCCGCGCCTGTCGTCAGGCGGCGCGCAGGGTCCGTACGTTCGCGGGCTGTTTCTCGGCTCGGACGATAGCCGATAGCCTCGCCTCCCAGGCCACCAGCGCGGCGCGCTTCTCGTCCGTGTAGGTGTGCCGGTCATAGTGCGCGGCCTGCACTCCGCTGATTCCGTGACTCAGCAGTTGCGCGCGGGTGTCCTTGCTGATGCCCAGGCCGGCGAGCATGGTTTCCACGGTGCGGCGCACGTCGCGCAGGTCGAAGGGTTCGCCCCCCATGCTGGCGCTGATTTCGGCGGCGCGCTTGCCCGGCGTCGTCTCGGTCATCGGGATGCGGCCATGCGTCGAGAGAAGCCACTGGCCGGCCATGTCGGGCGCGCGGCCCTCAACCTTGGCGCGTGCCTGCTCTCGGCTCTTGGCGCGTTCTACGAGGCCGGAAACGATGCCCGCGGCCTTCGGTGCCAGCGGTAGCAGATGTTCGCGCGCCGTCGTCCGTTTGCCCTTGCCATCTTACAGGCGAAGCGTTGCGGTGTCCGGGTCGAAGTCCGACACCTTCGCGCGCAACAGTTGCGCCATGCGTTGCCCTCCGGCACGTAGCGCCAGCAGCAAAGCCGCGTGCGCACCTGTCAGTGCATCCGCTGCGAAACGTCTGACGCAAGGCGGTTGAGTTCATGCCCGGATTGCCTAAAGTTCAAGCGACACCAGCGAATGCGAACGTGATGGTGGACGCCGGGAGGGGCGATGGCGAAGCTCATAGAAGTCGAGGAACTTGTCCGCAAGCTGGATCTGGGCACCGCAGCGCCTGACGCGCAGGTGCGATCGGCCTTGCTGGCGCGGGCCGTGGCGCTGCCGCTTGGCCGCTCGGCGTGGAGTTGGCTGGCACGGGCATTGTGGGAATTGATCGCCAACCAGCCGGCAGGCTCGCCGGCGCGGCGTCAGGCGCTCGCCGCCGCGCTCAAGGTGCCGGTGAAATCCCTGCGCAGGGACTTGCAGCGCCTTGCCGCGGATGAGGACGAGCCCGACCGTGATCTGCTGGCGGGCATTCGCGTTGACGTGGCCGGGCCTGGCGAGCCGGCGCTCGGCGGCGACTTCAACGAGTTGCCCGCAGACGGCCTGGATGCATTTCGTGCGCGGGAGCGCGAGGCAACACTCGGCCTTCCTGAGGATGTGTCGCATGAGGCGCGCATGCGCCATGTCGGGGTCAGCGGGCACGTGTCCGCCGGGAGCATTGCGGCCGATCTCGATGCACCGGCGCCGCGCGCTGCCGGCAGGGACGCTCGCCCTGCGGCAGCGCATCCTCGCGCGAGCCCGCCGCCGGCGCCGCAGCCTGCGGGGGCGGCGGCCGGCGATGAGGAGTTGCGCCGCGTCAATGCACTGATCCTGCAGGCGGGAAAGGCGCGGCGCAGTTTCGTGACCGGCGCCGACAACGTCGTCCGCTGCTGGATCGGCCTCCGGGACGAGGCGGCCGCCGTGGCGAACGAGGCGATCCCGCGCGTGGACATTCCTCCCGAAGGACTGGAACTGACCGCCGAGTTGTACTGGAACGATCAGCGCGACGCGAAGCGGCTGATCCTGCCCGCCGAACGCAGCGCCCGCAGCGGCGACTGCGACTTGCGGCTGAGCGTGCCCGAAGGCGAGCGCTTCGTGAGCGCCGAAATTGTCTTCCGCTACCGTGGCCGGGCCTACGAGGTGGTGCGGGTGGAGGCCTTCGCGCTGGCGCCGGGCGAGCCCGAGGAGGCACATCATCAGGTCCAGGTGCGGGTGCAGGCGAGCCGGCGCGAGGTCGTCGAGGTCGCCGACAGCCAGCCGGTGGATGCCATCTTCGTCCATGGCGACGACCGCGCGCCGGCGGGCGATGCGCGGGCGGCGCCGCCGGCCTTGCGCGTGTTCGGTGGCGAGGGCGGTCGCGGGTTCGATCTGGACGATGCTGCCGTGGCGATCCGCTGGCTGAACGACACGCTGTTCTCGACCGAGAAACTGGTGGTGCGCCGGCAGGCGGCCCAGGGTGGCGAAGACCGGCTCGATGCCGACGACCCCGACGTGCGCAGCCTGCTGCGGGACATGGCGCGCCATGGCGCGGGGCTCTACAACCAGCTTTGCGACCAGGGCTTCACCGATCCGGGCGAGCGCATCCAGGTGCTGAACCTCGACGCGGCCAACGATGTTCCGCTGGAGTTCGTCTACGACCGCGGTTACCCGCTGCGCGATGCGCCCCTGTGCCAGCCCGGCCTGGCTGCGCTGCGCTCGGGCGAAGGCGGTTGCCCGGTCTGTGCGCTGCCGGCAGCCGACGAGGAGCGCAGCGCGGCGCCGGTGATCTGTCCCTATGGTTTCTGGTCGCTGCGCAAGATCATCGAACGCGTCGCGTCGGGCGACGGGCGCGAAGCGTCCGTGCCGCGCGGCACGCGGCGCGCCTTGCCGCCCATCGACGCAGTGGTCTTCGCCAGCAGCCACCTGGTGCCGGAAGACGAGCGGAGCGCTACCTGCGAGGCGCTGCAGCGCTGCACCGGTCATCTGCTCGTCGCCGAAGACTGGCTGCAGTGGCGAGCGGCGCTCAGGAGCCATCCGCCCCTGCTGGTGGTGCTGCCTCACCATGGCGTGCAGGCGGCGCTCGATTACCTCGAGATCGGTGACCCGGCGCAGGATGAGGATCACGGCAAGCTCAGCCATGCGCAGATCGGTCGCGACTGCGTCAACCCTGATGCGCGCGACCCCGGGCCCATCGTCCTGTTGCTGGGCTGCCAGACGGGTGCGCAGACGGAGACAGGGTACGTGCAGATCACCCGGCGTATCCAGCAACAGCACGCGGCGATCGTGCTCGGCACGCTGGCGCAGATCCTCGGCCGTCATGCCGCGCCGCTGGCGCGCGAGCTGGTGGCAGAGCTCGCGGCGGTGGACGACCCGCAAGCCGATTTCGGCACCGTCATGCGCCGTCTCCGACGTCGCATGCTGGCGCGCGGTTACCTGATGGCGCTGTGCCTGGTCGCACAGGGCGATGCCGAATGGCGTCTGACGCCGCGCGCGTTGCCGGGCACCGCATGCGACGGGTCGACCGGGCCCTGAAGATCCCGGTCATTGCTCTTGCGGAGGTGCTTCATGTTGCGCATCGAGATGCTGCCGGTGGCGCACGGCGATTGCCTGTGGATCGAGTACGGCGCCGGCAGCGGGATTCATCGCATCCTGATCGACGGCGGCCCGGCGCAGACCTATGCGGCGCTGCGCGAGCGCATCCTGCACCTGCCGGCCCGGGAGAGGCGCTTCGACCTGCTGGTGATCACCCACATCGACGGCGATCACATCGAAGGTGTCGTCCGCCTGCTGCAGGACGCGGAAGCGCTCGGCTGCGTGTTCGACCGCATCTGGTTCAATGGGCGCGAGCAACTGAACAAGATCCCGGATCCGGCGGGTGCGCCGCTCGGTGCCTTGCAGGGAGAGATGCTGGGCGTTCTCATCGCCGATTACGAAAGGCGCACCGGCACCCGCGTGTGGAATGCCGGCCTGCCTGAAGGCCTGGCCGCCATCGACCGGCGCCGCGGCGACCTGCCGGTGGTCGAGCTGCCGGGTGAGTGCCGCCTGACGCTGTTGTCCCCCGATCATGAGCGTCTGCTGGCGCTGAAGGACGGCTGGGCCGACGAACTGCGCGCGGCGCGGATGGCCTCGGGCGACGTCGACGCGCTACGGCGCAAGCTGGCTGAGTCGCGCACGCTGCGGCCGCTGGGCGATGTGCTCGGCGGCGCCAGCGGCGAGGTTCCGGAGGAGGGCGGCGAAGAGCGAGGTGGCGAAGGGCGTTTCGAGTTGCCCGACATGCACGATCGGGATGTTGCCGGCGGTCCGCAGGATACGCTGGGCGGCGGCGAGAGCGAGCCCGGCGGCGATGCGCCTTTCGGTGGCGATGGCAGTCTTGCCAACGGCAGCAGCATCGCGCTGCTGCTGGAGTATCCGAAGGATGCCCCCGAAGTGCGCCTGCTGCTGGCCGGCGACGCGTGGCCTGCGGTGATCGAGGCCTCTGTCGTGCGCCTGCTGCAAGGCGGCCCGCAGCGGCTGGCGCTGGACGGTTTCAAGCTGCCGCACCATGGCAGCGTTGCCAACATCACGCCGACGCTGCTGCAGAAGTTGAGCTGCCAGAACTACTTGATCTCGACCAGTGGCGCAGTGTTCCGTCACCCGCACGCGCGTGCCGTCGAGCTGGTGCTCGCCGGCCACACCGCGCGCGGGCGGCCGCGACTGCATTTCAACTATCTCACCTCCACCACCTCGCGCTGGGCCGATGCGGGCGACCAGCAGACACGCGGTTACGAGGCCTGCCATCCCAAGGGCGTGTCGCTGACGCTGTGAATGGCTGCGCGCTGCGGTTCGCAGTACGATCGAAGCCCCGTCGCCATAGCAAAGGAATTCCTCATGAAGACATCGCTCGTGCTCACCCTGATCGGCCGTGACCGGCCGGGCCTGGTCAGCGCCGTTGCCGCGCGCGCGAGCGCCCTCGGTGCGAACTGGCTGGAGAGCCGGCTGGCGCAGTTGGCGGGGCAGTTCGCCGGGGTCGTGCGCCTCGAGGTGGAAGAGCGCGACGCTGCGCAGCTCGAGGTCTCGCTTCGCGAACTCGAGGCGGAAGGCCTGCAGGTGATCATCGAGCGCGGCGCTGGAGCGCGTGCGCAAGCGGCGCGGCGCATCACACGCCTGGAACTGGTCGGCCACGACCGCCCGGGCATCGTGCGCGACATCTCGGCGGTGCTGGCGCGTCACGGCGTCAGCATCGAGGAATTCGAGACCGCCTGCGAGAGTGCGCCGATGTCGAGCGAATCGCTGTTCCGCGCGACGGCTGTGCTCGATGTGCCGGAGGCGGTGTCGCTGGACGCGCTGCGCACAGACCTCGAAGCGCTCGCCAACGAGCTGATGGTCGATCTGAACCTGAACGACAATTCGGCCGCGTGGTGAAGCGCAGGGCAGGCGCGCGGAGCCGGGGAGCAAGCGCGTGACGTCCGGGAATGCGGCCGGGCAAGGCGTATCGCGTCCGTGGCCGGCACCGGTCCGCGCCCTGGCGCATCGCAACTTCCGTTTCTACTTCATCGGGCAGGGCGTGTCGGTGCTGGGGTCGTGGGTTCAGCAGGTGGCACTGTCCTGGCTCGTCTACCGTCTGACCGGCTCGGTGGCGCTGCTGGGCATCACCACCTTCGCGGCGCTGCTTCCCATCCTCTTCATCGGGCCGCTGGCCGGCGCGTGGATCGACCGCCACGACAAGCGCCGCCTGCTGATCCTGGTGCAGGGACTGCTGGCCCTGCAGGCGGGCAGCCTGGCGCTGCTGACTGCCCTCGATGCGATCGGCCCGCGGCTCATCATCGTCATGTCGCTTGTGCTCGGCGTGCTCAATGCCTTCGATACGCCGCTGCGGCAGTCGCAGATCGGCGCCTTCGTGGATCGGCGCGACGACTTGCCCAACGCGCTGGCGCTCAACGCGATGCTGTTCAATTCGGGGCGCTTCATCGGTCCCCCGCTCGCAGGCTTGTTGCTGGGGCTGACATCGGAGGCGGCCTGTTTCGCCATCAATGCGCTGTCGTTCACCGCACTGGCGGTCGGCGTGGCGTGCATTCGCGTGGCTCCGCCGCCCCGCGCCGCCGGGTCGATCGGCGAAGTGTTCCGCGAAGGCCTGCGCTATGTGTGGACGGAATATCCGGCTCGCATGCAGATCCTGATCCTCGCGGTGGTGAACATCACCGCATCGAGCTACGCGGTGCTGCTGCCGGTGTTCGCCAGGGAAGTCTTCGCCGGGGATGCGCGCATGCTGGGGTGGCTGTGGGGCGCGGCCGGCGCTGGCGCCTTTCTCGGCACGATCTTTCTCGCCACGCGCAAGCGCCTGAAGAGCCTGGTGCGGGTGGTGGTCGGTGGCGCGGGCCTGGGCGCGATCTCGCTGCTCCTCTTCTCCTACAACCGCCATCTGCCGCTGGCACTGGCCGCGATGGCCGGCGTGGGCTTCGGCATCTCGGTGTGCAATGTCGGCGTCAACATGCTGCTGCAGGGCGCGGCGCCGGACCACCTTCGGGGGCGCGTCGTCTCGTTCTTCAGTTCGACGCGCTTCGGGCTGGATGCGATCGGTGGCCTGTTGGCAGGCCTGCTCGCCGCGCGCATCGGCGTTCAGGCGGCGGTGCTGGTCGAAGGCGTGCTGCTCGGCGCGTTCTTCTTGTGGAGCTTGAGGCTGGTGCCGCGCCTGCGATCGTTCCATTGAGGCGGTATGGCAGCAAGATGAAGGTTGACGTTTACGTTAACGGGAAATATGTTCGCGCCTTGACGTTCGCCGCCTTGGGCGGACGGGAGAGAGGAGAGTCTTGCGATGAAGATTGAAAACAGCGTTTTCGTGGTGACGGGTGGCGGATCCGGGCTGGGTGCAGCGACGGCCCGCATGCTGGTGGAATGTGGTGGCCGCGTGGTGCTGGCCGACGTGAATCGCGAGGCCGGCGACGCCATGGCGGCTGAGCTGGGCAAGTTGGCGGTGTTCGTGGCCACCGACGTGACCGACGAGGCGAGCGCGAAGGCGGCGATCGACACCGCGATGTCGCGCTTCGGCGGGTTGAACGGGCTGGTGAGCTGCGCCGGTGTCGCCCCGGCGGAGAAGGTGGTCGGCCGTGATGCGCCGCACCGGCTGGAATCCTTCGCGCGCACCGTCGGCATCAACCTGATCGGCACCTTCAACATGCTGCGCCTGGCTGCCGACGTGATGAGCAAGGCGGCACCCAACGCCGACGGCGAGCGCGGTGTGATCGTCAATACCGCTTCGATCGCCGCGTTCGACGGACAGGTGGGCCAGGCGGGCTACGCCGCCTCCAAGGCGGGCGTGGTCGGCTTGACGCTGCCGGTGGCGCGTGAGCTGGCGCGCTTCGGCGTCCGCGTGATGACCATCGCTCCCGGCATCATGGAAACACCGATGCTGATGGGCATGCCTCAGGACGTGCAGGATTCGCTCGGCAAGACGGTGCCTTTCCCGTCTCGCATGGGCAAGCCGGCGGAGTTTGCCGCGCTGGTGCGCCACATCCTCGAGAACGGCTATCTCAATGGCGAAGTGATCCGCCTCGATGGCGCGATCCGCATGGCCGCGAAGTAGTCCCGCGAAGGGGGCTGCAAGCGGCAGGCACGTGCGCGATGGGCTGCGCTGGCCTGCCGAGAGGCGTGCTGCGGTGCAATAGCCGGTCTGCCGGAATTGTGCTAAAAGATGGCGTCCGTTTCGACCGCCCCGGTTGGCTCTGCCATCCGGGGCGGCTTTCCGTCGTCGTCGATGAATCCAGCCGAACTGCCGCCTGCCGAAGCTGCCGCTCCCTTGTCCGAGGATACAGCGGCGGAAACCGACTGCTATCACTGCGGGCTTCCCATCCCGCCTGACAGCCGCCACTACGTCCGCATCGACGGCCGTGATCGCCGCATGTGCTGCGTCGGCTGCGAAGCGGTCGCGCAGTCCATCGTCGACAGCGGTCTCGTCGACTATTACCGCCATCGCGACGCCATGCCCGAGACGCGGCGCGAGGCCTTGCCGGCGGAACTGCAGGAGCTGGGCCTGTTCGACCATCCGGATTTCCAGAAGAGCTTCGTGCGTCCGGTGGGAGAACATGAACGCGAGGCATCGCTGATCCTCGAGGGGATCACCTGCGCGGCCTGCGTGTGGCTCAACGAACAACATGTTGCGCGCCAGCCCGGCGTGTCCGCGATCCAGATCAACTACGCCACGCGCCGCGCGCGGGTGCGCTGGGACGAGCGCCGCATCAAGCTGTCCGACATCCTGGCGGCGGTGCAGGCGATCGGCTACCGGGCCTACCCCTACGACGCCGAACGCTCGGAGCAGATCGCGCACAAGGAACGGCGTTCGATGCTGTGGCGGGTGTTCGTCGCCGGCTTCGGCATGATGCAGGTCATGATGTACGCCTTCCCCGTGTACGTCGCGCGTGAAGGCGAGATGACCTGGGACATCGAGCTGCTGCTGCGCTGGGCGAGCCTGCTGCTGACGCTGCCGGTGGTGCTGTATTCGGCGGCGCCGTTCTTTCAGCGCGCCTGGCGCGACGTGAAGCTGCGCCGGCTCGGCATGGACGTGCCGGTCGCGCTCGGGGTCGGCAGTGCCTTTCTCGCCAGCCTGTGGGCCACGCTCACTGGCGGGCCGGAGGTGTACTTCGACTCGGTCACGATGTTCGTCTTCTTCCTGCTGGGCGGGCGCTACCTCGAGATGCTTGCGCGCCAGAAGGCGGTGCGTGGCGTGGAGGAGCTGGGCAAGGTGCTGCCGGCTTTTGCCGAGCGCCTGGCAGCGTGGCCGGCGCCCGAGGCCGAGCGGGTGCCGGTGTCGCAACTGTTGCCGGGTGACGTGCTGCGGGTGCGGCCGGGCGAGACCGTCGCGGCCGACGGTGTGGTGATCTCCGGCCGCGGCGAGGTCAACGAGGCGCTGCTCACCGGCGAGAGCCGACCCGTGCCCAAGGGCGTCGGCGCGGCGCTGACCGGCGGCAGCATCAACGTGTCGAGCCCGCTCGTATACCGCGTCGAACAGGTGGGCGACGCGACGCGGCTCGCCGCGATCCGCCGGCTGATGGAACGCGCTGCGACCGACAAGCCTCGCGTCGCCACGCTGGCCGACCGCGTCGCGGTGGTCTTCATCATCGCCTTGCTGGCGCTGGCGGGCGTGACTGGCGTGGCGTGGTATTTCATCGATCCCCAGCGTGCGCTGTGGGTGTTCGTCTCGGTTCTCGTCGTCGCCTGCCCTTGCGCGCTATCGCTGGCGACGCCCACGGCATTGACGGTGGCGACGGACGTGCTGGCCCGCATGGGCGTGCTGGTGACGCGAGGCCACGCGATCGAGACGCTTGCGCGCATCAACCACATGGTACTCGACAAGACCGGCACCCTGACCTACGGGCGCATGAAGCTCGAGGAAGTCAGCCCGCTCGGCGACCTTTCGGCCGACGCGGTGCTCGCTCTCGCGGCCGCCATCGAGCAGGGCTCGGAGCATCCGGTGGCGGCGGGCCTGCGTGAAGCGGCGGGGGGGCTGGCCTTGCCGATGGTGCTGGGCGTGCGGGCGCAGACGGGGCAGGGGATGGAGGGCGAGGTCGACGGCCGCAGCGTGTGGATCGGTCGCCCCGCTTTCGTCGCCGCCAGTGCGGCGCTCGCTCTGCCCGAGTCGCTGGCGCGTTTCGAGCAGGGCGGCGGGACGGTGGTGGCGCTCGGCGCGCGTGAGGGCTGGCTGGCATTGTTCCGCCTGGGGGACTTGCCGCGTGCCGAGGCTGGCGCCTTCATCGCCGGACTGAAGGCGGACGGCATCCGCACCACCATGCTGTCCGGTGATACGCCTGTGGTGGTGGACGCGGTAGCGGCGGCGCTGGGTGTCGGCGAGGCGCACGGTGGGCTCACGCCGCAGGACAAGCAGGGCCGTATCGTTGCACTGCAACAGGATCCCGCAGCGGTGGTGGCGATGGTGGGAGACGGCGTCAACGATGCGCCGGTGCTGGCACAGGCGCACGTGTCGATCGCCATGGGCGGCGGCACCGACCTTGCGCGCAACCAGGCCGACATCGTGCTTCTCAACGAGAACCTGGGAAGTCTCGGCCGGGGGATCGAGACGGCGCGGATGACGCTGCGCATCATTCGCCAGAACCTGTGGTGGTCATTCGCGTACAACATCACGTCCGTGCCGCTCGCCATGGCGGGCCTGGTGACGCCGTGGATGGCGGGTATCGGCATGGCCGCGAGTTCATTGCTGGTGGTGCTCAACGCGATGCGCCTGCAGCGCGTCCGCTGAAGGAAGAACATGGAAAGCCTCTACCTGTTGATCCCGGTCTCCGTGATCCTCGTCTTCATCATCGGCGTGCTGTTCTGGTGGTCCTTGCGCAGCGGGCAGTACGACGATCTGGAGGGGCCTGCCTATCGCCTCCTGCTTGATGATCGCGACGAAATGCCTTCTGCCGGCGACAAAGCCGGAAAAGAGGCGCAGCCGGGCGGTGAGCGCAAGCAGTGACGATCGCCGCAGGGGCGCGGCGGACGTCCGCGCCGGGGCTGCGCCCGATCCGTTGACCTAGGTCAATACGCATCACAGGGGGATCGGCATAATTCGCCTGTGCTTCCGGTTCTGGCAGGGCCAGCGGCAATGCGCGGGATCGGGAACTTTTGTCTCTCTGTTGGGGTTGGGGGTGCGTACATACGCACCCTTTTTTTTGCCCTGTCGAATCCCGCCGGTGCATTCCGGATGAATCGCGTCGCGCAGCCCGCCGCAGCACGTTTCGCTCCCCTCAGCCGCGCCGTTTCGTCATCTTGCTTCCGCCGGCTGCCGCGCTGCAATACAATGTTGATCTGTATCAAATTGTGGACCCCGACCCGCGGTATTCTTGCGGCGATTTTTGCGCTGCGGTGTGCCTTGCAGCGCGGGGCTGTACCCCAAAGAGTTTTCTTTCGTAGAGGTGACTCACATGCAATCGCAAGCGACTTATAACTATAAAGTCGTGCGCCAGTTCGCCATCATGACGGTGGTGTGGGGCATCGTGGGCATGCTGGTCGGTGTCATCGCCGCAGCACAGCTCGTATGGCCTGAACTGAACGTCCACGAATTCCTGCACTTCGGCAGGCTCCGTCCGCTGCATACCAACGCGGTGATCTTCGCCTTCGGTGGCTGTGCGCTGTTCGCGACGTCCTACTACGTCGTTCAACGCACCTGTCACACCCGGCTGTTCGCGCCTGCGCTGGCGTCGTTCACCTTCTGGGGCTGGCAGCTCGTCATCGTGCTCGCCGCGATCACCCTGCCGCTGGGCTACACCCAGGGCAAGGAATACGCAGAGCTCGAGTGGCCGATCGACCTGCTGATCGCCGTGGTGTGGGTGTCGTACGCGATCGTGTTCTTCGGCACCATCGCCAAGCGCAAGGTGTCGCACATCTACGTCGCCAACTGGTTCTACGGCGGCTTCATCCTCGCCGTGGCGCTGCTTCACATCGTCAATAGCGCGGCAATCCCGGTTTCGCTCACTGGCATGAAGTCCTATTCGGCTTATGCCGGCGTGCAGGACGCCATGGTCCAGTGGTGGTACGGCCACAACGCGGTGGGCTTCTTCCTGACCGCGGGCTTCCTGGGCATGATGTACTACTTCGTGCCGAAGCAGGCCGAGCGCCCGGTGTACTCGTATCGCCTCTCCGTGGTGCACTTCTGGGCGCTGATCTTCACCTACATGTGGGCGGGTCCGCACCACCTGCACTACACCGCGCTGCCTGACTGGACCCAGTCCGTCGGCATGGTGTTCTCGCTGATCCTGCTTGCGCCGTCCTGGGGTGGCATGATCAACGGCGTGCTGACCCTGTCGGGCGCCTGGCACAAGCTGCGTACCGACCCGATCCTGAAGTTCCTGATCACCTCGCTGTCCTTCTACGGCATGTCCACCTTCGAAGGCCCGATGATGTCGGTGAAGACCGTGAATGCGCTGTCGCACTACACCGACTGGACCATTGGCCACGTGCACTCCGGCGCACTCGGCTGGGTGGCGATGGTGTCGATCGGCTCGATCTACTTCCTGCTCCCGCGCATGTACGGCAAGACCGAGATGTACAGCGTGAAGCTCATCAATGCGCACTTCTGGATCGCCACCATCGGCGTCGTGCTGTACATCGCGTCGATGTGGATCGCCGGCGTGATGCAGGGCCTGATGTGGCGCGCCACCAACCCGGATGGCACGCTGACGTACTCCTTCGTGGAGAGCGTGAAGGCCAGCTATCCGTTCTGGACGATTCGTCTGGCCGGCGGCGTGCTGTTCCTGACCGGCATGTTCATCATGTTCTACAACATGGTGAAGACGATTGCGGGTGAGAAGGCCTACAACGCGCCGGTGCTCGCGCCTGCGGCCGCTCACTGATAACCGGAGAAAAACAAGATGAAGCACGAAAAGATCGAGAGCAACGTCTTCCTGCTGATCGTCCTTACGCTGCTGACGGTAAGCGTGGGCGGTCTGCTGGAAATCGTGCCGTTGTTCTTCCAGCACTCGACCACGAGTCCGGTCGACTACAAGGGCAATCAGCTCAATGTGAAGCCCTACGATCCGGTGCGCCTGGTCGGTCGCGACATCTACATCCGCGAAGGCTGCTACAACTGCCACTCGCAGATGATCCGCCCGTTCCGCGCCGAGACCGAACGTTATGGCCATTACTCGGTGGCGGGCGAGTACATCTACGACCACCCGTTCCAGTGGGGCTCCAAGCGGACGGGGCCGGATCTGGCTCGTGTCGGCGGCCGTTACTCGGACGAATGGCACAGGGTTCACCTCCTCAATCCGCGTGACGTCGTGCCCGAGTCGAACATGCCCGCGTTCCCATGGCTGAACCGTCCGGTGAAGGGCGATGACATCCAGGATCGCATGCGTGCGCTGAACAAGGTCGGCCTGCACAAGTACAGCGACGAGGAAATCGCCGCCGCGCCCGAAGCCATCAAGGGCAAGACCGAGCTCGACGCCGTCATCGCCTACCTGCAGGGCATGGGTCTGGCGCTGCAGAACGTGAAGTAAGGAGGGAGTGCGTCGTGGATATCAACGACTTCAGAAGCATCATCACCGTCATGGGGCTGCTGTCCTTCCTGGGCATCTGCGCCTGGGCGTACAGCCGACAGGCGCAGCCCGGTTTTGAAGAAGCGGCGCGGCTCCCTCTGGACGATGACGATCTGCCGGTCAGCAAGAGCCGGCAAGAACAAGAAGGAAGACAAAATGGCTGACTTTATCAGCGGTTTCTGGAACATGTATGTGATGGTGATCGTCGCCCTCAGCCTGCTGTTCTGCGTGTTCGTGCTCGTTTCGAACATGACGAAGCGGGAATCGGGCCCGGTCGAACTGCACGGCCACGTCTGGGACGAGACGCTCGCCGAGTACAACAACCCCCTGCCGCGCTGGTGGATGTACCTGTTCTGGATCACGATCGCGTTTGCGGTGGTGTATCTGTCGATCTATCCGGGCTTCGGCAAGACCAACCAGGAACGCGGCGAACACGCCCAGTACGAGGCGGAAATGAAGGCGGCCAATGACAAATATGGCCCGATCTTCGCCAAATACCGGAGCATGGACCTGAACGCATTGGCAGCGGATCCGGAAGCGAAGGCCATGGGCCAGCGCATGTTCCTGACCTATTGTGCGCAGTGTCACGGTTCCGCTGCCCAGGGGGCAAAGGGCTTCCCCAACCTGACCGACGAAGAGTGGCAGTGGGGTGGTGATCCCGCGACCATCGAGACGACGATTACCGGTGGTCGCATCGCGATGATGCCTCCGTTCGGTCCGTCGCTTGGCGGGGAAGGCGTGAAGGATGTGGCCAACTACGTGCGCTCGCTGTCCGGCCTGGCCCACGACTCGCTGCGTGCGCAGCGCGGTGCTGAGCTGTTCCAGCAGAACTGTGTTGCGTGCCACGGTGCGGATGCCAAGGGTGGACCGGCGATGGGTGCTCCGAACCTGACGAACAAGATCTGGCTCTATGGCTCGTCCGAAGCGACGATCATCGAGACGATCACGAATGGCCGCAACAACCGGATGCCGCAGTTCGGCGAATTCCTCGGTGAAGACAAGGTGCATCTGCTCGCAGCCTACGTCGTCGGCCTGAGCAAGAAGTAAGCGTGCCTGCCCCGGAGCTCAGCCTCCGGGGTATCTTGTTGCGATTAAATTAGTATCCACTAATAAGACGATCATGAAAGACGCTTCGCCCAAGCCCGCGCCCGGCAAGGATGGTGCCGCCGAGCGTGAAGAAGTCCTCTATGCCCCGCGCAAGAAGCTCTACGTCCGAGCGGTCACTGGCGTTTTTGCAAGGTGGCGCTGGGCCTTCGTGTGGCTCACTCAGATCGTCTATTACGGCCTGCCCTGGTTGACATGGAACAACCGGCAGGCTGTCCTGTTTCACCTCACCGAGCGCAAGTTCTACATCTTCGGCTGGGTCTTCTGGCCGCAGGACGTGTTCTTCCTGGCCATCCTGCTGATCATTTCCGCGTACGCACTGTTCTTCTTCACTGCGGTGGCGGGGCGGTTGTGGTGTGGCTATGCCTGCCCGCAGACGGTGTACACCGAGATCTTCATGTGGATCGAGCAGAAGATCGAAGGCGACCATAACAAGCGCCAGAAGCTCGATCAGGCGCCGATGAGCGGCCGCAAGCTGGCGATCCGCAGCGCAAAATACGGCGCTTGGGCGCTGGTTGCACTGTGGACCGGCTTCACGTTTGTCGCCTATTTTTCGCCGCTGAGCGAGCTGTTGCATTCAGTGGCGACTTTCGGTTTCGGCCCGTGGGAACTGTTCTGGATCCTGTTCTACGGCAGCTTCACCTATCTGTTTGCGGGCGTGATGCGCGAGCAGGTGTGCAAGTACATGTGCCCCTACGCCCGTTTCCAGAGCGTGATGTTCGACCCCGACACGCTGGTCATCACCTACGACGAGGCGCGCGGTGAGCCGCGTGGCACCCGCAAGAAGGGGATCGATCCGCGCACCGTGAATAAGGGCGACTGCATCGACTGCGGCATCTGCGTGCAAGTCTGCCCGACCGGCATCGACATCCGCGAAGGCCTGCAGTACGAGTGCATCGGCTGTGCCGCCTGCATCGACGCCTGCGACCAGGTCATGGACAAGATGAGCTATCCGCGCGGCCTGATCCGTTACTCGACCGAGAATGCGGTCAAGCAGCACTGGGGCAGCAAGGAAATCCTCGGGCATGTGATGCGCCCGCGCACGCTGCTCTACGGCGCCGTCCTGGCCCTGGTGTGCGTCGGTTTCGTGATCGGCCTTGCTTCGCGTGAGCCCTTGCGGGTGGACGTGATCCGCGATCGCACCTCGCTGGCGCGCGAGGTCGAGGACGGCATGATCGAGAACGTGTACCGGCTGCAGGTCATGAACATGACCGAAGCGCCGCGCGCATTCGACTTTTCGGTTTCCGGGCTGGACGGCGCGAAGATCGATGGCGAGAGCCGGATCAAGGTGGGGGCGGCGGCGACCGAAGCCGTCACCCTGCGTGTGCTGGTCCCGGGCGAGTCCGGCAAGCCCGGCGCGAACGAGCTCGCCATCGACGTGAAGGCCGAGGACGATCCCGCGCTGAAGGTGCATGAAAAAACAACTTTCCTCTTCCCCCGTTGATGATGAGCACGACTTTGACAGATAGAAAAGACGCCCGCTGGTACCGGCAGGGATGGCCGTGGTTCCTGATCGCGTTGCCGGCCATCGCGGTGATCGCCGGCATCGCGACGCTGGTGATTGCGATCCGAAGCTGGGATGGCCTTGTGGTCGACGACTACTACAAGGAGGGTAATGCGATCGTGCAGACGATCGAACGTACGACGCATGCGCGCGAGCTCGGCCTGTCGGCGCTTGTGCAGGTGCGTAGCGAGCGGCTGCGCGTCCAGCTCACGGCGCGTGATCGCGCAGATCTGCCGTCAGGACTGATCGTGACGATTTCGCATCCCACACGCACCGGCCTGGATCAGGTGCTGACGCTCAGCGGCAAAGATGGTGTCTATGAAGGCGATATGAAGACGCTCGCGGCCGGGCGTTGGCTGTTCCAGTTGGAAGACGAGTCCCGAGTCTGGCGAATGAACGGGGCCGCATACCTCCCGACAGAGACGGAAATCCGGATGGATCCATCCAGTTCTTGACCTGTCGTCGTAATAAGCAGGTTTGCCATGGCCCTGAAAGAACTTCTCAGCGCTTACACCGGACGCTGAGCGTGTTTACCATTGGTTTCATCGTGGTGATGGGCTGATTCCTTCATGGCTACGCCAAGCGCCATATGGCCGAGGCTGAGCGTAGCGCCAGGCTGGCGCATTGAGCCGAGTCGATCACGGAGAAAGGAGAAGAAGCGATGCGCAAGTGGATCCTCGTTTTGTGGCCGTCCTTCCTGATTGCAGCCTTGGCGGAAGGCGTCTTCTTTACCGTGATCGATCCGCAGGAGCTCTATTTGTTCGGGCAGCCGGTGCACTACAGTGCGGTGGCGACCTACTCGATCGGTTTCATCGGCTTCTGGCTGGTTTGTGCGGCTTCAAGCCTGACCACCATCTTCCTCGAGCGCCCGGCAAGGGAAGTGAACCAGCCCCGTTAGTCGCACCACGCCAGGAAACAAAACGGCCCGCTTCGGCGGGCCGTCTTGTTTCCGGTGTCGAACACCTGCGTTTACCGATAGACGAGAACCGGCGTCTTGCTGTGGGTGAGGACTTTCTGCGTCTCGCTGCCGAGGAGCAGGCCGGCGATGCCGCGACGGCCATGCGATGCCATGAAGATCAGGTCGCAACCGTGGCGATCCGCCGCGTCGATGATGGCTTCGTACGGGATCTCGTTCACCACCGTGTCGGTATCGGCGGCCACGCCTTCGGCGTCCGCCACTGCCTTCGCGCGCTGCAGGATCTGCTCGGCTTCGGCTGCCGCCGCCTTGGCGAACTGCTCGGGCGTGGTCGGGTCGATCAGCGCGCCTTCGCCGTAGATCGGCATCGGAAAATCAGGCTGAGAGTAGAAGAAGGTGACACGCGCACCGGCATCCTTGGCAAAGGACACGGCACGCGCAACCGTGCTCTCCGACAGCGCGGAACCATCGGTGGGCACGAGGAAATGTTTGAACATCGCGGGTCTCCCTTGGTAGTGTGTTCGACGCCTCATTATAGCCAGCGAATGCGCCATTGACGGTTTGACGGTCGTCAAACACGACCGCTTGCGCATGCCAAAAAGAGGGGGAGCGACAATGGAATTGAGTTTTCTCGGTGCTGCGGGAGAGGTTACCGGCTCATGTACCCTGGTCAGGCACGAGGGCGGCAGCTTTCTCGTCGATTGCGGGCTTTTCCAGGGTGGGCGGGACGCTGCGGTGCGCAATGTGCGTGCGCTGGATCTGGACGTGAAACAGATCGATTTCGTCCTGCTGACACACGCTCATCTCGACCATTCCGGCTTGCTGCCGCGGCTGGTTGCGCTCGGCTACAAGGGGCCGATCTACGCGACCAGGGCAACCGTGGATCTGCTCGGGGTGATGCTGCTGGATTCGGCCCATATCCAGGAAAAGGAGGCGGAGTGGACCAACCGCCACGATCGCGCCCGCCACGCGCGGCGCGGCTGGGACGTCGCCCCGCTCTACACCGTGGAGCAGGCCCGGCTGAGCCTTTCGCGCCTGCGGGCGATCGATTACGAGGAGGGCTTCGAGCCCGGACGCGGCGTGCGTTGCCGGTTCCGTGATGCGGGTCACATCCTCGGCTCGGCATTCATCGAGGTTGACCTGGCGGCGCAAGGTGCGCTGCGCAGGATCGTTTTCAGTGGCGATCTCGGACAGCCGTTGCGACCGGTGCTGCGCGATCCGGAATTCGTCGATCACGCCGACATCCTGTGCATCGAGTCCACCTACGGCAACCGGGCGCACCGGCAGATGGCGCAGACCATGGACGAGCTGACTTACGCGCTGCAGCAGACCCTGAAGCGCGATGGAGGCAATGTCATCATTCCGTCGTTCGCGGTGGGTCGTACCCAGGAACTGCTGTTCGTGCTGGCAGATCTCGTGCGTGCGGGGCGCATCGACAAGCTGCAGGTCGTGGTGGATTCGCCGATGGCGTCGGCAGTCACGGCGCTCACCGTGAAGCACGAGGAGCTCTGGGACGAAGAGACGCGGGAGCTTTACCGCTGGGCGCAGCACAACACCGATCGCTTCAACGTGCGCTTCGTCGAGGATGTGGAAGAGTCGATCGCCCTGAACGAGTGCCGCGGCGGGCTGGTGATCATCTCCGCGTCAGGGATGTGCGAAGCCGGCCGCGTCAAACACCACCTGCGCTACAACCTGGATCGCCGTGAATGCGCGATCGTCATCGTCGGCTTCCAGGCGGCCGGCACTCTCGGTCGCCGCCTGGTTGACGGGGCGCGCTATGTCACCTTGTTCGGCGAGCGTATTCCGGTGCGCGCGCACATCTACACGATAGGCGGTCTCTCGGCCCACGCGGACCAGCCGGCATTGATCGGATGGCTGCGCCATCTGCGCCTTCCGCCCGGTCGGGTGTTCGTCGTGCATGGCGAGATGACGGCGGCCACTGCGTTCTGCGAGGCGATACAGTCCGCCCTCGGGTGGCCGGCGCCGGTGATTCCCGAACGGGGGCAGGCGTACGTCGTGCGTTGAGGCGGCGGCAGGCGCGCCGCAAGGGACGGCCGTTCGACGGCGCGGCGCGGCCAGCGCAGGCTCGAGGGCTGTCGGCTCAGCTCTGGTAGCGGGCCAGCCTGGCAGGGTCGTGGAGCGTGATGTGCTTGCCCTGGACGGTGACGAGACCCGCATCGGACAGGTCGTGGAAGATGCGCGACAGGGTCTCGGGCGTCAGATTGAGCCGCGAGGCAATGACCTGCTTGCTGGTCGGCAGCGCGAATTCGCAGGGCTTGTCGCTGTCGGCCTGCTGCAGCAGATAGCCGATCACACGCTGCACGCTGGAGCGCAGGGAGTAGGTCTCGACGTCGCTCACCAGACCGTGCATTCGCACCGACATGCCGGCCAGCAGCTTGAGCGCGAATTTCGGATCCTGCTCGATGAGCTCGGTGACCACGGCCTGGCCGATGTGCAGCAGCACGCTTTCGCTCAGCGCTTCGGCGAACACCGGATAGGGCCGGTTCATGAACATCACCGCTTCGCCGAAGCTCTGCATCGGGCCGAGGATCTCGACCACTTTCTCGGTGCCCTGGGCGGACGAGAACGCCAGCTTGACCTGGCCGCTCACCAGAAAGTAAAAGCCGTGCGCCATGTCGCCGCGCTGGAACAGCACCTCGCCACGCGCAAGGCGTCGCTCGCGCGCGAAGCGCAGAACAAGCTCCAGGTCGGCGTCCGACAGTTCGCTGAACAGGGGAATGCGGCGCAACAGGGTGGGAATATCGACAGGTGGGGGGGCCATCAGCATGCTCTCCGTAGTGAGAAGCAATTTTAACTCGCTCGTGTTAGGGTCGCTTCCCTGACGAAAAGTGCCGCATTCCGGATTCGAGAGTCGAGATGTACCTTGCGATCAAACACCTTCATGTCACCTGCGTGGTCCTCAGCGGGCTGGGTTTCCTGCTGCGCGGCGCCTGGATGCTTGGCGGCAGCGCCTTGTTGCGGCACCGGCTGACCCGGGTGCTGCCGCACATCATCGATACGCTGCTGCTCGGCAGCGCGCTTGTGCTGGCCGCCCTGATCGGGCAATACCCCTTCGTCGCCGCGTGGGTGACGGCAAAGGTGCTGGGCCTGATCGCCTACATCCTGCTCGGTACGGTGGCGCTCAAGCGTGGACGCACCCCGGCGGTCCGTCTTGCGGCTTTCGCAGCGGCCATCGCGGTGTTCCTGTGGATCGTGTCGGTTGCCTTGACGAAGAACCCGTTGGGCTATCTTGCGGCGCTCGGCGCCGCGGTGTGAGCCGCAGCCCGCACGGCGCACGTCGCGACGCAGGCGTTGTCAGCGTCCGCCGGACTGATGCTGCAGCAGGCGCTTGAGCCCGGACGCGTTCAGGATGCGTATGTGCTTCTGCTGCACGCTCACCAGCCCGTCTTCCTGGAAGCGGGAGAAGGCGCGCGAGACGGTCTCGAGCTTGAGTCCAAGGTAGGAGCCGATCTCGTCGCGCGTCATGCGCAGGTGGAACTCGGCCGGCGAGAAGCCACGCGCAGTGAAGCGCTGCGACATGTTGAGCAGGAAGGCCGCAAGTCGCTCCTCGGCGCGCATCGAGCCGAGCAGCATCATCACGCCGTGGTCGCGGACGATCTCGCGGCTCATCACCTTGTGGAACTGGTGCTGCAGCCCTTCGACCTCGCGCGACATCTCTTCTAGCTTGCCGTAGGGGATGACGCAGACTTCACTGTCCTCGAGTGCGATCGCGTTGCAGGAGTGGGTCTCGGCGCTGATGCCGTCGAGGCCGAGGATTTCGCCGGTCATCTGGAAGCCCGTGACCTGGTCGCGACCATCCTCGAGCAGCACGTCGGTCTTGAAGGAGCCGGCACGGATCGCATAGATCGCCTCGAAGGGGTCTCCAGCGCGATATAGGCTCTGCTGGCGCTTGATCTTGCGGCGGGCACCGACAAGCTCGTCGAGGCGGTTGAGGTCGTGCTCGGACATCCCGAACGGCAGACACAGCTCAACGAGGTTACACTGCGAGCAGGATGCCTTGAGCCCATTGACGGTGATGGGAACTGCCGCCTTCATCTGCACGAATTCTTGTTTCCCTTGTCACATTACCGATGCCGGTGCATTCCGGACACCGTTGATCGACGTCAACCACAAGATCGCGGTGATCTGCCATTGTTCGCCACATCCCGTCAGCCGAGCCTGCAGCACGACAATGACCAGTCAGACCGATCTCATCTTCGACCCGCAACTGATTCGCCGCTTCGACATCAACGGACCGCGTTACACGTCGTATCCGACCGCCGACCGTTTCGTCGAGGCGTTCAACGCCGATGCCTTGAAGGCATGGCTGGCAAAGCGGGCCATTGGCGGCGTGAGCAAACCGCTTTCATTATACTTCCACATCCCTTTCTGTAACACGATCTGCTACTACTGCGCCTGCAACAAGATCATCACCAAGGATCATGGGCGCTCGGCGAAGTACCTGAAATATCTGGCGAAAGAGATCGCCATGCAGGCCGCCTGCCTGGAGGGCAGTCGCCAGGTCACGCAGTTGCACCTTGGCGGAGGCACGCCCACCTTCCTGTCGCACGATGAAATGCGCGAGCTGATGGGGGCGGTGCGCGAGCACTTCACGCTGGTGCCCAATGGCGAGTACTCGATCGAAGTGGATCCGCGCAAGGTCGATTTCGACACCGTGAAGCTGCTCGCCGACCTCGGCTTCAACCGCATGAGCGTCGGTGTGCAGGACTTCGCCGAAGACGTGCAGAAGGCGGTGAATCGCATCCAGAGCTTCGACGAGACCAAGCTCGTCATCGACTCGGCGCGCCAGACCGGCTTCAAGTCGGTCAGCATGGACCTGATCTACGGCCTGCCCAAGCAGAACGTGATCAGCTTCAACCGCACGCTGGAGCAGGTGCTGCAGATCGCGCCGGACCGCGTGTCCCTCTACAGCTATGCGCACCTGCCGGGGCTGTTCAAGCCGCAGCGTCGCATCGCCACCGGCGACATGCCGACTCCCGACACCAAGCTGCAACTTCTGCAGCTCGGCATCCGCCGGCTTACCGAGGCGGGCTACGTCTATATCGGCATGGACCACTTCGCCAAGCCGGACGACGAGCTGACCGTGGCGCAGCGGCAGGGACGGCTGCACCGCAACTTTCAGGGTTATTCGACGCATGCCGAATGCGATCTGCTTGCTTTCGGCGTGTCGGCGATCGGCAAGGTCGGGCCGGTTTATTCGCAGAACGTGAAGACGCTGGACGAGTACTACGACGCGCTCGATCGCGACGAGCCGCCGGTGCTGCGCGGCATCGAGCTCACCGCCGACGATCTGCTGCGGCGCGCGGTGATCCAGGCGCTGATGTGCCATTTCGAACTGTCGATGCAGTCGATCGAGATCGCGCACCTGATCAACTTCCGCGAGTACTTCGGCGAGGAGCTGGAGGATCTCAAGGAAATGCAGAAGGCCGGGCTGCTGAAGATCGAAGGCGACTGGATCAGCGTGCAGCCTGCCGGCCGCCTGCTGGTGCGGGGCATCGCGATGGTGTTCGACCGCTACCTGCGCGCCGACCGCGAAAGGACGCGTTACTCCCGCGTGATCTGAAGGGCGCGATGTTGCGCTGCGGCGTACAATGGCGGCACTGCTGTTTGCGGCAGTGCCGCCTTTTCTTGCCAACCTGTCTCATGCGCTGATCGCCCATGCCCGAAACCGGCTATCTCGCCGTCTTCCTCATTGGCCTGCTTGGCGGCACGCACTGCGTGTCGATGTGCGGCGGCATCGTGGGGGCGCTCACGGCGCAGGTTCGCGCACCGGGCGGCAAGCCCCAGTGGCCCTTGCACCTGGGCTACAACCTGGGCCGCATCACCACCTACACCGTGCTTGGCGGGCTCGTCGGCTCCCTCGGGTCCGTCGGCATGCTCTACGACGGCATGCTGCCGGTGCAGATGACGCTCTACGTGCTGGCCAACCTGATGCTGGTCGCCCTCGGCCTGTACCTGACGGGCTTCACCCGGCTGCTGACGCCGATTGAGCGCGTGGGGCATCTGCTATGGCGGAAGATCCAGCCGGCCACGCGGCGCTTCCTGCCGGCGCGCTCGGTGCGGCAGGCCTTGCCGCTGGGCCTGCTGTGGGGCTTCATTCCTTGCGGCCTCACCTATTCCATCCTCGCCACCGCGCTGGTCACCGGATCAGGGCTGCGTGGCGCAGGGCTGATGCTCGCTTTCGGCCTCGGCACGCTGCCCAACCTGCTGCTGGCGGGGATGCTCTTCAAGCGCTTCCGCGACTTCACCCGCAACCGCAAGGTGCGTTTCGTGTCGGGCCTGCTGGTGCTGGGCTTTGGCCTGTTCGGCCTGTATCACGCGCCGACGCTGGGCGGGGATCTGTGGAGCGGCGTGGTCTGCGCGGTCTGAACCGCGTCCTTTATCGACTCGGCCTGCCCAGGCCACCTTCACTCGTTGGACAAGGCGCGCAGGATGGGGCAGGGCGCTGCGCCGTCGGTGTGCTCACAGCAATGCACGAGTTCGGCCAGCGCATCGCGCATGTCCTGCAACTGGCCGATGCGTGACTCGATCAGCTCAATCTTCGCCTGTGCGGCCGCGCGTGCGCGCTGGCGGTCGCGTTCGGCGTTGAGCGCCAGCAGTCCATCGATCTCGTCGAGCGAGAAACCGAGCTGCTGGGCGCGGCGGATTGCGCGCAGGCGCGCGAGTTCATCCTCGCCATAGACGCGGTAGGCGCCGCGGGTCGTGCTCGGCTCCGGCAGCAGACCGCGGCGCTGGTAGTAGCGGATCGTCTCCACGCCGACGTCTGCGGCCCTGGCCAGCGCGCCGATCGTGAATGCTCGGGGGCGTACGTCCCCGTTGCTGAATTCCGGCGTGGTTTTGCGGTCCATGGAGTTGACTCCGTAGTCAGGTACGGAGTTTACACTGCGCTTCATGATGAAGCTCCGCAAGAGGAAGCCATGACAGACACGACGCTCGGCACGGCTCAGGCAAGCGCAGCCAGGGACAGGCAGGAGACGCTGGAGCTTGCCATCTCCGGCATGACCTGCGCCTCGTGCTCCACCCGACTGGAGAAGGTGCTGAACCGCCTGCCCGGCGTGCAGGCCACCGTCAACCTGGCGACCGAGCGCGCGACGCTGCGCTACATGCCCGGCGTGCTTTCGCTGGAGGCGGCAAAGGCCGCGGTCCAGCGCGCCGGTTTCGGCGCGAGCGAAACCGGCGCCATGCAGCGTGAGCAAACCCGGCTGCGGCACGAAGCCGAGTGGCGTTCGGGGCTGCGGCATTTCTGGGCCGCTGCGCTGCTGACGCTGCCGCTGGCCGCACAGATGCCGGCGATGTTCGGCTTGTGGCCGATGGCCGAGGGCCACCACGACCTGGTGCCGCGCTGGCTGCAGTTGTTGCTGGCGACGCCGGTGCAGTTCTGGATCGGCGCCCGTTTCTACCGCGGTGCGTGGGCGTCGCTGCGCGGCGGCAGCGCGAACATGGACGTGCTGGTGGTGCTGGGAACCAGCATCGCCTATGCCTACAGCCTCGCGGTGACGCTCGCCGGCCGGCACGACCTGCACGTCTATTTCGAGGCCTCGGCGATGATCATCACGCTGATCCTGCTCGGCAAGCTGCTCGAAGCCCGTGCGAAGGCGCGCACCACGGCGGCGATCGATGCGCTGCTGCGGCTGCAGCCGAAGATGGCCCGCATCGAGCGCGGCGGCGAGGTGGTCGAAGTACCGGTCGAGACGCTGCAGCCGGGAGATGCCTTCCTGCTGCGCCCGGGCGATGCAGTGCCGGTGGATGGCGTGATCGAGAGCGGCAGGTCGGCGCTGAACGAGGCGATGCTGACCGGCGAGAGCCTGCCGGTGGACAAGCACGCCGGCGACACGGTGTTCGCCGCGACGATCAACGGCGAGGGCGTGCTGCGCTGCCGCGCGACCGGCGTGGGGGCGAGCACCATGCTCGCAGGAATCATCCGCCTGGTGGAGCAGGCGCAGGGCTCCAAGGCGCCGGTGCAGCGCATGGCGGACCGCATCGCCGCGGTGTTCGTGCCGGCGGTGGTGCTGGTCGCGCTGGTGACGTTCGCCGGCTGGTGGCTGTGGAGCGGAGACTTCCAGCAGGCGCTGATCAACGCGGTGGCGGTGCTGGTGATCGCCTGTCCCTGCGCGCTGGGGCTGGCCACGCCGACGGCGATCATGGTCGGTACCGGCCAGGGCGCGCGCGCCGGCATGCTGGTGAAGAACGTCGAGGCGCTGGAACTGGCCGAGCGCATCCGCGTGCTCGCGGTCGACAAGACCGGCACGCTGACCGAGGGCAAGCCCGCGGTCACCGAAGTGAGGACGGGAGAAGGCTGGACTCGCGAGAGTGTGCTGGGCGCTGCCGCCGCGCTGGAGCAGAGCAGCGGGCATCCGATCGCCGCCGCGGTGGTCGCCGCGGCAAAGGAGGCCGGTGTGGCCCTGGCGCAGACCGAGGCCGTCCGCGCGCTGGGTGGCAAGGGCGTCGAGGGGCGCGTGCGCCGGGAGGAAGGCTGGGCCGAGGTGGTCCTCGGTTCGCCCGGTTTCGTCGCCGAACGCGGCGTGGCGATTCCGCCGGCAATGCTGGGCGAGATGGCGGCGGCGGGTCACACCCTGGTTGCGGTGGCTTGCGCAGGGCGTTTCGCCGGACTGATCGGCGTTGCCGACCGCGTGCGCGCGGATTCCGCTGCGGCCGTGGCGCGCCTGCAGGCGCGCGGGCTGCGGGTGGTGATGCTGACGGGCGACCATCCCGCCACCGCGGCGGCGATCGCGCGCGAAACGGGCATCCACGAATGGCGTGCCGGCGTGCTGCCGGCCGACAAGGCCGCGGCGGTGAAGGCGCTGGCGGCACCGGGCGAGCGCATCGGCATGGCTGGCGACGGCATCAACGATGCGCCTGCGCTGGCGGCAGCGGACGTGTCGTTCGCGATCGGAGTCGGTGCTGACGTGGCGGTCGAGGCCGCCGACATCACGCTGGTGCGCAACAGCCTGCAGGGCGTGGCCGACGCCATCGACCTGTCGCGCGCGACCCTGTCGAAGATCCGCCAGAATCTGTTCTTTGCCTTCATCTACAACGTGCTCGGCATTCCCCTCGCGGCGGCGGGCATGCTCAACCCGGTGATCGCCGGGGCGGCGATGGCGATGAGTTCGGTTTCGGTGGTGAGCAATTCGCTGCTGCTCAAGCGCTGGCGCCCCGGGGCGCTGAGGGCTGGAGGCGGCGCAGCGAGTGTTTCTTCAATTCATGGACGCTGACAACGGAGGAAGCGATGGACGAAGTGACAATCAAGGTGCAAGGAATGACCTGCGGCGGCTGCGTGCGCAGCGTGACGGGGGTGCTGAAGGCGCTGCCCGGCGTGGTGGACGCCGACGTTTCGCTCGAGGCAGCGCAGGCGCAGGTGCGTTTCGATCCGGCAAAGGTGACGGTGGATGCGATGCGCGCCGCGGTGGAGGGCGCCGGTTTCGATGCGCCGGTGTGAGCGGGGCGCGACAGCGTTCGAGGAACGGCGCTTCGTGGCGTGGCGGCGGCGAGCGGCCGTCACGACCGCGTCCGGACTAGGGATTTTCCCCTATAATTCGCGGACTTTTTCCACGGGAGGGAACCATGGGTTTTGATCTGGTCAGCGCCGGCAAGGACGTGCCGAACGACATCAACGTCATCATCGAGATCTCCGCGCAGGGCGATCCGATCAAGTTCGAGGTGGACAAGGAAAGCGGCGCGGTCTTCGTGGACCGCTTCATGGGCACCTCGATGCGCTATCCGCTCAACTACGGCTACGTCCCGCACACCATCGCCGGCGACGGCGACCCGGTGGACGTGCTGGTGGTGACGCCCTTCCCGCTGGCCCCCGGCGTCGTGATCCGCTGCCGCCCGGTCGGCGTGCTGAAGATGGAAGACGACGGTGGCGTCGATGCCAAGGTCGTCGCGGTGCCGGTGTCCAAGCTGACCCCGCTGTACGACAAGGTGCAGACGACCGAAGATCTGCCCGAGTTGCTGATGAAGCAGACGGTGCATTTCTTCGAGCACTACAAGGACCTCGAGCCGGGCAAGTGGGTCAAGGTGCTGGGCTGGGGCACGGTCGAGGAGGCCAAGCAGGAAATCGTCAACGGCCTCGCTGCCGCGAAGAAGTAAACAACAACGGCCGGTTTCGCTCGCCGGCTGGCGGGCAGAAGCATCGAGGGACTCGCAGCGCGCGGGTCCCTCTTTTTCGTCCACCTCCGATCGGCGATGCTGTCGCCGGGTGGTCATGGCGGCACGTGGAGAGTGGCGATGAAATCGATACGGGCGCTGGAGCGGGGGCTCGAGGTGTTGCGGCTGCTGCGCCAGCACGAAGGGCGTTCGCTGCAGCAACTGCACGAGGCCTGCGGCCTGCCCAAGCCGACGCTGCTGCGCATCCTGCATACGCTGGAGCAGGCCGGGCTGGCGTGGCGCGCGATCTATGACGGCTACTGGCGGCGGGGCGTGTCGCTGCAGGTGGACGAGCGGCCGTCCGAGCACGCGCTGCGTCTGGCCGAAATCGCAGCGCCCCACCTGGCGGCACTGCAGCGCAAGGCATTGTGGCCGTCCGATCTGCTGATCTACAACGACTACATGATGGAGCTGGCCGAGAGCTCGCGCCGGCTGTCGGGGCTGGCGATCAACAGCCGATATCGCATCGGCTTTCGCGTCGACCTCTTCCTGTCTGCCCCGGGCCGGGCGTGGCTGGCGTGGTGCTCGGCGGCCGAGCGCGAGGCTGCGCTCGCACATTACCGCGAGCATCCGCCGGCGAACATGCGCAGCGCCCAGGTCTTCCGGCACGAGCTGGACGCCATCGTGGAGGACACGCGGCGGCGCGGGTTTGCCGTGCGCGACGCGGGTTTCGGCGGTGCTGAAGTGGAGATGAGCGAGTTCGACGACGGCCTGGATGCGATCGCCGTGCCCATCCTGACGTCGGCCGGGGTGCGCGGCTGCATCAACCTGGTGTGGCCACGCCGCTACGGCCTGCGCGCGAAGGTGATCGAGGCGCATCTGGAGGATCTGCGCGCGACGGCGCAGGCCATTGCCGACAACCTGCGCGACTGACGGGCTCGAGCGTTGTTGCGACGCAGGCGGCCGCTTGCGCCATCCACCGCGGGTGTCAACGCGGCGCCGTCGTGTCGATGCGACGCAGCACGATGTCCAGGTTTCGGCGGATGCGTGCATCGCCGGGCAGGAGTTCGGCGGCGCGCTGCAGTTCCTGCGCTGCCTCGCGCCACTGCTGGCGTTGTCCGGCCAGCAGGCCGAGGGCGAAATGCAGTTCGCCCGGGTTGACCGATCGCGCGACGCCCTCGCGCAGCACATGCCGGGCTTCGTCCTGCCGCTGTGACGCGAGCAGCAGTTGCGCATAGCTCAGGCGGGCCAGATTGACCGTCGGGTCCTGCGCGATGGCGAGGCGGTAGTGGCGCTCGGCCCCGCCATTGTCGCCCTGGGCGGCGAACAGCGTCGCCAGGTTGACCTGTGCGCTGGGCATGTCGCCCATGGCCTGCTGGGCGGCGATGAATTCCTCCAGCGCACGATTACGCAGCGGCCGGGCCGACGCCGGGAGCTGCGCCTCGGCGAGGTCGGCCAGGCCACGTGCGGCAGTGATGCGCACGGCACGGATCGGATCGGCCAGCAGGGCGGGCAGTCGCGCGCGCCGCTCCTCTGCCGGGCGCGCGCTCCAGGCCGCCGCCGCTGCGGTGCGCACGGCCGGGTCGGCGTCGATCAGCGCTGCGGGGGGCGGCACGCCGCCCAAGGCTGCGAGCTGTTCGATCGCACTGGCACGGACGATCGCCGGCTGCCGCTCGTCCTCGATCAGTGCGGCCAGCCGGGCGTCGCTGCCGGGCTGGCCGCCACGCGCGGCGGCAAACACCTCGCCGTAGTGCTCGGACGTCGTCCTGCTGCCATGCTGGCGGACGATCGCCGCCGCCGCCCAGGCGGCGGAGCGGTCGGCGTGGCAATCCTGGCAGGCATTGGGCGTGCCGATGCGCTGGGTGAGGTCCGGGCGCGGGATGCGGATCGCGTGGTCGCGCCGCGCATGCACGACCATGTAATTACGGCTCGGCATGTGGCAGGAGACGCATTCGCTGCCGGGCTTGCCGGGCGTGTGGAAGTGATGCTGCGGCGAATCGTAGGGCTTCGCCTTCAGGCCGGGGAAGCGGGCCTTGTCCGGCGCTTCGTTGTGGCAGGCCACACACAGCGCGTTGCCCTCGGCGCGCGTCCTGCCACCGTGTGGTTCGTGGCAATCGGTGCAGGCGACGCCGGCCTGGTACATCCGGCTCTGGCGGAAGGAGCCATATTCGAACACCTCCGCCAGTTGCTGGCCGTCGGCATGGTACAGCTCGGCGCGCAGGTTGTCGGGAACGTAGTTGTCGAGCAAGGGAGCGCCCGGCACGGTGGTCTCCAGCAGGCGGGTGCGGCGCGAATGACAGGCAGCGCACTGGTCGACCTGGGCGTGGGCTTTACCCAGCGCCTGATTTGGTGTCGGCGTCGGGCGGGGAAGGGCAGCGGATTGCTTGTTCGGCGCGGCCGCCGGAAGTGGCGCCTGGGCAAGCTGCCGGGCGCTGACGGCATGTTCTCGACCGGGGCCGTGGCAGGCCTGGCAGCCGACGTTCGGCTCGGCCCAGGTGGTGCGGTAGCTGTCCCGCGCCGCGTCGTATCCCTTGTTGAATGCGGTGCTGTGACACTCACCGCACATGAGGTTCCAGTTCTGGTAACGGCCGCTCCAGTGCAGGCTGCTGCCTGGGGCGATGTCGCCTTCGGTCTGCAACGAGAACCAGCGACGCTCGCGCGTATCCCAGGCGATGGTCAATGCCTGCAGCCTGCCGCCGGGCAATGGAAGCAGGTATTGCTGCAGCGGATCGATGCCGAAGGTATGGGTGACCGGGAAATCGGCTTCCTTGCCGTCGGGGCCGGTGGTGCGGACGACAAAGGATTCTCCACGACGAAAAAAACGGGCGCGGTGATCTGCGCCCGAGAAGAGGGAGTCGTTGAAATCGGCGCGCACGGTGGTGGGCGTCGCCACCTGCATCGCACGCTCGTGCTTGGAGCCGGTCCACAGCGTCGCCTGCGCTTGATGGCAGGCGACGCATTCACTGTCGCGCACATAGCCGGGGCGCTCCTCCCCGTGCGGCGCGGCGGCATGGACCGACAGCGCGGCGAGGAGGCCTGCAAGGGCCAGCAGATGGCGATACATCGATGCGGCAGTTACGGGACTGCGCTTACTTCTTTGCGCGCGGCTGCATCGCCGCCTCGATCTTGAGGTCGTCGTAGTACTTGCCGGCGTTGCTGTAGCCCGGGCGGTAAGCGAGGCCGTCGATCTCGAGCGTGCCGGTTTCGGCGACGTACTGTTTCCATGCAACGATCATCTCGCCGAGCTTCTGCGGATTCTCGCTTGCCAGGTCGCGGCTTTCGGCGCGGTCCAGGGCGATGTTGTACAGCTCCCACCCGTCCTTGCCCCAGGGCTTGTTCGCATACACGATCTTCCAGTCACCCTTGCGCAGCGCCTTGCGCCCGCCGAGTTCCCAGCCCACCGCGTCGGCCTCGCCGCGCACCTTCTGCGCCTTGCCCTGCAGGTAGGGCAGCATGGACTTGCCGCGCAGCGGCAGCACTTCCTTGCCCTGGTACTCGGTGCCCGGATGCTTGGCGCCGGCCAGTTCGTAGATCGTCGGCGCCACGTCGGTGACGTGGGCGAACTCACGTTTGATGGCGCCGCCCTTGATGCCCGGACCCCACGCGATTGCCGGCACCGAGATGCCACCCTCGTACACGAAGGATTTGTACATCCTGAACGGTGTGGAGCCGACCTGCGCCCAGCCCGGGCCGTACTCGATGAAGGAGCCCGGCTTACCGGTGTTGGCGGTGCTGTTGTCCATGTCCTTGTGGATCCACTCGCGGGTGCGGCCCACGTCATACACCGAGTTGCCGTCGGCGCCGTTGTCGGACATGAAGAAGATGAAGGTGTTGTCGAGCTCGCCCTTCGCCTTCAGGTAGTCGAGCACGCGGCCGATGTTGCGGTCCATGTTGTCGACCATGGCCGAATAGACGGTCATGCGACGGGCCTCGGCTTCCTGCTCGGCCTTCGACAGGCTCTCCCACTTCGGCCAGTAGGCATGGCCTTCATACACCGGCGTGTCGGCGGGGATGATCCCCAGCTTCTTCATGCGTTCGAGGCGTTCCTTGCGCAGCTTGTCGTAGCCTTCCTTGTAGCGGCCCTCGTACTTGGCGATGTCGGCGTCCGGGGCATGCAGCGGCCAGTGCGGCGCGGTGAAGGCGAGGTAGCCGAAGAACGGCTTGCCGGACGATTCGCCGCTCTTCAGGTACTCGATCAGCTTGCCTGCGAAGGCTTCCGACGAATAGAAGCCGTCGCGGGGCAGGTCGATCGATTTGCCATTCTCGCGATAGATCGCCTTCGGCGGCTTGTCCGGATCCAGGGCAACGATGCCGAACTGGTCGCCCCAGTGGCTGGAGCCGCCGTGGACCAGTGCATAGGATTGCTCGAAGCCGCGAGTGGCCGGACTGACCTCTTCGGCGACACCGAGGTGCCATTTGCCCGCCATCACGGTACGGTAGCCTGCATCCTTCAGCACCTGGGCCATCGGTACCACGCGGTCATTCAGATAGCCCTCGTAGCCGGGCTTGCCACGCTGTTCGGGCAGCATCAGCTCGGCCATGTCGCCGAAGCCGACGAGGTGGTTGTCGCTGCCCGACATCAGCATCGCACGCGTCGGCGAGCAGAACGGCGACGCGTAGAAGCTCGTCATCTTCACGCCGGTGTCGGCGAGCTTGTCGAGGTTGGGCGTGGCGATCTCGGCGCCGAAGCTGCCGAGGTCGGTGTAGCCGAGGTCGTCGGCCACGATCAGCAGGATGTTGGGCCGCTTGGCCGGGGCGCTCGCGGGCGATGCGGCATGCACGGCAGGCAGGAACATCGCTGTGGCAACGGCAGGGGCGCACAGCGTCGCAAGGCGGCGGGTGATCGGTCTCATGGCTGTCTCCTCGGGATCGGCGTTGTTATGCAAAGCATTGATGCGTGGATGAAATCTATCGATCCTCGAGATTTTCTGAAAGAAATCCAGCAATTTGTTCCACCAGGTGGAATTCATCAACGCCGATCGCGAAGAGCAGGGGCATGCGCGCAATGCAGTGCGGGGGAACTGGAATTTGTGCAATGCAAAAGTGGTGATATAATTCAACCATTAATGCTGCGCCGCAGCATGTCTGAATTCAATCATCCTGAAGGAGCTCCTGATGTCGATCATCAGCAAACTCGTGATTTCGGCCGCGACGGCCCTTGTTGTGGCGGTGACAGCCGCTGCGCCGGCGTTCGCCTCGTCTGATGTGGCGGCTTTCGGCCTGTCGGTAGCAGCGCCGTCGGGCGTGGCCCAGCGCCTCGAATTCCGCGTCGCCGAAGGCTGGCGCGTGGTGAGGGAAGGTGGCGTGCGGGCCGTCAAGCTCGACCTGTCCGACGGCGCCAACGACGCTGCGGCACAGCCGCTCGCCGTGTTCATCGACCGCCCCACCGGAAGCACCTTCGTCTACATGCCCGAGGCGGGGTGGCAATACCTTGGCCGCAGCGATTTTGGCTCGGCTGCACAAGCGGACGCGGGCGCGATGACGCTGTTCATCGATGGACCGAGCGGTTTCGTCTATCGCTACGTGGCCGAGCAGGGCTGGAAGTTCGCCGGACGCATGGGCGAGCAGAAGCTCTGAGCCCCGAGCCGTCGGTAGGCGGCATGAAGAAAGAACGCTGCGTGGCATCGCCAGGCAGCGTTTTTTTTCGAGCGTGCCGGCTGGAACCGCGACAGGGCGCGAATCAGCGCTCGGCTTCGTCCGCGCTCGCCTGGGCGCCGGCACCGACTTGCGCCGTATGCGTGTGATCGTGGGCCGAGCGGGCCTGTGCTTCGCGCAGTTGCTCCGGCCTGAGCTTGAGTGCAACGTTTTCGCGCTCGCTCAGGGCCTCGGTGTGGAGCGCGGCCGCGGCGCGGTTGAACCACACATAAGCTTCGACCAGGTCCTGCTTGACGCCCGTCCCGGCGCGGTACATCCGCCCCAGTTCCAGCATGCCTTCCGCATCGCCGCTTTCGGCGGCCTTGCGCAGCCAGGTGAGCGTCAGATCGAAGTTCTGCAGTACCCCAAGGCCTGTTCGATATAGCTTGCCGAGCTGCACCATGGCACCGGTATGGCCGCTTTCCGCCGCCCGCCGCAACCAGCTCACCGCCTCTGAAGCGCCCTCGCGCCCGCGGCTGGTGTCATAGAGCATCGACTTCGCGAGACGGTACTGGGCGTCGGCGTCGCCTGCCTGCGCCGCCTGGCGCAGGGCGTCGGACTCGCTTGCATGGGGCGCCGGGGTCGCCGATTGCGACGGCTGCTCTCCTGTGCGGCCGTCGAGGATGTGGTTGATCCCCAGGCCGACGCCGCCCAGCACGACGACCAGCAACCCGGCCGCGAGTCCGAAAAGTCTGCCCCGCCCCGCAGCCAGCGGGCTTGCCGGGCCGAGGAAGCGATAGGAACAATCCAGGCAGCGATAGGGATGGCTGCCTGGATGTTCGGACTTCTCGCGGTGAGAGCGCCATTTGGATTCGCGGCACGCCGTGCCACCGCAATTAGGGCATTTCACTTGGACGCAGCTCTCGGACGGATTTCAATCGCCCGCTAGAGTATCACCCTCATCCGCAGGTGCCCACTGCGCCGCAGGCGGTGCAGAAATCGCAGCCGTCCTTGCGGATCACCGTGTGGTTGCCGCACTCGGTGCACAGCGCGCCCTGCATCAGCTTGGGCTCGTTGTCGTCGCGCGGCGACTCGAGGATGCCCATTTCGCGCGTCGGATAGCCCTTTTCGTCGAGCACGCCGAGCATCGCGTAGCGGTGGATGATCAGTTGCGCCAGATAGGCCACCGTGCTGGGCCAGTTCTGCTGGCGTTTGGTGCCGGGCACGAAGGCCATGAAGTCGCCCAGCGGCTCGGGATAATCGAGCAGCTTGCGCAGCTTCATGCCGATCCATGCCGGGTCCATGACGCGCATGTCGAGCGACAGGATGCGGGTCAGGCCATCGAGCGCGCGCGGATAGTTGCCCGACAGCCACACCGAGTACGGCCGCGTGACACCGTCCGGCAGGGTGATTTCCTTCAGGCCGAGCACGAAGTCCTCGCCGGTGGCCGGGTTGTAGATGTCCACCGTCCACGACAGCGTGCCGTCGGTGCCGGTCTTGGGCTCCTCCAGGCTGAAGAGGGTGTCCAGCACCGGGTTGTGCTCGTCTTCCTTGTCGAAGGCGCCGAGCTTCTCGCAGCGGTAGCGCACCACCTGGGCGAACGCGGACACCGTGCCGGGGAAAAGCTTCTTCTCGCCGTGCGGCGGGAAGGGCATCTCGAAGGACTTCTCGCCCACGGTGCGGGCCAGGGTCTCGAGCTTGAGCTTGAGCCAGCCGCGGTCGTTGGCGCGCATGTCCATCGACAGGGTCTTGGCCACCGCACCCAGGCCGCGCGGCTGGTCGGCGCCATTCACCCACACTTCGAACGGGAAGGTGCCGCCGTTGGTGCCGAACTGACCGACGAAGAGGGCAAAGTCGCCCGTCGGCGTGCCGAGCATGTAGGTCCAGGCCATGTTGCCATCGGGCATCTCGGGGCGGCCCGGCCAGCGCAGGCTGGCCAGCACCGGGGCCGGAAGGCTCTTGATCGAAAGACGCTTGTTGGCATCGGCGATCTCGACGTCGTGCGGGCGTTTCTGCTCGGTGGTCGGGGTGACCGACAGCACCGAGCCCAGCACGTTGTTGGGGCGGTAGGTGGCCAGGCCCTTGAGACCGGCCTTCCACGCGGTGAGGTAGAGGTCCTCGAACTCGGCGTACGGGTAGTCCTCCGGCACGTTCACCGTCTTGGAGATCGACGTGTCGACATAGGGCGCGACTGCGGCCACCATGTCCTTGTGCGCCTGCGCGGAGATCTCCAGCGCGGTGACGAAGGATTCAGGCAGGTTGTCGACATTGCCGCCAAGGTGCTTGTAGAGGCGCCAGGCGTAGTCCTCCACCGCGTACTCCTTGAACGTACCGTCGGCCATGCGCTTGCGGCGGGTGTAGGTGTAGGAGAACGGTGGCTCGATGCCGTTGGAGGCGTTGTCGGCGAAGGCGAGCGAAATGGTGCCGGTAGGCGCGATCGACAGCAGGTGCGAGTTGCGGATGCCGTGCTTGCGGATCTTGTCCTTCACGTCGGCCGGCAGGCGCGATGCGAAGTTGCCGCCCGACAGGTACAGGTCGGCGTTGAACAACGGGAAGGCACCACGCTCCCTGGCCAGGTCGGACGAAGCCAGGTAGGAGCGGTTGCGCATGTACTCGGAGATCTTGCGTGCTTCCTCGCGCGCTTCGGGCGTGTCGTAGCGCTTGCCGAGCATGATCAGCGCGTCGCCCAGGCCGGTGAAGCCCAGGCCCACGCGGCGCTTGGACTGCGCTTCGGCGTGCTGCTGCTCGAGCGGCCAGTGGGTGGCCTCAAGGACGTTGTCGAGCATGCGGATGGAGACATCCACGACCTTGCCGAAACCGGCGTAATCGAACTCGGCCTTGTCGCTGAAGGGGTTCTTCACGAACAAGGTGAGGTTGATCGAGCCCAGGCAGCAGCAGCCATAGGGCGGCAGCGGCTGTTCGGCGCAGGGGTTGGTGGCTTCGATCGTCTCGCAGTAATACAGGTTGTTGTCCTGGTTCATGCGATCCAGGAACAGGATGCCCGGCTCGGCGTGGTCATAGGTGGAGCGCATGATCTGGTCCCACAGATCGCGCGCGCGCACCTTGCGGTACACCCACATGCCGTCGTCGCGCTGATAGGCGCCGCCCTGCTTGAACTCTTCGGCGGGCTCGGCCTTGTGCACCAGTTCGACGTCGCCGTCGGCTTCGACGGCATGCATGAAGGGGTCGGTGACGCCGACCGAGATGTTGAAGTTGGTGAGGTCGCCTTCATCCTTGGCGTGGATGAATTCCTCGATGTCGGGATGGTCGCAGCGCAGCACGCCCATCTGCGCGCCACGGCGGGCGCCGGCGGATTCCACCGTCTCGCACGAGCGGTCGAACACGCGCATGTAGGACACCGGGCCGGAGGCGTTGGAGGCCGTGCCCTTGACCAGTGCGCCCTTCGGTCGGATCGACGAGAAGTCGTAGCCGACGCCGCCGCCACGGCGCATGGTTTCAGCGGCCTGGGCCAGCGCAGTGTAGATGCCCGGGCGGCCATCGACCGCCTCGGTGACCGAGTCGCCCACCGGCTGCACGAAGCAGTTGATCAGCGTGGCGGCCAGCGTGGTGCCGGCGGCGCTGTTGATGCGGCCGGCCGGAACGAAACCTTTTTCCTGCGCCTCGAGGAACTTCGCCTCCCAGTGGGCGCGCTTGTCTTCGGCCTCGACGGCGGCGAGTGCGCGCGCGACGCGCTGGCGTACCTCGGCAACGGACCGTTCGTTGCCTTTGGCGTATTTTTCGACGAGGACTTCGCCGGAGATTTCCTGGGCGGCCAGCGTGCTGGCGTCGAGCTTGTCGGTGTGCTGGATCGTGGCGTTCATGGTGCTTTTCTTCACCCTCGTTATTGTTTCGAACGGGCTGAAGAATAGCGCGGAAAGACCGATTTCGCAAAAAAATAAAAACGTTTAAAAACAGATATTTGAGAAAAAACGTTGTGTAATCATTGGTTTCGATGCACTAGATCTAGTAGCACGAAACTGGCGGCCGGGCGCAGAAAATCCTTTGTTTTCGCGGGGTTCCGTCCACTTCCGCAGGTCGCGTCGCAGGCTGGGCGCCTACCGTCTTACAGGCTGCGTCCGCCGGGAAAAAACAGCGACATGTAGGCGGCGAGATGCAGTTCGGCTTCTTCCCGGATGCCGCTGATCATGTCCGGCTGCAGGCCCAGCGTCGCCCACACCAGCGCATCGACCTCGGCCGATGCCTCGCTGCTCGACAGGCCGAGCTCGTCGGCGCGGACGATGTGATTGGCCAGATGCACCACGCATGCATCCGACGCATACTCGCCGCCGAGCCGCGGCACCGTCTGGGCGCCGATCACGCCGGCAAAGCAGGCGGGAAGTTTCCAGTGGTCCATCAGCGTGGCGCCCACTTCGCCGAAATCGCAGCCGATGACGCGTCGTTCGACCTGATGCAAGGCTTCACCCGATACCCTCGCCTGAGATGCCGCCTCTGCCGCGAGCGTGGGCAGTTCGTGATACATCACCAGATGGCCGATGTCGGCCAGCAAGCCGATGACGAAGATCCGCTCCGGTGCCGACTGCCGGCATGAGAGGGCGACGGCGCGCGCGGTGAGGCCGCGCATCACGCTGGCGCGCCAGAAACGGTTCATGTCCATGAATTCGGGACGAACGCCGCGGAAGACCGACTCCAGCGACATTGCCAGCACGAGATCGTGCACCTGTTGCAGTCCGAGGATGGTCACCGCACGGCTGACGTTGTCGATCGTGCCGTCAAAGCCATACATCGCGCTGTTGACCACCCGCAGCAGGCGGGTCGTCAGCGCCGGGTCCGCCGCGATCAGCCGCGACACCTCGTGGATTCCGCCGTCGGGGGCGTCCAACTGCTCGCGGATGCGCAGATAGACCGTGGGTAGCGAGGTGAGGGCGTCGATCTGGCTGACCAGTTCCTGTGCGGAATACATGTGTGCTTGTCCGGAAGAGGAGGCTTGGATTATCGGTGATCGTGGTCGTGTCTTGAACCGCCGGGCATGAAGACCAGCGGTGCGGCGGCCGGAAGCTCCGGCTGCAGGGTGACATGCTCGATGCCGAAGCGTTCAGCGAGCATGGCACGTTGCGCCGCGAGGACGGCCGGCCAGCGCCGGGCATCGGTCAGCACGAGGTGCGCCGACAGCGCGGGGCGCCGTGAATCCAGGCTCCAGATGTGGAGGTCGTGCACCGAACGCACACCCTCCACCGCTGCCATCGCGCGTCCGACGTCGGGCAGGGAAATGCCGTCGGGCACGCCTTCGAGCAGGGTGTGCACCACGCTTCTGAGCAGGCTCAAGGTGGAGGCCAGGATGAGGCCGCAGATCAGCATCGTCAGCAGCGGATCGATCGGCGTCCAGCCAGTGAATTGGATCACCAGGCCGGCGGCGAGTGCCGCGACCGAGCCGAGCAGGTCGCCCATCACGTGCAGCAGTGCGCCACGGGTGTTGAGGTCGCCTTCGCCGCGCGTCAGCAGCCACGCGACGACGAGATTGAGCACGAGTCCGCCCAGCGCTACCAGGGTGACCGCCTCGCCGACGATTTCCCGCGGTGCCATCAGGCGCAGCACCGCCTGCCATGACAGCAGCGCCACCACCACGAGCATGAAGAGGCTGTTCGCCAGCGCCGCGAGCGCCTCCACCCGGCGCAGGCCGTAGGAGTGGCGCGGGCTGGCGGGGCGCTGGGCAATGCGTGTCGCCAGCGCCGCGAGTCCCAGCGACAGCGCGTCGGTGACCATGTGGCCGGCGTCGCCCAGCAGTGCCAGCGATCCGGACCACCAGCCGGCCAGCGCCTCGATGACGGCGAAGCCGAGCGTCAGCACCAGTGCGAGCGGCAGATGGCGGCTGGCGGCGTGATCGTGATGATGGTGGTCATGTGCGGAATGGGCGGCGTGCTCATGCCCGTGCGGGTGCACGCCCTCGTCATGCGTTTCGTGGCCATGCGAGTGGTGAGGGGATTGATGGGCGTCCGTCATGCAAGTCGGTGGTCGTGGTCGATGGCCGGATTATGCGGCCTGACACGGATGCGGGCACAATTCCGTCCAGTGTCACCGTCCAGGCACAACAGCATGCATGAGGGTGCATCCATGAGACTGATGAGCTGGAACATCCAGTGGGGCCGCGGCGCCGATGGCAAGGTTGACCCGGCGCGCACCGTCGCCGCGATCCGGTCCGCGGGCGAATTCGACGTGATCTGCCTGCAGGAGGTCGCGTGCAACTTCGAGGGGCTGCCAGGGGGGTCGGGTGGTGACGAGGTGGCGTTCCTTGCTGCGGCGTTTCCCGGCTACGCGGCGGTGTTCGGCGCCGGGCTGGACATTGCGGACGGGCGCGGCGGACGCGCGCTGTTCGGCAACCTGCTGCTGTCGCGCCTGCCGGTGGGGCAGGTGTTCCGCCACATGCTGCCGGCGCCTGCAGATCCGGACTGGCCTGCGATGCAGCGCGTGTGCGTGGAGGCGGTGGTCAGCAGTGCCAGCGGTCCGCTGCGTGTCCTGACGACCCATCTGGAGTACTACTCGGCCCGCCAGCGTGGTGCTCAGGTGCAAGCCCTGCGTGCCCTGCAGGTCGAAGCGGCTGGACAGGCCCGTGCGCCGTCGGTGGCGAAGGAGTCCAACCCCGCCTTCACCCTGCCCACGCGGCCTGCAGCGGCGGTGGTGTGTGGCGACTTCAACTGCGAACCCGGTTCGGCCGAATACCAGCAGATGGTGCGGCCACTGGCGGACGGGGTGCCGTGGTGGCGCGATGCGTGGAGGGTGCTGCATCCGGACACGGCGCATGTGCCGACGGTCGGCCTGCACGGCGCAGAGTGGCCTGACCGGGCGTATTGCTGTGACTTCGCCTTCGTCACCGCAGACCTTGCCGGCCGCGTGCGCTCGCTGCAGGTGCTGGCCGACACGTCGGCGTCCGATCACCAGCCCATCGTGCTCGAGCTCGACGACGCGCCGGCTGGCTGAGCGCCCGCGCGGCGCGATGCTCGCGCGCGCAGGCGTGGCGGATTCACATGCGGCGGCGTTGATGCGGGCGGTGTTCAGCGTCCAGGCAGCGGCTCGACCAGGTCGCGGTAGGCATGCCAGGTCGCATGGCCGATGATGGGCATGGTCACGACCAGGCCGATGTGGAAGCTGAGAAAGCCGAGGAGCGTCAGGCCGGCGATGAGGAAGGCCCACACGATCATCGCTGCCGGATTGCGCGTGAGCGCGCCGACGCTCGCCAGCATGGAGCTGATCGCATCCTGGTTGCGGTCCAGCATCAGCGGGATGGACACCACGCTGGCGGCGAACACGATGGTCGCGAAGATCAGGCCGATGCCGAAATACACGGCGAGGAACTCCGCATTCTGCAAGCTCAGTACCTGTTCGAGGAAGCCGGACAGGTTGGGCATCTCGTTGGTGTAGAACAGCGCGAAGATCACCAGCGAGGCGCGCGCCCACACCAGGAACACGATGCCCAGCACCACCGCGAAGATGCCGATGTTGCCTGCGTTGCGCCGCCACACGGTGAGCGTCGGCGCCAGCGAGCAGCCCTCGCCGAGCTCGCGCCGGCGGCTTATCTCGTACAGACCCATCGCGAGGAAGGGGCCCAGCAGCAGGAAGCCGGATGTCAGCGCCGAGGTGTATTCGTAGGCGTGCTCGAACACGAAGGTGATCAGCAGGCCCATGCCGGTGAAGCAGAAGCCGTAGAACAGGCTGGGAATGGGGCAGGACTTGAAATCCGAGAGGCCGCGCGCCACCCAGCGCAGGGGCGCGCCTGCGGGAACGTCTCGCACGGTGGGAAAGGGTGGCTGCTGGTTGTCTTCCAGCGGGGCATCGTTCTGCTGCGACATTGTCTTCTCCAGGTTGGGGCCTTGCTTGCAGCGGAGCGGCGTGTCGCGGTTCTTGTCAGGGTGCCGCGGCGACGAACGCCCGGATCGCATCACTCAGGATCACCGGCGCTTCGTCCATCATCAAATGGCCAGCACCGGGGATCTGGATCATGCTCGCGCCGCCCGTCGTGGTGTGCAGCGCGTTGAAAAGAGCTTGTGCCGCTTCCGGCGGCGTCATGCGGTCGCGTTCGCCGCAGACCAGCAGCGCGGGACAACGCACCTGCGATGCGGCCATCAGTCCGTCCTGCCATGCGTTGCACGCGCCAAGATCGATCGCCAGCGATGCGGCAGGTTGCCGCTGCATGCGCTGCAGGTTGTACGCCTGCAGGGCGGCGAGTCGGGCTTCGCCGAGTTCCTCGACCGGGCCGAACGACCACTTGTTCACCATCGCCCATGCCGCAGGCGGGTCGTCGCGTGCCGCGTCCACCAGGAAGGGGGCGACCGGCATCGGCGCGACGCTGCCGACGAGTACCAGCTTCACACAGCGGTCGGCCACGCGTGCCGCTGCGGCGAGGGCGGTCAGCGAGCCCATGCTGTGGCCGACGAGACTCAGTCGCGCACATTCCAGCCTGTCGAGCAGGCGCACAAGCCACGAGGCCTGGGTGTCGACGTCCGCAAGGGCGGCGCCGCCGGACCCGCCGTGACCGGGGAGATCGGGGGCAAGCGTCCGCAGGCCAGCCTTGGCCAGCGCGGCTGCCACGTCGTTCCACACCGTGTGATCGTGGCCGGCGCCGTGGATCAGGACGATGGCAGGCGCCCCTGAAGTGGAGGCGTCGCCATGCGGGCCATGGTCGGCAACGCAGACGCGATGGCCGTCGAGTTCCAGATGGACGAAGGGCATGCGCGTCTGCTCAGGCGAATTCGTCGGGATCGACGATGCGTTCGATGGCGGCGATCCGGTCCTTCAGTGCGAGCTTGCGCTTCTTCAGGCGGCGCAGCATCAGTTCGTCATCGACCGGAGTGGCGTTGAGGCGTGCGATGGCTTCGTCGAGGTCGCGGTGTTCCACCCGCAAATCTTCCAGACGGGCTCGCAGGCTGGTCACGTCATCGAAGGACGCATCGTTCATCGAGTCACCTGCATGAGGCGAGGGGCGCTTGTGCGCCGAGGCTGGGGTTCGAGTGGATGGTATGCGGGCGCCTTGAGAATGACAACCACAGCGCACTGCGCACCCGTGCCGGGATGGCAGCGGCGGAGGGCATGGCTTAACATGCGGCGCTCCATGACAGAGGCGACGATCCGTACTGTGAGCAAGGCATTCACCCGCGAAGGCGACGGCCAGGACGACGAGGACGAAGAGCTCTCGCCGTCGCTGCGGCTCCCCGCCGGCAGCAAGAACTACATGACCCGCCGCGGCTATGACGCGCTGCGCGCCGAACTCGAGCAACTGGTGCGCACCGAGCGACCGCGGCTGGTCGAGACGGTGGCGTGGGCGGCCGGCAACGGTGACCGTTCCGAGAACGGCGACTACATCTACGGCAAGAAGCGCCTGCGCGAGATCGACCGCCGCATCCGATTCCTGATCAAGCGCATCGAGAGCGCCGACGTGGTCGACCCCGAGCGCCAGCAGGAGCTGGACCAGGTCTTCTTTGGCGCCACCGTCACCATCGAGGATGTCGAGACTGCGGAGCAGCAGACCTGGCAGATCGTCGGCGTGGATGAGGCTAATGCCTCCGACGGCCGCATAAGCTGGATTTCACCGCTGGCGCGTGCGCTGCTGAAGGCGAAGGAGGGCGACGCGGTGCGCTTCCAGAGCCCGGCCGGCATGCGCGAGGTGGAGATCGTCGCGATCCGCTACGTGTGACCGCGTAGCGGGTCTTGAAACCGGCGCTGCCATCCCCAGATACGCTCGCACTGATCCGTAACCGAGCTGGAGCCGTATTCATGTCCGAAACCGCCGCCCCGACCGACAAGAACTCCCAGACGCTGGCCTTCCAGGCCGAGGTGAAGCAACTCCTTCACCTGATGATCCATTCGCTGTATTCCAACCGCGAGATCTTCCTGCGCGAGCTCGTCTCCAACGCATCCGACGCCTGCGACAAGCTGCGCTTCGAGGCGCTCGACAATGGCGCGCTGTACGAGAACGACAGCGAGCTGAAGATCCGCATCGGCTTCGACGCCGAGGCCAAGACCGTCACCATCGCCGACAATGGCATCGGCATGAGCCGCGACGAGGCCATCGCCCACCTCGGCACCATCGCCAAGTCGGGCACGAAGGAATTCTTCGGCAAGCTCACCGGCGACCAGAAGAAGGACGCCCACCTGATCGGCCAGTTCGGCGTCGGCTTCTACTCCGCCTTCATCGTCGCCAACAGGGTCACCGTGGTGTCGCGCCGCGCCGGGCTCCCCGCCGAGCAGGGCGTGAGGTGGGAATGCTCGATGACCGGCGACGAGGCCGGCGCCTACACCGTGGAGCAGGTGGAGAAGGCTGGTCGCGGCACCGAGATCACCCTGCACCTGCGCGAAGGCCAGGAAGACCTGCTGTCGTCGTGGAAGCTCAAGAGCCTGATCCGCAAGTACTCCGATCACATCGTGCAGCCGATCGTGATGAAGAAGGAGGAATGGAACGAGGAGCAGAAGAAGCAGGTACTGACCGACGAGGACGAGACGGTCAACCAGGCCAACGCACTGTGGACGCGGTCGAAGAACGACATTTCTGAGGACGAGTACACCGCCTTCTACAAGCACGTCGCCCACGACTTCGAGGACCCGCTGGCGTGGACGCACTCGCGCGTCGAGGGCCGCCACGAATACACCAACCTGCTCTACGTCCCGAAGAACGCGCCCTTCGACCTGTGGGACCGCAACGCCAAGCACGGCATCAAGCTGTACGTGAAGCGCGTCTTCATCATGGACGACGCCGAGAAGCTGATGCCGACCTACCTGCGCTTCGTGCGCGGCGTGGTCGATTCGGCCGACCTGCCGCTCAACGTGTCGCGCGAGATCCTGCAGGAATCGAAGGACATCGACACCATCCGCGCCGGCTGCACGAAGAAGGTGCTGACCCTGCTCGAGAGCCTGGCCAACAGCGAGGAGGCCGCAGACAGGGAGAAGTACGCCGAGTTCTGGAAGGCCTTCGGCAAGGTGCTGAAGGAAGGCGTGGGTGAGGATTTCGCCAACAAGGACAAGATCGCCGGGCTGCTGCGCTTCGCCTCGACCAAGCTGGACACCCAGGAAGAGGTGGTGTCGCTCGCCGACTACATCGGCCGCATGAAGGAAGGCCAGGACAAGATCTACTTCGTCACCGCCGAGACCTTCAACGCCGCGAAGAACAGCCCGCATCTCGAGGTCTTCCGCAAGAAGGGCATCGAGGTGCTGCTGCTCACCGACCGCGTCGACGAGTGGGTGGTGGGCAATCTCACCGAGTTCGACGGCAAGCCGCTGGTGTCCGTCGCCAAGGGCGGCCTGGACCTCGGTGCGCTGGAGGACGAGGCGGAGAAGAAGGAAGCCGAGAAGGCCGCCGACGAGTACAAGGAGCTGCTCGACAGGATGAAGGCGAGCCTGGGTGAGCGCGTCAAGGACGTGAAGGTGACGCTGCGCCTGACCGATTCGCCCGCCTGCCTGGTGGCCGACGAGCACGACCTGGGCATGAACCTTGCGCGCATCCTGAAGGCCGCGGGCCAGAGCGCGCCGGTGTCCAAGCCCATTCTCGAGATCAACCCCAGCCATCCGGCGGTGTTGCGCCTGAAGTACGAGGAGAAGCACTTCGACGACTGGGCGGCAGTGCTGTTCGACCAGGCGCTGCTGGCCGAAGGCGGCACGCTCGACGATCCGGCCACGTTCGTGAAACGCATCAACCAGTTGATGATGGCGATGAGCGGCAACTGAGCTTGATTGCCGCGGCGCCGGAGTTTGCGGGCGGCGGCGCGAGGCGATGCAACAATGAAACGGGCGAGCGGCCATTGGCCCCTCGCCCGTTTCATTGTGCCGCCGTCGTCAGATCGGCGACCGTCAAGGTTCAGCCCTTGATCGCTTCGAGCGAGATGGTGATCGTCACGTCGTCGCCGACGTTGGGCGCGTACTTGCCGGCGTTGAACTCGGTGCGCTTGATCACGACGGATGCGTCGGCGCCGATCGCGTCCTTTTTCAGCATCGGGTGGGGCATGTTGAGGAAGTTGGTGACCTTCAGCGTCACCGGCTTGGTGACACCCTTGATCGTCAGGTTGCCGTCGATGCTCACCGGCCTGTCGCCTTCGAAAGTCACCTTGGTCGACTTGAAGGTGGCGGTCGGATACCTGGCGGTGTCGAGGAAGTCCTCGCCCTGGATGTGCTCATTGAACGTCGTGTAGCCGGTGTTGACCGACTTCATGTCGATGACGACGTCCACCGCAGCGGTCTTGGCCGCCTTGTCCAGGATCACGGTGCCGGTGGTCTTGTCGAAGCGGCTCAACTGCGTCGACATGCCGAAGTGGCTGTACGAAAAGCGCGGGAAGGAGTGGGTGCTATCGACGACGTAGGTTTCCGGAGCGGCCATTGCGGTTGCGGCGGCGGCAGAGAGGGCGAGGGTGACGGTGAGTCGGGCGAAGGTTTGCATGTGTTGCTCCTTGATGGGAATGGGCTGGTGAGTCAGGAGGGCTGGCTCGGTGCTTGAGGGTTGAGTGTTGATTGAATGGTCCAGGCGCGACTTACTTTGCGCCGGCGGCGATGTGAAACTTGATCTGAACGTCGTTGGCGACGATGTCGAAGGCCGCCCAGGCGCCTTCGCCCACCGAGAAATCGCCACGGCGGATCGTGAGGCTGCCGTCGAACACACCGCTGTTGCCCTGAGTGGAGAAGGTGGCGGGCACGACGACGTCCCGGCTCTTGCCCTTGATCGTCAGCTTGCCGGCGACCTCGAAGCGGTTGCCGCCGAGCGCCTTGACGCTGGCGGATTCGAACCGCGCGGTTGGAAAAGCCGGCGTGTTGAACCAGGCCTTGCCGGCGACCTCGCTGTCGGATTCCGCCGAGCCGGTGTCGATGCTGGCGAGATCGACTTCGATCGTCGCTTTCGCCTTGGTCGGTTGCGCCGGATCGAAGCTCAACTGCCCGTTGAACTTCTTGAACGCGCCGTCCATGGCGACGCCCATCTGCTTGTAGGCGAAAGTGACGCGGCTCTTGTCGGACTGGACCTGGTTGTATTCGACGGCCTGCGCCGCAAAGGGAAGGCTGGCGCCCAGCAGGGCGGCGATGGCGAGAGCGTGGCGGGCAGTGGACTTCATGGTTGTCGCTCCAGGGCGGCGATTCGTGATGGACGAACTCTACCCGGCTGGCTCGAGGTGAAATAGCCGCCAGTCTGCAACTCATCGTTGCTGAATCGGCAACAACGACCGTGCTGGACGCCCATTTCCGGCAAGCCGTCCGAGGCTTCGCATGCCGCTGTGGGGCGGCTGTGAGAAAATGGTGCATGGCATATTCCCCGCTTGGCCCGAACCCGGTGACCGACAGTCGCGAATCGCTGTCGCGGCTTCAGCGCCGCATCAGGCTGTTCGAATTCATCGGCATCGTCCTGACGGCAGTCCTGGTGGGGCTTGCCACCCTGATTCCGATGCATGGCCAACTGCGGCGCAATGTGGACCTGACAGTGGGTTATCAGGTGCAGATGCAGGCCCAGGCGGCCGGTCAATTGCTTGCGAGCTGGACCAGCATCGCGGCGCAGCTCACCAGCCGATCACAGATTCGTGATGCCCTTCACCATTACAACGAGGGGCGCATCTCGCGCAGCGAGCTGGAGGCATTCAGCATTCCTCGTCTGCAGGATGCCCTCGAGCAGTCGCCGCAGGTGATCGCCCTGCTGCGGCTTGACCACGAGGGGCTCCCGGCGGTTGCCATCGGCAAGACCATTCCGGAAGAGTTCTGGCGCATCCCGCCCACCGGGGTGCGCCCGCAGGAAGTGCATGGCCCGTTCCGCCTGCTGGGGCAGGACGTCATGATCGTGTCCACCGCCATCGTGACGCGCGATGGGGTGCGCATCGGCACCGATGTCGTGGCCTTCGATCTGTCGCCATTGCGCGACGTTCTTGCGGCATGGAGCGCGACGCCCTTCGCGTACGGGGCGCATGTCTACCTGTTTCATCCTGCTGAGCAGCGGCTCGTGCAACTCGCGACCTACGGTGCCGGATTCGTCGTCGTGGGCGAGGACGATCCCGTGCGCGGCGCATTGCACGCGATCCGCGCCCAGTCTCAGGATATTGCGCCCATCCCCGCGGGCGAAGATCGACTGATGTTCGCCGCGGCGATGGCCGACGCGGCCGAATGGCAGTTCGCAGCGACGATGGAGCGCAGGGTGCTGTATGCAACGGCCAGTCGCGAGCTCTACTGGCCGATCGCTGCAATTCTCCTGCTGATGGTGGCCAGCGGTGCATTGATGCTTGCAGCGGTGCGGCCCCTGTCGCACCGCATCGCCGCGCAGTCGCAGCGCCTGGCGCTGGCAGCGAGCGTTTTCGGCACGAGCGGCGAGGGCATCCTGCTCCTTGACGCCGATCGCCGGGTCATCGAGCTCAACCCGGCAGGTTGCCGCATGCTCGGGCTTTCTGCCCCCGAGGTACGGGGCAGCCGCTTCTGCGGCCTTGTCATCGGCGAGCCTGCCGATCCGGAGTGCAGGGAGGTCTGGCGCCAGGCGGACGACAGCGGGCAATGGCAGGGCGAACTGCGCCTCAGGCGCAGCGATGGCACTGCGTTCGACGCCTGGGTGTCCCTGGCGCGTGTGCGTGACGAAGGCGATCGGGTGACCAACTACAGCGGCCTCTTCGTCGACATCTCTGCGCGCAAGGAAGCCGAGAGCGAGATCCGCACCCTTGCCTATAACGACGAACTGACCGGGCTGCCCAACCGCATCCTGATGCAGGACCGCCTCGGCCACGCCCTGCGTCAGGCGCGCCGCACGCGCAATCGTGTTGCGCTGCTGTTCCTCGATCTCGACAAATTCAAGCCGGTCAACGACAGCTTTGGCCATGCAGTCGGCGACCGGCTGCTGCAGGCGGTCGCCGACCGGCTCAAGCTCACGGTGCGCGAGGGCGACACGGTGGCACGGGTGCATGGCGACGAGTTCGTGGTGATCCTCGAGGGAATCGACACGCCCGAGCCGGCTGCCCGCGTTGCGATCAAGATCGTAGCGGCGCTGGGCAGCCCGTTCATGATCGACGAACGCGAGATCCGCATCGGCACCAGTGTCGGTATCGCCATCTTCCCCGATCATGCGACCGACCCTGAAACCCTGCTGCGCTGCGCCGACATCGCGATGTACGACGCCAAGCAGGGCGGCCGCAATGGCTATCGTTTCTTTACCGAAGATGCGCGGGCCGCGGGGCTCCTGCCAGGCTGAGCACTCCGCAGGCGCGGTGCTGCGGGCGTGATCGTTCCGCTCTTGGATGCGATGAGCCTCACCTGCTCATCGGGCAGGTTGGTGCGCGCCGCGCTGCGCCATGCTCCGTTCGTCGATCGGCAGGTGCGCGATCGCCGCGATGACGCCCAGCGCAATGACGATTCCCCACACCAGATCGTAGGAGCCGGTGGCGTCGAACAGCTTGCCGCCCAGCCATACGCCGAGGAAGCTGCCGACCTGGTGGCTGAAGAAGACGAAGCCGGACAGCATGCCGAAGTAGCGCATGCCGAAGATGTGCCCGACGATGGCGTTGGTGAGCGGCACGGTCGACAGCCACAGCAGGCCGATGAAGGCGGCAAACAGATAGACGGTCAGCGGTGTCAGCGGCGCCAGCAGGAAGACCGTGACGCCAATGCTGCGCAGGAAGTAGATCGACGCCAGCAGCATGCGCTTGGGGAAGCGGCTGCCGAGGTGGCCGTAGCCGTAGGTGCCAACGATGTTGAACAGGCCGATCAGCGCCAGGGCCGTCATGCCGACGTTGGCCGACAGGCCCTTGTCGAGCAGGTAGGCGGGCAGATGCACGCCGATGAACACGACCTGAAAGCCGCACACAAAAAAGCCCAGCGCCAGCAACTGGAACGACCGGTCGCCGGTCGCCTCGTGCAATGCGGCCTTTGCCGACTGGCCGGCATGGGCGGCGGCAGGGGTGAGGCCGCGGGTGAGCGAGGCGCCCAGCGGCACCATCAGCAACGCCGCCAGCGCGAACACCACCAGCGTACCGAACCAGCCCATGCCTTCGATCAGGCCGGCGGCGACCGGCACCATCAGGAACTGGCCGAACGAGCCTGCGGCGCCCACCAGGCCCATCGCCCAGCTCAGCCGTGCCTGTGGCACGAGGCGTCCCATGGCGGCGAACACCACGCTGTAGGTGGTGCCGCTCTGCGCCATGCCGATCAACAGGCCCGCACTCGCCGCCAGGCCGGTGCCGGTGGCCGACCACGCCATGCCCGCCAGCCCCAGCGCATACAGCGCCGCACCGGTCCACAGCACCCGGCGCGCACCGAAGCGGTCCGCCAGCAAGCCGGCGAAGGGCTGGCAGACGCCCCAGGCGAGGTTCTGCACCGCGATCGCCAGCGAGAAGACCTCGCGGCTCCACTGGTGCTCCTGCGTCAGCGGCGCAAGAAAGAGCCCCATCGTGTGCCGGATGCCCATCGAGAGGCAGACGATCAGCGCGGCGAACAGCAGGACGGTGGCAAGCGGGCGCGCGGGGTGGGCGCTGGCAGCGGACGGGCGAGCAGGTTCGTCAGTCATTGGCATCATCCTGGTCGGCAGTCGGCGCGGTGGGCGACTGCGGGCCGGTGGGGAGCATCAACCGTTCAAGGCCTCGCGCACCCAGGCATTGGCCTGTCGAGCATCGAAGCCGCTGCCGAACTTCGCCTTCAGCGCAGCCATCACCACCCCCATCGACTTCGGGCTGCGGTCGGCGAGGCCGGCCACGGTCTCGGCGATGAGCGCCCTGACGTCGGCCTCTGTCGCCATCGGCGGCAGGTATCCGGTGAGGATGGAGGATTCTTCCTGCAGCATGGCGCGGCGCTCCGCGTCCTTGATCACGGCCAGCGCTTCCTGGTTGTTCTTCAGGAACTTGCGGATCGTGCCCTGTACTTCCTCGTCGCTGCTCTCGCGGTTGCCGGCGTTCTTGCCGACCATCTCGGCTTCGGCGATCAGCGTGGTGAGCAGCGCGGCGCGCACGGCGGAGGCCGATTTGCGCGCGAGCAGGGCGTCTTTTTTCAATTGGGACAGCAGGCTCATGGCGGAACTCCAGGTGAGGCGTGACCGGTGTGCGCCGCTGATGTGGCGGGAACGGGTCCGCGATGTTCGAGGGCATGCCTTCGGGGCGGCAAGGCGCAACAGTTTACCGTGCCGCTCTGCGCCTCGGGTGCGCGCATGCTGCAATGCGGCTCGACACGAGGCGCTTGCGCGCGCCTCCTAGGACAGCGGAAAGATGCCCAGCCCCTGATCCGCCAGGCGCACGGTGCAGGCGCCAAGCTGGTGCGGAATGCGCAGCTTGTGCTCGCCGAGCGTGATCGTCACGCCCTCGTGCATTTCGCGCTCGACCTCGACCCGCGCCTGCTGGGTGAGCTCGAGCAGGTGGCGGAGGTCGGCCTCCTCGCCGCGCAAGCTCTCGATGTCTGTCGCCAGCGTCGCCGCGGTCTGCTCGGCACGGCTGACGACGTCCTCCGGAACGCGGCCGGGGTTGCGATCGGACAGCGTCAGCAGCTTGCCGACCTCGAGCAACTGGTTTTCCTTCTGTTCGCGCGCATCGAGCTTCTGCTGCATCGTCTGTGCCAGCGCCGGGCCGGTGCCGATCACGAGCTCGGTCCGCGTGCGGCTGGAGCTGCCGACGACGCGCGCGTGGATGGACAGCGAGGCACGGGCGGTTCCGCCGATGATGTGGCCACGGCGATGGTTGCCGACGCGGATGTGGTTTGCCGCGCTGAGTTCGCACTGCATCGCCACGTCGTCGATGAAGATCGAGTCCCCGGCGTCGATCCGCGCCTGCTGTGCATAGGTGGCGGAGAAGCTGCCGCCGCAGCGGACGCCGTGGGCACCGGCGTCCTTGGCCGCCGTCTTGGCGCCAAGCCCGCCCATCACGCCGCCCTTCACCACGATGCTGCCGCCGGCATCGAGGGTTGACGGTTCCACGACGCCGCCGATCTCGATGTCGCCGGTTGCGCGCACCGTCATGCCGGCGGTCACGTCGCCGAGCACCTTGACGTTGCCGTCGAAATTGACGTTGCCCGAGGCCATGTTCACCGCCTTCAGCGTCAGGATGGGCTCGATGATCATGCCGCCCCGTACGCGCACCGGCTGGCCGTCGGTGGCCGCGATCAGCAGGTCGGGGTCGTCGGGCGAAATGGCCGTGCCGCGCAATCCCGCAGCGAAACGCACTGCCTTTCCTGCCCGCGGCGCGATCGGACGGCCTTGCACGCTCAGTCCTTCGGTGCCGGGCGTGGGGGGGTGGCGGCGCATCAGCGCGTCGCCGGCATGTACGACCATGATGTCGCCGAGATCGCGGTAGTCGGTGCGGCCGGTGGGGCGGATGCTGGGAACGCGGTCGCGTGTGTCGGGCAGCAGGCATTCCAGCCGGCCATCCGTGCCGGCGACCGGCTCGCGACCGCGCGCGATGACGAGTTCGCGTGCCTCGCCGGAGTTGATCGCACGATTGATCTCGGCGACGAGGATGCCTTCGATGACGCCCCGCGCCTCGAGCGCTTCGAGCAGCATTGCACGCGTGACCGGCTTGCCGCCGCGCGGCGGAAAGATGCTCATCGTGGCGGAAAGGCCGTCGCTGGATACGATGATGTCGACGCTGCCGTCCACGATGTCGGCGATGACCGACGGCGCGACGTTGCGTCCGGCGTTGTACTGCGCGATCAGCCCACGGATGGCGTCGGGCCTGATGCGCAGCGCCTCGTGTCCGGCCGCGGTGATGCGGTTGCGCAGCCAGATGGCGTTGATGCTGGGAAAGCGCGAGTCATACTCGAGGCTCGCGACGAGCGAATGCGCTGCTTCGTCGAGTGCCAGCGAGAGTGCGGGGCCGTCGGTAATGTCGTCTTTCATGCGTCAGCCGGAATGCATGTTCGTGCTCTTGCACCGGATTGTAGACGCGTCAGGCAATACGCGCATGATTCCCGTTTCCGCTTGCGCGCCGCAGCTTGCTCACCTTGCCGATGACATCGTCAACGTAGGTGAATAGGACCGGGATCACCAGCAGGCTCAGGAAGGTGGAAGTGATCAGGCCGCCGATCACCACGATCGCCATCGGCGCGCGGAAACTGGGGTCGGTGCCCAGGCCCAGCGCGATCGGCATCATGCCCGCGCCCATCGCCACGGTGGTCATGACGATGGGGCGGGCGCGTTTGCGGCAGGCGTCGAGCAGCGCCTCGAGCCGGCCAAGCCCGTGCTCGCGGCGCGCCAGCACGACGTAGTCGATCAGCAGGATGGAGTTCTTGGTGGCGATGCCCATCAGCATGATGAGGCCGATCATCGACGGCATCGACAGCGCCGAGCGGGTGACGAACAGCGCCAGGAAGGCGCCCGGCACCGACAGCACCAGCGCGGCGAGGATGGTGACCGGCTGCACGAAGTCGTGGAACAGCAGCACCAGCACGATGTAGATGCACAGCACGCCGGTGAGCATGGCGATGCCGAAGCTGGCGAAGAGCTCGTTCATCGCCTCGGCGTCGCCCACGGTGGTGTGGATCACGCCGGGCGGCAGGTTGCGCATGCTGGGCAGGGCCAGCGCCTGCTTCGCGACCTCGCCCAGCGGCTGCTGGTTGAGCTCGATCTCGAAGTTCACATTGCGCAGGCGGTCGTAGCGGTCGATCTCCACCGGGCCGCTGTCGATGGCGATGTTGACGACGTTGGCCAGCGCCACCGGCCCGCTGCTGCCGGGCACGCTGAGCTGGCCGAGCAGGGCGACGTCGCGGCGTGCTTCGGGTGGCAGCTTGACGACGATCGGCACCTGGCGCTGCGACAGGTTGAACTTGGCCAGGCCCTGGTCGTAGTCGCCGGAGGTGGCGATGCGCAGCGTGTCGCCGATCGCGGCGGCGGTCACGCCGAGGTCGGCGGCACGGGCGAAGTCGGGGCGCACGACCACTTCCGGCCGCACCAGGCTGGCGGTGGTGGTGACGTTGCCGATGCCCGGCAGGGTGCGCAGCTCGCGCTCGACGAGGCGCGCATGCGCGGCGAGGGCGTCGCCGTTCTCGCTCGCCAGCACCAGCACGTATTTCTCGTTGGAGCCGCCCAGGCCCACCTTCACCCGCACGCCGGAAAGATCAGCCAGCGCCTCCCGCAGCGCATTCTCCACGTCCTGCTTGCGCACGCCGCCGCGCTCCTGCCGTGGCGTCAGGTTGATCGTCAGCGTCGCCTTGCGCACTTCCGCAGCGCCGCGCGGCAGGAAGGGGTCGGAGCCGGCAGCGCCGCCGCCCACGGCCGTGTAGACCAGCTTGACGTGCGGGTTGCGCTGCACGATGGTGCGCGCCTGCTCGGCGATGGCCAGACTTTCGCTCAGGGTCGCGCCGGGTGGCAGCGACAGATGTACCTGGGTCTGCGACAGGTCGTCTGGCGGGATGAAGCCGGTCGGCAGCAGCGGCACGAGCGCGAACGAGCCGAAGAAGAAAACCGCTGCAGCCAGCATCGTGAGCGCGCGATGGCGCAGGCACGCGCCGACCCAGCCGAGGTAGCGGCCGAGCCAGCCGGGCTCGTGGTGCTCGCCGCGCGGTGGCTTGAGCAGGTAGGCTGCCATCATCGGCGTCAGCAGCCGCGCCACCACCAGGGAGAAGAACACCGCGATCGCCGCCGTCCACCCGAACTGCACGAAGAACTTGCCGGCCACCCCGCTCATGAAGGCGGTAGGGAGGAACACCGCGATCAGCGTGAAGGTGGTGGCGATCACCGCCAGACCGATCTCGTCGGCTGCCTCCATCGCCGCGTCGTACGGCGTCTTGCCCATGCGCAGGTGGCGCATGATGTTTTCGATCTCGACGATGGCGTCGTCGACCAGGATGCCCACCACCAGCGACAGGCTCAGCAGGGTCACGACGTTCAGCGAGAAGCCCAGCAGCCACATCGCGGCGAAGGCCGGCAGCACCGACAGCGGCAGCGCCGTTGCGGAAACGACGGTGGCACGCCAGTCGCGCAGGAACAGCCAGACCACGATCACCGCCAGGATCGCGCCTTCGAGCAGCAGAGACATCGAGCCGTCGAAGTTCTCCTGCACCGGATCCACGAAGTTGAAGGCCTGGGTGATGGCGATGTCCGGATGTTCGGCCTGCAGGCGAGCGAGCGCGGCGCGCACGCCGTCGGCCACCTGGACTTCGCCGGCGCCACGGCTGCGGGTGATCTCGAAGCCGACCACCGGACGGCCGTCGAGCAGCGCCGCCGCGCGGACTTCGGCCACCGTATCGCTGACGGTCGCGAGCTGTTCCAGGCGCACTCGGCGCCCGTCCGGCAGCGCGATTTCCATCGCCGCCAGCTCGGCCGCCGAGCGCACTGTGGCGATGGTGCGCACCGACTGCTCGATGCCGCCGATGTCGGCGCGGCCGCCAGCCGCTTCCTGCTGGATGCGGCGCAACTGGCGCGAGATGTCGGCGGCGCTGGCCTTCAGCGCCAGCAGGCGTTGCGGGTCCAGCTCCACCCGCAGCTCGCGGCTGACGCCACCGACGCGCGACACCGCGCCGACCCCGGCCACGCTGAGCATGCGCTTGCTGACGGTGTTGTCCACGAACCAGGACAGCGCCTCGTCGTCCATGCGATCGGAAGCGACGGTGTAAGTGAGGATGGGCGCGCCGGACACGTTCATGCGCGAGATGACCGGGTCACGCAGCTCGCCCGGCAGGTCGGAGCGGATGCGCGACACTGCGTCGCGCACGTCGTCCACCGCTTCCTGCGTCGGCTTCTCCAGCCGGAACTCGGTGGTGACGGTGGCGAGCCCGTCCTGCACCTTGGTGTAGATGTGCTTGACGCCCTGGATCGTGGCGATCGAGTTTTCGAGCTTGCGCGCGACTTCGGTCTCGAGCTGCGCCGGCGCGGCCCCGGGCAGGGACGCGGTGACGACCACGGTGGGCAGGTCGATGTCGGGAAACTGCTGGATCTTCATCGTGCGAAAGCCGATCAGGCCCAGCACGGTGAGCAGCAGGAAGAGCAGGATCGCCGGAATCGGGTTCCGGATCGACCATGCGGAGACGTTCATTGCGTCGCCGTCCCGGCAGCGGAGGGCGTGGTGGTGACGCGTACCGCGTCGCCGTCAGCGAGGAAGCCCACGCCCTGGGCCACGACGCGGGCGTCAGCGCCGAGGCCATCGATGATCTCGATTCGGTCGCCGCTGCGGCGACCGGCCTTCACCTTGGCCTGAGCCACGCGTGCTGCGCCGTCATCGGCTTGCTCCACGCGGAACACGTAGGCAAAGCCGTCGCTGAGCAGCACGGCGGATTGCGGCAGGGTCTGCACCTCGTCCTGGCCGAGCTCGAACTCGCCGCGCGCGAACATGCCGGCGCGGACCAGGGCCTTGCCGCCGTCGGACGGCAGATCGACATAGACGATGCCGTTGCGCGTGGCGGGGTCGACCGTGGGTGCGACGGTGCGCACCTTGCCGTTCACCCGGCTGCCGTCGGGCGCGGTGAGGGTGGTGCGGGTGCCCGGCGCGATCTGCCCGAGGGTAGCTTCTGGAACTTCGGCACGCCATTCCAGCCTCCCGCCGCGGATCAGCCGGAACAGCGGCTGGCCGGACTGCGCCAGTGCGCCCACGGTGGCGGTCCGTGCCGAGACGATGCCGTCATCGGGCGCGAGCACCCGTGTCTGCGCCATCCGCACGCGGTCGGCCTGCACGCGGGCGTGCGCCGACTGCAGGCGGGCGGCGGCGGTCTGCTCGGCACTCAGGTACTGGCGGACCTGCTGTTCGCTCATCGCACCACTGCCGCGCAACTGGCGCGCACGCTCGGCATTGGCTCGTGCTTCCTGCAGCGCAGCGTCTGCCTCGGCGACGGCGGCGGTCGATTGCGCGAGCGCGGCGGCGACGGTGTCGTCGGCGATGCTGGCCAGCAACTGGCCCTGGCGGACCCGGTCGCCGACGTCCGCACTGACCGCCGTCAGGCGGAAATTGCTGATCTCGGCGCTGATGACGACTTCCTGCCAGGCGGCAATGTCGCCGGTGGCGGGAACCAGGCGCCGCCAGCGACGCTTGTCGGGCGTGGTGACGGCGACGGTGAGCGCCGGGCGGGCGCGGCTCGATGTTGCGCTGGAAGCATTGCTGGACGACGCCCCGGCGCTTGCGGGCGCGGCCGTGACGGTCGTCTTATCCGTGCCCAGGCATCCGGCCGCCAGCGCCGCGGCCGCCGCGACGGCCATGATGGCGCCGCGGCGCATGGCTGGTGGGATCAACGCGATCGCCCCGTGCTCACCGTCACTGCACCCCTCATGCGGCCGGCTTACTCCGGCAGCGCGATGCGGCCGTCGGTGCTGAACTGATAGTCGCGGAAGACGTGCTCGGCCGACAGGATCTCGTAGTTGCCGTCCTCCCCGCGCCGCGACGTGTCCTTCAGCCGGTAGGTGTAGTGGCCGCAGGTCCAGCAGTCGAAGTTGCGCATGTGGGTGCACAGGCAGGTCTTGTCCCACACCCTGACCTTCTTGGCGTCCGGATGCGCGGCGACTTCGCGGTTGTAGGCCTCGATGTACTGGCAGTTGCCGCTCGAGTCGAGCAGGTAGCCATAGGCTTCGCAGTTCGGCCGGATGCCGCTGCCGATCGCCGGGCTGCTCTTGAGCATGCGCATCGGATAGCCGGTGGGCGAGATGCCGTTGACTTCGATGTCTTCCTCGCTGGCCTTGAAGTAATACTGCTGCACGTCACCGGGCAGGCCGCACTCGCGGGTGACGGTAAAGCGCGTCGCGACCTGCACGGCAGCAGCGCCGAGTTCGAGGAAATTCACCGCATCGGTACCGGTGAAGATGCCGCCCGCCGGGATCAGCGGGATGTCGAGCTGTTCGGCCTTCAGCCAGTCGCGGATCTCGATCGTGATGGTGGCGAGGTCATACTGCGCCCAGTCCATGCCGAAGCCGAGGTGTCCGCCGGCAAGCGGACCTTCGACCACCACGTAATCGGGCAGCCGGCCGGTGCGGCCGTTCTTCTTCAGGAAGAGCTGCAGGGCGCGCAGCGAGGAGACGATGATGCCGAGCTTGACGTCACGGAAGCGGGGATGGTCCTGCATCAGGGCGAAGGAACCCAGGTGCAGCCCGGCAGCCAGCGTGATGCCGTCGATGCCGTTGTCCATGGCGGCGAGCATCCGCGCCCGAAGGGTTTCCTTCGGGCTGTTCATCGTCAGTTTCTCCATGCAGTTGATGAAGATCAGCCCGTCGCCGCGCTTGGCTTCCATCGTGCGCCGCACGTGCGTCGCCGTGGCTTCGGCCACCAGGCCGAGGTCGAACTGCACCACCGACTTGTCGGGGTTCTCGACGTTGAACTTGTACTGCTTGAGCTTGTTCTTGACGTACTTGGTGTTGTAACGACGGTCCGATACCGTCGGCAGCATCGCGTCCGAGATGTGGCCGATGCCGCCGAGGCGGGCAGCCTCGAGCGACAGCTCGGCGGTCGAGATGTCCACTCCCATGCCGCCCACCATGATCGGCACCAGTTCCTTGTTGCCGAGCCGCAGGCGGAAATCATCAACACGCTTCATCGCATTAGCGTCCAAATTTCTTGTAGTCCGACATTATCGCTCGACCGGGCACACAGAGGGTGCGCGAGCGCTGTGAATTGCGCGCGCGAGAGGGACTTTTTTCGCATCAGCTTGCGGCGAGCCGCCAGAGCGACGTGACTTCGACGGAGCGCGCAGCATGCAGGGGATCGGTCTCATCCTGGGCGCGTGGATGGCGCGGGCGCGCATCGAGCCGGTCGATCACGCGCAGGCCGGCCGCGCCGATCCATTCGAGCAATTCGACACGGCTGCGCAGGCCGAGGTGTTCGGCGAGATCGGACAGGATCAGCCAGCCTTCGCCGCCGGGCGCGAGATGTCCGGCAAGCCCGGAGAGGAAGCCGCGCAGCATGCGGCTTTCGGGGTCATACACCGCGTGCTCCACCGGCGACGTCGGACGCGCGGGCAGCCAGGGCGGATTGCACACCAGCAGCGGCGCGCGGCCGTCGGGGAAGAGGTCGGCGCGCACGAGGTCAACATGCCCGGACAGGCCCAGGCGCGCGAGGTTGTCGGCGGCACAGGCGAGCGCGCGCTCATCCTGGTCGGTGGCGACGACGCGGGCCACGCCGCGGCGCGCCAGCACCGCGGCCAGCACGCCGCTGCCGGTGCCGATGTCGAACGCCAGCGCCGGCGACGGCAGTGGCGCCTTCGCGACGAGGTCGACATATTCGCCGCGCACCGGCGAGAAGACGCCGTAGCAGGGATGGATGCGGTCGCCGAGTGCCGGCACCTCCACGCCCTTGCGATGCCATTCCCAGGCGCCGATGAGGCCGAGCAGCTCGCGCAGCGACGCAACGGAAGGCTCGCCATCGGCCTGCCATGCCTGCGCGCAGGCAGCACGGGCATCGGGCGCGCGGCGCAGCGGAATGCCGAAATCGGCGTTGAAAGGGATCAGCAGCATGCCCAGGATGCGCGCGCGCTGGGCCTGCGCCTGGCGATGCAGGTGGAAGGCGTCGGCGGGTGCCGGCGTGGCGCCCTTGTCCTGCTTGGCCTTGCGCGGCCTGCGCGTGATACGCCGTGCCATGGCCTGCAGCAACTGGCGGGCGTTGTGGTAGTCACCGCGCCACAGCATCGCGGTTCCCTCGCAGGCGAGGCGGTAGGCCGCGTCCGCGGTGAGCCGGTCGTCGGCGACGATGACCCGACGTGGCGCCGGCTGACCGCTCTCGGAGCGCCACCGTGCGGTGCGGGCGACGCCGTCCTCTTCCCAGCTCAGGTGCAGCGCCGAGGCTTCGGTGGTGTTGGTCGGGCGGCTCATGAGCGGCGGCCCCGGGCGGCAACGCGGGCTTCGGCACGGCGCAGCGCCGGGTAGGCGAGCGCCTCGTATAGCGGCACCGAAGCGACCGAGCGCGAGATACCGTGGGCGACGACGGCGGTGGCCATCAGCGGGATCAACATCTGGTGGTTTGCAGTCATTTCCATGACGATGACGAAGGAAGTGATGGGAGCCTGGGTCATCGCGGCGAGAAAAGCCACCATGCCGAGCACCAGGATCGCGGAATCGTGCTCGCCAGGCAGCAGCAGTGCGACATCCGTCCCCATGCCCGCCCCCACCGCCAGCGCCGGCGCGAAGATCCCGCCGGGTATGCGCGACACGAAGGCGAGCCAGATCGCCAGCAGCTTGAGGGTCATGAACAGCGCCGGCAGCGGCGCGACGCCCTCGAGGGCGGCCTTCGACTCCTCGTAGCCGGTGCCGTAGGTGACGCCGCCGCTCGCGAGGCCGATCAGGCCGGTGGCCAGCCCGCAGCCGGCCGCGAAGAGGAAGGGACGCTGGCGGGAGAATTCGCCCAGCCTGCCGGGAAGCCCGCGCGCGGAAGCCACCAGCAGGCGCGAGAAGCCGCCACCCAGCAGGCCGCCGGCGATGCCGCAGGCCAGCACCGGCCAGATGCCGCCCGGCCACAAGATCGTCTGAGGGGTGCGGCCGAAATAGGTGTAGTTGCCCAGCACAGCGAGCGACATCAGGCCGGCGAAGATCACCGTCGTGAGCGTGGTGGCATTTGCCCGGAAAGCCTTGTGGCGGCACATCTCTTCGATGGCGAACATGATGCCGCCCAGCGGCGTGTTGAACGCCGCCGCGATCCCCGCGCCGCTGCCGGCGATGATCAGGTCCCGCGGCGACGCGATGCGTCGGCGCAGGCCCGACAGCAGATGCATCACCGACGCGCCGACCTGTACCGATGGGCCCTCGCGCCCCACCGCCGCGCCCGACAGCAGGCCGCCCAGTGTCAGCAGGATCTTGCCGACGATGATGCGGACAGACAGGAGCTGCCTTCTCACCCGGACATCGTCGATCTGCGCTGCCGCGATCGCCTGCGGGATGCCGCTGCCTTCGGTGCCGGGGAAGAGCTTGTGCGACAACCACGCGATCAGCGCGAACCCCGCCGGCGCGATGATCAGGGTCAACGCCGGATGGTCGCGGAGCAGGTCGCGATGCGTCCTGATCGCGATCTCGGCGCCGATCGCGAAGAGGATGGACAGGGCGCCCACGGACAGCGCCGCGGCGGCGAGCAGCAGACGCCGCTGCCAGCGTCCGGCGGAGAGCCAGGGCAGCACGATGCGACTGCCGCCACGCGCGAGCGGGCGCATGCCGCGCGTCCATGGCCAGAGGCGTCGTCGCGCCCCGGTCGACGGCTCGACGTGAGCATCGCCCTTGGCGCCGGGATCGGAGTCGGAGGGGGTTTCAGGTTTCAAGAAGCAAGCTCAAGCGTGCAAATGCAACACCTTGCGGCATCAGTTCACACCGATATGCCGATGCTCGCCGCGGCGGCTGCCCGAATTCGGTACCATACGTAAAAGGCGGTATGGTTATTTTTTCAGAAATCATTGTTTGTTCGAATATAGCAGGAGCCGGGTTTCATGGTGCAGGTGCAACAAGTGTCCAGGGCGAGTGGCAGCAAGGCGGCACAGCCGTCGCCGCTTTCGGTGCTGCAGCGTTTCAGGGTGCTGATTCGCACCGCCCAGCGCCATTCGCAGTGGATCGAACGGCAGAGCGGGGTGACGGGCGCACAGCTATGGGCGCTGCAGGAGCTGAAGGAACTTCCCGGCTTGCGTGTGGGGGAGCTTGCCAACCGCATGGCGCTGCACCAGTCGACCGCTTCCAACATGATCGACCGGCTGGAAACCTCCGAGCTGATCCGCAAGGAGCGCACCAGCGCCGACCAGCGCGTGGTGCGGCTCTATCTCACCGAACAGGGCGAGGCGCTGCTGGCGCGGGCACCGTCGCCGGCGCGCGGCGTGCTGCCAGAAGCCTTGCGCCTGCTCGACGAGGACTCCCTGTGCAAGCTGCAGGACGACCTCGATGCGCTGCTTCGCCAGATCAAGGATCTGGACGCGGGCTTCGGCATGCAGCCGCTGCCCTTCACCGAGTAAGGCAGGGCAGCCCGGCTGCAGCAGCAAGCGCTCAATGCCGCTTGGACAGCGCCTGCATCGCCCGCGCCAGGCCGTCCAGCGTCATCGGGAACATGCGTCCGCCAACGATCTGGTGGATGATGCCGATCGACTGACGGTAGCTCCACAGCCGCTCGGGCTCCGGGTTGAGCCAGGCGGCAGCCGGGTAGGCGTCGAGCAGGCGGCGCAGCCAGGTCGCGCCCGCCTCGGCGTTCATGTGCTCGATCGAACCGTGCTGATGCAGGATCTCGTACGGGCTCATGGTCGCGTCGCCGACGAAGATCAGCTTGTAGTCCGGGCCGTACTTGTGGATGACGTCCAGCACCGGCGTGCGCTCCTGATGGCGGCGCAGATTGTCGCGCCACACGCCGTCGTACACACAGTTGTGGAAGTAGAAGTACTCGAGGTGCTTGAACTCGCTGCGGCAGGCCGAGAACAATTCCTCGCACACCTTGACGTGGTCATCCATCGAGCCGCCCACGTCGAGAAATAGGAGCACCTTGACCGCGTTGTGGCGTTCGGGCCGCATCAGCAGGTCCAGCCAGCCGGCGTTGCGCGCGGTGGCGGCGATGGTGCCGTCGAGATCGAGCTCCTCGCTCGCGCCCTCGCGGGCGAAGCGCCGCAGCCGGCGCAGTGCCACCTTGATGTTGCGGGTGCCGAGCTCGACGTCGTCGTCGAGGTTGCGGAACTCGCGCTTGTCCCACACTTTCACCGCCGTGCGGTTGCCGGCCGATTCGCCACCCACGCGGATGCCTTCGGGGTGCGTGCCATTGTTGCCGAAGGGTGAGCTGCCGGCGGTGCCGATCCACTTGCTGCCACCTGCGTGGCGGCCTTTCTGCTCGGCCAGGCGCTTGCGGAACTCGTCCATCAGCTTGTCCCAGCCCAGCTTCTCGAGCTGCGCGCGTTCTTCCGGCGTAAGGTGCTTGCGGGCCATCGCGCGTAGCCATTCCTCAGGCAGGTCGAGTTCCAGGCCGGGGATTTCGGCGACGCCGCGGAAGTATTCGCCGAAGGCCTGGTCGAAGCGGTCATAGAAGCTCTCGTCCTTCACCAGACAGGCCCGCGCGAAGAAGTAGAACTCGTCGATCGAGTGGCCGCACACGCGCTGCTGCAGGCCTTCGAGCAGGGTCAGGAACTCGCGCGTCGACACCGGCAGCTTGCGTGCCTTCAGGTGCAGGAAGAAGTCGATCAGCATTGCACGCCTCCGGCCGCCTTCATTCCTGGATCGCCAGCGCCCACGACAGGGCCTCGAGGTGCCGCTCGGACGCGATCGCGGGAGAGACGCCACAACGCTCGGCAGCATCGGCGATGCGTGTGCCATTGAACTGCTCGCAGGCGATGGCCAGCTCGAGCAGCGGTGCATAGGGGCCCTCGCCGTGGCGCACGGCAAGATTGATCTCCGGCGTCACCGCCAGGGGGCCGAGCGCCTTGTCCATCGGCACCTCGAGGATGACGTCGATCAGCGACAGCAGGCCGGTCAGGAACAGTGCCTCGCGCTCGTAGGGCGAGCGGTCTGCGCTCAGCAGTTCGAGCATGCGCGCGCGCACCAGCGCACTCTCCAGCGCTGCCGAACTGCGCCCGGACGGGGTGTCCATGCTGCACACCAGCAGGATGAGCCAGCGATAGAGCTTGTCGCGGCCGATCACGAAGATCGCCCGCTCGATCGACGATACATGCTCGGCAAGTTCATTGGCTGCGGCGTTGATGTAGCGCAGCAGGCGCAGCGACAGCGCGGCGTCCTCCTTCAACAATGCCGCCAGCTCGCTGGTGTCGGCTTCGGCCTTGACCTTGCCGATGAGGCGCGACAGGCGGGCCGCGTTCGGTCCGAGGTCGCGGTCGTCCCAGCTTTCGCGGCTGGTGATGAAGGGGCCCTGGAAGAGGCTGGCGCCGAGCTTGTAGCAGAATCGGAAATCCTCGAGCCCCGCAAGGTCGCGCACCAGCAGCCTGGCCTGCGGGGCCGCCTCGATGACGTGCGAAGCAAGCTGCAGGCCACGCCGTGCGTCGATCGCCGGCGCGCGCAACATGATGAAATCGGCCAGCGGCAGCAGCGGCTCGAATTCGGCGACCACTGCGGGGTCGGGGATGCCGATGCGCACGCCCGTCACACGCAGGTGACTGACCGCGTCACGTAGGCTGTGGATGTCGGGCGCGCCAGGGTCCGGATGCGTTCCCAGCAACAGCACCGTCTTGTGCGGTGGCAGCGTCGCCAGGCAGGGATGGTCGAGGAAGGAGTCCGGTACGTCGATGAAGGCGAAGCGCCGCCCGATCAACGTGCCGATATCGGCACGCACGAGGTTGCGCACCAGGACTTCGGCGTAAAGGTGATGCACCCGCCGGCTGCTGTGGCGGATGCGGTTGCGGGTGCCCTCCTGCAGCATGAACTGGTAGCCAGCGATGCGCTGGTCGCGGCCGAGCACCGCTTCGCGGCACAGGAAGATCGTCTCGGCGTCGATCTCCTCGGCTGGGGCGGAGCTCGCCTCGCTGCGCAGGGGTGCGCTGCGGTTGAGCACCTGGAAGCCTGCCGGATCGTTGTCGCGCGACGTTGACGGCGTGGTGGCGGCGGTCGCCGCTGCCGCTGCGCGGCGGCGGCCGAACAGCCAGTCGAAAAAGGCCCTCAGCATGGCGTCGCTCCAGTCTCAGCGGTTGTGGCGCGCCATCATCACCAGGCGCTCGAACAGGTGCATGTCCTGCTCGTTCTTCAGCAGCGCGCCATGCAGCGGCGGCACGATGGCCTTGCGGTCGGGCGAGTGCAGTGCCTCGGGCGGAATGTCTTCTGCCACGAGCAGCTTCAGCCAGTCGATGAGCTCGGACGTGGAGGGCTTCTTCTTCAGCCCCGGGATCTCGCGCAGCCCGAAGAACACTTCCAGCGCCTCGCTCAGCAGTTCCTTGCGGATGGCGGGGAAATGCACATCCACGATGCGCTGCATCGTGTCGCGGTCGGGGAACTTGATGTAGTGGAAGAAGCAGCGGCGCAGGAAGGCGTCGGGCAGTTCCTTCTCGTTGTTCGAGGTGATGAAGACGATGGGGCGGTGGCGCGCCTGTATCGTCTGGCGCGTCTCGTACACATGGAATTCCATGCGGTCGATCTCGCGCAGCAGATCGTTGGGGAATTCGATGTCGGCCTTGTCGATCTCGTCGATCAGCACCACCGTCGGGCAGTCGGCCTCGAACGCCTGCCACAGCACGCCCTTGACGATGTAGTTGCCGATGTCGCGCACGCGGTCGTCGCCCAGTTGCGAATCGCGCAGGCGCGACACCGCGTCGTATTCGTAAAGGCCCTGCTGCGCCTTGGTGGTGGACTTGATGTGCCACTGCAGCAGTGGCAGGCCGAGCGACGCTGCGACCTGCTCGGCGAGCATGGTCTTGCCCGTTCCCGGCTCACCCTTGATCAGCAGCGGGCGCTGCAGCCGGATCGCGGCATTGACGGCCAGCATCAGGTCGGGGGTGGCCACGTACTCGCGCGAGCCTTCGAAGCGAAGATCGGACATCGGGGATTCCTCTGATTAATTCCGTGCAATTATAGGTCTAGCGTTACGCAAAAAAGGCGGGGCCATCGCCCCTCCGGGTTAGATCCGGCACGCGCACCCAACACGGAGACGAGACGCAATGAACCGATCCCAACTGCTGCTGGCAGCGATGTTGTCCACCTTCGCCTCGGCCTTGCCCGCTGCCCAGGGAAATGCCGAGGCGGCGAAAGGCAAGATCTCGATGTGCATTGGTTGCCACGGCATACCAGGTTATCGGACAAGTTATCCAGAGGTTTACCCGGTGCCCAAGCTTGGCGGCCAGCACGCGGATTACATCGTCAGCGCGCTCGCCGCCTATCGCAGCGGCGACCGCAGCCACCCCACCATGCGAGGGATTGCCGGTGGACTGACCGAACAGGACATGGCCGACCTGGCCGCCTATTACTCGGCAGGCGCGCAGCCGCCGTCAACGCCGCCGTCTGCCAACGACAAGGCGCAGGTCTGCGCCGCCTGCCACGGCGCCGATGGCAACAGCCCGACGCCCGCATTCCCACGGCTGGCCGGCCAGCAGCGCGACTACATCTTCCAGGCGCTGCAGGACTACAAGGCCGGTCGTCGCAAGAACCCGATCATGGCCGCGCAGGTCGCGAACCTCGGCAAGGAAGACATGGAGGCGCTGGCCACCTGGTTCTCGACGCAGCAGGGGCTGTACGTCAAGCGCTAGGCGGGCTGCGCGTGCAGGCGATCGAATGCCTGCGCGAGATCGGCGATCAGGTCGGACGGCTCCTCCAGTCCGACATGAAACCGCACCGCCGGGCCGCCGAGGTCCGGCGCGGCGGCCGTTCGCGTGATGCTGCCGTAGGTGGGCAGCGCCAGGCTCTCGAAGCCGCCCCATGACGCGCCGATGCCGAACAGGCGCAGCGCGTCGATCATCGCATCGACTCGCGCCTCGCCGAATTCAGGCCGGAACACCACGCCGAACAGGCTGCAGGCGCCACTGAAGTCGCGCTTCCAGAGCTCATGCCCCGGGGCGTCGGGCAGGGCCGGATGCAGCACCCGCAGCACCTCCGGTCGGGCGGCGAACCAGCGCGCCAATTCAAGCCCTGAGGCCATCTGGTGCCGAAGCCTGACGTTGAGCGTGCGCAGGCCGCGCAGGGTGAGCCAGCAATCATCCGGGCTGGCGTACTGGCCATAGAGCAGCGCGGTCTGCCGGACCGCGCGCCAGTCCTCGTCGGAGCGCGTGGTGAGGCTGCCCAGCAATACGTCGGCATGGCCGCCGGCGTACTTGGTGAGCGCCTGGATCGACACATCCACCCCATGATCGAAGGGCTGGAAGAAGTGCAGCCCCCAGGTGTTGTCCATCAGCACCTTGAGGCCGCGCTGGTGCGCCAGCGCGGCGAGGGCGGGGACGTCCTGCATCTCGAAGGTGTGCGAGCCGGGGCTTTCCAGATAGAGCACACGGGTGTTCGGCCGGATCAGCGGCTCGAGTTCGGTCGGCGACAGGTCCGGCCGGTAGTAGCTCACCTCGACCGCCATGCGGCCGATGAGCACATTGTCGCAGAAGTTGCGCACCGGTCCATACACGCTGTCGGGAATCAGGCAGTGGTCGCCGTGGGCGAGATAGGCGAGCAGGCCGATGCAGTTGGCGGCGAGGCCCGAGGACACGATCTGGCAGCGCGTACCGCCCTCGATGTCGGCGATCAGGTCCTCGAGCATGTGGTGGGTCTGGTTGCCGTGCAGGCCGTAGCTCAGGTACTGATCGTAACGGTGCTTCCAGCCCTCGCGGCGTGCGGCGGTCGACGGCACCAGTACGGTCGAGCCTCGATGCAGCGGCGGATTGACGAAGCCGTGCGTGCGCGTGCCGGGGCGGCCGAGATGGGACAGGCGGGTGGCGAAGTGGTCGTCGTGTTGGTCGGACATGGTCGCTGGGTCAATGGGGGTTTGCATGACTGACGGTTCGGGTCGCTAACCGCCAGCCGCGTCGGGTGTTCGTTCCGTGGGCTGCGGAACTCGCTCGCTACGCTCGCTCAGACAGTCCTCGCCCACTCCACGAACACCCAACACGGCTGGCTCGACAGTGTGCCGAATCCACGAGGTCATCCCTGCAACCTGCATGAGGGATCGCTTCGTTGTCTCGTCTGATTTCACCAGATGCCAAGCCGAGCGTGCCGGGCATTCCTGGAGCCGGCGAGGACTGTCCGAGCCGAGCGAAGCGATGGCGAGTTCCGCAGCCGGCGGAGGGAATGCCCGGTGCGCTCGGCGGTTAGCAGCGCGGACAGTCGATCCAGGTCCGCTTCAGATCGTCGGCAGCCCCTTCTCGTCGAAGTAGCCCTCGAACAGGATGGAGCTCAGGTAGCGCTCGCCCGAGTCCGGCAGGATCACGACGATGGTCTTGCCCGCGTTGGCGGGATCCCTGGCCAGCCGGGCGGCCGCTGCGGTGGCCGCGCCGCAGGAAATGCCTGCCAGGATGCCTTCTTCGCGCGCGAGGCGGCGAGCGTATTCCACCGCCTCCTCATTGGTGACCGTCTCGACCTGGTCGATCAGCGACAGATCCAGCACGTCCGGGATGAAGCCCGCGCCCAGGCCCTGGATCTTGTGCGGTGCCGGCTTGAGCTCCTGGCCGGCGCGCTTCTGCGTGATCACCGGACTGGCGGCAGGCTCCACCGCGACCGAGCAGATCGCCTTGCCTTGGGTCTTCTTGATGTAGCGCGAAATGCCGGTGATCGTGCCGCCGGTGCCCACGCCCGACACGACGATGTCGACCGCACCGTCGGTGTCCTGCCAGATTTCCGGGCCGGTGGTGGTTTCGTGGATCGCCGGGTTGGCTGGGTTCTTGAACTGCTGCAGCAGCACGTACTTGCCCGGATCGGACGCGACGATCTCCTCGGCCTTCGCGATCGCGCCGTTCATGCCCTTGGCGCCTTCGGTCAGCACCAGCTTGGCGCCATAGGCTACCAGCAGCTTGCGGCGCTCGATGCTCATCGTCTCCGGCATCGTCAGCGTCAGCGGAATGCCGCGCGCCGCGGCGACGAAGGCCAGCGCGATGCCGGTGTTGCCGCTGGTGGGTTCGACCAGTTCCTTGCCCGGCCCGAGCAGGCCGCGCTTCTCGGCATCCCAGATCATCGCGGCGCCGATGCGGCATTTCACCGAGTAGGCCGGGTTGCGACCCTCGATTTTCGCCAGCACGGTGGCCTTGGCGCCGTCGATGACCCGGTTCAGCCTCACGAGCGGCGTGCGGCCGATGGAATCCGCGTTGTCTGCATACCAGTTGGACATATTCCTTTTCCTCTTCCTTGCTTGGTCTGTCTGGGGTGGGTGCGCGGTGGCGGGCGGTGGCGTGCCACGCCGAGGGCACTCACGGCGATCATACCGCCACTTGCAGATTAGCCCAGCTTTGGAAGCGGTTCAGGCGGTCAGGGCGTGCCTGGCGGGCGCAGCGTGCGGCTGTGCCTCGGTGCCGTCGCAGAAGTACTTCAGCTCGCCCGGCGCGAACGCGACCCACTCCTCGCCGGTGGTGAGCGGCTTGGTTGCGATCACCGTCATGCGGTCATCGACCTGATTGCGGCGGGCGAAATCCACGCTGAGGTCGTGATCGACGAGGCGCACCGAGCGGAAGGGGTAGGCCCGGCGGACATGGTGCAACTGCGTCGAACAGTGGGCGAATAGGCCGCTGCCGTCCGACAGCAGGAAGTTGAAGGGGCCGAAAAAGGCGATCTCCTCGCACAGCTCGGCCATGGTGGCGAGCAAGGCCGCGGGCGCCGGGCGTGCCGGCCCGCAGCGCCGGCGCAGTTCCTGCAACAGGTAGCAGAATGCGAGTTCGCTGTCGGTGCTGCCGGTCGGCGTGTAACTGCCGTCGAGCGCGAGGGCGTGGTTCTTGAGGTCGCCGTTGTGCGCGAACACCCAGTTGCGCCCCCACAGCCTGCGGCTGAAAGGGTGGCAGTTCGAAAGGTCGACCGCGCCCTGCGTCGCCTTGCGGATATGCACGATGAGGTTGCGAGACTTGACGGGCGCGCGCCGCAACTGCTCCGCAAGCGGCGAAGAGCATGACGGGCGGTCGTCGCGCAGCACACGGCAATCTTCGTCATCGAACCAGGCGAAACCCCAGCCGTCGCGATGCTCGTCCGTCTGCCCGCCGCGGCGCACGAAGCCCTCGAGCGAGAACTCGAGGCTCGCGGGCTTGTTGCAGTTCATGCCGAGCAGTTGGCACATGATGGCGGCGGACGATGGTGCAGTGCGGTATGCACATGATCACCTTCGTCCGGAGCTCGGACAATGAACTTGTTCCTGTTTTGCGTGCAAATACAACAAAACTGTCACAAGCACGCAACAAGGATCTCATCCGGCGCCGATGCGCCGCCGCAGGTTGGCGATGTAGGCGGCACCGTCCGGCGGCGTGCCGTTGCGCTGCGCATCGAACAGCATCTCGCCGAGCGCCTCGAGCGCGTCGTGCATGGCGTCGTGGCGGTCGCCGCGGCGCTGGCAGGCGAGGTCGAAGGCGGTGCGGACACCCGGGGGCTGGTCGATCGACAACTGCTCCTCGATCGCCAGGTGCAGCGACAGGTGCAGGAAGGGATTGATCTGGCCGGCTTCTGGCGGGAAGTCGCGATCGACCGATTCGGGGTCTTCGAGCACCGCGTGGTATTCGGGGTGCACTGTCATCACGTTGGCGGCGACCGATTCCATCGGCGTCAGCACTTCCTTTTCGCGGTACTTGCGCCAAGTCTCGATGAAGAAGTTGCGCACCTGGTCGCGGCTCGGGTTGAACATCTTGGTTTCTCTCGTCGGTTACGGCAGTCGGGCGCGATGCGCCCGCAGGGTGGTCGGCTGTCCGCGCGACATCACGCGGTCTTGTCCCGATACAGGCACAGGTCGCGCACCACGCAGTCGCCGCACCTGGGCTTGCGTGCGGTGCACACGTAGCGCCCATGCAGGATCAGCCAGTGATGGGCGTCGAGCAGGTAGTCCTTGGGCACGCGGCGCAGTAGCGCCTTCTCGACCTCGACGACGTCCTTGCCCGGCGCCAGGCCGGTGCGGTTGGCCAGCCGGAAGATGTGCGTGTCCACCGCCATCGCCGGCTGGCGGAAGACGGTGTTCAGCACGACGTTGGCCGTCTTGCGGCCGACGCCCGGAAGCGCCTCGAGCGCCTCGCGGCTGGCCGGAACCTCGCCGGCGTGCCGCTCGAGCAGCAGGCGCGACAGCGCCACGGTGTTCTTCGACTTGTTGCGGAACAGGCCGATGGTCTTGATGTGTTCGGCCACGCCGTTATCGCCCAGGGCCACCATTGCTTCCGGCGTGGGCGCAGCGGCGAAGAGCTTGCGCGTGGCGAGGTTCACGCTGCGGTCGGTGGCCTGGGCCGACAACACGACCGCCACCAGCAACTGGTAGGGCGACGCGTACTCGAGCTCGGTCTTCGGCTCGGGGTTCGCTTCCTGCAGGCGGCGGAAGAACTCGCGGATGGCCTCGCGCTTCATGCTGGGCATGATCAGCCTGCGGCGCCTTCCACGGCACTGCCGGGGGGCTGCTCGAGCGGCGCTGGGGCCGGCGGGTGGCGGCGCGTACTCGCGTCCAGACGGGCCTTGATGGCGTTGTAGGCGGCGATCAGGCAACCGAGGGCGAAGAACGCCCCGGGTGGCAGTATCGCCAGCAGGAAGCCAGGATAGTCGTCGCCGAACACGTTCAGCGCCGACGTGCCGGGGATGATCATCTCGATGCCCGACAGCAGCGTGCCGCTGCCGAGCAGTTCGCGCACGCCGCCGAGCAGTGCCAGCACCCACACCAGGCCCAGGCCCATCATGATGCCGTCCACCGTGGAGGCCACCGGGTCGTTCTTGGCCGCGTAAGCTTCGACTCGCGCGAGGACGATGCAGTTGGTGACGATCAGCGGAATGAAGATGCCCAGCACCAGGTACAGGCTGTGCAGATAGGCGTTGAACAGCAGGTCGATCACCGTCACCAGCGCGGCGATGATCAGGATGAAGACCGGGATGCGGATCTCGTACGGGATGAAGTTGCGCAGGCTGGCGACAACCAAGTTCGACAGCGCCATCGCGATCACTGTCGCGAGCCCGAGGCTGGTGGCGTTGACCATGCTCGTGCTCACCGCGAGGATGGGGCACAGGCCCAGCAATTGGGCGAGGCCGGTGTTCTGCTTCCACAGGCCGTTGTATGCGATCTCGCGGAATTGCGGTGCGCTGATCATGGCTGGATTCCTTGCAGCGTGCTGCCGGGCGCGGCGGAGAAGAGGGCGTCGCGGTTTGCCATCGCGAACGCCACCGTGCGGCCGACGATGCGCGATACGGCGCGGGCGCTGATCGTCGCCCCGGTGTGGAAGTCGAACACGCCGCCGTCCTTCTTCACCGTCCACCGTTCGGCGGCAACCTGGCGCCATGACGCGCCGGCGAACTGGCTGATCCACGGCGAAGCCTTGTTGCGGTCTTTCGTGGGGTCGATGTAATCACCCAGACCGGGCGTTTCCTTGTGCGACACGACGCGCACGCCGGACACGACGCCGTCCGCGCCGACGGCGACGACGATGCCGATGCGACCGGCGTAGCCGTCGGCGGCGGCGGCTTCCAGCACGAGCGCGGCGGGGGCGCCGGCCTTGCGCGCGCGCCACACGCGTCCGCCATCGTCCAGCCCCAGGATCGAGGTCGGAGGGAGGTTCGCGACGTCGTCGAGCAGGGCATTGTCATAGCTGCCCGGCGGCAGCACTTCGTCGATCAGGCGCATCTGGGCTTCCTGCAGCGAGGCCTGGATCTTGGGGCGGGTCGCTTCGTAGGCCGAGGCCATCAATGCGGTGAACACCACGGTGAAGGCGAGCATGATCGCCGCGGTACGCGCCGAGGTGCGGGTGGCGGAGTAGCGCGCGCTCATGAGTGTCCTCCGCGATGGCCGAAAACCGGCGGCTGGGTCTTCATGTCGATCAGCGGTACGCAGATGTTCATCAGCAGCACGCCGAAGGCAATTCCATCTGGGTAGGCGCCGAAGCTGCGGATCAGCCAGGCGATGAGGGCGATGCCAGCGGCGAAGATCAGCTTGCCGCGTGGCGTGGTCGCGCCCGACACCGGGTCGGTGACGATGAAGAAGGCTGCCAGCATCGCGCCGCCGCTTGCCAGATGGAACAGCGGCGACGCGTGTTGAGTCGGATCGATCAGCCAGAAGAGGCCCGACACGACGGCCAGCATGGCGATGAACGCGGCCGGCAGATGCCAGGTGATGACGCGGGTGCCGAGCAGGATCAGCCCGCCCAGTGCGTAACCGGCTGCGACCCATTCCCAGCCCCTGCCGCCCGCCATGCCGAAGGCGCTGTTGCCGGAAAACACCGTGCCGACGCTGGCGCCGCTGCGCATGCCGGTGCGCAGCGCATCGAGCGCCGTTGCCGCGGTGATGCCGTCCGGCTGGCGTGCGCCGCCCAGGATGAGGTCCAGTTGCGCGGCGAAGTCGAGCTGGCCCGCGCCAGGCCACTGCGACATCAGCGCCGGGTAGGCCACGATCAGCGCGCAGAAGGCCACCATCGCGGGATTGAACGGGTTCTGGCCGAGGCCGCCGTAGAGGTGTTTCGCCGCGCCGATGGAAATGATCACCGCCAGCAGCGTGATCCACCACGGCACGATGGGCGGGATGCTCAGCACCACCAGCCAGGCAGTGACGACCGCCGACAGGTCGCCGACGGCGAGCGCCACCGGCCGCTTGCGCAAGCGCATCACGAGCGCCTCGATGGCGATCGCCGCCACGCTGCCGAGCGCAAGGTTGACGAGGATGCCGGCGCCGAACTGCCAGACGTAGGCGGCGAGGCCGGGCAGCAGCGCGACCAGCACCGTGCCCATGACGCGCTGCACGCTGGCCGGCTTGCGGATGTACGGGGAGTGAATCATCTTGACGCTCAGGGCTGGGTATCCGGCGCCGACGCGGCGGTCCCCGCGGGCGCGGGGTCGGCGGCTGGTGCGCTGCCGGCCGTGCGCCGGCGGGCCTCGATCTGTGCGATCTCGGCCTGCGTTTCGGCACTCAGGTTTTCCGTGTTCTTCGGCTGCGCTGCGGCCCTCTGTGCCTGCGCACGTGCCAGCGCGGCGGCGATCAGCGCTTTCTTTGGGTCTTCGGCAGCATCGGCGGCGGGCGTCGCCGCAGCTCCATCGACCGCCGGTTCGGTTGCGAGCTTGGCGCGTGTTTCGGCTGCCTTCGCGGCGAGCTTGGCTGCCTTCTCCTCCTTCTCGCGCTCCTGGCGGAAATTGCGGAACTCGAAGCGCTCGCGCGCCTGATCCGATGCGGACTTGTCGCGCTCGCGCGCCCAGATCTCGCTCTTGGAGAAGCGGTAGTAGTCGACCAGCGGGATGTGCGAGGGACACACGTAGGCGCAGCAGCCGCATTCGATGCAATCGAACAGGTGATATTCCTGCGCCTTGCCGAAGTTCTTCGCGCGGCTGAACCAGTAAAGCTCGAACGGCTGCAGGTCTGCGGGGCAGGCGTGCGCGCACTCGCCGCAGCGGATGCAGGCCTGCTCGGGCGGCGGCGGCGGGAAGAGGGCGTCGCTCGCCACCAGGATGCAGTTGGTGGCCTTGACGACGGGCACGTCGAAGCCGGGCATGCGCATGCCCATCATCGGGCCGCCCATCAGGTAGCGGGTGGTGTCGGTGCGCTGACCGGAGAGCCGCACGACATCGCTCATCGGCGTGCCGATGAGGACCTCGTAGTTGCGCGGCCGGTCGACGTTGCCGGCGACGGTGACGATGCGTGAGATCAGCGGATGGCCGCAGGTGAGCGCCTCGAACACGGCGTAGGCGGTGCCGACGTTGAAGCACTGCACGCCGAAATCGGTCGAGCGACGGCCGTGCGGCACCTCGATGCCGGTAAGCACGCGAATCAACTGCTTCGCGCCGCCGGCCGGATAGCGGGTGGGGATCGCCACCACCTCCATCGACTCGCCTTCCGCACGAACGGCGGTCTGCATGGCCGCGACCGCTTCCGGCTTGTTGTCCTCGATGCCGATCAGCACCTCATCGGCCTGCAGCAGGTGGCGCAGGATCGCAGTGCCCTTGACGATGCCGGCGGCGCGCTCGCGCATCAGCATGTCGTCGCAGGTGATGAAGGGTTCGCATTCGGCGCCGTTCAGCACCAGGGTGCGTGTCCTGCCTTCCCGCCCCGGGTTCATCTTCAGATGGGTCGGGAAGACCGCACCGCCCAGCCCGACGATGCCGGCGTCACGCACGAAATCGCGCAGTTCGTCAGGCGGCGTGCTCTTGTAGTTGAGGCGATCGAGCTCGGCCCAGCGCTCCTCGCCATCGGGCTCGATGATCACCGACAGCATCGTCAGGCCGGAGGGGTGTGCCATCAGGGCGGGCTCGACGGCCGTGACGAGGCCGGAGGTGGGCGCGTGGACGGCGGACGACACGTTGCCGTCAGCCGCGCCGATGAGCTCGCCCTTCAGCACCCGCTGGCCTGCGCGCACCAGCGGATGCGGCGTTCCGCCTATGCTCTGGTGCAGGGGCACGACGAGGCGCCGGGGCAGCGGCGCCTTGACGATGGGCTCGGAGGTCGAAGCCGCCTTGTTCGTTGCCGGCTTGACGCCGCCGTGGAAGCGGAAGAGCGAGCGCATCACGCCACCCTCCTGAGCTCGACGACGGGGTATTTCCATTTCCAGTTTTCCACGGTCTCGGGGATGGGCGTCATCGTGATGCAGTCCACCGGGCAGGGCGCAACGCACAGTTCGCAGCCGGTGCAGAGCTTGTCGACCACGGTGTGCATCTGCTTGGCCGCGCCGACGATGGCATCGACCGGGCAGGCCTGGATGCACAGCGTGCAGCCGATGCAGGTCTGCTCGTCGATCACCGCGACGGACTTGGGCTTCTCGACGCCATGCTCCTCGGACAGCGGCTTGAACTCGCGCCCCAGCAGGTCGGCCAGCTTGCGGATGCCTTCCTCGCCACCGGGCGGGCACTGGTTGATCTCGGCCGCGCCCTGGGCGATCGCCTCGGCATAGGGCTTGCACCCCGGGTAGCCGCACTGGCCGCACTGGGTCTGTGGCAGGATGGCGTCGATCTTCTCGACCAGCGGATCGCCCTCGACCTTGAAGCGGATCGCGGCATAACCCAGGGCCGCGCCAAGCACGATGGCGATGCCGGTCATAACGAGCAGGGCTGAAAGCATGCGAAGGCTCTTGGTGTCGTTTGTGGGTGAGGGCGCGCAAAGCCGCGGGCGCTGTCGGCCCGCCCCGGTCAGTGGAAGCGGTCCAGCCCGGCAAAGCCCATGAAGGCCAGGCTCATGAAGCCGGCTGTGATCATCGCGATCGCGGTGCCCTTGAACGGCGCTGGCACGTCCGCACCCTCGAGCCGCTCGCGGATGCCGGCGAACAGCACCAGCGCGAGCGTGAAGCCCACCGAAGAGCCAAAGCCGAACAGCAGGGATTCGAGCAGGTTGTGCTTGAGCCCGACGTTGAGCAGCGGCACGCCAAGCACCGCACAGTTGGTCGTGATCAGCGGCAGATAGATCCCGAGCACCTGATGCAGCACGGGGCTGGTCTTCTGGATCACCAGCTCGGTCATCTGCACGATGGCCGCGATGACGACGATGAAGGCCAGCGTGCGCAGGTAGGCGAGGTCGAAGGGCTGCAGCAGGTAGTGGTCGATCAGGTAACTGCTGCCCGATGCCACCGTCAGCACGAAGGTGGTGGCGGCACCCATGCCGATTGCGGTCTCGAGCTTTTTCGACACGCCCATGAACGGGCACAGGCCGAGGATGCGCACCAGGACGACGTTGTTCACCAGAACCGCGCCGAGAACGACGAATAGATAGCTGCTCATGATTCGCAGGCTTGAATTAAGGTCCGGATTATCCGCTTCCCCCGAGGAGGGCATCAAGCCTGATGCCGCCGCAGGATCAGGAGCGCACCTCAGCCACCGGCGGTGCCCCGACCACCAGGCTGTGGAACGGCCATCGGCCCTTGCGGCGGTCTTCGAAGTAGTGCTGCAGCGTGAGGGCGATCGTGCGGAAGGCGATCTCCTCCCAGGGGATGTCCTTTTCCTCGAACAGCGCGACTTCGAGGGATTCCTCGCCGGGGCGGAAGTCAAGATCGAGCAGGCGCGCGCGATAGATGATGTGCACCTGGCTGATGTGCGGCACGTCGATCAGGGTGTACATGTGCCCGATCTCGATGCGTGCGCAGGCTTCTTCCAGGGTTTCGCGGGCGGCGGCTTCCGCGGTGCTTTCCTCGTTTTCCATGAACCCGGCCGGCAACGTCCACGTGCCGTAGCGCGGCTCGATCGCGCGCCGACACAGCAGGATGCGGTCGCCCCATTCGGCCAGCGCACCGACCACCAGCTTGGGATTCTGATAATGAATCGTCCCGCATTGGTCGCAGACGTGGCGCGGCAGCGAGTCGCCGCTGGGGATGCGGATATGGACGTGCGCGCCACAGTTTGAACAGAACTTCATCGGAGCAGGGCGGAAGGAACAACCTCGGATTTTAGCCCGGATCGGCCCTGGCTGGCAGGATGTGGGGCTGCGCGCTAAAGTGCGGGCCCCGCCGGCCGTTTACCTGTGACCTTCAGCGTCAGCCGTGGCGGTGGCCATGCAGATAGCCCTGTCAATCCGCCGTGAATTCCGTCCAATGACCAAAAAAATAGACATCAGACGCTTCGCGCAGCTCAAGGGGACGGGGGAGCTGCCCTCGCCGCGTGGCGTGGCGCTTGCGATCATCCGCCTGACTCAGTCCGAGGACGTGTCGATGGCGGAACTGTCGCGCGTGATCAAGGGCGACCCTGCCTTCGTCGGGCGGCTCATCAAGGCGGCCAATGGCGTGATCGCCAACGAGCGACGCGCCATCGTCTCGGTTCAGGAAGCGCTGATGGTGCTCGGCCTGCCGGCCGTGCGCACCATGGCCCTGGGCTTCTCGCTGTTGTCCAATTACCGCAAGGGCGCGTGCGCGGGCTTCGACTATGTCCGTTACTGGTCCTCCTCGCTGCTGATGGCGCTGGCGATGCAGGCGCTCGCGCGCCACGTGCGAGCGATCGCCGCCGACGAGGCCTTCAGCGTCGGGCTTCTCGCCCGCATCGGCGAACTGGCCCTCGCAACCGTTTATCCGGTGGAGTTTACCCGCATCCTCGCCGTCGCCGACCGTTCTCCCGGCATGCGCCAGGTCGATCTCGAGCAGGAGGCGTTTGCGCTCGACCACTGCGCCCTTGGCGAAGCGATGTTGATCGACTGGGGGCTGCCCGACATCGTGTCGCGCGCGGTGCGGCAATTCGAGCAGCCGCAGTTTGCGGCCGATGGCGAGAAAGGCCGTGAGCAGATGCTGGTGCAGTCGCTCGTGCTCTCACGCGCGGTGGCGCGGATCTGTCTTGCCGACGCAAGCGAGCATGCCGCGCTGATGCCTGCGATGCTCAGGCTTGCAGCGAGGCTCGGTGTTTCGCGCGAGTACTTCGTGGCGGCCTGCGATCGGGTCGCGAGCGAGTGGATCGAATGGGGCCGCCTGCTGCAGTTCGAGACGCATGCCATGCCGCGGTTCGAGACGCTCGCGGGTTTCGGCGAGCACGGTGCGAGCGAACCGCAGGTCGACGCGGCCGCTGCCCAGTCGCTCGCCGCCGCAGTCGAGACCGCCCCGGCCGACGAAAAGGGCGACTCCGACGCGCAGGCAGAGCGCCTGCGCGTGCTCGTGCTGGCCTCAGATGCGGCAGAGCGGCAACGCCTGCGGCGGGTCCTCGAACGCGACGGCCTTGCGGTGTTCGAAGCCGACGGCGGACGCCAGGGCATCGAGGCAGCGGTCGACCTGCAGCCGCACATGATGCTGATCGACTGGCGGCTCGGGAACGTCGCCGGCATCGACGTGGTGCGGTCGCTGCGCGAGACGCGCCTGGGGCGTGCCATCTACATGCTCATGCTGATTCCCGCCGAGGACGACGCCCTGCTCGCAACGGTGCTCGACGCCGGGGCGGACGATTTCGTCGCCCGTCCTTTCCGGCCGATCGTGCTGGGCTCGCGCCTGCGCTCGGCGCGGCGCATGGTCGGGCTGCAGGCCGAACTCGAGCGCGAGCGCGAGGAGTTGCGGCATTTCGCGGCCGAACTGGCGATCAGCAATCGGCGGCTCGAGGAAGTCGCGATGACCGATGCGCTCACCGGCTTTCCGAACCGGCGCTATGCGCTCGACCGGCTGCAGCAGGAATGGATTGCGGTCACGCGCAACCAGCGCCCGCTGTCGGTGATGATCATCGATCTGGACGGCCTCAAGCCGATCAACGACAGCCACGGGCACGATGTCGGAGACATGGTGTTGCGCCAGGCGGGCGATGCGCTGCGTTCGGTGCTGCGCGCGCAGGATGTCATCTGCCGGACCGGTGGCGACGAATTTCTCGTCATCTGCCCCGACACCGAACTTGGCGCGGCCCTGCGCTGCGGCGAGCGCCTGCGGCTAGCGGTCGAGGCGCTCACGATCGAGACGGGCGGGCCCCAACTGAAGATCACGGTCAGCATCGGCGTCGCGATGCGCGACGAGCGCACGAGCAGCCTCGATGCCTTGATCAAGTGCGCGGATCGTGGAGCGTATCTTTGCAAGCAGCGCGGACGCAATCGCGTTTGCGCGCTTCAGCGCGAATCAGCAGGCGGCTGAACGGCTGCCGGTTTCCCCTTCCGTTGGTTTCATGTTGCATGGGCGCGACGCATGTCGTGCGCGCGTGACTTTGTAACTTGCCGTAAGTTAGAAATTACTTTAGCTTTCGAACCGATTACCCCTGAGCGGGAGCAGAATTTCATGAGCCGCCCCGATTACCAGGCCGAGATCCGGGAGCTGAACCTTGCCTATCTGATGCTCGCCCAGCAGATGTTGCGCAGCGATCGTGCGACCGCACTCTATCGGTTGGGCATCGGTGAAAAGTTTGCCGATCTGATCTGCGACCTGTCTGCCGCCAGGCTGGTCAAGCTGGCCAGCAACCAGATGCTGATGCCGTGCTTCCGCTTCGACGACGCGGAGCTCGCCCGGCTGATGAGCGGCGAGGGACGGAACACCGCCACGGCCAGCCTGCATGCCGCGATCATCGCGGCGGGCAAGGCGGCAGAAGAGGCGGCCTGAGGAGCCGAAGATGAAGAACAAGCGCGTCATCGACGAGGCGGACGACATCCGTCGCGCGGTGGAGATGGTCCAGTTGGGCGCCCGCATGCAGATGCTGGAGGTCGAGACCCGCCTGAGCCGCGAGAAGCTGCTCAAGATCTACAAGGAGGTTCGCGGCGCGTCGCCCCCGAAGGGCATGCTGCCGTTCTCCACCGACTGGTTCATGAGCTGGCAGCCCAACGTCCATTCCTCGCTGTTCATGGGGCTGCATCGCTTTTTCACCCAGCGTGCCGCCGTCGGCGGTCTCGATGCGATCATCAAGGCTTATCACCTTTACCTCGATCATATCGAGTCCGAGGGCATGGAGCCCATCCTCAGCCTGACGCGCGCCTGGACCCTGGTGCGCTTCTTCGATGCCGACTTGCTGCAGCTCGCCGCCTGTACGACCTGCGGTGGGCACTATGTGGCTCACGCCTATGACCCGACGCACGCCTTCGTGTGCGGCCTGTGCAACATGCCGTCGCGTGCCGGCAAGTCGAGCCGGACGTCGACCAGGCCCGCGGTCCGCAAGGCGCGCGCCCTCACCGCGGGCTAGTCCTCGCTTCGGCCCGCTCCCGACGGGCTGTCCGCGAAGCGGACAGCCCGTTTTGCTTGCGAAGTCCGGCTCGGCCGCGGCGTTCAAGTTTTCCTGTGGCGCGACGTTAAGCTGCTGCGGCCCCCATCCCCGGGGTCATGGTTGGAGTGAACGGTGTTCCTGATCATTGGCTACGTCATCATCCTCGCTGCGTCGGTCGGCACCTATGCGGTGCACGGCAGCCTGGGGGCTCTGTGGGTGCCGATGGAATACCTCGCCATCTTCGGTCTGATGGTCGGGGGTTTCGTCGCAAGCAACGGGCCCAAGGCCCTCAAGGCGACGGTGAGTGCGCTGCCGATGGCGCTGAAGGGTTCGCCCTATACCAAGGCGCTCTATGTCGACCTGCTGTCGATGCTGTTCGAGATCCTGGCCAAGGTGCGCAAGGAAGGCCTGATGTCTATCGAGAACGACATCGAGAACCCGGACTCCAGTCCGATCTTTTCCAAGTACCCCTCTGTGACCGCGGACCACCACGTCGTCGAGTTCCTGACGGATTACCTGCGCATGATGGTGGGCGGCAACCTCAACGCCTTCGAGATCGAGAACCTGATGGACATCGAGATCGAGACCCATCACCACGAGGCGCACACCGCACCGCATCTGGTGTCGAAGCTTGCCGACTCGGTGCCGGCATTCGGTATCGTCGTTGCTGTGATGGGGGTGGTGAACGTGATGGGCTCGGTCGGGCAACCGCCGGCGGTGCTGGGCAAGATGATCGGTGGCGCGCTGGTCGGCACCTTCCTCGGCATCCTGCTCGCCTACGGCTTCGTCAGCCCGGTTGCCAGCCAGCTCGAGCAGCGGGTGGAAGAGGGCAGCAAGATCTACCAGTGCGTGAAGGTGGTGCTGCTGGCCAGCATGAACGGCTACGCGCCGCAGGTGGCCGTCGAGTTCGGGCGCAAGGTGCTGTATTCGACCGAGCGGCCAGGCTTTGCCGAACTCGAGCAGGAAATCAAGAATCGCAAGGGTTGATGATGAACTCCGCGCCGCGGCTACGCGAGACGCATCCTGGCTGTCTTCCCGTTTCTGATCGCGTCGCGGCGGCCGGCGCGGGCGCGGGAGGCGCGGCATGAGCGACGACTCCCAGCAGCCGATTGTCGTCAAACGCATCAAGAAGGGTGGCGGCGGACATCACGGCGGGGCGTGGAAGATCGCCTATGCCGACTTCGTCACCGCGATGATGGCCTTCTTCCTGCTGATGTGGCTGCTAGGCTCGACCGCGGCGGGTGATCTGCAGGGCATCGCCGACTATTTCCAGAACCCGCTCAAGGTGGCCATGCAGGGCGGCGAGGGTTCAGGCGACAGTTCCAGCATCATCAAGGGCGGCGGCGAGGACCTGAGCCGCTCGGTCGGCCAGGTGCGGCGTGGCGAGAAGGAGTCGACCCGCGCGATCAACCTCGATGCGGCCCCCAGCCACACGCAGCAGAATGCGCCGGGGCCGAATTCCCAAGGCAGCGGCGAGGAGGGCGAGATGCGGCGCGAGCGCGCAAAGCTGATCGACCTGCAGGGGCGGATCGAGGCGCTGATCGAGGCCAGCTCCACCTTGCGCCAGTTCAAGAACCAGATCCTGATCGACATCGTCAACGACGGCTTGCGCATCCAGCTTGTCGATGAGCAGAACCGCCCGATGTTCCTGTCGGCCAGCGCCGAGCTGCGGCCCTACACCCGCGACCTGCTGCGCGCGATCGGCCATGCGCTGAACGACGTGCAGAACCGCGTCAGCCTGTCGGGCCACACGGACTCGAGCCAGTACGCCGGAGGCGAGCGAGGCTTCTCCAACTGGGAGCTGTCGGCCAACCGCGCCAACGCCTCGCGCCGCGAGCTGGTGGCCGGCGGGCTCGAGGCGGGCAAGATGGTGCGGGTGGTGGGCCTCGCCGATACCGTGCCGCTCAACCGCGCAGACCCGCTCGACCCGGTGAACCGGCGCATCAGCATCATCGTGCTCAATAAGCGCGCCGAGGAGGCGCTGCGCAGCGAGGCCAGCGCTGCAGGACAGCCGCGCGCGGTGCCGCCTCCGGCGGGCATGTGAGCGCCGCCCCGGGCGTTCGCCTCGTGGCGTGCTGAGGCCAGCTCAAGTCCGCGCGATCCTGGCCGATAAAACCTGCGTCCCCGTCCGTGATCCGCATCGACGGGGCGAAGGTGGAAAGACCAAATGTCCGATCTACTCAAGAACATCGATGCACGCACGCGGCTAGCGGGCACCAACAAGCTGGAGATCCTCCTGTTCACGCTCGGTGTGGACGCGCGCACCGGGCGTCGCGAGACCTTCGGCATCAATGTCTTCAAGGTCCGCGAGGTGATGCGCACGCCCACCATCACCGCGGCGCCGGAAATGCCGTCCTCGGTCCAGGGCATGGTCAGCTTGCGTGGCGAACTCGTGCCGGTGGTCGATCTTGCGAGCTACGTCGGCATCGGCGGCGACTGCGCGCGCGACATCATGATCGTCACCGAGTACAACGGCCACACGCAGGGGTTCCTGGTCGAGAACGTGGACACCATCCTGCGGCTGGACTGGTCGCAGATGCGGGTTCCGCCGGGCATGCTGGTGGCCAAGATGGGCGGCCTGGTCACGGCGGTCACCGAACTGGCCGACAACCGGCTGGTCATGATGCTGGACGTCGAGCGGGTGCTGTCGGAAACCACTCACTACGACGATGATCTGGCTTTCCGCGAGATCGCCCGGCTGCCTGGCGCCGATGCGCACACTGTCTATTTCGCCGACGATTCCTCGGTCGCACGCCGGCAGATCTCGCGCACGCTCGATGCACTGGGCGTGCGCCAGGTGGGTGCGGTGAACGGGCGGCAGGCCTGGGATGAGCTGGGCAAGGTGGCCGCACATGCGTTGGCCCACGGCCGCTCGGTGAAGGACTTCGTCAGCCTGGTACTCACCGACGTCGAAATGCCGGAGATGGACGGCTACATCCTGACCAGGCATATCAAGTCGGACAGCCGCTTCAATGGCGTCCCGGTGATCATGCATTCCTCCCTGTCGGGGAGGTCGAACCAGCAGCTCGGGCGCTCGGTCGGGGTGGACGAGTATGTCTCGAAGTTCGAGCCGCAGCGGCTGGCGCAGACGATCGGCCGGCTGCTGAGCTCGGGCGATGTCGATGCGGCGCGGAACTGAGGCAGGGATCATGTTCAATTCCGATCTGCGCGACAGCGCGCTGCTGGACTCCATCGATGGCCGGACACGGCTCGTCGGTTCCAACCGCATGGAACTGCTGCTGTTCTCGCTCGGCACAGAGGAGTGCTTCGGCATCAACGTGTTCAAGGTGCGCGAGGTCTGCTGCACGCCCTTCATCACGCGCACCCCGAACATGCCGCACGGCATGGAGGGCCTGATCTCGCTGCGCGGCAACGTCATCCCGGTGCTGTCGCTCAACACCGTGCTCGGCCTCGGCGCGGGGCGGGGCCTGGGCAGCACGATGATGGTGACCGAGTACAGCAAGCACACCCTCGGTTTCCTGGTGCACGGGGTCGATCGCATCGTGCGGGTGGACTGGGACAAGGTCCATGCGCCGGACAACCTGGCCGGTGGTACGGGCACGTCCAGTTTCATCACCGCCATCACCCAGCTCGACGACGGTCGCCTGGTGTCCATCCTCGACGTCGAGACCATCCTCGCCAACACGTTCGGCGACGCCGTCGTCGGCAATATCGTGCCGGTCGACAACGGTCACGAGGTGAATGTCTTCTTCGTGGACGATTCCACCGTGGCGCGGCGCAAGATCGTGGAAGTGCTCGACCGCCTCGGCGTGCGCCACAAGCATGCGCAAAATGGCCTCGAGGCCTGGAATCGGCTCGAGGGTATCGCGTCGCACGCCACGCTCATCGGGCGCCGGGTCGCCGACGAAATCGATGTGATCCTGGTGGATGCGGAAATGCCGGAGATGGATGGTTATGTGCTGACGCGCAACATCAAGGGCGATGCGCGGTTCGATGGCGTGCCGGTGGTCATGCATTCCTCCCTGTCGTCCGAGGCCAACCGGGCGATGGGCAGGCACGTCGGTGTGGATGCCTACGTGGCAAAATTCGACGCCGACGTACTCGCGGAAACATTGCGGCCGCTGTTGCAGCGGGCAGTGCAGGCGTGAGCGGGGCGCGAGCACCAACACGGAGAACAAGATGGCCGATCCCAAACTCAGATTTCTGGTCGTAGATGACTTTTCGACGATGCGACGCATCGTCCGCAACCTCCTCAAGGAGCTCGGCTACGCGAATGTGGACGAGGCGGAGGATGGCGCGGTCGCGCTGCAGAAGCTCAACGCCGCCCCCTTCGATTTCGTCGTCACCGACTGGAACATGCCGAACATGGACGGCCTCACGCTGCTGCAGACGATACGGCGCACGCCCCAGTTCAAGCATCTGCCAGTTCTGATGATCACGGCTGAGGCGAAGAAGGAGAACATCATCGCGGCGGCGCAGTCGGGCGCGAGCGGCTATATCGTGAAGCCATTCACCGCTGCCACGCTGGCGGAAAAGCTGGAAAAGATTTTCGAGAAAATGGGCCGGAGCGGCGCCGCCTGAAGCGGGCGCGTGCAATGCCGATCCAATCAGGAGCCTGGCAATGACCAAAAGGCCAAAGTTCGACGACGCGGGGGATTCCGACGAGTTGCAGGCGCTGTTCGACAGCATCGCCGCAACGTCGGCCCCCGTTGCAGAAGGCGGAACAGAACCCGTGCGCGGTGTCACGGGGCCGGCAGTGGCCGGCGACAGTGACGAATTGCAGGCGCTGTTCGACAGCGTGGCGGCCGATGCCGCCCGTGTGCAGGAGCCGGCCCGGCCGAGGGAGGCCGAGCCTGCCGGGGATGGCGACAGCGACGAGTTGCAGGCCTTGTTCGACGCGGTTGCGGCCGATACCTGGACCGAGGCGGAAACTGCCGGTGCGTCGGGCGGGGAACTCCACCCGTCCTCCCAGGCGGTGTTCAACCGCATCGGGCAGATGACGCGCAAGCTTCACGACACCTTGCGCGAACTGGGTTATGACCAGGCTTTGCAGCGCGCGGCCGACGCGATTCCGGATGCGCGCCAGCGGCTGGGCTACATCGCCCAGATGACCGAGCAGGCGGCGGCGAGGGTGCTGAATGCGACCGATGCCGCGCGCCCGATTCAGGAGGCAATCGGCGCCGAGGCGAGGGAACTGGGCCAGCGCTGGGACCGGCTCTATGCCAACGAGCTGTCGGTCGAGCAGTTCAAGGCGCTCGCATCCGACACGCGCACCTTTGTCGCAGAGGTGGCCGAGGCGAGCCGGACGACCAACGCGCAACTGCTCGAGATCATGATGGCGCAGGATTTTCAGGATCTCACCGGGCAGGTGATCAAGCGTGTCGTCGACCTCGCGCAGACCCTGGAGGCGCAACTGCTGCAGGTGCTGATCGAGGCGGCCCCGCCGCAGATCCTCGAAGAGCGGCAGGCCGCCTTGATGAACGGGCCGGTGGTGAATGCCGAGGGCAGGGATGACGTCGTGACCAGCCAGGCACAGGTCGATGACCTGCTCGAGAGCCTGGGATTCTGACCAAGAACAAGCGCGCAGGGTTTGCCGGCAGGCATGCCGGGCCCCGCTGCATGCAGGCGTGCGCGTGCGGCGCCGCCGTGGAGTTGTGAGCCGATGACTGACTTTGCCGGCATGGAAGACCTCCTGCAGGATTTCCTGACTGAAGCAGGCGATCTGCTGTCCGGGGTGGACAACAAGCTCGTCGATCTGGAGCGCTCGCCCGACGACCGCGGCCTGCTCAACGACATCTTCCGTGGCTTCCACACGATCAAGGGCGGGGCTGGCTTCCTGAACGCTGGCGAACTCGTGACGCTCTGCCACCTCACCGAAAACCTCTTCGACCGCCTGCGCAATGGCGAACTCAGCGTGACCGCCGAGTCGATGGACATCATCCTCGCGGCCACTGCCGCCGTGCGCGACATGTTCGGCGACCTCGAACGCGGTGTCATGCCACACGCGGCCGACGAGGCCTTGATCGCGAGCCTGCAGGGTGCCATCCAGGGCGCGGCCCCGCTGCTTGCGGCGGCACCACGGCCTGCTGCGGCGACAGCGGCTCCCCCGGCCGGGGCGGTGGCGGGAAGTCCGCAGCCAACGTCGGCCGGGGCCGGGCCCGACTGGCAACTGTTGATGAGCGCGGTCACCGGTGCCCTGGCGCCGTCCTCCGCGGCCGTTCAGGCGGTCGTGCCGCCTGTTGAACCTGAACTTGCTCCTGAGAAGATCATCAACGCCGCACTGGGGCGTCGCGCCACCGACAGGCCCGGCGTCAGCGGGCCGACCGGCAGGCGCGAGCCGGAACGCGTGCGGGACAACTCCATCCGCGTCGACACCGCGCGCCTCGACCAGGTGCTGAACCTGTCCGGCGAGATCGGGCTGACCAAGAACCGGCTCAACGCGCTGCGCCGCGACATCCTCAGCGGGCGCAACGACACCGAGACCCTCCATGCGCTCGATCTGGCTGTGAGCCAGCTCGACCTGCTGGTGTCCGATCTGCAGAACGCGGTAATGAAAACGCGCATGCAGCCGATCGGCCGCCTGTTCCAGAAATACCCACGCATCGCCCGCGACCTCGCGCGAAACCTGGGCAAGGACGTGGAGCTGGTGCTGGCGGGCGAGGACACCGAGATCGACAAGACGATGATCGAGGATCTCTCGGACCCGATCATCCACCTGATCCGCAATGCGGTCGACCACGGCGTGGAGAGCGCGAGCGACCGCGCGGCGGCGGGCAAGCCGTCGAAGTCCGAGCTGCGGCTCGAGGCGCGCCAGGAGGGCGACCACATCGTCATTCTCGTCGCGGACGATGGCCGCGGCATGGACGCCGAGCGCCTGCGCGCCAAGGCCGTCGCCAAGGGCCTGATTTCCGAGGAAGAAGCCAGCACCCTCGACGAGCGGCAGAGCTACAACCTGGTCTTCCTGCCCGGCTTCTCGATGGCGGAGAAGGTTTCCGATGTGTCGGGCCGCGGCGTCGGCATGGATGTGGTGCGCACCAACATCCAGAAGCTCAACGGTGCCATCGAGATCCGCTCGCAACCCGGCAAGGGCGCCACCTTCGTCATCAATCTGCCGCTGACGCTGGCCATCCTGCCGGTGCTGCTGGTGCGGCTGGGTGCGCAGCCGTTTGCCGTGCCCCTGTCCATGGTGCGCGAGATCCTGCCGATCGAGCCGAACATGGTGCACGACGTCGGTGGTCGCGCGACCATGGTCGTGCGCGGTGAAGTGCTGCCCATCCTCACCCTGTCGGGCCTGCTGGGCTGGCCGCAGGAGCAGGTGCCGGGCTACGGCGTGCTGATGCAGACCACGGACATGGCCTTCGTCCTTGCCATCGATAGTTTCGCCGGACGCGAGGATGCGGTGATCAAGTCGCTCGACGACTTCCGGCCGAAAGGCGTGGCTGGCGTCACGACCTTGTCGAATGGGCAGATCGTGCTGATCCTGGACATGAAGGAACTGCTTGCCGAGGGCAACGCCACGCAGGGCATTCCCCGCTCGGCGCTGATTCCAGCCCAAGGCGAGGCAGTGTCCGGCTGAACTTTCGCGCAGCCGGCTTCCGGTTCAGATGTCCGCCCCAACGTGCGGGCTCGCCTCGCGCGGTGTCAGGAAGTGAGCTCGAGGAGCGCAGCGAAGGCCTGCTCGAACTGCGCCAGGCCCTCCTGCTGCAGCCGCTCACCGACTTCATCCATATTCACGTCCTGCGCGGCCAGCGCGGCATAGTGCGCCTCGGCGGCATCGACGTCCTTGTCCAGCGTGTCCCCCACCTTGCCGTGGTCGAGGAGGGCTGCCAGGGTCGCGTCGGGCAGGGTGTTGACCGTCTCGGGCCCGATCAGCGGCTCCACGTAAAGCAGGTCGCTGTAGGCCGGGTTCTTGGTTCCCGTGCTCGCCCAAAGCATGAACTGCGGTCGCGCGCCGGCTTCGCGCAGGGCGTCGAATGAGCTGCCGTGGAAGCGTTCGCGATAGCGGCGGTAGGCCAGCTTGGCGGTGGCGACGGCTGTCTTGCCGCGCAGCGCGAGCGCCGGGCCGCCGAGTTCGTCGAGCTGCTTGTCGACCAGCGTGTCGACGCGCGACAGGAACAGGCTGGCGACCGACATGACCGCGGCGACGTCGCCGCCGCTCGCCTGCAGCTTCGCCAGGCCTCGCACGTAGGCGGAAGCGACGGCGTCCACATGCGCCAGCGAGAACATCAGCGTGACGTTCACGCTGACGCCCGCTGCCACCAGGCATTCGATCGCGACCAGGCCGGCGGCGGTCGCGGGCACCTTGATCAGCAGGTTGGGACGGTCGACCGCCGCCCTCAGCCGCAGGCCCGCGGCGACGGTGCCGTCGGTATCGTGCGCCAGCGCGGGCGAGACCTCCAGGCTGACATAGCCCGCATTGCCACCGCTGTCGCGATAGAGCGGCGCCAGCAGGTCGCAGGCGCGCTGCACGTCGGGAATGACCAGCGCCTCGTAGCGCGCCTCGGCGCTCAGCGATTCGCGCTTCAGCGCGGCGAGCTCTTCCTCGTAGTAGCGGCCGCCGGCGATGGCCTTGTGAAAGATGGCCGGGTTCGTCGTGATGCCGGCGACGCCGTCCTCGGCGATGAAGCGGGCGAGGTGGCCGTCGTTGAGGAGGGTGCGGGACAGGTTGTCGAGCCAGATCTGCTGGCCGTGCTGGCGAACTTGAAGCAGGGGATTCATCGATGGTCCGGAGCTGGGCTGGTTGCGCGGTTGGTCGGGCATTTTGCATCGGATTGCCCGTGCCTGGCTATCGCTCCGGGAGCGGTGCCGCTCAGGGGAAGTGCCAGCCCAGCGCGCGCATCACGTCCAGGAAATCGCCGGCGGGCGGGGCCTGGATCGCCAGCCGTGCGCCCGTTCGCGGGTGGGGCAAGGTCAGCGTGGTGCACGCCAGCAGCAGCCGGCTGCTGCCGAAAAGTTGCTGGAACAGCCGGTTGTGGCGCCCTTTGCCGTAGGTGGCATCGCCGACGATGGGATGAGCGATGTGCTTCAGGTGGCGGCGAAGCTGGTGGCGACGGCCGGTTTCCGGCTCCAGCTCGACGAGCGCGTAACGGCTGCTGGGGTAGCGGTCGACCTGAAGCGGCAGTTCGACGGTGGCCAGGCGGCGGTAGCGCGTCAGCGCAGGCTGGACCACCGGCTCAGTCCGTTCCACATCAGCGGCACTGATCCCGGCGGGTTCCCTCGCGCGTGAAGCTGCATCCGCCACCGCAATCCATGCCGCATCCGGCGGTTCGATGTCCTCGGGCAGCGGATCCCGGCCGGGTCGATGTCCGGCGCCCACGCCGCGGCTGCGCTCGATGGGGTCGAGGCGGCGCGTCAGGGCATGGTCGATTTCTCCTTCCTCGGGCGGGTGGCCGCGGACGATGGCGAGGTAGCGCTTGCCCACCTGGCGGGTCTCGAACAGCGTGGCGAGCCGTGCCGCGGTGTCGCGTTCGAGGGCGAACAGCAGCACGCCCGAGGTGCCGCGATCCAGCCGGTGGGCGGGGAACACGCGCCGCCCGATCTGGTCGCGCAGAAGCTGGACGGCAAAACGCTCCTCGTGTGCGGCGATCGGGCTGCGATGGACGAGCAGGCCGGAGGGCTTGTGGATGGCGACGAGGTGTTCGTCGCGGTACAGGATGTCGAGCATGGCTGGGCAGCACGGGTGACGAGGCCGGACGACGTCGCCGCAGCGATAACGCCCATGTCCCGAAAACGACGAAAGCGACCGTTCCCGGTCGCTTTCGTGCTGGGCACCACGCGCGCTACGCGCAGCGCGCCACAAACGGGATCAGGCGAAGTTCTTCGCCGCGAAGTCCCAGTTGGCCAGCTTGTCGAGGAAGGTCGCGACGAAGTCCGGACGACGGTTGCGGTAGTCGATGTAGTAGGCGTGTTCCCACACGTCGATGCAGAGCAGCGCCTTGTCGCCGGTGGTCAGCGGGGTGCCTGCGGCGCCCATGTTGACGATGTCCACCGAACCGTCGGCCTTCTTCACCAGCCAGGTCCAGCCGGAGCCGAAGTTGCCGACCGCGGAGGCCTGGAAGGCCTTCTTGAAGTCGTCGAACGAACCCCACTTGGCCTTGATCGCATCGGCCAGCGCGCCGCTGGGCTCGCCGCCGCCGTTCGGCTTCATGCTGTTCCAGAAGAAGGTGTGGTTCCACACCTGGGCGGAGTTGTTATACACACCGCCGGCGGGCGCCTTCTTGACGATGGCTTCGAGGTCGAGGTTCTCGTACTCGGTGCCCTTGATCAGGTTGTTGAGGTTGGTGACGTAGGCCTGGTGATGCTTGCCGTAGTGGAATTCCAGCGTTTCAGCGGAAATGTGCGGAGCCAGGGCATCCTTGGCGTAAGGCAGGGCGGGAAGGGTGTGTTCCATGCGTGTCTCTCCTTGTGTAGGTTCTTCGGAGTTCGTGGGGAAAGCCCGACAATTCTAGTCAGGAATGCGTGCCGATGACAATCCCGGCGCGATAAAGCGTATTTCTGGATCGTGCGGCGCGCTGCAGAGACATCCTCGTGCCAGGCCGCGCATGTGGCTGCAGGCCGGCATCAGCGCGAGATCCCGGTGACGCGCGTGGCCAGCCGGCCGTCGGCCAGTTGCAGCTTGAGCGTGTCGCCCTCGGCCACCTCGGCGATGCTGCGCAGGATGCGTCCGTCGGCGCTGCGGGCGATCGCATATCCGCGTGCCAGCACCGCTTCCGGCGCGAGGTGCTGCAGGTGGGTAGCGAGGCCTGCAAGACGTTGTTGCTCGCGCTGCACTCGTTCCGCGGCGCTGCGATGCAGTCGCCCGGCGAGCATCGACAACCTGTCGTGTGCCTGGGCGATGGCCGGGCGGCCGCTGCGCAGGCGCAGTTTCAACTGGCTCACGTCGTGGGTCGCGCGCTCCAGGCGGCGCGACAGCCCGGCGCGCAGCTTGTCCTGAAGCATGCTCGTCCGCATCGCAGCCTGTGCGAGGCGCTGGCGTGGATGCACGAGCTGCAGCGCGGCACGGTCGACGCGCTGCGCTGCCACCTCGAGCCGCCGCTGCAGGGCGCGCTGCAGCCGTGGCGCGAGATTGGCCAGTTCGAGTCGCGCGGCGTGAAAGCCTGCGCTCGCCAGTTCGGCGGCGCCGGTCGGCGTCGCCGCACGCAGGTCGGCGGCGAAATCGGCGATGGTGAAGTCGGTTTCGTGGCCGACACCGCTCACCACCGGCACCGGGCAGGCGCGGATGGCCCGCGCCAGCGCCTCGTCGTTGAACGCCCACAGGTCCTCGATGCTCCCGCCGCCGCGCACCAGCAGTACGACATCGATGCCGTCTGCTGCGCAACGCTCGCCGGCCCGGCGCAGCGCTCCTACCAGCCGTCCGGGCGCCTCGACCCCTTGTACCGGCGCCGGATAGAGGACAATGGGCAGATGCGGCGCGCGTCGCTGCAGGGCGCTCAACACGTCGCGCAGCGCCGCCGCCGAAGGGGAGGTGACGATGCCAACGCCGCGCGGGAAGCGCGGCAGCGCGCGGCGCGCAGCGGGATCGAACAGCCCTTCGGCAGCGAGTCTTTCCTTCAGGCGGTTGAAGGCCTCGTAAAGGTCGCCGATGCCGGCCGGGCGCAGCGCCTCGACGTTGAGCTGGTAGTCGCCGCGCGCCTCGTACAGGGTGACCAGTGCGCGCGCTTCCACGCGCATGCCGTTCTCCGGGCGAAACGGCAGCAGTTGCGCGCGGTTGCGCCACATCGCACAGCGCACCTGCGCATTGGCATCCTTCAGGGTGAAGTAAATATGCCCGGAAGGTGCGCGTACCAGGTTGGAAATCTCGCCGCCGACCCACAGCAGCGGCAGTGCAGTCTCGAGCGCTTCGCGCGCGAGGCGGTTGAGGGCCGAGACGCTGAGTACGCCGGAACCCGGATGGCCGGCGCCGGATGGCAGTACCTCGTGAAAGTTTTGCGTAATGGGTGGCATGGGGGCGGATTGTAGCGGAATCCACAGCGTCCGCTTCATGTCAAGCCCCGGTCGCAAGTCCTTGATGGATCAAGGGTGTTTTTTTCAAGTCATTGTTTTGTATAAATAAAAGCGTTGCACAATTTTGCATCGGAGTGTCGGACGGCCCACCGATACAGGCTTTTGTCCAAACATCCCGAAATAGCCCACAAACTTATCCACAGCTTCTGTGGATTGCTGCGGCCTTGCTCACAGAGGAGGGCGGCGCTAGAGTTTCGCCTTTTACCGCAGGAGGTTCATCGGCGTGTTCGCGATCATTCAGGCCGTCGGCTGGCCGATCTGGCCCTTGCTGCTGACCTCGGTCATCGCTCTCGCGCTGATCATCGAACGCTCCATGTCCTTGCGCAGCCGTCGGGTGGTGCCCGACGGGCTGCTCGACAAGGTCCTTGCCGACCTTCGCGAGCATGGCGTGTCACAGGCCATGGCCGAGCGGGTCGACGCCCACTCACCTCTCGGCCGCGTGCTCGCAGCCGGCTTGCGCAACGTGAACAGCTCGCGCGAGGTCATGAAGGAAGCGATCGAGGAAACCGGCCGCGCCGTTGTGCATCAACTCGAGCGCTATCTCACCACCCTGGGCACCATCGCATCGATCAGCCCGCTGCTCGGACTCTTCGGCACCATCGTCGGCATGATCGACATTTTCGCCTCGCAGGGAACCAGTGGCGCCAATCCGGCCCAGCTCGCACAGGGCATCTCCATCGCCTTGTACACGACCGGACTGGGTCTCATCATCGCCATCCCGTCGATGATCTTCTGGCGCCATTTCCGTGCGCTCATCGACAGCTTCGTGATCGACATGGAGCAGCAGGCGATCAAGCTCGTCGAGGTCGCCCACGGCGACCGTCGCGGCTGAGGGCGATGGAAATGAACTTTCGCCGCGGGGCGCGCAGCGAGGAGCCAGAGATCAACCTGATCCCCCTCATCGACGTCGTGCTGGTGATCATCATCTTCCTGATGCTGACGACGACCTTTTCCAAGGTGTCCGGCCTGGAAATCAACCTGCCCACCGGCGATGCGGCCCAAGTCGAGACGGTGCCCAACGAAATCAACGTCGCGATCAATGCCGCGGGCGACGTGCTCGTGAACCGCCAGTCGGTAGGCGAGCGCAGCATCGAGGCGCTGGCCGCTGCGCTGGGCAAGGCGGTGCCGGCAGGGCGTGACGACCCGGTCGTGGTCATCAACGCCGACGCCAAGGCTGCGCACCAGAGCGTGGTGAACGTGATGCAGGCGGCGCAGCGCGCCGGGCTCGCGCACATCACGTTCGCCACCCAGACACCCGCCCGCTGAGGCTCCGCATGGCCTCTCGGGCGCCCGCCTGGTGGCAGGACCGTGGCCTGGCGGCCATCCTCCTGCTTCCCCTGTCGGTCCTGTTCGGTCTCGTTGCCTGGCTGCGGCGCTGGCTCCATCGGTGCGGCGTCCTGCGCGTCGAGCGCCTCGCGGTGCCGGTCGTGGTGGTGGGCAACATCGCGGTTGGCGGCAGCGGCAAGACGCCGGTCGTCGCCTGGCTGGTGGAGCGACTGAGAGAGGCGGGCCTTCACCCGGGCATCGTCAGCCGCGGCTATGGCGGCAAGGTGGACGGCGTGGCGACGGTGCCGCGCGATGGCGACCCCGACATCTACGGCGACGAACCCGTGCTGCTGGCCAGGCTGACCGGCTGTCCCGTCGCCGTCGGCAGGGATCGGCCGGGAGCAGCACGGGAATTGTTGCGGATGAGCCCGCACTGTGACGTCCTCATCGCGGACGACGGCATGCAGCATTACCCGCTGGGACGCGACATCGAGGTGGCGGTGGTCGATGAGGCGGTGCTCGGCAACCGCTGCCTGCTGCCTGCCGGACCGTTGCGCGAGCCGTTGTCGCGGCTCAGGGAGGTGGATGTCGTCATTGCCCACGGCCGGATGTCCACTGCGCTTGCGAGCTTGCTGGAGGAGCAGGCCGTCTTTTCGATGAAGCTGATGGGCGGTCGCCTGCGGGCGCTGCGCGATCCCGCCCGCGAGCGTGATGCCGGCACGCTGCGCGGCCGGCCCGTCCATGCGGTGGCTGGGATTGGCCGACCGCAGCGTTTCTTCGACCAGCTCGGCGCGCTCGGGCTCGACGTCGTGCCGCATGCATTTCCCGATCACCACCGCTTCGTGGCGACCGATCTCGCGTTTCCGGCGGGCGAGCCCATCGTGATGACGAGCAAGGATGCGGTAAAATGCGCAGCCTTTGCGCCGGACGACTGCTGGGAGTTCCCTGTCAGCGCCCAGATCGATCCGGGCGCTGCCGAACGCATCGTGGAGAAGCTCAAGAATGGACCCCCGGCTGCTTGAAATCCTCGTCTGCCCGCTGTGCAAGGGCCCGCTGGACTACCTGAAGGACAAGCAGGAGCTGGTGTGCAAGGCGGACCGCCTGGCCTTCCCGATCCGCGACGGCATCCCGGTGATGCTCGAGGACGACGCGCGTGCGATGAGCGCCGAGGAAGTCGACGCGCTGCGCAAGGCCTGAACATGTCGGCGCCGGTGCCATTTCGCATCGTCATCCCGGCCCGCTACGCGTCCACCCGCCTGCCTGCCAAGCCGCTTGCCGACATCGCCGGCCGGCCGATGATCGTGCGCGTGCTGGAGCGCGTGCTCGCCGCAGGTGCGGACGAAGTCTGGGTGGCGACGGATCACGAGGAAGTGCGCGCTGCGGTCGAGGCCGCCGATGGCCTGGTGGTGATGACGCGGCCCGATCATCCCAGCGGCACCGACCGGCTGGCCGAGGTTGCGCATGCACTGGGTTGGAACGACGACGACATCGTCGTCAATGTGCAGGGCGACGAGCCGCTGATCGATCCTGCGGTGGTGCGCGCTGTCGCGCAGGCACTGGCCGCCGATGGCGAAGCCGCCATCGCGACGGCGGCGCACCCGCTGGGGGGTGCCGAAGATGCTTTCAATCCGAACGTGGTCAAGGTCGTGTGCGACGCGGACCAGCGCGCGCTGTATTTCTCGCGCGCACCGATCCCCTGGGCGCGCGACGCCTGGGCGCAGGCTCAAGACGGTCTGCCCGCCGGGCTGCCGATGCTGCGCCATGTCGGCCTCTACGCCTACCGGGTGTCCTTCCTCCGGCACTACGCCGGCCTTGCGCCGTCTCCGCTGGAGCACTGGGAAGCGCTCGAGCAGTTGCGCGCCCTCTGGCATGGCTATCGCATCCGCGTGCTCGAACTCGGGCATGCCCCGGCAGCAGGCGTCGATACCATCGACGATCTCGAGCGCGTAAGGGCCATCTTCGCGGCCGGGGGTGCGTGATCGCACTGCTGGTGGGGGTTTACCGGCCGGAGCTAGTCGGTTAAGTTTCGGCCACTGTTGATGACAAAGTGGACCACGCAAGTGGCCGATAATCCGTGAGGGGGTAGGGTATGCGTTTGATTCTTCTGGGGCCACCGGGTGCGGGCAAGGGCACGCAGGCGAACTTCATCAAGGAGAAGTTCGGCATTCCGCAGATTTCCACCGGCGACATGCTGCGTGCCGCGGTGAAGGCGGGCACGCCGCTCGGCATCGAGGCGAAGAAGGTGATGGATGCGGGCGGCCTGGTGTCCGACGGCATCATCATCGGCCTGGTCAAGGATCGCCTGCAGCAGGACGATTGCAAGGCTGGCTACATGTTCGACGGCTTTCCGCGCACCATCCCGCAGGCTGACGCGATGAAGGACGCCGGCGTGCCGATCGATTTCGTGCTCGAGATCGACGTCCCCGACAGCGAGATCATCGAGCGCATGAGCGGGCGCCGCGTCCACCTGTCGTCGGGCCGCACCTACCACGTCAAGTACAACCCGCCGAAAGTTCCGGGCAAGGACGACGTGACCGGCGAGGACCTGATCCAGCGCGACGACGACCAGGAAGAAACCGTCCGCAAGCGCCTGGAGGTCTACCACGCGCAGACCAAGCCGCTGGTCGAGTACTACACGAAGTGGGCCGCGTCGGGTGATGCGAATGCGCCCAAGGTGCGCAAGATCTCCGGCCTCGGTGCCGTCGATAGCATCACCGAGCAGGCATTTGCGGCGCTGAAGTAAGCGCACGCAGGCAAAGCGGCGCGGCCGGCATCCCGAGCGAGGGGCCGGCCGCGTTCTTTTTTTGGCATGGGTCTTTCGTGGCGGGCGTCGGAAATTCAGCTCGCAAGGCAGGGGGGCGATGAATCTGCTCTATGCGCAATCCGGCGGCGTGACTGCCGTCATCAATGCGACGGCGGCGGCGGTGATCGGCGCCGCGCGCGAGCACGCCGGGCGGATCGGCACGGTGCTCGCGGCGCGCGGCGGCATTCTCGGCGCGCTGGCGGAGGATCTCGTCGATACGCGCGTACTGCAGGCGGACGAGCTCGCCCGCCTGGCGCGCACGCCGGGCGGCGCATTCGGCTCGTGCCGTTTCGATCTGCCCGACGAGGCGTCGAATCCGCGCCTTTACGATCGCCTCTTCGCGGTGCTGGCGGCACATGACATCGGCGGCGTGCTGTACAACGGCGGGAACGGGTCGATGGATCTCGTTGCCCGCCTGTCCGCCGCGGCGCGCCGGCGTGGCCATCCGCTCGTCACCGTTGGCGTGCCCAAAACGGTGGACAACGACATCGTCGGCACCGACTGCTGCCCCGGGTTCGGCTCGGCGGCCAAGTATGTCGCTACTGCGATGCGTGAGGCGGGGCTGGACATCGCCTCGATGGTGAGCCGCAAGGGCAGCGTCTTCGTGCTCGAGGTGATGGGGCGCAACACCGGCTGGCTGGCTGCGGCTACCGCGCTGGCCAGCGATGGTGATCGTGACATGCCGCCGCACATCGTGCTGGTTCCCGAGGTGCCTTTCATCGAGGACGTCTTTCTCGCCCGCGTACGTGAGGTGGTCGAGCGGCTCGGCTACTGCACCGTGACAGTTTCTGAGGGCATCCGCGGGGCCGACGGCATCATCCTGATGGAGAAGTCGCACGACCAGGCCGGCCATGTGCAACTGGGCGGAGCGGGGCTGGCCGTCGCGCGCCTGATCAACGCGCGCCTCGGCTACAAATTCCATTGGGCGATCCCCGATTACCTGCAGCGTGCGGCTGCGCACTGGGCATCGGCAACAGACCACGCGCAGGCGATGGCGCTGGGGCGGGCGGCGGTGGACTACGCGCTCGCGGGACACGACGGCATGATGCCGGCGGTTCGGCGCCTGGCCGACGCTCCTTATGCCTGGGACGTGGTGCCGGTCCAGGCGGCGACGATTGCCAATCTCGAGCGCAGCTTGCCTGCCGGCTTCATTGCCGATGACGGGTTGCATGTCACTGCGGCTGCATGCGCCTACATCCGGCCTTTGATCCATGGAGAACTGCCGGTGACGACGGTGGCCGGTCTACCTGACCACCGCCCTTTCCGCCTGCCGCTGATCGACAAGCGCCTGCCGCCGTGGGACGAGACCTGAGCCCTGGCGACCGCGCCTCCGCGAGGAGGCGTGTGCCGTGGTAAGGCGCATCGGCCGTCGCAGCGGTTTGAGCGTGCTGGCCATCGCATGGCTGGCCGCCATGCCGCTGCGCGCGCAGACCCCCGACGAGCCCGAGCGCGCAACCGGGCTCTCCGTCAGTCCGACGGTGCATGCGGCGAGGGCCATCGTCGTGACCGCCAACCCTCACGCCACCCAGGCAGCGCTGCACATCCTGCGCGAGGGCGGTTCGGCAGTGGATGCCGCGATCGCCGCGGCGCTGGTGCTCGGTGTGGTGGAGCCGCAGTCATCCGGCCTGGGCGGTGGCGGGTTCGCGCTGCACTATGCGACCGAGGGCGGGGTGGTGGAGGCCTGGGACGGCCGCGAGACAGCGCCGCGGGATGTCGATACCACGCTGTTCCTCGGCGCCGACGGGGCACCGATGGCGTTTTACGAGGCAGCGCTCGGAGGGCGCGCGGTGGGCGTGCCTGGCTTGCCGCGTCTCCTTGCCGAACTGCACGCACGCCACGGCCGCCTGCCGTGGGTGAGCCTGTTCCAGCCTGCGATCCGGCTCGCGGAAGAAGGTTTTCCGGTGTCGCCGCGGCTGCACGCACTGGTCGCTGCGGATGCCCATTTGTTCCGCGATCCGGGTGCGCGCGCGCTGTTCTTCGATGCGGCGGGGCGGCCGCTGGCGGTTGGGGCGCGGCTCGTCAATCCCGCCCTGGCGGCGACGCTGCGCATCCTGGCGCACGATGGCGTCGCGACCTTCTACGAGGGAAGCCTCGCCGTAGATCTGGTTGCCGCTGCGCAGGCTGCGCCGAACGCCGGGAAGCTGAGCATCGATGATCTGAGGAAGTATCGGGCGGTGCGTCGTCAGCCGCTGTGCGCGCTTTATCGCACCTGGAAGATCTGCGGCATGCCGCCCCCGAGTTCGGGCGGAGGTACTCTGCTGGCGATGCTCGGCATCCTGGAACGCTTTCCAGTGTCGCAGCTCGCGTCCGACTCGGCCTTTCCACTGCACCTGTTTGCCGAAGCCGGCCGGCTGGCGTATGCGGATCGTGACGCCTGGTATGGCGATCCGGCGACAATGGTGACGTCGCCGGCAGCCCTGATCGACGGCCGCTATCTTGCCCGGCGGGCGGCGCAGATTCGACTCGACGCCAGCCTCGGCCGGGTGGATGCAGGCGACCCGGTTCCCCGCCGGAAGCCGGTTGCGGCCATCGAGACCGAGCAGCCTTCGACCACGCACCTCTCCATCGTCGACGCTCACGGCAATGCAGTGGCGCTGACCGCGTCGATCGAGGATGCCTTCGGCAGCCGGCGCATGGTCGGCGGCTTCCTGCTCAACAACCAGTTGACCGACTTCAGCTTCCAGCCGCGCAGCCGGCTGGGAGCCCACCCCAACCGTGTGAGCGGAGGAAGGCGTCCCCGCAGTTCCATGGCCCCGACGCTGATCTTCAGCCGTGGCGGCACGCTGTACGCAGTGCTCGGCTCGGCGGGCGGGGGCGCCATCATCAACTACGTCGCCGAGGCAGTGGTGGGCCTGACCGATTGGCAATTGCCGCCGGATGCCGTGCTGGCGCGCCCGCACGTCGGCAGCCGCAACGGGCCCACCGAGGTCGAGGATCGGCCGGAGGGCGCGGTGCTGGCTGACCGTCTGCGCTTGTTCGGCCAAAGCGTGGTGCTGCGCAGCCTGACCAGCGGCAGCAGCGTTGTCGCCCGCGCCGCGGATGGAGGCTGGCTGGGGGCTGCCGATCCGCGCCGGGAAGGCAGCGCCGCGGGCTTCTGATCCAGCTCTCCAATCGGCCAGGCTTGCCTTCGGAGGGCAGACGCGCCCATGACTAGAACGCCATGCTGCAGCTTGTGCAGTCATGGCGTTCGACCTGGCGAAAAGGGGCGTTGCCGGCGTCGAAGACGCCGCGGCCAGGGTTCAGGCGGGCACGGCGTGCGGCGTACCGTCGTGCTGTGCCTTGTCCGGCATGTAGGCGGCCACCTGGCAGGCGATCGCAGCCAAGTAGGGAATGCACTGGAGGCACAGGATGCCCACCCAGAGCTGAGTTTCGATGCTGTTGGCGCCGCGCATCAGGATCAGCGCCACGGCCCCAAGCAGCAGCGCCACCAGCATGCCGATTTCCTCGCGAATGGGGCCGAAGAAGGCCAGAGCCCCCTGCGCGCGCCAGCCCTTGGGGGTGCGTACGAAGACGCCTTTCTTCTTCACGATGCCGGTGAATACGCCGCGTGCGATGGCGTGCGCGAGGCCGACGGAAAGGATGGACGCACCCAGGATGTCCTTCCACGGACAATCCATCGTGCGCCGATAAAGGATGGGGCCGAGCGCACCCTTGAACGCCATGAAGCCCAGGATCGGCAACGCCAGCGCGACCACCGGCAGGCCGAAGGATTTCGGGAACAGCAGGATGCCCAGGGTCCAGAACAGGCTGCCAAAGGCGAAGACCAGTTGCAGCGCATCGCCCAGCCAGGCGAACCAGCCGGTCAGGAAGTGGTAGCGCTGCGCCAGGTTAAGGTTGCTCTTGCCCAGCATCTGCGGCAGATGTGCCTTCAGGATCTGCATCGCGCCGAAGGCCCAGCGGAAGCGCTGGGTCTTGATCGACGCGAAGTCGGACGGCGTGAGGCCGCGGCCGAGGATATGGTCGACGTAGCGTGTGTCGTAGCCGCGCTCGATGAGGCGCAGGCCCAGTTCAGTGTCCTCGCAGATGCACCATTCGGACCAGCCGCCGACCTCCTCCAGCGCCAGGCGGCGAACCAGCGTCATCGTGCCATGCTGGATCAGCGCGTTGCGCTCGTTGCGGTGGTGCATGCCGATGCGAAAGAAGCCGTCGAACTCCCAGTTGCACATGCGCCGGAAAGGCTGCGTCTCCCAGTCGCGGTGCGCCTGCGGCGCCTGCACGACAGCGACGTCGGGCTTGTCGAAGTGCGGGATGAGGCTGGAGAGCCATTCCGGATCGACGACGTAGTCCGCATCGACCACGCCGACGACCTCGGCGCGTGGGTCGGTCACCTTGAGGCCGTAGTTCAGGGCACCGGCCTTGAAACCCGGCCAGTTCTCCAGGTGGAAGAAGCGGAAGCGCGGGCCGAGCTCGGCGCAGCGCTTCTCGAGCGGCTTCCACAGCTCTTCTTCCTTGGTGTTGTTGTCCAGCACCAGCACTTCGAAGTTCTTGTAGTTCATTGCCGCCAGGCTGTCGATGGTGGCAATCACCATCTCCGGGGGCTCGCTATAGCAGGCAAGGTGGATGGAGACGAAAGGCTGGTCTTCCTCGAGGTGCGGACGCATCGGCATGAAGCGACGCTGCCATTTCTTCTTGAACAGCATCTCGCCGAACTCGAAACCATGCGACAACAGCACCGCCGCCGTCAGGCCGGTCGCGGCGATGAGCATCGCCAGGCCGATCAGGTCGCGCTGGGTCAGGTAATAGTCGAGCGGCACGTTGAGGCCGATGATCAGCGTCGAGACGCAGGCCTGGATCAGTCCGGCGAGAAAGATGCGGCCGAAGATGCTCCAGTCGGTCAGGAAGAAGGCAATCAGGAACATCGGCAGCAGCGCGAACACCGCGGCGTTGCTGGCTTTCTTCGCCCAGTGCGGATCGCGCTCCACCAGGCCTTCCAGCGCGAACTTCTGCTCGCGGTCGGCGTTGTACATGCCCCAGTAGGCGCCGGCCCAGCCCTCGACATCGACCTTCCACGGTTGGTCGATGGCTTCCATCAGGAAGTAGTCCAGGCGCGGCGTGCGCGGGTTGGCGAGGAACTCGCGGATGAAGCGCGCCTCGTTGTCGAGCGAAGGCACGGCAGCGCCGATGACCGGCCCCTTGCTGGGCCAGCCGATCTCGCCGATCACGATCTTCTTCTTCGGGAAGGTCTTCGCCAGTTCGTCATAGCGCTGGAAGGCATAATTGACTGCAGCTTCGACCGGAACGCCCTCGTGGTAGGGCAGCAGGTGCACGGTGATGTAATCGACGTGCTTCACCAACTCCGGATATTTGAGCCACACGTGCCAGGGCTCTGCCGTCGACACCGGCTTGCGCTGGGCTTTGCGCACGCGGTCCAGATAGACGATCAACTGGTCGGGGGTCAGGTCGCCGCGCAGGATGGATTCGTTGCCCACCATGAGGCGCTCGACATGGCGCATGCCGCGCGTTTTGGCGATCAGTGCGGTGATCTCCTTGTCGTTCTTGTCGGCGTCACGGTCCAGCCAGGCGCCGGCGGTGACCAGCATGTCGCGCTCACCGGCGACCGTCAGGAGCTCCGGCATGTCGTTGACGCCGTAGGTGCGCAACGCGTCGGAGTTGCGCGCGAGCAGGTCGAGGTCGGCGGCTAGTTCCGCCCGCGTGGGGTATGTGCCCTTCAGCGGGCTCTGGTCGCGCTGGAAGCCGTTGTAGGCGAAACCCTTGATGCTCTGGTTGGTGCCGATGAATTCGGCGCCCCGGTTGAAATGCTCCCACAGCCAGTACTGGGCGATCGCGACCAGGCCGGCGATGGCGGCGGCGACTGCCACGCGGTATGCGAACGAAGCGGCTTGTTTCATCTGGAATGTTGTCCGATGGAAGTGGGCGTCACCCTTGGAGAGGAGCGACGTGGGGCATTACGGGATGCGCCGCGACGGCAGTCGTGCCGGGCGGGCACGGGCACGTGTCGAAATTCACTTCGATTCGGCGCTGTGACACAATCCCGGCCTTGATCGATCCTGACGGCGGGCATTCTAGGCGCTATCTCAGGCCGTTACGAGCCCGCGGGAAGCCGATTTTGCAACAGTCCTCGTTGCATTGCGGAAACAGCGCTTTCGAAGGAATATTCAGCTTGGAACAGAAGCTTCTTGCGCGGGGCGATGTGCTCGGCGTGCCGATGCGCGTGCTGCTGTGGGGTGCCGTCGTGCTCGCCGCTGCGATGGCGGTGCGCTACGGCCTGCTCGAAAATGGCCTGCTGCCGCGCGATTGCCTGGCGCCCGGCAGCCCCGTCGCCCCTTGCGTGTTCAAGACGGCGCTGGTGCAGTCCTTCCTGCACGAGCGCCTGGGCTGGGGCAGCCTTGCCCTGGGCGCCATTTCGTTCATGCTGGGTTGCCGCAGGGCGGCATGGGCGGGCTGGCTCGCCGGACTGCTTGGCCTCGTCCTCTACAGCTACGAGCCGGCCGCGGTGGGCGCGATGCTATCGGTCCTCGTGCTGGCGCGGCCGCAACAGCGGCACTGACAGGATCAGTCCGATCACCAGCCAGGCGATGGCCTGAGGGTTGGCCGGCTCTGGCAGCCAGCGCCCGAGGACGCAAATTGCCATCACCCACGCAAAGAGTCGCTCAGCGCGGCCGCTGCAGCCCTGCCACCAGCCGATGACGCCGAGTGCGAGCGCCGGCGTGAAGTAGAGCAGGGTCGGGAAATCACGATAGCGCGCGTCGACGAACAGCAGCAAGGCCGCGATCGACGCGGAGAACATCAGCAGGGAACGCATCAGCCCCAAGGTGGTTGCGCACGATAGTGGCCGGCGCGCGCGAAGCGCCGCCCATGCAGCCTCGCCAGAAGGAAGTTCCTCACCTCGCCACCGTCCGAGCACGACGGCCAACATGGCGGCGAGGAGGGCGATGCCGCCAAGCACGCCCCATTCCAGCGCATCGCGATAGGCCACCAGAGCGTGTTCCCAATGCAGCACGGCAATCAGCCCGGCGGTCGCTGCCACGGCAGTGAGGGCCGCGGTGCGCAAGGCGGTCGTTCCTGCCGTGGTTGCGGCCAGCAGCAGGCCGATGAGCGCGCCCACCGCAGCGCCGGCGAGGGGAGGCATGGCGCTGGCACGCTCCGACACCGCGCCGGCAAGCGGAAATTTCGGCCTCAGGGTCTGTGCCTCAAGCATGCCCCAGTAGCCGCCGACGGTACCCTCGAGCCGGCGCTTCCACGGCTGGTCGATCGCCTCGATGAGGTTGTAGTTCCAGCCTCGGGCATGCGCCTGATGCACGAACTCCCTGATGTAGCGCGCCTGATTGACCCGGGAAGGCTTCGATTCCTCGCGCTGGCGACCCTCGCTGGGCCAGCCCGTCTCGCCGATCAGGAGGGACTTTCCGGCGAAATGCGCGCTCATCTTGTCGTGGATGTCGGCGACGTGGGCGAGCGCATGCTCGATGTCGACCGGTTCGTCCTCCCAGAAGGGCAGGATGTGCACGGTGACGAAATCGACCTCGCTCGCGAGGCTGTCATGCTTGACCCAGAATTCCCACACGTCCGCGTAGGTGACCGGCACCGCTGCCCTGGCCTTGGCTTCACGGATCAGCGTGCGCATTTCGTCTTCGCTGCGCTCGCGCCGCAGCAGCACTTCGTTGCCGACGATCAGGGCGCGGACGACGTCGCGATTGGCGTTTGCCAGCGTGATCGCACGCTCGAGTTCGACAGCGTTCTTCTTGCGGTCGAAGCCGATCCAGGCGCCGAGCAGCACCTTCAGCCCGACGCCGCGGGCGACGTCGACGACCTGATCCAGGCCGTGATCAATCGAATACAGCCGCACGCACTCGGTGATCCCGGCCAGCGCTGCCAGATCCGTTTCGATCTGCGCGCGCGCGACGCGTGCGTTCTTGTCGAAGGGTGTCTGGCCCGGGAAGTGGTAGGGCGCATAGGACACGCACTTCAGCTTTTCGCCGTCGGACAGGTGCAGGTCATACATCGGAACCGGACGCGTCCCGGCCCACACCCAGGCAAGCAGGGCGGCGAGGGCGACGAGGTGGGCGACGAGCAGGGCGACCCACAGGGGGCGATGGACGTTTCGGGAGGCTTGCATGTCCGGGAGCAGACGATCGGTTCGGTCGATGTCGGAGCGGTTGGGCCGCGACGGAAGCTGCATAAAAAAGCCACGCCCGCAGGGGCGTGGCTTCGCGACGAAGCGGAGCGGATTCTACCGCAGGCGCGTGTCTGCCTCAGGCATAGTCGCTCATCGGCACGCAAGCGCAAAACAGGTTGCGGTCGCCGTACACATCGTCGATGCGGTTTACGCTCGGCCAGAACTTGTTCTCCGCCACCCAGGGCAGCGGGAAAACGGCCTGGTCCCGCGAGTAAGGCCGGTTCCAGTCGCCGGTGAGGTCGGCCTGGGTGTGCGGCGCGTTCTTCAGCGGGTTGTCCTCGGCCGGCCAGGTGCCGGTCTCGACCTGAAGGATTTCCTTGCGGATCGCGATCATCGCGGCGACGAAGCGTTCGAGCTCGCCCAGATCCTCCGACTCGGTCGGCTCGATCATGATCGTGCCGGCTACAGGAAAGGACATCGTCGGTGCATGGAATCCGTAGTCCATCAGGCGCTTGGCGATGTCGACCTCGCTGATGCCGGTTGCCGCCTTGATCGGACGGATGTCGATGATGCACTCGTGCGCCACGCGCCCCTGGCTTCCGGTGTAGAGCACCGGATAGTGCGGTCCCAGCCGTGCTGCCAGATAGTTGGCATTGAGGATGGCGATCTCGGTCGCCTGCCTGAGCCCCTGGCCGCCCATCATGGTGATGTACATCCACGAGATCGGCAGGATGCTGGCCGAGCCGAACGGCGCCGCGGCGACGGCGCCCTGGCCCTTGTTCGGGCGGTCTTGAGGGCCGGTCGGAGCAACGACGTGGTCGGCCATGAAGGGTGCCAGATGTGCCGCCAGGCCGATCGGCCCCATGCCCGGTCCGCCGCCGCCATGCGGAATGCAGAAGGTCTTGTGCAGGTTCATGTGCGACACGTCGGCGCCGATGCTGGCGGGTGAGGTAAGCCCGACCTGCGCGTTGAGGTTGGCGCCGTCCATATACACCTGGCCGCCGTGCTGGTGGACGATCTCGCAGATCTCGCGCACTGCCTCTTCGAACACGCCGTGTGTCGACGGGTAGGTGATCATCAGCGCCGCCAGGCGGTCAGCGTGCTGGGCAGCCTTCGCGCGCAGATCGGCGACATCGACGTTGCCCTTGTCGTCGCAATCCACCACCACCACCTGCATGCCGCACATCTGCGCCGTCGCCGGGTTGGTGCCGTGCGCCGATTTCGGGATCAGGCAGATGTTGCGGTGTGCTTCGCCGCGGCTGGCGTGGTAGCGCGAGATCGCCACCAGGCCGGCATATTCACCCTGTGCGCCGGAGTTCGGCTGCATGCAGATCGCCGGGAAGCCCGTTACCGCACGGAGATAGGATGCGAGGCCGTCGATCATTTCCAGGTAGCCCACTGCCTGGTCGCGTGGTGCGAACGGATGCAGATTGGCGAATTCGGGCCAGGTGACCGGGATCATCTCGCTGGTGGCGTTGAGCTTCATCGTGCATGAGCCGAGCGAGATCATCGAGTGGTCGAGCGCGAGATCCCGGTTCTGCAGCTTCTTGAGGTAGCGCAGCATCTGGTGCTCGGTGTGGTGCGAATTGAACACCGGATGCGTCAGGATGGCGTCGGTGCGCAGCAGCGAGGCCGGAATCGCGCCGCCCGCGGAGGAGACTCGAGCATCGAGCGCCGCAAGATCGGCCTCGACACCGAAGCAACGCAGTACGGCGGCAACGTGGTCTGCCGTGGTGGTCTCATCCACCGAGAGACCGATGCGGTCATCGGCGGCGTGGCGGAGGTTGTAGCCGGCTGCCTTGGCTGCGGCGAGGATCTGGGGCCCTCGTGCGCCGACTTCCACCTCGATGGTGTCAAAAAACGCCGTGCGGGCCAGTTGGAAACCTGCGCCGCGCAGCGCCTCGGCGACGATGGCAGCCAGCCGGTGCACACGTGCGGCGATGGTGCGCAAACCCTTCGGTCCATGGTAGACGGCGTAAAAGCCGGCCATGTTGGCGAGCAGAACCTGCGAGGTGCAGATGTTGGAGTTCGCCTTCTCGCGACGGATGTGCTGTTCGCGTGTCTGCAGCGTCATGCGCAGCGCCGTCTTGCCGCGGGCATCCTTCGATACGCCGATGATGCGACCGGGCATGGAGCGGACGTGAGCTTCGCGCGTGGCGAAGAAGGCGGCGTGCGGGCCGCCGAACCCCATCGGAACGCCAAAGCGCTGCGCCGAGCCGAGCGCGATGTCCGCCCCCATCGCACCTGGGCTCTTGAGCAGCACGAGTGCCAGCAGATCGGTCGCGACTGCGGCCACCGCACCCTTCGCCTTGAGAGCAGCGATGATGGTGCCCAGGTCGGCGATCTCGCCGTGCAGGTTCGGGTACTGCAGCAGGGCGCCGAATACATCGTGGTTTTCGGCCTCGACAGCGTTGCCGAGGATCAGGTCGAAGCCGAAGTAGTGTGCACGCGTTCGGATGACGTCGATGGTCTGCGGATAGCAGGCCGCATCGACAAAGAATGCGTTGGATTTCGATTTCGACACCCGGCGCGCCATGGCCATCGCTTCGGCGGCGGCCGTCGCCTCGTCGAGCAGCGAGGCGTTGGCCAGCTCCAGCCCTGTCAGGTCGATGACCATCTGCTGGTAGTTCAGTAGCGCCTCGAGGCGCCCCTGGGATATCTCGGCCTGATAAGGCGTATACGCCGTGTACCAGCCAGGGTTCTCCATGACGTTGCGCAGGATGACGGCTGGCGTGATGGTGCCGAAATAGCCCAGGCCGATCATGGACGTGCAGAGCGCGTTCTTCGACGCGATCGCCCGAAGGTCGGCGAGCGCCTCATGTTCAGGTCGTGATCCGGGCAGCGGGAGATCGCCCGACAGGCGGATCGATGCCGGCACGGTCTGCGCGATCAGATCGTCCACGTTTGCCACGTCGAGCGCGGCACACATGTGGGCTATTTCCTCGACGTTCGGGCCGAGATGGCGATGAATGAAGGCATCCCGCTGTTCGAGCTGAGCAAGCGGCGCAGAAAGGGGGCTAGGCGTCATGATGGTCTTTTGCGCATCCGAGGAGCGCGCACAGCGGAACGGCGTGACCGCTGTGCGCCCTGGTGGGGGTCAGTCAGGCTGGAGGAACTGCCGACTCGGCGGCAGCGTGCAAGAAAACGAGCGCGTCAGTCGATCTCGGCCGCGTAGGCAGTTGCATCGAGAAGCGCAGCCAGGTCATCCGTGTTGTCCGGCTTCAGCTTGAACAGCCAGGCGGCGTAAGCATCCCCATTGACGCTCTCCGGCGCCGACGCGGCGTCCTCGTTTGCTGCGATGACTTCACCGGCAAGCGGGGCGTAGATGTCCGATGCGGCCTTGACGGACTCGACGACCGCACAAGCCTCGCCGGCGGCAAGCTTGCGACCAGCCTCGGGCAGTTCAAGGAATACCACGTCGCCGAGGGCCTCCTGCGCATGGTCGGTGATCCCGACCGTCAGCGTGCCGTCGTCCTCGACGCGGATCCACTCGTGGGACTTCGTATACTTGAGACCAGCGGGGATGTTGCTCATGGAATTCTCCAGTGATGAAGGGGAAGGCCGATGCCCGTCAGCACCGGTCCGGGCTGCGGAACGGGAAAGTGTAAGCACGCCGAGCGATGATTGAAGAGCCTCGGGTGCGAGGGTTCAGTATGGGTACCGGAAATTCTGGCAGAGAACGATGAGAAGGCGGGGCGGTTCATGAGGGCTCCAGTTGATCACCAGAAGTGACGGGGACGCAAAGCACTTTGCTCAGCTGCCCCCATCTGTCCCTTGTACCTGAGAGATTACGTCCTGCATGACGCCGGACGACTGCCCCTTCGGTGGATACGCAGGCGCTGATGCCCGTATCGCTCTCCAGATTCTTGCAAGCCGCGCGGTCCATTGTGCCTGAGCGATTCCGGGGATTACGCCTTCGGCGACTCTTTTCGAGTTCTCTCCCGCGCGACGCGCGGACAATAGCACTCCACCCCTATGGCGGGCAACCGGCAATGACCTGGGCGACCGCGGAGCGTTGCACAGTACATATCTATATATATGCGACCGATCGCCGCATGAGGCGGCTGCTCATCCAATCGACCACCCGCTCCTCGATGCCACTGACGGCGCCATAGGCCAGTGCGCGCCGTCCGCGCAAGCCAAATCCCAATTCTCGAAAAGCCTGTTGACGTCCTTCCTTTGCTGTTGATAATGCGGCCCTCTCTGAGCGCAGCGGTGGTTTTGGCGGTTGCGGAGCTGGGGGAGTCGTGAGGCGGAAAGTCTGTGTTGCGGATACGGCGGGGTGTGAGAG